>JBBSCJ010000065.1:0-1699 GCA_038250435.1 Gemmatimonadales bacterium | reverse complement strand
CTAACGAGGTTGTAGGATAAGTCCCGGACGGTGCCACTGTGGAAACGGAACTCGATATGCGATGACGGGTGTTGGATGCAGTGAAGGTGTCGCCGTTTTGTCTCGCTGTCGAGAGTCTGCCATGGCCCGCTATAAGTTGCTCGATACAAATCCGCAGTTCCTGAGCGTGGACCTCGCGCGCCAGCTGCTCCCCGGTACGTTCGAGCACGCGCTGAATCACCTCTTGGATCACGAAGTGGATCTGGCTCACTTCGATGCGCGATTCCGGAATGACACCACGGGCGCGCCGGCGTATCCCCCTGCGATGCTGCTCAAGGTGGTGCTGTTCGCGTACTCGCAGGGCATCGTGCGGAGCCGGGCGATCGAGCGCGTGTGTCAGGAGCACGTGACGTTCATGGCGTTGTGCGGCATGTCGGCGCCGCACTTCACCACCATTGCCCACTTCGTCAGCTCGCTCCGTGATGACATCGCGCAAGTATTCGCCGCTGTCCTGGCCGTGTGCGACGGGCAAGGGCTGATCGGGCGGGAGATGTTTGCCATTGATGGCGTGAAGCTGCCGAGCAATGCATCGAAGCATCGGAGCGGCACGCGGGCCGAGTTCACACAGCGGGCGGAGAAGCTGGAGCAGGCGGCGAAGATCATGCTGGAGCGACACCGGGAGACCGATGCGCTGGAGCTCGAGCCCGATGTCGCGGCCAAGACGACGGCGCGGATCGCGCGCCTCACACGAGACGCGGAGCAATTGCGCGCGTGGTTGGCGACGCATCCCACGGATCGGCGCGGGCCGACGGGCGGGTTACGCAAGAGCAATCGCACGGACAACGACAGCGCGAAGATGGCGACCGATAAGGGCGTGGTGCAGGGCTACACAGGGGTGGCGGCCGTCGATGCGAAACATCAGATCATTGTCGACGCGCAAGCGCATGGCACGGGCTCAGAACAAGAGCTGTTACTGCCGGTGGTTGACGCGCTCGAGTCGCTCCGGACGAGCGAGACCGTGCTCACGGCCGATGCGGGCTATCACAGTGAAGCGAATCTGGCCGCGCTCGCGGCGCGCAAGGTCACGGCGCTGATCGCAGACCCCGACATGCGGAAGCGCGACGAGCGGTTCGCCGATCGCGAGCACCATACGACGGCACCGAATCCGTTGCATGACAAATCGGGCAACACGAAGAAGACCGTGCCCGTGTTTACGCCGAGTGATTTCACGTACGACGCGGAGGCGCGGACGTGTGTATGTCCCGCCGGGAAGTCGCTGAACCGCCGAGGGGCGCACAACGTCACGAACGGGTACGTCGGGGAACACTTTCAGGGGTCACCGCGCGATTGTGCCCCCTGTGCGCTGCGTACGCAGTGCCTGCGCACCCCGGAGACGACGGTTTCTCGCAACGTCGCCTTCTTTCGTGGGCGTGAAGACGCCGCCGAGACCGAAACGCACACGATGCGAATGCAGCAGCGACTCGATACGCCAGACGGGCGCGAGCAGTACGGCCAACGCTTCGGCACGGTGGAGCCCGTGTTTGGCAACTTGCGCTACAACAAGCGGCTCGATCGCTTCACGCTGCGCGGCAGGACGAAGGTGAACGGCCAGTGGCTCCTCTTTTGCCTCGTGCACAACATCGAAAAGCTGGCGCACACCGGGTATGCGGCGTGAGAAACCACGCCGCGACGCAAACGTACCGCCACAAGGCGACCGAAT
>JBBSCJ010000064.1:0-3035 GCA_038250435.1 Gemmatimonadales bacterium | reverse complement strand
GCGACGGCGCAGGGTGCGGCGACGGTCTCGCAGCCGTCGAACACGCAGGAGTTCGGACTCGACGCCGGTGCACTGCTCGGGCTCGGCGATCGGTCATCATTCCAGCTCACGCTGCCCGCGGCCCGTGCCCGCATTGGATTCTTCATGGGGAGCGATTCGCGCTGGTCCATCGAGCCCGCGGCCGGCCTGGCGTACACCAAGGTCGAGGACGTCCCGTACCAGTTCAATTACAACCTCGAACTCGGTGCGCTCTATCACTTCAGGGCGCCGTCGGATCTCACCAGCGCCACGCGCGCGCGTGTCGCCTACCTCCGGCCATTCGCTGGACTCGCCGGCGTCGTGACCGGCGGCGACGACGGTGGCAGCGACAACCAGTTCAGTGTCGTCGCAGGGTACGGCATCAAGATCCCGTTGCGCACAGGTCTGGCGTTGCGCATGGAAGCGAACGCAGGCTATGGCTTCGACAATGATGCGTTCCGCCTCGGTGCGTTTGCCGGCGTGTCGTGGTTTGCGCGGAGCATCATCCCGATGCCTCGCTGAGTGATCACTCGGTGTGAAGTGCGGCCGTGCATCGACGTGGTGCGCGGCGGAGCTGGCGAGGGTTGCAGGCATGACACGGGACGCATAGCAGCGAACGGTGCGAGCCCGCCACGAACCCGTGGTAGGCAGAGTGCGGTACGCAGGAGGGCCCTGACGGGATGACCGTCGGGGCTTTTCGCGTTTCGGGCGAGCAGCACGTGCAGCCCCTCCGCATGGCGCGCACGTCCGGGCCGTGCAAAGGCGGACGGTGGCCGTCCGACCGGCACGATTCGCCGGAAGGCGGCAGGCGACACAGGTGTTGACTGCGCTTGTTATACATTGAGCTGCGATGTATCGTGCTGCCATGTATAGCGCTGCAAGGTATCAATCACGACGCGATCACCAGCTGAGGAGAACGTGACTCGCATGGAAATCAACAAGGACCTCATCGCCGCATCCTCCACACCGATCGTCCTCGCCATCCTCTCCGAGGCCGACAGCTACGGCTATGCCATCCTCAGCCGCGTGCGCGAACTCTCGGCCGGTGGCATCGAGTGGACTGACGGCATGCTGTATCCGGTGCTGCACAGGCTCGAGCGCCTGGGCTATGTGGAGGCTCGCTGGGAGCTGGCCGAGAGCGGTCGGCGCCGGAAGTACTACGCTATCACCGCGCAGGGCAGGGCACAGCTCGCCGAGGAACGCCGCCAGTGGCAGGCAGTGGACGCCACGCTCCGCGGCATCTGGCAGGCACTCTCCCAGCCCGGCGCTGCCCTCGGCCCCATGTCAGCCGTGCCACTCATGCAACCAGCCCGATGATGTCGACGCCAAGTCGTGCCATATCGCTCGAGGACCAGATCGACAAGTGGCGGACCTACCTCCGTCGCCGGCAGGCGATTCATACCGTGGATGTCGCCGAGCTGGAGGACCACCTGCGTGAGCAGGTCGCCGGCCTGACCGGTGCGGGACTCGCCACCGACGAGGCGTTCCTGGTGGCCGTGAAGCGCATGGGCGATCTCGACACTCTCTCGCGTGAGTTCGCGCTCGAGCATTCGGAGCGTCTCTGGAAGCAGCTCGTGGTCGTGCCGTCGGACGCAGCCGGTCCGGAGTCGCGCACGCAGACCGAGGCGCTGGTGGCATTCGGGCTCGCCGCCGTTGCCGCGGTGGCGGTCAAGGTGCCGGAGCTCTTCGGCCTGCAGATCGATCGCAATGCGGACATCTGGGTCCGCAATGCCATGTTCTTCGTGCTGCCGCTGCTGACCGGCTACTTCGTCTGGAAGCGCCGGCTGCACGCCGGCGTGGTCCGTTGGCTCGTGGCGGCGTTCGTGGTCGCCGCCGTGTTCGCAAACCTGTATACGTTCAGCGAGGAAAGCTCGAACTTCGTGCTCACCGTGCTGCACCTGCCGATCGCGCTCTGGCTCGTGGTCGGCGTCGCGTATGCGGGTGATCGCTGGCGACAGGTCGCGGGGCGCATGGACTTCATCCGGTTCTCCGGCGAACTGTTCATCTACTACGTGCTGATCGCGCTCGGCGGCGGTGTGTTCACGGCGTTCCTGCTGTTGATGTTCGAGATGATCGGGATCAAGGCCGAGCTGTTCGTGCAGCAGTGGCTCATCCCCTGTGGTGCGGCGGGCGCGGTACTCGTGGCGTCCTGGCTGGTCGAGGCGAAGCAGAGCGTCATCGAGAACATGGCGCCGGTGCTGACGCGCCTGTTCACACCACTGTTCGCGATACTCCTCGTCACCTTTCTCGTGACGCTGCTGGTGACTGGCCGCGGCGTGCAGATCGAACGCGACATGCTCATTGCCTTCGACGGGCTGCTCGTGATGGTGCTCGCGCTGCTGCTCTACTCCATCTCGGCGCGCGATCCGCAGGCGCCGTCAGGCATCTTCGACGTGATGTCGGTGGTGCTGGTGGTGAGCGCCCTGCTCGCGGATGCCGTGGCTCTCTGGGCGATCAGCGCGCGCATCAGCGAGTTCGGTGCGAGCCCGAATCGTGTCGCGGCGCTCGGCGTGAATGCCATCCTGCTGGTGAACCTTGGATGGTCCGCGATTCTCTACACCAGTTTCCTGCGCGGACGCAGCGGTTTCGCCGCGGTGGAGCGCTGGCAGACGCAGTACCTCCCCGTGTACGCGGTGTGGGCGGCGATCGTGGTGGCGGTGTTCCCGCCGCTGTTCGGGTACGTCTGAGCTCGTGAACAACACGGCCCTTATGCGCCGCTGCGCGGTTCCAGAATCGGCAGGTATGCACGCCATGGTCCGACCGCATCACGGCAGTGTGTGGCCATCACGCGGGCGACCTGTGCGATGTGCCCCAAGTCGTGCGTGACCCACGTCGCAAGCAACTGCGCAAGTGTCACGGTGAGCTTCCCAGACTTTAGTGGACACGCGGTTTATGCTGCCTTCGACGATTGCGGCAGCGAAGTCTGCTGCAATTCGTAGTCGATCGGACTGAGAAAGCCCAAACTCGAATGCCGGCGGTGCCGATTGTACCAGCTTTCAATGTACGTAAAGATGGCG
>JBBSCJ010000063.1:0-3260 GCA_038250435.1 Gemmatimonadales bacterium | reverse complement strand
GGCATCGATTGCGTCGAGGTCATTCACGTCGGCGATGTGCAGCACTTGCCAGCCATAGGCGTCGAACCGCTTGGCGGTGTCATCGCTGCACGAGAGTGCCGTGCTGCCGTCGATGGTGATGCCGTTGTCGTCGAAGAAGCCTATCAGCTTGCCCAGCTTGAAGTGCCCGGCATAGCTCGCGGCCTCGTGCGAGATTCCTTCCATGAGACAGCCGTCGCCCGCCACGAAGTACGTGTAATGATCGACGATGTCGTGCCCGGGGCGATTGAACGTGGCCGCGAGATGCGCCTCCGCCACCGCGAAGCCTACGGCATTGGCGAGGCCCTGTCCCAGCGGTCCGGTGGTTGTCTCCACACCGGCGGTATGGTGCACTTCGGGATGCCCGGGCGTTTTGCTCTGCCACTGGCGGAAATTGCGGATCTCTTCGAGCGGAAGCTCATAGCCGGCCATATGCAGCGAGCCGTACAGCAGCATGGACGCATGTCCGATTGACAGGACGAAGCGGTCGCGATCGGCCCACGCGGGGGCCGATGGATCATGGCGCAGGTGGCGCGTGTATAGCGAATACGCGAGCGGGGCGAGGGCCATCGGCGTGCCGGGGTGCCCCGACTCTGCGGCCTGAACAGCGTCCATCGCGAGTGTGCGGATAGTATCGATCGCGAGACGTGACGTCCCGGTGGGTGCGGCAGACGGAGAAACAGCGGCAGGCGCAGCGGACACGAGGAGCTCCGGAAGACTCGGACGGGGCAAGCGGGCGGCCCCACGACGGAGCGCCACAGCCTCTCAATCTAGCGGATTTCACTCGGCGTCGCGTTTGTCCCGAGCGCCTCAGGGCAGATACCGGTCGCGGGTGAGCACGAAATGGTGGGCAAAATGGCCGGCGATCATCCACGCCAGCGCTCGCGCGGAGCACGGATAACCGCTGGCGATTCCCTTGTGCTCGAGCGCGGTGCCGCTCAACGAATGCACCAGCGCCAGGGAGCTGAGCCGGACCGCGCTGATCTCACTCAGAATGGAGTCGAGAGAGCGTTCGGTGGCACCGCTCTCCGGCACCCACGCGTCCTGATCAAAACCGGGGAGCGCCGTGCTGTCGCCCCGGGCGATCCGGAGCAGTCGGTACGAAAAGACGCGCTCCGCGTCCGCGACGTGCAGAAGCGACTGGGCTAGCGTCCACTTCCCGGGTTCGTAGGCAAAGGCCGCGCGAGATTCGTCCACCGCATCGAGCATCTGCCGCAGGGCGTCCACCTGCTGCGCAAGGTACGTGGTCAGATCGGGGACGGACTGTTGCACCATAAGCTGATGTGCCGTTTCGATATACCCCGCGTACCACGGCGCGTGCTCGTTTGTCTCCGGTCTGGCGATCTGCATCAGAAACCCACGCCGACGAGCAGCAAGATTCCGCTGTTTCGCGGCGAGACGCTGTCGGTATCGTCGCGCGCGATCGACAGCAGACTCTGGCTGTAGCGCAGTTGCACGGAGAGATCACGACCGCTCGCGGCGGTGGTGATCCCGTCGCCGATGACGCCTCCGAAGTCCGTCTTCCTGAAGAAATCACCGTTGCCGGGTAACTCTGGTCGTAAAAAGTTGTTACGCTCTTCATCGCAGTCCGTTTCGTCACCCCGCCCGCTGGATAAGACGGTTTGGCGGCAGTCGGTGCGATAAGCGAACGACGGACCGAGTACCGCGAACGGGCGCCATCGGCGCGTGGCCGCAGCATCGAGGCGCACCAGCAGTGGCACTTCGAGATACGAGAGATTCACACCGAACGTCGCGTCGAACGGCTCACCGGGAAGAACACCGTCATTCGGCAAAAATACGAACGTCGCGATTCGCTCGTCGATGCGGACGCCCTTTTGCACGAAGTGCAGCACCGGTTGCAGCGGCCACCCGCTGCGAAGTGGCCACGTGAGATAGGCACCGAACTGCGCGCCAGTGCGCCGGTTGCTACTCGAGGGAAAGCCCAGGTCAAAAAGCTCGGGGGCGATGCTCAGATCGCTGATCGACGCCGAGTTGATGCCACCGAACACGCCCAAGCGAAGCGGGGCCTGCGCCTCTGCACGAAGTGAGAACAACAGCGCTGCGATCGATGACAGGCGCCAGAGGCCGTTGAGCCGTGTGGGCATTGAAAATCCGGTGAAGAGGTGAAGAATTGACTCATGGTGCATTCAGAAGCCGAGTGTGGTTCGGAACGCGGGCAAGTGGGTAGCATCCGGAACGGCGCCTCTCGCGAAGCGCGGTGACCCGCCACCGCGTCCGTCGCAGAGCTGCAACGCGGCACGCAGCAGTTGCCCGGCATCGAAATTGGTGTCTTCCGAGGTGGCGAACAAGATCCCCCCTGTCTGGTCGCTGAGTACGTCGAGTACGAGGACGGCACACCCGCCGAGCGCGATGAGCCGTTGCGCCAACGGTTCGCTCTCTTGCACATCGCCGCCACCGGTACCGAGGACGCGACGGATGCCGTCGGTACCGGGAGGCGTGGCGTCGTACCGCTCCCGGGCCATATACGTCGCGAGCGCTTGCGCCAGTCGCTTGCGATCCCGTTCACTGGCAGTGAGCCGCACAACGTGCCGGGCCACCAGTTCGGGGAGATCGTCGGGAGACGCGGACAGCGTCCGGGACGCCTGCTCGAGCAATGTCGCATCATGACGCGCCTGCCGTACGGCGCGAGCGCCGCAGAGGAACGTGATTCGTGTCGCGCCCTTCGTCTTTTCGGCGCCACGCAGGAGAATCGCGCCATTCTCACCGGTGCGCGCGACATGTGTGCCGCCGCAAGCGCTGCGATCGACGCCTTCGATGGTCACGAGGCGCAGCGAGCCGTCACGGTCGCTGCGCTTGCGAAGCCCCGTGGCTGTGGCGGCATCCTCGAACGAGACCGTAACGGGGCTGTAGAAAAAGTCCCGATGCGTGCCGATGTGGAAACGGAGCTCACGACATACCTAAGGAACCTCTGCACAGGTGAGCCTGAACGACGGTGTGGATAGTTTTTCGGTGTGCAGCGCCTCTGATGGCGTCGATCGCACGAAAAACAGGCGTCCGCGCGCCGTTCTGCGAGTCGCAGCGGGCGATTCGCCCGAGCGGCGGCCCTCGCGCGCGCACTACGTGCCTTGCACCATCAATCGGTAGCGCACGCGATGCAGGTTGGCGAGCGCAAAGGCGGCCAACGCGCGCACCGTGTTCTTGTAGAGTCCGCGATACCGCACCTTCGTGAAGCCCCACAATAACTTGACGACGAGAAACAGATGCACCCCCGCGCCCGCACG
>JBBSCJ010000062.1:0-3373 GCA_038250435.1 Gemmatimonadales bacterium | reverse complement strand
CGTTGAGGCTGTAGAAAAAGCCTCAACGCACCTCCGGTGAGGCCCCCGCATCGCGCAGAAAGCGCGCGCATTCAGTCGATTCGACATTGATAGTCGGTAGCGCGGAGCGATTGTCGCGAGGCACGCAGTGTTTAGGATCGCGCGCACCGTTCCGGCCCCATGATTTAGGCGGCATACCCCGCGTGGGTGAGTTTTTCGATGTTGTGCACCAAGCAAAAGAGCAACCATTGGCCGTTGACCTTGGTCCGGCCACGCAGCGTGAAGCGATCGAGCCGCTTGTTGTAGCGCAAGTTACCAAACACGGGCTCCACGGTGCCGAAGCGTTGGCCGTACTGCTCGCGCCCCGCCGACGTATCAAGCTGCTGCTGCATGCGCATCGTGTGCGTCTCGGTGTCCGCGTCCTCTCGCCCGCGAAAGAACGCGACGTTGCGGACCATCGTGGTGTCCGGGGTACGCAGACATTGCACGCGCAGGGCACACGGGGCGCAGTCGCGTTTCGCGCCGCGAAAGTGTTCGCCCACATAGCCGTTCGTGACGTTGCTCGCCCCTTTCCGATACAGCGACTTCCCCGAGGGACACACACAGGTGCGCGCGTCGGCGTCATACGTGAAATCGCTCGGCGCAAACACCGGCAGCGTCTTCTTCGCGGTGCCCGACTTGTCGTGCAACGGATTCGGCGCAGACGTATGGTGTTCGCGAGCCGCAAACCGTTCATCGCGTTTGCGCATGTCCGGATCGGCGATGAGCGCCTTCACCTCGAGAGTAGCAAGCGATGCGAGATTCGCCTCGCTGTGGTACCCCGCGTCGGCGGTGAGCACCGTTTCGCTCGTTCGGAGCGCCGCGAGCGCCTCCACGATCGGCAACAGCAGCTCCTGCTCGGAGCCCGTGCCATGCGCTTGCGCCTCGACAATGATCTGATGTTTGGCATCGACGGCGGCCACGCCGGTATACCCTTGGATCACGCCCTTGTCCGTCGCCATCTTCGCACTCTCGTTGTCGGTACGATTGCTCTTGCGCAGTCCGCCCGTCGGGCCGTGCCGATCGGTGGGATGCGTCGCCAACCACGCGCGCAATTGCTCCGCATCGCGCGTGAGTCGCGCGATCCGCTCGGTGGTCTTGGCCGCGAGATCGGGCTCGAGCTCGGCGGTATCGGTCTCGCGGTGCCGGTCGAGCATCGTCTTCGCGGCGGCCTCCAGCTTCTCGGCCCGCTGCGTGAACTCGGCGCGGGTCCCGCTCCGATGCTTCGACGCGTTGCTCGGCAACTTCACGCCGTCAATCGCGAACATCTCGCGCCCGATCAACCCTTGGCCGTCGCACACGGCCAGGACAGCGGCGAATACTGTCGCGATGTCATCACGGAGCGAGCTGACGAAGTGGGCGATGGTGGTGAAGTGCGGCGCGCTCATGCCGCACAACGCCATGAACGTCACGTGCTCTTGGCACACCCGCTCGATGGCCCGACTCCGCACGATGCCCTGCGAGTACGCGAACAGCACGACCTTGAGCAACATCGCCGGCGGATACGCGGGCGCGCCGGTCGCGTCGTTGCGAAACCGCGCATCAAAGTGCGCCAGATCCACCTCGTGGTCCAGCAAATGATTCAGCGCGTGCTCGAACGTACCGGGGAGCAGCTGGCGTGCGAGGTCCACGCTCAGGAACTGCGGATTCGTATCGAGCAACTTATAGCGGGCCATGGCAGACTCTCGACAGCGAGACAAAACGGCGACACCTTCACCGCATCCAACACCCGTCATCGCGTATCGAGTTCCGTTTCCACACTGGCACCGTCCGGGACTTATCCTACAACCTCGTTAGCGCGTCAGCAGGCCCTCTGTGCCAAAGCGGGGCCTGGCGGGCTAGATTCAGGCAGCCCTTTAACCGTCGAGCAAGTTCATGGCCCACTCCACCGCGAAGGATCTTCTCAAGGAAACAGCGGAGCGCTTGCCGGAGAACGCTTCTGTCGAGGACGCCATGGAGCGGCTTCTCTTCCTCGCCAAGATCGAAAAGGGAAAGCATGACGCCGAGTCTGGCCGCACGATCGCTCATGACGACATGAAGCGCCGCCTCGGGCTGTGACGGTCATCCGCTGGACTGAGACTGCAGCGAGCGACCTCGAAAGCATCCGCGACTACATCGGCCGCGACTCGCCGATCATGGCGCAACTCGTCGTGACGCGGCTCTACGAAGCGGTCACGCTGCTTGAGGACCATCCCACAGCCGGTCGCGTCGTGCCCGAGCGCAATGATCCATCGTTGCGTGAACTCGTCAGACCACCTTATCGCATCGTGTACGAGCGACACCCTGACGCCGTCACGATACTGACGGTGTTTCACTCGGCGCGAATGTTCCCGACGGACGTCGCACCACCCGCGCGCTAACGAGAGTTGGTGCTGACCGCCGGGCTCTGGAAGCGACGCCTCCGGCGCCGCATTTCCTTTGATCGGCTGCAGCACAACTTGGCGTTGAGGCTGTAGAAAAAGCCTCAACGCACCGGTGGTGAAGGTCCTACGTCGCGCGAAAACCTGGGCGGTCATCGAATTCGAATTGCATACTGCGGATTGCAGCGCAATGTGCGCGATACGCGCATGGTTCACGGCCGCGCGCACGACGCTCGCCGTGTGTGTTACGCCGCATATCCCGCGTGACTTAGCTTTTCGATGTTGTGCACGAGGCAGAAGAGCAGCCACTGCGCATTCACCTTCGTGCGCCCGCGCAGCGTGAAGCGATCGAGCCGCTTGTTGTAGCGCACATTCGCAAACACTGGCTCCACGGTGGCGAATCGGCGGCCGTACTGCTCGCGCCCCTCCGGCGTATCGAGGCGCTGCTGCATGCGCATGGTATGCGTCTCGGTCTCCGTGGTGTCTTCGCGCCCCCGAAAGAAGGCGACGTTCCGCACGACGGTGGTGTCCGGGGTACGCAGGCATTGTGTACGCTGCGTACACGGCCCGCAGTCGCGCTTGGTGCCCCGAAAGTGTTCGCCGACATAACCATTCGTGACGTTGCTCGCGCCCTTTCGGTAGAGGGATTTCCCCTCCGGACACACACAGGTGCGCGCGTCGGCGTCGTACGTGAAATCATCCGGTGTAAACAGGGCCAACACCTTCTTCGCCGTACCCGACTTGTCGTGCAAGGGATTCGGGGCGCTCGTGTGATGCGCGCGATCCGCGAAGCGTTCATCGCGTTTTCGCATGTCCGGATCGGCAATGAGTGCGGCGACTTCGCGCGCGGCCACTGCTGCCAGATTCGCTTCGCTGTGATAGCCCGCGTCCGCCGTGAGCACGGTGGCGCTCGTCCGCAGCGCCGCTAGCGCGTCCACGACGGGCAGCAACAGTTCTTGCTCGGAGCCCGTGCCGTGCGCCTGCGCATCCACAAT
>JBBSCJ010000061.1:0-3971 GCA_038250435.1 Gemmatimonadales bacterium | reverse complement strand
CGATGTGCTTGTAGCGCGCCATCACGGGCCTCGACGAAAGGGCAATCGCACCGCAGATTCTCTTCGAGGCCAACGTCCTGATCCGTCGTGAGTTCCGTTTCCACATTGGCACGTATCGGGACTTTTTCTACAACCTCGTTATGCGGCACTCCCGTGTTCCCTTTTCTCTCAACAGATGCCGTCATCTCACGGAGCGCCGCCCATCGTGCATCACCATCCGATGCGCACGAGCAGGTCGTAATGTTGCGGTCAACGCCACACGTCGGACACAGGCCTTTGCAATCTTCACGGCACGACACGAAGGTCGGGACTGCGAGCAGCCACCCTTCGCGTACTGCCGGGCGCAGGTCGATCGAACTCGACTTTTCGTCCAGCAGGAATACCTCAGGGTCATCGTCCAGACCGTCCTCGCCAGATTCGACGAACAGACACTGGATCGAATCGCCTGCCCTCACCGATACCTCCGTCAGGCATCGGGTGCATTCACCACTCGCCGTCCCCCTGAACTCGCCCGTGAAGTAGTACCGCCCTTCACCAGCGCTCGAGAGACGGCCGGGTACCGTCACCGGCGAACTGGGACGAATGTCCGCGTCAAGCCACACCGCGTCCTCAGGGCCGACTGACCCCTCCAGCTCGACGGCACGACCGTCGAAGCTCCGGCCCGTTCGTGGGCGAACGCCCTGGCGCCCGCGCAAATGTCACCGCACGACCGCGTCGTTCCGACCTGCCAGCGTTGCTGGGCCACTCCGTGGCCGGTCGGACCTGTCGGCCGTTCGTGGGCGCGACATCCATCAGAAACTCGCGGCGCGGAGCGCCTCGAGGTCGAAGTCACGCTGCGCGTACTCCGGGCCTGCGCAATACAGATCCGGATCGCTGTGCCACTGACCCCTGCGGTTGTTTTCGAGTGCTCCGGATGCCACGCACGAGAAGCCTGCTCCGTCCAGCATCTCCGTACACGCGCGGTCGGCATCAGCGTTGTGCATCGCAATGAGCAGGCGAGACGACGGGGAGAGTATGGGCATCAGCCCACGGAGCGTATCTGCCTCAGCCCCTTCCACATCGATCTTCACAAAATCAGGCCTCACGACCGCTCCGTCAGACAGCAGCGACTCGGCTGAACGCACCGTGACGATTTCCGTTCCGGCACCCATCGCGAACATCTTCGAGGTGCCGCTGCCACCGAAGCGGCTCTCGCCCTCAAAATCCGACAGCGCGAAGGGGAGCACGGACACGTTGACCAGCTTGTTCCATGCCACGTGGCGCATCAGGCTATCACGATTCATCCGCGACGGTTCGAACGCATACACCCTGCCGGTCGCACCGACCTTGCGGGCCGCCGCCAGCGTCACATATCCATGATGTGCGCCGATGTCGAACACGACGTCGTGTGCCTGAATGAGTTTCTCGATCAGTGCCATCTGCGTGGCAGCGCGCTGCCCGCTCGCGTACCCGCTTCCGGAACTTGCGACGCTCCACCAGAGGCCACGGTTCACGCCGCCGACGATCGGGACACGAAGGTTCTGCACGAGTGGATCGATGATCCGGCGAACGCTGGCGGGAATGCGCATGGTGGTCCGAGGCAAAAAGATGTGCTGCGCGGCAACGCCAACAAGGAACGCCACAGCCCGCTGAGGAGCTGTGGCGCTGAACATTCCGTGCAATACGCAGCGCCAACGCGTTCGTGCGATAGCGCGAAATCTACATCCCGATCGCGCGCGTTCAGGTCAGCCCGGGAAAAAAGAAGTCGGACTCGACAGCAGCGTTCTCATCCGAGTCGGAAGCGTGAATCGCGTTCCGCCCCTTCGATTCCGCGAACAGCTTCCGGACGGTCCCTTCAGCGGCCTCCGCCGGATCGGTCGAGCCGACCGTAACGCGGGGGAGGCCACGGCGTCTCCCTTCTCCAGCACCATCGGCACGCACGGCCCCGACGTCTTGAACTCGACCAGCTCGTCGAAGAAGCCCCGCTCCCGGTGCACCTCGTAAAGCTTGCCGGCATCGTCCCTGCTCATGTTCATGACGCGTGCGGCCATCAGGACCAAGCCTTGAGCCTCGAGAAGCGCGAAGATCCTACCCGCCTGCTGCGCTCCAACAGCGTCCGGCTTGATGATCGTGAGCGTGCGGTGTCCGGCCATTGTACCAAGCTCCAGTGTGGTTCAGGCGCGCTTGCGCCGAGGGAGTCAGAAAGTCGCGCCAGGTCACCGAGGTGGCCGAACGCGCCATGAAAGCTACGTGCGAAAGCTAGAGACGGGCCTGTATCAGTTCCACGAAGTCCATCGGACGGCGCGCAATGCCCATGCCCGCCTTCTCGAACGCCTCGATCTTCTCGGCAGCCGTGCCGGCCGATCCCGAGATGATGGCGCCGGCGTGACCCATGTGACGACCAGGCGGTGCCGTCTGCCCCGCGATGAAGCCGACCACCGGCTTGGTCATCTTCGTGCGCACGTACTCAGCGGCTTCCTGCTCGTCCGTGCCGCCGATCTCACCCATCATGGCGATGACCGTCGTCTGCGGATCGGCTTCGAACGCCGCAAGCGCATCGATGAAGCTGGTGCCGTTGATCGGGTCACCACCGATGCCGACGCAGGAGCTCTGGCCGATGCCGGCCTTGATCAGCAGATTCACGAGCTCGTACGTCAGCGTGCCCGAGCGGCTGACGACTCCGACGGGCCCAGGCGTGCAGATGCGGCCCGGGATGATGCCGACCTTCGATGTGCCCGGCGAGATCAGGCCCGGGCAGTTTGGACCGAGCAGGCGCGCACCCACCTCCTTCACGTACGGATGCACCCTGGTCATGTCCAACACGGGCACGCCTTCGGTGACGCAGACGATCAGCTTGACGCCGGCGGCTGCGGCTTCCATCATCGAGTCGGCCGCGAACGGTGGGGGCACGTAAATGACCGACGGATTCGCGCCGGTTGCAGCCACGGCCTGCGCGACTGTGTTAAAGACCGACACGAGGGATAGGAATTTCAATTGGAAGGAAAGGAATTCCAAGCGGGGTCGGTCGAGTATCCGGCAACCGGACGGCGCGATCGCCGACCCCGTGAGGACCGGCGGGCGAGCGGCGGCCTGCACTCCGCGCGGCTCGGTGGCCGTCGGGACGGCGTTGCCCGTGGGCGGCCAGTCGACGCGAGGACCGATCTAACGCCTCCGTCTTCCTCCGGCACGCGGCTGCACTCGCGACCGTTCGCAGCAAGTGTTACGGTTGACTTTGCGAAACGGAGATAGTCTTCAGTCGGTGGTGAAACAAAAAAGCATCACTTTACTGGTCGTGATGGAATCGGGTCATTGTTTTTCGTGTGACCCTGCACTTTTGCAGCTACTCCGTACTCGACCGCTAGTGTAGTGTCGCAGAACTAGCTTGCATAATACGAGAAAGGGTCCTATCTTGTGGCCCATGCCAGTGCCGATTCGTATCATCGCGTTGCGTCGGGGAGACCGGAAGCGGCTGGAGCAGTTGGTGCGTGCGCGCACCACGGCGCAGCGCGTGGTCGAGCAGGCCAAGATCGTGTTGGCGTCGGCCGGCGGTGACGCCGGGAACACGATCTGTGCGCAGCTCGGCGTCTCGCGGCCGACCGTTGCACGCTGGTAGGATCGCTACGAGGCCGAGGGACTGGCGGGACTTACCGCGGACCGGCCGCGCGCCGGTCGCCCGAAGCGCATTACCGTGGCCGACGAAGCCGCGATCATCGCCCGTACCTTGGACACCGCGCCGCAGACCGGCACGCATTGGAGCACGCGGCTGATGGCGCAGGCCACGGGCCATCATCACGCGACGATTGCGCGGATCTGGCGCGCGCACGGCCTCAAGCCGCGTCGCGTCAAGCGCTTCAAACTCTCGCGCGATCCGCAGTTCGTCGAGAAACTGCGGGACGTCGTGGGGCTGTACTTGAATCCGCCCGAGCGCGCCGTCGTCTTTTCGTTCGATGAGAAGAGTCAGATCCAAGCGTTGAACCGCACGCAGCCTGGCT
>JBBSCJ010000060.1:0-4581 GCA_038250435.1 Gemmatimonadales bacterium | reverse complement strand
TTCGGGTTGCCGTACGGCAAGACGACATCCAATCAGGCCGACCCAAACGCCGATGTGAGCGTCTCGCGTGGTTACGACTACAACGTCTACAATGTGCCAATCGACGTCACCATGTTCGGACAGACGCCGGCAAGCGGCACCACCACGGCCATCTGGGTGGACCGCACCGGACGCCAACGTGACTACAACGCCACCGTGAACGGGAAGGTCAGGCGCATTGATGGCGAGGGCGCATGGGATTTCCCGATGCCCGGCGGAAAGCCGCTGCATTCCGTGGCTCCCGGCGTGGTGCGCGGAACGCGCTGGCGCGACGTCTCGATGTTTAATTGCGGTGCCGACCTGCAGGGTGAGATCTATATCGAGCATCAGGTAGGCAGCGGCGAGTACGCGGAGCGCTTCGTCACGTACTACGCGCACGGATCGAAGCACGACGTACTCGATGGCGCCCAAGTCACTCGCGGCCAGAAAATCGGCGAGGTTGGCAACACCGGTTGCTCGGGCGGGAACCACCTGCACCTCGGCGTCTTCCGCACGACCAACCTGTCCGGGCGCCGCTGGTACGTGTTCGCACTCACGCCCGGCGGTTACGGTGTCAACGGCATTCACGGCACCATCGATCCCTTCGGCTTCGCCGCACCGCAGCATATCGATCCATGGGCGTGGATGGCGCTGGGCGATCGTGACGACGGCATCATGGGTCGCATCCGCGACCCGGGCGCCTTCAGCATCGATCTCTGGATCAACGCGCGGCCGCCGAGCATTTGGTAGGGTCGCACGACACGGCCGCGTGTGTGGGAGTGGGGTGGGACACTCTGCGGCGCGGTCATGACTCTTCTTTGGCGACGAAGACCTTTATGGTTTTGCGTCAGTCCTTTTAGAGAAACACTTACGAGTTCGCTCAAGGTGCAGACGGATGTGGAACAGAATGAGACGCGAGTCCAGGTGACATGTGCACCAGCACCCGGGCGAGGAACTCGAGCGGGTCCACGGTCTCGGTGCCCGCCGTCGGGCCGTCGGACGTGTCGGAGCGATACGTCACCGCCTTCGCACTGCGATCGTCGGTAAGCCGTTCCAGCGCGACAGAATTCCGGGCACTGAACCGCCCCGGGTTTGGAGGAGACTCGGTTAATTGACTGCCAAGCACTCGGGTTGAGTGGCTTGGGCGCGGTGGTACTGCTCCTCGAATTCCGCTGGGGGAACGTAACCGAGCGGCTCCAGCAAGCGCTGCGTGTTGAACCACGCCACCCACTCGAGGGTCGCGTATTCGACATCCTCGAAGCCCCGCCACGGCCCGCGGCGGTAGATCACCTCGGTCTTGTACAGCCCGATCACCGACTCAGCCATGGCGTTATCGTACGCATCGCCGACGCTCCCCACGGACGGCGCCGCGCCGGCCGCGAGCACGCGATCCGTGTACCGCATCGCGACGTATTGCGACCCACGATCCGTGTGGACCACCAAGCGCCCGTCGAGCTCCCGATCATGCAGCGCCTGCTCGAGCGCATCCAGCACCAGCTCCGTGCGCAAGGTGGTGTGGGCCCGCCAGCCGACGATGCGACGCGAGAACACATCGATCACGAACGCGACGTACACGAACCCGCGCCACGTCGCCACGTACGTGAGGTCCGCGACCCACAACTGGTTCGGCTGCGTCGCCGAGAACTGCCGCTGCACCAGATCGGCCGACGGCGTCACGGTGACGTCCGGACGCGTGGTGCGCACGCGTCGTCCGCGCACGACGCCTTGGAGGCCCGCGGCGCGCATCAGGCGTTCCACCGTGCAGCGCGCGACCGTGATGCCATCACGCTGGAGCTGTCGCCACACTTTGCGGACGCCATAGACCTCGTGGTTCTCGCCGTAAATCCTCGCGATGTCGACCTGCAGGGCGGCATCGCGCTGCGCCCGCGCCGACTGCCGGGTCGCATCGGCCAGGCGCTGGTGATACACGTAGTAGGCCGACGGTGCGATCTCCAACACGCGGCAGATCGGCTCGACACCGTACTCGTCCCGATGCGCATCGATGAAGGCATAGAGGATTGCATGGGTTACTTCGTGAAGCGGTCGAGCTCCGCCGCGGCGAAAAACGCGCTGGCCTTGCGCAGGATTTCGTTCGTCCGCTTCAGCTCCCGATTCTCACGCTCAAGCAGCGCCAATCGCTCCCGCTCGTCAGTCGTGATCCCCGACCGCGTCCCAGTATCCCGCTCCGTCTGCCGCACCCACAGCCGCAGCGTCTCCGCGTTGCAGCCAATCTTTTCGGCGATGGATCGAATCGCGGCCCACTGGGTGGGATGCGCGCCGCGCTGCTCCTGCACCAGCCGCACCGCCCGCTCCCGCACTTCGGGCGAGAACGGCTTACTCGGCGTCCGACCTGCCCCTTTGTCTCTGCTCATGGTCCCCAATCTCACAAAGCTGGGAGCCTCCTCCAAACCCGGGGCGGTTCAGACCAAGGCCATCGCAGCCACAGCATGCCGATGTTCCGGGGCTGCGGCGCAGTGTTAAAATCGCCGTGCACGCCGCATCTGACCGCAGCTTCACGGCCCATTCTGACGCGAGACTGTGGCGACGTTTCCGGCGACGTTCTGTCCCCAAATGTGTCCCTCTCGGGTCAGCGACTCCATGAGTCGGCCGCACGTCGCCACGGTTATGAGCCTTGACCCCCTGTACCACAACGTCTCGCGCTCCCGACCCAGAGTATGGGGTTCAGGGGTCGCGGATGCGGATCCTGTCGTCCGGATTCGCAGATTCGAGGCGATGCACGGCCTCACACAGTGGGGCCGTTTGTCGTTGGTTTTGGCCGAAGGGCCGAAAAACGCACGTTGGATCAAACCGGCCGGTACAACGCCGTCGGCGAGGAGCGGGGGTGGTGCCCAAGCGTGGAGCGTTTTCGGTGGAAGTATCTCGCGCTGTCACGCGACTCGCTGGACCTGGCGAAGACGAAGGCGTCCTGGCTGTCGCGCACTGGTGAATGGCGGAACCAGCCGACCTGAAGCGCCACCCCTCTCGCAAGCGGCCATTCTGACCGTCGGCCCGTGGAACGATCTTCGTTCAGGCAGCGCACGGATGCGCGACACGCTGTATCGTCATCCCAACGCACCGAGCCTGACCTGGTGCCTGGCACAGGTCGTCGCATCGGTTTCGCGCGCTCACGTGCCGACTCGGAGGAACTCCGGAGCATCCAACCCAAGAGCAGTGATGACGGGGAACTCCTTGTATGACGGCCTTGAAACCTATGCCCAGAACATCGTCGATACGGTTCGCGAGCCGCTGCTGATCCTGGACGAGACGTTGCGAGTGCGCTCAGCCAATCGCGCGTTTTATCAGACATTCCATGTCTCATCGCTGGAGACGGAGGGGAGGCTCATCTACGAGCTGGGGAATGGGCAGTGGGATATTCCCGCCCTCCGTACGCTGCTGGAAGACATCGTCCCCCGCAGCTCAGTCTTTCAGGACTTCGAGCTGGAGCACACGTTCCCCGTGATCGGCCGACGGGTCATGCTGCTCAATGCCCGAAAGCTCCAGGCGGGCCAACATGGTGAGTTGGTGGTGCTGGCCATGGAAGACGTCACGCCGCGCAAGCGAGCAGAAGAAGCACTGCTCAAGGCGGGCGCGTTACAGAACGCGATCTTCAACAGCGCCAACTTTTCCAGTATCGCCACCGACGCACACGGGGTGATCCAGATTTTCAACGTCGGTGCCGAGCGGATGTTGGGCTACACGGCGGCGGAAGTGATGAACCAGATCACGCCCGCCGATATCTCGGATCCGCTGGAAGTGATCACCCGTGCGAAAACACTGAGCGCGGAGTTCGGAACGACGATAACGCCCGGCTTCGAAGCCCTGGCGTTCAAGGCCTCGCGGGGGATCGAGGACATTTACGAACTGACCTACTGCCGCAAGGACGGGAGCCGCTTTCCCGCCATCGTCTCGGTCACGTCACTGCGAGACGCGCACGACGAGATCATCGGCTATCTGCTGATCGGGACCGACAACACCGCCCGGAAGCAGGTGGAAGCCGAGCGTCTGCTGCTCGATCAGGCGGTGCGGGATCAACAGTTCTACACGCGGTCGTTGATCGAATCGAACATCGACGCGCTGATGACGACCGACCCTCGGGGGATCATCACCGACGTCAACAAACAGATGGAGGCCCTGACCGGATCGACCCGGGACGAGCTGATCGGTGCGCCGTTCAAGGATTACTTCACCGACCCCGAGCGAGCCGAGGCGGGCATCAGACTGGTGCTCAGCGAAGGCAAACTCACCGACTACGAGCTGACAGCCCGGGCCCGGGACGGCCTGGAAACTGTGGTCTCCTACAATGCGTCGACGTTCCACGATCGCGGCCGGAAGCTGCGGGGCGTATTCGCCGCCGCGCGCGATGTCACCGAACGGAAACGCTACGAACA
This sequence comes from Gemmatimonadales bacterium, assembly GCA_038250435.1. Classification (GTDB taxonomy): domain Bacteria; phylum Gemmatimonadota; class Gemmatimonadetes; order Gemmatimonadales; family Gemmatimonadaceae; genus Gemmatimonas. The sequence goes on along the minus strand of JBBSCJ010000060.1, from coordinate 175 downwards.
ATCGTTGCAGGAAGCCGACCGCCGCAAGAACGAGTTCCTGGCCATGCTGGCGCACGAACTCCGCAATCCGCTGGCCCCGATCCGCAACGCGCTGGAAATCATCCGCCTGACCGCACCGCAAGGGAGTGATCGTCCGGAAAACGAGGCGGTGCAATCAGCCACCGCGATGATGGAG
>JBBSCJ010000059.1:0-4794 GCA_038250435.1 Gemmatimonadales bacterium | reverse complement strand
GGGGGAGCGTGGGGCGGTCAGGGGGTGTGCACGGCGTGGGCCGGTGACCACGGCGCGCGTGGCGCACTCCGGGTCGCGGGCGCCCGGGTCGATGGGGGACTCCGCGCGCCGCCGCCGTGCGCCGTGGTCGTGGCGCGCGTGATTGCTGCCGGCTTGCGGCTGGAGCGCGCTTCATCGCCGCAGGATACGGCGCTCGATTATCGCTCGCAAGCTTGAAAAAGCTTAGTCCTTACTTTATTGTAAGGAAAAGGAGCGCTCATGAGCACTGCGACCGTAACGTCCAAAGGACAGATTACCATCCCCGCTGATGTCCGGCGGCGACTTGGACTCGAATCGGGAGATCGAGTGGAGTTCGTTGAAGTGGATGGTGGTTTCGCCATCAAGCCGGCCAGTGATGACGTGCGCGTGCTGAAAGGGCTGCTGCGGAAACCAACGACACCGGTCAGCATCAGCCAGATGAATGCGGTGATCCGTGCACGCGGCGGCGGTCGGTGATCGGTCTCGATACCAACGTGCTGGTCCGGTATCTAGCGCAGGACGACCGGGCGCAGGCAGCCCTTGCGACCGCGTTGATCGAAACACGATGCACCGCAGAAATTCCCGGCTTTGTCGGATTGGTCGTGCTCGCCGAAGTCGTCTGGGTCAGCGAAAGTAGCTATGGGGCGACGCGAGCCGAGGTCGCGGAGATCGTCAGGCGAATTTTGAGTATCCGTCAGCTGGCGGTGCAGGACGCTGAGGTGGTGTGGCAAGCACTCAGGCAATTCGAGTCGAGCCGTGCCGACTTCGCCGATTGCCTCATTCAACGTAGCGCGGAAGCAGCGGGCTGCGACAAGACCGTAACATTCGACAAGCGCGCCGGGATGACATTGCTGAAATAGCGTGGCATGCTGCGCACCCCACTCGACGGCTGGAACACACAGCTTGCGCAGTTCGTCAAACAGCGACCCGAGGGGGGCGCTACGCCAATCGCGGTAACGTCAGCGCGCGCCGCAGGTGCTCGCGCGTGGTGGGCGCCACATCGAGAAAGCGCGTGATTGCGTCGACCAAGATGATCACAGGTACGTCTTCGCCAGCGCGCGATAGCGGTCGTCGTCGCCATTGCCAGCGCGCGCGATGAACTTCCCGCGCCACATGGACGAGACCGAAGGCCCGTCGCTCTCGCGGCTGACGTGCCGCGAGTTGGCTTCGATCAGCTCGGAGAGCGAGACGCCACGTTCTCGAGCATAGCGCTTGGCCTTGGGGAGCAGGTCACGGTCGATGGTGACAGTCAACTTGCTCTTCATGGCCTGCCCCTCGGTATACGTACACGTGTTCTCCACGCAGTATACGTGTTGCGCTACGTGACCGCAGCGGTATTGCGCGGTTGATCCCCGCCACTCGTTCCGTCAACTCAGCAGCAAGTCCAGCTCTTCCCGTCCAATCGACCCCAGCGCGCCCGCATCCTCGGACAGGATCGCGTCGGCCAGCTGTCGCTTCGACTGCTGCAGCTGCAGGATCTTCGATTCGATGGTATCGCTCGCCACCAGACGCGTGGCCATCACCCGCCGCGATTGACCGATGCGATGTGCGCGGTCGATCGCTTGCGCCTCGACCGCCGGATTCCACCACGGATCGAGAAGGAACACATACTGGGCCGATGTGAGATTGAGTCCGTGTCCACCAGCCTTGAGACTGATGAGGAACACCGGACAACTCTCGTCCGACTGGAATCGATCGACCCGCGCCTGGCGGTTCTTCGTGCGGCCATCCAGGTACTCGTACACAATGCCCGCCGCATCGAGCCGTTCCTTCACGAGTGCCAGAAATGACGTGAACTGCGAGAACACGAGTGCTTTTTGCCCGTCGGCCGCGACTTCTTGCAGTGCAGGGAGTAATGCGTCCAACTTGGCCGACGGCCACGTGCCACGTGACTTGTCTGCCAACACCGGATGACACGCCGCCTGCCGCAAACGCAACAGTGCCTCGAGAATGTGCATGCGGGACTTCTGCATGCCGTCGCGTTCCACCCGGTCGCGCACACTGGCCTGAAACTGGCGCCGCAGCTTGTCATAAAATGCACGCTGCTTCGGTTCCAGCTCCACTTCCAACGTCTGCTCGATGCGGGCTGGCAGTTCCGGTGCCACCATCGCCTTCGTGCGTCGCAGGATCACCGGCCGCAACGCACGTGACAGCACGCTCTGGCTCCCGGGCTCGACCACGCCCTCGAGGCCAGACGCCGCCGCGCGGGCGGCCACACTGAAGCGAGTGGACGCACCGAGCATGCCGGGATTGAGGAACTCGAAGAGACTCCAGAGCTCCTCGATGCGGTTCTCGATCGGTGTTCCACTCAACGCCAAGCGATGGCGCGCACGCACGAGTCGGCAGGCCTTCGCGGTAACGGTGCTCGCATTCTTGATCGCCTGCGCCTCGTCGAGCACGAGGTAGTCGAATTCACGCTCGCCGAGTGTGGCCACGTCACGACGCAACGTGCCGTAGGTGGTGATGACCACATCGACCTCGCCGGAGTCGAGCGCGTCGGCCATGCGGGTCGTCCCGCTGTAGTCGAGCATACGCAGCGATGGTGCGAAACGCGCCGCCTCACGCATCCAGTTGAAGACCAGCGAGCGCGGCACTACCAGCAACGACAGGCCGGCCCCTTCGGCGCGACGCGCCTCGAGCAGCGCCAGCACCTGGACCGTTTTGCCGAGTCCCATCTCATCGGCCAGGCAGCCACCAAGCTCGAAGCGCCGGAGGAAGTCGAACCAGCCCAGACCCTCGCGCTGATAGTGCCGCAGCGTACCGGTAAAACCAGCCGTCGCATCGGCCGCGGCGATATTACGGAACATCGCCAGCTCGCCGCGTGCGCGCTGCAACGCGGCGTCCACATCGACGTCGGGCATCGCATCCAGCAACACATCCAGCAGCGCGAGTTGCGATCGTCGATAGCGAATCGCGCCGTCGGTACGTATCCCCGCGCCGAGCAGCACGCCCATGCGCTCCAGCGCCTCGGTCGGCACCAATCCCATCACGCCGTCGGCCAGTGGTACCATGCCAGCGTGCTTCTGGTGGGCGTCGATCACCGCGGCCAGCGACATGTCGATGTCCCCGTAGCGCACCGTCCCCGATAGGTCGAACCAGTCCACACCCGAGCGCACCGCGGCGCGAATGCGCCCGGCCGCGCGATACGCGATGCCGTTGGCGTTCACCTCCCACCCTTCCGTCACCAGCGCACGCACCATCGGCATCAGGTTGGACGTCGAGACCACGAGACCGTGAGCCTTGGCGGTGTAGTTCCACTCATCGCGCGCACCGAGCGCACGCAAGCGCTCGCGCGCTTGTAGCTCCGCGTCTTCCCGACGGCGATACACTAGCCGGGCCGACCGATCAAAGACTGCGGACGCGGTCTCTGCCGCATCGATGCTGACGGCGCCATAGCGGAAGCGGAGCGCCAGCTGCGGCAGCGTCGCGCGCCACGACGGAGCGCCGCTGGTGATCGTCAGGCACGGCGTGGGCGCCACGTCTCTACTGCTCAGCGCCTCGCCTTCCGGAAGGTCCAGCGCCGGGATGTGCGGCAGCCGGTGCAACTGCTCCAGGAAATCCGACGGATCCTGACCAAGCGGCAGCGCTTCGGTAGCGCGCAACGCAGCCACCATCGGGAACGCTCCCTCATGATCGAAGGCGGCGACCGCATCCTCCATCAGGATCACGCCGGCCGAATGCACCCACTGCGGCTTCGAGACGGCATGTTCGTCAACACCGCGACAGAACACGCCCATCAACTGGTGTTCGCCGTCCGCCGACCGTGTGATGCGCAAGCGAAACCGCCACGGCACACCATCGTCCCAGTGCAGCGGTCGATCGTGCAAGTCGGCCCGCGCGCTCCGCGTGCGAGCGCGACCGGTTTCACACATCAGCCGCAGCGTCGTGGCGAAGGCCCGCGGACGCAGGAAGAAACCACCGGTCGGCAAGCCGGTCACTCCGCGCAAGTCGGAGGGGCCGAGCAGCATTTCGGCGATCTGGCGGTCGATGGCGTCGGGCGCGTTGAACCAGACAGCAGACGAGTATTGGAACCGCTTGGCCGTGCTCCACACACCGTGGCGATCGCGTTTTTCGGTACCGAGCTCAATTTTGAGTCCTGGTACACGAGCGGAGGCGTCGAGATCGATGATGTACACCAGGCGACGGTCGGCGGGCCATTCCTCCGCGCGCGAGGTAGGCGGCTCCGACGCCTTCGCGGCCTGCATCTGCCAGAGCGACTGCTGCACGATGTTTACCCACGCCGGCTTGGGCGGCACTGGCGGACGCCGGTTCGGCTGGCCTGCGGCGCCGACGCGGGGCACGACAATGGATGGCGCTTCGTCATCGAGCAGGTCGATCAATTCCTCATCGAAGTCGTCGTCCAATTCATCGTCGTCGAGATAGTCGTACAGATCGTCGTCCGGCAGCCCGTCGCCATCGTCGTCCGGTACATCTGAAACGGCAAACCGATACTTGCCGGCTGCGCCAACCATACTGAGCAGTCCGGCCAACTTCCCGCTGCTATTCGTCACCTGCAGCAGCGCCCACAAGTGCTTGCAACAGCCCCATTCGGCGGCATTCGGGCACGTGCAAGCAAGCGACAGCTGTCCGGTCCGCGCCGTGAGGTCGAGGGCGTAGGTGGCCGTACCGTGCGCCAGTGCCAGCACACGATGACCCGTGGTGCTGGCGATCTTGATCGACCCAGAGGCGACGTATCCCTCTCCCCGCTCCTGGATCACGGCAGGGAACAGGCGGACGAGGTTCGCGGGGAGCTTCATGCTCAGTACGTTAGCGCCG
>JBBSCJ010000058.1:0-5266 GCA_038250435.1 Gemmatimonadales bacterium | reverse complement strand
TTTTTGACAGAACGCACCAGATCCGCTCAGGCTCCGCCACGGTGCGCGCGTTGTGCGCATTGCCGGTATTGCGCGTTCGCGCCGGTTCGACGAGCAGCAAGTGCACCTCCTGCTCAGCCAACCGTATGCATGCGGAACGCAAGACATCATCATAAGGCTGAAGACGAGCGCTATTACGTGGTGGCGGGCGACGCCCAGCCACGTGTTGCGCATGCCGAGCCGGTCGAGGAGCGACTCGTGAAACTAGTCGTGAAGCGGGCGCGTGGATACCCGCTCCACGTGGATGCGCGGCACTGCGTAATCGGTGTTGCTGTACACGTGTTCACGCCCGGCGGGGAAGTTCAGCGTGCCCCACCGTTCGAGCGCGCGAAATATCTGGTCGTCCAAGATCCGATCTGTCAGGGCAAACGCGAAATCCAGCGACCCGTAGTCGGCAAGCCCGCTGGTGTGATGCAACAGATGACGGACCGTTACGGCCGACACGATGTGCAAGACTGGCGACCGACGAGGCGCCGGCGCACATTTGCGTTGTCATCCTTGAACGACAGGATGCCGGCGGCGCTACGACGTGGCGATCTTCACAGGTCCTGCCCGGTCCAGATCAAATGCTCAAGAGATGCTGTGGATGAACACCACCAACCCTTAGAACTTCGCCCGCACTGGCTCCTCCGCCTGCTCGGCCAGAAGCACGACATGGCCTCCATCCGCGGGGATCAGCTCGAATTCCGCATCGGCGACGAAGTGGGAAGCCTCCGCTGTAGCGAAGCCACCGTGACGATCCAGCGGCGACGGCTCTGGACCGACATGGAGGTCTCCGGCGCCACAGGAACCGTGACCCTGCGCCGTCTTCCCGAAGCGAAGGCGGTGCGATTCCGCGAGATGGTGCGCCTCAGGGGCTCTGCCGCCCTCGTTCGCCGCGCGCGCGCCTCGCTGCAGGAGCTGATGGAGCGTCCGGGGTACCTCACTCGGCGTCGCGCGGCCGAGTGGGCAGCCCTGGCACGGGCGCTGCTCGAGCCACTTGCCGATCTGTCCACCTTTTCGTACCCGGCGGCCATGGCGACCGAGGCGGCGATGCTCGAGGAGCTCCGCCGAACGCTGCGCGACCCCGATGCGCAGATAGCCGATCGGAACGCGGCGTTCGTAGACATCGAGGCCCGGCGATTCGCCACGCTCTTCGAAACCGTCGAACGCCATCCGCTTTCAGCACGGCAGGTGGAGGCGATCCTCCACGACGAGGATCACGCGCTCGTGGTCGCCGGCGCGGGCACCGGCAAGACGAGCACCGTGGTGGGCAAGATCGCGTACCTGCTGCAGAGCGGCATCGCGCAGGAGCACGAGATTCTGGCGCTCGCCTACAACCGCAAAGCGGCGGTGGAGATGGCCGAACGCGCCCGGGCACGCATCGGCCGCACCGTGGAGGTGCGCACCTTTCACGCACTCGGCCTGCAGATCATCACCGATGTGGACGGCAAGCAGCCCGCCGTCTCCGCCCTTGCCGCCAAGCCCGCGCAGCTGTCGAAGTGGATTGCACACCAGCTGGACGACCTGCTCCTCTCGCCGGAGCTACGTGACCTCTATATCGACTTCGCCGTGTGGGAGCGTGAGTATGCCAAGGCGCTCACTGACTTCACGAGCCTGGAGGAGTACCAGCGCTACAAGATCGAGCAGGAGCCGCGCACGCTCACCGGCATCAAGGTGCGCAGCTCCGAGGAGCGTCTGCTGGCGGACTGGCTCACCGTACACGGCGTGCAGTACGAGTATGAACGTCCGTACGAGCACGACACCACCACCGTCACCGCGCGACAGTACAGGCCCGACTTCTACCTGCCGCGCTATCGACTCTACGTGGAGCACTTCGGCGTGGACCGCGACGGGAACACCGCGTCGTTCGTTGCGCGTGAGAAGTACGAGCGCAGCATGACGTGGAAGCGGAATCTGCACGCGCGATACGGCACGCGCCTGCTGGAGACGTTCTCCTACGAGCGCATGGAGGGCACCTACCGCGACGTCTGGCGCACGAAGTTCGAGGACGCCGGCGTCACGCTCACCGCGCTCGCGACCGAGGAGCTCAAGGCACTGCTCGGGCGCTCCGTACGCACCGAAATTGCCGACCTACTGGGCAAGTTCCTCGTGATGGCGCGGGAAACCGTGCCCGATCGACAGGAACTACGCGCGGCCGTACAGGGCCGCGAAGACGCGCACCGATGCACCGCCTTCCTCGCGCTCTTCGAGGAAATCCACACGCGGTACGAAGCATACCTCACCTCGCGACGGGAGGTGGACTTCGCCGAGATGGTGGCTCGCGCCGCGTCGCTGGTCGAGAGCGGGCGGTACGCGGCACGCTTCCGGCGCATCATCGTGGACGAGTTTCAGGACATCTCGCGCGGACGCCTGCGGTTGCTGCAGGCGCTCCTCCGCGCCACACCCGACGCACGCATCCTCTGCGTGGGGGACGACTGGCAGTCGATCTACGGCTTTGCCGGGAGTGACGTGGGCACCATGGTGCGCTTCACCGATACGTTCGGGCACACCAAGCGCACCGACCTCGATCGCACCTTCCGCTTCAACGATCGTCTGCTGGCCGCGACATCGCAGTTCGTGCAGCAGAACCCCCTGCAGCTGCGCAAAACGCTGCGCGCGCACGTTACGCGACCATCACCCGCCATCACGGTGGTGTACGGCGCAAACGGAGGGCTCGACGTGGCGCTGCAGTCCATCATGAGGGACGACGCCTTCACCGGCTCCGCGAGCGTGCTGGTGCTCGGGCGCTACAACGCCACCATGCCCAAGAACTGGGAGCAGGTGGTGCAGCAGTACCCCATGCTGCAGCTGTCCTGTCTCACCGTGCACAAGTCGAAGGGGCTGGAAGCCGACTACGTCGTGGTGCTCGACGTGGCTGCGAAGCGCCATGGCTTCCCCTCGCAGGTCGCGAGCGACGGCCTCCTCACGCTCGTGGTCGCGGCCAACGGTGAGATGCGCCACGCCGAGGAGCGCCGCCTGTTCTACGTGGCGCTCACCCGTGCCCGCCATCGGGCGTTCGTCTGTGCGCCGCTCAAGACACCGTCGGTGTTCGCGACGGAGCTCGAGGGGGCAGACTACACGGGACTGGTGACGTTCGACGGAGAGCGGGTGAAGCGGCGATGGATGAAGACTGCGGGGCGTTGAGCACGAGCCCCCCGGCGAACTGCACGCCGAGTGACCCAGCACGTGCAGCAGCATACTCACGCTCGCTCCCCTGTCATCCGACTCCAGACGCTTGCTGAGCTTCATTGGGCGCCCTTCGTCGGCTCTTTCAGCTCACGTGGCACCTCGCCCGCTCGGACGCCGAGGTGCGGGAGCTGTTTCGACGCATGGCGTTCAACGTGCTCGCGTACAATCGCGACGATCATGCAAAGAACTTCGCCTTCCTGATGGAGGCTGACGGGTCATGGCGTCTCGCCCTGGCCTACGACCTGATGTTCAGTCCGGGGCTGAACGGCTGGCACATGACCGCCATCGCCGGCGTGGGCCCACCTACTGCAGATACCGGTGCACACCGCGGTCGTTGCACAGCCCCGGCAACAGAGAACAGACCATGCGCGGGTAGTCATTCGCGAGCACCCGCGTGAGGCCGGCGGCGACGGCGATCATGCACGGAATATCCGGGGTATCGAGAAACTCTCTCTTCACCCGCTCGAAGCACGCGTCCACCACCAGCACGGCCATGCGGCGCAACGTCAGCTGCGTGTCGTCCTTGAGCGCCCTCGTCATGGGGCTGAAGAGCCGCGGTCCCAGAAAATAGAGCACATCGGTGTCGGCGACCGGGTCCGCAAAGCCTGCAGCATGCATGTTGTTGAGGCGAATCAGCATGTGGAAGATCACCTCTTCGCATATCCGTATCGCGCGATCTCGCTCGAGCGCGTCAGCGACTACATGCACGCCCATCAGGTTGGCCACTTCGTCGGCGAAAGCATCCGCCAACGGCCTCGCAAGAATCGACGACGTCCGCGTGTTGCCGTCCTCAGACATCCGACACCTTCACGGTGATGGTGGCAGGGAGGGGCTTCTTCGTAGCCAGCGCGGCCTTCAGGCTTCGAGAATGACTGCATGCCCCTCGGTACTCGAAGCCGCGACAGCTGCATGTCACGTCGCCGCTCGACACCTCCAACAGATGCGACTCGCCCGGCTTGGATCCGCTCGCGGCGCGATAGCGCGTAACCGGCGGCGACATCAGCGCCCGCGCCAATGCCATTACCGCTTCCTCCGGCAGCTGATGCAGCGCGCTGCGCACCGTACCATCGCTCTCCTCGCCCGCCGCTGATTCGCCACGACGCACCGCCTCGCACACTTCGCGCAGCAGACGGTCCACCGCGTCCTCGCCGCTCTCGGCATCACTCAGCGTAGCAATGCCGGGAGAAAGCGACGAGATGAGCTGCTCGAGATCGCGCAGCAGGTCACCGTTGGGCACGACACCGCCCTTCCCTTCCACCACGGCCTCGATCAGCTCCGCTTTCGCGACGAGCGTACTGCGCACGAACAGGTCGACGGTGTCTTCGGCCACCATGTACGTCACGTTCACCGCGCGCGTCTGTCCGATGCGATAGGCGCGGTCTTCGGCCTGCCAATGATTGGCCGGCACCTAATCGAGGTCGTTGAACACCACCTGACTGGCGGCCGTGAGCGTGATCCCCACGCCACCGGCCACGATGTTGGCGACAAACACGCGCACGCCGTCATTCTGCTGAAAACGGTCGACAAGAGACTGACGCGAGTCGGTACGCGTGGCGCCGGTGAGCAGCACGGCTTTCGTGCCGAAGTGCTTCGCGATCGCCTGCGCGGGGGCGTCGAAGCAGGTGAAGACGATCACCTTCTCCCCCTGCGCCACCGCACCCTCCACGAACTCGATGGTGCGTGCCGTCTTGGCCTTGGCGATCTGCAGGCGCGTGGTGGTGAGCGCGCTCAGCAACCGCGTGCGGTCCTTCTTCTCGATCAGCATGTCCACCACTCGGCGCATCTCGCGACGACCGATCCCCTCGGGCACCTGCACCGGCAGCCAGGTGCGGATCTTGGGGGGCAGATCGAGCACGTCGTTCTTGGTGCGACGCAGCATCACGCCATGCAGCTGCACGCGCAGGTCGTCGAGATTGCTCGCGCCGTCGGTCACCCAGCCGTAATCATGGCGCGTCGCGTTGCAGTAGCGCTTGGCGAACGAGAGGAAGCTGCGGCTCATGGGGTGTCGCACCAGCTGCAGCAGCGGAAACAGGTCGCGCGGCCGGTTGGTGAGCGG
>JBBSCJ010000057.1:0-5368 GCA_038250435.1 Gemmatimonadales bacterium | reverse complement strand
CGCGGAGAAACGGCTCCACCACGTTGAAGGTGAACGACGAGAGCACCGCCACCTTCACCGGCTTGCCGTCATCGCGGGGTGTGGCTTTAAGCGCCCGCGCGAGTTTGTGATAGTCCGCCGGACTCGCGAGTGGCGGTCCGAAGGTGGTGGCGAGCGCAGGTGGCCGTGCGTCGCTCACGGCTGGCTGAGTCCGCTCAGCTCCCGGATGCGCGCATAGACATCGCCGGCGGTTCGCAGCTCCATCAAATCCATCGGATCGAATTGCACACCATGTTCAGCCTCGAGGGCCATCATGAGCGTCACGTGGGTGAGTGAGTCCCACTCCGGGATCGTGTCCGGAGATGAGGAGGGCTCGAGCGCGGCGGGGTCGATACCCAGCACGTTGGCAAAGACGTTTCGGAAATCGTCGGTCATCCTTCAATCTCTGCGAAGGATGTTCGGCACCGCCAGTACCGCGCGGCGAATCCGGTTGTAACGCGCCACACCAAGGCGATCGCGCAGCTGGGAGAGCGCCCCGAGCCTGATCCCCTCGGCAGACCAGGCGCTCTCGGCACCCGTGATCATTCGCTGAACGCGCGCGGCGGGGGTTCCGGCGCGTACGGTGAACCGCGTGCACCAGGTGATGCGGTCTGTGGCGGGTGGGCGAACCGGATTCGCCCCCCAGCGCGAGTTGGCGACCACGCGGTATCCGGCCTCGAAAAGCAGGTCACGACAGGCGCGCGATGGCTGGTCGCCGTTAGGGAGGGCGAGCGTCTGCACGGGGCGCCCGAGCCGCTGTTCGAGCTCCTGCCGCGAGTCGGCCAGCTCGCGATGCACCTGCTCGCGCGAGAGCGTCGAGAGAAACGGATGCGACGCCGTGTGCGACTGTATGGACATCCCCGCATCGGCCATCTCTCGCAGCTGGCTCCAGCTGCAGAAGCCGGTGGTGCCAACCCACTCGGTGACCACTAAAAAGGTGCCTTGCATCCCCGCCTGCTGAAGGGCGGGAAGGGCCGTGCCGTAGTTGGACAGCTCGGCGTCGTCGAAGGTGATTGCGACGGACATACCGCTGCTGTCTGCGGCGGCCGCTTCGAGCGTGGTACCACCTCGGCCGAGTTCGCGAATCAGCTGCAGCTGTGCGGCAAAGGCCCCTGCCGATACATCGAAGCGCTTCTCCACCCTCTCAGGCGTGCCGTGGTACATGAGGCAGGCCCATCGGGCAGCGCTGCTAGCGGACATCCTGCGCCCAATTGGGGCTGAGCGGTCGTGTCGGCTGTACCGGGAGACGTTTCGGTATGCGGGCCCCGGTACGATTGCGCATGATGCGCTCCGCAGCCCGGCGTACCGGTGCTCCGTACTCCCGAAGAGAGAGGCCGATGCCGAGTGAGACAAGGAAGAGCAGCATCGGGCTTTGCGCCGCGCTTACAAAAATTGCGGCCACGCAGAAGGTGAGGGTGGCGAGGAAGACGGCCATAGCCATACGTCGCCGTTCTTCGTCAGCGGGGGTACGAGCCGTGGCCCGCATGCGCTTGAAGCACATGGCGAGGGTGGCGATCAGCATACCGAACAGGCCGACGCCTCCGAGTAGTCCGGTTTCAGCGGTGTACTCGAGGTACATGTTGTGCGCTGCCGACCACTTCCACCCTCGGCTAATGCCTTGCTCGCTACCCCACCGACCTTCGGCTTGGTCGTATTGACCCAGACCAACACCGGTCAAAGGGCGCGAGGCAATGTAGCCGAGGCCACGTTTCCAGATCTCAATACGACCGGTGTTCGCCGTGAGGTTGTAGTCCGCCTCAACGGTTCCGAGCGTGCTGATTCGATCGCGATATTTCGCAGGGGCAAAGACAAAGGCCAGAAGTACGGCAGGGATTATCGCTGATCGAACCCACCTGGGTACGGCATCCTTGGTGAGGAAGGTGGCGGCAAGTACCAAGGTGCCGGTGGCCAGCGCTGCGCCACGCGAGTACGTCCTGATCACGATGTACCCCGACGCCGCCAGGCCGGCATACCCCACAAGCTGCCATATCCGCGACTTGTCTTTGATCAGCCAGATGGCGAACGCTGCGCAAGCCGCAGCGACGGCACCGATGTCATTCGGGTCGTACATGCCACGGAGCGACGTGCGCGGCCCGTCGGCACCGTTGCTGACGAGCCCCAACCCCACGGCCATAATCAGCGCGGCGACGATGGTGCCGATCACGGTAGCCTTGAGAATCCGCGAGAGCGTTTCATCGTTTCGTGCTGCTGCAGCGGTAATCAGCACAAATGGAATACTGCCAATGAGGAGATCGATGAGACGTTCGATCGCTCCGCCCCGAAGGTACGAAAACGGGACGGAGATGACGGCAGCGATCAGATAGAGTCCAAGGTATTTACCCACCTTTGACCCGAAAACTTCAGGAAAGAACTTGTCCGGCTTGCTCATCAGCAACATCAGCCCGGAGGCTACCAGCATCACCTTCGCCGCCGGAATGCTCCCCGTATACTGGGAGAACGCGTCGTGGAAGCGCCAGACGTTGGTGAATACGAGGATGATTGCGAGAAGGGCCACTGAGCGAGACGCGGTGAGGGGGCAGTACTATGGATTCAGCCGGTCACGGGATGACCGTGGCTGCGTGCGGGGCGGTGGCGGCGGAGCAGATGAAGCGCCACCTAACAAAGGTATCATCGTGGGCTTGGTGGAATACACCGCGACGTCGCGCCACCAACGTTGCTGGTTGAAATCCGGGCCAGCGTTGATGTTGGCCCCGAGCTCCATCGATGCCAGCACGCGCGGATCACCTTCTGCAGCCCACGGACCGGTCACCGTGGACAGCAACACGCCATCCCTGAAGACCTCCAGTGTACGCTGACCCTGAGTAGGCGCACTGACTCTCATGATCCACGTGTGCCATCGGCCAACCCACGACGACGCAGCACCCAGGCCAGCGCTTGTCGCCCTGAAGGCGCCTGCGAAATTGACATCAGAAAACAGGCCAAGGTCGTCGTAAGCGAGGTACGTACCCATCCTTCCGGCATTCGTTCGCGGCGTCCACCCGTACTGCACCAGAAAAAACTTGTACGAGCGTCCTCCGGAGCATCCGGCCGAGCCGTTTTGAAACCCCACAGATTCTCTCGTCGTCCAGCGGATGTAAAACGAGTCAAGCTTCGGTTCTATCGCCGCTTTCCACGCGGGCAGCATAGCCACCGACGCATTAGTGCAGTCACCCGGACGACCAGGAATGTTGTAGCGCATGGCGCGACTGCCGTTCGGTCCGGCTGCCGGATCCAGAGTGATGAACTCTGCGCCGTGCACGTTCTTCGTCATGGTGCCGTTCGACGTCCGCGTGGCAAAGTTGGCGTGCAGGTCTGCGGAGTCGGCGTAGCTCTGAAAGTCATCGTACCAGAGCGCCGGCTGCGCGATAAAGTTGGCAACCTGCACCGCCGCCCCGGCGACGGTGATCCGTCGCTGTCCCGATTCATTGAGCCCCATCGAGTGCGAGGCGGGCGGTTGGTACACCAGCTGATACGAGCCATCGGGCAGTGTGCCTGAATATCCGGCACTGGTCACGGGCCAATCCGTGATGCGAACGCCTGTCGTCGAGAAGACTTCGACGCTCCCGCCCGTAAGGTTTGAGCCGGCGGATGTCGCGCGCCCGGTCACGGCGCCGGCATTCAAACCCGCCGAGCTCGTGAGAGAGGTTACAGCCGACGGTGCGGTGAAGACCGCGCGATCGGCTTCAGGGGTACATGCCGTGCCCAGGAGCGCAGTGGCAATGCAGAGACCGATCATTGATCGACCATGGGTGAGCTTCGTGGTGAACATGTGGCGTCACTAGGTGAGGGAAGCGGCGACAGCATCGCCCCGATAGCCAGTGGACGCCCCCTCTGACTCAACAGTAACCGAAGTGATTCACACTCGGCAAGGCTGTCACAATCGTCCGTGACGCACGTCATCTTTGACGAGCTGTACCGGACAGTCAGGTGCCAACCTATTCACAGAATCGTGATAGTCTTTGCCGTAGATCACATTGCACAAAATATTCTGCACAAAAAAAGACCCCGATAATCAGGATCGGGTGTGTCCCGCGCCTAGTTGAAATTCAGGCAGCACCTCGTGATCGCCGCTCATGCAGCGGTGGATGAGACGAGGTGGAGTTTGCGCTTCAGCGCCTGTTGGAGCAAGCCCAGCTTCTTGCAGCCTTTCACTTTGCGGAACTGCTTTTCGATCTGCAGCAAGGCCGCCGCGCACCATCGCCACTTCTGATCGCTGGTCCGCCATCGATCCACGCGTCGTGTCTTGGCTTCGACGCGGGCCATGACGCTCTCGATCAGGTTCGTCGTCTTGAAACTCGTGCCCAGTTCGGCGACGACGCCGAGACGGTGCAGTGTCAGGGTTTCCTCCAAGCCTTCTTCGAGACGGCGCGCCGCGGATGCGTTGATCGTCGTGAGCTCGCGCACGAGTCGCTGGAGCGCCCGTTTCGCATCGGCGTAGCTTCCGTGCGCATACGCCGCTTGCAGTTTTCGACGCCACACGATTTGCAGCGGTTTGGTCAGATAGCTCACGACGTTTTCGCGTTTGTGCCACTGGCACCGCTGTACCGGAACGTCCCCGTACGCCTCACGGACGGCGGCGCGGAGTCCTTTCGCGCCGTCCAGCACGACGAGGAGGTCGTCCGTCGCGTGGAAGCCCCGCTCCTGCAGCTCACGCAGAAACGCGGCGCAGACGCGTTTGTTCTCGGTCGCGGTCTGCACCATGCCGAGGATGCGCTTCTCGCCGGCGGTGGTCACCCCGAGGGCAATCACCATCCGGTCCGAGGCGAACGTCTTGCCATCGAGCAACAACACCAACCACTCCGCGTCGTCGTGGCGACGCTCATGGAGCTGTCGTAACGCCCGTGCACTCGCGCGGACAAAGCGCCGCGACACACTTGACTTCGCCAAACCGAACGCGGCCGGCACCGCTTCGGCGGCCGCTTCGTACTCGCGGCGCGAGATGCCGCCGAGGACCCGGCGAAAGAGGCCCGTGTCGAGCGCCCGTGGCGTCTGCAGGGTCGCGTAGGTCGCGAGGGGCACTTCGCCTCCTCGCCACCTGATCGCGCACGCGTGGCACCGTGATGGGCAGCTTCTGGTCGGCCAGAAAGATCGAGCCCGCCTGCTGGCCCCAGCGCACGACGCCCGGCGCGCCGCCGTGCCATGCGTACCGCGCTCCCGCGAGCGCGGTGACTTCCTGCTGCAAGGCCTCCTCGACCGCGCGAAGTCCCAGCGGAATCAACGCTTGGATCATGGCCAACGTGACGCTCCCGTCATCCAGCGGGATCGGCAACTGGGCGGTCTTGGACGGCTGGTGCGCCGTCGATGCTTTTCGTACTCTTCGCATGGGTGGTGCCCTCTGTATTGGAGCGCG
>JBBSCJ010000056.1:0-6038 GCA_038250435.1 Gemmatimonadales bacterium | reverse complement strand
GATGGGCATCGGCTGGGAACAGGTGTCGCGGGCCTTGACGACCTGATGGGCGGTGGCATCCCGGCTGGCGACTCGGTCGTGCTCGCCGGGCCGACCGGGTCGGGCAAGACGACCTTTGCCGTTCACTTTGTGGCGGAGGGCCTGCGCGAAGGGGAGGCTGCGGTGATTGCCGTCTTCGAGGAGCATCCCGAGATTTATATTGCCAGAGCTTCCGCAATGGGGATCAGGCTGCAGGATGCTGTGGATACCGACCGCCTCCGCGTGATCTACCTGCGTCCGCTGGATCTTTCGGTTGATGAAACGCTGCAGGAGATCCGCGAATCAGTACGGCAGATCGGCGCCACGCGCGTGGTGATCGACTCCATATCCGGCTTCGAGATGGCGCTCGCCCCGACGTTCCGGGCGGACTTCCGGGAGTCGCTCTACCGACTTATCGGGGCGCTCACCGGCATCGGTGTGACGATATACTCGACGGTCGAGGTGGCTGATCAGGAACGGCTCCAGCTCACCGGACAGGGCGTGTCGTTCCTGACCGACGTCATCCTCAGCCAACGGTTTGTCGAGATCGAGGGCGAGCTTCGCAAGGCGCTGGTGATCGTGAAGATGCGTGGAAGCAATCACAGTCGTGACTTCTGGGCGTACGAGTCGACCGCCACCGGCATTGTCCTTGGCAGCACGCTGCGCGAGTACGACCGGATCGTCACCGGGCTTCCGGTGCGTCAGCTGCGTGCGGCGGGCCCGTCCCGTGAACATGCGCCACTAGACACCAACGACAGCTGATGCTCTCGCGATGACCGCACCATGACCTTCTTCCGTCCGTCACCGCACGATGTGGAGCGAGACCGGCGTTATGAACAGCTCGTCGAGCTCGCGCCCGACGGCATTCTGGTGCACGATGGCCTGGTGATCCTGTCGGCCAATGCCGCTGTTGTCCGCCTTGCCGGCGCGAGTCGTCGGGAGCAGATCGTGGGGCAGCCGGTCGACTTGCTGCTGCATCCGCCACACCTGAAAGCCGTCGCACGGCAGTTGGAGAGCGATCGCCGTCCGGTAGAGTCGGCGCCGGCGGTACGTGATACGCTGCATCGCCTGGACGGCGGCCGTGTGGAGGTTGAAGTGCGCGCGCAGATGTTCGTGGAGGACGGCAAGCCGTCTGCGCATTTGGTAATCCGTGACATTACCGAACGCCTTGCCGTTGAAGCGACGACGCGGGAACATGCGGCACAGGTGCAGGCGACCCAACGACTGGAGGCGGTGGGGGCGCTCGCCGGCGGCGTCGCGCACGAAGTCAATAATATGCTGCAGGTGATTGTGGGGTTCGGGATGCTTCTGCTGGACGACCACGAGGGATCACCGGAATCCGTGGCGAGCGTGCGCGAGATCCTCAGCGCGGCGAAGCATGCTGCGGCCATTACTCGACAGTTGGTCGAGTTCAGTCGCCACGCCGTGCACCGTCCGCAGGCGGTGGACCTGAGCGCCATGGTGCGTCAACTTCTTCCAGTGATGCAACGATTGTCGGGCGAACACCGAAAACTCGAGGTGGAGGCGTTCGCGCCCCACTTCGTCTGGGTAGACCCGGGACAGCTCGAGCAGCTGGTCGTCAATCTGATCATCAACGCCCGCGATGCGACCGCTGACAACGACACCATTGCCATCGTTGCCGCAGAGGCTGAACTCGTAGACGTGATACGCGATATTGATGGTGGTCCGATCACCCCTGGGCGATACGGCGCTCTTTCGGTGCGGGATACAGGAAGCGGCATGGATGCGGAAACACGGGCGCGCATCTTCGAGCCGTTTTTCACGACCAAACTGATCGGGGAGGGGACGGGGCTCGGCTTGGCGGCCGTGGCAGGGATCATGGCGCAAAACGGCGGGCAGATCACGGTGCAGAGCGCCCGGAGTACAGGCTCGACCTTCACACTGTACTTCCCGCTCGTATCGGCAAGTCCGTCGCCCGACCCCGGAGCGCTCGCACCGGTCGGTCTTCCCGCCCGTATTCCGGCGGAGGCAACCATTCTGGTAGTCGATGACGAGCCGGCAATCTGCTCGGTGACCCGCCGTGTGCTTGAACGAGCGGGATACAAGGTTGAGCTGGCAAACAATGGCGCCGAGGCGCTCGCGCTTATTGAACGCATGGGTCCGCCGGCGCTCGTGCTGACCGATCTTGGCATGCCGATTATGGGCGGTCGGGAACTCGCGCAGCGGTTGCAGGCGCACTGGCCCGCTGTCCCCGTGATTTTCATGTCCGGTTATGCTGCCGACGACACCGAGCGTTTCGACGCGGACGAACCGCAACGCTTCCTCGTCGAGAAGCCCTTCGATTCGTCACTCCTCCTCGCACGCGTGGCGGAGGTGTTGAACGCCGTGCGTCGGACCTAAATTCCCGTTCGGGACAGAGCCCGATGAATTTCGGCGTCGACGCAGCGCGGTCGACTCGGCCGTCACCCTTCCACTTCCTCTGTTCATGCGACGGATCGCATCCCTTGTAATCTCTGGCCTCGCTCTCGGGCTCACGGCCGCTTGCGTGCGCGCGGAGCCGCCGAGGGCGGCGACCACAACCACTATCACCACGCGTGTTCCGAGCCTCGGGCTCGCCGACTCTGTCGCGGGGCCGTCGCCAGCCGGTATGGCCTCTCGCATGGTGCCGGAAGTCGTCGCCGGTGTCACCGGCGCATCCGGCGCGTCCCCCATCCAAGCGCCTGATCTCGACGCGGCGTCCGACGCCGATGCGGCGCGCGGTTTATGCGCATCACAGCTGCGCGACCCTGCCACGGGAGAGCGTTTCGTGGCGCATCATACGCAGGTCAATATTCAGCCAGCCCGGCCGCGATACGACGGTGTACCGACTGAGCGGCTGGGGCGACGATCTGCCGCTGACAACGGAGAGTAGCGGGCTGACGCGGGCCAGGCACTCCGCGTCGACTGCGTCACGCACGCGGTGCATGGCGTCGTCAGGGTCAATTGAGCGGTCAGTCGAGCGTTTCGGCGTAGCGAAGAACCCGTCGCTTACCGCACATCATCCGCTTCGCTCCATGTCAGTGACTCGATGTCGGCGATCACCGCACTCTTTGTCTGCTCGGCGTCCTGCATGAGACCGATAGCCAGAATTCGCGGCGGCTCGGCTTTCCAGAACGCACGGTAGTCAGCCAGGGGATCCCGCGTCGTTCGATTCCACCCCAACCCCGGCCTCGCCGCGCTGACACCGACGATCATGAGATCGCCGGACTGTCTGCTCCTCGCCTGATATCCCGAGAGCGCAGGCTCCGTGACGGTATAGAAAATCGTGCGCGGCACGCGCGAGATGAACCCGCGATGATCGAAGACCACAAACACGCGAAGTGCCGCGTCATCCCGACTGCGCTCTCGCACATCGGCACCACGCGGCGCGAGCGGCACCCGCCAGCGCCATGTTAATAGGCCGCGCTTCGGACTTTCGGCGGGCTCGAGCGCGCGCACAAACCAGGCCGCGGTTCCACGCCCCTCGATCCGCAGAAACCGCTCCCCGCTCGAGTCGCGGACCACATACGCCGGCACCCGCTCGCCGCGGACCGGACGTACGGCCCAGCCCGCAGGAAGAGCCTCTCCGGGCCGCACCTTGTGCAGGTCCAGCAACTCTCCCGGTAGCCCTGTCGCGCACGCGAGAAGTCCGACGAGCAGTCGGGCTAACATTGGTGGTCCGTGCCGTGGCGCGTGCCGCACGCGTTCTCGCCGAGCGGCGACCACGCCGGGCATGAATCGGAGCTGTCGCGCCACGAATCCGCTCGCTGTGTGTGTGCTGCGATTGGATTGCCCGTAGGCAGCCGTGTTGCTCGCCAATGCATCGTGCATCTCCGTTCCGGGTCTCACGCGTTGTTGCCTCACACCTGCAACGCGAACGGAGCAACTTAGCATCGCCTTCGCGCCGAGCGAAATCACACAGGTGCTTTCCGTGCGTAATCCGCGACCAGCGGCGCGCCTCTCCCGGCGCTGTGACCGATTCGAAACGAGACCGTCACCGAGCCAACGGCCTGAGGCGGCAATATTCCGGGTGACGATTCGCCCCCGATCCATTCTTTCTTCACGACTGAGTGTGGCATGACCCGCGTGCTGCTCGCATACTCGGACACCGGCGGTGGCCATCGCGCCGCTGCGAATGCAATCCGCGAAGCGCTCGCGCTGATATCA
Organism: Gemmatimonadales bacterium; assembly: GCA_038250435.1. Lineage (GTDB taxonomy): Bacteria > Gemmatimonadota > Gemmatimonadetes > Gemmatimonadales > Gemmatimonadaceae > Gemmatimonas. The sequence goes on along the minus strand of JBBSCJ010000056.1, from coordinate 1,874 downwards.
CCATCCGTCCAGACGACGATGGTCGATCCGTACGCCATGAGCGAACGCTGGCCGTTTGATCGCCTTTCGGCGGTCTATCCGCGCGTGGTGGACAACGCGTCTTGGATCTGGCGCAGTGGGTTCCGTCTTACCAATTCCCGGCGATGCACGGCGACGTTGCAGGCGATGGCGTGGCCCGCGCTACAACCGACATTCCGTGCGATCGAGCGAGCCGAGTCGCCGGACGTGATCGTCTCGACTCATTCGCTGCTCACGATACCGATTCGCCGTGTCTTCCCGCATGTACCGCTGGTAGTCGTGGTGACCGATCTGGTCAGTGGGCACAAATCCTGGTACGATCGTCGCGCCGATCTGCTGGTGGCTCCCACTCCAGCCGCGCGGGCGAGTGCCGTGTCGTGTGGAGTCGATCCGGACCGCATCGAAGTGCTCGGGCTGCCGGTGGCGGCGAGCTTTGCGCGCGCATCTGGCGATTCGGCGTTCGGCGAGTTTGCCTCTGGCGCGGCTCTCGGTTGGAGCGAGCTTCGTCCGACAGTGCTGATGCTGGGTGGCGGCGATGGTGTGGGCCCGATCGAGGACATGGCGCTGGCGATCGACGCGTCTGATCTGCCCTGCGATCTGGCCATCGTTGCGGGACGCAACGCGCCGCTCGCGACGCGACTTCGCGCTCGCCGCTGGCACCGCATGGTGCATGTCTACGACTTCGTGCACACCCTCGACGCCATGATGCGGTCGGCTGCGGCGCTGGTGACGAAAGCCGGCCCGGGCACGATTTGCGAAGCGTTCGCGGCAGGCTGTCCGCTGGTGCTGACGGGTGCCGTTCCGGGTCAGGAGACGGGAAACATCAAGCTGGTGTGTGAAGGAGGAGCCGGCCTGTGGGCGCCCTCCGGCGAGCAGGTGTGTCGCGCACTCCGTGCATGGCTGGTCGGCGCTGATTCGGCCGACGCTCGTGCCAATGCCGCGTTCGCCGCGTTGCGGCTGGCCCGTCCACACGCCGCCCGGGATATCGCGCGGCGCGTCCTCGAACTGGCGCGACAGCCCCGGGCGGGTGGCCGTTCAATACGGCCTCGCAGTTTCTCACCGCGTGCCGACCGTCGCACGTAGCCCCGTTTCTCCGATACCGTCTCTGCGGAAGACAGCGGTGCGTGCGAGGTACGCAGGCCCGCATGCGGCAGCGGCCGACACGAAAGCTCTGTGCGGGCCGCTGTATCTCATGGTGCGCGCGGATCAGCGCAGCTGGCCGCGGACGGCGACAGCGGGGCGCGTTCAGGTGTGCAAGTTGACGTAGAAGCCCTCGGGATTTTGTAGCAGACGAGCGACCACCAGCGGGCGAGCCGTCACCTCGCCGTGCAGCACGATCTGCCCTTGCGAACGTTCCGCGACGAAGGGGAATTTTGCAGGCACGTCGAAGTCGATGACCACAGGCCCGTTCGCGCCGGCCACCCCTTCGTGGATGTGGCCGAGGAAGAATTCTTCATCGCCGGCGTTGTGCACCACGAGCTTGAACGAGACGGTACCGTCATCGTTCACTTTGACCTGCGCGTTGCCTCGCGCAAGCGATGTCTGCGTCGCGGGCGCGACTTCGTTGTCGGCGCGCAGCTGGGTATTGAACACGCTGCGCTGGCTGCTCGTCGAGCGACTCCGCGAACTGACCGCCGACACGTCAGACGTGCGATCGAACGAGGGCGAGGTGGCAGTCGGCGCATCCGACGCACATGCAGCGACAAACAAAAAGAGGCTCTTCGCGGAATCGTGTGGGTGATTTTCACGAATGATGGTCCCGCGGCAGCGGTGGCAGCGTACTCGTGAGCACCGTGAGTCGCAGGTACTCTTCGTCGCGAATGCCGTAGCAGCGGCGTTGGATCACGCGGATCGTG
>JBBSCJ010000055.1:0-6111 GCA_038250435.1 Gemmatimonadales bacterium | reverse complement strand
GCGCGATCGTCCTCGGGCACCCAGACGGCGGTGTGGACGTGGAATCCCGAGTGCGGCCAGGTGAGCATGCCCGCGGCCTGGTCCTCGTCGAACAGCTCCAAGCGCACGAACAACCGCAGCACGGCGCGGCGAAATGCCTCGCCCGCGCGTTGCCGCGTTTGACGGCTTCTGGCGCCGGCGACACCGGGCTCGTATCGTCGGCCGCCCCGGTCGTAATAACAACGAGCAGCTTGGCACGCTGGTTCACGTCGCGCGGCCGGTCGGGTGTCTGCCTACGTTTGGACATACCCCCAAACCAACAGCGGGCGCCGCGTCGCAACGCCCGCCGTCAGCGCGTTTCAGTCACACTGAACCCATACCCGCGCGCCGTGCAGCCGCGTCCTGCTCTTGCAGCCAATAACAAGCCAGTACGCGTGCGAACAACTTGTCAGCAGGAACCCGGGTCGGCGCGACCCGAATATATCGCTGAAACTGATTCGACATCGCGGCGGCCGACGGGAATTTGAGGAGCCGTGCGACGCCGGCGACCGTCCGACCTCGGTCACCGAGGAATGCTGCGGCATACAATAGCCGGAACCAACCGATCAACCTAGCTGGTGGCGGCAAGCCGTTCCGGCAACACATCCGGCGGAGTGTCGCGGAGTGTACGGAACACCGGTGCGCTGCTTGGACTGCGCTGGGGGAGCCGAACGCTGACCGAAGCAGCTCTTTGACGATGTCGCGAACAGCCGGTCGCATACCAGGCACGACCGCGGTCTCGATTCGGTGCGCGACCGTGCTGAACATGGCCGCTTCAAGATGCTGAGCGAGCGAATGACGGTCATCGTTCACGTCGTGGAGCAGCAGGCCAGGAACGCCGATCTGAACGAGGGCGGCGACGTCCGCGATGTGGCGCGGATTGACCGTCACGTAAGGAAGTAACGCGATCGACTCGAACGCGGCACGGAATGCTGCGTACCGGTCGCGGAACTCCGCGTCGGCAGATTCCACGAACACGATTGCCAAGGCCGGCGCGTGCGTTGCCGCTCGCGCGTGGAGATCTGGCCACGACGCCGTGAGTGTGAGGCGAATGATGCAACCGCGCGCCGTCGCTAATCTGACCGCGTCGTGCAGACGTGCCTGCACCGCCCGGTGCGGAATGAGTGCGATAATATCGAGCATCAGCGTGGCGGCCTGACGCATAGCGCCATTGGCGACGATCCGCGATTCGTCCTTCGCATCAATATTGCCCCCAGCCGTAGCGCGCCGGCAGGCCGAAGTTCGAGGCGTTCACTTTACGATACCGTACAGCTGCACGTGTTCCGCGTCGACCTCGTCGCGCGCAAGTATCAGCACCCAGCTAGAACCGACATCGAGTAGCCGGTACCTTCCCGGCAGCCGCATGATGGCCGCGCAAACCCCAAGCGAGTCAAACACAACCCATCGCGAGTGCGATGCACTCGGTGCGGCTCCCTGCTCAACCCACAGCTGATTGTCTGCCCCGAACTGGAGACGGGTGAATGGCGGAATGCTAGATGGAAACGGCACTTCATCGAGCAGCGCTTTGAGTTCAGCTCGATACCCAGGTCGTGTGACCGCATCAACTCGCTGCTCCTTGTACCGCGTGATATCATCTGCGGTCAGCGACACGTCTGGCGCCTCGAGATCGATGCTGCGACGCAGTCGGCCGTTTCGATCGACAATCGTGATTGTACGACCGCCATTGTCGCCCAACGCAGCAAGCGCATCTCCTACCGCAACCAACGTTGAGCGGCCGAACGGTGCCGGTGAGACGTTGAGCGTGCCGCGACTAGTGCTGACGTATCGTTCGGGTCCGAGTAGACGAACGAACGGCTGCCGGGAAGAGGAGTCGCTCGCGATGACGTACAAATCCGTCGAATCCCGACGGAGTCCAGGCGTCAGCGCGCTCAACCCGCGCGTTCGGAAGCCGCCATCGACAACCAGCGAGCCGTCCGCGAAGAGCCCGAGTGCGTTCGGAGTGAGCCCCATGCCGGTGGCTTGCCGATCTCGCACGAGCGCCCCGTCTGCCGTGAACACCGATACGCGGCCCCGCCCCGAGTCCCAAACCAACAAGCTGTCCGCACGGAACCGGCCTACCCACGGTGCGTTGGTGAACTCTCTGGGCCCCCGTCCCTCACGGCCGATATGTTGCACGAGCACGCCGCGTTCTGTAACGACTTTGAGCGCGTGATCGCCACCGGATGCGATGACGACATGGCCGTTCGACAGGCGCACCGCGCTCGTGACGGCATGGAAGACGTCGTTGCCGGCGCCCGAGCCGAGGTCCAGCGTGGGCGCGTCCGCTAATCGCCATTCACTGTCGTTCGCTCCACCACTGCCTCCGGAGCACGCGCGCGAGACGAACGGCGGATTGGGTTCTCCTTCAACACCACAGCCCCCCGCCACAATGAAAACCGCTGAGCAGACGCATACGCGTGTCGCTGACTGGCGCGTCGGAGGACGCACGGCTGCTGGTCGGCTCCGAATCCCTGGCCCGCCGATGAGCGGCGCCGGGAGGCGTGCCGCAACCACTAACCTGCCATCCTCCGGCAATGGTCGAGTGCCCTCAGCCGGTTTGTACGGAGTACAGTTGCCCGCTACGTCCGGTGATGACTGATACGTCATTGATCTGACTCTCGTTAGTGAGTTGGCATCTACACAGTGGGCGCCGGCTAGAAAATTCCTGTCCTTCCACGGGCTTGTCATTCTCTGCGCACTCATCATTATGCTTACGAGCTCGGGTCTGTCCCACGGCTAGTTGAATTTCGGGTGGTGCCTCCATATTGCAGTGTTGATCCCAGCCAGGGGCGGAACCTGTCAAGGAAAATGAGACGGACGAGTGGAGATTTTAGTGAGTAGTGCTAGCCGATGACCGCCGTCTGGTCCTCCGCTTCGTTGATCCACACTTCGGTCGGAAGCTGGGGCACACGCGGCGGACCTTTGACGAAGCGGGCCGGATGCTGGTGGTAGGCGGCATCCATCACCGCTTGGCGCTGCGCGAGGACGGTCAGCGCGTGTCCGCCGTGGACATGGGCGGGGGTGAGCCACGCCAGGCCTTCGTGGTGGTGCGCGTGGTTGTCGTGCTGAAAGAAGGCCACACACCACGCCTGCGCGTGGGCGAAGTCGTCGAAGCGGTCGGGATAGGTCGGGCTATACTTGGTCGTCTTGAAAAGCGATTCGGAATGGGGATTGTCGTTACTGACGCGCGGTCGCGAGAGCGAGCGCACGATGCCGAGCGCCTGATACAGGTCGTGCAGATCCTTCGCGACTTGGATGCTCCCGCGATCACTATGCGTCGTGAGCTGTCCGCGCGCGATACCCTCCCGCGCACACGCGATGCGGATGAGGCGCTGGGCGAGCTGCGCCGACTCGTGACGCGCGAGCATCCACGCGACGACGTAGCGACTGAAGAGATCGAGCACGACGTACAGCTTGTACCGTTCACCGTTGACCGGGCCCTTGAGATCCGTCACGTCCCACGTCCACACCTGCCTCGGCTGGGTGGCCACCACGCGCGGCACGGCAAACGGGCGATGGACGCGCTGGGCGCGGCGCGCGCGCACTTCGTGGAAGGTCGCGAGCAGCCGATACATGGTCCGCACGCTACAGACATAGGTCCCCTCGTCGAGGAGCACGGCGTGGACCTGCGCCGGCGCGCGGTCGACGAACCGCGGATCGCGCAAGTACGCCAGCACCTGCGCTTGCGCGGTTGAGGACAACGCGCGAGGTGAGGGCGTGCGCGCGACCACCGCCGTAGTATTCGCGGTGGTATTCGCGGTGGCTTCCTCGGTGGTGTTCGCGGTGGTGTCGACGCTCTCGATGCCCGCACGCGAGGGCGCCAGCGGACGTCGCCAGCGATACGCACTGGACCGCGGTACGCCGAGGGCGGCACTCAGCGGCGCCACGCCGCACGTCGGACCATGCGCCTGCAGCGTCGCCGTCATCTGTTCGCGCCAGACGCCGCGATCGGCGCGCCCGACAGCAGCTCCGAGAGTTTTTTTTGGATGCCGATCACCAGCTCGGCGCGTGCCAGCTGCTCCCGCAACAGCGCGTTGTCGCGCTGCAGCCGGGCGAGCTCGCCGCGCTCGGCCGGGGCGTGCGGTTTCGGCCCCCGCAGCTGCGCGAGCGCCTGGCGCGCACCCGCGTGGGCGAGTTGGCGCCACATGGTGAGGTGCGACGAGTACAACCCTTCCCGGCGCAACAGGCTGCCAATCTCCCCGTGCGCGCGGCACTGCGCCGCTCCCTGCACGATGCGCGTCTTGTACTCGACCGTGAAGCGGCGGCGCCCAGCGCGGGCGGACACCTCGGCGTCCCCGATGGCCGCCGACGCGGTCGTATGGGATGGAACAATCATATAAATGGACCTCCTGTGCCCCAGAATTCCTCACTAATTACGCGACGGGAATCGTCTCACACCATATTGGCAGGGGGGGATTCAGCCTCCACTCTCGAGGACACCACCCATGGGAAGCATACGGAAGCAAACCGCCGGGCACCAGTCCACCCCGCAGACGGACGCGCAGACCATCGCGCCGCTCGATGACGGCACCCTGGCCTTGGCGCTGATCCACGCGCTGATTCCACTGGGTCTGCAGGCGGTGGAGGCGCTGCAGCAGGAAGTCACGGCGTTGGCCGGCGCGCGCGCGATTCTAGCGTCGACGGAAGATCAGGCCATGACACCGTTCGCCCATCCAGCACGATCATCGGGGTGTAGTCGAAGCCGTTGCGCAAGAGCCGCGCGGTCTCAACTGAGAGCGTTCGTGCGCGTGCGAGCCCGTGCATGGACATACATGAATTCACTGTCGCAGTATCGGCGCCGACGCTCGCCGCGAGCTCCACCAGCATCGGCCGCGCAACGCTCAGATCGACCCATCGCTGCTGGTCGCGGAACAGCGCACTCCGGTACCCGAGAAGCACTGCGCGGCCTTGCTCCGCGACGCATGAGGCCACGACGGCCGCGTCCAACGCGTGAACATGTCCCGGCATCGGTAGGTCGTAACTAGTATAGCGTACGACGCTATCAGCAACGTAACGTGCCAGCACGTGCCAGTTCGCCGCGTGTGATTGCGCGCACGGTGCACACTCGAAATCGATGAACTCGATGACGTGAATGGGTGCGTCCGCCGCGCCGAAGGAAACCCCACGGTGCAAACTATCCAACCGGGCAATCTCTGCGGCGACGATATCGGTAACTGGACGAACGACGCGTCCAGCCGCAGGGCTGCCGGACTGGCTCTTGACCTTCCACATGGCAGCGCCGCCGATGACGAGCGTGGCGGCAAGGCCAACGACGAAATATGGGTCGAATCGCTTCATCACCCCGCACCCTCCTTGTCACGCGACGATCGTAGCCATCGAGGTAGGTCGAAGAGCGCTACGTGACCGTTGCTCGTACCCATTGCGCACTTCGCAACGACACCAGAAACAGCGATGTCGAGTACTGCGCAATTGCGCGGAAGCCGGGTTGAACCGAGGAGTCGGCCGTCGGCGTGCAGCACGTCCCAAACCTCTCCCTGTCCGGCCGTCGTGCGACGCACCCACAAGCGACCACTCGGGTCGTCCGCGAATCCCATCACAGGAGGGAACGTGCGGGGAAAATCCAGCGTGCGACGTGCGACCGCCCTCAATGGCTCGAAAACTGGGCGCCCCATGAAGTCACGAGGAATCTCCGTCTGAATCCAGAACTGCCGGTCTGCTTCGTCGACAGCATACAAGGTCTTTCCGATCGAAATGCGACGGTCCTCGCCACGTGCGGTCACGCGACGGATCAATTGCGGCCGAGATGGAGACCAGATCGCGACATCGCCACCCTCAAGGAGCCTGATAACCGTCGCCGGATGGAAGGGTGCCTCCACCGTGAGCGATGGCGCGTCATCGCTGCTGAGCTCCACGCGCCGTCCCTCGAGTTCGACTGAAACAATGGTGTCGAGGCGGGCGCCCGCGACACGCACAACTGATCGCGTACGAGTAAACGGCACCGCGAGCAGTAACAGCGGGATAGGAATTTCAATCGGGGTCGGTCGACTATTCGTCGAACGTACGGCGCGATCGCCGACCTCGCCAGCACCGCGTGAGGGGCGGCGGCGTGCCCTGTCTCTCGCACGGGCGCCG
>JBBSCJ010000054.1:0-6469 GCA_038250435.1 Gemmatimonadales bacterium | reverse complement strand
GGCCCCACAGAGGGCCTCACGGGGCCTCGCCGAGCTCCGCACCGTGCACGCCGTGCGACGCACACCACCGTTTGAACGCGTCCGACGCGATAATGTCGAGCATTTCACCCGCAGATCAGCGTTTTTCATCACCCTGTTAGGACGCGACCGGACGCGACGTCCACGAAAAGATGGAGCACACCATGACTGCCACGAGTCACACCCTGGACATGCACGCTGGTGATGGGTTGGTGTCCGTCGTACCCGACGTGCTGCTGCGGCGCCTGGAGCTGGCGGCAGAGTCGATGGCATCACTCACGGCGCTGATGGCACAAGCACAGCCTGCCGTGGCCATTGTGGTGGACAGCGCCGATGAATTGGTGCGCCATGCCAAAGACCGAGGCATCGATGTGGACGCCCGTCTCCGCGATACGCTCCACCTCGTCGAACGCCTCACAGCACCGGAGTCCATGCGCATGCTCAACATGATCCTTGATCGTCTGCCCATGCTGGAGCAGGCCATCGTCGCCGCCGACCGCCTCCCGGGTGCCGTCGCGATCGGCGTCGACAGCCTGGACGAGTTCATGCGCGATGCGCAGGCCGCGGCGCCACCGGCGCCACTCGGGTTGTTCGGCATGCTGCGCGCGCTGCGTGATCCGGACGTGCAACGCACCGTCGGCGTGCTGCTCCGTGGGGCTGCCCGGGTGGGACGCACCCTTGATCGTTCACCACAGCTGTCGTCCTCGACGACCGCACCGCAGCGAGGTTGAACATGGCCGAATCTCACGACGTGCTGATCATCGGTGGTGGTTCGGGGGGACTCACGGTGGGCGCGCAACTGCGCGCGCGTCCGGACGCCCCCGCAGTCACCATCCTGGAGCCATCCTCCAAGCACTATTACCAACCGCTCTGGACGCTGGTGGGCGGTGGGATCTTCCCCCGCGAAGACTCTGAGCGCAACGAGGCGGACTTCATTCCGCCTGGCGCCTCGTGGATCCAGGATGCCGTCGCCACCATCGATCCGGTGACGCACATCGTGCGCACCGCGTCGGGCCAGGAATTGCGCTATGAGCAGCTGGTGGTGGCAGCCGGCCTGCAACTGGACTGGACGGCTATTCCCGGATTGGCCGAAAGTGTCGGCAAGCCGGGGACCGGCGTCGTGAGTAACTACTCGTACGACACCGTCGCGTCCACATGGGAGGCTATCCGGACGTTCCGCGGTGGCACCGCCATCTTCACCGAGCCCAAAACCGCCGTCAAGTGCGGCGGTGCGCCACAGAAGATCATGTACCTGGCCGAAGAAGCATTCCGCCGGCAGGGGGTGCGCGAGAAAAGTCGGGTGCTGTTCACGAACGCCAAAGCCTCGAATTTCACGGCGCCCGCGTACGGGGCCACGCTGCGCCGCCTGTGCGAGGAGCGCGGGATCGAGATTCTTCTGGAGCACGAACTGATCGAGATTCGTCCGGACACGCATGACGCAGTCTTCCGCCTCGCCGACGGCAGCACCATCGTGGAGCATTACGATATGATGCACGTCACGCCGCCGCAAAGCGCTCCGGATTTCCTCAAGCACAGCCCGTTGGCAAACCCTGATGGCTGGGTGAGCGTCGACAAGTTCACGCTGCAACACACGATCTTCCCGGACGTGTTCGCGCTCGGTGACTGCTCCAACCTGCCCACATCGAAGACCGGGGCCGCGGTGCGCGGACAAGCACCGGTCTTGGTCGAGAACCTGATGGCCCTCCGCCACCACGAGCCGCTCGCCGGCGTGTACGACGGGTACACGGCCTGCCCGGTGGTGACCGGATACGGCAAGCTCGTCATGGCCGAATTCGACTACACCAAGACCCCCAAGGAGTCCTTCCCCTTCGACCAGAATCAGGAGCGGTACAGCATGTATGCGCTCAAGGCGTACGCGCTGCCGCGGCTCTACTGGCATGGCATGCTACGCGGACGCATGTGATGCGCGTACAACGCCAGTGGGGTCGAGCCGTGCCGCAGTCCTCCCGTCGGCACGGGTAACGCGACGTATGCTGCTCGGTGCAATCGGCCTGCTGCTCGGGCTCTTGCTGGGGATTCTGGGCGGCGGGGGGTCCATTCTCACCGTGCCGGCGCTGGTCTACGGCGCCGGCATCGCGCCCAAGCCGGCGATCGCCATGAGCCTTGCCGTAGTGGGCGTGACGAGCGCCGTTGGCGGTCTCTGGCAGTGGCGACGCGGGAACGTGCAGTCGCGCGTCGCGCTGCTGTTCGGGCTGTCCGCAATGGCCGGTGCGCTCGTTGGCGCTCGGCTTGCGGTCTTCCTGCGTGGCGATGTCCAGTTGCTGCTGCTCGCGGTGGTGATGGTCGCCGCGGCGGTGGGCATGCTGCGTGGGTCGGCGGCGCCCGCTCGCGCCGAGGGACTGCGGGCAGCGTCACTACGCCCCGTGCTCTTAGGCGCGACGGGCGTGGCCGTTGGCGTCATGACCGGGATCGTGGGGATCGGCGGCGGCTTTCTGATTGTACCTGCCCTCACATTGCTGGCCGGCCTGTCCATGGCCGACGCCGTGGGCACGTCGCTGGTGATCATCGCGATGAACTCCGCTGCGGGCTTTGTCGGCACATTGGGCCACGTGGCGGTGCCGTGGCAGGCCACGGCCACGGTCATCGTCGGCGCGATCGTGGGAATCGCCGCGGGCACGCGCATTGGCGGCCGCTTATCGGCCGCACAACTCCAGCGCGGATTCGCGGTCTTCCTGCTCGCGGTCGCGGCGTTCGTCGTCTACGCAAACCGCGCCCTGCTGACAGGGGCCGCCTGAGGGCTTCCGCGCCCTGCCGTCAGGGTCGCCGTCAGTGCGACCCGTACATCGTATGGGGAAATGCACCACGCTCCAAAGTGGCGGGTGGGTAGCCTGCCTGCTGTCCACGTTCCGCTCATCTCTCGAGGGGGGGTTCAAACAATGATGACGATTCGCAACACGAGTGCGCTGCTGTGTGGCATCCTGTTCCTCGCCGTCACCGCGTGCGGTGGCGGGAAGGACCAGCCCGAGGCCCCGGCCACTGGCAGCGTGACCGACACCACGCCGGTTGCCCCGACCACAACCGTCGCGTCGGCTGGCGAAACTGAGTACCAGCGCTGTGTGGTCTGTCATCAGGCCACGGGCGCCGGTGTGCCTAGTGCATTCCCTCCGCTCGCCGGATCGGAATACGTGAACGGGTCGGCGGATCGTATGGTGGCGATCATCCTGCATGGGATGCAGGGACCGATCACGGTCGCCGGCGCGACGTACAACAGCATGATGATGCCGTACGGCACCAGCGTGGCGATGACCGATGATCAGGTGGCGAGTGTGGCCACCTACGTGCGTTCGAGTTTTGGCAATAGCGGATCGGCGGTGACCGCGGCCGATGTGGCGCGGGTTCGCGAAAACACGAAATCCCGAACGACGCCGTGGACGGTGGCGGAGCTGGAATCGATCAAATAGCTCCGGCGGTACCAAGGCGGGGAGGGGGCTGCTCACGGGCCTGGCGCACTGGTTCAACGATGTTCTGATCGCGGGCGAAGGAAATCCCTGATGTCCTGCAAAGCGGGAATGGGAGATCAATGACCCGCCAGAAACGTGGTTGATGGATCCGCTCGGCAATTCGATCAGGAGCAAATCATGTCGATCAATCGCACGAAACTGCTGTCGCAAGGCGTCCTTGCTGGCTGCATCGGCTATGCCACGCTGGCTGGTGTTGTTTCTCTGATCGATCTGGCTGCCGGACGCTCGCCGTTCCATTCGGCTGCGGTGCTCGGCGCATCGCTGTTCTACGGCGTTGCGGACGCGTCGCAGGTATCCGTCACGCCCGCGTATGTACTCGCCTACAACGGGGCGCATCTGATCGTCTTCCTGTTGCTTGGCGTCATTGGTTCCGCACTTGCGACAATCGCGGATCGAGGGAAACAACTGTGGTATGTCTCCGTGTTTTTCTTCATTTTCGTGGCCTTCCACGCGATCGGCGCCCTTCAAGCGCTGTCTGACAGCATGCGGACTTCATCGTCGGAACGTATGATCTGGGTCGCTGGTGTGGCTGCTGCTCTCACGATGGGGGCGTACTTCATGATTGTCCATTCACGAATGCGGCAGCCCCAGCGGTGGGACGCGTGATGTGTGGAATCAGGCGCCCATTCGGTCAAACACCCTCTTCGAAAAAAGGAGCTCTTTGATGCTCGATCTTCGCGCCGTGATCCTGACGCTTACGGTGACCCTCGCGGCGCCCTTGGCGGCTCAGCCGCCCGCCATTCCTGGGCAGCAGGCATCGGGACCGATCATCCAAAGCACCGGCATGTCGATCAAGGTCGACAACCCGACGTTCACCGTACCGGATGGGCATGTGTTCAAGACCGTTTTCGTGATTGACGCGGGCGGCTTGGATACTGTCCGGGTCAACGCGCAACTGAATAGCTTGGCTCGTTTCTACAATCTTCACGCCAGACATGGGTATCCCGAGGAGCGTGTGCGGGTGGCAGCAGTCGTGCACGGCAACGGCTGGCAATCATTGTTGACCGACGACGCCTACGCGGCTCGTTTCGGCAAGAAGCTCAATCCAAGCCGGACCCTTGTCGAAGAGCTGGTGCAGCACGGCGCACAGCTGGTGCTGTGCGGTCAAACGGCTGGCGCACGGGGCATTCGTCGAGAAGAGCTCATCCCCGGAGTGAAAGTCGCCATCTCGGCGATGACCGCGCTCAACGTGCTGCAGGCCGACGGATATCGATTCAACCCGTGGTGATCGGCCGTTCTGCCCAAACCTTTACCCCCGAGCTCTTTATGCGCACCAGTTCCTTGCTGACCACGCTTTCCGCGCTGACGCTCATGGCCTGCGCGGGAGAACGAGCCCCAGGCGCTTCGCAGACGGCAGATTCATCGTCAGCCGCTACACTGACATCACCGGACCCACGAATGAATATTCTCAGTAACCAGTATGCCGAGGTATTCACCGTCACGCTCGCGCCAAACCAAGTGCTCCCGCCGCATAGTGGCGGTGCGCGCGCCATCTACGCGTTGAGCGACTACACCGTCCGCTTCACGCAGCAAGGACAGACGAGTGAGCAGTCGTGGACCGCTGGTCAGGCGCACTTCCACGCCGCCGGCGAGCACTCGATGGAGAACACGGGAGCGACCGAGGCCAAGTTCCTGGTTGTTGCGCGCACAGCGCAATCGCTCGCACCGAATGCGACTACTACGACGCCGCCTGCTGCGGGATCGGAACCCACGCAGCACCTCTTCGACAACGAGGATGTCACCGTGGCCGAAGTCCGGTTGCCTGTTGGTGCCGAGTTGCCGCGCCATCGTGGTCTTGCGCGCGTCGTGTACTCGCTCAGCGATTACACGATCAGTTACGCGTCGAACGATGCGGCTGCAGAGTCGAAATCGTTTGTCACCGGTCAGGCGCACTGGCACGACGCCGATGAACACACCATCGTCAATAGCGGAAGGACGGAAGCGCGGTTCGTGATCGTGCAGTTCAAACGCTGACGGAGTCTGCGCAACAGGTTTTCAGCAGCTGAGCTCGATGCGCCGTGCGCGTCGGCCCGGATCTGGACACAGACATATTTCCCTGCCCCACTTTCCAGATGCCCGATGCGCACCCCTCCGCCCGCTCGAGTCCTCCCGGCCCCGCCGCCGCACGCCATGCCGATCGTCGTCGCCATGCGCAGAATGACGCTCACGGTGCTGCTCACGGTGCCGCTCGCTCCTCGGCCCGTTGCCGCGCAGGCGGCCACCGCGCAGGCCAACGGCTTGCCTGCCGACGCCCTCGGCCGTGCGGTCGTGGAGATCGAACGGCTGGATGCGTTGCGTTCCACGTTGGCGGCCACGTTTGCTCAGACTGGCGCGCCGGCCGATAAGCAGGCATTCACGACCGTGTGCGCGCCCGTGGGTCGCGCGATGAAGGAGTCCGCAGTGACGAACAGCTGGCAGTCTCGGCAGATCGCGGTGAAGTACCGCAATCTGGCGAACGCCGCCGACGCCGAGGGCGCGCGCGCACTCGCGATGTTCGCCCGCGACTCGGCGCTGCGTAGCATGTCATTGCTCACCACGATCAACGGTGTCCGCGGCACACGATATCTACGCCGCATCACGGTCGAACCATCCTGCCTGCTCTGTCACGGCGCCAGGACATCGCGACCGGCGTTCGTGGCGACCGAATACCCGAACGACCGCGCCTATGGCTTCCGCGTGGGCGACCTGCGCGGTGCGTACAGCGTGTTCATTCCCGGAACGCGTTGACCGGCCATCCCTCACCGCCCCCTACACCTCAGCATGCCGAACTTTCGCAACACGCCCGACGACGTCGTGCTCGATGTCGTCAGCAGACTGGAGGTTTTTGGTTATTCTACAGCCTCAACGCCAGCTTCTGTTGCGAGCGGACCGCACGAGGCTTCATGCTGCGCGGATGGTCGGTCCGATCGACAACAGCAAGCATCGTTAGGCCCGCGCCACGCGGACGTTGCGTCGAAATCGCCCGTCGC
>JBBSCJ010000053.1:0-6576 GCA_038250435.1 Gemmatimonadales bacterium | reverse complement strand
CGGAGCCGCAGGTGCCCGACCGAACGTCGCGGGGTCACCTCCTACGCAGATCCGGGCGCGCACCGCGCTCGTGTTCGTAAAGACCGCGCCCGGCGCGTTCGAGCCGCGCATCGTGCGGCTGGGCGCGTCCAACTACGACTACTCGCCTGAGGACGCGCCTCCCGACCACGGATAGTCCGACCGACCCCGATTGTAATTCCTATCGCGCGCCGCGGGTCGTCGCGTGGCGCCCGGTCCAGACGGTCCCCGGGTCCACGGAGGACTCCGTGCGCCGCCGTGGGCGGCGGTGGTCGCCCGCGTGCGGCGGTGCGCGAGGATCTGGTCGATCACCGACGGTTGCGTGATGCACGCCACGATCCGCATGGCGACGTGGCAGCTGGGTCACGCGAGGGGATCGACTTCAAAGCTCGGCTGGAGCAGCGCCGCCGTAGGGCCTTCGCCCATCGGCGGCTGGCCTCGGTGGGCGCCAGTCGTGGCGCGGGGACGATGGCGGGCGGCGCGGCCGCCGCCGCGGTCGCCGCCTTGCCTCGCATTCCGCGGGAGCGGTTAGCATGCCAGCCATGGTACCGCGTGGTCACGTGGCCTTTGTTCGGAATGTGCACCAAGACCCGGGCCAGGAATTCCAGGGGGCCCAAGGTCTCGGTGCCCGCCGCCGTCGGGCCGTCCGCCTTGTCAGACCGGTAGGTGACCGCTTTCGCCGTCCGGTCGTAGGTGAGCCGCTCCAGCGCGACGGGATGCCGCGCGCAGTCCCGCGCGAGCCGGGTGGCGAAGGCGTCTGGAGTCCGGTGTGCCTACCGACCGACGCGCTCGCCTTGGTACCGTGCATGCAGTCCCCGTCGCTTGCGTGGTGCGAGTCGGCGAACCGTGGTTCGACCAGTGGTGTGTACGCGCATTACCGCGAGCAAGTTACGCACCGATTTCAAGCATCTCACCGCTCGTCGTTCTAGACTGGCGCCGCAGCGCGCGCTGCAAGGTCGGCGTGACTGCGAGTGGCGGTAGATCGCCAGATGCATCAACCGCGCAGCGCGCGACCTCGGCATGCCGAACGCATCTCGGGCTTGCCGACTCAAGCGACCCGTTTCACCGCACCGCTGGAACTGTAGAGCACGTCGCTGATCTGCAGCAGCAGCTCGTCGTCATCCCAGGGCTTGGAGATGAAGCCCCTGGCACCGCTGTCGAGTGCACGCTGGTGATTCGTCTGCGCGTCCCGTGCGGATACGACGAGGATCGGGATCATCGCAAGGTTCAGATTCGCACGCAGCCGATCCATGACCACGAAGCCATCTCCAGCCGGAAGGCCGAGGTCGAGAATGATCATGTCTGGCTGCTGTTTGCGTGCTTCGCTGATAGCCGAGAGTGCGTCGCTGGCGAAACAGGTGTCGTAATGGTTCGCTTTCAGGAGCACCTGATAGCCGAGCCGGACATCAGCGTCGTCCTCAACGACGAGGATCTTCTTGTTGCTCATGTGCCTTGTTTCCATTTTGCTTGTGGTGGGTCAGTGCGGTTTCAAACACTGCGGACATCGCAGCTAGCATACCGTCGCGAGGTCCCATTAGAGCCTCGGCACCGGGCTGCAACAACCTGACGGATACGGTGGACTGCCCTGAGCGGAGCAGGCACAGGCGGTCGAGCTCTCCACGGATCCTGCGTGCGAGTATCGACACCCCGCGCTCGTCTGCGAAGGCCGCGACGAAGAACTGTTCGCGACCGGTGCTGGTCTGGACGCTCGACAGCAGGATATCGAGGTTAGGCATCAGGCAGCGTTGAACGACGGCGCGCAGGTCGTGTTGCCGGTTCGCCCCGCCGCTCGTGGATGCCCATTGCTGCACGTTGACATCGACGACAACGAGCGCGACCTGGTCTGCAGGCCACGCCGAGTCCGTAAGCAGGGGCGAGAGCCTCGTGGTGAAAGTGTACGGCGGCAGAGTAAACGAGAACGTGCTTCCAACGCCGGGCTTGCTCACAACCGCGATCGTTCCGCCCTGCCGTACGACCAGCTCCCGACAGATGTAGAGTCCCAGCCCGAGCCCTTTCCGGCTGTGCTCCACAGGCTCCGCCGATTGATACATCCGGTCGAAGACACGTGAGACGACCTCTGCCGTCATTCCATCACCGGTGTCTGTGACAGACACTTGCAGCAGGTGGTCATCAACGGGGCACACCTGCAACGTGATGTGCACTGTCCCTCCGGAGCGCGAGAACTTGATCGCGTTATCGAGCAGGATGATGAGCATCTGCCGCAATCGCATTGGATCGGCGTAGAGCCGCGGCAGCGTCTCCGGGATTTCGCAAGTCAGCGTGATGTCACGCAGGTGCGCGCTGGCGCGTAGCGTGTCGAAGCTGTCGGCGACTGCCTGCGCGCACGACACCGGCTCGGGCGCAATACTTAACTTGCCGGTTTCAAGTCGTGTGATCTCGAGGAGGTCGTCGATCATCGCCTGTAACTGATGGATGTTTCGGAGGACGATCTGCTGATACGTCCGCTGCTCCGGATTCAGCTCACCAGCCAGACCAGCGAGCAGGATCGACGAAAACTGTTTGATTGCCGTCAGCGGCGATCGCAGTTCATGCGAGACGTGTGAAAGAAAATTGTCCTTGAACTGAAGTTGTTCCTCCTGAAATGCCCTCAGTCGCACGAGGTTCTTCACGCGGACGCTGAGCTCGGCCCGGTCCACCGGTTTACTCAGGAAATCTTCGGCACCTGACTTCAGGCCTTGCAGTCGCGCCTGCTGGTCATTGAGCGCCGTGATCATGATGATCGGGATGTTCTGCGTCGCAGACTGGCTTTTGAGCCGCCGCGCCACCTCGTTGCCGTCCATTCCCGGCATCATGACGTCGAGCAGGATGACATCCGGTGGCAGGCGCTCGACGGCGAGGAGTGCTTCCTCGCCACTGGCCACCGCGTCCATCTGGTAGCCATCGGCCGACAGGAGCACCTCCAGCAGCATCCGGTTCTGTCGATCGTCGTCCACGATCAGGATGCGCGGCGTCCTCACTCGCGTTCCAGAACATGTGCCGCTGTCGGCTCCAGACACGTCGATACAATCTGAAGAAAGTGGCGGTAGTCGATTGGTTTGGCGATGTAGGCATCGCAGCCGGCCGCGCGGATCCGTTCCTCATCACCCTGCATGGCGAGCGCCGTCAGCGCGATCACCGGTATGTACCGGGTCGCCGTGTCACGCTTGAGCCGCCGCGTCGCTTCGAGGCCGTCCATCCCAGCTAGTTGAATATCCATCAGAATGAGGTCGGGCTGGGATTCCGCCGCCATCATCAATCCAGCCTCGGCGTCGCGCGCCGACTGGATCGCATGGCCTGAACGCTGGAGAAGTAACTGCACCAGCGCGAGATTCATCTCGTTGTCTTCAATGATCAGAATTGTCGCCATCTCAGGTCACCATGTGGCGGCGGCCCAGGGCGCGACGCACCTCGTGCGCAAAACGATCGCCGTCAAAAGTGCCCTTCTGCATGACTGTGCTCACGTGATCGTTGAGTCTGGCGCGATCCTGCGCCGTGATGTCCATTGCCGTCACGATGATGATCGGGATCGCGGCGGTCGCGGTATCTGACGCCAGTGCATGCACCACGTCAAACCCGTTCACCTCCGGCATCATGAGGTCGAGGACGATCAGATCGGGCAGGGCTTCCTGCGCCGTCGCGATGGCTTCCCGGCCGCTGTATGCGCGCAATACGGTGCTAGCCAGCCCCTGCATGCGTGTGGCGAGCAGTTCCACCGCACCCCGGTCGTCGTCCACCACCAGCACGCTGAGCTGCTGTCCCTTCAGCCTGGGGAACAGGCCGAGACAGACCATCGACTCGCACAGCGCTTGCCGCGAAACCGGCTTCTGCATGATCGCTGCCGCACCAAGCGCAAATCCACGTGCGCTGTCTGGCACGATGGAAATGATCACGACCGGCACGTGCGCCAGCTTGGGTATCTGCTTGATGCGAGCGAGGACCTCCCAGCCATCCATGTTCGGCAGCATGATGTCGAGCGAGATCAGTGCCAGTGGCTGCTGCATCGCGACGGCGAGTGCCGCCTCTCCAGATGAAGCATGCACAACGTGCATCCCTTCAGCCTCGAGATGGAAGCGAAGCAATTCTGCCGCCTTGAAGTCATCCTCCACGACTAGTGCGACCGGGATCTGGTGGCGCGCCGCCACAGTGGCAGGCAGTGACGTCGCATCCGCAACGCCCGCGAGGCTGGTGGGCCGGGCTGGCGCCTCCGACGTGGTGACTGGAATCCACACGGTGAAGCAGGAGCCCTCCCCCGACGCGCTCTCCACCGCCACCGTACCACCATGCAACTCGGTGAGGCTGCGGACGAGCGCCAACCCGAGCCCCGTGCCTTCGAACCGCCGCGCCAGCCCGGTCTCGAGCTGGCGAAAAGGCGTGAACAGTACTTCCATGCCGTCGGGAGTGATGCCAATGCCGCTGTCCGTGACGCTCACCATCAGGAACTCCGCGGCGTCACTCGGTTCCAGCGGAAACGTGCGCCCAGGCCAGACACCCGACAGGTGGCCCGCGCTGGCGCGAGGCACCCGGCCAACCCGCACCACGATCTGTCCCCCTTCGCGTGTGAACTTCACCGCATTGGAGAGCAGATTGTAGAGGATCTGCTTGACCTTCCGCACATCCAGCTGCACCTCGTCGGCGCTGCCATCCAGATCGACTGTCGTCAAGCGGATCTGTCGGGCCATCGCCTTTTCACGGATGATCGACAGGCTGCTTACCATCACCGACGAAACACTGGCCGGCGCCAGATCGAGGCTCATCTTCCCGGCCTCGACCTTCGAGAGATCGAGGATGTCGTTGATCAGTGACAGCAGGTGCTTGCCGCTGTCAAAGATGTCGCCGATGAAATCCCGCTGCTTGTCGCTGATGTCACCGATCAGCCCATCGCGCAGCACTTCCGAGAAACCGATGATGGCGTTGAGGGGCGTCCGCAGCTCGTGCGACATGTTGGCGAGGAATTCCGACTTGGTCCGGCTCGCGATTTCTGCCTGCACGGCTAGCTCGGTGGCGTGCGCATTGGCGTGTTGCAGCACCTCGTTCGCCTCCTGCAGCCGTCGACTGGCTTCGACCGCTTCGCCTTGCACCGTCCGTAGCTGCTCGTCGCGCTCCACATCGGCTGTCACATCGGTGATCGTACCGACGAGACCGACGATGGCGTCTCCCGTGCCGAAGCGTGCCCGGCCGTCGGCACGCACAATTCGTATGCCGTTGTTGTCAGTTTGCGTGCGCAGCTGCAGCGAATAAGGCACACCATCGCGCACGGCGCTGTACATCGCGTGCTGAAGCAGGATGCAGTCAGCTTCTGTAAAGATACCCGTTGCCACGTCGAAGTCCGGCGGACCGTGAGCCGGATCGAGCCCCAGCATCGTATAAGTTTGCCGCGACCATTGAACGGCGCCCGTCGCCGCA
This sequence comes from Gemmatimonadales bacterium, assembly GCA_038250435.1. GTDB lineage: Bacteria > Gemmatimonadota > Gemmatimonadetes > Gemmatimonadales > Gemmatimonadaceae > Gemmatimonas. Next base: position 1,155 of record JBBSCJ010000053.1, on the reverse strand, counting down.
TCGTACGACCAGCTGCCCATACGCGCCATCGTCTGGGCGTCGTCGAGAAGTTCCAGTGCGCGCGCGTGTGCGTCCTCCGAAGTCTTCTGGGTGGAAATATCGAAACGGATCGAGACGTATTTGTCGATCCTGCCCTCCGAGTCCGCATGGGGCACCACGGTACTGTCCACCCAGTACAGCGAGCCATCCTTCCGCCGATTGCAGACCTCACCGCGCCATGACCGCCCGCTCGAAATGGTGCGCCACATCTCGATCCAGAACGACTTGGGATGTACCCCCGAATTGAGGATCCGGTGATCATGCCCAAGCAACTCCTCGCGCGAATAGCCGCTGATGCGCGTGAACCCGGTATTCATGTCGATCATGCGCCCGCTCCGGTCGGTCACGGAGAATATCGCGTGGACATCCAACGCGGCGCGGAGGGCTGCCAACTCCTCGAGTAGGGAAGCCGCCGAGTCCTCCACGCCGGTATCCGGGCGCAGCGGGGGCGTCATGATTGCCGGCTCATTTCATTGTTCGACGCACCATCGCAGCGCGACTGCAGCGCAGCGGCGGCGGCACAAACTGCATGGTAAGAGGCGCTGCGATTCTTGAACACGTGTTTTGCGGGGAGCCTGCCGACGGTGGGCGCGCAGCAGTGGTGTGAATACATCACCATTCCAGACTGTGTATCGGCAGTCGATTTCGTTACTTGAGTCGTCAGGCGAAGGGGACGCATCGCTGAGAGACAGCCGCATTCATTGCACTGACGCTTGTCATGCCGAATGCTTGGCATGCCGAAGGCATCACCAGCCCGATACGACGCTGCTCGCGCCGGTGCCGCACCGGCCAAGTGGTGCTCACGATCCCCAAGCGGCTGCGCGCGTATTGTCTCTACCGCCGTCGCCTGCTCGGCGAGATCGCCCGCGTCGCCGCCCGCACCGTCACGGCCGCCATGCGCACGCTGATCGGGGAGCGCGCGCTCGCGGTCGGCATTGTCGCCTGCCTCCAGACGCACGGCTCGGTAGCGCGGAAGCGGGCCAACTGGCATCCGCACCTCCACCTGCTCGTCACCGACGGCGGCTTCCGGCCGGATGGGACCTTCGTGTCGTGGCCCGCGCACGACACGGCGCGCTTGACGGAGGCGTTTCGCCGCGCGGTGCTCCCGCTGTTCGT
>JBBSCJ010000052.1:0-6676 GCA_038250435.1 Gemmatimonadales bacterium | reverse complement strand
CTCGGCCTCGTGGCTCAATCTGGTGGAGCGATTCTTCGGCGAACTCACCGAGCGCCAGATTCGCCGACTCGCCGTCACCAGCGTGGACGCACTGATGACGTCCATCACCAAGTACATCGATCAGCGCAACGAGAACCCCACACCGTTCGTGTGGACCGCCACCGTGAAACCAATTCTCAAGAAGGTCGGGAAAGCCAACGCTACTTTGGCGACACTACACTAGTACGCCAGCGGCGCGGAGGGGTAGGTTATAATGTTGAGAGAGCAAGTGCTGCGCTGCCACAGCATCCTACTCCTCCCCCGCACCATACGCCCGCACATAATCCACCTCCAACCGAAACGCCCCGTCGGGATAGGAAATTCAATTGGGGCAAGTTGAGTACGGGATAGGAAATTCAATTGGGGCAAGTTGAGTAGAGGCTGCGGTCGCTTGCCTCCCTCTCTGCCAAATATGAGTGAGACACCGATCCATCCCGAGTTTAGTGTACGAGGGTGATCGAGGCCGTTCCCATGTCGTCTGCTCTTTCCGTAATGCCGTTGCTCCATCAAGATACCGGGGTGTCACCGACCCGGACCCGTCGCCAGTTCAGTACCGCCTATAAGCTCCAGATCTTGGCCGCCGCTGAGGCGTGCACCAAGGCCGGGGAGCTTGGCGCGGTACTCCGTCGTGAGGGGCTGTACTCATCGCATCTCTCCGTAAGGCAAGCCGCCGAGCGGCGGGGCGAGTGGCGAGGCCCCGCGAAGCGTCGGGGACCTGTCCCCACGTCAGCGGATCCGGCGATCAAACGCATCGCCGCCCTCGAGCGTGAGCTGGCTAAAGCGACGGCGCGCGCGGAGCGCGCCGAGCTGATCATCGACGCCCCAAAAAAGTTCTCGCAGCTCTTGGGCCTGACACTCCCGACGCCCGACGGGCCCACCGAGACGCGCTCGTGACCACGGTCTCGACGCACGGTGCCGTGCGTCCGTTACGCACGCTCTGCGCCAGTCTCGGCGTCGCGCCGGCGACGTATGATCGTGCACGCCGACGCATGCAGCAGCCGGTGCGCCCCACAGCGCGGCGCGTGTCGGCGCGCGCCCTCAGCGGCGAGGAGCAGCAGCGCGTGCTCGACGTGTTGCACGCGGAGCGCTTCATCGATCTCGCCCCGGCGCAAGTGTACGCGATGTTGCATGTACTGGGGGGTGCCGAGGCTCAAGCCCGTTTGCGTGAGCCATTGAACACCGGCGCTCCGCAACGCCAGCGCAATGCCGAAATCCGCCACCAGCGCCGAGCCGTCCTGCAGCAGGATGTTCTCGGGCTTGATATAGCGATGAATGATCCCCTACTGGTGCGCGTTTTCGAGCGCGCTGGCCACTTCTCGCGCGATTTACACCGCCGTAGCAATCGCCAATTGCCGTTCGCGCTCGATACGCCCGCGCAGCGTCTCGCCGGTCCTGAGCGGCATCACGTAGTACAGCAGCGTGTCGGCCTCGCCGCTGTCGAGCAGTGGCAGGATGTGCGGATGCTGCAGTCGTGCCGTCGTTCGGATCTCGCTCAGGAACCGTTCACCGCCGAGCGCCGCCCCGAGATCGGGATGCAGCACCTTGATGGCCACCTCGCGATCGTGACGGAGGTCGTGCGAAAGATATAGCGTGGCCATTCCGCCGGCGCCGATCTCGCCTTCCACGCGATAGCGGTCAGCGAGTGAGACGGTGAGCCGTTCCCGAATGTTCAAGAGGGGAACGTTACGCGCTGGGAACAGAGGCGGAAAGAGCGTCGGGCGCCACGGGCTACGCGTACCGTCAACCCCCGCCCGACCACGATAGATTTCGCCATCCGCCATCACTCCCCTCCGCCGTCGACCTTCTCATGAGCAACGTCCCCATCACCATCGCCCACGGCGATGGCATCGGTCCCGAAATCATGCGCGCCACGTTGCGCGTTCTTGAAGCTGCGGGCGCGCGAATCACGCCGGAAGCCATTGAGATCGGCGAAGCAGTGTACCATCGCGGGCAGACGGCGGGCATTGAGCTGTCAGCGTGGGAGAGTCTACGCCGCACCAAGGTCTTCCTGAAATCGCCCATCACCACGCCCTCGGGCGGCGGCTTCAAGTCGCTCAACGTGACGGTGCGCAAAACGCTTGGTCTGTATGCCAACGTGCGCCCGTGTGTGTCGTACGATCCGTACGTCGCCACGCACTTTCCCGGCGTCGATACGGTGATTGTGCGCGAGAACGAAGAAGATCTGTACGCCGGCATCGAACACCGACAAAGCGACGAGGTGTACCAGTGCCTTAAGCTCGTGTCGCGTCCGGGCTGCGAAAAGATCGTACGCTACGCTTTCGAGTACGCGCGCGTGAACGGCCGCACGCGCGTGACGTGCATGACGAAGGACAACATCATGAAGCTCACCGACGGGCTCTTTCACAAAGTGTTCGACGAGATCGCGAAAGAGTATCCGGGTATCGCCAATGATCACATGATCATCGACATCGGTGCTGCGCGCCTGGCCACGCGACCGCAGACCTTCGACGTGATCGTCACGCTCAATCTGTACGGTGATATCATCTCCGACATTGCCGCCGAAGTGACAGGCTCCGTGGGACTTGGCGGGTCAGCCAACATCGGCGATCAGTGCGCCATGTTCGAAGCCGTGCACGGCTCGGCGCCCGACATTGCGGGGACGGGCATCGCCAATCCCAGTGGCTTGCTGTTGGCCGCCGTGATGATGCTGGTGCACATTGGTCAGGGGGATGTGGCCGAGAAGATTCACAACGCGTGGCTGACCACGCTGGAAGCGGGTGTACACACCGGCGACATCTTTCACGAGAAGGTGTCGGAGCTGAAGGTGGGGACCGACGCCTTCGCCGATGCCGTGATCGAGCGACTCGGGCGGCGACCCGCGCGCTTCACGCCGGTTGAATACGCCGGCGGCACGCCGGCGTCGGTGTCGGGTCGTATTTCGGTCACGCATCCGGCGGTGAAGACGCTTCTGGGTGTCGACGTGTTTCTGCACTGGCGCGGCGCACCGAACGCGCTGGGTCCGCAACTCGAGGCGTTGAACGGGGACGGCCTCAAGCTCACGATGATCTCGAACCGCGGCGTGAAAGTGTACCCCGATGGCATGCCCGAGACATTCTGCACCGATCACTGGCGTTGCCGTTTCCAGAGCACGACAGCCAGTGGGACCGTGACATTGAGTCAGGTGCTGTCGGTGTTGATGCGCGTAGGCAACGCCGGCCTCGATTTCGTGAAAACCGAACACCTGTATGCGTTCGATGGCGTGAGCGGGTTCTCGCTGGGGCAGGGCCAGTAAAAGAGCGGCGGGTAGACGACGGCTCCGAACGCGTCAATCCCTGTACTGATGATCGGTCGGAGCCATCATCCCGAAAGAGGTGCTGCAACGGCAATGGTGTCCTGAACGAGGGCGGCATCGAGTGAGCGCACCGCTAAGCCCACCTCGCGTCGCCTCTTCTTTCGTGTCGCGTTTTCGCGAGTGGCAGGAGGTCGGATGTTCCTATGAAAAGTCGTGACACCGGGCCGTCTCAGGATGCCAGATTTGCGAAAGTACCGTTAAAACCCTTGCTGTACGCGCAGGAACAGCGCGTGCTCGCGTACCGAGCGCCCGGGGGGCACCACCGTCAGTTCGTAGGCCAGAGAGAGGCGAGTGAGTGACGTCGGAATCCAGCCGACGGCCACTCCACCGCTGGTTGCACGCGTTACCGACCGACGCGTGATGACGCGACCGATGTCCTCCCCCCACACGCCGAGGACGGCTATACGCGCGCCAAGGTCTATCGCACCGCGACTGTTACTCGGCAACACTTCCTGCGAGTTGCGCCGCGTGCCGCCGATCACATGCGCTCCGCGCCACGCGAGTACCCCTGCGGTCACTTCTCGTCGTGTGTCGGCAACGCGTGCGCCCTGTGTGAACAACGCCCCTTCGAACGCGAGCATGGTGTGTGCATTCCCCAGGAGCCCCCCGCCGGATATGCGCCGCCGGGCGCCATCCGCTACCGCCGTGCCGTCGCGGGTGCCCTCGCTCCGAAACGCGAGCAGCGGCTGCTGTCCAACGGTGAGCAGGCGAGCGACGCCGGTGGCCTCCAACTCCCCACGTTCCCGTCCGGCGATCAGCGCGAGTTGAGCAGACGCGTATCGTGCGTCGCGCTGGCGCGCCCACACCGCCCGCGCGAGCCAGTCGTGTCCAGACCCTTCGCGCGCATCGACATCGCCATCCGTGTCGACGACCTGCAGGTCGGTGCCGATCGGCGTGCGGAACGCGCCGAATGTGAGCGTCAGTGCATCGCGCTGCACCGCCACCTGCGCGCCGAAGCTACGGCTCGGCATGAGCGAATTGACGAGCGAACGCTCGCTGTGTAGCAATGTGGCGGAGGACTGGAAGCGCTCCACTCCATACGCGGGCCGGAAACGTCCGATCCGTGCCACGACGCGTGCCCCCTGAAAGCCGACGAACGCATCCTGAACCAGCACGCGCCCCTGACCGAAGTCGGGTTGCAGTCGCACGTGCCAACCGCCGGGCATGGCGGCGTCGAAGATGAGCCGTGCGCGTCGTAGCAGCAGCCCATCGGGCTGCGACTGGAGCGCTCCCGACACCCAGCGTCCATCCACTTGCAGATAACCGCCGAGCGTAAGCGCGACCCCACCCCCGGCGCCAAGGCGCACTCCGCCGCGCTCATCGCCAGGCGCGAGTCCCGCGTCACTGACCGCGCCGCCTGCGCCTTGCTGACCGGCAAGCGGTGAGGCGGCGAGGAGCAGCCCTATGAGCAATAGGAGAAGCGCGCCTCTGGTGTATCGGCCTGAGCGCCGGAAATACGCGCAACCGGGTGGGCAGTTACGAGCGGCAGCGAGCGCGGCGGTTGCGGTGAGCATCTGGAGGATTGAAAGCGGGGACGGAACGTCAATCGATGTGCAACAGGCACGTCCGCGAGAGCGCGCGACGTCGCCGTTCGAACACGCGAGCGGCCTAAGATGCGTGATAATCTGCGGTGGCCTCCAGGGGCAGAGAAGCTGCCGGCGAAGCACGCCAGACTTTGAGGGGACGCACAGACCCTGGCTCTTAAATTTACTATTGCGAGTATGTTATCATTGTCTGAGCGGGGCCGCCGACGGGACTGACCCCGATCGGCAAAGTGCGGCAGCGGGAACCTTCTCGGCGAACCGGCGCCGCCGAACCGTGTGCGTACCACTCGCATCTGGTGTGAAGATTCACGCTTCAACCCGACCGACATTCTCCTGTGACGTTCGGCCATGGAGTTCCTGCTGGTACCGCACTTCGGTCCCTGTGTGCACACGCGACCGCCACTGCCCGATCAGATGCTCTTCGTTCGCATGAAGGGTGGTCCGAAAGCACTGTCGATGCGGGAGCCGGGGTGGATAGAAGGGATGCTGAAGATCGCGACGTAGGACAGTCCATACGGCGCGGTGGGTTTTCAGATGACAGGGGAACGGATCACGCCGTACCGCGAGGAGTGATGACGACAGTGCAACGTGCCTTCGGCGCCATGGTCATGAGTTTCGCGGCTCGCGCAAAGGCCCAGCATACACATGGGGAGGCGAAACTCGACATCGGTATCGACGGCACCTCGGGCGCGAAGGAATTGCGCATTCCCGGCGATGGCCTGTACGGATTCGAGCATCAGCCCCGAACCGCTGTCGAACGTGCGAAACGCGATTCCGCCGTCGCGAAACTGGGCAGCCGTGCGTCGTCGCTCGTGCGATTCGACGCAGTCTTTGGCCGTGCGATCACGCCGGGGCCGGTGCGTTTCTTATCGGGTAAACATGTTGAAGTCAGTGCACGCTACAGGTTCATCTGCCGTCGTGCGCCGAGCAGCCGCGATATCCGCTTCGGTGTCACGTCGGTGTTTCCGTCGGTGCACATTCTGCGCGTGCAGTTGGTCACGGACACTGCGCAGCTGAATAGAACGAGCACGGACGACAAGGGTGTGCAACGACCGTAGCGCGACGCCCGCACGGCGTACGAGGAAACCGGCAAGTGCCCATGATCAGGCTATGACGTCCTCTTCAGCCTCATCGTCTACTTCCATGTCACTCCACTCCGGGAACGGGTCGGCGAACGTCTGCCACAGCGCCGGCCCAGCGCGGAATTCGTATTCGGTCACGAGGCAGGCATCGAGCATGGCCACCAGCGCCGGCTGATCGAGCCCCTGGCCGATGATGGCGATCTCCTGCCGACGGTCTCCGACTTCGGGAAGCCAGAGCGCGTCGATCACCGCGCGCTCTTCATCATCGATATCCCAGTTTTCCGGCTCACTGGCTGCATACCAGTAACCTCCGGGATTGACCTCGAGCAGCTGACCGGCCTGCGACCACGTGCCGACAAGATCAGGCCGCGTGGCCGTCCAGAAAAACCCTTTGGCGCGCAGCACGCCGGGCAAGCCGATGTCGACGGCGGCCCACAGCCGCTCCGGGTGAAACGGCCAGCGCGCGCGGTATACAAAGCTGCCGATGCCATACTCCTCGGTTTCCGGCACGTGCTCACCGTTCAACTCCTTCTGCCATCCCGGCGCGGCTTCCGCCTGCTCGAAATCGAAACGCCCGGTGGCCAGAATGCGCGACGGCGGCACCACGCTGCGCGTGGCCACGATGAGCTCCGCTTCCGGGTTGAGATGATGCAGCAGCGCCTGCAACTCCCCGAGCGCCGTGTCGGTGAGCAAGTCGG
>JBBSCJ010000051.1:0-8219 GCA_038250435.1 Gemmatimonadales bacterium | reverse complement strand
AACCGTAATCGCTGTCGTTCCACCGGATGAACTCGTCGCACATCGTGGTGAGCGGAATGCCGGTACTGGGCACGATGTCCCGACCGCCGTAGTGCCCCATGACCGCCGTGGTCGGATGCAGCCGCAGCCAGTTGCCGACGCCGCCGCCGCCAAAGCCCGACCGCTGCAGCAAAGTGGGTGTTCCCACCGCTCCACCGGCGACGATCACCAGCGGCGCATCGACGGTAATGCTGTGCGCGTTCGTCGAGCTACCCCCGCCGCGGACGGTCGCCACCACGCGTTTAAGTGGAGGCGTGCCGCTGCCGGTGTCACGCTCCAGAACGGCGATCCGATCGACATGGGCGTCAGCGTACAGCATCGCGCCGGCAGCCAGTGCCCTCGGCACGAAGGTCACCAGCGTCGACTGCTTGGCATCGTGACGACACCCTACGCCGCAGAAGCCGCATCGCACGCAGTCGCGGGCGTTGATGTTTGCGCTGCGCACCCGCCAGCCAAGCCGACGTGCGCCGTCGAGTATAAGACGGTTGTTCGCCGAATGGGCGTCTTCCGGCACTTCACTGGCGTGCACCTCGCGCTCGACCTGCTCGAACACCGCGCGCATCTCCGTCGGCGACATTCCCTCAACCCCGGACTCACGCGCCCACTGCTCGAGGACGTAATCGGGGGTGCGGAGCATGATCATCCAATTCACCGTTGTCGATCCACCCACCGTATTCCCCTGCAAGAGCGCGACCGACATGTCCTCGGTGGTCCGTAGCGCCCCCTCGGCATACAGTTTCTCGGTGAGCTCCGCCTCGCGTTCGTCGAAGTCGGCGCGGGTGTGGTAGCCCCCCGACTCCAGGATCACCACGTCGAATCCCCGTTCGGCGAGACGGGCGGCCGCAACGGCGCCTCCGGCGCCGGTGCCTATTACTACCGCGTCTGCCTTCCGGTGCACGTTTGCGGAGAGGGTCGCGGCGATGACCACACGGGTAGGGAGCGGCTCGTGGGCGATGATGCCGATGAGCGCACGCGGCGCGCGCGCAACGGGCTCGCGGCGTGGTGGTTCGAGGGGCGGGAAGTCCATCTGGTCGGCTGGCGCGCTGCCGGAATCGGTGCGGGTAAGCGCAATCGCCGGCGCCGGCCCCTCCCAGGCAAATTCCGGCTGCCGGATGCTCAGTGGGCCGCGGTATCCGATGGCGACCGCTACGGCGGGATGGCCATAGTGCACGGCGAACACCAGTCGCCGCACCGCCTGATGGGCGGTGCGCAGCGGGGCGATCCGCGACGAGCCCCACGCGCTGAAGCAGCGAGCGCGGTCATCAGCAGAGAGCGCCGCAAACGGGGTGAGCCTTTTGATCGCCAACCAGACCGCGACCCGGCCGCCGAGCAGGTCGAGCGCGGTCCCGAAGCGGGCACGCTTATGTGCCGGCAACGCCGCGAGGCGCCGGTCGCATCGCGCGACCAGCGCCTCGGTCGATTCGGGCGAATTTGGTGCCCCATAAAGCAGACATGTCGCGAAAGTGGCGAGATTCTGCTTCTGTGATGCGGAAAAATGTGACGCGATCACGGGAGGGGCACGGGGAGTCCGAAAACGCTACGGCTGCTCAAGTTCGAAGATACGCTTTGTGTCGGCGTGGAACAGCACCCAAAGCGAATATGCGCCAAACGCGGTTCCCAACGGGAACTCGAACAGCTGCAGTGCTGAGACCACGATAATGACGTACCGCCCCCACTGCTTGTGATTGAGCAGGGCGAAGCCAGCGATAAGCCCGAATAAACTGATGGCACCGATCACGATGGCCATGGTGATGCTGGCAATAGTGCCGACAACCATGACCACGGGATTTAAGCTGAACAGCGACCCGAAGACGCCGCCGAACAGCACGCCGGCGGCGAACAGCACGCCGAGTCCACCGTAGATCAGGTTGACGATGCCGACGATCTTGATATGAGTGCGGACGACGCATTCTCCGTAATGGTGGTTCGTACCCTACGGAGCTCATGCGTTCAGGTTTCGTTCAGAATGCGTTCAATCCCGCGGGGCGTCGCGTGGCTACCGCAAACGCCTGGCCGGAACGAGGCTCACCAGCGCCACGCCCCCGACGATCACACCCATGGCTACAAACGCCAGGCTGGGCAGACGCTCTCCGCCGAGGACCACCCCGAGTAGCACCGCCACCAGTGGATTGACGTAGGCGTAGGTGCCGACAGCCGTGGGACTCGCCACTTTGAGTAGCCACATGTAGGTACTGAAACCGATCAGCGAACCGAACACGATCAGATACAGCAGCGCCAACGAGCTTCGCAGCGACACTACGTTTGCGTCGATCCGCTGCCACTCCCCGAGCGACAGCGACAGCGCGAGCAGCAGCGCGCCGCCGGTAAGCATCTGCATCGAGATGGCGAGCGATGCCGGCTGCGCGAGTTTCGCGGTGCGCGAAAAAAGAGAACCGATCGTCCACGAAAGTGAACCGAGGGTCAGCACGGCCGCACCGACTGGGTCAACGGCTGCGGTTGCCCCTTTTCCCGGCAGCACCAGAAGCCCCACCCCCACGAGGCCGATCGCCACTCCCGCGTACTGCGAGCGACGCGGACGCTGTCCCTGCCACAGCTCACACAGCACGAGCCACAGCGGTACCGTAGCCAAAATCACCGACGTGAGCCCGGAGTTCACGCGCAGACTCGCCCACGACACGGCGCCATTGCCGATGAACAGCAACAGCATCCCCACGATGGCCGAGTTCCGCCACTCCAGTCGCGTCGGCGCAGAGGCGCCACGCAAGCGCGTGTACGCATACAGGGCGCTGCCGGCCACGAGAAACCGAACGGCGCCCATCGCAAACGGCGGGATGGTCGCCACCCCCCATCGAATGGCGAGGTAGGTGGAGCCCCACACCACATAAATGATGAGAAAGCCGCCAATCAGCTGCCAGCGTGCGGCGGACGGCGCATGTGGCATGAGAGCAGCGGATGTCGCGGACGCCAACGCAGGCCTTGAGTCAGGGGGATCGTCGCCGCGCACCCAGCACGGCGCTCCCCGCCGTGCGCCCTTTTACGACAGGCAGACAAGAGGGCAGACGATATTCATGTCGAAGGGCGGACTGCGCCACGGAGCAACAAAGATAGCCGCAGAATGAAGGTCGCGGGCGGGCAAGAAGAAGGTCAGGTCCCGCGCGGCTTTGCGCGCCGGGTCGCTGGCGCGGTAAGCGGATCCTCCGGCCACGGATGGCGCGGATAGCGACCGCGAAGCTCCTTGCGCACGTCGAAGTACGATGACCGCCAGAATCCGGCGAGATCGCGCGTTACCTGAACGGGCCGTTGCGCCGGTGAGAGCAGCTGCAACGTCACAGCCACGCGCCCCTCGAGCAGCATGGGCGTGCTGCTCCATCCAAACACTTCCTGCAGCTTTACCGCGAGCAGAGGCCCGGAGGGGTCGCGGTAATCGAGCGCGATGCGTGATCCGCTGGGCACCTCGAGATGTGTGGGCGCCATCCGATCGAGTTGGGCACGCTGTGGCCAGGACAACAGCGAGAGCAGCGCATCGGGCCAGTCAAACTGCTCGAGCTGCGTCCACTTCCGAACGTGGCCCAGCCGCGGTGCGAGCCAGTCCCGCGTCGTGGCAAGGAGGGCCGCAGGCGAGACGTCGGGAAAACTGGCGTCGTGCACGTGCACGAAGTGCAGCCGCTCGCGCAGTCGGTGCGCGCTTTCGCTCAGCGGCCACTGGTCGAATGGCGTGCGCTGGAGCTGATCGAGCAGGCAATCGACGACGAGCGAGGCCTTCGGCGCGCTCCACGGCGTTTCGTCGAGCACCAGCGCGCCGAGCAAGGTGCGCGACGTCGCACGCACGGTGCGTGAACGGTCGTCCCAGTGCACGCGCTGCTCCGCGGTGATCTGCGTCGCGAACGCTTCACGGATCTCCGCGAGCGTGATCGGGGCGGCAATGACGATGCGGTATTCCGGTGGCTGCCCGTCGAGCTGTGCTACGGCGAGAAAAGGCGTATCGTGCAGCGAATCCTGTCTGGAAAGGACCGCCCCACTGCCATTGCGCAGCAGGTATCGGGGCTCGGCGCCTGCACGGCGCTGGGCCACGCGGTCGGGAAAGGCGAGCGCCACCAGCGCACCGGTGTCGGCGTCACCCTGACGATCACGACCCTGCATGCGACCCTGCATGCGAATCGCCTGTGCGTCCTCGGCAGAGTCATCCGGCGAGACGTCATGTGACGTATCGGGTGCGGCACGGGGGGTCGGCTGGGGTGCGAGATGCGCGCGCCGCAGAATGTCGCTGGCCGACTGCTGCACCCTGCGCAATCCGTCGCGATCCACCCACACGCCATGCAACGCGCTGTCGCTCGAGTCGTCGGAACCGCTCCTGACGCCGGTGCGCTGCACGAGCTCCGTGCGCAACCGGATGTCGGCCGGCGTGACACCGCGCTCGCCGCGCAGGACGTCACGCTCCTCGAGCAGTGCCGCCAGTCGCGCGCCCTGCGCCGCTTGTCCGCAGTCGGCCGCCAGAAGCATCATATGCGCCAGTCGCGGTTGCAGTGGCAGCGACGCCATGCGCCGGCCGTGCGGCGTGATGCGTCCGGTCGCGTCGAGTGCGCCCAGCTGCGCGAGCAAGTCACGCGCCTGCGCAAACGAGCCCGCCGGTGGCACGTCGAGCCACCGGAGCTGCAGTGGATCGGCAATGCCTGCATCGGCCAACTCCAGCGCGAGCGGCGCAAGATCGGCATCGAGAATCTCCGGCCGCGCGCCCGGGAGCAGCGCATGATCGTCGTGCATATCCCACAGGCGATAACAGACGCCCGGCGCGGTGCGACCGGCCCGGCCGCGACGCTGATCGGCCGATGAACGTGTGACGCGCGCCGTGCGCAGTCGCGTAAGTCCGGCGGCGACTTCGAAGCGCGGAAGGCGCGACACGCCGGAGTCGATTACCACCTGCACGCCCGCGATCGTGAGACTGGTTTCGGCGATGCTGGTGGCGAGAACGACCTTGCGCGTTCCCTCCGGCGAGGGCGCCAGCGCGGCGTCCTGCTCCGACAGCGGCATGCTTCCGTGAAGCACATGCACGCGTGCCCGCGCGTCACGCACTGCCGGATCATCGTGCAGCCGCACGGCCACACGGCGCTGCTCACTGGCGCCGGGGAGAAATACCAGCACGTCGCCCGTATCCGCCGCAAGCGCTTCACGCACCACGCGGGCGGTGGTGCTCTCAAGCCGCTCGTCAGGACGTGGCACACGATACCGCGTCTCGACCGGGAACAGGCGTCCTTCACTACGCACCACCGGTGCTGCGCCCTGCGCGTCATGCAGCAAGCCCGCCACGGCTTCACCGTCGAGTGTGGCGGACATCACCAGCACCCGTAGCGACTCGCGCAAATGGTGCTGTGTTTCGAGCACCAGCGCGAGTCCCAGGTCGGCGTGCAGGGAGCGCTCGTGAAACTCATCGAAAATCACGCAGGCGTACGGCTCGAGCGCGGGATCGGCGGAGAGCAGCCGCGCCAGTACCCCCTCCGTGACGACTTCGATACGGGTACGCGACGAAACGCGTGTTTCGCCGCGAACGCGATAGCCGACCGTCCCGCCCACCGTTTCGCCAAGCGTGTGCGACATGAACTGCGCCGCCGCACGCGCCGCCAGTCGGCGCGGTTCGAGCATCACGATACGCAACCCGGCACACCACGGCTCGTCGAGAAGCGCCAGCGGTACACGCGTGGTTTTCCCCGCGCCCGGTGGCGCCTCCAGCACCGCTACCGATCGCGCCCGCAGCGCCTTTCGTAGCGCCGGGAGCGCGTCGTCAATGGGAAGCATCGCGTGAGTCAGGTACGCACCGGCTCAACGCGAACGCTGCGTCGGCTCCAGCTGTTGCTGCAACCACCGGTCCGCCCGCTGTATTACGTCATCGACGCCGTTGCGCACACCGCGCACGGTGAGCCGCACCTCCACCTGTGGCGTGATCCCCACGCGCTGCAGCTGCCTGCCGTCGGCCAGCCGAAGCTCGGCGAGCGGAAGCTCCAGCGTGAGCGCACCGGGCAACGCGATGCCGGTCACGGAAGCGGGTGAACCCGCAGACGGCGAACCGATGAAGGTGACTGGGGCTACGGCCTCAAGCGCGAGCGCGAGCTGCTCCATATCTCCGCGCGTGCGTTCGTCGATGAGCGCCACGATGCGTCCCGGGTAATGTCCGGCGGTGTCCCCGGTAAGCGTGCGCGATTGTTGTGTGCGCTCGTCCGCACACTGCTCGCGCTGCTCACGTAAGGTGGCCGCTGGGCAAGCGATTCCGAAGCGCGTGACCTCGCGCGCCATTACCGCAACCGGCCGCGCGCGCACGGCCTGCACCAGCTGCAGCGGGGGCTGCGTCCTCGGCCCCCATTCCTGCGCGTCGCCTCGCAGGTCGAGAATCCAGGCGCGCGCGCCCCGCGAGCGGGCGATGATCACGGCCGCGGAGTCGGCGGACAGTCGCGTCACGTCGATGTATGCGTAGCCGTTCGGTGTGAGATACGCGCGCCGTTCGGCAGTCCGTTCGCCAGTGGGAAGCGCGTTGCGATAGGCGCTCGTGCGGGGAATGTTCAGCTGACGCTCGCGGTTGGCGGCGTCCCGTACCCGAAAGAGCGCACCTCCCGTCGTTCCGCGCGTGAGTTCGGGCATGAGCAGCGACATCCGCGTCCAGTCGTTGGACGCCGGCACGAGATCACGGTGCTCGAAAATCCACGCAGGGAGCGGGAATCCGTCGGCGGCCGTGATCTCCATCCCGTTTTCCAGCGCGAACGCGGCGGTGGTGGAATCACGCACGATATCGGTAATGATGGCGCGATTCTCGATCCACCGAACGCGGAAAGGGGCTGACGCACCACCGCGTGCCGAATCGGCGGAGGCGCCGCGCATCGTGACCTGTGCGTCGTCGAACGCGCCAATGAGCGGCTGCAGCGCCTTCGCGTATTCGAGCGACGAACGAGCCGTTTCGAGCACGGGGAGGCTTTGCGCGAAGCGGGCATCGATATCATCGTCGTACAGGTCGCGATGAGCATGGCGCACCCGCATCGCACTCCACACGCGCGCGCCTGCCAGCAATCGTGCCCCCATGAAGGGATACGGATCGGTGTCGTAGTACGTCGGAAGAGTGGCGGGCGCGCGTACCACCTGCGGGCGCTCTGTCCGAGGAGCGCGCGCGCCGCGCAGCATCGCCATCGCCGCGCGCATCGCGGGCGCACTATCGCCAGGCGACGCGGGGCGGGGCAGCGTAGTGTCGGCGTAAACGCCGGTACGACCATTCGCCTGCAGCAGCTCGCCGGTGCGGAGCCGCACCGCTGTTCCGGGAGCGATCGGAAGCAGCAACGAGGACACCATGCCTTGTTCACTCAGCGATTCTTCGGCAACAAGCGTGGCACGCCCATCGGCTATGAGGGCCAGCAGATCGCCCGGAATGACCGACGCGGCATTGGCGACAACCGCGATGCGCCGAGGCGCTCCGTCACGCGCCGACATGACCATCGGACCGGCGCCGCGAACAAGCCAGGCATCCCCCGGCACAACCACGCCGTTCACCTCCCGCGCGCCTCCGACGCGACGGATACGTTCGGCGGTGTGCACGAGCGGTGCCGTGACCAGCGCTTGTGCATAATCACTCACCGCCTCGGCGGTTGTTGCGGTGACCGACCCTCCGGGAGTCGCCGCCATGTCCGCGCGCAGGTCGATCAGCACGCGCGACGGCGCCGAGCGCAATGCCTCCTGTAACGCGAGACGGTCACGTACCGGGAGCGCGTTGTGCGCCACCGGTACCGAAAGCACCATGACGCTGTCGGCGGTGCGCGTGACGCGGACGGCGAAATCCAGGGCGATACCGGCACCAGCGCGCCCGGTCTCCGCGTTACCGGACAATCCCGTGCGTTCAATACGCGACAGGGGATCACCGAGAACCGAAAGCAGCTGCGTGTATGCACGTTCGAGCTGTCCGGCATCGGTGGCGGCACGAACACGCGTCGACGCAACGATGAACGCTGAGTCCCATGGTGCCCCACGGTCGATCACCGCCGGGTGATACAAGGACGCCACGTGCCACACGAGCGAGAGGCGTTGGAGCCGTGCAATCCCCGCGGAGTCCGACGCGGTCGGCGCTGGCTCGGGGTCGAACGCCGGCGGAGCAGCGGGTACAGGTCCTGGCGGAGCGGGCGTCGCCGCTGGCCGGATCGGCGACCTCGGCGCCGGAGTCGCCGGTTTCTCCGCTGGCTTTGCAGCCGGTT
>JBBSCJ010000050.1:0-8338 GCA_038250435.1 Gemmatimonadales bacterium | reverse complement strand
GTAACCGCCCCACGTGCGCGGCCAAGCTTCGGGGGATCCCAGCAGCTGTCCGGTCACGGAAGCGCCGACGATGCCCGCTCCGAGTGTCAGGTAGCGCCGGCGTGCAGTTCGCTCGTCGGCTACGGTCGGTGTAACGGTCGGTGTATCGGTCGGTGTAACGGTCGGTGTAACGGTCGGCAAGCCCGGCGGTGCCAGCAACTGCGGATCTTGTCCTTCGGTGACAGCAGGGAAAGCGCAGAAAAGAAGCAGGAGAATACGGACGGGCAGCATAATCAAAAGGGTAGGGTAGGCACAGGCAAAGAAGTCGCGGGAAACGTGGATGAGCTTCCTGCTGGCAACGGATACCCCGCAACCCGAAAATCAGCTCGCTTTGCGATGCCCCTGCGCTTCCAAGGCCGGGGCGAGTGCCTCAGCGGTCCAGCTGATCGCGTTCGTATAAAACTCGGCCAGCTTGCCGCCGTCTACGCCCATGGACGTTGCGATCTCTGCCGCGTTCTCGAACAGTCCGAGCTCATACGACTCGGCGAAATTGATGGCGTCCGCGTACGGGCCGATGCGCTCAAGAAGCGCCGCATTGGCATCGTCGCTGAGAACCACGCGCGTAAGGATTTCCGACAGCGGCATGCGGAAAACCGCGTCGAGCAGGGAGAAGAGCCCCACAAGGAACAGGGTACCCGCGTCGCGACCACCGCCGACCAACTGCTCCAGGAGACGTCCGCGTTCGACCGCCTGACGCACCAGTTCCTGATCCACGCCGCTCGACGAGCGGCGGGAGGCAGCGACCGCGACGGCCAGCCACCGCAGGAAGGCCGTGCGTCCAATGAGACGGAGCGCTTGGCCGATCGAGCTCACGCCGCGCATGCCGATGGCGGCGGAGTTCACGAGGCGCAGCAGCTGGAAGGTGAGCACCGGATCGGTGGAGATCACCTCCTCGAGCTGACGATCGCTGATGCGCTGGTCACGGGCGAGTCCCATGAGACGCATCGCGGCCACCGTGGACTGCGGCATGTCAGCCGCCGGGAGCGGCTCGGGGCGGCTGAAGAACGATCCCTGAAAGCCATCGAAGCCAAGCGACAGCGTGCTTTCGTAGTGGCCCAACGCATCGACGCGATGGGCCACGAGGCGTGGGGTGTTCTTGCCGAATCCTTTTGTCACGCGGTCGCAGATGCGTCCGATCACAACCTGGTCTTCGCAGCGGACGTCCACGCGCACCCAGGAGACGAAGGGGAGGAGCGATTCGACCGGCGACGGATGTTCACCGACGTCGCCGAGGGCGAGCTGTCCGCCGAAATCGCGAAAGCGATGGAGAGCGGCGACGACTTCATCGTCGGGGACGAGGTCGTACGGGAGCAGCACGATCACCGAACCCGGCGAGGCCACCTGAAAGGCGTCGGCCACCAGCTGCGAGCGGGAGCCGGCAACGAACGCCGGCATCTGGTTGCGCACGATGTCGAAGGTGCCGCTAAGGAGGCTCTGGGAAAAGCCGTCGGCGCCGTCTTCGCGCTCGCGAAAACGAATCTCGTATCCGATCAGGGCGCCCTTGGAACCGAAAACGGGCTGGCGAACGAGGCAGATTTCGGACATGGGCGTGATAACGCAGAGCTTGGGGGTGGCGCAGACCCCGTCGGGGTAGCGACTCTAAGACGATTGAGCGGTGGCGGCGACACTTTGCGGCGCTGGCTCCGTACAGGGTGACTGTCGGGTAATCTCTCCTTTCCTGCCTTCATGAGTCTCGCCACACTCGCTGGTTCTCTTCACCGCGGATGCGGTGGCCGCTACGCCTTGCACACCGAAACCGTGACCATGCGAATCAGCGGCATGGCCGCCGAGGTCGCGCGGGACTTCTATACATGCGGGAAGTGCGCATATGAACAGCGCACCATCGACCAGCGTGACATCGCCGAAAAGGCCGCCACCGAACAGATCCGCGCGGCACACGAGCTGCTGGCTCCCAAGGCGATCCGGCAGCTGCGCGAGACACTCGGCTTCACCGTGCCGCAGTTCGCGGAGCTGTGTTACGGCACGCCGAGGGGGATTGTCGAGGGGTGGGAGAAGGGGAGGTACCTGCAAAACCGCGAGGCGGACGCGCTGATTCGCAGCCTCGCCGACCGGGGGACGCTGGAACGCCGAGCCGCAAAGGCGGGCGTGACCCTTCCCGAGCTCACCCCCCCCACCCCCGCTGAGGGCTGACGTATCACGCTCATCACCACCCAGTCGCTCACCCGAAAGTTCGGCACCGTGAGCGCGCTCGATTCGCTGTCGCTGAGCATCGAGCCCGGGATCACCGGGTTGGTCGGCGCCAACGGCGCGGGAAAGAGCACGCTCGTCAAGATCCTGCTCGGCCTCGTCGAGCCGTCGAGCGGATCGGCGCAGGTGATGGGGCATGACGTGGTGCGGGAACGGTCGGCGATCCGCGCGCTCGTGGGCTACATGCCGGAGCACGATTGCCTGCTTCCCGACATGAGCGCAGCGGAGTTCGTGTCGTTTCTGGCGCGCTGCTCGGGGATCCCTCCAGCGGCGGCGCGCGAGCGGGCGGCGGAGGTGCTGCGGCATGTCGGGCTCTTCGAAGAGCGTTATCGACCGATGGGTGGCTATTCCACCGGCATGGCCCAGCGCGTGAAGCTCGCGCAGGCGCTGGTGCACGATCCCCGCGTGCTCATTCTCGACGAACCCACCAACGGTCTTGATCCCGCAGGGCGCGACGAGATGCTGTCGCTCATCCAGCGCACCGGGCGGGAGTTCGGCATTTCGGTGCTGGTGTCGTCGCATCTGCTGGGTGAGCTGGAGCGTATCTGCGAAGGGGTGGTGCTCATCGAGGGCGGGCGCCTCCTGCGATCGGAGCGCCTCGGTGCGCTGACCGGTGAAACGGGGACGCTGCTCGTGGAGGTGGACGGCGATATCGACGCCTTCTGCGCAGCGCTGACGGCGAGCGGACTCACGGTGGTGCGCGACCGCGAGCGTGTGCTCGTGGAGCTGGCGGAGACCACCGGCGAGTCGCGGCTTCGCGAGATGTACGACCGATTGCGGGATGCGGCGGTGTCGTGCAACGTCGGCCTGTTGCGCATCGAGCGTCGTCGCGCGCATCTCGAAGATCTGTTCACCGGAGCGTTGTGATGGTCCCGCCGGACAGCGAAACCACGATTCATGATCTCGGGTACCGTCGCTATGACGGGGAGCGTATCGGCGCGCGCGGCGCCTTGCGGGCGCTGTACTGGCAGGGGGTGCGCGCGCTGTGTGGTGTGGGGCGTCCGGCAAAGGCCAAGGCGGTGCCGGTGTTTGTGGTGGTCGTCACGATGTTACCCGCGCTTGCGGCGGTGGTCGTGTCAGGGAAGTCGGGTGGCGTGATCCCGATTCGCTACGCGAACATCTTCACGTCGCAGCTGCTGCTGTTCGTGCTGTTCGTGGCGGCGCAGGCACCGGAGATTCTGAGTCGCGACCAACAGCACCGCGTACTGCCGCTGATGCTCACGCGCGAGCTGACGCATGGCCGGTATGCGCTCGCCCGGTGGGGCGCGTTGTACAGCGTGATGTTCGTGGTGTGCCTGGCGCCGCTGCTCTTGCTGTACTTCGGCGAGATCGGCGTGGCGACGGATCCGGCGACCACCTTTGCGAAGATGGGCAAGAAGATCGGGCCGGTGCTGATGCAGGCGCTGCTCACGGCGGGCGTGTTTACGGGCCTGGGGTCGGCGCTGGCGGCGTTCACCGCGCGTCGCGCGTACGCCACGGCGTCGATCTTCGGGGTGTTCATCGTGCTCAAGGCGGTCTCGGTGGGGCTGGGCGACTTGAGCGGCTCGCAGGGGCAGGCCGGAGAACTGCTCGACCTGCTCGGCTCGCTTCGCACAATGGCCCTGATCCTCTTTGATGAGAAAACCCGCGCGATGGAGCTCACGCCACCCGCCTCGGTCTGGGTTTACGTGGCCACGATGCTGGTGACGAGCGTGATAGGGGCGCTGATGCTACGGTGGCGAATTCGGCGGGTGGCGACATGACCGACATGGCCGACCTCGGGCAGACGCCCCTGAGCTTCGACCGTGTCTCCCATTGGTACGGTGATGTGGTGGCGGTGAATGATGTGTCGTGCACTGTCGGCGCCGGCATTACGGGACTGCTGGGACCCAACGGGGCCGGAAAAACCACGCTGTTGCAGATGGCGGCAGGGCTGATCACGCCATCGAACGGCGTGGTGCGCGTGTATGGCGCGTCGCCGGTTGAGCGTCCGGAAATCTACCGACATGTGGCGCTGGTGCCGGAGCGTGAGGCCTTGCCGGGGATGCTGTCGGCGCGCGCCTTCGTCGAGGCACGCGCCACGCTGCTCGGCCTCACGGATGTACGCGGCTCGGCGGCGCGTGCGCTCGCGATGGTGGAGATGGACACCGTTGCCGACCGACGCGTCGGCGGCTTCAGCAAGGGTATGCGCCAGCGCACGAAGCTCGCGGCGGCGCTCGTGCACGAGCCCACGCTGGTGCTGCTCGATGAGCCATTCAATGGACTTGATCCGCGGCAACGACTGCAGATGATGCGCCTGCTCGAGGCGCGCGCGGCCGATGGTACGGCGGTGCTGCTCAGTTCCCACATTCTCGAGGAGATCGAGGGAGTCGCTTCACGCATCCTGGTGATGCTGTCGGGGCGCCTCGCGGCGAGCGGTGACTATCGCTCGCTGCGTCGGCTGATGACCGATCGGCCGCACACGGTGCTGGTGCGCTCGCACGATGATCGTGCGCTCGCGTCGGCGCTGATGCAACTGCCGTCGGTAGTGGGGGTGGAGCTCGGTTCGAGCGGCGTGCTGGTGCGCTCCACCGACTACACCACCTTTGCCCGATCGTTGGCGCGTGCGGCGCAGGAGCGGGCGATCACGCTGTACGAAGTGCAGCCCACGGACGAATCGCTGGAGCATGTCTTCGCCTATCTGGTGGCCCGATGAGCAACGTTGTCAGAGTGCCGGGCGCGGGGACGCCGCCGGCGTCGGGGCGCGTGTCCTACCTGCGCACGGCGCGCGTGCTGATTCAGCTGGCGTGGGCCCGCACCTTCTCACCGGTGTTGCTCCTGGCGGTGGCGGGGTTGCTGCTGTTGCCGATGATATTTGCGTTGGTGTTTGCCTCGCGCGGTACGCTGTCGGGAGATCCCGTGACGTTCCTCGTGCAGCGATACGATACGCTCGTGTGCGCACTCGCCACGCCGCTCATCGCGCTGTTGCTTGGCACGAGTGCGTTCAGCGCCGAAGCGGAAGATGGTACGTTGCTCTATCTCGTGACCACCACCACGCCGCGCTGGTGGATAGCCGCCGTGCGCGTGCTGTACGCGGCGCTGGTGACGGGTGTGCTGTCCGCCGCATCAGTGTGGGGAACGGGTCTCATCGCGGCGGGGCACAGCAATCCCGAGCAGGTCACGTCGGCGTTTACCGTGGCTGTCTTCTTTGGCGGGGTCGCGTACGCGGCGCTGTTCACGGCGCTCGCACTCACGACCCGACGGGCGCTGGTGAGTGGATTGCTGTACGTCCTGTTTTGGGAAGGGGTGCTCAGCGCGACGTTTCCTGCGCTGCATTACCTGAGCGTGCGTCAGTGGATGCTTGCGGTGGCCGCAGCACTCACCAGTGTAAGCGACGCCCGGCTGGCGAGTGGTCCCGGTGTGACGACATCGCTGGTGGGTGCCCTGCTCCTCGTGACGGTGGCGATTTATGTGGGGGGGCGGCATCTGCACCAGCCGCGAATCTCGCGCGTCGGGACATAGGGCGACGTTGCGTGTACGGTGTCGTTGCGTGAGGCGTTGGTTTAGCCGTTGTTCGAGTCGTCGCTGCTCTTTCGCGTGTGCATCGCCGCGCGCAATTCGAGATCCGACACGGCTTTTCGCAGAACGCGATCGATCAGCGTAAGCCGTTCGGCCGCTGCCCGCTCCGCCAGCAGTGCGTAGCGTGCCTGTGTGTCGAGATCGATCATGGCCCCGATCGACCAGGCGAGCTGCGCGGGATCGTCCGGGAGTTCGGGAAGCGGCTCGCTGCTGTCGTTGAGCTGTTGCACGGCGCGTACCACGCGCTTGAAATTGGCGGCGATGTCGTCGCTGGCCACCGCGAGTGCCACGGGTGAGGCGATGGCGTCATCGTGCACCCACTGCACGTCGGCCACATGATAAGGGGCGTCATCTTCCACGAAGTGCTGCAGCGCAAAGCGCTCACGTCCGGTCACGATGATGTTGGCGCGTCCGTCTTCGAACGGCTCGACGTCCACCACTTCCGCGACACAGCCGATGCGCCCGGTCGGAAGCTCGCGTTCGGGCACCCCCTCGAGCGCACAGAGGATGCCGAAACGCGAGTCCTTGGCGCGTACATCAGCAAGCATCTGCCGGTAGCGCGGTTCGAACAGATGCAACGGAGCCGATGTGCCGGGAAAGAGCACCATGCCGAGAGGAAAGATCGGCAGGCGAACGTCAACGGATGAAGAGGTCATACGGTTCAGCGGAAAGTGACAATGCGCGCAGGGTCGTGACGGTGCGATCGGAAGCCTTCGTTCGCCCCGTGTCCGAGTGCAACGAGCGCGGTCACGGTCGCGGTTTCCGGGATGCCCAGAAGCGCCTTCACCTGATCGGGCTCAAAGCCGAGCATGGGCGAGGTCGCGAAGCCTTCAGCGTGGGCGATGAGGAGGAGGTAGCCGAGGGCGATGTTGGCCTGCGCATTGGCCCAGACGGCTCTGGCCTCAGCGGTCATGCTGCCAAAGGTTTTCTGGAGCATGGCGACGGTGCTGGCGCGCTTTTCAGGGGTGTGGTCGGGGTGCACGATGTCCCCGAGATTCGCGAGGGTATCGTCCATGTCGGCGTAGATCGCGATCACGGCTGGGGCGTCGCTCACCTGTTTCTGGCCGTGCGCGGCGTTTCGCAGGGCGTTCTTCTCGGTCTGGCTGCGAACGACGACGAAGCGCCATGGCTGGAGATTGAATGCCGAAGGCGCGCGGCCGGTGAGGGCGAGGAGGGTCCGGATTTCGTCGTCGCTCACGGGGGTATCGCGATAGGCCCGCACCGAGCGGCGGGTACGAGCGGCGTCGGCGGCGGTCAGGCGCGCTGGCAGACTGTCGCGGTCATCGGTGAACAGCGTGGGTGCCTGGGCGTATTCGGCGGTCATCGTAAAATTCCTTGTTGGATAAACAACATCTGTTGTGAAAAGCATCCAGACTGCGGATCAGTTTCCGGGGCAGTTGCGACGAACGCCGTGGAGAAGCGCGGTGAGCTGTTCTCGCGGCTCGGCGCCAAGGCCGACAAAGACGGAGGCCTGCACCTCGGCAACCGGTAAGGCGGCGTCGTGAAGGAGTTGGCGCGCCTTCTGTGTGAGCGCGGTGTGCACAACTCGGCGGTCTTTATCATTACGCTTTCGGGACACTAACAGAGCACTATCGAGCCTGTCCAGCATCCGGGTCACGTCTGGAACCGGTACCGCCAGATGCTTTCCGAGTTCGCTGCAGCCGGCTCCACTCTCGGCATAATGCTCGATGACCTGCAAGAGCTCGAATTGCGCCGGGGTAATACCGAAGGGCTCGAGGACCCTGCCAAGTGCGCGCTCGACGCGAGCTGTAGCGGCGCGGAGCGCGTGAATCGTGTCAGTATCGGCGTCGTATCTCATGTATGAACAATAGCTGTTATAACATTGGTTATCAAGCACTCCGATAGCGCAGTCGGCGCGGGGAGGGTAATTCCATCGCCGCCGCCATATGCGAGTGGATTTTTTGTGCGGGGACCCGCTATGATTGAGGTCTTGCCGCTACGGCGGTGAGAACGGCGCCGTCGCCAAGTGGTAAGGCAGGAGACTGCAAATCTCCCACCGTCGGTTCGATTCCGACCGGCGCCTCTTTAGACCAAGGGTCGCTCTATTGGGCGACCTTTTGTTGGGGGCATTCACCGAAGTCTTTGCAGAAAGATACGTGACGGGGACGGTATGCCCGCGCCGGCCCACGCCGAGCGCGCCGCCGTACCGAGCGCACCGCCATGTGCGGTGTAACGCACACCCCTCCCGACATCACCTGAACGCTTCTGTGCTTACCAGAAGGCGGAGAAGCCGTAGTCGGCAGCACCGGCGCGCTGATCGGAGATGCGGATGACCGCCGTGTAGCTGTTCCGTGACGACGGCTGTTGGATCACGATGATGCTGCCGCGTCCGGAGCGCTGCTCGACGTTCACGATGACGTCGCGGTTGGGGAGCGCTCCGCGAATGTTCGACGATACCTGCTGCACGCGCTCGCCGCTGCGGGTGAACGCGTCCACGCGTCGTCCACGCATGCGCAGCTCCACGACATCGTCAACCCAGCCACGCCACTGCAGCACACCGCCATCGCGGGTATTGCTGCGGTTGCTGCGGTTG
>JBBSCJ010000049.1:0-9039 GCA_038250435.1 Gemmatimonadales bacterium | reverse complement strand
CGCGAGCTTACCCAACAACCTGAGCACGTGGAGAGGCCGCCTGCCGTTCGCATACGGGTGTGGGCATGTCGTAGATGTTCTGAGCTTTTTCATGGCGGGAAGGCGGATACGCCGAGTCCCGCACTGGCCGAGAGGCTATACTGCCTTCAATGCGCACTGCGCATGCGCTACCGGCCTGCCACTTCGTACTTGTCGAACGCCGCAATGACCTTCGCGAGCGGATGCAGCAGTGGGACGGTGGATCGGACGCGCACCTTGTGCTGCGCTCGATCAAACAGTGCGATGCACAGTTCATCGTCGTCGTGACGCGAGCGATAGCGTAGGCCGTGCGGGCAAACGCTTCGAATCAATCATCGTCGAGCTCGAAGGCTACCTGAACCATGAGCCGGCGAATGTT
The DNA here is from genome assembly GCA_038250435.1 of Gemmatimonadales bacterium. Taxonomy (GTDB): domain Bacteria; phylum Gemmatimonadota; class Gemmatimonadetes; order Gemmatimonadales; family Gemmatimonadaceae; genus Gemmatimonas. The sequence continues at coordinate 8,642 of JBBSCJ010000049.1, read as the reverse complement.
GCGCGTTTCCGGGACGCCGTCCACCGCGTGTTGTCGACGAACTGTCGGAGTAAATGACATGGTGACAGCTCGGAGCTCCCGGCCCTCCCGAACTTGCGGCGCAACCGATCAACGCTTCCAGCGTTTCCATACGGAATTTACGCCGGCCGACTCACTGACTGCTCGCTACACTACCGCTTCTCCATGGCGTCACGAACGTCGAGCAGGATCTCGAAGTACAGCTGCTCACGGCGGAAGGCGAAGTCGAGCGACGCCAGCTTGGCCGGATCCTCGGTTTCCTTGGCGCGCTCGAAGGCTTCGCGATACATCTCTTCGAGGTTGGAAAGAATACGTTCACGGGAACGCGACATGCGAAAAGCCTCGAGGGCAGTATGGGTGAGACGAGGCGGCAGATCGTCCGGCGTGGCAACGCTGGCCTCGTCCGGGTCGAAAAACCGACTCATGCGGTCGAACATGAGCCGACGAGCGCGATCAGGAACTTTCACGGCACACGGCTCGGGAGAGGGAGCGCTGCGCACAGCAGCATCAGCGCGGTCGACAGAGGCCGACCGTGCCACGCTTGGCGGAACCTAGCCCCGGGCCGTGGAGGCAGCAACGCATGAAACGACACGAACTCTACGCTCGGGACGGCTTCCGCTGTGTATACTGCGGCGAGGTGTTTCCTGCCGCGCAGCTCTCCGCCGACCACGTGCAGCCCAAGCGCCGCGGTGGCGACAATTCCGGCGGCAACCTGGTGACGGCTTGTGCGGTGTGCAACACCCGCAAGGGGAGTATGCCACTCGCGCCGTTTCTCGCGACGCATCCTGACGCTCGCCGGAACTTCTTCGAGTGCGCGCGGTATGTATGGCCACGGCACTTGTTAGCGGTGGCTGAGGAGCTCGTGCGCCGGGGCGTGGTACACGTTCCAACGGAGCTCGTGGAGGGGATCCGAAGGCTGCGCGGTTCCGAAGCCATCGCTAACGTGCTGCAACAGCACGACGCATCAAGCACGCGGTCTGCGTCGCCCGGCACATCATCGCAAGAGTAGGCGAGACAGTCGCACACGTGCGAGTGGACCCGCCGTTCGTGTATACTCGAACCGACCTATGAACAACGTCAAAGTCTTTGTGTTGATGGCCGGCCTTACCGGCTTGGTAGTGGCCATTGGCGGATCACTTGGCGGCGTGCAGGGAGCGGTGCTGGCGCTGGTGCTCTCGGCCGGCATGAACCTGTTCATGTACTGGGGTTCGTCGAAGATGGTGCTGCGCTCGTACAAGGCGCAGGTCGTCACGGCTGCCGAAGCACCGGATCTGTACGCCATGGTCGATCGCCTGCGTCAGCGGGCCGGCCTGCCCATGCCCACGGTCGCCATTGCCCCGCACGACCAGCCCAACGCCTTTGCCACCGGCCGCAATCCGGAAAACGCGGTGGTGTGCGTGACGCAGGGAATCATGCGCATGCTCTCGAAAGAGGAACTCGAGGGGGTGATTGCGCACGAGCTGGCGCATATCAAAAACCGTGACATGCTCTTGCAGACCGTCGTCGCCACCATGGCCGGCGCGATCAGCAACATCGCGCAGTTTGCCTTCTTTTTCGGCGGCCGTGGCGACGACGAGGACAGCAATCCGATCGCCGGTCTGCTCATGCTCTTTCTCGCACCGGTGGCAGCAATGCTGATCCAGTTCGCCATCAGCCGGCAGCGTGAGTTCAAGGCCGACGCCGTCGGGGCGGAGATCAGCGGACAGCCGCTCTCGCTGGCGGGCGCGCTGACCAAGCTGGAGATGGGCGCGCGTCGCATCCCGATGCACGTCTCGCCGAGCGCGGCGCCGCTGGCCATCGTGAATCCGCTGGCGGCGTTCAGCATGCGGGGGGCCGCCAAGTTATTCAGCACGCATCCGCCCACTGAGGAGCGGGTGGCGGCGTTGCAGCGGATCGCGACGGGGCGAGGGTAACTCGCTCCGCGCGCGCCTGCTTCGCGCACTTACGCGCCCTTGACCAGCGCCATGACAATCTCTGCAACAATCAGCAGCACGATCGCCATTTCCAGCGTTTCGCTGCGCGACGCTTGCGCTTCGTCATTCAGCATGGCGTAGGTCTCGCGCAGGATGGCGAGCTTGCGATCGATACCGGCGCGCCACGCACGTCCGCGAAAGAGCTCCAGCGCGGCGGAATACACGCGCGCCAGATACACATCGTCCGTCACCTTGAGGGCGTTCTCCACCCGCTCCACGAGTTCGGTGGAATCCGCGACCTGCGCTTGCAGCCGTGAGAGCAGTGCAGCAAAGCGCCGTCCCGGAAAGACGGAGCGCCGCGCGCGCGCCGCCTCGATCGCATCGTATAATCGCGGCAACTCGGCATCGAGCAGCGCATCATAGTAGCGGAGCTCCAATAGCTGCGCATTCGCGAACTCCAGGATGTACTGCAGGTCGGTGTCCTGCTCGCCCGGCTCCACGACCAGCGCGTTCTCCCACGTGAGAATCGCGAGATCATCCCCGTAGTAGCTGAACCGGTGTGGCAACAGTTCACGTCGCGCATCCGCGCTCAGCGGCCGCGACTCGTTCAGGAGCAACGGCACCACATCGAACGCGCTCATCTGATCGGCGGTAAGCGGCGCGCCGTCGGCATCGCGCGCAGACGTGACGCGGAAAACCGTGTAGTCCTCGTGCACGTCCGCCATGATCGGCCGCTCCACCGACGAACGGATCCGCTCGGTGATCAGGCGCAGGTGATGGTCCACGAGCGCATCGATTCCCGAATGATGCTCGAGTCGTTGACCGAAGGCGGTGAACTGCGGCCAACCCATAGCGTGCGGTGTCCACACGCGCACGCGGATCGACACCACGCCAAAATCGAAGATCCGCGCCGACACCTCCACATCACGGGCGTCATCACCGATGAGCAGTATCTCGCTCCCCAGCAGCACGGTGATCGGCGGGTTTTTGATTTGCAGCGCCTGGGCTTCACCGTGCACCGGACGCGCGCGCTCCGGGGCGCTGGCGGCGAGCAGCTCCAGGGCGCGATCGAGGTCGATCGCATACCCTACGTCGAACAATCGATACGCAATCGCCGAACCGAGCAGGGAGACCATGCCGGAAGCTATCAGCAGGCGAGCACCGCGTCATCGCCCCCTCCCATGCGCCGCGTCATTCCGCTAGCCTCCACAGATGACACCTGTCTCCACACTTCCCGGTCTTCCGGATCCGGCCATCGTGGCCAAGGGCTATGCCCACCCCGAGCGCCTCGTCTCCACCGACTGGCTCGCGGCGCACCTTGGTCACGGCACGCTGCGAATGCTCGAATGCAATGAGGATGTGCTGCTGTACGATCTCGAGCATATCCCGGGTGCGCAAAAGCTCGACTGGCACATCGACCTGAATGATCACGTCGAACGCGACTACCTCTCACAGGATGCCTTCGAGCAGCTGCTGCGTCACAAGGGGATCGACGACGGTACGACCGTCGTGTTTTACGGCGACAAGAACAACTGGTGGGCCACCTACGCGTTCTGGGTCTTCCGCCTGTTCGGCTTCGACAACGCCGTGGTGCTCGACGGTGGGCGGGCGAAGTGGATCGCCGAGGATCGTGCGACGGACAGCACGGTGCCGTCGCTTGCGCCCACGCAGTATCTCGCCCGCGAGCGTAACGATCGCTCCATTCGCGCGTTCGCCGACGAAACGCGTGCACACCTACAGGCCGGGAAGCCGATGATCGATGTGCGTTCACCGCAGGAGTACACCGGTGAGAAGTTGCACATGCCCGATTATCCACAGGAAGGCACACTACGCGGTGGACACATTCCCGGCGCGCGGAGTGTGCCGTGGGCGCGTGCGGCAGCCGCCGATGGCGCGTTCAAGACGGCCGACGAGCTCCGCGGTATCTACGAGCAGGAGATCGGGCTGTCGCGTCACGACGACGTGGTGACCTATTGCCGGATCGGCGAGCGCTCGTCGCACACGTGGTTCGTGCTCACGTACCTGCTCGGCTTCCCCAACGTGCGGAACTACGACGGATCGTGGACGGAGTGGGGTAACGCCGTTCGCGCCCCCATTCGCAAGGGAGAGACCCCATGAACACCGAACAGCTCAAGGATACCGTGGCCATGCCGGTGGTCGGGCGGCCGGCCGCAAACGTACAGGTCACGTGGAGCGGTGATCATCGCTTCGACGGCGTACGCGCCTCCGGAGGACCGTCGATTCGCATGGACTCGAGCGGGGTGACCGGCCCCTCTCCGGTGGATACGCTGTTATGCGCGCTGGCGAGCTGCACGGGCGTGGATGTCGTGGACATCCTGGCCAAGCGTCGTACGCCGGTCAGCGCGCTCACGGTAGACGTGCAGGGCGACCGCTTCAGCGGCATCCCGGGGCGCGTGACCGCGATTCACATGCGCTACCGCATCGAGGGCACCGGCATCGACCGCGTGCACGCCGAACGGGCCATCGAACTGGCTGTCACCAAGTATTGTTCGGTGCGCGACACCCTTGACGCCCAGATGCCAGTCACCTGGGAGCTCGCGCTCAATCACGGCTCCGCCGCCGACAGCGCAGCGCGGTAACCCGAGTAACGGGCGGAGCGGTCAGCCGCGCTCGGAGCCTACCGCAGGCGCCTTACCGTTCCGGTCGCACAGCCACGTGTTCGCCTAATTGGGGGACGGTAACAGGCTGGGCTGCACCGGGCCCTACGGCGCCCTGCCCCCCAACGCCCTGCCCTGCGGCGCGCGGTTGGTCGGACATCACGCGGGTCAAGAACCGCTGACCTTCACCGATCCGCTCCACTTCGATCGCGATGGACTCGACGGCCTGCGCCATCTGATCGATCCGCTCGGTCACCTCGCGCGGCACCGGGGCGATAATGGTCGAACCCCGTTTCCAGATGCGACGCGCGTAAGCGACCGCGATCGGCATGAGCACGGCCAACGTGAATACCACCGGGATCGCGATAAACTCGTCTGACGGACCGGTCTGCTCGCGCCATGGTTCCACCGTCGCGCCGGGAATGGACGCCGCTTGGGCGACGGCCTGATCCGCTTGGGCTACCTGCGCGTCGAGTGCCAGAATACGGGCATCCACGTCGCGTAACCGTGCCTCAAGCCCGGCAGCTGGTTGCAGCCCGTCCTCGCGATTCAACTCGCGCTGCAGCTCGCTTCGTCGCTCCTCCATGGTGCCCACCTGATTCCGCAACTCCTGTCGTTGAGCGCGGGCGGCCTGATACACTTCCGTAGGCGCGCCGGTGATCTGCCCGTTCGGGCCGAGCTGGATGACCACCGGAGCCGGTGATGCCGGAGGCGCCGGAGGCGGTGAAGGGAGCGCTCGAAATTCCTGCATCATGAGGACGAAGAAAGGGACAGGCCTACGTCGCGCAAACGGTGTGGACGCGTGCTGAATGATCCACCGATAATAGCGCGTACGTGTACCCTTTTGCGCGGTTTCACCCCCGGTACCTGTGGAGCTCGGCCGGCCACGCCGATGCGCGTCTCCCTTGCCGTGCGCGGCGAACGTTGTCTGGTCTTCCAATGGCCATCCTGTGGCGGGAATCGACGACGACGCTCGCGCTGCGTGCCCTGCTGCTTGCACCGGTTTTAAGCGGCTGCCGTGTCACAACGGGCGCGCGTGTATCAAGCGGTGTAGCGAGCGGCGCGGTTGCAGATCCGCTCGGGATGCTTCTGGAGGCACAGCACGGCGCTGAGCTCCCCGACCAGATCGCCGACAGCAGTTGGTGGCGCATGGTACAAACGATGTCCGAACCGGGCGGCTACTTTCGCAGCGAAAATTTCGTGTCGAACGAGAAGGCGCTGCAGCTCGTCATCGCCTCGCTGCGCACAGTGGCCCCAGCCGGAGGTGTGTATATCGGGGTAGGTCCGGAGCAGAACTTCACCTATATCGGGGCCCTCCGTCCGCGCATCGCGTTCATCGTGGATTTTCCTCGGCAGAATCTGCTGCAGCATCTCTGGTATAAAGCGATCTTCGAGCTGTCGCCGACTCGGCGCGCGTTTCTGTCGCGGCTCTTCGCGCGTCCGCTCGCGCTGGTCATGACAGGCACGGTTTCTCGCGACCACGAGAGCGCAGATACCCTGCTCGCTCGGCTGGCGCAGACATCGCCGGACACCACGATGTTTCGTGCCGTATTTACTGAAGTACGCTCGCTGCTGCTCGATCGACACGGCTTTACTCTGGATACCGGCGATCTGACAGCGCTGCGCTATGTAGACAGCATCTTTTTCGCGGCAGGCCCGACACTCAACTACTCGAGCGGCAGCAGCGGCAGCAATAACGGCGGGTATCGTCGCATGCCCACCTTTTCCATGATCGCGACGGCCACCGACGAACGCGGGTATAACGCCGGCTTCCTCGGCAGCGAGGAGTCATACCGGGTGGTGCGTGACCTGCACCGTCGCAATCTCGTTGTGCCGCTGGTCGGCAACTTTGCCGGCCCCCACGCCCTGCCGAGTGTGGGGAAGTGGCTGCGGGCTCACAAGGCGCGAGTAGACGTGTTCTATACCAGCAACGTCGAACAGTATCTCTTTCAGCAGGGCGATGACTGGAGCCGCTTCTACGGGAACGTGGCGGCGCTCCCCCTCGACACCGCCAGCCGTTTCATCCGCTCCGTCACCATCAATCGATTCGGGGCGCTCCCTGCCCCGTTTCTCATGGGTCAACTGACCTCGCCCATCGTCGAGATCGTCGGGGGGGGGCAGCCTCCGGCGCCGTCACCGGCTACGACGACGTGATCGGGCGATCGAAATAATGGGGACTCCATCCGGGTACCGCTTGACCCCGGTGCCCTTTTCCCCCATTAATTCAGGCTCGCCTCAACCGGCGACCGAGACAGACCGCGCCCGGTTTTCCGCTGGCGCACCTTGTCCGGACATCCATATGACCGCGCCCCCGCCGGAAATGGTGGCGCATGCAGGAGCAGACATGAAAGATGGCATTCACCCGCCGTACCATCCGGTGGTTTTCAAGGATTCGTCCACGGGAGCGTTGGTGCTCACCCGGTCCACCATGACGAGCGAGCAGAAGGTCCGCCTGGACGACGGCAACGAATATCCGCTGATCCTGCTGGAAATCACGAGCGACTCGCATCCGTTCTACACGGGGACGCAGCGCCTCATCGATACACAGGGTCGCGTCGACAAGTTCAAGAAGCGCTACAACCGCTAAGCGCGATTCGCCCGCGCCTTCCGGTTTCGATCGAAGCTTGCAGCGCCCCGTAACCTTCAGGCTACGGGGCGCTGCCGCTATTTGCCCGGTGGAGCGGTGCCAGTGAGGACGGCGGTGATCGCAAAGAGCGCCGCGGCAAGCAGCAATTCCCGCCGAACCCCCGTGCGCACGGGTACCTCACCCGCCTGCACGCGCTCCCGGTGCCGCACACCATACCACACCACGATCGCTGCCAGGGTGATCTTCACGAACAACAGCTGTCCATAGCTGCTCATCGCGATGGTGCGTGCCACTTCGCCGACGCCGTCGCCCTCCGTGGCGATCAACCGGCGCGCCGCGCTGCCGAAGCCACTGATCACGGCAATGGGCGCCATGATGCCGGCCATGCGACTGAACGCCCCCCACGACGCCAACGACGGCGCCCCTCGTGAGACGAGCGCCAGCCCTCCGATCCAGGCACCGATGCTCGCGACATGCGCAGCATCGAGCAGCCGCGAGAGGCGTGGCCATTCCGCGTCTGCGGACGCATGACCAACACCGCCCATCGCGGTCGCCACGCCGAGTGCCGTCATCACCGAGACCAGAGAGGTGGTACTCCCGTCGCGCAGCAGCACACCGACCGAGGCCAGCGCTGCAGCGATGGCAAGTTGCGTGAATCCAAGTCCCCACGTGGTATCCCTGAGCAACATGGGGACCTCGCTCCAGCGCATCTCGAGCGCCGTGAGTTGCGCGTACATCAACAACGGCGGGGCGAGCAGAAGCGCCGCCGTGGCGAAGAGGAGCAGCGATCGGATGCTCGCGCGCGCCGGAGAGATCACGGCCAAGCCAGCGTCATCCACCGAAGCGGTCCCGGCGGGTCGTGCCGTGCTGTCAAGAAACGCGAGGGCACCGCGCCCTAACGCGATCGCGGTGCCGAGGTACAGAAGCAGCTTGGCGACGTAGGGGAGCAGCGACGGCAGCATCAGCCGCATCAAGCGGAGCGGATGCAGCGACGCTGATGGCGTGCAGTACTCACACGCACGCGAACACGACCGCGCACGCCCGCCGTCCGGTCACGACGAGACCACACGAAAGGTGAAGCGCCCTTTCACGACATGGCCATCTCTCGACATCACGCGCCACGTAACCACGTAGCGGCCGTCGGGGAGCGGGGCGGTAAACGCCGTGCTGATCGCTTCCCCGTCGCGTGCGAGCTTTCTCGTGGCGATCGTGGCGCCGGCGGCGGTGGCGACGGTGACGCGCGCCGTGGGCAACTCTGTCAGTTCCGACATCCACAACCGCACGGCATCCGGGGACCGCGATAGTACGGTATCCGCAGCCGGGAGGGAGCGCTTGAGCGTGAGGTGACGGACGACCGGCATGGTGGCGGCGCGTGCCGGTGATGGCAAGGGCTCGCTGGGCGACGCGGCGACGAGGCTCATGCTGGCTCTCAGCCCGGCGATGGTCCGCAATACGGGCGAGGGGGGCGGGCGCCCGAGGGTGGGTGGGGGGGGAGATTACCTGCGG
>JBBSCJ010000048.1:0-9363 GCA_038250435.1 Gemmatimonadales bacterium | reverse complement strand
TCTTCCCCGACAGCGCGTCGAGAAGTCCCTTCGCCGCCTTGTTTGCCGCGTCGCTTCCCGCCGCCTTCACGGCATCGCCCGCCGACGGCGTCACGTCGGCGATCTGCACCGCGAACTCGCGTCCGGTGCGGATCTGTCGGCTCGGCGTGATATCGAGTTGTACCAGCGTCGCGTTCCACGTGAACGAGATGCCGCGCTCCGATCGGCCCGCATCGAACCGCGTCACATTGAACACGGCGTTACGCGACTCGCCGGGACGCAGCGAGAACTGTGGGTCGGCCGCCTGGCCGGTCACGACACCGATGCCCGTCGCGCTCACGTCATGCGTGCCCGCACGGCCGAAGTAGTAGCGGTTGCCGAGGTTGTCGATGGCGCCACTCGACGTGCCCTTGTATCCGAGGATGATCGACTCATTCGACATGTTGCGCACCCGCACGTTCAAACGCAGGCCGTGGTAGCGTCCATTGCCAATGTCTCCAGCGCTCATCTGGGCAATATCCACGCGTACCGGGCCGCTGGCGTAGCACCGCGCCACCCCTGCGCACACATCGATCTCGTCGGCCAGCGCGACCGGTGTGGCGCCCGCCATCTGGGCCGCGCTCGACGGCGCCGTCGCGCTCCCCGAGGCGCTCCCCATCGATGTGGCGACGCCAGCGCCACCGTTGGCCATCTGTGCCGTTACGCCTTTGCCGTCGAAGCCAGTGAACCGCAGCGCGTGCTCGCGGCCCAGTCGCCATTGATTGCCGGCAATAGGATTGATCTCGCGCAAGGCGACGTCCATCGCGTAGCTCGTGCCCAGGATGACATTTCGTGAAGCCGGACGAAACAGGAACTCCACGCGAGCATCGGCTCGCTCACCGGGCTGCAGCTGGAACTTCGGATCATACGTGTTGCTGGTGATCAATCCGATCCCACGCACCGACTCGGTGCCGGCCACTTCGTAGCGGTTGCCCTGATCGTCGGTCACGATGCCGGATCCCGCCAGGTAACCCAGCACCAACGGGCGAGGTGTGCGATTCTGAAGGCGAATCGTGGCCGTGATCACGCGATTCGCGCCCGAAACGCTCGCACGGAAGTCGGTGACCACACCGACGAAATTGGTGGTTTCGTAGCATGCAGATTGTCCCGTACACCCGGCGCTCTGCGCGGTGAGAGGCCCGGGCATGACGACGGCGCACAATACCGCCGCCGTGAGTAACTGATGTCGCATCGCTCGATCCTCGAAGTAGTGGCGGTCAACGCGACTGCGTGGCGATCCACGCAGCGTCGGTCAGTTGCAGCGTGACACGAATGCGCGGTGCGGCGTTCAAGCTGCGCGACATCATGTCCTCGTCCTTGCTCCACGTGGCGGTGAGTGCGTTGCGCGGACCGCTTCGGATGTACGCCGCGCTGCTGTCGGTCACCGGTCCCCACGCCAGCGTGTATCCCGTGCGCTGTGTCGCGTCGGCCACCGGCCCGTAGCGCTGCACGAGCACCTGACGGAACGAGTCACCGTCGATGAACGGAAACACGCGTTCGATGCGAATCGCCCGCACCTTGTCGTCGTCGTCCAGGAACGCCGTGGCGCACACTGCACCCGGCTTTACCCGTCCTCGGCCGGGAATCGACGAGCAGCCCATCGCGTTCACGGCGATGATGCTGGTGAAGCCTGCGTAGCCGCTCCCGTTGTTGGCGTGTCGCTCCGTCTTGCCGAACAGTCGCGCCGCGGCGCGCTCGAACAGATCGCCTTTCGTTCCGATGCGAAGTCCGGCCACATCCGCCGTCGCGATCTCGAATGCAGGGGCACCGCCAAGCGCGGGTGCGCCGCTGTTCGCACCGTCGGCGCTGACAGGCGATGTCGACAGTGTCGGCGCGAAGAGCTCCTTCTCCTGTCGATCGCGGACGTGTACGTCCACCAGTTCGGCGCGCACCACGCGCGTACCGGTCACCGCCCCGGACGGATCGCCCTGTCCGGTCACACGGAACGCGATGTCCGTCAGCACCCCGCGTCCCTGCGCCCGGAGCGACTCGTCGAAAGCGCGCGCGGCGCCCTTCGGCATGCCGATGAACCGCGCCGACTCGGCGTTCAAGAAAACTACGCGGTACTCCTCGCCAAACACCTGCAGCGGCAGATACGTACCCGGCTCGAAGAAGTGCATCGAAAACCGCTGTTGCTCATGATCGTACTCCGACACATTGTCGTTCACGCGCACCCGAAACGTCGCACTGGCCGGCAACCCGGTGAGTCGGCGCTGCAATTGCTGCGACCACACGCGCGCCGAATCAGGTCGATCAAAGGCAGGAAGCTGTTGCAACGCCGTGTTGCGCGCGGTGACACCTGCCGCGTCGAACGGTACGCCGGCAACTTTGTACCATGTCAGCACCACGGCTTCGTCGTCGAGGTCGGGCGGCGCTTGCCACTCGGTCATGCCGACCGCCGTACTGCGGTAGCTGGCCCACTGCGCGGTGGCGGGGCGTGGTCCCGCACTCGCGGCACGCATACCGGTCTGCTTCGACAGCGGGACCGTCGCGCCGCTGGGCAGATGCAGCACCAGCGCGCTGTCGCTCCGGTCGATCGTTGCCTGCGCGCCGCTCGGCAGCATCAACGCCCACGACCCATCCGATTGCTTCTCCAAGCGGCGCCGTATCGTACCGGCATAGGCATCGTCGCCGTCGGTGAGTAGCACATGCGCGCCATGGACCATCGCCTCGAGCGCCGCTGCGGCCGTCGCGCGATTTTCCGGATGGGCGATCGCCCACACAATGCCGTCGTCGGGAAGGGAGGACGCGAGTCGATCACCAGTCGCAGCGTCTCCACCGCACCCTAGCGCACCCACGCAGGCTAGCCCGACCATAGCGATGGCGTTTCGCCGACCTGGTTGCGTCGTCCCCGAACGTGGTGATAGCCTCTGCATACAGTTCGCCCGTGTCGGCGCCGTCGAGGCTGGAAGCAGCCGGAGCACGCCGGCGCGTAAAAGCGTCTCCGCACCGCATTGCGTACAATCGGCTCAAACCCCGTCATCACTCGCTGAATGACTCTGTCGGATCAGTCGGACGTCCTCGGCACACCCGCGAGCGGTCCGGATTCCCGAGCCGAGCTCGACCATCTCTTCAGCGTGACCTACGAAGAGCTGCGGCGACTCGCGTCGAGTGTGCGTCGAAGCGACCCGCGCGCGTCGATCACACCAACGGCGCTCGTGAACGAGGCGTGGCTCAAGCTGGCCGGATCACCGGAGGTCGCGCACACCTCGCCCACGCACTTCAAACGCATCGCGGCGCGTGCGATGCGACAGGTGCTCATCGAAGCCGCCCGTCGGCGACAGGCCGGAAAGCGCGGCGCTGACGAACTGCACGTCACCTTCGACGACGCCGTCAACGCGGCCGCCACCGATGCCGATGGACTGCTCGCCCTCGACGAAGCCCTGACGCGTCTGGCCGCGCAGGCCCCTCGTCAGGCGCAACTGGTGGAGAGTCGATTTTTCGGCGGGCTCAGCGTACCGGAGACCGCCACGCTGCTCGACGTGAGCGAGTCGACGGTACTGCGCGAATGGCGGCTCGCCCGCGCCTGGCTGGCGCGTGAACTGGCGGTCGACGCGTGAGCTGGGCGCGCTTGCAGTCAGCCTTCGACGCGATCGTCGACGCGCCGGAGCATCGTCGCGACGCGATGGTGCGCGCTGCGTCGCACGGTGACGCCGACTTCGAACGCGAGCTGCGCGAACTGCTGGCGGCCGACGCCGTGCAGCTGCCACTGCTCGACCGAAGCAACGCCGAGTGGGCGTCGGCATTGCTCGCTGATACGCCATGGCCTGAAGGTGCGCTGCCGCAATTCGGACCGTATCGCCTGGTACGGTTGCTCGGCGAGGGCGGTATGGGCGTCGTATATCTGGGCGAACGTGTCGATGTGCGGCGCACGGTCGCGGTGAAACTGCTGCGCGATGCGTGGCTTTCACCGGCGCGCCGCGCACGATTCACCACCGAGCAGCGTGCCCTCGCCCAGCTTGACCATCCGAACATCGCGCGGCTCCACGATGCCGGCACGCTCGCCAATGGGACGCCATGGTTCGTGATGGAGTACGTGGAGGGCCTTCCGCTACACCGCTACTGCGAAGCGAACGCGTGCACGGTGCCGCAAAGACTCCAGCTCTTCCGCGCCGTGTGCAGCGCCGTGCAACACGCGCACGATCAGGCCATCATCCATCGGGATCTCAAGCCCTCGAACATTCTTGTCACCGCCGACGGCACGGTGAAACTACTGGATTTCGGCATCGCCAAGCAGATCGGCGAAGAGCATCGCGATAGCGAGCGCACGCAGACCGGGCTGCGCATGATGACGCCGGCGTACGCGGCGCCTGAGCAAGTGCGTGGCGAACGGGTGGGTGTCTTCACCGACGTGTACGCCCTCGGTGTCCTGTTGTACGAGCTACTCGCGGAGCGACTCCCACTCGATCTCTCGTCGCGCACGCCGGGGCACGCCGACGCCATGATCCTGGACACCGAGCCGGAGCCGGTGTCACGAGCAGCCCGCGCGCAGGGCGCCGACAGCGTAGCGGCGATGCGGCGCAGCGAGTGGAACGATCTCGATGTGCTGTGCATGACCGCGATGCACAAGGATCCGACGCGGCGCTATCGATCGATCGATGCGCTGCTGCGCGATGTCGATCACTTCGTCGCCGGTGAGCCGCTCGACGCGCACCCCGATGCGCTTTCGTACCGCGCGAGCCGCTTTGTGCGCCGACGGTGGAGGGAAAGTGCATTGGCTGCGGCCCTCGTGTTGCTTTCGGCTGGCGTCGGCACCACATACACGGTTCGGCTGGGGCGCGCCCGAGACGCGGCCGTGCGCGAGGCGGAGCGCCGCACGCGACTGCAGCAGTTCACGCTCGCGCTCTTCACCGGTGGCGACGAGGCGGGGCCGGCCGATAGTTTGCGCGTCGTCACCTTGGTGGATCGTGGTGTGCAGGAAGCCCGCCTGCTCGACGGCGATGCCGCCGGACAGGCCGATCTCTATGCGACGCTGGGCAGTGTGTATCAGAAGCTCGGCCGCTTCGAACGCGCCGACACCATGCTGCAGGCGGCGTTGATCGCACACACCAGGGCGGGGAGTCGCGACTCGCTCACGCGTGCGGCGTTCCTGCTGACGCTCGGTGATCTGCGCATCGACCAGGCGTCGTACCTTGGCGCCGATAGTGCGCTCACGGAGGCCTCCGCCCTCGTCGCCTCGCGCGTCTCCACGCGCGATGACCCGGCGGTGCTGCTGCAGTCGCGAATTCTCGGTGCCGTAGGCCGACGACAGGAAGAGCAAGGCCGTTACGATTCGGCAACGGTCACCTTGCAACAGGCCGTGGCCCGCTATCCCGCAAGCGATCCCGACCCATTGGTGCGTGCCTCACTGCTCGGTGAGCTCGCCAACGTGCAGTTCTATGCCGGTCACTATGCTGAAAGTGACTCGCTGAACCGTCTCGTGCTTGCGGCGCAGCTCGCACGATCGGGCGAGCGTCATCCCGCGGTGGCCGAGGTCTACATCAACCTCGGCGCCACCGAGTTCGAGCGAGGTCGCTTCGTCGAGGCGGAACGCTGGTATCGCCAGGCGATCGACATCGACTCGGCCTTTTATGGAGGCGCGCATTTCCGGACGGCGGCGCACTTGTCGATGCTGGGGCGTACGTTGGTGTCGCAGGAACGATACGACGAAGCGACCGGTGTGCTACAGCGTGCGCTCGACATTCAGCAGTCCACGTTCGGCAGTGCGCATCCGCGGGTAGCCAGCGTGCTCAACGAACTCGGTAACGTCGCGCTGAAGCACAGGGCGTTCGACAGCGCCGACGCCTACTTCACACGCATGGCGAAGGTGTACGGCGCTGCCAACGGTGACGCGCATTTTACCGTAGCGGTGGCGCTTTCCAATCGCGCCACGGGATACAACGATCAGAAGCAGTATGCGCGCGCGGAGGCCATCTATCGCGACGTCGTGCGCCGGTTCACGAACGCGCAGGGGGCGGAGCACATGAATACCGGCATCGCCCGCATCAAACTCGGGCGCTCGCTGATACGTCAGCAACGATGGGCCGCCGGTGCGGCGGAGTCGGAAGCCGGCTACACGATCGTCGCCCGGCAAGCCGAACCCGGGGTGAGTTTTCTGCAGGCGGCGCGCAAGGACATCGCCGAAGCGCTCCTCGCGCTCGGTCGTCCTACAGCATCGGCGAAGTGGACGAAGGCGTGGGAAGACAATGCGCCGTCAAAGCCATAAGCCAGGGGTTGCCGATGACCCTGAATTCGTCTACGCTTATCGTCTGATGGGAGACGTGATCCTTTGGGGTTACTGCTGCCATGCGCAGGCCGCTCACATAGCTCAGTCGGTAGAGCACATCCTTGGTAAGGATGAGTATGTTTGAAAAGCCGACCATCGCTCGTTCGTCTCCAGAACCGCGTAAGTCCTTATGGGACATGCGGTTCTTTTGTTTTCTGGGCGGTAAATTTGTGGCGAGAAGGGCCCGTGGTACCGACAAATAGCGCCCGAATCGGTCCCGGCACGCGCCGCTTTGACCCGCCAGAGGGAATAGTGAATGGCCGCAATAGGTGTACCAAAGATCGCCGTGGCCGCGGCAGCGAAAAACGGCACGAAGAACACGCCGGAGACATCCACGCTTGCCTCCACCCGGTGGAGTGTATGTTCAACCTCTTAGCTCAGCCGCAAGGCTCCAACAAATCGCGAGCGCTGCGAGCTTTCGGTAAGCCCTGTCTGCTGCAGCGTAAGTGAGAGCTTGGTACCGCGAGTGGACGCCACAAGAATCAATCAGCACGAACGGAACATCGTGCGGCCACCTCGCGGCGAGAGGATCTCGCCCTGCGGACGACCACGCGAACCCGTGTTGCACGCGGACACCACAACCTCTGCTCGAGTCGGGAGCGCAAGGCTCGCGGTCACGCACCGACATCTCCAATGATTGCTGCACCTGCTCTAGCGATCTAACGAGTTAGAGGTTTTGCGTCGCGAAGCCGACGCCAAACCTCCGTTGAACTGAACCGCCGGCACTGCCCTATGGAGTTTGCACCCGTCGTACCAGGCGCGCTATCCGGATGAGCGGGGGACCACCGCGACGTTCCGCGCGGGTCTTGGGGTGTGACGGGACGGGGAGCGGCGGGGCGGGGCCTCGTTTCCGCGGGGTTCAGCGCGGTGTGCGGCGCGCGCGCACGACGCGTCGACGGCGCGTGCGGAGGGGCGCGCCGGACGGGCGGTCATGCGTGCCAGGCGGGGCGACGAGCGGGGGCGCACTACGGGGGCCTCGCGAGCGCGGGGACCCGTAAGAGCCGTCGGGTGCGCAGGAGGTGGCCCGTGCCACACTGCGGGCAGCAGGGCGCAGGCGGGATGCCAACACGCGCGTCGGGGAGCTCGTCGCGCGGCGAGGGGACCGGTGGCGCCAGCTGTCGTCGTAACCGCGTGCGTGTGGCCGCCGCTTGCGGACGCCACCAGCCATAGTAGCGCACTTTGTGCAAGCCGCGCGGCAACACGTGCTGCAGGAAGCGTCGCAGGAACTCCTCGCCCGCGAGCGTCATGGTGCGCCACGCGCGCGCCTGCGCGTCCTGATAGCGAAACGTCACCGTCATCGCATCTACGCGCACGATGCGCGCGTCGGTGATTGCCGCGCGATGCACATAGCGCGCGAGATACCGCAGCACGCACTCCGCGCCTTGCACCGTGGGCTTGGCATACACGACCCACGGCCGCTTCCACACGGTGGCCGGGACGATGACGTCGGGAAGGAGTCGCGTGAGGCGCAGCAGGAAGCGCGCGCGAAAGCCGACGGATAACGCGCGCACCGGCACGAGGTAGTGTCCGCGTGCGCGATGCCACGTCACCCCATCGGGCGCGAGCGCACCACCTGGCACCAGGCAATGCACAGGCGGATGATAGACGAGGGTGCGCGTCCACGTATGTAACACGGCGAGCATCCCGACGGTGCCGCCGAGGTAGTGCGGATCGGCCGCGAGCGCCTGCAGTGATGCGGCGGCCGTTTGCATCAACACCGGGAGCAGGACACGCGCGTGCGTGCGCACGATAGCGCGCAATTCCTCCGGGAGCGTAAAGACCACATGAAAGTACGGCACGGGAAGGAGCTCCGTCTCCCGCGCCGTGAGCCAGGCGCGTGTACTGACGCCGTGACAGGAAGGGCAGCTGCGATTGCGACACGAGTGATACACGAAGTGCTCGTGGCCGCAGGCGTCACACGGCATGACGTGTCCACCCATCGCGGCCGTCCGACACGCCGCGAGATCCTCGAGGGCGCGCCGGTGGCCCGCCGGCATCGTGGCGCCGAAGCGCGCCACATACGCCGGCCCGAACTGTCGCACCGCCGCCGCGACGGTCATGGCTGCGCCCCGTCTGCGTATCTACAAAGTCGCCATCAGCGCATTCACAGTGCGCTGCAGCACGCCGGTCACCTGCGGCGTGATGTGCGTGTAGATCGCCGTCGTCGCCGGGCTCTTGTGTCCGAGCAGCTCTTGAATGGCGCGCAGATGCACGCCGCACTCCAAGAGATGCGTCGCATACGAATGCCGCAGCGTATGAATGGATGCGTGCTTCGTCAGGCCACTCCCGCGCACGACGGCGGCGAAGGTCCTCTGCAGACTCGTCGCATGCAGCGGACCCGTCGCCTCACGATTCGCAAATACCCACGGACCGCGCGGGAGCCCAAAGCGCGGCCGCGGCGCCGCCGTCCGCCAATACAGCCGCAGCAACTCGAGCGTCCGCTGCGGCAGCGGCACGTAGCGATCCCGTCCGCCTTTCCCGGCGCGCACGTGCACGAACATGCGCGCACTGTCGATGTCACGGGTCAGGAGCTGGCAGCCTTCAGACAGCCGGAGCCCGCACGAGTAAATCGCGATGAGGGCCATGCGGGCGCGCGGATCTTGGCACGGACGCCAGCAGCGTCCGCACTTCGCCAGTCGACAGCACCACGGGCAAGACGTGCCGCTTCGCTGGTCGCACGAGATCAAAGACCGGCCACGTGCGGTGCAACGTCACTTCATACAAGAAGCGAATACCGCTGCGGTACACGATCAGCGTGCTCCGCGAGACCTTGCGCGTCGTGACCAGCGCGAGGAAGAACGCGCGCAGCTCGTCTTCGGTGAGCGTGTCCAGCGTGTCGGGCAATCGCGCGAAATGCCTCGCCAAGCCGACGACCGCACCACGATACGCCTGCTGCGTCTTCGGCGCGAAGCCGCGCAACCGCATGTCGTCGCCCATCCGGTCGGTGAGCGTCTGCATCGGAACCTCCGTCTGCGGGAAACAAGGACCTGCTCCCGCGACGTTACCGTCGCCCGCCGCTACGCAAAAGGACGGTTCCCCAAGGGGAACCGTCCTCAACAGCAACTACCGCGTAGCGGTTT
>JBBSCJ010000047.1:0-9741 GCA_038250435.1 Gemmatimonadales bacterium | reverse complement strand
TCTCAACATCTCCCGCTACATCAGCACAGCGGTGGGTGAGGAGGAAATTGATCTAACGGCGACAAGCCAGGCACTGCTGGAGATCGAGAACGACATCCGAAAGGCTCGGGACATACATAATGAATTTCTGCAAGAGCTGGGATTGCCGCCGCTGCCAACAGGGAGTGTCGACTCATCACAGGGATAGGTGTGGTTCCTCGTCGTATCGTCTCTCGCAGCCGTTGCGTACGGCGCATCAGTTGCGGGGCTGCACCATCTTTTCGCCCCGCGACCCCAGCACTGATGCGGCATGGGGATCGCGGGTGGTGAGCACGAGCGACGCGAAGCTTCACTTCCGGATCGTCGCCTTCACCAGCGTGCCGAGCGCACCGAGCGTGGTTTGCGCCGCGTTGAGTCCGAGGCGAAAGTCTTTGTCCGAGAAAGTGGAGAAGACGTCGGTGGGTTGATGCCAGTGCGGGTTCCAGCCACTGCCCACCTGCGTGCCTCGCTCGTTTTCCCGAAGACTGATGGCGGGCACGAAGTCCATGAACGGGCCGGAGTCGGTATTGGTCATGTGCGGCCCGACCTGCGCCGGATAATCTGTGGCGTACTTCGCGTTCGCGGTATGAAAGCGCCACGCAAGCTGCGACGCCTGGGTCGCAAATTTCGCCGACGTCTGGAACTCGATGTTCACGTCGGCCTCGGGGCGCTGCTCCGGCGGGATCGTACCGTCCGGGCGGGGCATGCCGTGGTCGAACATCATCATGTCGTGCTGAATCATCCCCACCCACGTGGGCTCGGGATACTTCCCCGACCCCTTCGGCTGCTCGATCCCCTGCAGCGCGCGACGCTGCTCGACGTACGCCCGCGCCCCGTTGAGCCCCGTCTCTTCGTTGTTGAAGAGAATGAAGCGGATGGAACGCTCCGTCTGCACCTTGGGATCGCTGAAGATGCGCGCCAGTTCCATCACGAGCGCCGTTCCCGACGCGTCGTCGTTCACCGCTTCGCCCCAGCCGATACCGTCCATGTGTGCGCCGACGATGTACATCTCGTCGGGACGCGTCGTCCCCACCTTGGTGCAATAGACCTGCTGCCGCTCGCCCGGCGCGCTTGGCTCGGTGTTCAGGGCACGGAGCCGCGCATCAGGCTGCAACAGGGAATCGTTGTTTACCCCAGTGCGAGTGCGCACGCCGCGGGCCCGTCCGCCGCCAGAGGCAACCGGAACGGTCAGACGTGCAGCAGGACGGGCGCCCGAACGCGCCGAACCGGCGGCCGGGACCGGAGACGGCGTCGGCGTGGGCGGACCGAACTGGTAAGTGAGTCGCTCGGTGTTCGCGCACCCCGTCGCCTTGAGCTGCGCTTCGATCCAGTCCACCGCCGCCCGATTGCGGCTGGTACCTTGGCGACGATCCCCGAATTGCGTGAGTCCCTCGATGACGGCCTTATAACGCTCGAGGTCGAGCTGGGCGACCATCATCGACACGGGATCGGCTGAATCCACCACCGGCACAATCGGCGGGAGCAGCGGCCGCTGCGCGATGAGCGGGGTGGTGGTGACGAGAGCGGCGGCGACGAGACGAAGCGGAAAGCACATACCAAGAGCTCGGGAGCTGAGGAACGGACCACGCGGTCGGTGGTCCTCACTGAGGGACGGCGCAGATGCACGAAGCGTTGAGGCAGCTTCCGTTCGCCCGTCGGCAAAAGGATCTCGCCGCAACTTGCTGAGCGTGTCCGCTTGGCGCGAGGCCGCTTGGCGCGAGACCGACGTCCGCGCGCGCCCATCGAGGCGCTCTTGCCGGATGCTCCGTGCGGTGCTGAATTGCAGGGACACGAACGTCGCTGCCCTCCAACTCCCCTCTTTCGCGTCCGCCATGCTGATCAGAATCGCTCTCGCGCTCGCGATCGCCGCGCCCGGGGCAGCGGCGCAGTCGTCCGCCACGATGCCGCCCGTGAACGATGCGCCCAACCCCTATCGCAGCGTCGCGGGGTGGGCCCGGATCGGCGAAGGGCGCAGCTGGGGCGCCACGAGTGCGGTAGACATCGACCGCGACGGAACGAGCATCTGGGTTGCGGAACGGTGTGGCGCGAACAGCTGCGCCAGCTCGTCACTGCCAGCCCTGCTCCGCTTTGATGCCAGTGGCACGCTCACCGCTTCGTTCGGCGGTGGCCTGCTGGTATCGCCGCACGGCATTCACGTGGACCGTGACGGCGATGTGTGGGTGGTGGACTGCGCGTGCACCGGTGGTGCGGCGCCTACGGCAGACGGGAAAGCCAAGGGACATCAGATCTATAAATTCAGCCCGTCCGGCACGCTGCTGCTCACGCTGGGGAAGCCGGGTGGCATGCGCGACTCCGGCCACTTCTGGCAACCCAACGACGTGGTGACGGCCGCGAACGGCGACATCTTCGTGGCGGAGGGGCATTCGTCACGCGAAGGGAGCAACGCGCGCATTCTCAAGCTCGACCGCACCGGAAAGTTGCTCAAGAGCTGGGGCAAATTCGGCACAGGCCCGGCAGACCTCGACCAGCCGCATGCGTTGGCGATCGATTCGCGGGGACGGCTGTTCGTCGGCGATCGCGGTAACGACCGCATCCTGATTTACGATCAGGAAGGGACGCTGCTCGACTCGTGGTATCAGTTCAGCCGCCCGAGCGGCATTCACATTGACGCCAACGACATGATCTATGTCGCCGATTCCGAATCCGGATCGGTGAACCCGCCGCATGGCGCATGGAAGCGCGGCATCCGCATCGGCAGCGCGCGTGATGGTCGCGTCACCGCCTTCATCCCCGACCCCGACGAGAAGCCGGCGAGCACCAGTGCGGCCGAAGGCGTGGCGGTGGATCGCGCAGGAAATATCTACGGCGCGGAAGTCGGTCCGCGGGCGCTCAAGCGGTACGAGCGCAAGTAGCGCACGTACCGCTCGGCGTGGCGGTCGCTATTTCCGCGGCAGCGCCAGTGCGGTCAGCTGTGCGTCGTCCTCTGCACCACTCGCGAACACGATGTATTGCCGTCCCTTGTGCAGGAACGTCATTGGGACGGCGGTAGTCTTGAGCGGGATCTTCACCGATCCTACTTTCTGCCCCGTGCGTTTGTCGAGCGCGAAGAGCATCGGCGGCTCGCCCGGAAGTCCGCCACTGCGTCCGGTGCCGTAAATGAGCAGCGTTTTGGTGGTGATCGCCTGCGCCTGACCACGTCCGCCCTGCGGAGGAAGCTCCACCCCAGCGAAGAGTGGATCACGACTGGTGACCTTCATCATGCCAGCGTTCGGTGCCCACCACGCCTTATCGCCAGACGTCATGCTGTACGCGGTGATGCCTCCAAAGGATTTGGGCTTGACGATCGACACCCCACCGAGCATGGCGCCAGCGGCGCGGGCACCGAAGTCCCCGCCGCGGTTGCCATCCTTGGGTGCGCCGTATCCCGGCGGTGGGGCGAGCGCGCCAATGAGGCCGCAGCTGTTGCGCGGAGAGCTATAGTCGAACTCCGAACACGGATCCTTCTGCAACTGCGCGGTGCTCAGTCCCGTGATCGATGCGACGAACAGCATGCCGGTCTCCACGTCGACCGTGGCCCCGCCGTCGATGTTCACGCCACCGCTGGCCCCCGGCGCATACCACGCACAGCGGAAGCCGCTGCTCCCCTTGCCGTCGGCCGCAGCCGGCGGGATGAAGTGCGGTCCCATGCGACACTGCTTGGCCATCTTGAGCGCGGAGTCCCTGACGGCGGGGGTGTAGTCGATGAGATCGGCCTCCACGAGCCCCTGCTGCGAATACGGCGCAGGCTTGGTGGGGATCGGCTGCGTGGGCGCGGAGATCTCACCCGGTACGTCACTCTTCATCACCGGCGTTTCCACGATCGGCCAGATCGGCACGCCGGTGGCCCGGTCGAAGGTGTACACCCACCCCTGCTTGGTCACCTGGGCCACCACTTGACGCAGGCGCCCGTCGATCGTGACGTCCATCAAGTTCGGCGCCATCGGCGTGTCGTAGTCCCAGATGTCGTGATGCACCATCTGGAAGTGCCATTTGCGCGCGCCCGTTTTCGCATCGAGCGCCACGAGGCTGTTGCCGTACAGATTGTCTCCCGGCCGATGACCGCCGTACTCATCCATCAGCGGCATCCCCACCGGGATGTACACGAGGCCCAGCGCTTCGTCGGCGGCATACGGCGCCCACGCGTCGTTCTTGCCCACGCCTTTCGTGCCCGACTTCGAGCCGTTCTTCCACGTCTCCGCGCCGAATTCACCCGGCTGCGGCACGAGATTGAACTTCCACGCCTGCTTGCCGGTGCGGATGTCGAATCCGCGAATCGTCCCCGTGATGTTGTGCGCCTTGATGGGATAGTAGCCGTGGATCGAGGAGTTCCCCACGACGAGCATGTTCCCCACGACCATCGCCGGTGAACTGGCAGCAATCTGCCCCGCTTCCGGGTCGAGACCAACCGTGCCATCCGCGCCGATTTTCTTCACCGGATCCCACGTCTCGCCAGGCGTTGCGCGTCGCATCGGTGCAGCATCGCTGATGATCAGCGGACCGGAGTCATCGACCGCAAGCGGGACCATCGGATAGCCCAATCCGTCCATCAGGTCGACGACGCCGTTGGTGCCGAAGGCGGGATCCGGCTTCCCTGTCTTTGCATCGAGCGACACGAGATGGTAGCCCGGCGTGACGAGCAACAGGCGTTCGTTGGTGCCATCGGTCCAGTACGACAGGCCGCGGCCCGCAAACTGTCGCGGCGCCTTCTGCCAGCGAATACCTTCCTCGAGGCGATACATCCACAACGTTTCCCCGGTTTCCGGATCGACTGCGGTGGCTACGCGCCGGGTGCTGGCCACGGTGAACAGCCGACCGTTCGCGAAGATCGGCGTCGTGCGATAGTACTCGTCCTTGCCGAAGGCGCCCGCCTTCCATTCCCACGCGACCTGCAGCGAATCGAAGTTCCCCGCGTGTACCTGCTCGAGCGGCGAATAGCGCGTGCTCCATTGGTCGGCGCCCCAATGACGCCACTCGCCGTACGCGTTGCCGCGTACCAACGGCGATCCCGGCTGCGCTACCGAGCGTGAAACCCGCGTGAAGGTCACACCAAGCATGACGAGTCCCGCAACGGCGGCAAGACCCGCGATTCGTGAGGTACGGCCGTAGTTCATCGGAACTCCACTGGGCGGACGGAGGACGCGCGAGAAAGAAATCGGGACGCGGACATCAGGCGTGAGTCAGCGGCAGGGGGATGCGCCGCCGGTGCGCGCACCGCCGCTTTGGTCGTGCTGTCGACCCGCACGCTCCGCAACCACGCCGGATCGGCGTGCAGTTCCGTGCTGCCGGCGGGCATGCCATTGAGCTTGAGGATGTAGGCGATTACCCACACGTACTCGTCTTCGGTGAGCGTACCCGGCCCCGACTTGGGCATCAGCTGGCTCACGTAGTCGTATAACTCGCCAAGCGGCTTGCCGAACCATCGCAGCGCGAACGCCGCGCCGGTGTGCGACGCCGTGGTGTGACAGCCGAGGCAAGCGCCATGGAACACCTCCTTCCCTTTCACGGCCTGCTCAGCGGTGTACACCCCACGCATCGTGGTCTGCGCGCTTCTCGCCGCGATCGGCTGCGCACGCAAGGGTGGAGGCGCCGCCAGGCTACCCACGCACACGGCGGCGAGCAACGCTGTCGCGACGGCATTCGCACGGGGTGTGCCAGTGAGTCGCGCCATGAGCGCGCCCGTCCCCCACGCGACGCCGGTCACCACCACCACGCCCATCAGCGCCTGCACCACGGCGAGGGCGAATGGCGCATCGAACACGGGCATCGCGAAGCGATATGCGCGCAGCTCCGCACCGCGATCGAGCGTCCAGTGCCACGCCTCGTGCGTCACGAACGCCGAGGCGATGATGATACCCATGCGCTCCGCCACGACGCGCGTGAACAGCCAGTGCAGCACCGGCAGCAGCACGGCCAGCAGGAGCAGTTGCGCCACTTCCACGCCCACGTTAAAAGCCGCGAGCGACGTGAGCAGATGTCCGCCGGCAAACGATAGCTGCTCGCGCAACGCACCGGCAAAGCCGAATCCATGTACGAGGCCGAACGCGAAGGCCATGCGCCACCGACGCTCGATCCGCGCGCCCACGATGTTCTCGATCGCCATGTACACGATCGAGAGGGCGATCAGCAGCTCCACCAACGGAGGAAACCAGAGCGCCGTGGGCGCGTAGCCGAGCGCTGCGGCCATCAGCGTCAGCGAATGCGCCACCGTAAACGCCGTCACTACGCCCACCAGTGGACGCCACGCGCGAAACGGCAGCACCAGGCAGAGCACGAACAACAGATGATCGAGGCCACCGAACAGATGCTGCATCCCCGAGCGCGCGAAGCGTGAGGCCGCGTACCACCAGCCGGGCGCCAGATGCAGCGGCGCATGCACCCCGTTCAGCTGATACAGCCGCTCCGGTCCGTCTATCGGCTGATAGCGCACGAGCGTGGTGGTGCGTACACCGAGATGCGCCCACGAGGGTACCATCACGAGGTTCTGCACGGGCGCCGTGATCGCCACTTCGAGGAGTACGTCCATCAACAGCTGGTCGGGGCGAACGTCGGTGCCCATCGGCAGCGGCGACTGCTGGACCGCCGACACCATCGCCTCGAAGCTGCGGTCATCATCGAGCGAGCGGTCGCTGGGGAGCGCCGCCCGCACCGACAGCACCCGAGGCGCGGCAAGCCACTGATCGCCGTCGCGAAAGCGTACACCGCGCGCGATCCACAGCTCCGCCGCGTCGGCGAGCATCGCGCCCGAGCGTGGCACGTCGAGCAGCCCACCCTCGCGCGTGGGCACATCCACGTCGCGCATCGCGCCAAACGGGGCACGCACCAGCACCCGAATTCGGTTGGCATCCGCGTGCACGATCGTGCGCACCTGCACCCGCGCCGGCACCTCGTGCGCACGGAGCAAGTGCCACGGCAGCAACAGCAGAAGACCGGGCAGTAAACCACGCAGCAGGACACGCAGCCACACGGGCAACATCGCAACCATCGATGGCAGCTCTCTGGACAGGTGGGAAATGGCAGGTTACTTCAGCGTTTGCTGAGAAGGCTTGGCGCACGAACATACCATCCGGCCCCGCTTTGCACATCGGGGCCCCTCACGATGGAGAAGGTGATGACGAGGTCCCGTAAATCCTGGCGATGGACGCTGCTGCTGCTCACATTCGGCACGCTCGGCGTGCTGCAAGCGAATCTTGTTGCCGACGAGCAGGATACCGTCGAAGCGCCGCGTTTCGAGGTGGATCCGCTCTGGCCTCGCCCCTTGCCGAACCACTGGATTCTGGGCTCCGTCATCGGGGTCGGTGTAGATAGCCGGGATCATGTCTTCATCATCCATCGTGGCGACTCCACGCTCAACCAGCGCACGGAAGCCGGCATGAACGCCACGCCGCCGATCGCCGAGTGTTGCGCGTCGGCGCCGCCGATTCTGGAGTTTGATCCGGAGGGCAACCTGGTGAAGGCGTGGGGCGGCCCGGGTGCCGGCTATGATTGGCCGGGCTCCAACCACGGCGTCGCGGTGGATGACAAGGACAATGTCTGGGTCGGTGGGAACGGCCCGAACGATTCGCATATCCTCAAATTCTCGCACGACGGCAAATTTCTGCAGCAGTTCGGCACGCCGCGTCAGGGCGCCAACAGCAAGGACAGCACGCACTTCGGTCGTGTGGCCAAGATCTCGTTCGACGCGAAGGCCGGTGAGGCGTACGTGGCCGACGGGTACGGCAACAAGCGCGTGGCCGTCATCGACATGAACAGCGGAGCGGTGAAACGCTTCTGGGGCGCGTACGGCAACGCCCCTGATGACACGCGTCTCCCTCCCTACGATCCGGCCGCCGCGCCGGTACAGCAGTTTCGCAATCCGGTGCACTGTGCGGAGCCGAGCAATGATGGCCTGGTCTACGTGTGCGACCGCCCGAACGATCGCATCCAGGTCTTTCGCACCAATGGCGAGTTCGTGAAGGAGGTGCGAGTCGCACCGGCCACCCGTGGCGATGGCTCCGTCTGGGACATCGCCTTCTCCCGTGACGCGAAACAGCGGTACCTGTATCTCGCCGACGGCAAGAACGAGCGCATTTACGTGATGGATCGCCAGACACTGCAGACGCTCACCACGTTCGGCGATGGCGGACGCCAACCAGGGCAGTTCTTCGCCGTGCACAGCATCGCCACCGACTCGAAGGGGAACCTCTTCACCACCGAGACCTACGAAGGGAAACGCCTGCAGAAGTTCCGCTTCAAGGGCGTCGTGCGCGTGAAGCGCGGCAATCAGGGCGTCGCGTGGCCGGCCGCTACCCGATAGCGCTTACGGCATGACCGCCATGCACTCGATTTCGACTTTCGCGCCTGGCACGACCAGCGCCGCGACCACCACCGTGGAACGGGCCGGCGGTTCACTGGAGAAAAACTCCCGGTACGCCTGGTTCATGCCGCCGAAATCCTTGACGTCTATTAAAAACACGGTGCACTTGACCGTGTGCGCCATGGTGGTGCCAGCCGCCTCGAACACCTTCTTCGTGCTTTCGAGCGCTAGCCGCGTCTGCCCCTGTACCGTCGAGTCGGGGGCGGCGCGGTTCAGACCGAGCTGTCCCGACGCATACACCATGTTGCCTGCCCGGATGCCCGGCGAGAGCGTCGGCGACGCGCTCTGTCCGGAGGGGAGCACCTGCTGACGCACTGGCTGCCCCGCCTGCGCCATCACGGGTCGCGCGGCGAGCATCGTGAAAACGGCACCAACGGTGCATGACAGCTCACGTAACGGCAACGATAATCGCATCTGGCGAGGCATCAGAATTTCTCCGACGAACGGGGCGTGGAAGGAAGCAGCAGTGTAATGGCGGCCAGCGCCACGGAATCGCTGGGGAGCGAGGTGACCCCCGGTACGAGTCCGTTGAGTTTCATGATGTACGCCACCGACGCGGCGTATTCCTGGCGGCTCAGAGAACCGGGATTGCCGTCAGGCATCGTCGAGCGAATCAATTCGAACAGATCGAAGGCGGGACGGCCACTCCACTTGGCACGGAAGTCCGCGCTCGACATATCCTTCGTTTCATGACACTCGATGCACACACGCGTGAACACCACCGCGCCAGTGCCCGCCTGCTCCGCGGTGTAGCGTCCCGCCGTGTCCTGCCGGGCAGCGGCCGTGTGCAAACGGGTGGAGATGCCGGTGGCCGCGCGCGTGGCGACGCGAGGCGCGGCGGCCGATACCGGTGCGGCTGTGGATCGCGGAGGCTGGGCCGCCATACGGAAAGCCCCGGCGACACTCACGACGGGCGTAAGCGCGAGAAGCACACCAGAAAACGGGAGACGTGTACGCATCCCCTAACGTGCGAGGTTCGCGCACGGCTGGCAAGCCGGTGCCTCCTCGGCTCTGGCGTAGCGACGTACAGGGCCACATGTTCGCGACGGCGACCAGCGCCACCGATACCGACGTTCCCTGACGCCCCACGACCGCCATGTCGAAGGATTCAAGCCCCCCGCCACACAACGCCGACGCCTCACTCCCGCGACGCGACTTTCTTCGCATCGCGGGGGTCGGAGCGGGGGCGTTGCTGGCGACCGGCTGCGCCACGGTGGGCGGTGCCGCCGCGCCGACGCCTGCCCCGGCGCGGGGAATCGATAGTCGAGCGTCCCGCGATCGCGGCGTCGGGCACGTGGTGGTCATCGGCGCGGGCGCGTGGGGAGGCTGGACGGCATATCATCTGCGCGAGCGCGGCGCGCGGGTCACGC
>JBBSCJ010000046.1:0-10664 GCA_038250435.1 Gemmatimonadales bacterium | reverse complement strand
TCGTGCGCAGCGGATGGTCCGCCGGAATCCGGTCTTCGACCGAGACATAGCTGAACATCGTCGTCTGCGGTTGATCGGCACCACGCATCGCCACGCTCCATTTGAGGATGCGCCAACATATACGAATGTGCGGCCTACGCCGGGCGAAATTCACCCGACTTTTTCATCACCCTGCTAAACGATTCTCCCGAGAAACCACAAGCCTACCACGCGCCTCCGGAGCTCGCGAATGGGAGTATGTGGGAAGGACCGAAGGCGTTGCCGTGACACCAGACGAGATGTGCGAGACGCTCCACATCGAGTTTGAGCGGGCGTCTGGTGTATGCTGCAGCATCTCAATGCAGCGCGCGAAGCGTATGCGGCGGGTCGAGCTGCGCGCGGACTGCCGGTCGCGCCGGAACGGTTAGCAGAAATTTTCACTCCCGGGAAATTGTGGGTAGTCGCGTTTGGCATCACCGCCTTCTATCTGCTCTTGACGTTGTTTGCGTTGCGGAGGCGAGGTTACGTTGTGCCGGACGGAGACGAATCCCCTGGGCTCGTCTCCGGGATGTAGCCCAGAGTGGTCTAACGTGCGTTGTAGCAGCCGGGCGCTTGTCTCAAGCTCGCTGCCCTCGCAGTTGATTCCCTTCGCCCGCAAATGAACTTGGGCGTTGAGGCTGTAGCATAGGTCGATCTCCGCAAAACCGGCCACCACGCGGAGCGAATTGAGGCTGGTTAGCGTAGCGCGGGGACCGGGAGTCGGTCGCCGCGTGAAGTTTCGTGCGCCAGCTGCGCGGGCCGCACGTGAGGACATGCGCGTGGTGGAGCAGCCGGTCGAGCATGGCGGTCACGGCGGCGGTGTCGCCAAGCAGCTTGCGGCAGTATTCGACGGGGCGATCGGAGGTGCGGATCGTGGAGGCGCGTTCGTCGCGGCGCATGGCCAGTTCGAGCAGATCTTCGGCCGCGGTCGGGGGAGCCTCCGCATGCCGAAATGATCGAAGATCAGCAGCGGGACGGTGTTGAGCGCCGCGAAGACCTCCTTGCGGGTGCCGTCGCGCGTGGCGTCGGTGAGCTCTTCGAGCAGGTGACGCGCACCGCCGGCAGCGGCGCTGCTGGCGGCATTCTGCTCGCGAATGAGCCCCTGCGCCTTGGCCGACCACGGCATGAGCTCCGTATCCCGTACGACCCGGTCGATGGACAGCCGCTCTTAAGAGGCCGCGCGTTCACGCGCCTGCCGCAGGAGGCCGAGCGGCGCGCGCTCGACCGCCGCGTCGTCAAAGAACCGACGGCCCGTATGTCTCGAACAGCAACGCCGCGTTGGCGTCCTGCTCCTCGCCGACGAGGTCCACGCGCACGGAGGTCGGCACACGGTGCGGCAAAACGCGTGTGGAGGTGCCGATGTCCGTTGATCCGACACCAACCGAAAGAGCGGCGATGCGGGCCCGTGCCGCCTGGCCGAAACCGCGCAACACGCTCTTGACGTCATCGAGCGCCCGAAACCCCGCCCCTTTCACTCGCCGCCATCATCTCCGGATACTGGAACATCCCACCGCTCGCCGGCTGTGCCTTCACGGTGTTCACCATGGCACTCGCGATCTGCTGCACCGTTATCGCGCGATACCTTGCCGGCGTGATGAACGAGAAGAGCTGAAGGAGCGCCCCGAGTATCCGCGGCGTGTGCGTTGATCCGATGATCAGCGACGGGCGGAATACGCTCACCACGTCGGGTCCCTGCGCGCGCACGGCCGCCTCGGATTCTCCTTTTACGCGATTGTAGCGCGCCGTTCCCGCCGCGCCCGATCCGGTGGTTTTCGCCTGCGGATCGGCACCGACGGCGCTCATGTACGCGAGCTGATGCACGATGCCCGAAGCGCGGAGTCCGCGGGCAAAGGCTGCGTTCAACTCCACGTCAACGGCGCGGTGCTCGGCTATGGTCAGTTTGGCCGTACCCTGCCCGATACCGAGTACACTGAACCCCACTGCCTCACCGTTCATTTCGCGCAACGCGTCGATCGTCGCTGCCTCGAGCGCGGCGGGGCGCATCTCGGGGACCAGCTGCTCGTGCAATGTGCACCCGGTCTTCTGCGCCAGTGCCACGGCACCGGGAAGCGAGCGACGGCTGAGCGTCACGACATGCGCGAACGCATCGTCGTGCAGCAGCGCACGAAGCAGCGCACCTCCAACCGAACCGGACGCGCCAAGGATGATCGCTGTGCGGGCGGCGGGACGCGGTGTGATCATCACCGATCGCACACTGTTACTGACCATGCGGATGTCCTTTGTGGGATCGCCATCCACCGCCACGATATCGGCAACGTAGCCCGCCGCGATGCGACCGAGCGGTGTTGGTTGACCAAGCGGCGTTGCAGCATCGGTGATGGAGAGAGCAAGCGCCTGTACCGGTGTCCGTCCAGCCTCAACGAACCACGCCTGCTTACGCGTATTCTCGCCGAACATCCACCAGATGGCATCTGGCTCTCGGCTGTAAAATTTACATCCGAGCGGTGAGCACGTCGAGCGGTTTCGACATCGAACAGCCGGAAGGAATCGAGTCCGGCAACCTGCTCGCGCGTGTAGCCGCGCGGCGCGGCGTTCTCGGCATCACAACGGTCCTGGTCGATCGTGGGGACGATTCCGACGGCGATTACCGTGTCGGCCTGAAAGAGCGCCGTTGCGCGGCCTGTCGTCCGTCCGGTTGGAGGACCGGCGCGCCAAAGAGGAGCGCCGTAATCGGCAATGACTGCGCAACCGCACGGTCTGCCAGCACACTGATGAGCAACAACGCGGTCACAATGCCGGAGAAGACAAGATCAGGCAATGGGGACATTCTCCTGGAGAGCGGGCATGGCATTCACCCGGGCAGACGGGTGCACCGAAAGTTGAGCCGCGAGGTTCACGCGGCGCGCTGCTACCGGCGCCGCCGTAATGAAGCGCGCGTTACAGGCGTCCAGCCTCACAGGGTATGTGCCACGTTCGAGGGTTATCCACGTGAGCCACCCCCGCAACGACATGCACTGGCTCGCCGATGCCGTGCTGCATGGCACGTATCGGGTGGGATGTCGGCTCGGCGAGGGCGGTACGGGTGCGGTGTATCTCGCCGAGCATGTCGGGATCGGCCGCACCGTCGCGCTCAAGGTGATGCGTCCGTACTTGCTGGAGGATGCCACCGCCGCCGAACGCTTCGTGCGCGAGGCGCGCGCCGCCGGCGGTATCCAGCACCGCCACGTCGTCACCGTGACCGACTTCGGTCTGGATCAAGTGGCCGGCCACGACGTGGCCTACCTCGTCATGAAGCATCTCCAGGGCGAGACGCTCGAAGCGGTGCTGGAATCCCGGCGTCGCCTTCCTGTGGCGCAGGTGGTCGACATCGTCGAGCAGATTGCGGCAGCACTGGCGGCGGCACATGCGCGGGGCCTGCTGCATCGCGACCTCAAGCCCGCCAACATCTGGCTCAAGCCCGATGCACGCGGTGGTTTTCACGTGACGTTGCTGGACTTCGGCATCGCGAAGTTGCGCGACGACACGTTCGCGCGGCGCGAGGCCGTGCCGGCTGATGCGGCACCTACGATGGCGGTGCACAGCGACGAGACGGCGAGCCCTGCTACGCCGGCGGGCGAATCGATCGGCACGCACGCGTACATGTCGCCTGAACAGTGCGTAGGCGACGACGTGGACCGGCGCAGTGACCTATACAGTCTGGGTGTCGTGGTGTACCGCGGATCTGCGCCCAACACGATCTGGTCGAATAATCGAGCAGTGTCGATGTCGTCGTCGCCGGCAAGGACTGCCAGCTCGGCAAGGCGCGGCTTCACACCTTCGGATACGCGTCGCTACCGCCATGCTCGCGGAGGGTGAACAGTTCGTCCTCCAATACCTCGGTGAGATCCGCTTCGTTCATCACGCGCACATTCGGTGTCACGAACACGCGGTGCAGAAAGCCGGCGATGACTGGTGCGTGTGACGAGGCCAGCAGCCGCTAGACCGGGTGCCGGTCACGCAACGATTGAAACGTGGTCTGGTTCACGGTGACGCGTGTGCGGGCTCAAACAGGTGGCGCAGCTTCTCGTTGATCCGGCGAGGCTGCCTGGTTCACTCGCTCCATCGTTGCGCCGCCGGCAGGGGTCTGGTTGCAACACGGCGCTTTCTTTCACGCACGTCGCGTATGAGCTTCGACTCCGATGCCCGGCCGTGCAACGCCACTTGATCACCGGCGGTCAGCACGGCGTGCTCGGCCTGTCCGACACCGCGCGTCACCGTGGGGTAGAATAAAGTGTAATGCTTCTCTGGTTCAGCAGGGATCCGGGAGCCGACCGACCCGGAACAGCCCGGTCTTTTCGCCCTGCTGGCGCATGAGCACACGGTTCTTCAGTCTCCGGACATTCAGCTCATCAGCCATGCCATTCCTTCGCCGTTCGTGAACACCATCGACATCGAGGTGCCGCTGATCGCCCGCGAAGCGCAGGCGATCAAGCCGTTGTGTGGTGTTGCTGACCTTGCCCAGGCGGAGCGCGTGGCCGAGGAGTTCGGAGGAAAGGAGAGGGGTCCTGATCGGCCCGGTCCGGGGCGCGCGTTCGTTTGTTATCGTCGCTCGATGCCGGGTATGGTAAAGTGACCAGACTCCTGGTCTTCATCGGCACCACCATCGGCGGCTACGCGGGGTGGGCACTCGGTGCCTTCGTCGGGACCTTCACCGCGTTCGTTGCAGGCATAGTGGGTACTGCGGCGGGTGCGTACATCGGCCGTCGGGTGGGGCGCCATTACGAGGGATAGGGGGGGAGCGCCCCGGCTAGGGTGCAAGGCTAGCCGTACCACCATTGCTGCCGCATTCATCAGCAGGGCCATGACCAACAGAAAAAGTCCGAGCGTCCGCACCGTACGCATCTTCACGCCGACACGCTTCGTCGACAATTTCGGCGTCGGCGGAGGCACGATAATCAGTGTCCACGCAGGAGTCAGCCCGTCACGCCTGTCTTCGCTCGGCGTTGTGCGACCGCTTTCACGTCGAGGTGAGGCGTCAATGCCAGGCGGCGCGCTGTGGGCATGAGCAGCGATTGCGCGGTGAAGGGTTTACGGAGATGTGCCCGTGCACCGCGCCGCCGTCGACTACCAGCACTGCGGCCGCGCGTGCCGATCACCGCTCTACCGGCGCCAATGATCATCAGGTCCGCGCGGTGCAGGTGACCCTCGATTCGACCATCCACACCGATCGTGCCCCGCGAGTGGATATCGCCAACAAGTACGACTTGATCATGGATCACCGAGTTTCCGGTGGCGGCGCTCCTGGCCGGCTGCCGCGCAAACAAGACCGTCTCGCCTTCTCCGGTCTCCGTTCACTACTTGCCGCGGAAGATAGGCGTCGTGCCCACGCGCGGCGGCGCATCGTTAAGTTTGCACCATGTCTGCCCACCACTTAGCTGAACCGTCAGAGGGCGACGCGCTCGCGGCCCTGCAGCGCGTCTTCGGCGCGATGCCCGCGCAGGAAAAATGGGCGCAGGCGTGTCGCGAGGCGCGCCTTGTGCCCGGCCACGTCGGGACCACCGCCCAACTCGGGCAGGTTGCCGCAGCACTCGCCCGTCAGGGCGGAGCTACCGCCAGCGTGGCACGATCATCGAAATACGTCTTCGCGCGTTCAGCCGTTATGTGGAGGGTCCTTCCACCGTGAGCGTGACGCCATGAGCGAGAATCCGTTGTACGCCGAGGCGCGCCTCCAGGAGATCGCCGATCTCGATCTGCTCTCGGGTGACATCGATCCTATTCTGCAGCGCGTTGCTGAGGAGAGCGCGACCCATCTCGGACTTCCTGTCTCATTGGTGAGCGTGGTGCTCGACGACGCGTTGCATGTGGCAGGTTCGCACGGCATCACCGGCCTTTGGCTCGACGAAACCAAGGGTCATCCGCTGGAATGGTCGTTCTGCGCGACCTCGGTGCGTACCCGCGCGCCCTACGTGGTGGAGAACGCGGCGGACGACACGACGCATGCTGCCAACCCGCTTGTAATGAACGACGGCGTGCGCTGCTATGCTGGTGTGCCGCTCATTTCGTCGCGCGGTTTCGTACTTGGCAATCTTTGCGTGGTGGGGATGGCGCCCCGATCGTTCACTGAGGCGGAGTTGAGGTACCTGACCGATTTGGCGTCGCAAGCGGTAGCGCGTATTGAACAGCGTCGTGTGGTGACGCCGTAAAGCGAAAAACGCTTGCCGCGGATGCCCGCAGATCGGCGCGGGAGGGCGTTGGCGCGGTGGTGTGCCGGATGCGCTGGCCGGCGTGACAGACGTCCGCGCGGCAACGCCACCCCGTGAGGTAGACGTCCGGGTTGCCTGTGTGCGCTGCTCAGGCCCAACTTGCGACATGCTCAACGCCACCGTGCTGCCCTTCCGCATCCAACGCGGTGACTCCGTGATCAAGGGAGGCACCGTCACCACGACCAACGAAACGATCGACGGCCTGCTGCGCCTGGAAGAGCACCGGCTCGTGGTGCAATGGCGCCTTGAACGCACCACCGATCTCGTGGGGCCCGAAATCCGGTCGGACCGCAAGCTGGAACCGGTACGCGAGGCCATCGTGCCGCTCGCGGGGCTGGCCGCCTGCACGGTGCGCGGCTCGTGGTGGCCGTGGAGTCGGTCGATCAAGGTGGTGCTCACGGCGGCGGACATGCAGGCGTTCGAGGCCGTGGCTGGCCCACGCGGGCTGCAGTTGAGTCATCCGGCGGAGCTGGTGATCGCCGTGCGTGCGCAGGATCGGCAGGCTGCCCGCGAGTTCGCCTCCGATGTGGAGCTCGCCGTGGCAACACTGGCCATGAAGCGCGCCGAGGAGGGCGGCGAGCTCCCGCCGGGCCAAACGGCGGCATGGGCGAGCGGTATCCTGCCAAGCACGCAGACCGCTCAGGCTGCTGCGAAGAGCACTGTTCGGCCGGAGGGTACACGGCACGTCCCGACGCAGAATGAGGGTGAGGAAGTCATCAGTTAGTCGGCGTCGACACACACACACACGGCCTTCGACGTCACCTGCTCATGGAGTTGGTGCAAGTGGCGAAAAGGACCCGCCGGCTCCTGCCGGTGGGTCCTTTCCTGTCTGCACCAACCGGCCGCGTCATTGGCGCGAGCGGTATTTCCGCCCTACACCGGAAACAGCATCTCGCGATATCGCGGCAGCGGCCAGAACTCGTCGCCGACAATCAGCTCGAGCGCGTCCGCCGCCTCGCGCACTTCCGCCATGGTGTCGCACGCCGTCGTGGTGATGTACTGCGCCTGCGCGGCCAGATTGTCGTGCATATGCTCGGCCTTCGCAATCACTTTGGCCAGTTCGGCGCGCTTCTTCTGCAACGCGGTAACCAACTTCGACACGCCGTTACCGGCGTCGATGAGCGGCTGCACGATGATACCGGCCGACGCCCCGTGTCCCGCCGACGCGGTGAGTTGCCCAAGGAACGCATACGACGCCGGGAGCAGCTGCGTGTCCACCATCTGCTGCATGGTGTGCAGCTCGATGAGAATGTCCTTGACGTAGCGCTCGAGTCGCACATGATAGCGGCTCTCGAGTTCCACATGCGACAGAATGCCGGTGTTTTCGAACAGGGCCTTCGCATCGGAGGTGGTGAGCTGCGCGAGCGCTTCGGGGCTGCGACGCAGGTTGAGCAGGCCTCGCTTGTCGGCTTCCACCACCCATTCATCGGCGTAGTTGTTCCCTTCGAAGCGTACCGCCGTGGACTCCGTGAACGCCTGACGCACCACCGTGAGGATCGCTTCGTCCACCTTCCTGGTGTTCTTGATCTCGGCCTTGAGCTGTTCGGTCATCTCGGCGATCGCCTCGGCTACGGCGGCCTGCAGCAGCATTACCGGGAAGGCGATGCTCTGCGAACCGCCAACCGCGCGGAACTCGAATTTTGCGCCGGTGAAGGCGAAGGGCGACGTGCGGTTACGATCGGTGTTGTCCTGCTCCACTTCGGGGAGCTTGGCCACGCCGAGCTTGAGCATCGCCTGTTCGGCACCGGTGCTTGACGTGTTGCCGGCCACGATGTCTTCGATGACCTGAGTAAGTCCCTTGCCCAAAAACGCGGAGATGATCGCCGGCGGCGCTTCGTTGGCGCCCAGTCGATGTTCGTTCCCCGACGTGGCGATCCCGGCGCGCAGCAGCCCGGCGTGCTTGTGCACACCCTTGAGCACCGCCGCCAGAAAAATCAGGAAGCGCACGTTCTGGTGCGGTGTCTTGCCGGGCTTGAGGAGGTTGGTGCCGTCGAGCGCGTTGTCGGACGTGATGGAGAGCGACCAGTTGCAGTGCTTCCCCGAGCCGTTGATGCCGGCGAAGGGCTTCTCGTGCACGATGGCCTGCAGTCCGTGGCGCAGCGCGATCTTGCGCAGCACACTCATCACGAGATGGTTGTGATCGACGGCGATGTCGGAGTCTTCGAAGATGGGGGCCATCTCGAACTGCGACGGAGCGACTTCGTTGTGACGCGTGACGATCGGGACGCCGAGTTTGTACAGCTCGAGCTCGACTTCGCTGATGCACGCCTGCACCCGCTCGGGGATGCCGCCGAAGTAGTGATCTTCGAGCTGCTGTCCACGTGGAGGCGGCGCGCCGACGAGCGAACGGTTGGCCATGATCAGGTCGGGGCGCATGGCGAAGTGCGCGCGATCGATCAGAAAGAACTCCTGCTCCACGCCGAGCGTGGTGTTCACGCGCAGCACCCCTTTGTCGCCGATGAGCTCGAGGAGTTCCATGGAGCGATGTGACAGCACGTCGGAGCTGCGCAGCAACGGCGTCATTTCGTCGAGCGCCTCACCGTTGTAGCCGATGAACACCGACGGAATGCACAGATACTTCACGCCACCGGTCTCGCTGATGAACACGGGCGACGCAGGATTCCACGCGGTGTAACCGCGCGCTTCCCACGTGGCGCGCAAGCCACCCGACGGGAACGACGAGGCATCGGGCTCGGACTGGATGAGCTGCTCGCCGGTGAACGACTCCATCGGCAGCTTGTGCTCGTCGAAGTTCAGGAAGGCGTCGTGCTTTTCGGCCGTAAGTCCCGTTTGCGGCTGAAACCAGTGCGTGAAGTGCGTGACGCCGCGCGAGATCGCCCATTGCTTGATGACCTGAGCCACGGCTGGTGCGATCTCGCTGTCGAGCTTTTTGCCGAGTCGGATGGAGGCGGCAAGCTTGGCGTAAACGCCCTTGGGGAGCTTCCCCTTCATGGCGCGCAAGCCGAAGGTGTTCATGCCGTACCACGCGCTGGTGGGCTGCTGAACGCCGTTTTCCTCCGGGCGTACTGTAACGCGAACCGGACGCTGCGTGATCTCGCGCGTCGCGCCGGTTCGCGCGTTATCGGAGAGGGCCATGGTGATCCTTGAATAATTGGCAGAGCGAAGCCACGTGCGGTATCGGCACGGCGCGTCGGAGATGATGTGCAGAACAGGTGAAATATGGACGGCGTTGATGCGAAAACCAACGGTCAACTGCTGAGCGGAGACGCCCCTGTGCCCGATCTGCACGAAATGCCAGACACTGTATTGGTTTTCGATCATGTCCCAAATGAAAGGCGAAGAGATGCATTGGGTTTGTGCAGCACGAGCAACGGGCTGATACTGTGCGGAGTGATGAAATCTTTCTTGCTCCGGTCCCGGGCCATCGCCGCCGTGCTGTCGCTTTGCGCGCTGGGGGCGGCGTGTGGCGGCAACGATGGCGCCGATTCTTCGCCCGCGATCGGGGTGGCGACGCCTCTGCGGCGTCCGATGACACCGAGCGACTCGGCATGCCCCCGTGACGGCCTGTGGAAGCCATGTTCGCTGGAAGATCGATTCGTGAAGTCGGGGCTCGCCTTTAAGTCGGCCGGCGACAGCGTGCGGGTGCCGTATCTGACGGTGCCGGGCGTTCGCTACACCGTGGGGCATAAGGCCACGCTGGTGGTGTTCTACTATGCCGATTCGGCGGCGGCGGCGCGCGACGCGGCCCCGCTCGACGCGCGGCGCCTGACCCCTCCGGACGACTCCGTTGGGGGCTGGCCGTCGGTGCCGACGGAAGTGGTGCGTTCGGCCAACGTGCTGGCGGTGCTCTTCGATGCGAGCGCGACGAAGGCGGAACGGGTGCGCCTCACGCTCACTGCGGGCGCGCCGCAACCCTTTGGTAAACCGACATCGCGCGTGTCCGCGCCAATCCGCCGTCTGAGTTCGGGTGGAGCCTCAGCGACGGGCTCGCCACTCGGTATAGGCGCTTCGTAGCACGGTGGCGCCAAACACGATGCCGATGCGTTGGCCGACAAGGCTGCGGGCCTTCACGGCATTGTCGGCTTCCGGACGCCATGCGAGCGACGTGGCGGTCGCGACGACGACGCCGGTAATGAACGGGAGGTTGGGGCGCCGCTCACCCTGCGCGGTACGCAGCGTGAATGTTCTCGTGACGCCGCAGCCGAGGGCGCGATTGATCGAAGGCCGCGCGAGGGTCGTGCAGGGCGCGCTGTCGGGAGTCCACGGCACCGCGCGGCTCACCAGCGCCTCCACGCTCCTCTCCGCGACCGCAAAGCCGATCTGATCACCAACGCGCCTGCTGTAACCGCCCCACGTGCGCGGCCAAGCTTCGGGGGATCCCAGCAGCTGTCCGGTCACGGAAGCGCCGACGATGCCCGCTCCGAGTGTCAGGTAGCGCCGGCGTGCAGTTCGCTCGTCGGCTACGGTCGGTGTAACGGTCGG
>JBBSCJ010000045.1:0-14849 GCA_038250435.1 Gemmatimonadales bacterium | reverse complement strand
CGTTCCGAAAGCTCGCGGTCCTCGTGCGCGACCTCGATGGCCGTTCGGGGAAACCCGCCAGCGCGCTCGTACAAGTCGGCGGTGATGGCCAGATTGTTGCCGGCGGCCATGAAGTACGGGTACTTGAACTGCGGTCCGCGACGCACCCAGCGCCCGTACCGTTCCGCCAGCGCAATCATGACGGGTAGCACGAACCGTTCACGAAGCGACAATCCTTCGTCTTCGCGCGGCAGAATGCGACCGGACACGAACTCGAGGCCGTCCGCCACAAGCGCCCGCTTCAACTTGGCGATCCAATCCGGTGCGGGCAGACAATCCGCATCGGTGCGTGCGATCCATGTCGCACCGCGCGCGATCGCGAATCGAAACCCGGTGTCCGATGCCGCACCAGTCCCCTTCTCGTGCTCGTGCAGGATCTCCACCGGGAACGGCGCGTGATCGCGCGCGAAGTCACGCACGATGTCTACAGACCGATCTGTGCTGCCGTTGTCCACGAATACGAGTGTGAACGCGTGGTCATGCTGCATCGCCAGAGCGCGGAGCGTCGCCGCTATTCCCCGCTCTTCCTGAAAGCACGGCAGCACGACCGCGAAGCGCGCCGCGTTGGCCACCGTCGAAGCGCGCACAGGTGAATCGTGGTGCGACATCAGACGTCAATGATGAACATCGCCACGCTGATCCCGCTGGCCATGCCGAGCCACATGACACGATGACCGCGTCGAACAGTCCCGTCGGCGACCGCCATGGCGTGAGCCACCGGAATGGTGGCGGATGCCATGTTGCCGTACTCCGTCACCGTGCCGCGCACCTTATGCGCCGGAATCCCGGTCGCTACCAACATCTCGGCGTGATAGGGTACGCCGACCTGATGGACGAAGATGTGGTCTACATCGGCGAAGTCGAGTTCTGCGTCTTGCAGCATACCGCGCAGAATCGTCGGCCCGTCCTTCACAAACGCGTTTTTGAGCGCGGGCCCGTCACCGTGCAGATACGCGAACTCGTCACCGCGCGGATGCATGGATCCGCCCGACGCAACGGTGGCCAGCGGCCAGTGGTGGCTTCGCGCTGCAAAGCTGCGATAGCGGATGCCCCGCCCGTCCGTCGACGACCTGAGTACAGCAGCCGCACCCGCGTCGCCCATCGTATAGCTTGGGAAGTGCTGGCGAAACTCGTCGGCCGAGCGGACATCCCAGCGCACCGCGCGGGAACAGATCTCGCCGGTCACTACCAAGGCCTTCCGCGCCGACCTGTTCTGAATCAGCGACTCCGCCACCTGAATGCCATTGAGAAAAGAGTTGCAGGCATTCTTCACGTCGAGCACCTGACAGGTGGTGCCCAACTTGTGTTGCACAATGTGCGCGGTGGCCGGCTCGATGAGATCCTGGCCCGCCGCCGCAAAGATGAGCAAGTCGATGTCTGCTACTCGCACGCCCGCCTCGTCAAGGGCGCGGCGTGCGGCCGCTACCGCGAGGTCGCTGCACTGCTCGTCGACTCGGGCGACGCGTCGCGCCTGAATGCCGGTGCGCGCCGCCAGAATGCCCCGGCGCACGCGAAATCCCGGGCTCGCAGCGGCAATCATCGCCTCGACCTCAGCAGAGGTGCGAATGGCGGTCGGCAGATAGGCGCTGACGGCCGACAACTGCACGTGCGGGAGCGCCACCGAGCGCAACGACATCGCGCGTTGTGACACGGGCGACCGCGAATCAGCACCGGAACGCAAAATCATTCGATGAGTAAGGTTGGCGTGAGACGGACGCGAACGCCCAGACGTTCGCCCGATCTTTTCGTCCGGAGCGAGGCTTGGGGAATGCTACTCAGAAGTGTGTACTGACATGGCGCCAGTCGGCATCAGTCGAGTGACGTAAACGCCGACGTGTTGCCCGCCGAGCATTCGCACCATATCTGCGGCGTATGTTCGGACTTTTCGTTGCCCGCGCCACGATGTGCCTCAGCTTTCGTTTCTCGACGCCGTGTCTCGCCTCGATGCGTCGCCGCTGCGCGAGGTCGTGCGGCGCGATGTTTTGGCAGTGATCCGGTGCGCATAGGAGTCTCCCGTGGGTTCCCTAAAAATACCGCAAAACAGGCCTAGCGTGTCGAACGCCGTAGCTCAGCTGCAAGGCTCCACTAAATTGCGAGCGCAGCGAGCTTTCGGCAAACCTTGTCTGCTGCAGCGTAAGTGAAAGTGCGGTACCGCGAGTGGACGCCATACCCAGTGTTCAGCATGCGCGAATCTCCGGCGGTCATCTCGCGGCGCCACGATCTCGCCCGACGGACGATCACGCGAACCCGTGTGACACGCGCGAAGCACAACTCTTGTTCGTGTAAGGAGTGCACAGCTCGCGGTCATGCCCGGGTCTTTCCAACGAACGGTTCACCTGCCCAGGCGATCTGATGCCCACTGGGCTGCGACTCAAACAAGCCCGGCGCGCCGGACGGCGGTGACTCGGAGCTGAGCTCGGGCCAGTCGATCTCAACGAGCTGAACCGGCACGGTTCCCACGTTTCGCACGAGGTGCGTGTGTCCGCCGCCGCGCGGAGTCCGCCCTCGACCCGAGGACCGTCGGGACCGGGCCCCACGCGACGACCCGCCGCGGCCCACCAGGCTCGCTGAGCCTCACCCCGACGCCCGCCCACGTGCGGGAACGTCCGGCGTGCCCGTCCGTCCCCCCGGGGCGACCGAGCGGTCACCGGCGCGTCCGCTCGGCTCTCGCGGCGACCGGGCGCCGATAGAAAACGCCGTCCGGACGGCCACCGAGACGCGGCGGCGGGCGGAGACGCCTCCGGGCGCCGGCTGGCCCTCGCGGGGTCGGCGATCGCGCCGGACGTTCACCTGATACTCGACTGAGCATGATTGAATTTCCTATCCTGCAGTGAACACCCTATCGGCGGTGCACCGCCGTCATCGCCTCAGCTCGCTATCTGTAATTTCCGGTTTTCAGGTGTCCACTGCCGCCGGCTTTGGGTGTCCGCTGAGGGATGCGTGCGTCGACGGATGCAATAGTACGTCGCCGGCACGACGCCGAGACAGGCGCAGAGCGTGCGCAACGGACGCACGGCGCCGTGCGTCGAGACCGTGGTCACGAGCGCGAGTTCCTACTTCCTCGCTGATCCTGCACGGCGCTGTCGATGCAGTCTGCGTTGCGTACAACCAAGGCACACTATACCGCAATTGGGCTCGGCGTGATCTCGCGGCCATTGGGTTCATACGATTGAGACCTCTCCTTGGGCCTGAAGGGCGGTCCGGCGAAGGCTCGCTCCCGTTCGCAGATCGTAACTGAATACGCCATGTGAGACCTTGCGGTTCACGCTCGACGGAGCAGTTCGTTCCTTATGTCCAATGCGATTCTCCTCTTTTCCAATCTGTATGAAATTCGTTGCTTCCTTCGCCACGCGTGCAACACCAATACGGCGATGCGCGCTCTCGATGCCTTTCAATCGGTCGCCCTGCTGCCCTCCTCATGCCGTTCCCGCCGCTCGAGCTTCTCACGACGCCGATCGGCAACCGACAGGTGTTTCTCTCGATCCTACACTTTCAGGCGCGCTGCCAGCGTCTCGAGCCGGTGGCGACCTACTGCAGGACGAGCGAGGTATCGCCTGCCCGGCTGCGACAGCTGCTGGTTGACGAGGGTGGTGGCAACGCGCGAGAGGCACGTATGCTGGGCATTCTCCTGCGTGCGTCGCAGCTTCTCGACACCAGCGCGCTCAGCATAACGCGGTGCTTCCCATAATCCTCATTATGGAGAGCTCTCCATAATGAGGAAGCGCAGGTCGACTTCGGGCAGGTCCGGGTGTGGATCGACGACGTCCAGGTCGCGGCCCAGATCTTCGTCATGACGCTCGGCGTTTCGCGGCGCTGCTTCGCGGTCGCCTTTCCCCGACAGCGGCTGCGTGAATGGCTCGGCGGCCATGAGCTCGCCTTCCAGCATTTCGGCGGCGTGACCGATCGCGTCATCGTTAATAATGCGAAAGCGATGGTGCTCGAGCACACGCGCGAAGCGGTGCGCTGGCATCCCACGTATGCGGACTTCGCGGGCTACTACGGCTGCCGCCCGTGGGCGCGCGCGCCGGCAAGCGCTTTTACTCGTGGGCACACCTGAATGCGTGGCTCCTGGGGTGGGCCACGACCATCGCCGATCAGCGCGTGCACGGCACGACGCCTGAGCAGTCCGCCGTGCGCTTCACGCGGGAAGCGCTCACGCCCCTCGATGGGCGCCCACCGTACGCGTTTGCGCACGTGCGCACGCGGGTCACGGTGCGCGAGCACGCGACGGAACTCACGATCTGGCAGTGCTTTACGCTCTTCGCGACGCGTGCGCGGCGGGGGCGGCAGCAGGTGGTGATGATGCCGTCGTACTACGCCGGCCACCTGCGCGTCGATCAGACGCCCCTCGTCGCGCTGCCGCCGCAGTACGATCCGCGCTACGTCACCAGCGGTGAATTCGCGATCCGCGACCTGCGGGTCTCCTAGCGCTTCGCGGCGCCCGCGTGGAGAACAGCAAATACGGGCTTGCCGTCCGCCGATCAGGCATTCCGACAAACGTCAGACGACATAATCCGGGACGTCTTGGCGGTCAGCGTCCGCGTTCGCAGCGCGGTGTACCGGCCTTCGCCGCTTCCAACGGCTACAGCAACTCCGTGGTGATGGCCACCCCGCGGTTGCGCGCGCAAAAAGGCGCGGATGCCGGCGTGCAACGCATCGCTGGATACGGTGGGACGCACGGCGTGTCCCCGCTCCCGGAGCTCCGAGGGCA
Source organism: Gemmatimonadales bacterium (assembly GCA_038250435.1). GTDB lineage: Bacteria > Gemmatimonadota > Gemmatimonadetes > Gemmatimonadales > Gemmatimonadaceae > Gemmatimonas. Next base: position 10,099 of record JBBSCJ010000045.1, on the reverse strand, counting down.
ACTCCACGATGCATCCGACATCGTGCCCCTGCGCGTCGAGCAGGACGAACGTCGGGGTGGACACCGCGCGCACGCAGGCGCGCGCATTGACGCACCGGCGGGACGCGGGGCGTAAGGACGACAGGTCGCGACGGTAGAGCCGGTGTTTGGTACTCTGCGCGCCAACAAGCGACTCGATCGCCTTACGCTCCGCGGCCGCGCGAAGGGGAACGGCCCATCGACGCTCTCTTGTCTCGTGCACAACATTGCAAACCTCGCCCACGCGCGCTACGCGGCGTAGCAAGCATCGCAGAACGCGCAGTATCACGCGCATACTCGCGCGCAGCAGTCAAAAATCTCGCAGAATATACGAGTTTGACGAATCGCTGTGATCGCCCGTACCGGGCACGACGTGCTGCGGCAACGGAACTGCCTTATTCTACCGCCGCAACCCCGGGTAATCAGCTCAGGCTTACGGCTAAACCCCTGGGTTCGATGTCGTTGAGCTGTTCGAGCATGTCGCCGATGGCGAGGGGGGCACCGTCGGGGGTTTCCAGTACGAAGCCGGCATCTTCGATCATCTGCAGATCCTGTCGCGCGGTTTGTCCCTGCGTCGTCAGATAATCACCCACGAAGATCGAGTTCGCAGGATACAGGCCCATCACCTGCATGCTGCGCAGATGGACTTCGCGCCCGCCGCTGACGCGGATCTCCTGCGTAGGGAGGAGGAAACGATACAGCGCCAGGATACGAAGACAGCGGCGCGGATCGAGTTCGTTTACCTGCGAGAAGCTGGTGCCCGGAACGGGGATGAGGAAGTTCACCGGTACGCTTTTGACGTCGAGTTCGCGCAGCGACAGCGCGAGATCGATCACGTCATCATCGCTCTCGCCCATGCCGAGGATGCCGCCGCTGCAGGTTTTCATGCCGGCGTCTTTCACGGCTTGCACGGTATTCACGCGATCGTCGAAGGTGTGGGTTCCTACAATCTCAGGCGTGTAATTCGCGGATGTGTTCAGATTGTGATTGATCGTCTCCACGCCGGCGATCTTGAGGCGCTCCACCTGTTCGGCGTTCAGCAACCCGAGGCAGGCGCAGATCTTGAGATCATGCTTGGCGCGCACGGCTCGCACGGCGTCGAGCACTTTGCCGAACACCGTTTCGCCAGGCGCGCGTCCCGAGATCACCATACACAGCGTTCCGGCCTTGAGCTGTGCGGCGCGATCTGCCGCCTGCATGATCTTGTCCTGCGCCAGCATCGGATACTTCTCGATCTCCGCCGTGGAGATCTTCGACTGTGAGCAATATCCGCAGTCCTCAGGACACAAGCCGCTCTGCGCGTTCAACAGGAAGTGCAGGCGCACGCGGTTGCCCCAGGTGGCGCGTCGCACGCGGTACGCGGCGGCCAGCTGCTCGAGGAGCATATCGTCGGGAGCGTTGAGCACCGCACGCGCCTCATCGCGGGTGAGCACCTCGAAGGCAAGGGAGCGGTCGGCGAGCTGCTGCCAGTCCGGGAGCGCAATCGACATGGTCATCGGGCAGAGAGGAGAGAAGGGCGAGGAGAATGATTCATCGACGGAAGAAGGGCGTCCAGTCCCGAGTCGGCCACGGCGGCGGCAAGCGCTCGGCGGTCGTCGTGATCATGCAGCCACGGAAAACGGAAAACGGGGGTAGAAGGGAGCAGCTGCATCAGCGCATCGAAATTCGTGGCTTCCGCCACCGACGCCTCGCGCGCGGACATGTCGTTGAGCACCACGGCGCGTACCGGCACCTGCGCTTGCATCGCGGCGCGCACCGTCAGCAGCACGTGATTGAGCACACCCAGCCGGTTGCCGGCGACGACCACCAGCTCGCACCGCCATCGGGCGAACAGATCGAGATACGACAGCGACGAGGTGATCGGCACGAGCAGTCCGCCGGCACCCTCCACCAGCAGAAGATCGATCTCTGCTTCCAACGACGCCCGCGCACTGTCGAGCACGTCGAGGTCGATCGTGACATGCGCGCGCTGTGCCGCGATCATGGGCGCGAGCGGCTCTTCGAGCACGTAGGGGCGCACCACCGACAACGGCGCGACACTCCCACAAGCGGCACGCAGCCGTTCGGCATCCGACGGCGGGTGCACCGCGTCGTCGCCTGCGCGCTCCGCGATGCCACTTTCCACCGGCTTCATGGCGGCCACCCGCCACGAACGCTCCCGCGCGCGAGCCGCGAGCGCGCACGCCACCAGCGTCTTGCCGATTCCGGTATCAGTGCCGGTGATGCCGAGCCGATGCGTCGCGACGATCCCGCGTACGGTGGATTCAGTCATCGACGGGTCCGCCGACGGCGACTTCTGCGCGGGCGCCATCCAGGAATCGGCGCATCACGCCGTACACGCGGTCGAGCTCGTCGTCGCTCGTACAGTACGGCGGCAGGCAATAGGCGACGGTGCCGAGTGGACGGATCAAAACGCCTTCCTGCAGTGCGTACGCCGCGAGTTCGCGACCGATTTCGCTGAGGTAGCCCGGTACTGACGCCAGCTCCACCGCCGCGACGGTGCCGATCTGCCGCACGGCTCGCACCCCCGCGTGCGCGCGCAACGCGGCAAGATGTCGCGCGTGCCCGACCTCGATGCGCACTCGGTCGTCTTCGCTTTCGTCGTCAAAAAGCTGCAGCGATGCGAGCGCCGCTGCACAGGCGATCGGGTTGGCGGTGTACGAATGCCCGTGAAAGAAGGTGCGACGCCGGTCCGCACTCAGAAAGGCATCGAAGATCGCCTCGGTGGCAGCCGTGGCACCAAGGGGCAGTACGCCGCCGGTAATCCCCTTCGACATGCACAGCAGGTCGGGGCATACGTCAGCGCGCTCGCAGGCAAATAACGGACCGGTGCGGCCAAATCCGGTGAGCACTTCGTCGGCGATGAGATGTACTCCCGCCGCCGCGGTGCGCGCACGCATGCCCTGCAACACGCGCTCGTCCCAGACGCGCATACCGCCGGCACCGAGCAGCAGCGGCTCCACGATCACCGCGGCGAGCTCCTTGCCCCGCGCCGCGATCAGCGCATCGAGCGCGGCGAGGGTATCGCCTTCGCTGGGATCGGGGAGGCGTGCCACCTCGAAAAGCAACGGTTCGTACATCGCCGAGAAGACGCCACGCGCGCTGGCCGCCATCGCTCCGAACGTGTCGCCGTGGTAGGCATGCTCGAGCGCCGCGACCAGCCGTCTGGGTACGCCACGATTCGTGAACGATTGCAGCGACAGCTTGATGGCGACTTCGACCGCCGTGGAGCCATTGTCGGAATAGAAGATCCGCGAAAGCCCACGCGGCAGTCGCGACACCAGTTCAGCCGCCAGCGCAGCAGCAGGTTCGTGCGTGAATCCCGCAAAGATCACCTGATCGAGTGTGCGTGCCTGCTCGGCGATCGCTTCCACGATCTCTTCGCGGCAGTGGCCGTGCGTGGTCACCCACCAGCTCGAGATCGCATCGAGAATCGGCCGTCCGTTGAGGTCATACAGCCACGCACCTTTGGCGCGCGCGATCGGTACCGGCAACGGCGCCTGATAGTGCTGCGTGTACGGATGCCACAGATGCGCCGCGTCATGCAGCAGTACGCGATCACGCACAATTCGACCCGGCGCACGATCATCCTCGTCGTCACCCGGATCGAATCCGGCGCCGCCGTCATTCTCGACATCATCATCATCAGCATCATCGTCGTCGCCGAACGCATCACTCAGATCATCCGGTAATCCGTCCATGTCGTCCATCAGCGACGCGTCCGGATCGTAGGGCTCGAGTCCGTCGTCGTCTGCGTCCTCGCGAGATCCATCGTCGGGGCTCTGGCCCACCGTATTCTCGCGCATCAGAAGTTTCCGCGCATCGCATCGAGAAGGTTGGCGGCAAGCGCGTCCACCAACTCCAGCGGATGTACGGCCGACACCGATATCCGAAGTCGCGATGTGCCGGCAGCCACCGTTGGTGGACGCACACCGCCCATGAGGAACCCACGGCGACGCATCTCGCCGAGCAGCGTCATGGTGCGGTGCGGATCGCCGATGATGAGGGGGATGATGTGCCCGTCGGGTGCACCGCGTACGTCTCGGCCGGCGTGGGCCAGCCGGTCGCGCAGGCGCCGCGCCCGCTCGCGAACGGCTTCGCGCCGCCAGCTCTCCACCTCGGCAATGCGGAGTGCCTCAAGGGTGGCGGCTGCAAGCGCGGGTGGCGATCCGGTCGTGTAGATGAAGGAGCGCGCACGACTGGTGAGATAATCGATAAGCACTTGCGAACCGGCGACATAAGCACCCGCAGTGCCGAGCGCCTTGCCGAGCGTACCGACCGCCACGTCAATCTGTCCGGTGACCCCGAAGTGTTCGATCGTGCCGGCGCCGGTCGCGCCCAGCACCCCGGTCCCGTGCGCATCGTCCACGTATGTCCAGGCATCGAACCGTTTTGCCAACGGAACGAGTTGATCGAGCGGAAACAGATCGCCATCCATCGAGAACACGCCTTCCACCACGATCAGCGCGCGCCGATAGCGATGACGATCGGTTTGCATCATCGCGGCGAGCTCGTCGAGCTGGGCGTGCGGAAAGACGCGCACCGCGGCTTTTGACAAGCGACAGCCGTCGATCAGTGACGCATGGTTGAGCGAGTCGGAGTAGATGACGTCGCCGGCGCCGACCAGCGCAGGAATAACGCCGATGTTTGCCAGGTACCCCGCCGGGAAGAGCAAGGCATGCGCACTGCCTTTGAAGCGGGCGAGCGCTCGCTCGAGTGCCTCATGAATCGGGTGATTCCCCGAGATCAGGCGCGCTGCTCCGGCGCCGGTGCCCTCGGCTTGCAGCACTGCCGCCGCCGCGCGTGCGATGCGCGAATCGGCGGCCAAGCCGAGGTAATCGTTCGACGCAAAATCGGCCATGCGTTCGCCGCGAAACAACACCGTGCCGGCGCGGCGCTGATGCACGGAGTGCAACGAGCGGCGCAGCCCGGTGCGATTGAGCAGCTGCAGCTCTTCTTCAAGCGTGTCATCGATGGAACGGGTGTCGGCGAGCGTCGCATCCGGCGCCATCGTCGTCATCTCGTGCGGCGTTGCTGGCAATATGTCGGGGACACCGTCGGGAACGACGTCGGGGAGGAGAGCGGACAGGACATCGGAAAGGTGGTCGTTCACGTGATCGGACACGCGCCGCTTACTGGATGACGAACGTGAGCTGCGTCCTGCCCGGATGCGCAGAGCAGACTCCGCCAAAGGTACCGGGGGGCACGGTGTAATCGGTGCGCTGCCCCGGCGTTACGCTGAACATTGCCAGCCGATGAAGAACGGTGTCGTTATTCACCACGCGAATACGCCGTTTGGCGCCGCTCCCGCCCACATGTATCGTATCGCCGAGCGGTGCAGAAAAGCCGTATCCGTTGGTTGCCGTCGCCACGCCACCGAGCGCCACGCGAATCTCGGTGTCGGGTCTCGGCCAGGTGAACCATGCCACGACGGCGGCGACGGACAAAATGCCCACCAGCGCGAAAATGCGGCCGACGATCACGGTGCGCGCACCGGCGCCGTGATCGAACGCGTGACGCCATTGGAGAACGTCACACGGAGCGGCACCGAATCGCCCGCGAGCAGCGTGCGATTCAGGTCGATGAGCATCACGTGCACACCACCGGGTCTCATGGTGAGCGTCTCCCCGGCCAAAATCGGCACGGTGGGACGCGGCGTCATGTGCATCATGCCGTCGTGATCCATCGATTCGTGAATCTCCCCGGCACCTGCGAGCGGCGAGCTCACGCCGGTGAGTGCGAGGTCTGCGGAATCACCATTCGTGATGGTGAGGTACACGGCGCTCGTCGTACGCGAAGCACCCGGGCGTGCCCAGGCGTCGATGACGCGCTGTGGGTCATCAGCTGCGCGGTCGCTTCCGGACGCGCAGCCGACGAGCAACAGGGTGGTCACGGTTACCAGCGCTTTGAGCGCGGCGGCTGTCACAGCAGGCGCTCCAGATCGGCCGCCAGCAGATCCCACCCCGAGGAGAACGGGTACATCGCGACGAGACGTCCGCGCTCGTCTACGAGAAAGACCTGCGCGGAATGGTTCATGAAATAGCCGGCCGCCGTCTGCACGTTGTCCCTCCACGCCACCGCGCCGAAGGCCGCGAGGATTCCGGACGTCGTCGCGGAATCACCGACGACGCCGACGAAGGTGGAATCGAACTGCTTCGCGTACCGGTTCGCTACCACCGGGGTGTCACGCTCGGGGTCGACGCTGACAAACACGAAACGCACCTGTGACGCGCGGTTTCCGAGGGCGGCTCGGACCCGTTTCCAGTCCGCTAGCGTGGTCGGACAGACATCCGGACAATTCGTGTACCCGAAGAAGAGCACCAGTGGGCGCCCTTCGGCGGCCGCAGTCGAAAACGTCGACCCATCGGGCTGTGTGAACGCGAACCCGGGGACATCGCGTGGTGGATCGATGACCACCCCTTTCAAGCCGCCATCGAGCGCGTCGCGGCTGCAGGCAACCAAGCTGGCGAGCAGGGAAGCGCGAAGCGTGAGGCGACAAACGGCGCGGACGGCGCGGGACGTGTTGGGCGTCACGCAGCCGCCACGCATCGATCGCACTGTCCGTAAAGCACGACTTCGTGGCGCTCCAGCTGGAAGCCGGACGGCGTGAGCTCGCGCAGATCACCCGGGCATCCCTGAATCTCGAAGACGCGGTGGCACCCCGAGCAACGGAAATGATGATGGTGCTCCGCCCCCGAGCGTTCGTATCGCGGGGCCTCACCCGGCAACTCGACCGCCACCAGCCATCCCGCCTCGACCAGCGAGTTGATTGTGCGATATACGGTGGCGATACCCAACTTCGAGACATGCTGGCGACCGGCCTCGAGCACCTCAAAGGGACCGAGCGGTCGCGCGATTTCGTCGAAGACCAGTCGGATCGCGTCCCGCTGTCTCGTGTTCCGTTCCATCGAACAAATATGAACCGGTGCCGAGTGGCGTGCAGGCCCGACCGTGTTTTGTTTTGTGCGATGACTTCCGTCCGACGTGCGTGGCCTCGATATCTGGTTCTGGGCCTGCTGGCGCTTCTCGTCGCCCATCTCCTCGACCCGATGGCATGGCGGCTGCTTCGCCTCCCCCGGGTGAATGAAACCGACTGGGGCCGCCTGTTCCGCTCAATGGGATACCTGCCGCTGTGGGGGTTTCTCGCGCTAGGGCTGTGGCTGCACGAGAAGGGCCGGTCTGGCGCCGGACGTCGCGCGGGACTGCTCGTGCTGTCCCCTATGTTGGCCGGCGCGTTTGCCGAGCTCTGCAAGATGGTGGTCCGTCGTCTTCGCCCAGACCCCGAGCTGTTCGGGTACGTCTTTCGGCCGTTCGCCGAGGCGCCGCTATCCACGCGGGGACTCGGGATGCCAAGCAGCCATACTATTGTGGCCTTCGCCGGTGCGGCCCTGCTGGCGCGCATGTACCCGAGCTCGCGGTGGGTGTGGTACACGCTGGCCGTCGGGTGCGGTGCCACCCGCATTCTGTCATCGGGGCATTTCCTGAGCGACGTCGTCGCGGGCGCTTTTTTGGGTATTGTCGCAACGGCCCTGCTGTGGTCGCGATACAGCGACCCGTCGGTCGCGACCTGTGCCGAGAGCCTGAGCGACCGGCGATAACGCCGGGGTGGCCTTGCGGGTCACCCGAGGCGGAACCTGTCAGGGAAAACGAGACGGACGCGTGGAGTGTTTAGTGCGCGGCGTTAGCCGATGACCGCCGTCCGGTCCTCCGCTTTGTTGATCCACACTTCGGTCGTGAGCCGGGGCACCAGCGACACGCACAGGACCGCGGCACGCCGAGGACGGCAAACTGAGGGGCGCCACGCCATATGTCGAGCCGTGAGCGTGCAGCGTCGCCGCCACGCGCTCTCTCCACACTCAACGGTCTCCTTCGCCGTCGTACGAGATGAAACGGGCATTCGGGTGGTCCTCCTGCGTCCCCCCCACTGGTGCCTCACGAATTACGTGAGGGGAACCGTCTCGCACCACCTTGGCAGGACGGGAACGGATCTTTCCTGTGTGCTTGATAGCGCGTTCCCATTACAGGTATCTTCCTCCATGCTGTCGATTTTATTGGGAGGTGGAACAGAGAGACGCGCGATGAGTGCGTGCGGCGTGAGTCAGGCGTGACGCATGCGCTGCTGATCGCCAGCGTTGCCACGCTCGGCGCCGGACCGCTGATCGCGCGTTTTGCCCGTCAGCGACCTGGCGTGCTGGCGCTGATCGACGGCTTCGTCCTGATAACGATCGGCGGCTTGGTCCTGCTCGATATCGTGCCGCATGTGGTGGAGCACCGGGACTGGATCGCGGGCTTCTGCATGCTGGCCGGATTCGGATTGCCCACACTCGCGGAACGGCTGTTTCGCTTCGGCGTGCGGCAAACGCACGCGGTGGTGCTTCTGCTGGCGCTGTTCGGCGTTGCGATTCATTCCGCCCTCGATGGCAGTGCGCTCGCCCGATCCAGCGGCGACCCCGGTAATCTCCTTGGTGTGGGTGTGATTCTGCACCAGTTGCCGGTGAGTTTGATGGTGTGGTGGGTGCTCAGCGATCGCCCGCGCCTGACCACGTGGTTGGTCCTTGGCCTCATGGTGGTTACCACCGTCAGCGGCTATTACGCCGAACCGACGCTGTTCGCTCAGCTCCCCGCCAGCGCCGGAGTCTGGTTTGAGGCGCTCGTTGGTGGCTCGCTGCTTCACGTCATCGGCCATCCGGCCCACGCGCATGCCCACGACAGCACATCGGATCAGCACGTCCATTCCCATTCACATGGCCACCCGCGCGGCCATCGACATGCGGAGGGCCATGATCATGCGCACGACGACGGCCATGCTCGTCCGGATAACACGCCAACCGGGCGTCGATTCAGCAGCATCGGCGCGGCGATCGGCGCCGGCGTGCTCGCCGTGCTGGCGCTGAGTCGCCAGGATAGTGAAGGCACGACTGCCGTGGTGCAGGTGTGGCACACCTTCGCCGCCCTGGCCTTCGAGAGCGCACCGGCCGTACTTCTCGCGTACCTCATGGCCGGGCTCGTACACGCGTTCATTCCTCCTTCCAGCCTCACGTGGCTCAGTCGCGGCTCCCGCCCGACGCAAGGAATGAAAGGACTACTCGTCGGGTTACCGTTGCCGATCTGTTCGTGCGGGGTGGTGCCATTGTACCAGAGCCTGGTCAAGCAAGGAGCGTCCACTACGGCGGCGCTCGCCTTTTTGGTGGCAACACCGGAGATCGGCCTTGACGCGATTCTCCTCTCCGTACCGTTGCTTGGCACACCATTCACGATCGTGCGGGTGATCGCCGCGGCCGTCGCGGCACTGAGTGTGGCGTTGATGCTCGGACATCTGCAATCCGCGCGCGTCGCCGGCCGGGCGCTTCCGCAGGCTGCGCCCCTGACCGTGCCGTCTCTCGAAGCGCGACTGCGAATGGCCTTCCGCACCGGTTTTGGCGAGATGGTCGATCACACCGCGCCATGGATCCTCTTTGGATTGGTGATGGCCGCCGTCGCCGCCCCCGTCATGCAGGGCTCCTGGCTGACGCGTTTGCCTCAAGGCGTGGACGTATTGGTTTTCGCCCTCATCGGGTTGCCCCTCTACGTGTGCGCCTCCGCCTCCACGCCGCTGGTAGCCGTGTTGGTCGCGGCAGGCGTTTCCCCCGGCGCCGGACTCGCGCTGCTGCTCACCGGACCCGCGACCAATGTGGCCACCATCGGGGTACTCACGCGCATGCACGGCCGCCCCTTCGCCCTCGCCTTCGCCGCTGTCATGGCGATGTCCGCCATCGTACTCGGCGTTGCCGTAAACCTCCTGCTCCCCTCCATCGCCTTTCCGGTAACCTCCGCGATCGCCGAGTCCGCTCCTACCGTTTGGCAATTCGGCACCGCCACGGTCGTAGTGATACTGTATGGGGCCTCCCTGATACGGCGAGGACCTCGCGACTTCCTCCGCGAACTCCGCCTCTCCCAAGCCTGACCCCCCGCTGGCACTCTCCCCCCGCAGGTAATCTTTCCCCGCAGGCACTCTCCCCCCGCAGGTAATCTCCCCCCGCAGGTAATCTTTCCCCGCAGGTAATCTTTCCCCGCAGGTAATCTCCCCCCGCAGGTAATCTTT
>JBBSCJ010000044.1:0-15037 GCA_038250435.1 Gemmatimonadales bacterium | reverse complement strand
GTTCCCATCCCGAACACGGTCGTTAAGCCAAGCAGCGCCAATGGTACTCCGGTCGAGAGACCGCGGGAGAGTAGGCCGTTGCCGGCACCTTTTGACACGGCCCCCGTCGCCTTCGTGCGATGGGGGCCGTGTCGTTTTTGCGGTCGTGCCGACCCCTTACACGCGGCGCTCTTACGCCGGATCACCTCGACTTTACCTGATGACTAAAGCTGGAATCGTCACCGTCGCCGGCTATCCCAATGCTGGCAAGTCCACACTGCTTAACCAGCTCGTCGGCGAAAAGCTGGCAATCACCTCCGCCAAGGCGCAAAGCACCCGACATCGCATCGTCGGCATTCGCACCGAGGGTGAGGCCCAGATGATCATTCTTGACACACCGGGTCTGCTCGAGCCCAAGGACATACTGCACAGCGCCATGCGAAACGCCGCGCTCGGCGCCGTTCGCGACGCGGATGTGCTGGTGCACGTGGTCGATGCCACGCGCGTGCTCTACAAATCCCCGCCCACCTTCGCCGAGGCAGCCGGTCTTCCTGCGGCGCCGCGTGCTCGCTTGTTGCTTGCCCTGAATAAGTCCGATCTGCTCTCTGATGAGCAGCGTATCGAGATGCGTTTAGCATATCCGCACTCGGTGCTCCTCTCTGCGACCGGTGGTGATGGGATGCCGGAGCTGGTGGCCGCGATAACGCAGCTGCTCCCTCAGAGTCCATTTCTGTACCCGGAGGATGAGATCTCCACGCAACCCGTACGATTTTTTTGCGCCGAGTTTGTTCGCGAAACGGCGCTGGAGCAGTTGGGAGACGAACTGCCCCACGCGCTGGCTTGTGAGATCGAGGAGTATCGGGAGGGGTCGAAGCCCCTCTATATCCGCGCCGTCCTCCACGTCGAGCGTGATAGCCAGAAGCGCATTGTCATCGGAGCCAGCGGTCAGCAGATCAAGAAGCTCGGTAAAGCCGCTCGTGAGAAGATCGAACGCTTCGTAGGAGAACCCGTTTATCTCGATCTCTGGGTGAAGGTGCTTCCCAACTGGCGGCGGAACCGCAGCGCACTGATGCGTCTTGGTTATGACGACCCCACGGTGAGTCGCTGAGTGTCCGTAATCTCACGGTGTGTGATCCCGGACACCTCGTGCCCAACGGTGCGGAACGATCGTCAGTACTCGTGAGCAAGATCGCCTCGTTCGGCTTGGCCATGCGCCTTCCGGCTTTCGCCGTGGCAGCGCGGGTGCCGCTCCCAGCTACGACTCCGCCCCGCAGATGACGTCACGCGTACACTCCGACGAACAGCCCGCCGTTTTCCTGACTAACGGTCAGGCCGATCTGGTGTGGCTTGCCGCGTGGTGGACCGCGAGTGGCGTTGAACCGATACGCACCGGATGCGCCGCCGACGTGGTGTCGATGGCGTTGAAGTCGCGCCCCCGGGCGATCCTGATCGATGGCCGCGGTGATGCGGTATGGCAGACGTCGGCACTCGAGACCTGTCGCCGGCTCAAGCGTGACCCCTATACAGGGATCGTTCCGGTGCTCATCATCGTTCCGAGCGAGCGACTCGTGGATGGTTTCAACGCTGGCGCGGACGAGGTCTTGCGTGTGGACGTGCCGGATGATGAGGCGACCGCTCGGCTTCGCGCGATGGTACATCGAAGCGACCGTGATACCGATGTGCATCCCTCGACGAGGCTTCCCGGCGCCCGGGAGATCGACGCCCACCTGACGCGCCGCGTGCGCTCCGGAGAGAAGTTCGCCACCTGCTATGCCGACCTCGATCACTTCAAGGAATTCAACGATCGCTATGGATATCACCACGGCGACCAAGTCATCCGACTGCTTGCCCGCATTTTGCACGATGTAATTACCGGATACTGTGGCGAGGAAGGATTTGTCGGCCACATCGGGGGCGACGACTTTCTCTGCACCGTGCCCTTGGCGGCGATGTCGCGCGTTTGTGACGACGTCATCCGCGTGTTCGACGAATTGAGCCCGTGGCAGTATTCCGAACAGGACCGCCGCGTGGGATATTTCTTTGGCAAGGATCGACGGGGGCAGCTGCATCGGGTACCGCTGATGACGCTCTCCGTGGGCGTCGTTACGAATCAACGACGGCATTTTACACGAGCAACCGAGGTCAGCGAGTTGGCGACGGAAATGAAGACCTACGCGAAGACGTTACCCGGCTCGGTATGGGCGGTGGATCGGCGGCGCGACGAAGCGAGTGTGTTTCAGCAATCGACGGCGGGAGATCCGACCCGTGACCGGGGAAGTCTGCGCAGTGGGGAGGTCGCATGACGGTGTCGTGTCCTGATTGTCGCTCGGTGTTTCGTGTCGATCCGGCCAAGGTTCCGGCCACCGGCGTCCGCGCCCGCTGCTCCGTTTGCGGTGGGGTGATCGCGATATCGGGCGGTACCCTGCCCATCTCGGTCACTCCGTCATCCACCCGAGCCGTGCCGACGTTTGCCGGCGGCACCTCGCGCGCTACCCCGAAGGTCTCCACAATGGCGCTGGCCGTCGGTGCCCCCGAACCGCTCGAGCCGGCCGTACCGACGGCGTCCGCGTCGGCTCCCGATGCGGAGGTGTCAGCACGAAGTGACGCAGTGGCAGCGGCGCCCGCGCGCCTTGCGGTGACGCCCACGCCTATGACGAGTGGCACGCCAGCGGATGGGCGTCGCCCGATCAATCCCTTTCTGCACGCTGACCCCGAACAGCGTGCACGGCGGCTTGCGCGTGCGCTGGTGTCAGACCTGGTGGCGTATCATCCGCAAAAGCGCGATGAAGGTCTCCGCGACGGGACGCTCCGCCAACTGTTCCGGGAAGAGATCAAGAAGAGCTACGAGGAGTATGTCGAGCAGGTTGGGCGCGACGCGGCGGAGAAGTCGCCGCACTTTCAGGGAGCACTCAACGAGATCCTCGGCGGCGGTCGTAAACTGTTCTGACGCCGCGTGCTGCTCCGGCTGGAAGCCGATCCAGTAGCGGATTAGCTTGCAGGAACTCGAAGCTCAACACAATTTCGAGCCGCGCTCCTTCCCGGAGGCGGCTCGCGTCGTACGTGGAGGTATGGCATGCAGGACGGCGAACGCCCGAAAGTATTGACCCGCGCGGAAGAACGTCTCTCCGACATGCGGAGGTATCTTTGACGTCGAATCCAAGCGCTCCACGCTGAATTCGTACGAAGACGAGATGTCCTCCGCAGCATTCTGGAACGACCAGGATCATGCCCGGGACATCGTCCAGCAGGTAAAGATGCTCAAGGGATGGATCGAACCGATCGACGCGCTGACTGCGCGCATCGAATCCGCGCGCGAGATCGACGAACTGCTCGCCCTCGAGCCGGACAAGGGAATGTCCAGGGATCTCGATGCCGAAACCGAGCGGATCGTCGAAGAGCTCGACGCGTTCGAGCTGAAGTCGCTCCTTCGGGGGCGTGATGACTTCCGTGATGCGCAGATCGAGATCAGTGCGGGCGCCGGCGGCACCGAGGCGCAGGACTGGGCGGAGATGATCATGCGCATGTACGTGCGGTGGGCGGAGCGAAAGGGGTTCGAGCTCCAGATGCTCGACCTGAGCGAAGGCGAAGAAGCCGGTATCAAGGGCGCCGTGATCGAGATCAAGGGGCGGTATGCCTACGGCTTCCTGCGTCCTGAGTCGGGCGTGCATCGCCTCGTCCGCATCTCGCCGTTCGACTCGCAAGCGCGGCGTCATACGAGCTTTGCGTCGGTATTCGTGTACCCGGTCGTGGACGAAGAGATCAACATCGAGATTCGCGACGAAGATCTGCGCATCGATGTGTACCGCGCGTCCGGCGCCGGCGGCCAGCACGTGAACAAGACGTCGTCCGCCGTGCGTATCACCCATATGCCGACCGGCATCGTCTGCGCATCGCAAGCGGAGCGTTCGCAGTTCAAGAACAAGGCGACGGCGATGAAGCAGCTCAAGAACAAGCTGTATCAGCGCGAGTCCGACAAGCTGGCGGCCGCCAAGGCGCTGCTCGATGCGGACAAGCAGGACGTGTCGTTCGGCAGTCAGATCCGCAGTTATGTCTTTCAACCGTACACGATGGTCAACGATCACCGCACCGAGCTCAAGATCGCCGACGTCCAGAAGGTCATGGACGGCGCGCTCGATCCGTTCATCCAGGCGTACCTGAAGCAGGAGAGCGAAGAGCAGGCAGAGGACCGCGCCCTGTGAGCGACGAACTCAACTTCCTGATGAAGGCGCGTCGCGAGAAGCTCGATCGCTTGCGCGCGGCGGGTACGGAGCCGTTCGCGTATGCCTACGATCGCACGCATACGTCTCTCGAGGCCGTCGCTGCCTTGGGCGATGCCGATGAAGGGGGCGAAGTGTCGGTGGCGGGTCGGATCGTGTCGTGGCGGAGCCAGGGAAAGACCGCCTTCGGGCACATCGCTGACATGGCGGGGCGCGTGCAACTGTACTTCCGGAAAGATGGTATCGGCGACGCGGCCTTCGCGCAGCTCGCCGACTACGATCTGGGTGACTGGGTCGGTGTCAAGGGAACGCTCATGCGGACGCGTACCGGCGAAGCCACGGTGCGCGTTGACGCGGTTACGCTCCTGTCGAAATCGCTGCGTCCGTTGCCGCTTGCCAAGGAGCAGCTGGTGGACGGACAGCTCGTGCGCTATTCGGCGTTCTCCGATACCGAGCAACGGGCGCGTCAGCGCTACGCCGACCTCGCGGTACACCCGGAGGTTCGCGCGCTGTTCCGCAGCCGCTCGGTGCTCACGCGCAGCATTCGCACGCACCTCGACGCGCTCGGGTATCTCGAAGTCGAGACGCCCGTGCTGCAGCCGTTGTATGGCGGCGCTTCCGCGCGGCCGTTCATCACGCACCACAACACGCTCGACATGCCGCTGTATCTGCGCATCGCCGACGAGCTGTACCTCAAGCGCCTCATCGTGGGTGGCTTTGAACGCGTGTATGAGATCGGGCACGACTTCCGCAACGAAGGGATCGACCGGACGCACAATCCGGAGTTCACGATGCTGGAGTTCTACGAGGCGTTTGCCGACTACACTACGATGATGTCCCGTGTGGAATCGCTGATCGTTGCCGCTGCGGACGCCCTGCGCGCGATGCCGGTGGTGGGCGACAAAGTGCCGGCCTTGGTGACTCCGTTTCCGCGCATCGAGTGGCTGCCATCGTTGTCGCACGCCGCAGGAGCCAACGTCATGGCCGTCGACGACGCGACGCTTCGACAGATGGCCGAGCGTATCGGCGTGTCGAAGGTTGGCACCCTGAGCCGTCCCAAGGTGCTGGATGAGATGTTCCAGGAGCTCGTGGAGTCGAAGATCGCTGCCCCGACGTTTGTGGTCGATTATCCGCTGGAGCTCTCACCGCTCGCCAAGCCGAAGCGTGGCGTCCCCGGGCTCACCGAGCGCTTCGAACTGTTCGCGCGCGGCAAGGAACTCGCGAATGCGTTCTCCGAGTTGAATGATCCGATCGATCAACGTGAGCGCTTCGAAGCGCAGGCGCGCCTGCGCGATGCGGGCGACGACGAAGCCTCGGGTGTCGACGACGATTATCTGCGGGCGATGGAGTACGGCATGCCACCCACTGGCGGAGTAGGGATCGGGATCGATCGCCTGTTCATGTATCTCACGGACACGTCGAATATTCGCGACGTGATCCTGTTTCCCACGATGCGCCCCGAGTAGAACGCAATGACCCGTTTGGAACTCTCGATCGCGTGGCGGTACCTGCGCAGCCGCCGTGGCTCGCGCCTGTTGTCGCTCATCAGCGTCATCGCCATCGGCGGGGTGCTGGTGGGCGTCAGTGCGCTCATCGTGATTATGGGTGTCATGAACGGCATGCAGCGCGACCTGCGGGAGAAGATCCTCGTGGGAAGTCCCGACGTGCGTGTGCTGCCATATGGCGACGCGATGCGACTGGCCAACTGGCGGGAAATCCGCGAACGCGTGTCGGCGTCACCGGGTGTGGTCAAGGCGGCGCCTTACGTGGCGACGCAAGCGCTGGTGCGCAATCCGGCCGGCTATCCCTCCGGTGCGCAGATCGTCGGGATCGAGCCCGCCGGAACGGCGGGTGCCGACGTGACCGCGATCCGCGACCACGCGATTCTTGGCGACTTCTCCTTTCGGCGTGCCGGGGTGAGCCTTCCCGGCGCCGTGCTCGGTAAGCTGCTCGCGAGCAAACTCAATTCGTTTCCCGGCGATACGATCATCATGCTTGTCGCTGCCGGACTGGACATGAACGCGTCCACCGGCGCCGTCATTCCGCGGGAGGACAGTCTCGTGGTTTCCGGCGTGTTCGAGACGGGGATGTTCGACTACGATGATTCGTACATGTACATCGACCTGGCTACGGCGCAGCGCTTCGCCGGGCTTGGCGACGACGTGACCGGTATTGAAGTGAGCACGGGCGACCGGGGGGTCGCGCCGATCGTGGCCGATTCGCTGCGGACGCAACTCGGAAGCTATCCCGTGTTTACGCGTGACTGGCAAGAGCAGAACCGGTCGCTCTTTCAGGCGCTCAAGCTGGAGCGTCTGGGGATGGCGGTGATCCTGCTGCTGATCGTGGTGGTGGCGGCGTTCAATATCGTCAGTACTCTTACGATGGTCGTGGCAGACAAAACGCGGGAGATCGGCATTCTGCGCGCTATGGGAATGCCCGCCCGCTCGATCCGTCGCATCTTCTTCTATCAAGGACTCGTGGTGGGCGCGGTGGGAACCGGGGGCGGGCTGCTGCTCGGGCTGCTCGTTGCGGTCGCGCTCGAGAAGTACCAGCTGATCCGGCTCGATCCGTCGATATACATGATCGACCATCTGCCGGTGACGATGGAGATCAGCGACGTCGTGGTTACCGTCATCGCAAGCCTTTCCGTCGCGGCGTTGGCCACGTTGTATCCGGCTGCGCAGGCCGCTCGCCTGTATCCGGTGGAGGCGATTCGTCATGAGTGAGTCGGGAAGTGGGCTGGTGAGCGGACGAGCGGAAGCAGGATCACCGACGACGACCGTCTCGTCACCGGTGGTGCACGCGGAAGGCCTCGTCAAGGAATTTCTCGGCGGCGACGGTGGCGTGATCCGCGTCCTCGATGAAGTGGGCATCACCGTTGCGCGCGGCGAAATGGTGGCCGTGGTGGGGTCGAGCGGTGCGGGCAAAAGCACGCTGCTCCACGTCCTCGGTGCTCTCGAGCGCCCGTCTGCCGGACGGATCTCGCTTGCCGGCGAAAGTGTCGAAGGATTGAGCGATGAGGCGGTCGCCCATTTACGGAACCGTGCGGTTGGGTTCGTGTTTCAGTTTCATCACCTTCTGCGCGAGTTTTCCGCGCTGGAGAACGTGATGATGCCGCTGCGGATTGGTGGCGTGCCGGACCGGGACGCGCGGGAGCGGGCGAACATCCTGCTTGAGCGGATGGGGCTGTCGGCGCGCCGGAATCACCGTCCGGGAGCGCTTTCGGGTGGGGAGCAGCAGCGCACTGCGGTAGCGCGTGCGCTGGCTGGCAAGCCGGCGTTAATGCTCGCCGACGAACCCAGCGGCAATCTCGATGTTCACAATGCCGAGCGGCTGCACGATCTCTTCGCCGAGCTGGCGCGTGAGCAGTCTCTCGGGCTTATCGTGGTGACGCACAATCCGTCGTTGGCGGCGCGCGCCGATCGTGCTTTACTGTTGGAAGGGGGACGGTTGGTTTCCACGGACGGACAGCGGATGGAGGGCTGATGCTCTGCGACAACTGCAAGGAGCGCGATGCGGTCGTGCATCTGACGCGGATCGTGGAAAACGCGGTCACACAACTCCATCTTTGCGAGAAGTGCGCGGCGGCGAAGGGCGTCGAAACTACGCTGGCGGTGCCGCAGCACCCGTTAGGGGATATTCTGCAGGCGGTCCAGCAACAAGCGGCGTCCAGTAGTGAAGACGCGGCCTCGTGTACGTTTTGCGGCGCAACGGCGCGTGATTTTCGCGCCAGCGGCCGCCTGGGCTGCCCGCACTGCTACGATGCCATGGAGCGTAGCCTTCGGGAGCTGTTGCGACGGCTGCACGGGAGTTCGCGGCACGTGGGTCAGCGGTACGAGACGCCGGTGACGCACGTGAACGAGAAGTCGGACTCGATGCATGACCTCCGTGATCGATTGCGGCGAGCCGTCGAGACTGAGCAGTTCGAACTGGCCGCAGAGCTACGCGACCGCATCCGGGTGATCGAATGACCACGCCACGACCTGAGCTGGACCTGTCGATGCTGCCCGACGGTGGCGTGCGGTGGCTGGACGCCTCGGGACCGAACGCTGATGTGGTCATCTCCACGCGCATGCGGCTGGCCCGCAATGTGTCGGGCTACGCTTTCACCGGCCGTGCGCGTGACGGCGAGCGGCTACGGATGTTGGCGCAGGTCCGTGATGCGGTGGGCAGCGTATCGTCGTTGAGCGGCAGCCTGCTCCTGCGCCTTGAGGACCTGACGCCGGTAGACCGGCAATTGCTGCACGAACGGCACCTCGTGAGCAAGGAGTTGGCGGGGCTTGATCCGCAGCACCCGGTGCGGTCGGGGGCGGCGGTGTTTCTGGGTGAGTCGGTAGGGCTCCTGGTAAACGAGGAGGACCACCTTCGCCTGCAGTCGCTGCGTTCGGGCTTCGCGGTGCCACAAGCGTTCGAGGCGGTATCGACCCTCGATCGCGAGCTCGGCGCGCAGGTTCCGTACGCATTTCACCGGGAGTTCGGGTTTCTCACCGCCTGTCCGACGAATGCGGGAACCGGTTTGCGTGCATCGGTGCTGATCCATCTCCCTGGGCTGGTGCTGACGAAGGAGATCGGGAAGGTGCTGGCGGGGCTGCAGCAGATGGGACTGACGTACCGCGGGTTGTATGGTGAAGGGAGCGAAGTGGTCGGGAATTTCTTCCAGCTTTCCAATCAGACCACACTCGGTCGATCGGAAGAGGAGTTGCAGGATCTCCTGACGCGCGTCGTCCGGCATGTGATCGAGCGCGAGGAGGAAGCGCGCCGTGTCCTGGTGCGCGACGCGGGCTATATTATCGAGGACAAGCTCTGGCGGGCATACGGCACTTTGCGATACGCGAGGAGCCTGACGTTCGACGAAGCGATGAACTATCTGAGTGGGGTGCGTCTGGCGGTCGGTCTGAAACTGATCACCGGTCTTAGTGTATACACACTCAACAAGCTCCTGATCTTTGCGCAGTCGGCGCACCTTGCTCATCTCGAGGAACGCGCGTTGACGGAAAGCGAGTCGAACCTGGCGCGCGCCAGATACGTGCGGCAGGCGTTGGTGAGCGAAGGTGGCGGTGTCGAATGATCCGCGTCCACACGACCCTGAGGGGACGATGAACGGCTACAACTTCACCGAGCGGGTGCGAAAGGTCCTTGCGATGGCTCGCGAGGAAGCCGCACGCCTGCACCACGAATACGTGGGTACGGAGCATATTCTGCTCGGCCTCATCCGCGAGGGCGAGGGCGTTGCGGCAGCAGTGCTGCAAAACCTCAACGTGGATCTCGACGACGTCACGCAGAAAATCGAGGACACGGTCAAGAAGGGGAAGGCGGCGCAGGCCACCGGTCCCGACCTGCCGTATACGTCGCGCGCCAAGAAGGTGCTCGAACTCGCAATGGCCGAGGCCCGCGATCTCAATCACAGCTATGTCGGCACGGAGCACCTGCTTCTCGGTTTGCTGCGCGAGGAGAAGGGCATCGCCGCTCAGGTCCTGACGGACGCCGGGGTCAATCTCGAGGCCGCGCGCGCGGAGACCTTGCGCCTCCTCGGGACGGAAATGCCGCAGCCGGGTCAGCCCCCGCAGGCCGAAAAGTCGGGTAGTGCGCCGCCATCGGCCGCGCCGGCGAAGGGCGACAAGAAGTCCAAGACGCCCGCGCTCGATCATTTCTGCCGTGATCTGACGCAGCTGGCAGCTGAGGGGCAGCTTGACCCCACCATCGGTCGTGCGAAGGAGATCGAGCGCGTGATGGAGGTGCTCACGCGCCGCAAGAAGAACAATCCGGTGCTCATCGGCGAGCCCGGTGTCGGCAAGACGGCTATCGTCGAGGGACTTGCCCAGCTGATCGCCAATGGCGACTGCCCCGATTCCCTGCGCGACAACCGCGTGCTTTCGCTCGATATGGCCGCCGTTATCGCGGGCACCAAGTATCGCGGACAGTTCGAAGAGCGCCTCAAGGCGGTCATGAACGAGATCGCGCAGAACAAGCAGGTGATCCTGTTCATCGACGAGTTGCACACGCTCGTGGGCGCGGGCGCGGCGGAAGGCGCGATCGATGCCAGCAACATGCTCAAGCCGGCGCTTGCGCGCGGTGAGCTGCAATGCGTTGGTGCATCCACGCTCAATGAGTATCGCAAGTACATCGAGAAAGACGGCGCGCTGGAACGTCGCTTCCAGACGGTGGTGGTCGATCCGCCTTCGGTGGACGAGACCGTGCAGATCCTGCAGGGGCTCAAGAAAAAGTACGAAGACCATCACCGGGTGAATATTCCCGACGGGACGTTGATCGCGGCAGCCAAGCTGTCGGAGCGGTACATCACCGACCGCTTCCTGCCGGACAAGGCGATCGACGTGATCGACGAGGCGGGAGCGCGCGCACGGCTTGCGGCACAGGTGCCGCCGGCGGAAGTCGCCGATCTCAAGGAGCAGTTGGAAGCGATCAACACCGAAAAAGAGACTGCGGTGCGCGACCAGAATTTTGAACGCGCGGCGTCGCTGCGCGACAACGAGCGTGAGCTGCAGGGCGAGATTCGCAAGAAGCAGGAGGAGTGGGAGCAGCGCCGGCAGTCGTTCCGACCCACGCTCGGAGAGGAGGAGATCGCCTTTATCGTGAGTCGGTGGACCGGCATTCCCGTTACCCGGTTGCAGGAAGCGGAGACGTCGCGTCTGCTGCGGATGGAAGACGAAGTGCACGAGTCGGTGGTGGGTCAGGACGAGGCCATCCGCGCGCTTGCCCGCTCCATTCGTCGCAGTCGGGCAGGGCTCAAGGATCCGCGTCGTCCGATCGGCTCGTTCATCTTCTCCGGCCCCACCGGCGTCGGAAAGACCGAGCTGGCGCGGTCGCTGGCCAAGTTCCTGTTTGCCGACGCCTCGGCGTTGATCCGCGTGGACATGAGCGAGTACATGGAGAAGTTTTCCGTGTCGCGTCTGATCGGCGCCCCGCCGGGGTACGTGGGCTACGAGGATTCGGGAACGCTCACCAAGGCCGTGCGGCGGAAGCCCTACAGCGTGGTGCTGCTCGATGAAATCGAAAAGGCACATCCGGATGTGTTTAACATTCTGCTGCAGGTGCTCGATGAGGGTCACCTCACCGACAACTACGGCCGCGTGATCGACTTCAAGAACACGGTCGTCATCATGACGTCGAACGTGGGCGCGAAGGACATCACCAAGGGGAAGTCGCTTGGCTTTGCGACCAACGATTCGCGCGGTGATTTCGAGCGGATCTCGGAAAAGGTGAAAGAGGAAATGGGACGCGTCTTCAACCCCGAATTTCTCAATCGTCTCGACGATGTGATCGTGTTTCACCCGCTCGGCAAGGAGCACATCTCAAAGATCGTCTCGATTCTTTTCGCCGATGTACAGAAACGTCTGGCTGAAGAAGAGATCACGATCAAACTCACTGATGCGGCCACCGAATTCCTGGTGGATCACGGATACGACGAGCATTTCGGCGCGCGTCCGCTTAAGCGGGCCATCCAGCGATACATCGAAGATCCGCTGTCCGAAAAGATTCTGCTGGCGGAGTTCTCCAAGGGCGATGAGATCGAAGTGGCGGTATCCACGACAGAAAAGGAAAAACTGGAGTTTCGGGTTCTCTCTCCCACACCGCAGGCGTGAGGCCGCGGTTCCAGCAGCCGGACCCCGAGCGGGTTCGGCTGCTGGGCAAATCGATGTACATTCCGAAATCATGTTGACGAGCGTTCTCAAGAGAATGGCCGCCCGGCTGTCGGCGTGCGTTGCCTTCGCGGCGCTGGCAGCCGCCCCTCGCGCGGCGGCGGCGCAAGACGTCTCCGGACGATGTGCGAATCCGGATTCCATCGCCGTGCGCGGCAATGTCCGGGTCGCAGAAGCGCGCATCCGTTCCGAAGCGGCACTCATCGCGGGATCTCCGCTGAACTTTCCGACGATTCAGCGGGCCCTCAAGGCGCTCTATGCATTGAACGAGTTCGACGATGTGTTGTTGCAGTGTGATGTCGACGGTATACCCGGACGGACGCTGACCGTCATCAGGGTGCGTGAGCGCCAGCTGCTCGGTGACATCACGGTAGTGGGTCCCAGAGCGCTTTCCGAGCGGTCCATTCGCGACAAGGTTGACCTGCTCATCGGCCGGCCGTTGGATCCGCTGCAGGTGGCCCGGGCGCGCGCGCGCATCGATTCCACCTATCAGAAGTCCGGCTATTACCTCTCGCGCGTCACGGTCGATTCCACGGTGATGCCGGATGGACGTATTGCACTCCGATACACGGTCGACGAAGGGCGCCGTCTGGCGATCTCCGGCATCGATGTCGTGGGGAACACGCGCGTGACGGAAGAGCAGGTCGTCAGAGTGATGAAAACGAAGCCCGAAGGATTCTGGTGGTTCCGCAAGGGAGAGTTCGACGAAGACAAGTACGTCGGCGATGTTGGTGAGCGTATCCCGGAGCTCTTTTCACGCCTTGGCTTCGTGGACATGCGAATCACGACTGACACGCTGATTGTCGACCGGGAGAAGGGGAAAGGTCTCGTACAGATCTCCGTGGAGGAGGGGCCGCGTTATCGTATCGGCACCTTCGAGATTGCCGGCAATCGTCGGTTCCCTACGGAGGATCTCAAGCGGCTTTTCCCGTTCGAGAAAAATGATCCCACGCTGACGCAGCGCGTGAAAGGACTGATTTCCCGCAACGCGGAAGCGCCGGATGGGGTTTTCGACCAAGCCAGGTGGGACGAGGCCATCGAAAAGGTAAATGGCGAGTATCGGAACAACGGCTACCTCTACGCGACCATCCGCCCGGTGGTGGAGCGGCGATTCGAGGGTCCGGATTCGATTCCCACGGTGAACCTGCGTTGGGAGATCGACGAGAAGAATCCGGCCATCGTGAACCGTATCGAGATCCTCGGAAACGACTTTACGGTGGACGATTGCATCCGTCGCCAGATCTTCCTGGTGCCCGGCGGCGTGTTCAACCAGCAGACGCTGATCCGCAGCTTTCAGAGCATCAGCAACATGAATTTCTTTGAATCGCCGGTGCCTTTCCCGGATTATCGGCCGATCAATGATCAGGGCGATGTGGACATCGTGTTCCGGGTAAAGGAGAAGCGCACCGGCAGCGTTAATTTCGGCGCCTCGGCGGGACAGGGCGGCGTCGGCTTTGGCGGCTTCATCGGCCTCGAGCAGCCCAATCTGTTTGGACTGTGCAAGCGCGGACAGCTGAACTGGCAGTTTGGCCGCTTCTTCAACGATTTCACGGCCACCTTCTCGGATCCCGCGCTTCGCGGGTCGCGGGTCTCCAGCACGGTGACCGCCTTTCGCTCCCAATCGCGTATTCAGATCGGTAATTTGGGACAGAACGTCCGGACCGGCGCCCAGTTTCGTCTTGGCTTACCGGTTCCGCGGTCACTGTTCTCTAGCGTCGCCGCGTCGTACAACGGTGAAACAGCCACGTTTCTCCAATCACAGGTGCAGAGCGGCTGTACCCGCAACTGCTTCCGCTCCAATATCGGACTCGAATACACTTACGATAACCGTATCGACCTGCCGTTTGCCACGGGCGGCTCACTTCGCTCACTCACGACGGACTTCAGCGGCGGTCTGTTGGGTGGCTCGGTGAACTTCCAGCGCGTGACCACCGAATTGCGTGCCTATTCGCTTTTGGGGCAGTTGGGCGGCACGAACCCCGGTTCGCAACCCGTAAAGTTCACGATGGGGCTTACCGCCCGGTCAGGCGCGCTCTTCGGTAATTCCGGACCATTTTTCTTCCAGCAGCAGTTCTCGGTTGGCGGCGTTCAGTTCGGCCAGCAGCTGCGCGGATATCCGGAATTCTCGATCACGCCCAACGGCTTCAACCCGAATACCGATCAGTTCCGTTCCGACCCTGAGTCGTTCGGCAACGCCTTCCTCACGATCACCGGCGAGATCGGCGTCCGTGTCAATCAGATGTTTTATTTGAACGTCTTCTCGGACGCGGGTAATAACTGGTCATCCGCTCGTCAGATCAATCCGACCCGCCTCTTCCGTTCTGCGGGAATCGGAGTATCTACCGTCACGCCGCTGGGGCCGCTCGGCCTCGACCTGGCGTACGGCTTTGACAGGACCTCGCTGGATCCGACGACGGGCCAGATCAGTCCTGATCCGCAGTGGCAGTTCCATTTCCGGCTTGGTCAGCTCTTTTAACACAGGATTCATCCATGCGTCTTTCTTCGTTCGTTGGTGCGTGCGCGTTGCTCATCGGGGTACCGGCGCTGTCGTCCGCGCAGGCGGCACAGAAGTTCGCCTACGTGAACTCGGCGGCTATCCTCCAGTCCGCTCCCGGCCGCGCCGATGCCGAGGCGCAGTTCGAAAAGGATATGACGGGCATACGGGCGCAGGTGAAGAAGTTATCCGATTCGCTCACCGCGTTGAACGAATCGTTGGTAAAGGAAGAGGTGTCACTGTCGCCGGCGGCAAAGGAAACACGTCAAAAGGGACTGCGTGAAACACAGGCCGAGTTTCAGGAGCGTGTGCAGAAGCTGAACGATCAGGCGCAGCAGCGTGAAGCGGAGCTGATGCAGCCGATCATGGACGGCCTCCGCAAAGTGATCGATGATGTGCGCATGGAGGGCGGCTATTCCTTCATCTTCGACGCATCGCAGGGCGCGTTCATCGTGTCGGCAGACAAGAACCTCGATATTACCGACCGCGTGATCAGCAAGATGCGTCTGTCTGCACCCAAGGTCGCCGCGCCGAGGCCTGTTGGTCCGACGAGTTCGCCCGCCGGTGTCACCACCAAGAAGCCGCCCACGGAGTGACGGCTGCGGTGAGCGGCAGTCCTGACGGTCTGCAGCCAGTCGGGGGGGGTGGGGCCGGGCCCCAAACCCCCCCGGCCCGTGCGGGGCACCGGG
>JBBSCJ010000043.1:0-16309 GCA_038250435.1 Gemmatimonadales bacterium | reverse complement strand
GGCCATTGCAGCCCCGATGTCATGGCTGCATCCCCCCGCTCGCGAACCCGGTGTCCGCGATGGTCGGTTCGTGATACGCGTCGATGCTGCGCTCACGGTCGTGCCGTGACTGGAAGTCGGCCGTGGTGCCGCGGTGGCGCGGTCGCCGCAGACCATCGCTCTCCTGCGCGTCGCCGTCGCGGCGATGTGAGCTCTTGAAGAACCGAGCGGCGATGAGACCCAGAGCGAAGGCACCACCGAGAAATATTGCCGGCTGTCGGCGGGCATATTCCTCCGTGCGACGCGAGAGTTCACGAGCGTCGGTGGTATCGAGGAAATCCGCCGCACGTTGTACGCGCTCCCCTGCCTGCCGGATGTATTGGCCCAGTCCGTCCTGCTGGTCGGCGCTGCCGTTGAGCAGCGATTCTGCGACACCGTGCAACGCACTCGCTGCTCGCGTCTTCCCTGCGTCGATCCCTGAACGGACCTGTTCGCCCGCCTTGTCCTGTGCCAGCGACGCCACCTGACGCGCCGTGGTTCCTATCGTCGTGCGCTGATTGCCAGTGCCGACGTTCTGCTCCTGCTCCTGCATAGCATCCTCCTTCACAGTCTGGGAGATGGTGTCGAGTTGTCGCGCGGGTTGGTGGTCAGATCATGCTTCAGCTCGCGCGCCCGTTGCCTGGCCCATTGCTTGTCTTCGCGCAGCGTGTCGAGCGTTTGCCTGGGTGCGATGCCGCGCTCGCTGATGTCGTTCATGGCGCTCTTCACCATCGCGTAGCCGACGCCGAATGCCACCAAGCCGACGAGCAGTGCCGATAGCCAGTACCGGCCTCCGAGCAGGTTGCCGAGCCCGATGACGACAAACGCCGTGAGCGCCAACCCGCCCATGAACGCGAGCGCAGCCGCCACGCCGACCTTGGCGGCATCTTTGCCAAGCCGTGTGCCGGTCTCCTTCATCTCGGCTTTCGCGAGCGCCACTTCCTGCCGGACCAGCGCAGTCGTGTCGTTGGTGAGTCGTTTCAGCAGTTCGCCCAGCGAGGCGTCCTCGCCTCCATCACGCGCCGACGTCATACCCGTGAGCTCTTCGTCATGTCGTTCCACGCGCACTTCGATTTCGTCAAGTCGCATCCGTTGCTCCTCTGCGGACGTATCATACGAAGTGTTGCACCATCAGTGCCACTGCGCTCAGCTTCGCAATAGCGAGCGGGCGCAGCAGATCAGAATCGCCAGTGCCGAACCAAAAACATGCCGAACGCGTTGGCCTTGGTGATCTCCTGTTCGGAGAGCGAGGGCTCGGGGAGAAAGAAGCGCGGCTGGAAAGTTGATTCCAAGCTCAGCCCCCGCGTGCGACCGAAGCGGTGCTCTACCCGGAAGCCGGGTATCGTGGTCGGCTGCAGCTGCAGGCCCACGAATGTGCTCGTGTTGAGGTATTTCCCGAATTCGAGCTGCGTGCCTTTGAAGAACGTGGTGAGTGCACCGAAGTTGCCGCTCGCCAGTTCCGGCGGAAGGCTGGCCGGCGTGATGTTGAGGACATCTGCACCGAGTGACCGCGCGGCCTGACCTTCGAGTTCGTTGACGGCCACGCCGAGGGCGACACCGGTGAGCTGACGTGTGGCCAGCGCGGCGCTGGTGCCGACGAGTCCGCCGCCGGCCGTTCCTCCGGAAAGACTGGAACCGCCGAACTGCAGCAAGGATCCGGATTCATTACCGAAGGCGAGATAGCTGAGCAGGTCGCTCTGGGAGATCGGTGGCTGCGCATCGCTCTCGAGCGTGAGCCGCGGCGACATCAACGTACCGCCAATCACAATGCGGATATTGAGCGACTGCTGCGCGGCCTGTTGCACCTGATACTCTCCGGTGATCTGCAACAGCGGATTCAGCTCCTGCGTGCCGATGAAGCGCACCACTCCCTGCTTCACCCGAAATCGCTTGCTGAGGAATTCGTATTCGCCGCGATCGGTGTTCACCACGCCGTCAAGCGAAAGGGCCTGTCGTCGACGATCCACGCTGATGCGCAGCGTTCCGTCGCTGTAGATCTCGATGTTCGCTTCCTGCGATCGTACCCACGTGTCGCGATCGACGTCGAGGCCGATATTCATGCGAAGATTGTCCAACAGCGCCGATCGATCCGGAAGCAGTTCGCGCGCGACCGCACTCGCGGTGTCGATCACCGCGAAGACGGCAGGATCACCGGCGTTGATGACCTGCCGGTTGTCCGGCTTGGGGATGTAGAAGACTCCTTCGCGGATGCGCACCTGCCCATCCACCTGCAAATTCGTGTACGGGCCGACGATCGTGATGTCGGCATTGGCGCTCGCCCGCCCTTGATCGTTGTTCAGCACGCGCGCATTGTCGGCTCGGAGCCGCAGGTCGAACGAGGGCGCCGCCAGATCGCGGATCGCCACGCCGCCGGCAAGGCTGATGCGTCCGCGGCTGAAGGCCGTGAGTGAGTCGACAATCACCGAATCACCCGTAAATCGCACGTAGCCGTTGATCCGCTCCATGGACACACCGAGCGGCACTACATCGGTGCGGGCATCCGCAATCGCGAGAGTGCCAACCACGGTGGGATCACGTAGTGGACCCGCCAACGTCGCCTGGCCCGCCGCAGATCCGCGCATATTCGCCACGACGTCGGTGAAGCGTGACAGGAGATCGAGCGGCAGGCTGTCAGCACGCAGGGCACCGGATGCCGGTGCATCGAGTACACGGGACCCGGTGACATCGCTGAACGCAAGATTGAGTGGCAACCGCGCAGTGGCCTCGGCCAATGTGCGCCCCGCACCGTTGCTGAGCCGAGGGTCGCGGAGTTGTGCATCCGTCGTCAGCCGCTGGTCGGCGTAACGGAATGAGCTCTGCAATTCCGGAACAACGACGCCGCCGTACGTGGCCTCCGCGATACCGAGCTGACCCTCGATCCTTGGCGCTCGACTCGACCCTTCGATGCGGGTATTCAGCGAGATGAGTCCGCTGGCCTCGAGGTCGCTCTGCAGCAGTCCCATGAGGTCAGCCACCTGGAAGTTCCGGACGATCAACCGCAGGTCGGCGAGCCCCTGTGACGGCACGCGCCCATCGGCGAATACGCGACCGCCGCTGCTGTTGCGTAAGTCCACGCTGTCGACTTCAATGCCGGGTTGCCCCCAGCGAATAGCACCAGCGTTTGTCGCCACCCAACGCGTGGTATCAAAGCGTAAGCGCAGGTCATTGAAGCGCAGCTCTCGGCGATCTGGATAGATCGCATAATCTGCGCCTACCGCGTAATCACGCGACGACGTCTGGAAGACCGCGACCTGCGCGGTTCCGCCGGGCGCCAGGTAGCTCAGCTTCGCGTTCACGCTATCGAGCGCGAAGCCCGCGGCCAGCAGTGAATCCGCCGACAGGTTCACCGCAATGCGCCCCGAGTCGGTCAGCGCGCGCGTCCACGTGTACTCCGCCCGCGCCCGCGCGAGGCTGTTGCCGAGTGCGAGGAGGTTGTCAGCGGCGAGTGTGCCGCGCAGGTCGAATCCGGACAGCCCCCCAACGATCTCTCCGCGTGCCAGCAGTGAGCCTGCCAGCGCATCCTTCCGGATTGGCGGCACGGTGTCGATCTGCAGCGGCTGGGCCGGCAGCTCCACCCCTGCGGCGCGCGCCACGGCGCGTTGCCGCCCGATGCGCGCCGAGTCGGCGCGCGCTCGCGCCAATCGCTCCGCCGTGGTGAGCGGTCGCGGCACCACCATGCCAGTATCCCGCGGGAAGTACCGCGCCAGCTTCGACAGCGAATCCACCTGAGCGCGATAGGACAGCCGACCCTGCGCTTGCCGCCCCAGTCCGAACGTGCCGGTCGCATCGACCGCCGCGCCAGGCGCACGCACGCTCAGCGTATCGAGCGTCGCCAGACCACCGCCTACATGCAGTCGAATCAGCGAAGAGTCCAGCGCAAACGTGTCGACGCTCGATGTGACCAAAAACGCCGCATACTCGCCGCGCATCGTTTCCGGATCGAAGCCGCGGCCGCGCGCTTCGATGTCGGCGCTCACCGACGTCACCGGAGCGCTGGCCACGAGCTCGTTGGCGTTGAACAGCTGTGTGGCAATGTCGAGCGCGTATCCGATCTCCGGGCTTGCGACATCCAGACGCCCCTGTGCGCTCAGCGTTCCACCGTCGGAGGTGCGCAGCGTGCTGTTGACAAGCAGGTCGGAAAGCGGGCCGATGACCGTGATCGGGCCGGATACGTTGCCCCGAAGTCCGGCCGCCGGAGCGAAGCGCCCGACACTCAAGAGCGACAGTGGACGGGCCGTGAGCCGTGCCTCGAGCACTGTCGGGGTCCCTCCTGAGGCATTGGCGGTCTGGATAGCGCCGCTGCCGGCGAGAACCGACCGTTCCGCACCATCGGTGTGCGTCAGCGTCAGCCCACTGGCGCGAAGCGTCTGATCGGTGCGTCCGTTGAGCGTCGTGCTGCCATTCACCACCCCGCCCAGTGGCCACGCGGGCACGGCGATGCGCGCCAGATCCATCTGCATCGGCGAGACGCGAACTCGGAGGTCGCGCGCACGGAAGACGCCGTCCGACGTGCCCACCTCGCCCACAGCAAGCAAACGGCTGCGTCCGGAGCGTTCATCATCAAACGTGACATCACCGTTGATCTGCATGGCGGCGAGCGGTCCCTCGGCGACGATCTGACCGGAGAGCAGGCCCTGGCGCGGCAAGTCGAGTCCCGCCACCAACTGCTCGATGAGCCCCGTGGAGAGTTGATCGAACTCCAGTGACGTGTCGTGCAGAAACAGGGTGTCGCCAAGCGATAGCCCCAGATCGCCTTGCACATGGCCGCCGCTTATGCGCAGATCCAGGTCGCGCACCACGTAGCGCTGTGACGTGCCTGTCCAGTCGAGCGCAAGGTCGAAGCGCGCGGTACCGCTGTCCGGCAGCGGCGGATACAGAAAGCGCACATCGCGCAGCGCGACCGGGCGTGCGGCCATGCTCATCACGAGGTCGCCGCTGGCAAAATCATATTTTCCGGAGAGCTGTGCGCGTGAGTCGGGGAGTTGCAGTGCGATCTGCGAAAACCACAGTGAATCACCGTCGAGCTCGAAGCTCCCGCTTAGTTGGCGCACCGCCGCCGCCGGCGGCGCGAAGGCGAACGCCTGCATCCGCAGACTGTCGGCGCGGATCAATCGCGCAGGGAAATCCGGGTGCGCGACGCGGACGAGCGGCAGTCGCGCGGTAATCTCCCGAAACTCCTGCACCTGCTGAAGCGCCCCCGCGCCGCCGCCGGTGCGCACGACGACCGTGATCCCTGTGCCGGCCAACGCGCTCGCGACGGCACTGTCGCGT
Source organism: Gemmatimonadales bacterium (assembly GCA_038250435.1). Taxonomy (GTDB): domain Bacteria; phylum Gemmatimonadota; class Gemmatimonadetes; order Gemmatimonadales; family Gemmatimonadaceae; genus Gemmatimonas. The sequence continues at coordinate 11,020 of JBBSCJ010000043.1, read as the reverse complement.
TGCACCCCGCGCAGCGTGGTGTCCGGACGCCATGGTGTGCGCACCACGAGTGTTCCATCGGCGAGATACACATCCTCGAGCACGATCCAGTCCGCAAAGCCGCCGCTCGTGCCGGACGGCTGGGTTGTATCACTCGGGAAAATGCGTTCATAGTTCCAGCGACCGTCGGCATAGCGATTGAGCACCACCACGGGCTCGATCAACCGGACATCGCTGAGTGCGATGCGTTTGCCGATCAGCGCGCGCAGTCCGTAACTGGCGCGGACAAGACGCGCGGCGAAAAAGGGCGCACCGGCGCTGTCGGTGATGGCCACGTCGTGCAGGGTGAGTCCGCTGAGCAGGTTGCCGCTGATCCGACCGATACGCACCGTGCCATTCGCGGCTTCGTCGAGTACGGCGACGACGCGCGTGCGCAGTTGGTGGCGCCCCCAATCAGTATTGGAGACGGTGAATATCGCCACGGCGGCCAGCACGACGACGACGGCCACGGCACCCAGCAGGACTTTTCCGACGCGCGACCAGCCGCGTGAGGCTGCAGTCGCCATCAGAAAGCCTGACCAATGCTGAGGTGCAAGGTGAGCCGACGCAGGATGCGTCGAACCGTGCTCTGTTGCTCTTCAGGATCGGGGAAGGTTCGGCAGCCGCTCGCGCCATCGGCGCATTCGGTCATGGCGCCAAGCCTGACGAGCGACCGTTGCCCGGTACTGTCGCTGATTTGCGTAATGACGGGAATCGCGCGGCGCAGCGTCGGGCGTACGCCGAGGTCGACACGAATGGGACCCACAGGGGATTCATATCGAACACCGAAGCCAGGGGTGATGGCCGCCGTGCCGGTGGTAATCGAACCGAGTGATGCTTCCCCAAGGATTGCCCCGTCGACAAACACGGCGCCTACCACCGCGCGCCGTATTGGAATACGCAGTTCGACGCTTCCCTCCAGCAAAGTGGTGCCCCCCAGTGGCCGTACCTGAAAGTCCCGGTCCTGCAGATGCGGTGCGTTCACGCTGCACTCCATGATCGGTACGCTCGGTGCGCAGACGTACGAGACCACGTCGTCGGTGACGGTTCGCCCGCGAAGCACATCCGGATCGATGGTGAGGACGCGCGGACCGAGCTGGTTTTCGCCGAAGCCACGCACGCTCTGCGAGCCACCGGCATAGAAGCGCTTGCGTGGATGCAGAATTTGCGCAGTGGTGAGATCGTTGCCGACGTTGACAATGCCGACCGCGTCAGCGGTGCTGGCCAGCGGCCGCACCCACCCGGCCTTGATGCGGGCGGCGGCTACGGCGCGACGGAATCGCAGTGGGTAGAATCCCGCGATCTCCGCCACCGCACGGTTATAGCGAAAGTCCGAGGCCGTGAAACCCGAGGCGTGTTCTGCCTCGGCGCTGGCGCGAATGCCCGACGTCGGAGAGAACGGGGCGTTGGTGCGATTGTACGAGATCGTCGCTGCCAGCGGCGAGACGCGTTGTCCGTCGCGCAGGGCCGAGATGGTGAGTCCGTCGCATACACCGAAATTCACGCAGAAATACACGTCGCCCGCCTCCACCCCGCTCACCTCAAACCGATACACGGCGGAAAGTGGCGTGCGCCTTGCGAGCTCGCGCGTCAAGATCGCACTTGCGCCAACGCCGCGGTCGACGAACACACCGGGGGAGCTGCGCCGATGCGTGAAGATCCCGGTGCCGAGGGTATTGCGGGGCGAGCGGAACCAGCGCTGTCGAAGGTCCGCACTCGCCTGATAGGTGGGCGTGAAAAATCGTCCGAGCGTGTTGTCGCGCGCGATGTTTGCGAAGTCCACAAAAAATGCGCTTTTTGTGAGCTGTTGCGCGAGCAGGTTGCCGACGGCCAGCGAGAGCTCGAAGCGTCGTGGACCGTTGAAGAGATAATTGTGCGTGAAGCGTGCTTCCGCCTGAACAAAGTCGGCGGTGGTAAAGCCGACGCTCGTACGCGCCTCGCGCTGGGGTGCTTCGCTTACGCGAACCACCAGTCCCATGACCGTGTCCGCGTGGCCATTCGGGCGTGGCATCGTGTCGATCCGTGCGCTACGGAAGAGCGCGGATTCATACAAGGCGCGCTGGCTGCCGCCGATGGCCGAGAGGCGGAAGACATCGCCCGGTGCCACACGCAGGGAGTGGCGAATGGTCGCTTCGGCTATACGCTCTTCGCCCTCCACGACGATGGGTCCGATTGTGATCTTGCTGCGCGGGTTCACCGCGATCCGGAGCGTACCGGTGTTCGCAGCAGAGTCGACTGTGGTCGCAGCGCGGATGTCGGCGTCGGCGTAGCCACGCTCCCAGAGCAGTTCCCGTAACCGGATCACGGTAGAGTCGACGGCGAGCAGGTTGAGCGGATCGCCCGCGCGGGGGCGCAATTGGCGGGCGCTGTCGAGCGGCGGGACGACCCGCGCGCTATCGTCGATCGCCGATGCGGTGAGCAGAGTCGGTGGCCCCTCCCGCACGGTGAACGCGACGCGAACCGCGTTATCTCCAACTGCGGTGATGCTCGTGTCCACCTCGGCGTCCCGATAGCCGCGCTTGAAGTAGAACACGAGCGTGCGCAACACATCGCGCTCGAACTCTTCACGGTCGAGATACCGCCGCTCGAATACGTAGCGCGACTTGGAGAGAAGACAGAAGGGCCGAAGCAGCAAGCTCCGGCACGAGCTCGCCTGGGTAGCCAAGCTGCTCTTGAGCTCGTTGCCATTCACCGACCGAACGCCCCGAAACTTGAGTTCGCGAACCTCTATCCGTTCCGTCTGCTCACGATCCCGCTGAGCAGACGCCACCAAGGGGGAAAACAACACGACGGTCGACGAGACGGTCCGTAGTAACGCGCGAAGATTTGGTCGGAACCAGCATGAAGGTGGACAGGACATACCGGTCGAGTACGCAATCCCCGAACCACGGCCAGTTTGCAAACAGCGCCCTGCTCATCATATGGGCGTATCGAGGACGACGGTCAGGTCGATCGCACCGCAGCCAACGCCAAACACAACCACCCCGCAATAAAGCAGACGCCACCGATCGGGGTAATCGCGCCGAGCGCCCGCACGCCACTGAGGGTTAGCGCGTATAGCGAGCCGGAGAAGAGCAGGGTACCGGCCAGAAAGAGCCAGCCGCTCGCATTGGCGAGCGAGCCCGGCCAGCGCGACACGACCCACGCGGCGGCGATCAGCGCCAGCGCGTGGTAGAGCTGGTATCGCGAGGCCGTATCCCACACTTCAAGCTGACGCGGATCGAGCCGCGCGCGTAGCGCGTGGGCTCCGAAGGCGCCGGTCGCGACCCCAATGCTCGCCGACACGGCGCCGATTATGAGAAAGAAACGATCCATGGAGGAAAATTAATCCGATTTCGGGCCGATCACGTACTCCTTGGGCGGCGTGGCTCCCATGAGATGCCGCACAAAGTAGTCCCAACGACGGCGCATCATGTAGTTCGAGGCGGCGCCGTAGCCATGCAACGCATTGGGAATCATCAGCAAGTCGAAATCCTTGCCGGCTTTGATCAGCGCGTCCACGACGAGCAGGGTGTTCTCCGGCGGCACATTGTCGTCAAGGGTGCCGTGCGCAAGCAAAAGCTTTCCTTGCAGATTCCGGGCGAGTGCCTGGTTGGCTTCCGCGTCATAGTTGTCGGTGGTGCCTTTCCGTGTGAGCAAGCCATGATACCGCTCGCCCCAGTCGTCTTCGTAGTTGCGATTATCATGGTTGCCCGATTCTGCGATCCCCACCTTGAAGAAATCGGGATAGCGGAACATCGCCCCGGCGGTGGCAAATCCGCCGCCGGAGTGTCCCCATACGCCGGCGCGATCGAGGTCGATGAAACGATAGCGCTGCGCCAGCTCCTTCATGCCGCTTACCTGATCGGGGAGCGTGTTGTCGCCCAAGCGTCCGTAATACGCATCCGCAAAGCTGCGTGAACGGAACGGCGTGCCCATGCCGTCGATGGCGACCACGACGAAGCCCAACTCCGCCAGCGCCTGATGATCAAGGCGGGCCGGGCTGAACTGGCGGCTGCCGACACTTCCCGTCTGTGGCCCCGGATAGACGTAATTGACGATCGGGTATCGGCGGGTGGAATCGAGGGTGGTCGGTGTGAACATCAAGCCGTGCAGATCGGTCTTGCCGTCGCGCGCCTTCACGGTGATTCGCGTAGGCGGCTTCCAGCCTGTGGCGAGTAGCCGGGAGATGTCGCCGCGTTCGAGCGTGGCGATGAGCTTCCCGCTCTGCGCGTTGCGCAACACGGCCGTCTGCGGTTCGTCGGGACGCGACCAACTGTCCACGAACACCGTGCCGTTCGGCGACAGCGATACCGCATGATCACCGTCTTCCGGGGAGAGGAGCGTGAGCCCGCGGCCGGTGAGACCAATCCGGTACAGATGCCGGAAATACGGATCGCGTCCGGCCTCCTTGCCGGTGGCCGTGAACCACAGCATGCGACTCTTCTCATCGATGTGCAGCACCGAGATCACGTTGCCGACGCCGCTGGTGACCTGCGACTTGAGCGCGCCGGTGCTCAGGTCGTACAGGTAGAGCTGTCCCCAGTCATCGCGAGCCGAGAACCAGAGCACCTCGTTGCTGGCCGGCAGAATGCGCCAATTCTCGCCGGATTCGAACTGCGTCGCGACTTCTTCGCGCAGGACATCGCGGATCTCGCCTGAGCGCGTGTCGGCGACCCGTAAGATGGCGATCTTGTGATCGCGCGAGTTGGAGAGAAAGGCGAGCTTCGATCCGTCGGCAAACCATTGCGCATCCGACAGCTCGCCGCCGGAGCAGGAGATATCATCGCACGCCGAAGAGCGATGCTCGTCGGCCGGCATCCTGAAGCGCACCACCTGCGGCGTGCTGCCCGAGAGGTCCACCACGACGCGCTGAATCATCGACACGATGCTGTCACCGGGCAGCGGATATTTCCAGGCGAGCAGCTCGGGGTGACCGACCTTGGTGCGCACGAGGTACATGTTTCCGACCAGGCGCTGGTCCTGCTGGAAGGTGGCGAGCTTTTTCGAGTCGGGCGACCAGAGCACTATTGCGCGATCGGAGTGCGTCCACCCGGCGTTGTCCGTAGCATAGCCGAAGTTCTCCACCCCGTCGCGCGTGATCGGCGTTTCGGCGTTGGTGACCACGTCACGTACCCACAGGTTCCAGTCGCGGATGAACACCGCCTTGGTGCCGTCGGGTGACAGCGTTTCGGGAGGCCGTCCGCTTTGCTGCCCACGGCCGGCCGCGCGCGGGGCACCGGCGCTGGCGGCCGGACAGGCAGAGGGAGTCGTTGCGCAGTTCGTGGTCGCGCCGGTCGTCGGATTCACCACCATCAGCGGTGATGTGCCGTCGGCCTGACGGACGCGATAGGTGAAGCGACCGTCGGGGAGCCAGGTCGGGCTGACGCCAATGCCGCTGACGAGCGGCGCGGCGTTGAACCCCAGGAACTTCTCGGCGCGCGCATAGTCGGCGGCCGTGAGCGTGCGCGACTGCGCGGGCAGTGATGACAGAGCGATGGGGGCCACGAGCGCGCCCGCGACAACCGAACGAACGGAGATACGACGCATCATCGGTAGGGATGGGGGAAACGGACTCCTGAAAGCTGTGCCCCATGACCACGTCAGGGAAAGTCCGGCTACGGCATTCTTTTCCCTTTTACCGTTCTGTCGCGCCGGAGTTCATCGGGTCGGCCGAGCGTCTGGTTTCGGGACGCGCGAGCCTCATTGTCGGCAAGGAGATCTGACGCACCGAAGACGCCTGCGTCGGCCGCTCTTTTCGTGTATATTTAAAGATACGTATGTGTTGATACACAGGAGGCGGGATGGCCGGAAGACGAATGGGTCCGGAGTTGCTCGATCTGGTGGCGGAGCGCTTCAAGGCCCTGAGTGACAAGGCGCGACTGCGTCTCTTGCAGGAGCTGCGTTCCGGCTCGAGCACGGTAAATGAGCTGGTCGAGGCAACCGGCATGGGACAGGCGAATGTCTCGCGTCACCTGGCCATCCTGTTCGCCAATGGCCTCGTCGGGCGCGAGCGCAACGGCATTTACGTGCGGTACGCGCTCGCCGACAAGGACGTGCTGAGGCTGTGCGATCTGGTGTGCGGGCGCCTGGAAACGGAGCTTACCGAACGACGCAAGGTGATCAGCGGGCGTTGATCACCTTGCGTCGTCCCGTAAGCACCGCAGACGCAATATGCAGGATAGGAAATTCAGTCCGGGTCGGTCGAATATCCGGCGAACGTACGGCGCGATCGCCGACCCCGCGAGGGCCGCCGGGCGCGCGAGAGGATCGCCCTCGACGAGCTGCTGGAGCAGGCTCGCCCAACGGCGGGTGGCCTCGCCCGGCGCCAGTCCGTACCGGGATACGGCGCGGGCGGTTGGCGTACCAGCCATCGTACCGCGTGGTCACGTGGCCTTTGTCCGAAATGTGCACCACGACCCGGGCCAGGACCTCGAGCGGGTTCACGGTCTCGGTGCCCGCCGTTGCGCCGTTGGACGTGTCGGAGCGATCGGTTACCGCCTCCGTCGGCCGGTCGTACAGGAGTCGCTCCATGGCGGCGGGATTCCGGGCGCCGTATCGCGCGAGCCGGGCCGCGAAGACGCGGTCATCCTCTGGCACCCACACGGCCGTGTGCACGTGGAACCCCGCGTGCGACCACGTGAGCATCCCGGCGGCTGAGTCGTCCACCGCGTGCGTCTCACACCAGGTGAGTAGCGCGTCGCGGCAGAAGCCCGAATCGGCGCGCACGATGATGCGCGCGAGCGGCCACACCGCGCCCAGTTGCGCGACGATGCGCGCGACTTCGTCGGTGGCGCCCGCACTGGCATCGCCATTCGCCGGGCGCAGGCGCGCGCACAACAGAAGCTCGCCCGCAAAGATGTACAGCGGCAGATAGCAGTAGCGCACGAGCGACGTCACGGGATGCTCGACGCGTGCCGCGTCGCGATGATCGGTGAAGCACGCGTGAACTGCCGCAGAATGCCGGTCGCGCGCTCGACCTCGCGCAGCAGCAGCGCCCCGGCATCGGAGGTTAGCGTGCCGCCATCGAAACGGGCCAGCACATCCCGGCCGTGGGCCTTTTGAAAGCGCAACGACTCGGACGTACACGTCTGTAGACATAACAGCCGTCGCGGCGTGAAGTGCAAGGCGTTCTCGACAAACAGCTTATTCATCTGGAACGGCCGTCATGCAATACCAGGTGAGAAACTCAGGCCAAGCCTCACCCCGCGCCCTTCCCACGTGCGGGGACGTTCGGCGAGCGCGTCTGTCCCACCGTGGCGTCCGATCGGCCCCCCGCGGCGACCGGGCGCCGACGGAAAACGCCGTTCAGGCGGCCCCCGCGGCGCGGCGGCGGTCGGAGATCAGGCCGCCGCGCGCCGGCCGGCCCTCGCGGGGTACGCGATCGCGCCGTACGTACACCGGATACTCGACCGAGCCCGATTGAATTTCCTATCCTGAAATTGGCGCGCTTCATCGGCGACTTCCGCAACACCGCACGGAATGTTTCCTGAGCCAGCGTCAGGAGGTCCGTCGCCAGCGTCACCGCGTCCTTACCCGCAATGAACTGCGGCGCCACAGACGGAAATCCGTCTGCCAACTCCTGCGAGAGCTTCTGATTCCAGGGACAAACGGACTGGACGATGTGTCGGTATTGCCGTTTTGCGATTCTCCTGTCGTGCGGCACGGGAACCCGCAGTCCTCCTGGGACGCAGGGCACGAGTCGCTGCCCGCTCTGGTGCATTGGACTACAGTCTATGACCATACTACGGTGCAAAATGCATAAACCGCCTGCATCGATCGCCATCTCGGAGTTCAGGGCCACCTGCCTCGCCGTCCTCGAGCGTGTGCGCCGGACCGAGGCATCGGTGCTGATCACGCGGCGCGGTGTACCGATCGCCGTGATCAATCCACCGTCGGACGCGTCGGCTGGACCGGCGTGGCTTGGCTCCATGCGCGAGTCGGCCACGATCGTTGGCGACCTCGTCGCGCCGGTTGCCACCGACCATTGGCATGCGTGGCGCACGTGAAGCTGCGGCTCGATACGCACATCTGGCTCTGGGCCCTGCACGAACCCGAGCGCGTTACGGCGCTCGTCCGCGATGCGCTGCAGTCGCCGGAGAACGAACTGTGGTTGTCGCCAATCAGTGTCTGGGAGGCGGCGATGCTGGCCGAGCGCGGTCGCGTCGTCGTGACCTCCGATGTGCAGGCGTGGGTCGGCGAGTTGCTCGCCGCGCTGCCGCGGCGCGAAGCCCCACTGACATTCGAGGTCGTGTTGATGAGCCGCCGCCTCGAATCGGCACATCAGGATTCGGCCGATCAATTCATCGCCGCCAGTGCGTGTGTGTATGAGTTGACGCTGGTCGCCGCCGATGAACGCCTGCTCGAGGCCAAAGGACACTCTATGCTGACGAATCGGTGAGCGCGTCGAACCTCGCGGCGTGGCAAGCCGCCATCGGTGACCGCTATTTGCTCTGGCGCGAACTCGGCGGCGGGGCATGTCGCCGGTGTTCGTGGTGCACGAAGCGGGGCTGAAGCGCGACGTCGTCGTGAAGCTGCTGAAGGCCGACGTCACCGGAGGTCTGAGCCTTGAACGTTTCTCGCGCACTCCGATTGAGATTCCTATCCCGAGCTTCTGCTTCGTTTCAAATAACAACAGCCAGAACACGGATAGCACGGATCACACGGAACAGGCACGGGATAAGATGAACAGCGCTTCGCTGTTCATCTTATCCCGTGCGGTTTCCGTCGATCGATGTCATCCGTGTTCTGGCTGTCGCCGTTGCCGTTGCTGTTGCCGTTGCTGTTGCGCGCAACTTAGAACGTCACGCGCACCGACGTCACCGGCCCGAGCGACACGAACACCCGTTCATCAAGCTTACGGGCAGAACTCTGCGTGATACCGCGTAGGGGTCCGGCGTCGCGGACCGGCTTGATGATGGCGTCGGCCGCCAACAGACCGAGTATGCCGCCGACGCTCCCCAAGGCAAGGGCGCCCCGAGCCCCGGTTTCGGCGACCACGGCGATGCCGCCGCCCATCAACGCACCGGCGAGCGCGCCGAGTTGCGCGAGCGTGCCGTCGGCACTCGTGCGGTCGGCCTTGCGCACGAGTCCGCGATCGGCGAGAAACGCACCGGCGAGAACGCCGGCCGTGGCTACGCCGTACCTGCGTGTATCGTTTCCACCGTCGCTGATCAGCGACGACGCGCCCACACCACCAAGCAGCGCGCCAGCGAACGCCACGCTCACGTCGCCGGCGGTCACGTTGTAGGCGGCACGCCGCGCATAGCGCGGCCCGAGCGTATAGCCGATGACGCTCGCGCCGATCGCGGCACCGACGACGGCCTTGCCTGGTGCGCGCAGGCTGTTGTCGGTGTCCGTGTCACTGCCGAACTGCGGATTGTTCGTGTCGAAGGGGATCACCGTTTCCCGCCCCGTGAATGCGCCGCTGCCGACGCCGATGCCCATGACGGTAAGCGCGCCGAGGTCGGCGAAGAACCCCGCACTGGCCGCTTCACCGTCGCTGAGGCCACGGGCTTGTTGGAAGCCGACGATAGTTCCGCCGATGGCGCCCGCGAGGATAGGCGCCCCCCAGGCGGGTCCGCCGTCGGCGTTCGCGATCGCGGCAATGCCGAGGCCAGCGAGCGCGCCTCGTGTACCGCCGTGAGCCGCACGCGCGGCTTCCGCGCGCGTGACCACTCGGCCCTTGACCACCTTGGCGGCGACGAAGAACGACGTGCCGGCCGCCAGTAAGTAGCCGCCGGCTGCGGCGCTGCCACCCTGCTCACTGAGCAGCGCGGCCGTGGCTGGGCCATATGCCACGAGGCCAAGGAGGGTTTGGTTGCGCACGAACGCGTTGCCGGCCGGTTGCGACACGACCACGCCGGCGCCGGCACCGATGAGACGTTCGCCCCCGCGTCCCTCTGTCAACAGGCCCGCACTTACCGCATTCTTCAGGGCGGCGACAGCCGCGGCGTTGAGCGCGAAGCGGGTCACGGTGCTATCCACGCGTTGCACGACGAGCACATGCGTGCCGCCATCGCCGCGGTAGAGTCGCGCCTCACGGAAGGAACCGGCCACGGGCCACGCGGGTGCGACGAGGCCGAGCCGGGAAACCAGCGTTGGCGTGATGATCGTCATGCGCCGCGTGCTGTCGAGCGCAACGAGTGTCTCGTTAGTGGGAGCAACCTGCGCGGCGAGCGGGCGGGCGGCGGCGGTGAACGTTGCGACGCCGATTAAAACAAGCAGAGAGAGGACGCGAGCGGACTGGGCAGGGGGCATGCGCGCCTCGGGGGCAGGGGGACGGGGTCGGTAAGTGTGGATCCGTGCGAAGACACGTACGACCTCTGACCCGAATTTCTGACCAAGGTATTGCAGAACGGCCGCTTCGCGTGGCATGACGGATTTGTCGAGAACACCTTACGCGAACCACTGAAACGGCCATTATATCGACCCAGTGTACGACCGAAGCGCTGATATTTCAAGGGGTCGCGGGCGCGAGGTGGACCGGGCGACGGGGCTCCTGACGCACAGCGTGCTTCACGGATCATCGGGAGCCCGCGCGCGTCACGCCCACGGTGGCGTCGCTCGCGCGGCAGCGCGTGTACGGCCTGGCGCTCAGGTACGAGGATGTAAATGACCACGACGCGCTGCGCCACGATCCGCTCGTGGCCGTGCTCGCCGAATCGACCGCGACGGTCCCGACGGAGATCGTGCTGGATCTCGACGCCACCGATGATCCAGTGCACGGCGCACAGGACGGGCGCTTTTTTCACGGCTATTACGGGCATTACTGCTATCTCCCGCTATACCTCTCCGTGGGCGAGCATCTGCTGTGCGCGCGCCTGCGCCCCGCAAACATCGACGCCAGGGCGGGTGCCCTCGAGGAGGTCGAGCGGATCGTGGCACAGCTGCGCACGGCGTGGCCGACGGTCGCGATCATTCTGCGCGCCGATAGCGGCTTCTGTCGCGACGCGCTGATCACGTGGTGTGAAACGCACGGCGTGGACCACGCATTCGGGCTGGCGAAGAATGCGCGGCTAAT
>JBBSCJ010000042.1:0-16743 GCA_038250435.1 Gemmatimonadales bacterium | reverse complement strand
GGGCGGCCCCGCGGGGCATTTTCCGGCCTGAACAAAACACCGGGGGGGGCGGCCCCGGCGGCGCCCCCCCCCGTTGTCTTCCGGTGTGTCCTCGATATCAGAACACTTTCAGATTGATGTAGCGCCGCGGGTTCTTTTTGACGTCGGCCACCAGAGAATCAAGACGCAGCAGCAGCGTATCCACCCGCGCATACACCGCCGGATCGTTCATCAGCCGACCCGCCGTGCCGTTGCCGTTGGAGACTTTGTCCACCACGCTCTGCACCTGGCTGTTGGTCGCGCGCAGTTCGCGCGCCAGCTGCTCGAGACTCGCCGATGACGCCTGCAGGTTACGCACGGTGGAATCGACGCGCATCGAATCCACGCTGGAAAGCGTGCGACGCAGCGTCTGCTGCGTCAGACTGAGCTGACGTGACTGCTCCGTGGCCACCACGCTGAGCTGGGCCACGAGCTTCGTGACGTCGGCCACCGTCTGTCGCACATCGCTGATCCCGCCTCCCTCCACAAACTCCGAGCGGGCCGCATCCGACAACGCCTGCACGTTGATCGCGATGGAGTCGCCCTTGCTCAACAGCTCCGGAATGCCCGGCGAGCCAACGCCGGTAGGGATGGTGTCCCCTTCGGCCAGGAAGGTCGTGCTGGCGCGTATCGGTGTGACCGCGATCAGCTGGTCACCGAAAATGCCGTTGGCTGCTACGGTCGCTGTGGAGCCCTCAGGAATACGGTACTGCTCCTGCACCTGCACCGTCACGGTGAGCGTGCCGTCGGGAATGAGCTCCACATGCTGGACGAAGCCCACCTGTACGCCGGCGAGGAGCACCGGTTGCCCCTGCTTGAGTCCCGCACCCCAAGGGAAGCGGGCGTACATGAGATACCCGCTCGACAGGCCTCCGCGGGCGATCCAGATCGTACCGCCAAAGGCAAGGATGACCGAGACCAGCAGGAGAATACCTACCAGCAGTTCGTCGCGTCGTTTCGTGGTCATGGATACAGGGAAGACAGACCGTCAGGCCTGGATGAATGGCGCCAGCACGGCGGCGACGATAGCGTCGAGCACGAGAATCGAGACAGACGAGATGACCACGGCGAGCGCCGTGGAACGTCCCACCCCTTCAGCACCCGCTTCTGTCACGTAGCCCTCGTAGGCGCATACGAAGGAGATCGCCGCGCCGAAAAGGAACGCCTTGATCAGCGAGTACACCACCTGAAAAGCCGTGAACGACAGCTGCAGCCCGGCCACAAAGTCGTCGGTTTTCACGTCGGTGAACACAATCAGGATGGCCCACGCGCTCAGGAGCGCGGTGAAGTTGGCGAGCACCACCAGCGCCGGCAGCATCACGATCCCTGCGATGAATCGCGGCAGCGCGAGATACGCCACCGGGTCGAACGACAACGTTTCGAGCGCGTCGATCTGCTCCGTGACCCGCATGGTGCCGATCTCCGCCGTCATGCGCGCCCCCACGCGGCCGGTCAGTACCAGCGCCGTGAGCAACGGGCCGAGTTCCAGCACGATGCTCTGGCGCGCAATTAGCCCGACGACTGACAGCTGTACCCCAGGGAAAAGCTGATATCGCGTCTGGAAGGCAGTGACGCCACCAAGGAATGCGGCGACGATTATGGTGATCGGCACCGAGTCCACACCCATATTGCGCATCTGCCGGATCATCTCGGGCACCCACGTCCCCGGATCGCGCACCCCGCGAATGATGTCGCGGCCAAAAAAGGCGCGTTTGCCGATCGCGCGCAGTATGCCGCCGGTTCGTCGCTCCGCCAGCCGTACGACTGTGGTGATGCCAAACATCAAGTTGGGGCGATGAGAGGGAGGGCAGGGTCGAGCCGGAGCATGTCAGGTCCGGACGCGCGAGAGCAGAAACAGGGCAAAGGTGCCCACCAGAATGTTCGGAAGCCACGCGACCGGCTCCGCAGGAAGGATACCCTTTGCACCAATGGCCTTGGTAAGCTGGATCAGGACCAGGAACAGAATGGTGATGCCCAAACTCACCCCGGTGCCGTAAGCGGCGCCGCCACGCCGTGAACTCGTGGCCAGCGGCGCACCGAAGAGTGCGATGATCAGGCAGGTGACCGGAATGGCCAGCTTGAGCATACGCTCCACCTTGAGCGCGTTCACATCGGTCCCTGAGCGCTCAAGCGCCCGGATGAGACGCGTCAGTTCGGCAAAGTTCATTTCGCTCGGTTCGCGTTCGGCTGCACTCAGCTCACGCGGCGTCTCCGTCATGCGGCGATCGATGATCGAATCGAATTTAAAGGCCACATCCGCGGAATCGTTCGGAATCAGATGCAAAACCCCGTTTTGCAGACTCCAGCCGCGCCCCGGCTCGTACAGCCCCTGCCTGGCCGCGATGATATGGCCCGGGCGCCCGGCAGAGCCCTGTTCCTCGATTTCAATGTTTTCCACCAGCCGTTCGACAACGCGCAGCTGGTACACGCGATAAACGCGGCCATTCTCGCTGGCGAAGGCAAAGTTGTACCGTTCGTTGTCTCGCAACGCCGATTCGCCGGCGAGCAGCTTGAGTCGCTTGGCGTTTGCCGGTGGCGCCACCTCGCCAAACACCCAGTCAATCCCCATGGCAACGGTGGCCATGAGCAGAATGGGCGCGATGAACCGATAAAAGCTGATTCCCGAGGCCTTGGCCGCCGTGATCTCGGCGTACCGGGTGAACGTACCGATGGAGAAGACCGTGGCGAACAGCACCGCCGCCGGCAGCACCATGAACAGCGTGTCGGGAATCCAATACAGGTAGCTCATCCCCACCGCCTGCAACGAGAGCTTGCGATCGGTGTAGCGACGCAGATTGTCCACGAGATCGATCACGAACACCAGTACGGGGAATCCCATCGCGGTGATGGCAAAGGTCCGGGTGAATTCGCCGGCGATGTAGCGATCGAGCGGGGTGATGAACTTACGTCGGGCGCCGGACGTCACGCCGTCACCGCCTGTCGAGCGGCACGTTCGTCGTCACGCTCATGCCGCATTTGCAGCGCGAGCGCGCGACGGGCTTTCCGATCGGCCCACCGATCGCGCAATCCGCCACCCCGGGAGCGATCGGTCGTGGATTCCACGCGCCAAAGCAGGAGCAGGCCGACGGCCGTGAACGTCACGTTGGCGATCCACATCGCCACGAACGCCGGTAACCGGCCCTTGTCGGCGAGCGCTTCGCCGCCCATGAGGCAGACATAATACAATCCGAAGACGATGAGGCTCACGCCGAGGGTCACGCCCACACCGCCGCGTGGAAAGCGCAGGGCGATCGGTGGCCCGAAGAGCACGAACACCAGGCAGGCGAAGGACAGGGCGAACTTCTTATGAATTTCCACGCTCAGGCTGTCCAGGCTTTCACGCGCTTCGAGCAGCTGGACGGACTGCATCTGTGCCGCTCCCCGAATTATCGTCAACGAGTCGGGGGAGCGAACGGCGGACGCCGGAATCCGGAAAGTGTCGGGTATGGCGCGGGTGGCGGGTTGTTGCGGTGACGCCGACGGAACCGCCGGCTGTTGTCCCACTGTTGCCGCGGTCGCTTTCTTCGGGAGAACGAGTGATGGCAGCGTCACACAATAGAAGTGCGAGAGCGCTTCGCGCCGCGGGCGCGCGCCGGGAACCATGACGTCACGCGGTCCCGTATTCGTGATCTGCTTCGCCAACCCGATATACTCCTGACGTATTCGCCTGTACTCCTTGGCATCGCCGACGTACTTGCGATGCATCTCGCAAATCGACATCTCGCGATCGCCCTTGAAGCTGTCCGAGGCGGTGGCTTCGAAGGAGCGCGCGATGCCGCGTACCTGGACCGTCTGCTCACGGAAAAACGTGCGTTGAAATTGTTTCGGATCGCCCTTGACGAACTGCTGCGAGTGGCCGTCGTACAGTTGCAGCTGCAAGTCCTGTTCATTCGCTGCCAGCAGGAACACCCCGCTGTCGGCGTAGATCGTGGTGCGTTCGGGGGCTTTGGACAGGTCGTAGATCACCACGTCCCACATGCGATTGGTTTCCGCATCACTGCGCGAGACACGCATATAGAACTGTTCCTGCACCTTGTTGAGCACCTGGTCCCGCAACGCCAGCGTGGGACGCGTCTTCGCGATATCACCGGTCAGGATCCGGAGTCGATGATTGGCGCGGGGAAGTACCTGGTCGTTGAAGATCACCATGCCTATCGACAGCAGCAGGGCACATCCCACAATCGGCATCATGAGCGCGCGCACACGAATGCCGCTGGCCTTGAGTGCCGTGATTTCGTGTTCGGCAGCCATCCGACCAAACGCGAACAGCGTCGCCACCAGAACCGCCATGGGCAGAGTCATGGCGAGCGTAAAGGGGAGGGACAGCAGGAAAAACTCCCCGATGGTGTTCCACGGGAGTCCTTTGCCGGCGAGGTTCGCGAGCTGTCGGGCGACGTACTGCAGCATCAGCAGCGACGTCAGCGCGGTCAGCGCGAACAGCAGCGGGCCTACGTGCTCGCGCACGACGTAGCGGGTAAGAAGCTTCACAACGTAAATTCCCTGTTCTGCACGTGCATTATCAAGGGCGCGGCAGCATGAGCTGCGAACATGTTGCAGATCGCAGCCCTCTCACCCGTACCCAACCGGCGCGGAAACGCGTCCCGCTGGTACCCCACGATCGGAGTTCGGTGCGCAGGCTGTTCTCCGCGTGGTCGATCCGGGCGGCATGCGTGGTGGCCGCCATGGCGGTAGAAGCCCCCATGGGCACCCCGCTGGCGGCTCAAGGGGCGGTGGCCGACTCGGTCCAACAGCCTCCGGCGGTCCAACCGGCCCAGCTTCCATTCCGGTTTCCGCCTGCGGCGCGTCTCCGGAAGGATACTTTTGCTCTGCGCCTGCCGGCGTCGCTGGGCCTCCTGGGGGCGGCGCGGGCGCTCCGTCCCGATCCGGAGGCCGTCGCGTCGTTGGCCGTGGAGCGCGCGCGGCGCATACGGGCGGCGGCGGCGGAGCGCCGCTGGGAGATCACCATCGCCCGCGCGCTCGCCACGGCGCCGCGCGCCGAGGTGGCGCTCACCCCGGTAGACAGCGGGCCCCGGCCGGGCGCGCTCGTGCCGTTGGTGCCGAGCGCTCGCCGCAACGAGCGCAGTACAGACGAGAAGCGCGCCGATTTGACTTCCACGTTGATCAACGGCATCGGCGACCTTGGCATCACGCTCGACTCGCGACTCGAATCGAGGCTGCAGCGCAGCCGCAATGAGCGGTGTACTGCCGCACTGCTCACCGTGGTCGGGAACAACTGTTTCGGCGTGTTTCAGCCGGCGTTCGACTTCCAGTTCAACGTGCGCTCCGGCGGCGTGGTGGCCGACCGCGTCTTCGTGAACGTCGACTTCGACTCGCAGCGCGAGTTCGATGCGTCCAACAACATTTCGGTGCGCTACCAGGGAAAAACCGACGAAGCGCTGCAGCGGCTCGAGGTGGGCAACGTCACCTTCGAAACGCCGCCATCGCGGTTCCTCACGTCTGGTATTCCGTCGGGGAACTACGGCGTTCAGGCTACCGGTCAGGTGGGTCCGATGCGCTTCACGTCCATCGTGGCGCAGCAACGGGGCAACGTGTCGCGTGACAATCTCTTCACGGTCGGGGAGCGTACGCAGCAGCAAGTCAATCGCGTGATCGACGACATTCAGATCGAGCCACGACGCTTTTTCTTCACGGTGGACCCGCGTCAACTGGGTGGCTATCCGAACATCGACCTGCTCAACCGGCAGCAGATGCAGCAGCTTGCCGCCTCCCTTCCCGACTCCGTGCGCCCCGCGCGGTTGTATATCTACCGCCAGCAGATCGGGGCGGCCAACCAGAATCCGCGGGGCCCGCAGTTCTCCGTGCGTGGCGCGCGCAATACCTCGCGGCAGGTGTACGAAGTGCTGCGCGAAAACGTCGATTATTATGTCGATCCCTCGCAGCTCTGGATCGCCCTGGTGCGGCCGCTCAATGCCAACACCGAGCGCCTCGCGATGACCTACGAGATCATCGTGAACGGGCAGGCGGGCCGCAACATCAGCACGGGCGGCACCCCCGATATCGAGTTTACCGATGCACCACAGGTGGCCAACCTGCTCTGGGAGCCCGAACTCCAGCCAACGAACGCGGAATTTTTCTTTCGCGAAATCAAGTCCGTCTATCGTCTGGGTGGCGAGGATCTGCAGCGCTCGTCGGTCAACCTCAAGCTGGTGACGGGTACGTCAGGCGATCAGGAAAAGCCCATCGACGCGTCTCGTGGAGAGACGTACCTCCAGCTCTTCGGACTCTCCCAGGCCACCAACGCGGCGAGCTTCGACGTCGAAAACCGGGTGTGGCCCCGGCCCAACGACCCCAATTTCTCGGCTGCGTTTTCCGGATCGAGCGGGCAGCAACGGCTGATTCGCGATTTCTTCGTCTTTTACCCGTCGGTGCAGCCTTTTGCGCGCGCCGGCCTCGCACAGCCGGCTGCCAATCCGGCAAACGACACGCTGTACACGTTTCCCAATGAAGACCTGTACTCGGCACAGCGACCGCAGGCGATCTATCGCATGGTGGCCAGCTATCAGTCTGAAGGCGGCGGGAGCACGCAGTCGATCAGGCTCAGCACCGTCCAGCTGCGCCCCAACTCCGAGCGCGTGCTCCTCAACGGTCTGACGCTCGAACGCGATCGGGACTACACGATCGATTACGATCTCGGCGTCATCAACTTCAGCCGCCCCGACACCCTCTTTCCCACCCCGCGCCAGGTGTCGGTTCGCTACGAGGAGAATCCACTCTTCGCCCCGTCACCGACCACGATTCTGGGTCTTGCCTCGCAGTTCCAGCTCGAGAACGGACAGTTCTCCTTTACCGCCATCTCGCAGTCGCAGCAATCCGGACTCACCCGGCCGCCACTCGGTTTCGAGCCGCAGGGCTCCTTCGTCGCCGGCGTCACCGGCAACATGCTCTGGGACGCGAGTCTCATCACGCGCGGACTCGCCAGGCTTCCCTTCGCGCAGAGCACCACGCCCTCGCGCATTCGTCTGCAGGGCGAGTTTGCCATGAGCCGCCCACAGCCCAACTCGGCCGGTCAGGCGTTCCTCGAATCGTTCGAGGCCGAAGCCGGTATCGGCATCTCGCTCTCTGAAGGCGCCTGGTACTTCGGCTCGCGACCGGCGTTGGGGAGCACCATCGGCCCCCGCCTCGGCGCTGACGTGTTTGCGCTCCCGCGTGCCTCCACGCTGGCCTACCAGAATTCCGGCGTCGACGTGGCCGGCAATTTCATTCAGTTCGACATCCAGCAGATCGATCCAGCGGTGCGTATCGCGGGTGGCGGCGTGCAGCCGCCCGAACAGCTGCTGTGGATGACGCTTTATCCGCTCCAGACCGGTGGTGTCTTCGACTTCGTCCCTGGCACGTCGCGGCGCCGTTTCGCGTGGACGGTGGGGGACAACAGCATGGTCGGCACGACGCCCAGCGGTCGTCGCTGGCGTTCGCTGCGCACGATCCTGAATCCGAGCGGCGCCGATCTGTCGCGCATCGAGAACCTCGAGTTTTTCGTGCTCGTGCAGTCTGAAGTCTCCAAGCGGCAACGCAATCCCACGCTGGTCTTCGACTTCGGCGACGTCAGCGAGAACAGCGTCGTCTTCGCCCCCGAGACGCTCACCGTGAACGCACCGCTGCGCGTCGGCTTCCCCCCCGACACCACCTATCGTGGCAAGCGGCTCGTGGGCTACAACCGTTTCGACTCCGAGCGCGATCCCTTCTCCCGCGCCTTCAATGCCGCGCAGAACGATGTCGGGATCGCGGGCGACGTGGCCGACACGATCGTGGTGGTCGATCGCACCGGCCCCAACCCGGTCGTCGCAACGCGGAACACTGCCCGGCTCTGCACGGCGGCCATACGAATCGTGCAGGTGCTGGGTGACACGCGCGGTAATTGCTCGGCCGGCAACAACCGTCTTGATGAAGAGGACATCGATCTTGACGGGCAGCTCAATCTCACCGAAGCCAGCGCCGACCAGGAGCAGGTCAGGCGCTTTGTCGTCGACCTCAGCGACAGCCGCAACTGGACGCGCATCGGCGGCTGCTCCCAGCAGCTGGACTCCACGGCTAACGGCATCATGGCCGACTCGGTGTGCTGGGTGCAGGTGCGCGTCAACTTGCGCGCGCCCGCCGAAGATCTCAACTCGCCCAGTGATCGGCGTGTCCGCGCAATGCGTATGACGATGGTGTCGAACGCGCAGTCCGCCGACGAAGACTTCGTCCGCATCTCCCTCGCGCGCATGAGGCTCATCGGTGCCCCGTGGCTCAGGCGCGGGACCGGGCCGCTCAGCGGGGCCGCCGGCGATTCGTCGGGCGTGCTCGGCGGCTATGTGGTGGCCGGTGTCGTGGGCACGCTCGACTCCAGCAGCGTGCTCCCGTATTCGCCACCGCCCGGCGTAGTGGAGGCGCCGGAGAATCGGCAATCCGGTTTTGAAAATCAGCTGGTTCAGGTCAACGAGCGTGCGCTACGCCTGCAGGCCGGCGTTCCCGGGCGCGAGTTCCGCGTGTTCGATCGCGCCGAAGCGTTCTTTCGCTTTACCGAGGGGACGCGGTCGTTCATGGGCTACCGCACGTTGCGCCTGTGGATGCGCGGGCGCGGCAACGGCTGGGGAGACAACGGAGAGCTCAACGGCTATGTGAAAATCGGCCGCGATGAGAACAACTTTTACATGTTTCGCACGCCGGTGAATTCGGGCGTGAGCGCCAACGCCTGGGAGCCGGAAGTGCGCGTGGATCTCAGCCGCTTTCAAGTCCTGCGGGCGCAGCTCGAGAATAATTTTCTCCGGAATTCCGTCGACTCCGTGGCCTGTACCGGTCTCGATCTCGAGTTGATCCGCCGGTCAGGATTGCCACGCGGCGTAAATCTCAGGCGTTACGCCGTCTGTCAGGACGGCTATATCGTGTACAGCGCCGATCCGTCGGTCACGCCACCGAACCTTGCGGCGGTCCAGGAGCTGGCCGTCGGCTTCCTGCGCGTGGACAGCATCCCGCGTGGCGGATCCGGCATTCTCGCCAACGATACGCTGGAGCTGTGGATCAACGATATCCGTCTCACCGATGTCGTGGATGATGTGGGTTTTGCCGGAGAGCTCGGTGTGGCCGTGAATACCGGCGACCTCGCCGATTTCCGACTCAATCTGAGTCGGCGCGATCCGAACTTCCGGCAGCTCAATGAGGTGCCGTCCTTTCTGACCACCAATGGCGTGAGCGTCGGCACCACCCTGCACGTCGAACGGCTGCTCCCGGCGCGACTCGGCGTCGTCATCCCCTTCAGCGTGGATTACTCCGGTACCGGTGTCGATCAGCTGTTCATCAATCGGAGTGACGTGCGCGCCAGCGGTATCGAAGGCTTGCGCGACATCCGCGATCGCCGGGTGAACTACAATATCGGCTTGCGCCGAGCGACGGCGCTCGGCAGCGGGTGGTATGCGCCACTGGTGAACGGCTTCGCGCTCAACGGCACGTTGTCGAATGGCGCGGCGCAGAGTGCGTTCCAGGAATCGACAAACAGCGCGTATGTCTTCGGCGCGGCGCTCAATCTTTCCAATGACCGGCGGGAGTCGCCGCTGCCGGGGCCGGTCAATTGGCTGGTGGGACTTTTGCCACGCGGCTTGCGCGAAAGTGAATCGCTGCGCGCGTTCCGCGCGCAGCGCTTCCGCTGGAGTCCTACGCAGTTCCGCCTTTCCAGCAGCGTCGCGCGTACCGCCAACCTCTTCACCTCGTTCACCCAGGTGGCGGAATCCCCTACCGATACCGGACAGGTGACCGCGTCGCTGTCGCATCTCTGGCAGAACGCGGGCACGCTCGAGTTCCGGCCAACGGCGGGACTGTTCGCGAGCATCAACGCCCGCCAGCTGCTGGATTTGCGCGATTACCGCGACGCCACACTGCAGCCGGACAGTACCGACCGTCGTGAAGCCACCGCCGCCGAACGTCTGAGCCTTCTCGGAGCCGACATCGGCCTCGAGCGGGAGCGCACGGTGACCACCGCCTTCCTCTTTCAGCCCACGCTCTCTCCGTGGCTGCGACCACGCGTCGACTTCACCACCAACTTCACGCTGAGCAAAGACCCCAACGCGCGCGTGCTGCTGCGCGAAGGTGACAGCACCGGCGCCTTCCGCTTACCGAATCGTCTCGGTGCGGCGCAAAGCTTGTCAACCGGTACCTCGATCGACTTCGCACGCCTGATCACGGCGCATACCGGAGATCGCTCGCGCCTGCGACGTTTTGGGCGGGTGTTCGCCCCCATCGACATCGCGTGGCAGCGGAGCCTCACGTCGAACTACGACAACACGGCGTTCATCCCCGGATTCGGTTTTCAGGTCGGCCTGGGCGGTATCGACACCTTTCGCGGACTCGACACCCGACTCGCCACCACGGCGGGCCGACTCCAGCGGACGACGCTCTCCGGGGCGCTCAACCTGCCATTCGCGCTCACGCTGCAATCGCGCTTCGAGCAGGGGACCACGGATACGTGGACGCGCCGCTCACTCGACGGATTCCAGGCAGTCATTACGAGCACGCAACGTGTGCGCCCCGACCTGTCGCTGCGCTGGACGTGGCGGCCGGTCCGGCTGCGGCGCATCATCTCGGTCGTGAACGTGAACGGTCGGTACACGATCTCCGAACAGTCCACCGTGATCCCGAACGAAACCGGTGGGCTCGCCGACCGGAGCAGCACGATCGCCCGCAGCCGCCCCTTCACCACCTCAATTACCTGGACGTTCCTCGGCAACCTCACCACCAACGCGTCGATCGATCGCACGCGGCGTGAGGACTTCCGCCCCGGATCCGCAATCGAAGGCACCACCGAACGCCTCTCCCTCGATCTCCAGCGGAATATCAAGTTGCCCAAGCAATGGAAGACGCGCACCGGCATCATGCGTACCGCCCTCTCGTTCCAGAGCGAAGAAGCGCTTTCCGTGGTGCTGGGCTCCAGTACGCTGGGAGGAGCGGGTGGCACTGGCAGAAACGATCCCGTGGCCAGCAGCACGTCGGTGCTCACGAACAACGGACGACGCGCCTTCAACTTCAACGCGGCTTCCGAGCTGTCCGAACTGCTGTCCTTCAGCATCACCGGCTCACGCGTGGTCGTCTTCGATCGTAATTTCAATCGCCAGACCTCCAACCTGATCTTCAGCTCCGTGCTGAGCGTGCGTTTCTTTGCCGGTGCCCTGCGGTAGCGTGGGACGGAACGGCGGTGAGAAGATGGGGCGGGCGTTTCGCGGGTTACCGCACCGGCCCGATCGTCACTAACGTGGCACCATGGCCACCGCTGCGGAACGTCAAGCCTTGCTCTTCATCACCGCCCTCGCCGTCATCGGCGGCGGTGTGCGCGTCGTCGGCGTGCAGCGCTTCGAACGCGAGATGCGATCTGCTGCCGGATCGTCGCGCGCGGCCCGGGACCTACCCGCACGCGCGTTGGCGGCGCAAATCGCTGCCGTGGACTCGGCGCAAGAGGCCGCCGCGTTCAAGCGCGCGCACGCGCCCCGCAAACCGGCGTCGCGCGGCAGCTCCGGCGGCAGGCGTGCCCCACCAGTACCCGGATCGGAACGCGCTCGCGAAGAACGTGCGGCCGCCCCGCTCGTCATCAACGTGAATATCGCCACAGCTGCCGAACTCGAACGGCTGCCGCGCATCGGACCAGCGCTCGCCGCTCGTATTCTCGCGCGACGAAATACCCACGGACCGTTCACCTCGATGGAGGGCCTCCGTCACGTGAGCGGCATCGGCCCGGCCACCGCTCGCGTACTCGAACCCCTGGTGACGTTTTCCGGGTGGCACAGTCCTTCACAACGTGAGGATCCGCCGACCCGCAAACGTCCTTCTCATTGAACAGCATCAGCCGAAAATCTTCTTATGGCCGCTCCCGTCGCACCATTTGCCAGCCGCGCCCTCGACCGGCTTGGTGACCTCCTCCTTCGCGAGGGGCTGCTCAGTCGCGAGCAGCTGGACAAAGCGCTGCAGGAGCAGTCGCAGACGCCGGGTCAACGACTCGGGCTGACCGTCGTCAAGATGGGGCTCGTCCCTGAAACGGACGTGGTGCGCATGCTGGCACGACAGTATCGCATGCCGGCCGTGGACCTGTCGCGTTTTGAAGTGGATACGCGGCTGCTCAAACTGATCCCGGCGGAGCTGGCCTCCAAGCACACTGTGCTGCCGCTCAAGCGCGACGGGCGACAGCTCACGGTGGCAATCGCCGATCCCACGGCAATGGGGGTCGTCGACGATCTCAAGTTCATCACGCGCTACGACATCGTACCGGTACTGGCCGGCGAGTATTCCATGCGCGCGGCCATCGAGAAGCATTACGAGGCCAATGAACTCCACATGCAGTCGTTGCTGCAGGGCATCGTGGCCGACGATGCTGATGTGGAAGTGCTGGAGAACGCCGACGATGCGAGCGACGCCAGCGTGCTGGCCGCGCAGGTCGACGAAGCGCCGGTCGTCAAGCTCATCAACGCCATCCTCGTGGACGCCGTGTACAAGGGCGCCTCGGACATCCACTTCGAGTGTTTCGAACACGAGCTTCGCGTCCGCTATCGGGTGGACGGCGCGCTCGCCGAAGTGATGAAGCCGCCCCTCAAGATGCGCGCGGCGCTCATCTCGCGCTTCAAGATCATGGCATCGCTCAACATCGCCGAACGCCGCGTGCCGCAGGACGGCCGCATCAAGCTGAAAGTAGGGAAAAAGGTCATCGACTTCCGCGTCAGCGTGCTTCCCACGCTCTTCGGCGAGAAAGTCGTGCTGCGCATTCTCGACAAGGGTAACCTGACGCTTGACCTCGAGAAATTCGGCATCGAGCCGCGCGCCGAACGCGAACTCATGGAAGCGATCTCCAACCCGTACGGCATGGTACTGGTCACCGGCCCGACAGGATCCGGAAAAACCACCACGCTTTACTCGGCGCTTTCCAAGATCAACACCGGCGATACGAACATCATGACCGCCGAAGATCCCGTCGAATACAACCTGTTCGGCATCAATCAGGTGCAGGTGCGTACCGAGATCGGAATGAGCTTCGCCGCTGCGCTGAAGGCGTTTCTGCGTCAGGATCCGAACGTCATCATGGTGGGAGAGATCCGTGACCTCGAGACCGGTGGCATCGCCATCAAGGCGGCGCTCACCGGCCATATGGTCATGAGCACGCTGCACACCAACTCCGCCCCCGAAACGATCACCCGCCTCCTCGACATGGGGCTGGAGCCGTTCAACGTGGCCTCCGCTCTCAATCTCATCCTCGCCCAGCGACTCGTCCGGCGGATCTGCAACAAATGCAAGATGAAGTACGAGCCGGACGTGGCGGAGTTGGCTGGCGCCAAGGTAAAGCCTGACACCACGATGCGCGCGCTACGCTTCACCGAAGAAGCGATCCAGAACGCCAAGATGCGCGCCTCGCCTGAAGCGCTGCCGTATCTCGAAAAGCTGTCGCTCGATACCTGTTTCGGCGAACTCCCGTACTTCAAGGGACACGGTTGCGACGCGTGCGGCGGCACCGGGCTCAAGGGACGGCAGGGGTTGTACGAAGTCATGTTCCTCACCCCGACGCTCAAGAAGCTCGTCATGCAGAATGTCGACTCGCAGGTGCTGCTCAACTCGGCCATCGAGGAAGGGATGCTCACGCTGCGCATGGACGGCTGGCTCAAGGTATTGAAAGGGGTGACCACGCTCGACCAGGTCATCCGTGAAACATCCAATTGACTTTCTGTGACGGTGGGTTTCCTCCGCCGCATCATGTTCGTCAAATGTCCGGATGCATCAGTGCGCCACGCTCACGTCCGAACTCTCAATGACCGCTTCCGCCTCCGCCCAATCCCCCGTTTCGCTGCGCCCGTTGCTCGATGAAATGATCGAGCGCGGGGCGTCCGACCTGCATGTCACGGCAGGCGATCGCCCTAAACTGCGCGTCGACGGCGACATCGTCAATTCCTCCGTGGAGCACTCGCTGACGCCGCGCGATACGCTGCAGTTGGCGTACTCGGTGCTCACGGAAAACCAGAAGAAGCGGTTCGAGATGGACGACGAGCTCGACTTCTCCTTCGGCATCGCAAACCTGTCCCGCTTTCGCGGCAACGTGTTCAAACAGCGAGGCTGCGTAAGCATGGTGATCCGGCAGATCCCCTTTCAGATCAAAACGTTTGACGATCTGCAGCTGCCTCCCGTGATCGCCGGCTTCGCCGACCGTCCGCGCGGACTGGTGCTGGTGACCGGCCCCACCGGCTCCGGCAAGAGTACCACACTCGCCGCGATGATCGACAAGATCAACACGGAGCGCAAGGGCCACATCATCACGGTGGAGGATCCGATCGAGTTCATCCACCGTCATCGCAACTGCATCATCAATCAGCGCGAAGTCGGCGCCGATACCAAGAGCTTTGCCTCCGCACTCAAGTATGCGCTGCGGGAAGATCCGGATGTCATCCTGATCGGCGAAATGCGCGATCTGGAAACGATTCAGGCGGCGCTCACGATCGCGGAAACGGGCCATCTCGTATTTGCCACGTTGCACACCAACAGCGCGGCCGAAGCGATCAATCGCATCATCGACGTGTTCCCCAGTCATCAGCAGAGCCAGGTGCGCGCGCAGCTTGCGTTCACGCTCGAGGGGATCATCACGCAGGTGCTCGTCCCCAGACTGGCCGGACGCGGACGGGCGATGGCCGCAGAGATCCTCGTGATGACTGCCGCCATGCGTGCCCTGATCCGCGATGACAAGGTGCACCAGATCTATTCGATGATGCAGTCGGGAAAGAAGTTCGGGATGCAGACGATGAATGACGCACTGTACCAGCTGTACATCGCCCGCGTTGTCAGCGCCGACGAGTGCGCGCGCGCCTCAGGCGATCCGAACGAGTTCCTCCGCATGATCGGCAAGAGCCCGGCGGACGACGGCACCATCTCCGGCTCCGCCGGCAACGGCAGCAAGCCTGGCGAACGCGCCATGGCCGCCGCTGGTCGTCGATGAACACCATCCGCTCCCGGCGCACCGCGGTCACCATGCCCGCACGCAGCACCATCTCCCGCAATCCTGCCGCATCGCTCGGCAGCCTTCTCTTGAGCGACAAGGAGTCGTAAATGCCCACGTTTACCTACACAGCGCGCAACAACAACGGCGAGCTCAAGTCCGCCACGATCGACGCGCCGAGCCGCGATGACGCCGTGGCGCAGCTGCGGCGGCAGCGGCTCACCATCATCAAGGTGGACGAGTCGAAGGCGACGCCCAGAAAGGCGACCGGCGCGATCTCGATGCGCGACATCGTGATCTTCACACGGCAGTTCTCCACCATGATCAACGCCGGCCTGCCGCTGGTGCAGGCGCTCGACATTCTCGCGCGCCAGAGCGAGAACAAGGCGCTGTCGGCGGTGGTGCGTGAGGTCGTGTTCGACGTGGAGTCGGGCAACACCGTCGCCGACGCGATGCGGAAACATCCCAAGGCCTTCTCGGATCTGTACACCAACATGGTCGCGGCCGGCGAAGCGGGCGGTATTCTCGACACGATCCTGAATCGCCTGGCGGTCTTCATGGAAAAGAACGACGCGCTCATACGAAAGGTGAAGGGCGCGATGATCTATCCCACGGTCATCATGGCCGTGGCCGGACTGTGCGTGGTGATCCTGCTCTGGAAGGTGATCCCCGTCTTCGCCAGCATGTTCGGCAGTGTGGGCATGGAGCTGCCACTTCCCACAAAGGTCGTGATCGGTCTCTCGTCCTTTTTGCAAAGCTATTGGTGGGCGCTGATCGCCGGAGCCGTCGGTGGCTTCTTTCTGCTTCGCCAGACGTATCGTACGACGGCGGGCCAGCTGGCGATCGACAAGCTGCTGCTCCGGGTGCCGGTGCTGGGCGACGTGCTCCGCAAGTCGTCGGTGTCACGCTTCACGCGCACGCTTGGCACGCTGGTGTCATCCGGTGTGAGCATCCTCGATGGCCTCGAGATCACGGCGCGGACGGCCGGCAACCGCGTGGTGCACGATGCCATCATGGATAGCCGCGCCAGCATCGCCGGTGGAGATACCATCGCCGGTCCGCTGCAACGCAGCCAGGTGTTTCCGCCGATGGTCATCAGCATGATCGCCGTTGGTGAACAGACCGGCGGACTCGACGAGATGCTCTCCAAGATCGCCGACTTCTACGATGACGAAGTCGATGCTGCGGTAAGCGGACTCCTCGCCCTGCTGGAGCCGATCATGATCGTCTTCCTTGGCGTCGTGGTCGGCGGCATGATCGTGGCGATGTACCTGCCGATCTTCGACATGGTGAACGCGGTCGGGTGACACAGGTATTAGCCGCCATCTTATCTGTCAGTGTTTTGCCAAAAATACTGTCTGTCGGCGCGGATACTCTATCGTAAGTTGACCGCACAGTCTTTCGTAAGTTGCTCAAAAGTGCGTCGTAATATGTGCTAAGCCGTTAAGCCTGAGCGTGTTAGCGAACACAGCAAGGGCGCCCGTTATGAAGACGGGCGCCCTTCTTTGTGCAATTGCGGCTGCCAATGTCAGAGGGGCGGCGTAGTTTGGACAAATACGAACCCATCCAAACCGCCCGTCCGGAGCCCTCGTCACCATGTATCGCGGAAGTCGAAAGCACGTGCTCGACTGGGTGCGCCGCTCGGAGTTTCTCTCGGAACTGTTCGAGTTGGCCTCTCCCGTCCGTTGCCGAGAACTGGCCCCGTCGAGGTGGATGCCACGCGCTGGCGGTGCCGACGCCGAGGCTCGCCTAGAGACCTTTGGCCCTCTAGCCTTCGC
>JBBSCJ010000041.1:0-18648 GCA_038250435.1 Gemmatimonadales bacterium | reverse complement strand
TTCACTCCTTCCTCCCTCACCGCGGTGAGAGAGGTAGCGTAACGTCCCGCGGATGGCACCAGGATTAGGTGCGCATACCCTCACGCCGGCTGGGGGAGTTTGAGGTGGCCACGGATGGGGGATTTTGGGTGGCCGCCGGGGCCGCTTGCTGCGCGTGGGGTCGCGGATGGGGGCGCGACGAGGCGATCGCGGCCCCACGCCGAGGCGGCTTAGGGACACCCTCGGCCGCGCCAGCCCCGGGTGAGGTGGGCGATGGGGCGGGGCGCGGTTACGGACGGTGGCGCGGGTCGCGCGGAGCTGCGGACGGCGCGGGTGTCCCGACGAGGGCGGCGACCCCGCCAGTCACCCCGCCAGCGACGAGACTCCTGCGGTGGATTGGCGCAGCCCGCGTGCTAAGACGAAGCTCTCCCTTGGTCTTGGCAAGCTGTTGCCTCTGTCGTCAGAGCGCGCCCTGCCATGCTCGTCGCCGTGCCACGCCAAAGTAAATTTGGGACACCACCACCGGAGGCGACCACGATGAATTGGCGCGAGCACATTTGGATAGATGCCGAGCGGATGCATGGGACCTCGTGCCTGCGGGACACGCGCACGCGTCACATCATGGAGGCCACGCTGCCCCCCGTGCTGGCAGGATCGCCACGCGCACAGGTCTAGCGCTGGTTGCTGCTGACACCGCGACCGACGTGCCATCAGCTGGAGAAGGCCTGGTACGGTCGCAGGGGCCGGTTCTCACCGATGCCCGCGCCACCGCTGAGCAGTTGGGGTGCCATCGGTGACCGGATGGATCGCCTCGGACTCGCCTTCAGGTGGTCTGTACGTTCGCCCAGCTCTCGGTGGACTCGCGATGGACACTTGCAAGCCTGCAGATGGATGCCGTCGGCCCGGACTGGGACGGGCTCGAGCACCGACCATGGATGCGGATTTTCCCGGACGTGCCGACACGACGTACATCGTCAAGCGCGCATAGAACTCTCGGCTGCAGCGGGGATTCAACACGCGGCGGGGTCGGTCCGATCGTAATACCGCTCCGCCGCCGCCAACCAGTGACGCCGGATGTCCGGCAGCGTGTCACTCACGGAGAGCGTGTTCAGCACCTCGTCGAGCTCAGGACGCGTCAGGAGCGCCTCGTGCAGCCCCGCGAATACCGACACGTCGTCGAGTGACATAACGTAGGCCAACACGCCCGAGCCGGCAGAGAGGTCGTGGCTCGCTCCGGCATCGTACACGTAGGCGTCATCGTCATCGGGATGAGCGCCGCGTTTATCGCGCACCGATAGCCCGACGCCGGGTTCGGCGTCGGTGATCTCCCAGATGCTCAACGTGCTCGCGCGGTGCGCCTCTACGAGCGCCACCGTATCGGCGTCGGTGCGCGCCCGATGGCGAGCCTGTTGCGCGGCGAGCCACTGAGCGGCCACGCAGCCTTCGCCGTCGCTCGCCGCAAAGTGGTATACGGCCCACGCGGTGAAGAGGTCGCTGTCCTCGAGGGGGAGTTCGTCGTCGGTGCCAAGTCCCCACGCATCGTACGCCGCGTTCATCCACTCCGGCGTGAGCCGCCGATCGGCCCAATCGACGATGGCCTGGGTGATGCGCCGGTCGCGCTGCAGCACGGACTCGGCGCGCAGCACGCTGGCGCGCACCACGTGCGGCAACATCGCTGCTTCAGGAGGCACCGCAGCGCCATGGCACTTCTTGAACTTGCGACCGGAGCCGCATGGGCAGGGGAAGTTTCGCTCCATGATCGTGACCCGAGAGATGAACGGTAGAAGGCGCCGCGAGCGGTACGTTCGTCGACGAACAGGCGGCGCAGCACAGATTCACGGTAAAGCTATCGTCCGCTGACATGGCGGGTTCACTCCGCATCCGCGCCACATGTTGAATGCTCCCGTCTCGGACCCTGCAGGAACGTATCCGCAGTCATTGATGTCTGTCGGCACGTGGGTCATACCGAACAGCGGTGACAATTGCCCACCCGCCACCCCGGCATAGAGAACGCGAGACGGCCGCACTGTTTGGGGAAAGGTGGACTGGCGAGCCCGCACAAACTCCCGCACCCGCCGCACTATCTCGTTGTCCCCACGATTGGGACGCGCAAACGCGCTCACCGATACGCTGTGCGCGCCGTCTACCCAGAGCGTATCGACGCGTGCGCCCACCGCGCCCAGCCGTGCTGCGAGGGAATGCGTGTTCGCCGGCTTCACCGTTTCATCATGGCGTCCCATCACGAGCAGCGTACGCGGCGACTCCCGCGTGGCGAACGTTACGGGGAGCGCATCACGCTCCTGCTCGGACGTGCCGGAGAAGGTGCGCTGCAACAGTGCGGTATCGAAGATGAAATCGTACGGACCGGACAGCCCGACGAAGCCGGCGAACACGCGGGGCGTGCGTCCGTACGCAGAAAGATACCGCACATCGTACGCGACGAGCGCCGCGATGTGGGCGCCGGCACTGTGGCCCATCAGGACGACGCGCGTCGTATCGCCGCCCCACGTAGGGATCCGCGCGACGGCGTGTGCAACGGCATGTGCCACATCGTTTACAAAGCCCGGGAAGCGACGGTCAGGCATCAGCCCGTAATTGGGGAGCACCGCGATGAATCCCTGCGCCGCGAGTCCCTGCCCCACCCACCGATACGATCCCTTGTCGCCGGTCTCCCAACTGCCACCGTGCACAAAGATGACCACGGGAAGCGGCCCGCTGAGCGGCACCCCGTCGGCGCCGACCGGACGGTAGACATCATACCGTTGACGCGGTCCAGTACCATACGAGATCTCGGTGGCGATCGCGTTGCCGTTCTCGATGACGTTCGCCGCGCCGAGTGCGAGCGACCCGCAGGCGCCAAACGTGAGGGGAAGAACGAGCGCGACCACAACGAGCAAGCACGGCGCGCGGTTCACGCCTTCGGCGCCGGATCAACGCCACGCCACAGGTTGGACGTGTTCAGCTCGTCTCGTCCGCACAGCTTCAGGTTGCCGAACAGTTGCGTGCGGTACGCGGCGTAGTTGGCGAGCAGCATCGTCACGATGAGGGCGCCGCGTGTCATGGGAGAGCCGAACAGCTGAACGCTGCCGCGGAAATCATCGTCGGTCATCGAGCCGAACTGTTCAGCGTACCATGCGGGTTGGGTCGCGAGCATGGCATCGAGACCGGCGAGGTCGGCCTGGTCGACTTCCGCCTGCGCAGCGCCCCACGCGTCGCGGTCGAACGTGCCGCTCTTGATAGCTGACGTGAGCTGGGGACCCTGCACCACGAGATAGCGCACCAGTTCGATGTTGCTGCGCTGCTTCGGCGTGGCGCGAAAGCCCACCGCGTCGGCGTCGATCTTGGTGACGAGATGGCGCAGCACGTGCACTTCATGCGTGAGCGCGGAAACGAGTTCGGTGTTGGTGAGGACCATGGCGCGGTGTAAGAAAAGGGGGACGGTGCCGGGTTGCTGAATGATAGCGGGAGCCGGTGTGGGCGGCTGGGACGCCTGGATCCGTCTCAGCCGCCGTCTCGGCCGCCGGCTTACACCGACGCCAACAGCTGCCGCCCGTAGCGCGCCTGCGCCTCGTTCACATCGCCTTTGAGCCATTCCGTAAATAGCGCGCGGCTCTCCGCAGCCAGAATGTCGCCCACGATGCGCGGCATCGCACTTTCGGGGCTTTCGGGTGGCGTGACGCGTCCGGATCCGCTGTCGGCCGGCGCGTGCAGGGCGAAGAGGATGGTGTCCACCGCGCTCTCCATCGCCGCGCCGGTGCACATGACGCACGGCTCGAGTGACGACACCAACAGCAGATCGCTCGCCGCCAACGGTACGCGTCCGGCAGCGCGCGCAAAGGCCACGATCTCGGCGTGCGCCGTCTTGTTCTGCGTACCTTGCATCTCGTTGTAGGCGCGGGCGATCTCTTTTCCGTCGCCGTCGAAGAGCACGCAACCGATGGGCGCTTCGCCATGAGCCACGCCGTCGCGCGCGGCCTCGAGCGCGACGCGCATCAGTCGTTCCTGCTCGTGCACGGAGAGCTGCAGTCGAGACGGTGAGGCGCTATGCAACAGGCCGGAGACATCGGCGAGCATGGTGGCGACGTCGGGCCAGACTTTTCGCGCACCGGCCTGCGTGAGACGTCGCGAGAGCGTGGCGACGTCCGCGAGGCCGCTGGTGCACACGCCCAGCGTCACCGCCCCCGCTCGGCGAGCCGCGATGGCGTCGTAGGGCGTGTCGCCAACCATTGCACACTGGGCCGGCGACAGACCGAGCTTGCCCGCGGCGGCGCGCACGATGTCGGGGTGCGGCTTGCTCGCCTGGACGTCGCTTTTCGTGACCACCGCGTCCACCATCTTTCTCAAGTCGACGCCCGCGTTCTCCAGCATCAGTTCGAGATCCTCCTCGGCCGCCGCCGTCGCCAGCGCCACCAGCAGTCCGCGCTCACGGACTGCTGTGAGCAGCGCTTCAGCGCCGTCGAAGACACGCAGGCGGCGCGATGCCGCGAGGCGACGGAACGCCGCCGATACCGCCTCGCGTATCCCGTCGCCGTGCTGTTCTTCTACCTGCTCACCCAGCAGGGCGGCAAGGAGCTGGTCACCCCCCTTGCCGATCTCGGGGCCGATACGATCGGCGGTGAAACGATAGCCGCACGCCGCGAGCCCTTCCACCCACGCGTCGGCGTGCAAGGCGTTGCTGTCGAGGAGGGTACCGTCGAGGTCGAACACGATGCCGTTGAGTGCCATGCGCATGGCGAAGTGCAGGAACCCGGCCGTCGGAGGCGGGCGGCGGCAAATGGCTCCGGCTCCGGGCGCCCACAGAGGTTCGGCGCCTCGGCAAGCCGCGGGTACGCACAAAAAGCTACCGCGTGGTTCCCGATCTCCGGCGGCGTGCGCAGTCATCATCTGCTCAACCGGGCGGAGCTTCCTGCGCTCTCCAACTGGCTCGGTCTCCTCACGTTGCCGTTGCGGGACGTCTTGAACCGGTTCCGACCACGCTGATGCACGGCGCCACTCGGGAAGCACGCCCATCCTGCCGGCGTCTTCCACGATCTCGTCGCGATCGATAGGGACGCGCTCTCGGTCCAGCATGCGACGGATGCCGCGGAGATGCCGATCTCCACCGCCCATGTCGGTGTACAGCAGTTTAAAAACAATGACGTACTCGGGCGCGGCGATGGCGACGACATTTTCGGCCACGCACATCTCGCGTCGGCGGGCCAATCCCCACGGGACTCGACTTCGCTGACGCCTGAAATGGGCGCACGGTGCACGTGGTGTCCGAACCCGCCGTACCCTTTCCTGGCCGCGAAGCATTGGTGCGCAACACGCGCGCATCGCGGCGTTACAAGGATCCAGAGGATCTCGTGGCGCTCGGCGAGCGTCCTCACGCTTCAGGACTGCTCAGGTGAGGGTAATTGCGAAGCCGGAGCGCCGCCTCTGCGCCGCTTCGGCCCACGCGTTAACCTTCCCGTATGTTCTCCACCTGTGCTTATTGCCACGGTGCCCTGGGCGCCAATGACGTCGTCGAACAGTTCCCGGTTGGCCGGAAGCTCGCCTTCGACAGCGCCCGCGGCCGGCTGTGGGTGGTGTGCCAGCGCTGCACTCGCTGGAACCTCTCACCGCTGGAAGAACGGTGGGAGGCGATCGACACGTGTGAGCGACTGTACCGGTCGACACCGCTCAGGGCGAGCACCGATCAGATCGGGCTCGCGAAGCTGCGCGAGGGCTTGCAACTCGTGCGGGTGGGAGCCCCGACACGCCCCGAATTCGCCGCGTGGCGCTACGGCGAGGTGTTCAGAAAACGACGGTTCGCGACCTGGGCGCTGATGGGGACCAGTGCGGCGGTCATGGCCGGAGTGTACGGACTCAAGTACCTGAACCCGGCGCTGCACGGCGCCATTCCGGTCGCTGGGAGTCTGCCGACGCTGTTCAATATCTGGACGCTCTATCGCCTTCGGCTACAGTCGATCGGCCGCGTGCAGCACAACGGAAAGTCGGTCACACTGCGCCGCGCCGATCTGGGAGACATAAAGCTCCAGGCGCTATCCGACGTATCCGGTGATGGACCTTCGTGGCAGCTCAACATACTTCACGCCAAAGGACGCAGCATTCTCACCGGTGCAGACGCCGAGCGTGTACTTGGCCGCGCACTCACCTTCGCCAACGAAGAGGGTGGAAAGCGCGAGACCGTGAATGCGGCCGTTCGTCAGCTTGTCGACGCCGGTTCCGCGGAGTCGTTCATGCGACGGTATATCATGGCCGGGAAGGGCCCGTTTACCGGCGCGTTGCGTGAGGTGCCGCGCGAGCAGGTGCTGGCGCTCGAGATGGCGCTGCACGAAGACACCGAGCGCGCGGCGAGGGAGGGAGATCTCGCCGCACTCGAGCGCGCGTGGCAGGAAGCCGAGGAGATCGCCGGCATCGCCGACAACCTGCTGCTCCCGGCGTGGGTGGCGCAGCGACTTGGGGTGAACAAGGACACGAGGACTGCCGAAGCGGAACGGGCGTGACGCTTCTCGTGCGGTGATCGTTCGGAGCGAGCGGCGGCTCGGATCCGGGTGTCTCAGTCGCCGCTTTGCTGCACGGGGGGTGGAGTCGGGCGTGCGTGGGCTGGGTCACGGCCCCCGCGCAGAGGCGGCTTTGGGACACCCGGATCCGGCCCAGACGCCGGCCCAAGCAGCGAAAAAGCCTTGGCCGGGGGGTGCGCTTCGTGGCGAGGCTTCACGACGTCTATGTCGGTTCCGACCACGCGGCTGCACGGTGCCACTCGGCAAGCACGCTAATGCGGCGAGCGTATTCCGCGATCTCGTCGCGATCGATCGGCACGAGTGATCGGTCGAGCATGCGACGAATGTCGCGGAGATGCCGATCTCCACCACCCATGCCGGCGTACTGCAGCTTCCGCACGATGACGTACTCGGGCGCCGCGATGACGACGACACTGTTGGTCAGGCGAAGTTCACGTCGCCGTGCCAATCCCCACGCATGCAGTGGATCATCGCCCGCGACATACACATCCGCACGGAGCGACGAGGGCCCGTGGATGACATTGAAGTGCCCGTGAACGCGACGCCCGGCCTCGATTTCGAGGACTTCCACGGGCGGGACATACGTATCCTCTGCCGCAAGCGCCGCCGCCACCCGCACCGCGTCATCGGATGTCATCTGCACGACCAGATCGAGATCGTTGGTCATGCGTGGCTCGCCGTAGACGATTGCTGCCGCACCCCCGGTGATCATGTAGGGCAAGCCGAGTCGCTGAAAGGGAGCGGCAAACCGGTCGAGAAGATCGCCGACCACGAGTCAGCCGGCGGTGCGGCGGAACTGCGCGCGCACCTCGCACTGCACCTGCTCCTCGGTGAGCTCCGGCCGGAACGCCCGAAGGCCGGCGGCCGAAAGCTCCCACGCCGTCGCGCGCAGCTGCATGGCCACGGCCAGATTCGCCTCGGCCGCCTGTGACAGCACATCGGGTGAAGGGTGCGTCATCCGGCGCGAGGCAGCGGCTTCAAGCGAGCAATCTGCCTCGCCTCCTTGGAACGGAGGGCGTGCCACAGATCCCAGTCCTGCTGGAGGCCAAGCCAGAAGTCGGCCGGCATCCCCGTGACCTGGCCGAGCCGGAGCGCCGTGTCGGGGGTGACACTCCGCTTGGCATTGATGACCTCGTTCAACCGCGGGAACGACACCCCGAGCTGGATCGCGAACGCCGACTGGGAGATAGCCAAGGGCTTGAGAAACTCCTCGAGCAACATCTCCCCCGGATGCGTCGGCGGCCGGTGCGTCGGGAGTCGACGGCGGACAAGCGGAGCGATCGCCACCCCCTTAGTGGTAGTCCGTGACTTCGACGCCGTCGGCATAGCCATCCTCCCACCGGAAGCAGATTTGGTACTGATCGTTGATGCGAATCCTGTGCTGCCCGCGTCGCGTAACCTTGAAGGCTTCCAAGAGATTTCCTGGCGGAACGGCGAGCTCCCGGAGGTCACGGACCCGGTTGAGCTGGGTCAGCTTCCGCGCCACCACGGACCACAGCGTCCTCGGGCAGGACTGCCGCGCGCGGCGGCGGTCGACGCCATTGAACAGATCCTCGGTGGCGAGGTCGGCGAAAGAGCGTATCACACTATCTATTATAACGGGGTCCATGCGCCGAAGTCGTGTAGTGCGCAAGTTCCGCTGGCAGCTCCAGTAGCAAACTGGCGGCCCACCCCCAGCCGCTGCACCTTGGCTAATGCTTTCACGCCTCCGTGTTTCCGCCCTGTCGGCGCTCATCCTGTCGCCGCTGATCGCACCCTTCACCCCACCGCTGGCCGCGCAGCGCCCGGCCCCGGCTGCCGCCGCGGCCCCGCAACGCGCGGTACTCGTGACCGGCGCCAGCAGCGGCATCGGGCGCAAGATCGCCGAGCTGCTCGCGTCGCAGGGGCACTTCGTGTACGCCGGCGCGCGCAAGCCGGAGGACATCGCGGAGCTCTCGGCCATCCCCAACATGCAGGGCGTCCGGCTCGACGTGACGGTGCCCGCCGACATCGCCGCGGCGGTGGAAACCGTGCGCAAGGGCGGACGCGGATTGCACGGCGTGGTGAACAACGCCGGCGTGGCCATCCTGTCGCCGCTCATTCAGACCGACGAAGGGGAGCTCGCGAATCTGCTGAACGTGAACGTCAACGGCCCCTATCGCATCACCAAGGCGTTCGCACCGATGCTGCTGGAAGCGAAGGGACGCGTGGTCACGGTGAGCTCCATCTCCGGCATTCTCTCCGGCGCCTTCTTCGGCCCCTACAGCATGAGCAAGCACGCCATGGAAGCTTTCGGCGACGCGCTCGACGCGGAGATGGCACCGCTGGGTGTGCGCTCGAGTCTCATCGAGCCGGGCCACTACCGCTCCGACATCGGACGTTCGTCGCGTGCGCAGGTGCAGGGCGCAGCGGCGCGCGCCGTGGGCACGCCCTTCGAGCAGCAGATGCAGCGGCTGGTGACGGTGATGGGCAACTACGACACACAGTATCCCGAGCCCGACGCCGTAGCCGCCGCCGCGTCGCATGCGCTGTTCAGCGACACCCCCAAGCGCCGCTACATGGTGGTGTCGAACGCGCGCGAAGCCGACGTGACGATCAACAAGGCCATCGAGGAGCTGGTGCAGCTCAATCAGGCGCACCCGTTCAGCTACGACCGTGATGTGCTCGTGCGCAAGCTCGACTCGGCGTTGGCGCGGATCCGGTGATCACCTGAGGATCGACAGTCACTGCGCGGGAGGATCGTCCAAAGCTTCCAGCGCCGCCGCATCGGCAAGATCCTGGGGGCGTGCCGTGGCGCGCTTGTTGTCGATCAGGTCCGTGCGCGCGAGAATCCACACCGGCACGTCGCCCAGGTGACCAGAGTCACCCGTCTGGACCACGCCGCATCGAACTCGACGCCCCACAGGCGCGTCAGGAGATCAACGCGATTGGGAGCTCTCCCGAGCTGGACCACCCGATCGTCTGCTACGAAGTCGTCAATGGTGAGGCCCAGACTGCCGAAGCCGAAGGCCTCGAGTGCCGCGATGATACGCAATGCATTGTCCGGTTCCGGCCGCACGAAGAGGTCCAGAGCCGCGGTGAAGCGGGGGTACCCGTGAAAAGCGACTGCGTGGCCCCCGACTACCAGATACTCAACGCGATGGTCGGTCAATAACGCGAGCAACTCGCGCAAGTCCGCGTCCACGATCACCCAGTTGCTCCCGGTGCGCGTACTGAAGATGAAGCAGCTGATTCAGCCGTTCCCGTGGGGACATGCGCCGCAATTCCATGCGATCGGCGGCGGCGGCCTTCTCGTGCGAGGCATGAACAACGATGACACGCTCCATGTCGAAATATAACGGAAACTGGCTCAACGCACGGTCACGCGGCTTCGCAGGAGCCCACCTGCCTATTCCGTCCCGCCGCGCTCAGCCCCACTTTGGCACAGCTCACGTCGCCGCAGTTCCGTGTGCCCCTCACTCCGGCTCCCCGCATGACCACGCCCCTCCGCGTTGCGCTCCTGCTGCTCGCCTGCGCTCCCGCCGCGTACGCGCAGCAGAAGCCCGAGCAAAAGCCCTTCACCGCCGCCGACTTGTGGAAGCTGCAGCGCGTGGGCGCCCCCATCGCCTCGGCGGATGGAAGCCGAGCGGCGTTCGTGGTAACCACGTACGACGTGGAGGAGAACAAGGGGAACGCCGACATCTACATGGTGCGCGACACCGGGGCGCCGGTGCGGCTGGTGGCGTCGCCCGCCAACGACAACGCGCCGGCGTGGGCCCCCGACAACCACCGGCTCGCGTTCGTGTCGGGGCGCAGCGGTGACACGCCGCAGCTGTTCGTGATCGACGCCAACGGCGGCGAGGCGCGACAGCTCACCAAGCTGCCCGTGGCGGTGGCGAATCCGCGCTGGTTCCCCGACGGACGCCGCATCGCCTTCGTGGCCGACGTGCCGGGCACCTTCGCGGGCGACTGGAATGCGCTACGCAACACGGTAAACGACCGCAAGAAGAGCAAGATGACGGCGCTGGCCACGGAAAACCGGCAGTACCGCTACTTCGATCGCTGGCTCACCAACGGCGACATGCCTCGGCTGTTTTCGGTAGACGTGGAAAGCGGCGAGGTGACGGAGCTGATGCCGGGAGCGAAGTACCTCAACTTCGACGGTCTCGATTACAGCATCTCCCCCAATGGGAAGCAGATTGCCGCGTCGCTCAACACGTCGAAGCCGCCGCACACCATCAACAACTTCGACATCCTGCTCATCGACGCCGACGGTTCGGGGAAAACGCGCAACATCACCGCCTCCAACCCCGGCCCCGACACGCGCGCGATCTGGTCCACAAACGGGCAGTCCCTGTATTACGGCGAGGCGCGTGATCCGCGCTTCTATGCCGATCGTGTGCGGCTCATTCGCTACGACGTGGCCAACGACACGCGCACCATGATCGTGGACGACGTGAACATCGTGCCCGAGCAGTGGGTGACATCACGCGACGGGCGCACGGTGTACTTCCACGCGGAGCGCGACGGCGGCAAGGGGGTGTGCGCGGTGCCGGCCACCGGCGGCACGCATACGGAATTGCATCGCGGCGGCACCACCGACGGTGTGGCCGTGATGCGCGACCGGCTGCTGATGCAGCACCAGACGCTGTCGCGCCCACCGGAGCTGTACGAACTGCCCCTCACCGGCGCCCCCGCCTCGGCACGCACGCGCTTCAACGACGCGATGCTCGCGCAGTTCGCGCTGGGGAAGGTGGAGAGCGTGACGTACAAGGGGTACAACGGCGTACCGATGCAGATGTTCATCACCTATCCGCCCGGATTCGACGCAATGAGGAAGTGGCCGCTGGTGATGAACGTGCACGGCGGCCCGCACAGCGTGTCGGGAGACCTGTTCCAGTGGCGGTGGAACACGCACCTGTTTGCCGCGCCCGGGTACGTGATTGCGCAGCCCAACTTCCACGGCTCCACCGGATTCGGGGAAGCGTTCACGAAGTCCATTCACGGCGACTGGGCCGAGAAGCCGTACGCCGACATCATGGCGGCCACGGATTACATGATCGGGCGGGGCTTCATCGACGAGAGCCGCATGGCCGCGACGGGTGCCAGCTACGGCGGCTACATGATGTCGTGGATTGCCGGCGGCACCACCCGCTTCAAGGCCATCGTGAACCACGCCGGCGTGTCGAACACGCAGCTGCAGTGGGCGTCGGACAGCGACTTCGAGATGACGCAGGGCGGGAGCCTGTGGCGCAACGCCGAGCAGCTGCGGAAGAACAACCCGATCCTCCGCGCCGCGAACTTCACCACGCCGATGCTGATCACGCACGGCGGCCGCGACTACCGCGTGCCGTCAGACCAGGGGCTCGAGCTGTACGGCGTGTACAAGGCGCGCGGGCTGGACGCGCGGCTGGTGTTCTATCCCGACGAGAATCACTGGATCCTGTCGGCGCAGAACTCGATCAATTGGTACGGGGAAGTGATCGGGTGGGTGGAAAGGTACGTGGGGGGTGGGGCGGGGGCGGGCGCGATGAGGTAGGTCACGCTGATTTACAAGGCAGGCAATCAGCTTGAGGAAGCACCTCGTCAGTTAGCGCTCTCCGGCGAAGCAAAGAGCTCGAGCATCCCCGCGGCGGTGAGATACC
The DNA here is from genome assembly GCA_038250435.1 of Gemmatimonadales bacterium. GTDB lineage: Bacteria > Gemmatimonadota > Gemmatimonadetes > Gemmatimonadales > Gemmatimonadaceae > Gemmatimonas. The sequence continues at coordinate 6,560 of JBBSCJ010000041.1, read as the reverse complement.
GGTACGTCTCATCCAGCTCCTCGAGCGCCGGCACGAACACCACCGTCGCGTCTCGCCCCCGGGTGAGGAGTACACGATACGCGTTGAGGCGAAGCTGGAACGGATCTTTCACTTTCGCGCTCTTCAGGTAACCGCGGGCGCGAGCGTTGGACCACTTGCTGTTCGTGCGTACCAAGTCGGTACCCCACGCCAGCAGCGACGCATCCAGCTCCAATCCCTGCGCTCCGAACTCTGTGACGCACGTTTCCAGCCTTCGACAGCTCTGCGCACCGTAGTCGGAGTCGTGATCGGCGTACCAACGGCCTACCTTGACCCGCTTGGTCGACTGGAAGTCGTTGGGGACGCCATGTGACTCGAGGTCACGGTCCTTGGATGACGCGATGAGGCCGAAGCGGGCGTTGCGATCTTCGCCGTATCGATCGCGAAGATAGTTCTTAGCTACGTCAATCGACCGGGTGATGCGCAGATGAAAGCCGTCAGTATTGAGCTGGCGGGCGATGAGGGCCAACGCGGCGGGGTCGGCGCCGTCCAGCAGAAGGGCAACGTACCGGTGCAGGTCGCGCGCTTGGTGGAATCGGAGCTCGGTATCGAGGTTGAGCGCGGGCTTGTGCTCGAAGGCTACCGGGCCACCCCGAAATAGGCCGGCCACGGCAGATGGCGCATGAATGGTCCACTCGGCGGTCTTGGATGACGCTTCGACCGCGATGCGCCACTGTGCAAGACCCGCCTCCTCTCCCACGTGAATTTCCTGGCCGCTCCCGATGAGCCCCACCACCACACACCACTCGGGGATGCGATCAGCGAAGCCGATGAACTCCTCCGGTTCGCTACGCGCGTGGGCATTTTTGTGCGACTCGCGCATTTTGTCGGTGTCGAAGGCGCGCTGGGCTTCGTCGAAGATCAGCACATGTTCGGGGGGCACCGGATTCCGCGACGAAGAGTAGCGCTTCACATACTCTTTGACGCCGCGTACAAAGGTCTTACCGTCACCGCCAGCACGCTTCATCTCGTACTGTAGCACCTCTACCAACGGCCCGTTGCCACTTAGATACACCGCTGGAGCCGTGGGTTTGCCATCACCACGATCAACGGACAAGTCATCGAGATAGCGGGCGTGGACGGTCTGCAGTCCGACCAGTGTTTTCCCCGCCCCTGGCACGCCAGTAAGTAGAATGAGATGCCGTGACTTGGTGAGCGCCGCCTGGTGAATGATGCGAGAGATCTCGTCGAGCGCGGGCTGGGTGGCCGCGTGCGCGCGCTCGATAGTGCGCAGCGTGCCCGACGCCATGAGCTCGCGCGCCGCCTCGACGATCGTGGGAAGCGGGCAGTAGGCTCCGTCAGACAGGAATGCCTCTCGGCTCAAGACCGGCTCGCGCTTCGTACGCGTGATGTCGGCGACCAGCGTATCGAGCGCATCGGGACCGGTGACGTGCACGCCATCAGTCAGCTGCTGATAGCCGCGTGCTCGGGTGGGCACGAGAACCGCGGTGACCTCGCGGTCGGCACACTCGCGATGATAGTTCCGCAGGTCGCGCGCGTAAGCTGCAGCTTGATCGAGATCAGCCTGGGTCGCAGCCCGCTTGCCTTTGAGCTCGATGACCATGACGCCGGCCCCCACGAGCAGGATCACATCCGGGCGACGCGACTCCATAGGGAGCTCATACTCGAGGATGGCCGAGTACTGACGCGCGAGCTCGTCGCGTATGAGGACTTCGGAAACTTCAACCTGCAGCGGCGGAATCGAGTCGTCCCAGGCGCGGCGTTGCTCAGGTGATGCGTCTACAACGAATGCCGCGAGGCGTTCGCGGATCATGCGGGGCGGTGTGGCGCGGAAGTCGGCGAAGGAAGAGTCCCAGCCGGAGCGCGGGCGGTCAGATGAGGACATTGGGGGTGAAATGGGCGGGTCAATGCGGAGCGGTGAAGAACTCCCGATATAGGGCGTCGTCGTTTGTGAAGGACATAGACGGTCAGGTCGATCGGTCTGGATTGAGCGCGCGCGCGGTATCATCTTAACGATACGCTCGAAGTCCGACAATTGCGAAGGTCGTGACCGCTTTCACGAGACACGGACCGGAATTCGCAGCCCTACCGCCGGGGGCGGTCAGCGGCTTCGACCGAAATGGGTGATTAGCGGTTGCCGAAGTCCGTACGTAACGCACTCGTTCCCCCTACGCGATCACATTCCCGTATCCATCTGTCAGCGCCACCGGTGTTACCAGATGACGCACCTTGACCAACATTGGACGAAACAAGTCCCACCGTTGCAGGTGGCGTTGGAGCTGTCCGACCACGATGCCGGGATGCACGCCGAGTGTGGCCGCGAACTCGACAAGGCGAATACGTGAGAAAAGCGGTCCGACGCGATCGATGAACTGCTGCAATTGCGCGTTGGGCACGGCAAAGTCCTCCGCTGCGGCATTCGCGGCGCGCTCTTCCGCCGGTAACTCTCCTAAGTTGGCAGCTCCGATCTCGTCGTCCATGATCCAGCCCGTGGCCACGCCGTCGCGGCGAAGCACGTGCTCGCACTCATGGCGAAGGACAAACCAGAAGTTGTCAATTCGATCATGGCGAAGCGTCATACCGATCGCCGGTGACTGCTCATTCAGCCACGTACAGAGCCCATCGAGCTTCGAACCCGCGAACGGTTCGCAAATGACAAATCTGACACCGGCCTCCGCGAGGAGCTTAGGCACATGGCGAATCTCCTCCGGCTCATGCATCAACGTGCGGAACTGCGCTAAACAGGCACGCAGCTTGGCGTCGCTATAGGGCGCGACCTGCACATGCCGGGCGAGTTCGGTCACTCGCAGCAGGATGGCTTCTTGCGTTCGCGAGAGCGTGACGTCGTACCCCGAGCGCTTCGCTGCGCATGCGAGAGGGCTGCGCTCGCTCGCTTCACTGACCCGATAGAACGCGAACAGTGATCGCTCGAGTTCGTCGATATCCTTTGTCGTGGCTACCCATCCGCGCTTTTGTAATTCTCGAACGGGGAACTCGCTGCGGAGACGAGCGCGGCGTGCGATCGCGTCCGATAGTGGCTCCGCGAGCGACAACCGATAGGCGTTCTCCAAGCCGAGCCACACGTCCGCGCTCGTACCAAGCGCCGCCGCGACGGCCTGCGCCATCGGCGCGGTCAGTGCAGCTCGCCCGCTCAGCAACTCGTTCACCTGCTTGAAGGACCGTCCGATAATCTCCGCAAACTCTTCCTGCGTCCAACCACGGACCTCCAGTTCATCGCGCAAATACTCACCGGGCGGAAAGACCTCTGCCAAGGTGTTTGGGTTGGGCTGACGACTAGGCCGATATTCTCGGCAAACATCGGCGGTGACGGTGCTCGTCGTCGGCCCTTCTCACGCTATCCTTTGGCCACATGAACAACGCCACCCCGCAACACCTCGTCACCGTCTGGAACCCGCGGTACGCCAGCGAGGCCATGGAGGCGCATCTCCGGTTGCTCCTCGACTGGGACGCGAAGGCCACCGCACGCACGGCCGACCCCGACGCGGTGTACGTGTGGTGGGGCAAGATCCGATCAGCGCAGCGCCAACAGTCCATGCCGCATCGCGAGGCGATCCTGTCGCTGGGACGCGCGGCCGCAGACGAAGCAAACCCGCTGCACGAAACGCATCTGTACCTCACGGACTACCGGTCGTTGTACGTCGCGGAAGTCACGGCGATCGTGGCCGACGATCCGCGAGTCACCGATGGCGCGCACGTGCCCACGTATTACACCACGCAGCAGCTGCACTGTGATTGCTGGTTCGAGATCAGCGACATCCGGTTGCTGGTGAAGGACGACCTCGATGGCGTGGCGGCGGAGCTCACGTTGCTGCGGAACACGCGCTACAACGATCGCCCCGTGTCACTGTACGGCGGCATGGTGGACCTGCCGCTGCTGGTGGCGCGCCCCGACGGTCGTCGGTACTTCGACGATCGTGAGCGCGCCTTGTATGCCGACGGGCAACTCTGGTCGCGCAACGACGCGGAGCAGGGTGGGGTCGGCGCGCTCGAGGCCACGTTGCGCGAAGATCACTTCGGCGCTGACGTGTGGGGCACGCTGGAGCCGAGTACGCGTCGGTTCATTGCGATGGCGGAGCGCACGCTGCGCGACCACCGTCGCGATCCGGGCGCCGACCTCACACCGGTGGTGGTGGGCTACGGCAAAGCGCTCGAGGCGCACACCAATGCGTTGCTGCGTGTCGCCATGGCGGGCGCACCCGACGCCGCGCGCCGCGTGAAACTCGAAAGTCACACCGCGCTGCTGCCCGACGCCTTGCCCCTCACCCTCCGCCAACTCGCCTTCGCCCTCGGCGGCGAAATCGCCCTCGGTGAACACCTCCGCGCCGTGCTCACCGACGGCGCCTGGCTCACCCGCGAGTTCGCGGCCATTCTGGATGCCTTCGCACAAGAAGCGCGCAATCCCGCGTCGCACACGGAGGTGGTGCCACGCGACACCGTGGTGCGGTGGCGCGACCGGATGTTGGGGGTGGGTGGGGAGAGCGTGCTGGGACGCTTGGGACGGGTGCGGCGGCGGTAGGGGGTCGGCGCGTGTGGTGACTCACGGCAAGCGATGGCGCATTACCGTGATTGCGTGGGGGGTTGACGTCATTTGCTACGGAGTACGCAACTCTCGGAGACCCCTACCTCTTTACTCACCGTGCGCGCTGCGAGGTCGGACGGGGAGTGGCGGCGGTGCTGAACTTTCCGGTAGCTGCGGTCGGTCTTCTGGCCGGAGGTCAGGCAGATCTTCGGGGGCGATCCAATGCACCGCCCCGTCGCGCCAAGCTGCCCACGGGACGCCCAGCGCCTTGTGGACGGCCTGTTCCCGCCGAAGGGCACGGTTCGCGAAGTCGAGTGCGTCCAGCATTGCCGGGGGCTCGTTCGTGTGATCCGAATCGCGTATCATGGTGTCCGATGTCGTGAGGATGGTTTGGCTGTTTCACTGAGCGAGGCACGGGTCGCACGCTGCAGGGCGGCCCACGCATCCGCGTCGGTGACCGTCAGCGCCATGTTCCGCCCGCCGTGGGCGACGTAACGCAAATCAGCGCCTGGTGGAGCATTGGCATCGGCGACATGCCAAGCATCGACGCGTGGAGCAAGGACCTGCTCGAAATTTTGGAGACCCGAGTGGTAGCGGCGCCGAATATCCTCCTCCGACACGCCGTGACCGCCCTTCATTACCCGCGTGCGCACCCGCGCGATGCACGCCGCGGGGTCGGCGACCCAGAGGTAATACATCGTCACCCGGTAGTCGGCGGCGTCCAACTCGGCCAAGACCTTTGGCCATCGCCGCCCAGATAACGTCGTTTCCATGGCGAAATCCTGCCTCTGGGCGATGTATCGCGCTTGCGCCCTCAATGCCGACTTGCCGGCCTCGAGCGCACCTAACTCCGGGGCGCCTGAAAGGCCACTCGCGATCTCATCGGGGTTCACAATGCGCGCTACCCCGTGCCACTCGCTCGCAAGCCCAAGTGCAGTGGTCGATCTGCCGGAGCCGTTGGGCCCGGCGATGATTATACAGTGCGGGCGCCTGGCAGCAGCCTCGGCCATGTTCAGTGCGGCGTCCACCCAAGTCATGCCACATAATACCCGGTAACCGCACCGTCCGTTCGCGGGCCCCTCCGCTCAAACGGCGTTGCCAAGAAGCAACACGCAGGCCACTGCAACGTGGGCCGCTCGATCCGCTGGCCCGCGTCGTCGAACGTGCCGGAAGCGTGTCGGTTACTACATACTCGCGAAATTACGGAAGAGAGCCTAACCGATACCCGAGCCCCGATTCGCGGCGCGCCGTCTTTCCGATCGCGTTCCTGAGCGTCTCTGCAGACCCCACCAGCACCACCTTGCTCTTGGCCCGCGTCACCGCAGTGTAGAGCAGCTCGCGACTCAACACCCGCGTGTCACGATCGGGGAGTACCACATACACGGTGTCGAATTCACTCCCCTGCGACTTGTGAATCGACATCGCCCAGGCCGTGACGGCCTCCGGTAACTGCGGCAAGGGGAAGCCTCGCGCACGACCTGCATCTGCCTGCCCGGACACAAAGGCACGCTCGATTTGCTCCCCGTCTTCGATCGTATCCCACACCACGCCGACATCGCCGTTGAACAGGTCGAGCGTGTAGTCATTACGCGTGATCAAGAGCGGACGGCCGCGATAGTTTCGCCCACTGACGTTACGGCTGCGCGTGCGCAGTACCTGTTCGGCGCGCACGGTGATCACAGTGGTGCCCGCCGGTCCAACATTTGTCGCGCAGAGAATACGCACCTGACCGAGTCGTGCGATCGCCGCCTCAGGAGACTCGGCGTCAAAGTTCGACGAAGCGCACTATCTCAAGAACCACACGTCGCAGCGCTCGAAGGCGGCATGCACGATCATGAGCTATGTGCCCGATGCGTTCGTGCACTGTCTCGCGGGCACGCCGCTCACCAACCGGCCGCGCGACCTGTTTCCGCTGCTGCAGCTGGTGCGACACCCCATGAGCCGCAGCTTCCTCTCGTTCGCCAAGCGCTACTGCAACGCGACGCGCCATGATTACGGCTGGGTGACCGACGGCGCGAGC
>JBBSCJ010000040.1:0-19042 GCA_038250435.1 Gemmatimonadales bacterium | reverse complement strand
CGCTCTTCTCGAAGCAATGGCGGCCGGTCGCCCCGTTGTTGCGACGCGGGTTGGCGGCATGCCCGACGCCCTCGAACAGGGAAAGGCCGGTGTCCTGGTGGCGCCCGCCGACCCTGCCGGACTGGCCGATGCGATCATTCAGTTACTGACACAACCGACATTCGCGGCGACTGTGGCCAGCCAGGCGCGACAGCGCTTTCTGGACCGGTTCGACGTGTCGATCATGGCTCGGAAGTACGAGCAGCTCTATTTGTCGTCCATGGCCTGACTATGCTTCACTGGGCATTCTGGCGCAACACAGCGCATAATGCAGGGCGGCCCTCCCGATCTCACGCAGCGATCTACGACCTCGATCGCTAACACAGCCCAAGCCATGATATCTCGAATCCGTTACCTCCTCGCCAAGTTCCGCGCGAGCGGAATTCCTGGTACAGTGGACCTGTTGTATGTAAGTCTCTTCAAGAAGAACATCTTTCAGGTGTTCTTCCTCAACTTGAACAAGCCGCTCACGATTCCACCGGTGCCTTCCGAAATAGAGTGTCGGCAAGTGAGCCTTGAGGAGCTGCAACGCTTCAGATCGGAGAACGAGGACCTGCCCGTTGACTACTACTGCGACGAACTGTTCGGCTACACGTTGCCGTTCTTCGCATTGGTCAACCGGCAAGTCGCCGCCGTCGTCTGGCTGGTTTCGGCCGGACAAACCAGCCGATTCCTCGAACTGCAACAGACCGATGTGGAGATCAACTACCTGGAGGTGAATCGAGCATATCGAGGGCACCGTCTCGCTCAGCATCTCATGGGGTATCAGCTGCAATGGGCCGCCGAGGCTGGCTACAGGCGCGTCTTCACAGTCCCGAATGTAGAGAATATCGCCAGTCTCAAGCCGATGCTCGACCTCGGATTTCGGCCCATCGAAGCGCTGGTACATTTCTCTCTCAGTCGTCCCAAAGCGGCGCTGAAGCATGCTACGTGAGGCCACCGTTGCATCGCGCCGATGATCTTCCTTCGATCTTATACCGAGCTCCTCACGTGCTCGACAAATGAAAGGAACTCGTCGGCGCGGCTTGCCCACGTGTGGCAACGCGCCGACTCTGATCTCCCAGTCGCTTTTTCAGCGTCGTTGGTCGCCAGCTCTGCGCTGATCGCGTCAATAAACTCGTTCGTGTTTGCTGCAATCGACACGAAATCCCGGTACTTTTCTGCCTCGGGCAGGTCCGTACACACTACGGGCAGACCAGCAGCAAGGTACTCGAGCAGTTTGAGAGGATCGACTGCGATTGTATGCCGGTTGAGAACATACGGCACCAGTGCCACGTCGAATTGCTGCACGTAAGCCGGCAGGTCCGCGTATGGACGTGCACCAAGAAACAACATGTTTTCGGGCAGTCCTTTCGGGTCGAATCCTTCCTGAAGCATCCCGACAAAGAGCACCGTCGCCGCCGGAAATGTAAGTGCGACATGGCGCATCAGGTCCCAATCGATCACCGACCCCACGCCTCCGGCGAACCCGATTATCGGCCGCGGGAGATCCAGCAGTTCGGCGGGTGCAGATCGAGGATTGGCGAAATGCTCAAAGTTCACGCCTTGTGGCAGGTGAAGACCGAGTCCGGATTTCGGGACTCGCCCGTCGAGCAGAGAACGAGCGGTCACAACAGTGCCGTCGACCCGCGCAACCAGACGGTGTTCAAATGGTACCAGAAGATTTCGCTGCACTCCCGGCAGTTCGTTGTAATCGTCGATGCAAAGGTAGATGCTGACGGATTCACCCAGCCTGCCGACCAGATCACAACCTAGCGGACCGCTACAGACAAAAATCGGTGACTTGTCGCTATTGATGCGACGCAATGCCCGTTGAATGTCGCGCAAGACAGAGCTGGTATTGAAGCGGTGTATTGCCGCGATACCGTGCCACGGCAGCGCCTTGGGATCGATGATCTCGTCCGGCTCGTCAGACTGCTTCTGACGAGCCGCACCGCCCGGCCTCGCCGAGCGCAGCATGCGCCACCCCTTCGATAGCGCGCGCGCCATGTCATACCGATTAAACTTCGGGGTGCGGTGACCGTAGCTGTTCACCCAGACTATCGGGTGCCGAATGCCGATGTGCTTGATCAAATGCTGCGTCGTGGACACGTGCCGTCCCCAGTCATCCCCAAGTACAACGATCGGCTCCAGATCCTTCACCCCCGCTGCAGCGCTCACGCGCCGAACACTTCGAGGGCCAGCTCGATCCGCCCGAACGGCGCACTCACCTGCACCCCCTGTACACTCCCGCGTACCCGTTCCAACGCCTCACGCGCAATCGCGAGCCCCTCGGCCAGCGCGTGTTCCTTGCTCCGATCGCTGGCTTTCCGCATTCTGGCAAGCACTTCGGCCGGCACCGTGACTCCCGGCACCTCGTTCGCCAGAAACTCCGCGTTGCGCGCCGATACCAGCGGCCAGATCCCGGCCACAATCGGGACACGCACGTCGTGAATACTCTCGAGGAACGTTTCCAGCTGCGCCGGATCGAACACCGGCTGCGTGATGGCGTACTCCGCCCCCGCCTCCACCTTCCAGTGGTAGCGCCTGAGCTCATGCGCCGGGTCGATGGCGGCCGGATTCACCCCCACCCCGATTACAAAGCGTGTCGGCTCACCGATCGGGTTGGCGCCCGGGTCGAGGCCCCGGTTGAGCATGCTCACCAGATTGGTCAGCCCGATGGCATCGATGTCGAATACCGCTGTCGCATCGGGATACGGCCCCATCTTCGGCGGATCGCCGGTGACGAGCAGCATGTTGCGCAGCCCCAGCGCGGACGCCCCCAACAGGTCGCTCAGCATTCCCAGCAGGTTGCGGTCGCGACAGCAGTAGTGCGTCACCGCCTCGATGCCCTCACGCTCGATGATCAGGCTGGTGGCAATCGCTCCCATGCGGCTCTGCGCGCGCGGCCCATCGGGCACGTTGATCGCGTCCACGCCGGCCAGGTGCAGCGTGGCCGCATCCCGCGACAGTTTGGCGGTATCCACGCCGCGTGGCGGGACGATCTCCACCGAAGTCACGAACTGCCCCGCTGCGAGCTTGGCACCGAAGCGCGAGCGTTCGGCCAGCGAAACCGGCTCGCGCCCGGAGGCCGGAGCAACCTTGCCGTTCTCGCTTTCGGGCGTGGCGCCTACCCGCACATGTGTCCGCGGCGCCAGCGGACGCACCCCCTCCACCATCGCCCGGATGTGTTCGGGCGTGGTGCCGCAGCAGCCTCCGAGAATCTTGGCCCCGGCCTGCACCAGGTGACGTGCGTACGTCGCCATGTACTCGGGGCTGGCCATGTACATCGAGCGCCCGCCGACGTCGCGCGGCATCCCCGCATTCGGTTGCGCCGACAGCTTCCGGCCGGTCACCGCCGCCATGCGCTCGATGGCATCAAGGATCGTTTGCGGACCCACCGAGCAGTTGAGGCCGATGACATCCACTCCCCATCGATCGAGCACGCGGGCCACATCCTCCGGACTCGCCCCGTACGCAGTGCGCATGTCCAGGCCGATCGTCGCCTGCGCCACGATCGGCATCCCCGCATCGACCTCGCGGGCGGCCAGAATCGCCTGTTCGAGCTCCTCGAGGTCGGCGAAGGTCTCCAGCAGAAAGCAGTCGGCGCCTCCGTCGCGCAGCGCGGCCATCTGCTCCACGAACAGAGCACGTGCCTCGAGTCGTCCCAGCGCGCCGTACGGCTCCAGGCGCACCCCGAGCGGCCCGACGGCACCAGCCACGAGCCGCTCGTCGCCGGCCGCCTCGCGCGCCAGCTCCGCAGCACGGCGGTTGATCGCTGCAACCTGCCCCTCCAACCCGTGCAGCGTGAGCTTCGCGCGGTTTGCCCCGAAGGTATTGGTCTCGATGACCTCCGCCCCCGCCTTCACGTAGGCCGTGTGCACCTCCCGCACCAGCTCGGGGGAACGCAGCACCGACTCGTCGTAGCACTGGTTGATGAACACCCCGCGGGCGTACAGCATGGTGCCCATAGCCCCGTCAAACATGATCACCTGTTCCGGGTCGAGCAGACGGGCCAGTAACCTGGCGCGAGGGCGGAGGCTGTCGGCGTGACTTCCGTCGGTCGGGTGCTCGGTCACGCGTGTCATGGATATTTTAAAGATATGTCGAATTCCGCGCTGTGCGTACACGATCGCGCCTCCCGTCTCGCGCTGCTCCCCGAGCTGCTCGCCAGCCGGATCATGCTGCTCGATGGCGCCATGGGTACCATGTTGCAAAGCCACCGGTTCACCGAGGCCGATTACCGCGGTACGCGCTTCGCCGACTGGCCCCGCGATCTCAAGGGGAACAACGATCTCCTGGTGCTCACCCAACCCGCGATCGTGAGCGATATCCACGGCCAGTATCTCGCCGCCGGCGCCGACATCCTCGAGACGAACACCTTCAATGCCAATACCATCTCCATGGCCGATTACGGCATGGAGTCGCTCGCCTACGAACTGAACGTGGCCGGTGCCGCGCTGGCGCGGCGCATCGCCGACGACTTCGAAGCCCGCGACCCCAGCCGCCCGCGCTATGTGGCCGGCGTGCTCGGCCCCACCAACCGCACCGCGTCGCTCAGCCCCGAGGTGGAGAATCCCGGCGCCCGCAACGTTACGTTCGACGAGCTCGTGAGCGCGTATACGGAGGCGACGCAGGGGCTGCTCGACGGGGGCGCCGACCTCCTGATGGTGGAAACGATCTTCGACACGCTCAACGCCAAGGCGGCGCTGTTCGCGATCGAGTCGTACTTCGAGCTGTCGGGCACGCGTGTGCCCGTCATGATTTCCGGCACCATCACCGACGCCAGCGGACGCACGCTCTCCGGGCAGACGGCCGAGGCGTTCTGGACCTCGGTGGCGCATGTGCAGCCACTCTCCATCGGGCTCAACTGCGCCCTTGGCGCGGCGCAGCTGCGCGCCTACGTGCAGGAGCTCTCGCGCATCGCCGACGCGCACGTGAGCGCGCATCCGAACGCCGGGTTGCCGAATGCCTTTGCCGAATACGATGAGTCGCCCGAAACCATGGCCGAGCATATCGGCGAGTGGGCGCGGAGCGGCTTGCTGAATATCGTGGGCGGCTGCTGCGGCACCACGCCGGCGCACATCGCCGAAATCGCGAAGGCGGTGCAAGGAATGACGCCGCGCGCGATCGCATCGCCGGAGCCGCTGTTACGGCTCTCCGGGCTCGAGCCCATGACGATCGGCCCCACCACGAATTTCGTGAACGTGGGTGAGCGCACCAACGTGACCGGGTCGGCCAAATTCGCCAAGCTGATTCTGGCCGGTGATTACAACGAAGCGCTGGTGGTGGCACGCCAGCAGGTGGAGAACGGCGCGCAGATCATCGACATCAACATGGATGAAGGGCTGCTGGATGCGCAGCACGCCATGGTGACGTTTCTCAATCTCGTGGCCAGTGAGCCCGACATTTCGCGCGTACCGATCATGGTGGACTCCAGCAAGTGGAGTGTGATCGAGGCGGGGCTCAAGTGTCTGCAGGGCAAGGGCGTCGTGAACTCCATTTCGCTCAAGGAAGGCGAAGCGGAGTTTCTGCGACAGGCGCGCCTGGTACGCCGGTACGGCGCCGCCGTGATCGTGATGGCGTTTGACGAGCAGGGGCAGGCCGACAGCGCTGCGCGCAAGGTCGGGATCTGCTCGCGTGCGTACCGGATTCTCACCGAGCAAGTGGGTTTTTCGCCGCAGGACATCATCTTCGATCCGAACATCTTTGCCATCGGCACGGGCATCGAGGAGCACGCGAGCTACGCGCTCGATTACTTCGAGGCCACGCGCGACATCAAGAGCACCCTGCCGCTCGCCAAGATCTCCGGCGGCGTGAGCAACATGTCCTTCTCCTTCCGCGGCAACAATCCGCTCCGGGAAGCGATGCATGCGGTGTTTCTGTATCATGCCATCCGCGCCGGCATGGATATGGGAATCGTGAACGCCGGCATGCTCATTCCGTACGAGGACATTCCCGCCGATCTTCGCGAACGGGTGGAAGATGTGGTACTCAATCGCCGCAACGATGCCACGGAGCGGCTGCTCGAGGTGGCGAACCAGGCCAAGGGGCGCGCCGCCAAAAGCGAAGATCTCGAATGGCGAAAGCTCCCCATCGAGGAGCGCCTCGCGCATGCACTGGTGCGCGGCATCGACGCCTTCGTGGTGGAAGACGCCGAAGAAGCACGCTTGGCGGCCGATCACCCCATCGAGGTGATCGAAGGGCCGCTGATGCGCGGGATGAACGTGGTGGGTGATCTGTTCGGCGCGGGGAAGCTCTTTTTGCCGCAAGTGGTCAAGAGCGCGCGCGTGATGAAGAAGGCCGTCGCGCATCTCATTCCGTTCATCGAGAGTCGCAAGACGGCCAACAGCAAGCCGGTGGGGCGCATACTCATGGCCACGGTGAAGGGTGACGTGCACGACATCGGCAAGAACATCGTGGGCGTGGTGCTGCAGTGCAATGGCTACGACGTGGTGGACATGGGGGTGATGGTCTCCTGCGCGGCCATTCTCGAAAAGGCCAAAGATGTGCAGGCCGACGTGATCGGGCTGTCAGGGCTGATCACGCCGTCGTTGGAAGAGATGACCTTCGTGGCCAGTGAGATGGAGCGGCTGGGGATGACCATCCCGCTGCTCATCGGCGGCGCGACCACCAGCAAGGCGCATACGGCGATCAAGATCGAACCAGCGTATTCCGGCCCGGTGGTGCACGTGCTCGATGCCTCGCGGGCGGTGGGCGTCACGAGTGCGTTGCTCAGCGACGAACGGCGCGTCGCGTACATCGCGGGAGTACGACACGAATACGACGAGATCCGGGTGGCGCGGGCGGCCCGCGGTGGCGCCGAGCGGCTCGTACCCATCGAGACGGCACGGGCCAACCGTGCCAACATCGACCTGCGCGTGCCGGTGCCGGTGCCTACCTTCACGGGTCCGCAATCGCTCATCGCGTACCCGCTCGACGACCTGGTGCCGTATATCGACTGGACCCCGTTTTTCCAGACATGGGAGCTGGCGGGGCGCTATCCGGCCATTTTGCAGGATACCGTGGTTGGAGAGACCGCACGCACGTTGTATGCGGATGCCCGCGAACTGCTCGACCGGATCGTGCGGGACAAGCAGCTCGAAGCGCGGGCCAGCTTCGGGTTTTGGCCGGCAAATGCGATAGGCGACGACATCGAGCTGTACAGTGATGCGTCACGACACACTGTTGCGGCCACGCTACACATGCTTCGGCAGCAGCTCGACAAAAAAGGTGACGGACGCCCCAATTATTGTCTCGCCGATTTTGTGGCACCTCGTGATTCGGGGGTGCTCGACTATATGGGTGCCTTCGCGGTGACCACCGGTCACGGGCTGGAAAGTCTGGTGGCGGCGTTCGAGGCAGCGCACGACGATTACAACTCCATAATGGCAAAAGCCTTAGCCGATCGGTTGGCGGAAGCGTTTGCCGAACGGCTGCACGAACGTGTGCGCCGCGAGTTCTGGGGATACGCTCCCGGCGAGGCGCTCGATAACGCCGGGCTCATTCACGAGAAGTATCAGGGGATTCGCCCGGCACCCGGATATCCTGCCTGTCCCGACCACAGCGAGAAGGGCACATTATTCGCTGTGGCTGAGGTGGAAAAGCGTGCCGGCATCACCCTCACGGAGAGCTACGCCATGTTTCCGGGTGCTGCCGTGAGCGGTTGGTATTTCTGGCGTCCGGAAGCGACGTACTTCGGGGTTGGAAAGCTGCTGCCGGATCAACTGTCCGACTACGCCGCGCGCGCCGGACACGATCAGGCCGGCTCTCGTTGGACCTCGATGCTTGCAGTGTGACACCGCGATTGCCGCAGGCGTCTAACCATTGCCTATCACTAAATTCACCGTGACCATCCCTGTTTCAAACAGCTCTCCGACCGCCTCACGCGCCGACTCCGGGGGAGTCGGCTCTCTCGGCGCGTTCATGGCCGACCTGCAGCGCTTGGGCGTCGCGGTGCGACAGACGGCGCCCGCCGAGTTGGCGGCTTACGCTCTCACGGCGGCGCTGTTCGTGGCGCTCTTTGCGAAGCCGGCTGCGCTGCTGGTAGACGCGTGGTGGAACGATCCGAACTCCGGGCACGGCCTGCTGCTGGTGCCGCTGTCGCTCTGGTTTGCCTATTCCCGTGGCCGACATGCCAAAGCCGCTCCCCAACGCATGCTGGGGTTGGGCATTCTGGTTACCGCGATCGTCTTTCGCTACGCGGCCGACCTGGCGGCCGAGCTGTTCGTGATGCGCGGATCGATGATCATGGCCCTCGCCGGACTCACGGTGTTCTACGCCGGTTTTCGGCAGCTCATTTTCTGGTGGCTGCCGTTTACCCTGGTGTCGCTGTCCGTGCCCATTCCGGAAGTGATTCTCAATACGGTGGCGCTGCCGCTGCAGTTCACCGCCTCCAAAATCGGTGCGTCGCTGCTGGAGTGGCGCAAGATTCCGGTGCTTATGACCGGCAACGTCATCCGCATCCCCGGCCAGGAGCTGTTTGTCGCCGAGGCGTGCAGCGGGTTGCGCTCGCTCACGGCGCTGCTCAGTCTCGGCGTGCTGCTCGGCGCGCTCTTTCTGCAAACCGTGCCGGCGCGACTGCTGCTGGTGCTCGTCGCGATCCCGATCGCCATTCTCATCAACGGGTTCCGTGTCTTTCTCACCGGCTTTCTCGTGCTCTTCGTGAGCCCCGAGATGGGCGAAGGGTTCATGCACACGAGCGAAGGCATGATGATGTTTGGCGGAGCATTTCTTTTAACGTCGCTGGTGGCCTGGCTGCTCGGTCTCATCGAGCGTAAGGTTATCCGCGGCACTCCACAACAGGTGGCGTGATGCGTGCCTTTCTCTTTGCCCCGGTCGCCGCACTCGGCGTTGGTGTCCTGCTCATCTCCGGTATGCGCGAGCAGTACGCGCAATCTCCCCGCGAGAAGATGACGGCCATCAAGCAGTCGCTCGCCGGGTACACCGGCGTCGATCAGATCATCGACGACGAGGAACAGCGCGTGGCCGGAATGAGCGATTACATGCTGCGAACCTACGGACCCGACTCGGCCCCCGTTTTCACGGCCTATGTGGGCTACTACGACAAGCAGGTGCAGGGGAAGTCGATTCATTCGCCCAAGAACTGTCTTCCCGGTGCCGGTTGGGAGATTCTCAACAGCTCGCGCATTCCCCTGCCGGCCGGTACCGAAGGGCAAACGGTAAATCGCGTACTGCTGGCCAACCAAGGTGTACGCGCGCTGGTCTACTACTGGTATCAGGGACGCGGTCGCGTCGAGGCGAGCGAATATGCGGTGAAGTGGAATCTGCTGCGCGATGCCGCCGTGTACGGGCGTACCGAGGAGACGCTGGTGCGCATCGTGGTGCCCCTTGTGTCCGCAGGCTCGCTCAAGGCATCCGGTATCGATGACGCCGTCTTGCAGCGCGCCGACGAACTGGCCAGCAAACTTTCGTCCGAGCTGGCCAGGCAGGTCGATGCGGTGCTTCCGGTCGCCCCGCGCTCCTGATGCAGCAGATCTTCGGTACTGCGGCATCACTGCTGGTCGCACTGCGCACGCCAGTCGGAGCGATCTCTGCGGCGTTGGTGCTGCTGCCGATACTGCTCATTTTGTATTCGTACTTCGTCTACCCCGCGCTGCTCTGGCTTTTAGTTGGACGTCGCGCGCCCTGGCAGCTCCCCCCCGAGCCGACCGAGTGGCCGATGATCACGATCACACTTCCTGTGTACAACGAGGAACGAGTACTGCGCGATCGTCTCGACAATCTGCTGGCCCTCGATTATCCCGCCGAGCGTCGGCACATTCTCGTGCTCTCCGACGCCAGCCGCGACAGCACCGACGAGATCGCCCGCAGCTACAGCGATCGCGGTGTGGAGCTGCACAGGCTGGCCATACGCGCCGGCAAATCGGCGGCGGAGAATGCGGCGCTGCCACTGGTGCGCGGCAACATTATCGTGAACGTAGACGCGACCACAAAGATCTACCCCGGCTCACTCAAGGCGCTCGTGCGCGCGTTTGGTGATCCCAACGTGGGCGTGGCCTCCGGGCGCGACGTGAGCCTGCAGGTGACCGACAACGAAGCAAACGAGGGCGAGTCCGGATATGTCGGCTACGAGATGTGGGTGCGACAGCTCGAAACGCGCTGGTATGGCATCGTGGGCGCGAGCGGCTGCTTTTACGGCATCCGCAAGGATGTGTACGACGGCGACTTTCCGCTGGCGCTCAGTCGCGACTTCGCGAGCGCGCTGCAGGCCGAGGAGCATGGCACGCGGGCCGTTTCGGTAGACGAGGCGCTGTGCGGAGTACCCCGTGTCCCGTCGCTCAAGGTGGAGTATCATCGGAAGATCCGCACGATGCACCGCGGGCTCATGACGCTCTGGTTCAAACGGCATTTGCTCAATCCCATCACGCACGGCCGCTTCGCCTTCATGCTGGCCAGCCACAAGCTGTGCCGGTGGCTGGTGTATCCCGCCTTCGTGGCAGCGTTTGTCGGCTTGCTGCTGCTCACATCGGTGGTACCGCAGGCGGTCTGGTTGCTGGTGGTCGCGGGGCTGGCGCTGATCGTAGGGCTGTTCGCGATGAAGCAGCCAGCCGGTCGGCCGTTGCCGCGTCTCATCTCTACCCTTGGGTTTCTTGTAGCCAGTAATGTGGCCGGAATTCAGGCGTGGATCCAGCTTGTCAGCGGTAAGCAGACCAAGGCCATGTGGGAACCCACTCGGCGCACCGTGTGATCGCGCCCGTTCCTATGCCTGCGCCACCGGTTCACCATTTCAGTATCGATGTCGAGGACTATTTCCAGGTCAGCGCCTTCGAACGGCAGGTGGCATCGTCGAGCTGGGACAGCTTCGAGTCGCGCGTGGTGCGCAACACGCAGCGGCTGCTGGAGCTGCTGGCGGAGAGCGGTGCAAAAGCCACCTGCTTCACGGTGGGATGGGTCGCCGAAAAGTATCCGGCGCTCGTACGGGAGATGGTTTCGGCGGGGCACGAGATCGCGTCGCATTCGTATTGGCATCGACGCGTGACCACGCTAACGCCGCAGGAGTTCCGGAGCGACCTGCAACGATCCAAAGATGTACTCGAGCAGATCGCCGGCGTAAAGGTCGAAGGGCATCGCGCACCGTCGTTCTCCATCGTGCCCGGCGTGGAGTGGGCGTGGGAGATTCTGGTGGAGGAAGGGTTCAGCTACGACTCGAGCGTCTTCCCCATCAGGCGTGCCGGGTACGGTAATCCCGATTCACCGCGCCAGCCATATCTCATGCGCACGGCATCGGGCGTGTTGCGGCAGTATCCCCTTGCCACGTGGCGGGTGGGTGGCCTGAGCCTGCCGGCGGCCGGGGGCGCGTATCTTCGCCTGTTGCCTCCGTTTCTCGTAAATCGTGCCATCGCTGATGCCGAAGCACGTGGGGTGTCGGCGATGTGCTACATCCATCCGTGGGAAATCGACGCTGGCCAACCGCGCCTTCCGGTAAGCGCGCTCACGCGAATCCGGCACTATGGCGGCCTGGCCGGCGTTGCCGGTCGCCTTCGCCAGCTCCTCGCGCGTCATCGTTTTACCGCAATCCGCGACCTTCCCGGCGATATCCCGGGAGGCGACGGTTCATGACGGCCCTCGCGGTTACCCGTGTGGAACGCCCCGGGGAGGCATGGGACAGCTTCGTTCGTTCGGTACCGAACCATACCGCCTTTCACCGGTCGGCGTGGGAGCGCATCAATCGCCGGGCGCTCCGGCACGAAACGCTCTTTCTCGAAGCTCGTGACCACGCCGGTATCCGTGGGGTGTTGCCGCTGGTGCGCGTGCGCAGCCGGCTGTTCGGCCATTACCTGATGTCGATGCCGTTCGTGAGCCACGGCGGCCCGTTGGGCGATGCAACGGCGATGCAGGCGCTGGTCGCGCATGCCGTGGTGATGGCACGGGAGAGTGGTGCCGATCTGTTGGAGTTCCGGAGCCGGAGCGAGTTGCCCCTCGAGCTCATACCGTCGCACCGCAAGGTGTCGGTGCTGCTCGATCTCCCCGAAAGCACCGACGCGCTGTTCAAGTCGTTCCCCGCCAAACTGCGCAGTCAGATCCGCAAGCCGCAAAAGGAAGGGGTCACGGTGCGGATGGGGCCCGAGGCGCTCGACGATTTCTATCGTGTGTTTGCGATGCACATGCGCGATCTCGGTACGCCCACGCTCGACCGAAGTTTTTTCAAATCCGCGCTCGAGGAGTTCGGCAGCGACGCCTGGATTGCGGTGGCGTACCTGAACGAGGCACCGGTAGCCTGCGGCATGGGCTTCAGGTGGGGGCAGGAGTTCGAGATCACCTGGGCCTCTTCGCTGCGTGCCTTCAGTCGTATTGCCCCGAACATGCTGCTGTATTGGTCGCTGATGGAGCGGGCGATCGCGGAAGGGTGCACGCTGTTCAACTTCGGGCGGTGCACGCCGGGCGCGAACACTCACAAGTTCAAACTCCAATGGGGAAGCCGGGATGAGACGCTGTATTGGTATCAGTGGTCGCCCGGCGGCGTGGCCGCCACCCCCTCCCCCGATACGGGGGCGTTCTCGCTCGGCCCGCGTATCTGGCGGAAGCTGCCGCTCCCGGTAGCCAACCTGCTCGGCCCCCATATCGTGAGACTGATCCCCTGATGTGGCGCCAGCAGTTGCCGGTGTCCTCGTGGACGAGCCCCGCCAGCATGCTGCACGCCATACCGCGGGTGCTCGATCGTTCGCCGCGCACGCTGCGCGCGCTCGAAGCACACGCCCGGCACGAGCTCGGCGCGTCATCGGTGCTGCTCACGCAGAGTGGCACGGCGGCGCTCATGATGGCTATGCAGGCGCTGGTGCCACCCGGCGGTACGGTGGCGCTGCCGGCCTATGGTTGCGCCGACCTGGCCACCGCCGCCACGGGGGCGGGCGTACGCGTGCGGCTATACGACCTCGATCCGCTCACGCTCGGTGTCGATATCCCGAGCCTGCTGGCCACGCTCGGGCGCGGTGCCCATGCGGTGGTCATCGCGCATCTGCACGGCATTCCGACCGACGTTGCGGCGATCCGCCTCGCGATCGCGCCCTTTGATGTGCCGATCATCGAGGACGCCGCGCAGGGATTGGGGGCACGGGTGGGAGGCGCACCGGCCGGCGGGCTTGGGGACCTGTCGGTGCTCAGCTTCGGGCGCGGCAAGGGGGTGAGCGGTGGCAGCGGTGGCGCGCTGGTGGTGCAAGCTCCGTATCTGCACCGTGTGCGCGATGCGCGCATTCACGCAGAGGGAGAACGCGGATGGGGCTCGTTGGCGGTATCGCTGGCGATGTGGGCGCTCGGTCGCCCGATGCTCTACCGCCTTCCGGCGTCGCTCCCGTTTCTGCAGCTCGGCGAAATGGTGTACCACGATCCGCCGGTGCCGGCGGGGATGCCGTCGGCGTGTGCGAGCATGGCACTGGCGGCGTGGCGGCGATTGCCACGCATCATCGAGCAACGCCAAAGCGTCGTACACGCGCTGCAGGAGCAGTCTGCGCCGTCAGGCATCGTTCCGATTTCCGTTGCCGCAACCAGTGCGCCGTCGTGGCTGCGCTACCCCGCGCTCGTGCCGTCGCGCGCGACCACGGCCCCGACGCTGGGGATTCTACGGGGCTATCCGCTCACGCTGGCCGAACAGCCGCACGCGATTCGGCTGTTGCACCCCCAAGAGCCGCGCATGCCCGGTGCCGAGCGATTGCGTGACGAGCTGATGACGCTGCCGACGCATCACCATGTCACAAACGCAGACGTTGCGCAGTTGCGAAAGTGGCTGCGGGAGTGGCCGCGTGACAGCGTGCGCGCTGCGGTGCCGCCCGGAGGCGTGCGCGATGCGCCGACTACCTGAGCGCCGGCACCAATGTGTGATACATGGCGAGATAGCGGTCGCGCATCTGCGATACACGGAAGTCGCTGCAATAACGGGCGCGCGCTGCGGTGGCCAGCCGTTTCGCGAGTTCACGGTGGCGCAACAACCGTTCAATCGCCGTGGCCAGCGCATGCGCGTCATCCGGTGGCACGAGCAGCGCATGGGCGCCGTCGGATATCACTTCCGGGATACCGCCCACGGTAGTGGCCACGATGGGCACACCCCGCGACATCGCCTCCAGAAGCGAAATGGGAATCCCTTCGCTGCGGGAGGGCATGACGAAGATCGTCTCGGGGGTGAGGAACGCCGGTACGTCATGCACGTAACCCATGAAGTCCACGAAGTCGGCGACGCCCTCGGCGGTGGCAAGCGCCCCGAGCGAAGCCAGTTCAGGGCCGTCGCCGATGATCGCCATACGAGGGCGCAAGCCGCGACCGGCGAGCTGGGCGAGCGCGCGGATGGCGACCTGCACGTTTTTGGGTTCCACCAGCCGTCCGACTACGGCAAGTCGGAACGGTGCGTCCGGGGCGAACGGGGCGGGGGTGCCGGGATCGCTGATGCCGTTGTGTACCACGCATATTTTATCAGCGGCGACGCCGCGCGCGATCAGGTCCGCCTGCACCCCGCGCGACACCGCGGCAAGCTGCGGGAAACGCTTGAGCAGCTGCGTCTCCACAGCGAGGTTACGCACCAGCTCGGGCGCCGAACGTCGTTCGCTGTGCACGCTGCCCATCACCGGAATGCGTCGGAACAGCGCAACCGCCCCGGCGAGAATCGCTGCCTTATAGCCGTGAGTGTGCAGCAGTGCCGGGTTCATCGCACCAAGCGACCGGTGCAGGCGAAGCAGATCGCGTGGGTCGAGGCCGCGCTGCAACGGCTGGTACGTAACCCGCACGCCGAGCTGCTCGCAGACCGCCCCTACGGCGCCGGCGGCGCTCCCCTCTACATTGAGACAGAGCAACTCGGTTGGCTGTCCGGCGGCGATCAGCGCGGGGAGCAGCGTGGTCAGCGTTTTCTCGATGCCGTACAGGCCGCCACTCGCCACCGCGTGGACGACCGCCCCGCTCACTTCAGTCTTCAAGGTGTGGCCTTATGTGTGGCATAGCGGGCGTGGTGTACCGCCAGCGGGAGCATGGTGGCGGCGAAGCAGTGCTGACCACCATGTGCGCGGCCATTGCCCATCGTGGCCCCGACGACATGGGCACGTTGGTGGAAGCCGGCACGGCGATCGGGATGCGCCGCCTGTCGATCATCGACCTGGCCGGCGGTCATCAGCCCGTGTTCAACGAGACCGGCCGCATCGCCGTGGTACTGAACGGCGAAATCTACAACTTCCGCGAGCTGCGTGAAGAGCTGCTGGCGGCCGGGCACACGTTTCGGACGCACAGCGATACCGAAGTGATCGTGCATCTGTACGAGGAACATGGGGCGGCGTGCGTGTCGCGACTGCGCGGGATGTTCGCCTTTGCCGTCTGGAACGCCGAGCGCGACGAGCTGCTGCTCGCGCGCGACCGTTTCGGCATCAAGCCGCTATATGTCGCGGAGGATGGCACGCGTATCGCTTTCGCCTCGGAGCTCAAAGCGCTGGTGGCAGCGGGGCAGACCACGCGTACGCTCGATTCAGTCTCGCTCGATATCTTTTTGCAGCTGGGGTACATCCCGGCGCCGCGCACTCCATTTGCCGACGTGATCAAGCTCATGCCTGGTGAAACGCTGCTCTGGTCGCGGCACCGGCCCTCGGTACGGCACCGGTATTGGACGGCACCGGAAGAGGAGCAGGAGCCGGTCGGCGACCTGTCGGAGACGATCCGAACCGCGCTCGATGACTCGGTACGCGCGCACTTGGTGAGCGATGTTCCCATTGCGGCCTTCCTGAGCGGCGGCATCGACTCCTCGGCGGTGGTGAGCAGCATGGCGCTGCAGGGGTACGCGGTGCACGCCTTCACGGCGCGATATACCGGTTCCGGCGCGGAGGCGAGCGATGAGAGCCAGCTCGCGACGGCGCTGGCCAACAAGTACGGGGCCTCGCTCACCGTAGTGGATATTCATCCGAACGTACGCGACCTCATGGAGCCGATCTGCATCGCCCTCGATGAGCCCCTGGCCGATGAATCGGCGATTCCGTCGTGGATTATCTCGCAGGAAGTGGCGCGCAGCTATAAGGTGGTGATGGCGGGGAGCGGCGGCGATGAGCTGTTCGGTGGCTATCGTCGGCACCGCGCCGCCATGGCCGGTGCGCGGTATCAGCGGGTGCCGGCGCCGCTGCGCCGAGCGGCGGCGGGTGTCGCATCGATGATCCGGGAGCCCGAGAGCGGCGCGCTGGGTGTCTCTCGTATGAAGCGCTTTTTGCGATCGAGTGGCGGCTCGGCCGACGAGCGGTATGCTTCGTACATGGTGCGCATCACCGACGACGAACTGCGGGAGCTTCGCGGACCCGCGGCCCGTCCCGGGTCGTTCATCGCTCCCATCCGCGCCGTCCCCGGTGCGGATGTGCCGAGTGCGCTGCGGCGTGCGTTGCTGGTGGATTACAGCGTGTATCTTCCGGATGACGTACTCGCCGTGAGTGATCGCATCTCGTCGGCGCATTCGTTGGAGATGCGTGTGCCGTTTGTCGATCACCTGCTGGTGGAGACGCTGCTGCCGCTCCCCGACGGCTTCCGCATTCGCGGTGGTCAACAGAAGTGGGCGCTGCGCCAAGCGGTGGCCGAACGGCTCACTCCGGCGCACATGACGGCACCCAAGCGTGGTTTTGTGGGACCGATGGCCTCGTGGTTGCGAAATGAACTGCGCGGGATGCTGCGCGACGAACTGTCAGCGGCCCGGCTCGAGCGGCTCGGTTTATTTGACGCGCAGGTGGTACAGCGATGGATTCGTGAACATCAGAGTCGCACGCACAATCGGGAGGGAATATTGTGGGCCTTGCTCAGCTTCTCGATCTGGCACCGTGCAGTTGTGGAAGTATGAGCAGGTGGAATCGCGGGCCTTTCGACTCGCAGATTTCGAGCTCATGATGGACGAGCAGCCTCACGCGGCACAGCCGTACGCGGCACAGCCGCCGGCAAGCCAGCCGCTCATCTCGGTGGTGATCCCGGCGCACGATGCCGGGGCGTTTCTGTCGGAGACACTCGATTCCGTACTGGCGCAGCGCCACGTACCGTTCGAGATCATCGTGGTGAACGACGGCTCACGGGATGACACGGCGGCGTTGCTGCAGCGCGCGGCTGCGCAGCATGCCATCACGGTGATTACGCACACTGAGGGTCGTGGTCCCAGCGCCGCCCGCAACGCCGGCTGGCGTACCGCGACGTCACCGTGGGTGGCTTTCGTCGATGCCGACGACGTGTGGCATCCACTCCATCTGCAATCGTTGGTGTCGGTGATCGCGCAACATCCCGGTGCCTCGGTGGTATATGCCGACCTCGTTCCCTTTCACCAGTCGCCGCCGCGATTCGCCGAGCAGGAAGTCGTTCGCGGGCAACCTCCGCGACTCCTGGTCAACGGCCCTTTCGACGTTTTCTCATCGGCGCGTATCACCCAGTCGGCGGTGCTGGTGCGGCGGGAGATGCTCGAAGGCGTACACGGTTATGACGAAATGCGCCGCTATGCCGAAGATCTCGACCTCTGGGCCCGAATCAGCCTGAGAGGAGAGATTGTGCATCTGCCGGTGGCGACGATCGCCTACCGCATGCATACGGCGCAGGTGACGGTCACGCGGGCCGCCGAGATGTATGCGGCCGGGTGGGACGTGCGGGCACGCCTGCGGCGACAATGTGGCCAATTGTCCGATCGGCAACGACGTGACTGGAACAACGCCGAGCATCGACTGCTCGCTACCGATCTGCAATGGGCGTGGAATTCCGGTGACATCCGTTCGCTGAACTGCATGATCGATATCGCGCGGCAATCGGAGATCGGAAAGTCGCTTGCCCGTCGATGGGCAATGAAGCGACGCTTGACCTGGCACGGCACGCAGCTGCTTCGGCGTGCAATACGTTCGCTGCGTGCGCGAAATCGTGCCGCGTAACGTATTCAGCTTCGGTGAAGCCCGTCGTCGCCCCGGGTGACGTACAACGTCTCAACCGGTAGCGCGTGCTCGTCGAGCAGTCGGGCAAAAGCCGGCGCCACATACAGCGCAAACCCCGACGGGCTGGACACGAATCCGATGGCGCGCAGCGCTCGCTGCCAATCGGGGTGACAGTGCTGCACGAGCACTACATCGGCACCTGCATCGCGAAGGAGACGCGCGCCGGCGGCGAGCAGAGCGGTGGCGTGCTCCGGCGCAGCCAGCATGTCGTGCAACGAGCCGATGCGCAGTCCACCGGACCGATTGGATTCGAGCGGGCTATTGTCTTCGATCATCTGCGTGACCAGCCACCCCACCTGACCTCCGCGCGCGGAGGCGGTGTAATACGCCACCCTCGGTGCGTCGGCCGGATACATCCACTGCAGATGGGTGGCATCCCGGCTTGCCATCGCACCGTATAGCGTGAGCATCCGCTCGAAGAACTGTGCATTCGACGCATCCGGTGAGGCAGCGCGAAGCTGCAACGCCCCCTGCTTCCGGTACAGCCACGCACGCAGCAGCGGGCGGGCAAGCACACCACCAACATCGGCGAGGCCGCTCGCCCCCGCCATTTTGGCTATGGTGCCGATGCGTCCCCCCACACCCATCTTCGGCAACGCCCGCGCCACCGCGCCAAAGCGTAACGGCAGCACCATGGTGGCAACGGCGTGACCACGCCACTTCATCCCGCCAAGCAGCTGCGCGAACGGGCCGCGATGTCCGCCCATTCCCACCGCGGCCAGCAGCGGGCGGCGGCGCATGAGCTCCATGAGCAGGGCCCCCGGCAAAGCGCTGTACTGCTTGCTCACGAGACTTTCCGATACCGGATACTTCACCCAGCCGATGACATGCTCCGCGCCGCCGATACGAAAGCGTACCTCCTTGAGATACGCTGCCGCGCGTATCTCCTCTCCTTCACGCACCACGTACAGCCGTTCCCGCGGAAACGGCGCGTCATCCGGCAAGCCGTCGTCTTCGGCATATACCTCGTGCGGCGAGCCACCGGCCGTCAGTCGAGTATTCAGTCGCGCGATCGCCGTGGCATCGGTTGGCGTGACGCGACCGATGGTGAAGCGCGGAGCGGGGCGCGCTGCCGCAACAGGACTGTTCACGCGTCGCGG
>JBBSCJ010000039.1:0-20111 GCA_038250435.1 Gemmatimonadales bacterium | reverse complement strand
TCATCAGTCCCCGCCCTTCATCAGTCCCCGCCCTTCATCAGTCCCCGCACTTCATCAGTCCCCGCCCTCCATCTTCTCTCGCTTTCCAAGCAGTAAATGCTCCCCGCACTCACCCGACGCCTCCTCCTCTCGATCCCTACCCTCTTCGGAGTCCTGGTCGTCGTCTTTCTGCTGCTCTTCGTCGCCCCCGGTGATCCCGTGCAGGCGATGGTGGGCGAGCGCGCCGATCCCGCCACGATCGCGCGCCTCCGCACCGAACTCCGCCTCGACGATCCGCTTCCGGCGCAGTTCGCACATTACGCTTCCGGCATTCTGCGCGGTGATCTCGGGCGATCCTACATCACCAACCGTCCCATTATCGACGACATCGCGGAACGCTTTCCCCGCACGCTCCTGCTGGCCGCTGCGGCGATGCTCCTCGCGACCGTCAGCGGCATCACCATCGGCGTACTGGCCGCCATACGCCCCAATGGATGGTTCGATCGGCTCGCGCTCGCCACCACATACCTCGGGATTTCCTTTCCCGTATACTGGATCGGGCTGCTTCTCATCGTGCTCTTTGCCGTCACACTGCGTTGGCTGCCGGCGTCCGGATACGGCAGCGCCAGGTATCTCGTGCTGCCGGCACTCGCGCTCGGATCACGCTCCATTGCGTATCTCGCACGCGTCACACGCTCGTCGATGCTCGAAGTACTCGGCGCCGATTACGTGCGTACCGCGCGCGCCAAGGGGCTTGCCGAATCGAGGGTCATTCTGCAGCACGCCCTCCGGAACGCCCTCATTCCCGTGATTACCGTGATCGGGCTCGATTTCGGCGCGTACCTCACCGGCAGCATCCTCACCGAAACCATCTTCAGCTGGCCCGGCATCGGCCGCTACGTCGTCATGGCGATTTCGCGGCGCGATCTCCCCGCCGTACAGGGGGCCGTGCTCTTTCTCTCGGCGGTGTTCGTGCTCGTGAACCTGCTCACCGACGTCGCCTACCGGAAAGCCGACCCACGCGTACGGATGTAGGAAAACGCTCTCGCGTTCACGGCCCACGCCTTCGTCGGCGTATCCACGCGGCCAGACACCAATAAACAGCTTGCCGCGTACATCAGCGGTAGTCCTTTTGCGGCTTCGCGCTGCGGCTCCCCAACGTCCTCCGGACTCTGCGTCCTCTGAGTAGTCGGTTCAACGTCCGCTCGTCGGCGCTCGCGCGACGGCCGCAGCGCTGCACGGACGACACCGAACGAGCGGTTCGGCCCGGATGGGCCAACACGAAAGCCCGAAGAGCCAAAACCACAACGAGCAAGGAACGGCACGCGAGTCTGCCTACGCCGCTCCGAGCGCCGCGAAAAATACGTGGGTACATCGACGTGGAGCGCCTCGGTCGCGCCCGCCGGACACCACACCAACGTCTCGTCGCACACCACATCGTTTGCGTTCTGCGCGATGACGCGAATCGTGCGTTCGAAGCGGTCGATGATCCAATACGCCGCAACGCCGAGGCGGAGATAGAATGCCCGCTTCTGCTCGTGGTCACGCCGCCGGGTGGTCCGCGACACAAGCGTGACCACCAGCAACGGTGGCGGCATCTCCACCCATGTCTGCGGACGCGTTGGCGAGGCTGGCCGTACCATCATGTCGGGCTCAACTTCAGAGCCCTGTTGGCGCGCCACCGAGCGAGGCGTGCACACACGTTCAGGCTTTTGCGAGAGCACATACGGGACGAGCAGGAACAGCAGCTCCGCAGCCAAGGCCTCGTGCGCAGGCGACGGCGCCGGCGTCACGAACCGCTCGCCATCCACGAGCTCGTACCTGTTGCCGTCGTCGGGCAACCGATCCAGTTCCGCGAGCGTCCACGCGCCCGTCGTCTACGCCATGAGCACCGTTCGTCCGTCCTCGGCGGGAATGGTTTGCAACGCATGGGGCGAAGATGCGCGCGGCTGCCAACGCGTCCGTCACCAAAGGTGCGCCTCGCGCAGCATATCCTGGCGTGCTACCGGAGCGTACGCTCGGCACGCCCGCCGAGTCAAGCGTTGAGGGTAGGAGCATCTGAGCAATCGGAGAGCAAGGCGCCCGGACATCGAACGTCGCTTTCCTGGGCGTCGGGACACGGCAGCATCAGGTATCCCGTGCATCGGCCGTTATGTCGTGATGGCGTTTTGGCGGTGCGATGTCCCTGCCGTGCAGGGGGCCGCGCGCGTTCTCTCGGTGGTGTTCGTGCTCGTGCACCTGATCACCAGCGTCGCGTCCCTCACGTGGTGCATGGGCTCCGGACACGGCCACTCGTCTGCGGGCGCACTCCTCCACCCTCACGCGCCGCCGTGTGGCTGTCAGCGTACGCCAAACTGGCGTTCCAGCTGGGCTTCCAGCGCGGGCGCGGCGATGTCGTGCGCGTACACTCTCGGCAGATGGAACAGGTTGGTTTCCGACGTCACGATCCCCGGGTAATTCACGCAGGCCGCGACCAGTCCAGCCTCCTGAACCAGCCGACTGCTGTCGGGCGTGAAGCTGCGCGCATGACCGAAGGGGTACGAAAACGCCGTGACCGGGCGAGCGAGCATCGACTCGAGCGCGCTCCGGCTGCCGCCGATCTCCCGTGCCTGCCTATCGATCGGCAGCGCCGCGAGTGCCGGATGCGAGACGGTATGAGCGCCGACGGCGCCCATCCCCGATGCGGCGAAGGCGCGCAACTCGTCGATGGTGCACGGGAGATGGCTCGCACGCGCCGCGCCGTCGTCCTGCACCAGGTCGGCGAGCGCAGCGAGCGCGATCTCGCGCGCCGCACCGTCCATGCCATCCAATCGTCGCCAGAGCTCGCTATAAAGCGCGTGCCGCGGGGTCGGATCCTCGTTGCGGTCGGCGCGCCAGCCGCGGTCGTCCCACCGTCGGTCCAACGGCGCGCTCGCGAGCGACGCGTGGAGCGGACCCATGCCGGGCAGGGTGATGGATGCGGGGAGCGCACCACCATCGAGAACCAGGCGTTCGAGTTCGTCCCACCAGAACTCGCGCCGCCGACCGATCATGCCGCTCACGGCGAAGAGCGTCGCCGGCACTCCATGCCGTTCGAGCAGCGGGAGTGCGCGGTGCACGTTGTCGGCGTAACCGTCATCGAACGTCACAGCCACCGCACGGCGCGGCACCGGCGTTCCTCCACGCAGGCAGGAGATCAGTGCATCGAGCGGCAACACGTAGAATCGCCGTCGCAGCATCGCGAGCTGCGCGTCGAATCGGGCCGGAGCGACGGCCAAGCTCCACGGGTCGCGCGGCAGCTCCGCCACACGGTGATAAAGCAGGATCACGCCACGTCGCGACGCGTACGCGCGCGCGCGCCGCACAACCGCGCGCATCCGGCGTATCGCGACGTTGCCGACTACGCTCACCCGCTCGGCGTGGCCATGCCGGCCGGCAACGGGAGTGCCGCCTTTCTCACGCGCGCGGCGACAACCACCGCATACGAGGGGTCGTGCACCGCGTACTCGGCGTCCGTCAGCTCTTCCGCCGCCAGGCCATAGAGGAACGCGCTTGCGGTGAGCACATTGCCGTATGCGTGCACCGTGTGCTCGGTTGCGCCGAACGCGTCGGCGATAAGTCGGCGCACCGAGTGTTCGGTGAGCGACCAATACCATCGGTCGCGCCATTCGCCGCGGTCGATGGGCGAGAGCCCCGGCACTGTCAGCAGCAAGACGCCTCCGGGTGCGAGCAATCGGTGCAATGTGGACATCACTCCCCGCATGTCATACAGCAGATGCAGCGTCTGCGTGAGGAGAATGCAGTCGAAGCGTCCCTCAGGAGCGTCTGACCACGTTTCGAGATCCGCGATAATGGTCGCATGCGGATTCGACGCATTGACGTGCAGCACATCCGGGTGCGTAACGAGGGTGCCGCCGAAGCGCATGGTGTACGTGGCGTCGCCGATCTCGAGTGTGCGCCCGCGTACGTCACCCGCGTTCGCGTAGAGGAATTCCTCGATGTAGCGTCGGTCGACCGGTGTGCCGCGGGAATAGCCGAACGCCCCGCAAAACGGCGTCGTGCGCCGCAGATCGCCGAAAGACACCGTGCCCACGGGCAGCGTCGGACTCGTTCGCAACAGGCGACGCAGCCTGCGTCGTGCCTGCGGCGGCAGGATACTGCGAACCATGGACCTGGCCATCGAGCGCGCGCGACTCGCGCTCGACGCGCGTGCGCGATCGGAGTGCGCCTGCGCTGCATTCGCCCTCGCCGCGTGCTCGGCGTTGGCAAGCGCCGCACGCGTGCCCTCCTCCGTATGGCCTGTCCCATCAAGCTCCTCCCTCAGCCACGCGAGGTAGTGCAGGCGCGCTACGTGGTCTCGACGGCTCGTAAGGCTGCGCGCCCACGTCGACGCCGCATGCTGCCGGTAGAACGTCAGGCATGCGCCGCGCACCGCGACCGGATACCGCATACCCACCGCAAGGAACAGCGCCTGATCTTCATACAGATCGTCGAATCGCGCACTCACCACGTCGACTCCCGATTCACGCAGCGCCGATCGTCGCATGACGACCGTTTGCAGGCACGGCACGAGCTCCGGCTGCCGCAGCAGCGTCGCGACGAATTCGTCCGACGGAACGACGGTGCCATGCGGCCAGGTTGGCGGCGCGATACGGTCGCGGAGGACATCGGCGGGAAGGCGGGTCCATCCGTGCCAGTACAACGCTGTCCCAACTGTCATCCCTGCCGCAGGCGCAGCCAGGAGTGCTGATACGGCGTCGGTGAGCATGCCGGGCAGCCACGCATCATCCGCATCGAGAAACGCGACGAATTCCCCCTGCGCGGCCTCAAGTGCCGTGGCACGCGAGGCGCTCGTGCCACGGTGCGCACCGCCGGCATGGGTGAAGACACGCACGCGCTCCGGCTCCCGCTGTGCCCACGCACGCGCCCGGGCATCACTGCCGTCTGTGGACCCGTCATCGACGATGAGCAGCTCGATCCGCGAATACGTCTGGGCGAGTACGCTGGCGATCGCCTGCTCAAAATACGCACCGCCGTTAAGCACTGGCATCACCACCGAGACGAGTGGCACGCTGTACGCGGATGTCGTCACGCGGATTCCGTCGCCTTCGGCGGTGGCGACAGACGTGCCGCCAATGGCAGCGCCGCCGCGCGCGGGACCGCGGTAGCCGCGACACGCCTCACCGTGGCGGTCGGCGCCACGGCCCGCGCATCCGCACGCGCCGTGGCGTTCCGGCGGGCCTCGATCCGGTGAGGCGCTGGTACCGATTGGTCCGGGGCGGCCCCGGAGCTGTGCCTCGCACCTCGGCTCAAGGCGAGACCGGCCCGGCGTGCAGCCAGGCGCAACGCCCGTGCGACAAAGTGCCCGGGATAGTACCGCAGCAGCAAGGCAAACGCGCGCGCCGCCCTCCAGAGGTCGAACCCTTCGCCGGCCAGAGCACGTCGGCCCTGAGCGGCGAGCACTTCCCCGTACGACTCGCGCCCACGTCGCAATCCGGCTTCGTAAGCCGCGCGCAGGGCCGGATGGTGCCGCACGTGCGGCCACTGCGCTCGCAGGGCGCTCATGTAGCCGACGAGCATCCGCGCCGCGTCGTCGCTCATGTTCGAGTCGTGCCGACGGTATTCGGCGACGATCGTATCGTGCAGTACGAGGTCACCAAACCGCAACATGCGCAGGTACAGGTCGAAGTCCTCACATGAGGTGAGGTCTTCGCGAAATCCGCCGACAGCGACGAGCGCGGTACGACGAAAGAGCACGGCACCATGCATGCCCACGAAGTTCGATCGCAGCATGCGTTCGTAGGCGGGCTCCCCGGTGTGCTCCGCAGGATTTCGGCGCAGCACACCCCCTACCCGCATGGTGTAACCCCCTGCTGCAAAGGAAGCGGCCGGGTGCGTCGTCAAGGCCTCCATTCCGGCGGCAATGCCGTTGGCATACAGGACGTCATCCGCGTCGAGAAACACCACGAAGTCGCCACGGGCGACCGCGAGTCCGGCGTTGCGGGCTGCCGGCAGCCCGCGATTCTCCTGCCGCACCAACCTCACTCCCGCGTGTCCATGCACGACCGACGCAACATCGTCGGGCGAGCCGTCGTCGACGACGATCACGTCCAGCAGGCGATGCGTCTGTAACGAAATGCTCGCGAGCGCCGAACGCAGGAAATGCGCCTGCCGGTAGCATGGCACCACAATAGAAACGAGCGAGGATAAAGCCTCGGCTGCAGGCATGCGCCTGCCTGTCTGTACCAAGAGGTGGTTGCCTGGCATGCGAAAGTCTGAGGCCTTGGCGTTATGAAATGAGGTCTATGCCGCCACGTCTCCGCCGCGCTACGGACGTGCTCGCCGTCTTCACTGGCGACGCTATGGTGGACGGATTGTGACCAGCAATTATTCCAGCGACGACATCAGTAGAGTGCGTGCAACCAAAGCACAAAGCAAAGCTATGCTCCCTTACTCATCCTTCTGACCGAAGATCGCAAGATTTGACGAATGTCCCGGTGCCACTTTCTTCTCGGGGTAGATCCAGTGCACCGCCTGGTTCACCGCGATCGCCGCTTCGCTGAACCCAGACGCGATAAGCTTGAGCTTCCCCCTATAGGTCGTGATGTCGCCGGCGGCGTACACCCCCGCACGCGCCGTTTCCATGGCCGTGGACACTGTGATCTCGTCCTTTTCCACCTCCAGTCCCCACTGCAGCAGCGCGCCAAGATCGGAGACGTAGCCGAGCATCGGGAGCACCACGTCGCAGGGGAGTTCGCGGGTGGTCCTGGCCTTCACGTCCTTGAGACGCACGCCGGTGAGGCGCTCGTCGCCGTGAATGGCGTCGAGTTCGTGAAACGTGTGCACGTTCACGCGACCGTCACCCAGTGCGGCCGCCGTCTGCACTTCCGTGACCGTCGCGGCATGCGCGCGGAACCGGTCGCTCCGATGGACCAGCGTGACCGACCTGGCCTTGTCGCGCAGCTGCGCGCACCAGTCGAACGCCGAGTCACCACCGCCGATGATCAGCACGTCGCGATCGCGGAACGACTCCGGCGTAGACACCAGCTCCTGCACCCCGCGGCCATACCACGCTTCAGCAAACAGCTGCGGCAACCGCCGCGGACGAAACGCCCCGATTCCGGCGGCGATGATCACCGCCCGCGTTGGAAAGCGGTCGGTTTCCGTGACCAGCACGAAGTGCCCGTCCGCCTCCTCGAGCCCCACCACCCGCTGCCCGAGGTGCGCCGGGATTCCGGTATCCGGATGAAACTGCGACGCCTGCTCGGTGAGATTCTTCACGAGGTCCTTGGCGAGGACCTTCGGGTAGCCGGCCACGTCGAAGATGTATTTCTCCGGATAGAGCGCCGTAAGCTGGCCGCCGAGCTCCGGGAGCGCGTCCACGATCTGCGCGGACGCGCCGCGCATGCCCGCGTAGAACTGGGCAAACAGTCCCGTGGGACCGCCGCCGATGATCGTCAGATCTTTGATTGGGTGGGTGTGCATAGCCTCGAAAGCTAATCACCGCCCGCCACGGATCAGTGTATTTTTCGGGATGAAGATTTATACCCGGACAGGTGACGAGGGGGGCACGGCTCTCTTCGGCGGCGGCCGCGTGGGCAAGGACCATCCCCGCGTGGAAGCCTATGGTGATGTCGACGAACTCAATGCGACTCTCGGACTCGCACGCAGCATCGACATGATGCCGCGTATCGACGAAGTGCTCGTCCCCGTACAGCGCGATCTGTTCGCGATCGGTGCCCTTTTGGCCACCCCCGATCACGAGAAGATGAAAGAGCAGCTCAGCAAAGCCCGCATCGACGAGCAGCGTATCGAGGAGCTCGAGCGCGCCATCGACGCCTGCGAGCAGGAGCTGGATCCGCTGCGCAGCTTCATCATTCCCGGCGGCACCCCGAAGGCGGCGGCGCTGCACGTCGCGCGCACGGTGTGCCGGCGCGCCGAACGACGAGTCGTGCATCTCGCGGTGGACATCGAGCTTCCGTCGATGGTGGTCATCTATCTCAACCGCCTTTCCGACCTGCTGTTCATGCTCGCCCGCGTGGCGAACAAGCGTGCCGGCGCCGGCGAAGTCACCTGGTAGCGCACCGGCATGCTTGAACCGCTCGCCC
The DNA here is from genome assembly GCA_038250435.1 of Gemmatimonadales bacterium. Classification (GTDB taxonomy): domain Bacteria; phylum Gemmatimonadota; class Gemmatimonadetes; order Gemmatimonadales; family Gemmatimonadaceae; genus Gemmatimonas. Next base: position 12,045 of record JBBSCJ010000039.1, on the reverse strand, counting down.
TTCCCCTCGATTACCCCGTGTACTGCGAGCGGGGCGCGTTGCACTGGCTTGGCGTCGTCCTCGAACGCGTCGCCCCGGCGCATCGGGTTGCCATCATCAGCGATACCGTGGTCGCGCCCTTCCATGCCTCACGCGTGTTTGCGCAGGTCGCCACGAGGCTGCCGGCAGAGCGGGTGAAGCTATTCACCATCCCCACCGGCGAACAACAGAAGACGCGGGAGCAATGGGGCGCACTCACCGACGCGTTGCTGGCATGGGGTGCCGGGCGCGACAGCACCGTCATCGCCCTCGGCGGCGGCGTGATCGGCGATCTGGCCGGCTTCGTGGCGGCCACCTACATGCGTGGGGTGCCGGTGATTCAGCTCCCCACGACGCTGCTGGCGATGGTGGACGCATCGGTCGGAGGCAAAACGGCGATCGACACGCCCCATGGAAAGAACCTGGTGGGCGCGTTCCACCATCCCGCCGCCGTCATCATCGATCCCGACCTGCTTACCACCCTGCCACGCCACATTCTGCGGGGAGGGCTCCCCGAAATGCTCAAGCACGGCATCATCGCCGACGTGAGCTACTTCAACGACCTGCTGCAGGCGCTGCCGCTCATCCATACGCAGGGCGCTGCGGCTCCCGAGCTGCCGCGGCTGATTGCCAACAGCGTGCGAATCAAAGCCAACGTGGTGGCCGATGACGTGCGCGAAGGGGGACTTCGGCAGATCCTCAATTTCGGGCACACGATCGCGCATGCCATCGAGAAGGTGCTCAACTTTTCCCTGCCGCACGGCGACGCGGTAGCGGTCGGCATCGTGGTAGAGGGGCGGATTGCCGAGCTCGCTGGCTTGGCGCCCGCGGGAACATCGGGAGCGATCGCCGAGGCGGTGCGGGGAGCGGGACTCCCCGTGCGGCTGCCGGATGGGGCGAGTGCGAGTGCCGTGCTGGCCGAAACACACGGCGACAAGAAGGCGCGTGGGGGGGCCGCCCGATACGCCTTACCCCGCTCGATCGGAGAGATGGAGCCGGCCGAAGGGCGCTGGTCGCTGCCGGTACCCGATGAGCTCGTGCGTTTGGCGCTGGAGTAGGCACGTTGGTGGCTCACATTTTGCTTATGCGAGAATTTTCCACACTTTCAAAGATTTTTATTGACCGGACAGTATCCCGCCATTATCGTGGCTCTCCTACCCTGACCGGGCAGCGGTTCCGTTCCCGGTCCACAGGCACACGTACGGCGAGGGCGTATGCAGGCAGCAGCCGCTACCAGGACCTCCGAGACCCGCTCCAAAGGGTTCTTTCGTTCCGCTCCTTCCACCGCCTTCGACCAGTACCTGCACGACATTCAGAAGCTCCCCCTCATCACCGACGCGGCCGAAGAGCGGCGTCTCGCCCGGTTGGCACAAACGGGTGACGAGGCGGCGGCCGAGCGGTTGGTAACGGCCAACTTGCGCTTCGTGATCAGCTACGTCAAGAAGTACCAGGGACACGGACTCGACCTCTCCGAGCTCGTGGCCATCGGCAACGAAGGACTGCTCAAGGCGGTCCGCAAATTCGATCCCGATCAGGGCGTCAAGTTCATTTCGTACGCCGTGTGGTGGGTGCGTCAGGCGGTGCTCAAGGCGCTCGCCGAACAGACGCGCAGTGTCCGCATTCCGCTCAACCAGAATTCGCAGCTCATTCGTATGGGTCGTGCGGAGATGATTCTGAATCAGGTGCTCAACCGCGAGCCCACCGACGAAGAGATCTCCAGGTGTCTGCAGGAACCGATCGAACAGGTGCGCAGCGCGCGCCAGATCAGCAGCACGGAAATCTCGCTCGACGCGCCCATCGATCGACAGGATCGCGAAGCGTCCACGCTGGGCGAGCGCTTTGCCGGCGAGACACACGCCGACATCGAAGAGGGAACCGACTTCCGACTCATGCGCGAGTTCATCGACCGCGTTTTCCGAAAGTATCTCACGCCCCGCGAGCGCAAGATCCTGTACCTGTATTACGGTCTCGATGACGGCGCCGAAGCGATGACGCTCGAGCGCATCGGGGCGCTCATGGGAGTCACCCGCGAGCGCATCCGCCAGATTCGCGAGCGCGCATTCGAGAAGCTCCGCGAGTCCCCCGATGGAAACGCCTTGGCCGGCTTCTGGGGAACCGCCTGATCTTTTCCGGGATCAAAGTTGCCCCGTGTGCTCATCGTCGATGACGAGCCAGGCATTCGCTTCGCCCTGAAGCGCTGGTTTGAACGTCAGCACTGGATCGTTGTGGAAGCCGACAACGGTGAATCGGCCCTCGCGCAGCTGATGGCCAGCGACGACGCCGGCGATGATCGGGTGGATCTCGTCATTTGTGACCTGCACCTCCCCCGGCTCACCGGCGGGGCTCTCGTCGAACGGCTGCACCACGAGCGGCCGGCGCTCGCTGATCGACTCATTCTTTCCACTGGCGATTCGGTGCACGACGCCCCGCTCGACTCGCCACTCGCCCAACATCCGTTCGTGCTGCAGAAACCGTTCGAGCTGGCCACGCTGCGCGCGCTCGTGGAAAAGGTGCAGCGCCTCAGCTAACGCTCGTCGCTATCTTTGCTGCATGCGCGACCCCACGCTCGTGACCACGCTCGTCGACCTTGTCGGCGCCCGTTGGGTGAAGAACCGTGCGGCCGAGCTGGCCGCCTACGATGCGGACGGCCTGCCGGGCTATCGCGCACGGCCGCAGCTGGCAGTCTTTCCCGGCACGCGCAACGAAGTGATCGCCGTGGTGCGCGCGCTGGCCGCCGCCCGGATGCCGTTCGTGCCGCGTGGCGCCGGCACCGGACTCTCCGGCGGCGCACTCGCCAACGACATTGTGCTCGTGGGGCTCAACCGGCTCTCCCGTATCCTGGAAGTGGACCCGGTCAATCGCATCGCCCGCGTGGAGCCAGGCGTGGTGAACGCGCGACTCTCTCGCGCTGTCGCGCCGCACGGACTCCAATACGCCCCCGACCCGTCCAGCCAGTCGGTGTGCACCATCGGCGGCAACGTCGCGGAAAACGCGGGCGGCCCGCACTGCCTCAAGTATGGCGTGACGCTCAACCACATCGTGGAATGCGAGGTCGTCCTCCCCAACGGCGATGTCACCAGACTCGGGAGCGCCTTCGGGGAATCCGACGGCTACGACCTGCTCGGCGTGTTTGTCGGCAGCGAAGGCTGCTTCGGTATCGCCACCGAAATCACCGTGCGGCTCGTGCCACTGCCCGATCGCGTGTACACGCTGCTGGCCGACTTCCCCAGCGTGAATGCCGCCGCGCGTGCCGTGTCGGCGATTGTGGCCACGGGGATTGTCCCCGCCGCGCTCGAAATGATGGACAACGCGACCATCCGCGCTGTCGAGGCCTCCGTGTACGCCGCCGGATACCCCGTCGATGCCGCCGCCATTCTGCTGTGCGAGGTAGACGGCATCGCCGCCGGGCTCGAGGAAGACGTCGCGATCATGCGGGAGTGCTGCATGCGCAGCGGCGCACGCGGCGTACGGATCGCGACCGAAGACGCCGAGCGCGCACGTTTGTGGCAGGGGCGCAAGAAAGCGTTCGGTGCGATGGGACGCATCGCTCCGGCCCTCGTGGTGCAGGACGCCGTGGTGCCGCGCACGAAGTTGCCCGAAGTGCTCGCGGCCATCGGCGCCATCGGCGTCGCTCACGGCGTGCAGGTGTGCAACGTGTTTCATGCCGGCGACGGCAACCTGCATCCCAACATTCCGTATGACGCGAGCGACGCCGAGGCCTCCGCGCGGGTGCACGCCGCGATGTCGCAGATCATGCAGGCGTGCATCGATATCGGTGGCACCATCACCGGCGAGCATGGGGTAGGACTCGACAAGTTGCCTTACATGGAGTCGCTGTTCGATGCCGAGTCGCTCGCCACCATGTGCCGGGTGCGCGAAGCGTTCGACCCGGAGAAGCGCGCGAATCCCGGCAAGGTGATTCCGGTGCACAGCTGCCGCGAATGGCTTGGCACCCCGGCATCGCGAACGGTGGCATCGGACCAGACGTGACCGATTGTCTCTCCCGACTCACAGCGGCCGTGCGCGAGGCCGTCGCCACGGAGACCCCGCTACGTATCGCCGGTAGCGGCAGCTGGCTGCACGGCATGCAGCCGTGCGTCGGCGTAAAGCTGTCGGTGCGCGAGCACGCCGGCGTGGTGGAATACACGCCCGGCGATCTCGTGATTACCGTGCGTGGCGGCACCACCCTCGAGGAGCTCACCCAGGTCACACACGAGCAGGGGCAGATGTTTCCGCTAACGCCCTACGGCACGCCGTCGTCGACGATCGGCGCGGTGGTGGCAACGGCCGCATCAGGCGCGCTGTCATACGAAGCGCTTGCCATTCGCGACCTCGTGCTGGGGTGTCGGACCATCAACGGTACCGGCGCGGTGGTGCGCGCCGGCGGTCGCGTGGTGAAAAACGTGGCGGGCTTCGATCTCGTGCGGCTGCACACCGGTGCCAATGGCACGCTGGGCGTCATCACCGAGGTAAGCCTGCGACTCCACGCACAACCGCCGGTGCACGCCGTCGTCGCGGGTGCGTTGCGCGAGGGGGCCGCGGCCGATGCCACCTTCATGCTCGACCATCGCCAACCGTTGGCGATGGTCGTGCAGATGCTTCCCGACGGCGCCAGCATGCTCTACGCACGCATCGCCGGCAATGCGTCGCGCGTGGCGGCGCTGCGGTCGGTGTGCGCCAGGTATGTCGAATCGTTGCGCGAGATCACGACAGCAGAGCGTCGTGCGCTGTGCAACGTCGCCGACGAGGCCTTCGTATTGCGCGCACGTACGGCGCCCTCGCACGGTGCGGCGCTGGCAGCGCATGCGCGCGCGCACTTCCCGAACGCCACGCTGCTGTACCATCCTGATCGCGGCACGGTGCGAATCACCGAGGTCGCGCCCTCGGCGGCGCACCTGTCCGCTCTGCCTCAGGTAATCAGGTCGTTCGCACACGGAAGCGCCACGCGGCTCCCGCACGGCATATCGGCCGTACTCGAGCAATGGCCCGTTTCGTACCAGCCGACACTCGAGAGCTGCCATGCCAGCGCGCACCTCGCAGCGCCGCATCACGCGGGCACGCCTCGCGCGAGTGCAAAGCAGCTCGATGTGACCATCAAGCGAGCACTCGATCCGCACCGCATATTCAACCGCCCGCGGTTTGCCGTATGATCAGCCACAGCATCAACCCCACCTCACACACCTCGCACACACCCGGCTGCGCGCTACCGGGTACCCCACTGGCCAACGCGGTGGCCGGACTCGATGCCTGTGTGCACTGCGGCTTCTGTCTGCAAGCCTGCCCCACGTACGTCAATCTCGAAGACGAGAACGACTCGCCGCGCGGGCGCATCGTCCTCATGCGGCGTATGCTCGAGGGGGAGATCGCGCTCGACGATCCCGCTGCCGCCAGACACCTCGACCAGTGCCTCGGCTGTCGCGCCTGCGAAACCGCGTGCCCGTCGGGGGTGCCCTACGGCGAACTTCTCGAGGCCACGCGCGCCACCATGGCCCCGGTGCGCGGCACGTCGCTTATCGCGAGCACCGTGCTCACCATCTTCCGGCACGAATGGCTGCTGCGCCCGGTGCTGCTTCTCGCGCGCCTGTTTCGCGACACGCGACTTCCAGCCCTGCTGGCTCCGCGCCTCCCGCGCACGCTCGGTTTTCCGTTGGCGATGCTCGCCTCCACACGGAGCCCGCTCGAGCACGTCGCGCCTGCGCACGTGGCCGACGCGCAGGTAACAGCTGCGCGAACAGTACGACACGCCGCCCCTGACACTACCGCCACCTCAGTCGCCGTGCTCACCGGCTGCGTCACGGCGGGACTTCTCCCGCAGCTCAACAGCGCCACCGCCAAAGCCCTCGCGCATAACGGCTTTTCACTGCTGCACACGCCCGGGCAGGTCTGTTGTGGCGCGCTGCATGCGCACGCCGGCGATCTGGGCAACGCACGGGCTCTCGCACGCAAGAACATCGCGGCTTTCGAGCACGCCAATGCCGATCTTATTGCGGTAAACGCCGCCGGCTGCGGCGCCATGCTCAAGCAATACGCTCACCTGTTGCAGGACGATCCCGCCTGGGGCGCACGCGCGGCGGCAATCAGCGAAAAGACACGTGACGTCAGTGAACTGCTCGCCGCCGCTGGCCCTTTGCCGGGCGTGCAGCCTGTACGCTTCACCGTTACGCACGATCCGCCATGTCACCAGATGCACGCGCAGCGAATCGTGGCGGCGCCACTCGCGCTGCTCGACGCCGTACCGGGAGTACAGCGCATCCCTCTCGAAGACGCCGACCAGTGCTGTGGCTCAGCGGGGATCTACAACCTCCTCGAGCCCGCCACCTCCGACGCCGTGCTCGCGCCCAAGCTCGCGCGCATCGCGGAGAGCGGCGCTGAGCTGGTGGCGAGCGGGAATCCCGGGTGCATGATGCAGCTGGGTGCGGGGCTGTTGCTCGCCCATTCTGCGGTGCGCGTAGTCCATCCGGTCGAGCTGTTGGCGGCAAGCTATCCATGCGGCCGGCGACGATAGCGATCGTCGCCTTCGACGGACTCATCGCCGACACCTTGCCGCTGCGCGCCCGCGCGGTCGCCGAGGCGATCTCGGCGGAGTACCCATTGACCACCGTCGAGGACGTGATATGCACCGTGGGCGGGCGTTCGATTTCCGAGGCGGTCGATGCCGCGCTGGTCGGATGTCACGAGGCCACCGGCGACGACACCATGCGTGACCTCATCGTGCTGCGGGCGCAGCGCGCGTGCAGCACGGCGATCAGTCAGGGGGTTCCGCTCTGCCGCAACACGCGTGAGTGGGTGCGCCAGCAAAGCGCGGCTGGCCAGCGCCTCGTCTTCCGCGCCGACTCATCGCGGCGCGACGTCGACCAGCTTCTGCAGCTGAGCGGACTCGAACAGAGCGCCATGTTCGTACGCTGCAGCGACGATCTGCCCCGATGCGTAGGCGACAGCTCCGTCGAGCGCAGCTATGCCGCGATCGATGCGCGACTGCACGCACACTTCCTCTCACGCGAAGGACGCCTGGCGCTCGAGAGATCGTCGCTGGCCGCGAGAGCCGCCTCCCGACATATCGGTGATACCCGGCACGTGTTCACGCTTGAGCAAACGCGTGACAGTGTTGCCGGCGGTGTGACAGGATGACTCTGCAGTACACCCTTGTTCGGCTTGGCTGGCTCGATAGATTCAGTAGGGCTGCAGCGCTTTCCCGTGCCTTCGGAGTACCCGTGTCTGACCCTTTGGAGCTCTCGCGTTCCAACGCAACGGCCGTCGACACCGGGGCGCCGGGGCTGGTGTTTCCGGTCCCGCTCACGCCCGGTGAAGTGGAGTCGTATCACGATTTGCGCCGGCACGCGGCCTGGTTCGAATCCGCCGGCCACTGGACCAGCTTTGTGGGTCCCAAGGCAGCCGATGCGCTGAACGGGCTGATCACCAACGACGTCTCCCTGCTCACCCCTGGCTCGGGTTTGCACGCAGCGGCGCTGACACCCAAGGGAAAAGTGCTGGCCGACCTGCTCATCGTGCGCACCGACGAGCAGGCGTTCCTGATGTCCACACTGCGGAGCTGCGCCGACAATTGGCTGACGATGGCGCGCAAGTATGTGAATCCGCGACTGGCGAAGGTAAGCGACGAATCGGAGCGGTACGTTACCTGGATGCTGTACGGTGCGGAGTCGGCGCAAGCTGTGGCGCTGCTGGGTGGCGCCTCCCGCACGGCGGAAAATCTGGGCGACGCGATGGTGTCGGCGCTCGCCGATTGGCCGGTATGGCATCACGGCCCGTGGAATATCGGTCCGACCAGCGTGCGTCTCATTCGGGCGCCGATTCTGGGCGCACTCCCCGGCTTCATCGTCATGGCCGAGGCGCACGACGCGCCGGTGGTTCGGCAGCGGCTCGAGGAGAGTGCGCCGAGGCACGCGTCCCGCGCCGTGTGGAACATCGCGCGCCTCGAGGGAGGGCGCCCGGCGTGGGGAATCGACATGGACGACAGCACGCTGCCACAGGAGGCGAATCTGGACGCACTGGGTGCGATCTCGTTCACCAAGGGGTGCTATACCGGTCAGGAGGTCGTCGCGCGCCTGCACTTTCGTGGGCACGTGAACAAGCAGTTGCGCGGGTTGCTGGGGAGTGCTCCTCTTCCGCAGTACGCATCGGTCACTGACGGCAGCGGCAAGGTGGTGGGCGACGTGCGGAGTACCGCGATCTCGCCGCGGCTTGGACCGATCGCGATGGCGATGATCCGGCGTGAAGCTGCCGTGGGCGACACCGTGCTGGTCCAAACCGCGAGTGAGGCAATTCCCGCCACCGTCTGCGCCCTGCCCTTTCCCGACCCTGCCAACGTCCTTGCTCACGGCCTGGTCTTCTGACAGCCAAGCCGGTGCACACAACAACAAAGGGGAGCCCGTGTGTGGGCTCCCCTTTGTTATCCAACGAGTTGAAAGCTTACTTGGCCGAATCGGACATCGGGGCCATGGCGGTCGTGTCTGTCTTCGTAGAGTCGGTCATCGAGTCCATCTTATCCATCTTGTCCATCTCGGCGGCGGCGGCCGGCGCAACGACGGTATCGGCCGCGGGGGCCTCTTCCTTGGCGGAGCAAGCAGCGAGAACGATAACCGCAGCAACGAGGGCAATGCGCTTCATGTGGAAAATCTCCGGGCGTGGCGTAGTTTGCGCCGTGCGTCCAGTGAAGCGCACGGCCCCCCCGGCTAAGTGCCGACGGGGATCAAGCGATGGCAATGTACGGTGCCAGCCGCTACTGTCAAGAGTGCTGAGGTCGTTTCCCCGAATGGCCAAGCGGTTGTGACGCAAGCGTTTCGCTCGTGCCGCAAACTGGCGGCCGCCGTGCGTCCCGCAGATAATCCGTCGTGGTAAGACGCAGCTCGTTGGCACAACTTTGCCCGCTCGTGCGCTGTAATTTCATCCACCGGGTGTCATCCCCGATCCGGACTGCCGGTCCATGTGCAGTCCTCTCTTACCGTCCCGCGCTCCCCGGCCCATCGTGTCCCGACTCCCCGACACTCTCGGCGCGCTCAAGCGTGCCAGCTACGCCACCACCCGTCCAAAGACCGTCAAGGACGAGATTCGTCGCAACCTGATCGCACGCATCCAGGATGGCGGCCCGCTCTTTCGCGGTGTTCTCGGATACGAGGACACCGTCATGCCGCAGATCGTCAATGCGTTGCTTGCGCGCCACAACTTCATTCTGCTGGGGCTGCGCGGTCAGGCCAAGTCGCGGATCCTGCGCGCCCTGATCACGTTGCTCGACGAACACATGCCGGTGGTGGCCGGGAGCGAGGTGAACGACGATCCGTTCCACCCCATCTCCAAGTACGCCAAGCAGCTCATCCAGGAGCATGGCGACGACACGCCGATCGCGTGGGTGTCGCGTGACCAGCGCTACGTGGAGAAGCTCGCCACCCCCGACGTGACCGTGGCCGACATCATCGGCGACGTGGACCCGATCAAGGCCGCGCGTGGCGGACACATCTTGAGCGACGAGCTCACGATTCATTACGGCATGCTGCCACGCGCCAATCGCGGCATCTTCGCGCTGAACGAACTCCCCGACCTCGCGGGCAAGGTGCAGGTCGGGTTGTTCAACATCATGCAGGAAGGCGACGTGCAGATCAAAGGCTATCCCGTGCGCCTGTCGCTCGATGTGCTGCTCTGCTTCACCGCCAACCCGGAAGATTACACGGCGCGCGGCAAGATCATCACGCCCCTCAAAGACCGTATCGGCAGCGAAATCATCACGCATTATCCCGAAAGTGTGGAGCTCGGTGTTTCCATCACGCGACAGGAAGCGTGGACCAATCGCCCCGACGGTACCCCGGTGCGCGTTCCCGACCTGATCGAGGAAGTGGTGGAGCGCATCGCCTTCGAGGCGCGCGACGACAAACGGATCGACAAACGCTCGGGCGTCTCGCAGCGCATGCCCATCACCGCGATGGAGAATGTGGTGTCAAATGCCGAGCAACGCGCGCTCCGCAACGGCGACGGCGAAGCGGTTCCGCGGGTGGCCGACGTGTATGCGGCGCTGCCCGCCATCACCGGCAAGATCGAGCTCGAGTACGAAGGGGAATTGGTAGGCGGCGCGGTGATCGCCAGAGAGCTCATCCGCCGGGCGTGTGATGCCACGCTGCGCGATCGGGCGGGTGATCTCGACACCGACGAGATCGTAATGTGGTTTGATGGCGGCGGCGCGCTGCAGGTGGCCGACGAGATCTCGATCCCGCTCGTCAGGCAGGGTTTCGATACCGTGCCCGGGTTGGTGGGCTCGGTCACCGCGCTCGGCCTTGCCAAAAAGGGAGACGACGCGATGATCGTGGTGGCGTGCGAGCTGGTGCTCGAAGCGCTCGTGGCGCGCCGGAAGATTTCCCGCAGCGATGACGGGCGCTACGGCAAGGCCGAGCGCGAGACGCGGCGTCGCCCGGGACAACAAGACTACTGACGGTGTCCGGGGTTTTTCGTGCCCTTGTGGCTGTGGCCCTGACGGTCACGAACGTTTCCGCCCAGAATCAGCGCACGGCGCGCGACAGCTCCGCCCAGCGCATCGAGCCCGTCACGGTGCGGGGGGCGCGAGCGCCGTCCGTGACGGGCGGTGCCACCTCGGTCATCGTACGCCCCGACTCACTCGCGGTGCCGCTACTGCCTGCCGCGCCTCTCAGCGACGTGTTGCGCCAAACGGCCTTTGTGCTCGTGCGGCAGAACTCGCGCGGCGAAACCGAAATCGGCGTGCGCGGTTCCGACTCGCGGCAAGCGGCCGTGTTGCTCGACGGGCTCCCCCTCACCGTCGGCTGGGATTCGCGTACCGACCCGTCGCTGCTCCCCACTACCGGTATCGAACAAATCGAGGTGGTGCGTGGATTGGCGTCGTTGCTGAGTGGCGCGAACACGCTGGGCGGAGTGATTCGCCTGGACCTCAACGGCCCGCTCTCACGCATTGCGCCGCCGCCGGCCTCGCTGACAGTTGGCACCGGCGTCGATCAGTATGCGTCGCGGGTGCTCGCGGCCCGCGGCTCCACGCCGCTCGCGCTGGGCAGTGGTACGATACGGCTGCGCGGCGGAGTCTCCTTTCGCGATCGCCCGGGGGTCGCGCTTCCCGGAGGCGACTTCGGAAGCGTCCTGAGCGGCGGTGTGGCCGACAGCGGAGACGCGCGCAATCATCGATTGCGCACCAACACCGACCTGCGCCAAACCGACGGCTTCGTGGCGCTCCGCTACGACCGCAGCGGCGGTGCCTTCGTTGGACTCACCGGCACCGGCTACGACACCCGCCGCGGCGTCGCCCCCGAGCAGCACATCAGCGCCCCGCGCTATTGGCGCTACCCATCGCAAGCGCGGGGACTGGGGATTGTGTCAGGAGGGAGCGGACTGCGCAAAACGCCGTTGGGGTACGGGGCGCTGTCGGCGAGCGTGGGACGCACGCAGCAGGCGCTCGAGATCGAAAGCTTCACCGACAACGGCTTCGATACGCTGGCCGCGCGCGAGCTCGGGCGCGAGCGCACCGACATTGCGCGTGTCGAGCTGCAGCATTCGCTGCCGCGCTCCGGTCAGCTGCGAATTGCCGGCACAGGCAGTGTCGTGGCTTACGACGAAACGCTCAACGCGCAGCTCGCAGGGGCGATGGCCACGCGCTACGAGCAACGGCTGGCCAGCGTCGGCATGGAGTTCGACATGCCGGTGCTCCCGCGGCTGCTGGTGAGCGGTGGCATCGTGCAGGATCAGGCACAAACCCCCGAGAGCGGAGGCCGGCCGGCACTCGGCACGCTCTCGCAAACCGGGTGGCGCGTGGGCTCCACCCTGCGCGTGAACGACGGCGTACGACTGCACGCTTCCGCGAGTCAGCGAGCGCGGTTCCCGTCGTTGCGCGAGTTGTACAGCGGCGCCGTGAACCGATTCGATCCCAATCCGTTGCTGCGCCCCGAAACTCTGCTCGGCATCGAGAGCGGTGTCACCTTGAGCGGCGGCGCCTTCGATGCGCGCAAACTGCAGCTGCAGGTGGTGGGGTTCCGGCATCAACTCAGCGACGCCGTGGTGCGC
>JBBSCJ010000038.1:0-20823 GCA_038250435.1 Gemmatimonadales bacterium | reverse complement strand
TATTTCTGACTGGTGAGTATAGGCCGTCGTGCGGCACAACCCATAGCTGGCCATGACGGCGGGCACCTTCTCGCCCTCGAGCATGCGTGCGACCGCCATCAGGCGTATGGTCTCTTGGGTCTTGCGGTCAGGGGTCCGGCCATCTTTTCTCATCACGGATTGGACTGCGTGCGATGGCATTTGGTTCCATTTTTGTAGACTTTATTTCTGACTGGTGAGTAATGGGTGATCGGCGCGAGAATTCCACCCAATCCGGCTCTGACATCCCCATCCAGTCAATCAACGAAGGAAATTCGAACCACGGTCGCGCCCTGAACGCGAGCTCCGTCAACGGTTTTGAGAATTTATGGGAAAACGGACACACCTCCTGGGAGGTCTGTCGGCAAAACCGTTTTGTGATTCCGTTGTCGACCGGGCGGCTAACTCTCAAGAAATCAACGAGATAGCTCGCGCTTCAGGCGAGCTATCCTACGCCTTTCGCCATGGGAATCTCGGGCGAAATCGATCTGCCCACCATCGGTTGCCGATCTGTCGAAGCTGTTCGGCGAAAGGTCCACTCCACCTGGCGTGGAAAACGGAAGCAAGTCGCCGAGGCGAACACGGCGCCCATCACCGGACGGTCGATGAGTCGGCGCGCGCCTCGTCTTCGGCCTCACGCGCCAATTCCTGCTTGAGCCGCCCCATCTGCGTCAAACCAAGTCGGCGTCCTATACCGGTCGGGTCCACGCCGTACTCGGCTGGGAGAACGGCCATACACAGCAACACCACCGCGACCACGACGGCGAGCATCGTGGCGCGGCGCAGTTGCTGCAACGTCGGGAGGTCACGGTCCGACGGCGCGTGCATCACATCTTTTTCAGTTCAGCGAACTGACCCGATGCCTTCACCGTGATCGTCACCGCCTTCTCGCCGGTGTTGCGCCACGACCAGCCGTGCACGCCGTCGAACACCGCCTCGATACTGCCCTTCTCTGCGCTGGAAGACCCGCGTTGGTAGATGTGGGCCTTTACGCTCGGATCGGTGGGGACTTCACCGTGCAGGTTGTAGACCACCGCACCCCCCACCGACGTCCACTCGAAGTCCGCTTTCTGTCCTTTCTTCATGACCAGCTTCACTTCGATACGCTTGGCCGGCTCGATGGTGACGGTCATGGAATCACGACGTACTTGCACCACGGCTGTCGCTGGCACGTGCGCCGCGAAGAGCGGCGAGGACGTGGCCAACGAGCCGACCGTGGCAAGAAGTGCGACGGTCGCAAGCACGGAAGCACGGCGGCGATGAATGATTGGCATAGTCAGGTTAGGTGCGGGTGGTGAAGTACCCCGTGAGCTGGTAGCCCACGAGAAGGAGTCCAGCAGAAAGCAACACCATGTTGGCGGCGAATCCCCGACGAGCGAAGGACGGTGAACGCCGCCAGTAGCTCATGGCAATCAAGACCGCTGCAAGCGCCAGCATCTGTCCGGACTCGACGCCGATGTTGAACGCGAGCAAATTCGGCACAAGCCCGTCAGGGTCCATCTCGAAGTCGAGCAGTTTCGTGGCCAGACCAAAGCCGTGAAAGAGACCAAAGACAAACGTCGCCGCCCGCGCGTTCGGCTGGATTCCGAACCACCGAGGAAACGCGCCGACATTATCGAGCGCCTTGTACACGACGGAGAAACCGATGATCGCATCGATGAGGTAGGGACTCACACTGACCGACGCGAGGACCCCCACGATGAGCGTAGCAGAGTGGCCCACGGCAAAGAGGGTGACATAGGTGGCGATATCTTTCAGGCGATAGAGATAAAAGATGACGCCGCAGAGGAACAACAGGTGATCGTAGCCGGTTACCATGTGCTTGGCGCCGAGATACAGGAACGGCATGATGCGAACACCGAACGTTTCCTGGATGTACCCCTTGTCACCAGCGGAAACCCCGTGTGCCAGAGCCGGAACGGCCGTCAGCGCCAAGAGGCCCGCCACCACGGCCACGGCAAGCGCGACGTCCTTCCAGCCGCACCGCTTTTCCGCGCAGGCTCCAGCAATCGGTGCCACGATCACCCCTCCTCCCGCACGTTGCGGATGGCTGCAAGGATCGCGAACGCGTTGCTCACGACCACACGCGCACCTTGGGTATCGAATCCGGTGGGCAGTTCAATGCCGACGTACCCGCCTTGCTCCGTGAGGCGTCGCACCCGCTGCAGCAGAAACGTGTGGCTACCCGCTGGCGCGGGGGACTCCAGAATGATGAAATCCGCACCTTCGTACTGCACCACCGATGGCGCAGGAACGGCGAACATCGCCTCTCCTCCCGCCTCGAGTCCCGCTTTGACGTACATCCCCGGTCGAAGGCCGCGCGCACTGCGCGCGTCGATGTGCCCATGTACCGGAAACACCCGATCCTCACCGGTCGCGCGTCCCACCAGAAACACGCGCGCCGACCGATCGAGTGTCGGCTCGTTGGCGGTACCGAATCGAACGATCTGACCGACGCGAACTCGCTCCACGTCTTTCGCATACACGTTGAGCGCGAGATGGAGATCCGTGGTCCCCACGATCTCGAGCAACACGTCGGTCGGCGTAACGTACCGACCGATGCTGATGTTGCTGCTCTTGATGAATCCGCCAATCGGCGCGTACAGATTGGCCACCGGTGAAATCTTGCCGCTGTCGACGCTGCTTCGCGGGATTCCGGCGTGCCGTATCTTCTGCTCGAGTCCCGCCATGCGGCCCTTGATGATGGCGAGCTCCGATGCCACGAGCTGGAACGCCTTGGCCGTGTTCACGTTGTCACGTCGAAGTGCCTCTTGCCGCGCGTAATCCTGCTCGAGGAACACGAGCCGCCCCTTCGCTTCGAGATAGTCCTGCTGGATTTGCGTGAAATCAGGACTTTCGAGGGTGGCCACCAGTTGCCCACGACGCACGGGCGTACCGGGAAGCAGTCCCGCCGTACGGAGATAGCCACCGAGCGGAGCAGAAACGACGGCCATGTCGCCTGGCGAAACGTCGATCAGACCGTTGAGACTGATCACCGCGCTCAGGCTCCGTTGTTCGATCGTCCCCAACGTGATGCCGGCAAGCCGATACTGCGGCTCGGTGAACGTCGACGTCAGCGCGACTGGCGCAGTATCGGCGCGCGCGACGTCGTTCGGTTTCGCTGAATCGTTGGCGGGGGGCGCACCGCCTCCGCAACCGGCCAGCACGAGTGCGAACGCGAGGCGCACACGGCGTGTGGCAAAGGTGATGAGCAATCGCTGGCTACAAGACATGTTCAGAATTCCTCAGTGAATGCCGAGAAGCGCGGCGATGTCGATGATGATGCCGTTGTAACGATAGATGGCATGGAGGGAGTCCGACTCGGTCTCACTGGCCAACGTGAGGTTCTGCAGGTGCTCCAGGTAGGAGATCTCGCCAGCGCGAAATGCGGCGTCGGAATTCGACACGACCAGCGCGACTTGCGGGAGTGCCTGATCCCGAAAATACTGGAGCGACTGGCGCAGCTTGTCGCGTTCTTGCAGCAGTCGCTCCATCTCGCTGCGGACCAGCACCGTTGACCACGCAACCTGCGCCGCGGCTGCGCCCTCGGAGACCCGTGCGGCGGAAAGCCGGGCACGCGTCGAGGCCGTAAAGAGCGGAACGCCAAGCCCCACGGAGTATGACGGGAATCGCTCACCGTTCCCGACCGTGCGCCCGTCGCCATTCAGCGCCGGCAAGCCACGAAAGGTGACCACGTTGACACCGAGCAGAATTTCCGGGAGCAATCGTTGCCGCTCAACGCTCACCGCGCTACGACTGACACGCAGCTCCTGTTCCAGTTTCGCGAGTTCGGGATTCCGCCTGAACTGGCTCGTGTCGGCCGATGCGGGCAGCTCGCCTGGCGACAGCGTCGTGTCGGCGAGCTGCAGTGAATCGGACGACCAGAGCAAAACGCGCAGACGCGTTGTCGCGATCGCCACGTCGGCGTCGTTTTCGACCACCGCATTCCGCGCCCGTAAGGCGCGCGTGGACGAGGCGACGCTTTCGAGGCGCGTGGCTTCTCCAGCCTCGAATCGCAGTCGGCTGGAGCGTTCGACTTCTGAGAATATGCTGTCTTGCCGACGAAGCAATCGTCGCTTGGCGTTGAGGTACTGCAGCTGCAGGTAGGCACGACGCACCTGCGACACCACCACATTGCGCGTCACCTCCGCCCCCGATTCGCTGCTACGGACGTGCTCGCGCGCGAGCGCCGTCTGCGCCCGATAGACCGTCGGAGACTCGAGTCGTTGCGTGGCGCTTAAGAGCGCGTCCCCGATGCCCGGGTTGTTCAGCTGACCTTGCAGGTATGTCAATTCGGTGCGCGGTAGCGAGACCGCGCCCCGCGCCAGCGCACGCTGCACGCTCACATCGTACTGTGCCGAACGCACGTCGCCGTTGCGGGACAACGCCTCGTCGATCGCCTGTTGCAACGTCACCGTCCGCATGCGCGCGGACTGTGCGCGGGCGGTACCCGCCGGCAGCAGCAGCAGCAACAGCGCCACGCCCGCCACGATCTCGGAACCGGCCGACGCACTACCAACCGGCTTCCGACGCGGCTTTAGACCGCTCACGTACGAGTAGAGGACAGGCAGCACGATCAGGGTGAGGAGCGTCGCGGAGATCAGGCCGCCTATGACCACCGTGGCCAGTGGTCGCTGGACCTCCGCGCCGGACGATGTCGACAGCGCCATCGGCAGGAAACCCAGCGACGCCACCAGTGCTGTCATCAATACTGGACGCAGGCGCGTACGGGTACCTTGAAGGATCTGCTCTCGCACGTCGGCACAGCCCTCTCGGCTCAGGCGGTTGAACTCTGCGATGAGCACGATGCCGTTCAGTACGGCGACGCCGAACAACGCCACGAATCCGACACCTGCGGAAATGCTGAAGGGCATCCCACGCACGACGAGCGCCAGGACGCCGCCGATCGCCGACAACGGAATCGCTGTGAAAATGAGGATGCTCTGCATCACCGATCCAAAAGTGAAGTACAGCAGAATCAGAATCAGGAAGAGCGCAACCGGCACCGCGATGGCGAGTCGCTGATTCGCTTCTTCAAGATTCTTGAACTGTCCACCGTACGTTTCGTAGTAGCCTGCGGGAAACGTGATGTCGCGCCGGATCGTGCGCTGGATGTCGGACACGATGCTCTTCACATCCCGGTTCCTGACGTTGAAGCCGATGGTGATGCGTCGCTTCGCGTTGTCGCGCTGGATCTGAACCGGTCCTGGCTGGTACGACACCGTCGCCAACTCGCTCAGGCGAACCTGCTGTCCGGTCGGTGTGCCCACATTCAGATTCTGCACGTCGGTGATGTCGGTCCGGCGAGCGCTGTCCAAGCGAACGACCAAGTCGAAACGTCGCTCATTTTCGTAGACCTGACCGGCCACGGCGCCGGCAAATCCGATTTCGACCGCACGATTGACCGAGGCGACAGTCACGCCGTACCGCGCGATGGCTTCGCGATCGAGGGTGATCTGAATTTGGGGGAGCCCGGTGACTTGCTCGATGTACAGATCCTCGACACCATCGATACCCGTGATCTTGCGTCCCACTTCGCGCGACAAGTCCGAAAGCACGTCGAGATCTTCACCGTACAACTTGATCACGACGTCTTGCTTCGCCCCCGTGAGGAGTTCGTTGAATCGCATCTGAATCGGCTGTTGAAAGCTGAAGGTGGCCGCTGGAATGACCGACAACGCCGCCTGCATGCGCTCGATGAGTTCCTCCCGCGATTCTCCGCGCGTCCATTCCTTCCGCGGCTTCAGGATGATCATCATGTCCCCCGCCTCGATCGGCATCGGATCGGTGGGGATCTCGCCCGAGCCGATCTTGTTCACCACCTGCGTCACTTCCGGAAAAGTGGCCAGGATAATCGTTTGCGCCTTCTGGGACACGTCGATCATCTGTTGAATCGAACTGCCGACCGGCACACGTGTCTCCACCGCGAAATCCCCCTCGTCGAGCTGCGGAATGAACTCGCTCCCCATGCGCGTGAAGATCGCTACGGACACGGCGAACAGGACGACGGCAGCACCGACCACGACCGCCCGATGCCGAAGCGCCGTTTCGATGCACGGTCGATATAGCCGCTGAAAGAACTCCATCATGCGGTCCGAGAAATTCGGTACGTGCGTCGTCTTTCGGCTCAGCACCAGGGCCGACATCATGGGCACGTAGGTCAGCGACAGGAGGAACGCACCAAGAATCGCGAACGACACCGTCTGCGCCATCGGACGAAACATCTTGCCCTCCACCCCGACGAGCGCCAGCAACGGCAAGTACACAATCAGAATGATCAACTCGCCGAACGTCGCCGATGTCCGGATACGGCGCGTCGATTCATAGACTTCGGCGTCCATCTCGCCCGCCGTCAGCTCCGTACGCCCGGGAATGGCGCTGAGATGGGACAAGCGGTGCAGCACTGCCTCGACGATGATCACGGCGCCGTCGACGATCAACCCGAAGTCGATCGCCCCGAGGCTCATCAGGTTCGCCGAGACGCCGAACAGGTGCATCAGCGACACGGCAAACAGCATCGCCAAGGGGATCACCGATGCGACCACCAACCCGCCGCGCCAGTTGCCGAGGAACAGCACCAACACGAACACCACGATCAACGCCCCTTCGACCAGATTTGTGGTGACGGTTCCAATCGCGCTGTCCACGAGCTTCTTGCGGTCGAGGAATGCCCCGATCACCACGCCCTCCGGCAGCGTGGTCTTGATCTGCTCGATCCGATCTTTCACGGCCACGATGACTTGCGATGAATTCGAACCCTTGAGCATCATCACGATGCCGGTGACGACCTCGCCTTCGCCGTTGCGCGTGGCGGCCCCGTACCGCACGCCGTGACCCAGCTGCACCGTGGCCACGTCGCGGATGAACAACGGTGTTCCCCCCGTGGGTGAGCGCACGACAATGCGCGCAATGTCCTCGGTGGTCTTGACCAACCCTTCCGTGCGAATCACGTACGCGTTGAAGTTCCGGTCGATGTACGCGCCGCCCGTGTTCTGATTGTTGTCCTGCAGCGCGGTGAAGATGTCGGAGATGGTCACGTCGTGGCTCCGCATCTTGTCGGGGTCCACCGCGATCTCGTACTGCTTGACGACGCCGCCAAAGCCGCTCACCTCGGCGACTCCCGGAGTACCAAGCAGCTGGCGCTTGATGATCCAGTCTTGAATCGTGCGCAGGTCGGTGGTCGAGTAGCGGTCCTCGTACCCTTTCGCGGCATGAATCTCGTACTGATAGATCTCGCCGAGGCCGGTCGTGACGGGCGCCATCTCGGGTGTCCCGATCGACGCCGGGATGTCCTTCGACGCCACACTGAGTCGCTCCTGCACTTGCTGACGTGCCCAGTACAGGTCGACATGCTCGCCGAACACGATCGTCACGATCGACAGGCCGAAGCGCGAGAAGGACCGCATATCCTGGAGGCCAGGAATGCTCACGAGGCTCTGTTCCACCGGGAACGAGACGAGTTGTTCGACCTCTTGCGCAGCCAAGCGCGGCGCCTGCGTAATCACCATCACCTGATTGTCGGTGATGTCCGGCACGGCGTCGATCGGAAGCTGCGTGAACGAGTAGGAGCCCCACGCGACGAGCGCGAGAGTGAGCAAGGCGATAATCAGCTTGCGCCTGATCGAAAAATCGATGATGGCGTCGAGCATTATGTAGTGGGCATCGGCAAACGGAGGACGCACGTGCTCACCTCCCCCGTGAAAAGAGGTGACGCGAGCACGCCACGAGAGGGCGAAATGTGGTCAAGGCCGACCGAGACTGATGGCGAACGACCCGTGGGAATTCCACACAAATCGTCTCGTCGCCGGACGCTCGAGGTCAACAGCCGCGGCTGTCAAATCTGTGACGACCCAACGGCACGTTCAGCCGAAGGATCGACAGTGATCAGCAGGCGGGCGGAGCCCGAGGTCGTGTCGTGGAGGGTCCACCGGGCGTTGGCCTCGGCAGCGACTCCCGATCTGAGATCGCGACGGAAGGCGCCGTGACGTCACCGGAAATCGTCAGTTCGACCCGCGAGACGACCACCGTAGCGCTTACCTCGACGGCGAGCCGCTGACGTTCACCCACGGCGACTGCCACACCAACGGCGTCGTGTCCGTGCCGATGATGTTCTTCCGGCTGCTCGATCTCGTCATCGTGCGTGGTGTCGGCGTGTGCAGCCTGTCGATCGGAGCGCGCGGCCAGCTCGTGTTGATCGACTCGTACATGTCGTTCATGGCCGGCGTGCTCATGCAGCCAGCCATGCATCAACGCTGACGTCGGCGCGGCAAAACCGGCGACAACAGCCAGCAGAAGCGCAGCGAACCGTAAGCCGAGAGCGCGGTACATGCAGGAGGCTAGCTCGGCAGACAGCGAAGCGCAAGCCGATCGGGTTGTTTTGCGACCGCCCCAACGCACAGGCTGCGCCGTGCGGTCGAGTGCAGCCCGCAGTCCGCGCGCCAACGTCACCGCAGTCTCTTGCGCGTTCGCTGAGCCTGTGAGCGCCGCGAACGCGCCGTACTCAAATACTCGGCGGATCACCCGCTCGACGCGCGCGTGAACTGGTCTGGGTATGCCGAACCACCCATCGCGTACCGTCAGCGGAATTCCGGCGCTCGAGAATGGCGGTGACACGTCCCACGTTGTCGATCTGGCGCCCGTTCAACTCGCCCTTGAGGTCATATCGGAATGTGGCCCATGCATACTGCCCGGACACGCGCACGACGACATCGACCGGGCGATAGTGGAAATTCTTCATTGTCTTGAGCTCTGGCCCGAGATGATGGTCGCGATAGTCCGCCCACCCGCGGTTGATCCCGGCGCCCTCGACAACGGTCAGGCTGTCTCCGGCGTACAGTGTGTCCAACGCGGCTAGATCACCTCGCTCCGCCGCAGCGAACACCCCCCGAAGCACGGCCGTTGCGCGAGCTGCGTCGTCCGGTCGCCACGGGAGCTCCATACGTGCAATCGCAGGCGCCATCGCCACCGGCATAGCCTGGTGAACAACTACGGGATTCGGCAGCGACAGCGGTGCCGTAAGCAGCGCGGTCAGCAGCGCCGCAGTGATGTAGAGTGACGTCGACATGGCCAGGTGGATGCGAGAGTGAGGGTTACGACCGCGAGTATCGGCGCAAGCCGAGATGACGCGCGCAAAGAGGGATACCGCAGCGCTACGCCCGTCGGCGACGGGATGACCAATGCACCGCGCGGATCTGCCAACCCGACGGCGACTGTGACAATACCATCAATTCCACCATGTCGGAGCCGTGTGGATTCGTCGTGTTGCCAGGCGTGAATGTCGTCGCGACGAGGTAGGCCGCCGTTCCGACGACGGTCACTTGCGTGATGGTTCGTTCTCCGGTTGCGCTCTTCGACGCCTTCATGTCGGCACCGAGATGAAGACCCAGATAGTCTGCGCGCGACTGCGCGACGCCGGATTCGAGCACCACCACGTCGTTCGCCAGATACGAGGTGGCCTTGACCGAATCCCCTTCGGTAAGCGCGCCGTGAAAACCCGACACGGCTGCCACCACCGCCGCTGAATCACTGCGAGATGCTTGTTTGCTGACCGATCGTGCTGGAGCGCACAGGAATACCACGGCGGCCACCGCGATCAACCGTGAGACGCCGCCGCGTCGGTTCATGAAGCAAGGCATGATGTGGACTCGACGCATGGGGGTGAAACGGCGATCACTGCACGATGAAGGGCGTGAACTCGCGAGCGCGAAATGCGGAATATCAGTGATGCTTGTGCGCCGACGGTACGCCGCCCGGTGGAGGTCCGGGAGCCACCCCGTCACGCTTCAGCTCTGCTTCCGTGGCCTCACTCGACACGGTACCCGGCGGATTCACATACCACCCGGGATCGCCACCGGCCGGTAGTTTCTCGCGGATTTTGAGAATGGTGAACAACCCACCCATGTCGATACGCCCGTGCGGACCCGAACCGCCACTCATGGAGATGGACGATTGCGGAATGGGCATGCCCATCGCGCTCATGTCGCTCATGCCCGTACTCCCCATGGCCATGTAGCTTGGCAGCAACGGCCCGACCGCCGCGTTCACCGCGTCCTCTTTGACGCCAATCATGTTGGTGCCGCTGTGTCCCATCTGGTTCATGGTATGATGAGTCATGTGACAGTGCATGGCCCAATCACCCGGATTGTCGGCTACAAACTCCACGGTTCGCGTGGTGCCTACCGGCACCAGTACCGTGGCTTCGGGCCATTGCCCGTCGGGTGCAATGTCGCCGCCGTCAGTGGCAACCACACGCCAGCGAAGCCCGTGCACATGAATGGGATGGTGGCTCATGGCACTCAGATTGCCGAACCGAATCCGGATCCGTGCACCCAACTGCATCTGCAACGGCTCAGTGTCCGGAAACACCTTGCCGTTGAAAATGAACAGATTGAACTCCACCATTTCGTTGGGATCGGGTCTCGTGGTGCCGATGCGCACCAGCCATTCGGCCGCCAACAAGACAAAATCGCGGTCGGGTCGCCGGGTCGCGTTGCGCGCATGCACAACGAGCATGCCCATCAGTCCGAGCCCTTGTTGCACCATTTCATCGTGATGCGTGTGGTACATGAACGTGCCGTGGTGCGGCAAGTCGAACTCGTACTTGAACGTCGCGTTCACCGGTATGGGCGGTTGGCTCAGCCCGGACACGCCATCCATACCGGCCGGCAGCACAATGCCATGCCAATGGACAGTGGTGGGTGCAGGAAGGTGATTGGTGACGTAAATGCGCACGCGATCGCCCTGAAGTGCTTCGATGGTCGGGCCGGGCGTACTCCCGTTGTAGCCCCAGCATTCCGATTCGAGCCCCGACGAAAACGCATGTGTGGAGATGCCGGCTGTCAAATGAAACACCTTGACGCCATTCACGACGTTGAACGGAAGGGTCGTTCCGTTGGGCGTAATCACCGGCGTGTAATCGCGGCCCGGCTTACCGGGAGGCAGACGAGAGCCGGTGATGGCGGCGTTGCGCACGGTGGTTGCGGCGGCCGGCTTCGCGGCAACCGGCTTCGGGGCGACGGGTGGTCCATGTTGATGGTCCTGCGCCGCGCTCACGAGCGGTGTCATGGCGACGGCACCACCGGCGATGGCCGCTACGCCATGGCGCATCAGGTCGCGACGCGAGATCGTCGGCGTATCGGGCATGTCTTCAGGTTCCGCGTTGCTGCTCATGGCGCGCTCGGTACGGGAAGTGGGCCACCGGTCGCGCGTTCCAACTCGGCACGGGCGAACCAATAGTCACGCAGGGCGTCGAGATACATCTGGCCGGCGTCGATCTCCATCTGTCGGGCCTGCAACAGCGCAAACACGGGCAAGGCCATGGCGTTCGTTTGCAGCTGCGATTCCGTCACCAAGCGCCGCCGTGCGGGCAATACCGCGGTGCGAATCTGTAGCGCGCGCCGTTGCGCCGTTTCCAGATGCGCCAGCGCGCTGCGCACCTCGGCATGCGCGTTCACCACGAGCGCGTCATGCGTGGCGACGCGTTGGGCAAGTGTCGAGCGAGCCCGCGCCACGGCAGCACCACCTCGGTCGAACAGCGGCAGCGTAACGGACGCGGTGGGACCGAGAAATTGGCCATCGGGATCGCGCTCGAAACTGGCACCGCTCGTGCCGTCGGGAAGCAATCGGAACCGGCGGCTGAGGCCGAGCGCGTGAGCGGCGGCTTCAGCGCCTTCTCGTGCCGACGCAATGTCCATGCGACGCGACAGCGCGAGCGAGTCCATCATCGCCAACGGCCACATCTCGCGCGTTGGATTCTCGAGCAGCGGCCCAATGGTCCATGCCGTATCGCTCACGCCGGCGCCCATGAGTCGTCCAAGCTCGGCGCGCGCCAACGCCAACTCGGCGTCGGCCGTGGCGATGCCAGTCACCGATTCAGCCGCCATGGCCTCCTCGGCGGCCACATCGAGCGCTGGCAGATTCCCCGCCACGCGCAATGCCTTTGCCACTGCAGCTGATGCCGCCGTGACCTGGGCCACGTTCTGACGCAGCTCAACCATTTGTTGCGCATGTTGGACGGACACATACGCGCGCTGGACATCGAGGACGGCACCGTACACGGCATCGGCGACGCGTTGTTCCGCGCTGCGCAACTCGGCGGCCGCCATGCGCTTCTTGAGCGGAACCTGCAGCGCCGATATGACGGAGAATCCCACGCCAATACCGGATAGGGCGGTTCCTCCGCCCTGTCGAAAGCCGTAGTTCCCATTCACGGTCGGATTGGTGAGACGACTCGCCTGCCATAAATTTGCCGCCGCGATGCCGACGTCGGCGAGTATGGCGCGCAGGTGAGGGCTCCGCACCAATGCGCGCCGCGCTGCCGAGTCGAGGGCGAGCGGTCCGGCGGGGATTGGCGGTGCCTGCGGCGGGGTCGAGCCGAGCCGAAGGCCCGAAACGCGCAGGTCACCACGCGTCGCCAGCACGGACTCCACGCCTTGGGTTCCACGGCGGGCAGCGGGAGGGACACACGCGGCCAGTGTCGTGCCGAGCGCAAACAACGCCAGCTTTGTTTGATGACGCGTAAAATACATCCCTAGAAAAGGACCGAGAGCAGTATGCTGTCAATGGGAGAGCCGGAGGAGCCCGTACAACGTATACGGTGATGCGTGGGAGCCACTTTACATATCGTAAAGCCCACGATATCCTTCTCGTTATGCCGCGAAATCACACCCTTTCCTTTGGCCGATGACCGTCCGCAAATCCTCCGGCGCCACGTCGCCAAGATTGCAGGATACGGTCCGACTCTCGGCGCACGGACTCGCGAAGGTGCTCGGCGACCTCGAAGCACGAATTCTGCGAGCCGTCTGGACTATTGGCACTCCAGCCACGGCCCGCGAAGTGCACGAGCATATCGTACATGCACACGACGTGTCGCCGATCACCACCATCACGGTGTTGAATCGGCTGGTGGTCAAGCGCGTGCTCCGGCGATCCAAGCAGCAGGGGCTGATCCATTTTTCGGCGCGGCTCCCCGAGTCCGAATTCATGGCGCAAGTCTCGCGACGGGTCGTAGAGGGCATCTTGTCTTTTGGTCCGGACGCGGTGGCCTCGTCGTTCGTCGATGTGGTGGCCGAACAGGATCCGGAGAAATTGGAAGAATTGGCGCAGCTCATTCAGCGTCGGCTGCTGGCCCGGAACGGCGGCTGAGCCGTGGTCCTATGACGGGGGAGCATACCGAGAGCGAGCATACCGCGACCGAGCGCTCGAGCGCGCCGCCAGCGCCGATTGCGCAGCGTGAGCAACGGCATCGCCGCACGGTGCTCCTGTCGCTCGCGGTATTGCTGGTGCTCAGCATCAGCCCCGTCGTCGGCCATCATGTGGTACGCGCGGTAGACTGGCTCCCGGCCTCACTCGAGCATCTTGGTCCACTCTGTATGGTGGCCCTGCACCATCTGCTGGTGCCCGTGCACGAAGGATTCCACTATGTGTTGTTCGGCGGCGTGGCCTATGCGGTGTATGATCGCGGACGCGCGGCGTGGCGGATGCAACACCATCTGGCGGCCCTCGACGTAACGGCGGTGCACAGTGACGCGCTGCTCGTCCGAGTGATCGGGCGTTTGGGGTTTCCGCTGTCACGCGTCCACATCGTTGGCGGGCTGCCGAATCCGGCGTTTACGGTTGGATGGTTGACGCCGCACATCTTCGTGGCGCACGAGCTGTCGCAGACGTTACCGGAAGTGGAACTGGAGGCGGTGTTGGCTCACGAAGTCGCGCACGTGCGGCGCCGTGATCCGCTGCGCCTGTTTCTCCTGCGAGGCCTGGCGAACACCCTGTTCTGGTTGCCGGCCATCCGTCGTCTGGTGGAAGATCTCTCCGACGAGGCCGAGATCGCGGCTGACGATGCCGTGGCGCCGTCGCTCCGGCTGGCCCTCGCCTCGGCCATTCTACGGGTCGCGCGTGGCCACGTGAACATCGAGGAACCCGCCATCGGATTCCATCGGGATCACATGATTGAACGCCGCATTCGGCGCCTCGCCGGAGAGGCACCGCTGGTCGTCTCGCACGTGTCGCGCCGCTCCATCACGGCGGCCGCCATCGCACTGCTCGCCGTATGGGCGTCCGGTGTCATGGTGTTGCATCCGCTTCCTGACACGTCAGCGGGTGCCGGTGTGGGTGCAGCAGGCGCCCACTGTGGTCATACCACGCAATCGGCATGGAGCCATCTGTTTTGCGAGGGCGCGCTGAGGGCCGAGATTCATTGCTCGGTGGCTGGGACTACAGGCGAAAGGACGATTTGAAGTGTAGCAGGTGGTGGGAGACGTAGGCCATTTTTTCTCGACAGGAGACGTTTCGATGCTTTCTCGTATTTCCAGTGTAATGCTCGTCGCCGCGGCCATGCTGGCGCCGATCAGCCGCGCGCATGCGCACCCCAAGTTGCTCAGCGCGACGCCGTCGGTGAATGGTCATGTGGCGTCAGCGCCAACCATGTTGTCACTGACGTTCAATGAAACGATCACGGCGGCGCTGAGTGCTGTGACGGTGTTGGATGCCGCGCAACACGCAGTGACGCTCGATAAGGTTCAGTCCGATGCCAAGGATCCCGCCACACTGGTGGCGAAGGTCACCGGCGCCATGCCGCCGGGTCGGTATACCGTACGATGGCAGGCGGCAGGAAAGGATGGGCATCCCATGAAGGGGGAGTTCACGTTCGTCGTTGATGCCGCCAAGTGAGGTGATGGAAACGTTCGGGGTCGAATCACCGGGATACGTGGTGATTCGATTCCTGATGTATGCGGGGATCACGATATTTTTCGGTTCACTCTCACTGCTGCGTATTATCCTGCCGCGAACGGCGTTCGTGCCGGCCGGAGACAGGGATGGCGACACCGACGTGCGTACAGCGATCGCGCAACGCGCGATGCGATGGATGGGATGGTCGCTGGCCGTGCTGGTGGTGGTGACGATGCTTCGGTTGGCCGCGCAGCACGCGGCCTTCTTTGGCAGCGAGAGGTGGTCGCCAGCGACGATGGCGCCGTTGTTGCTGCAAACCGTCTGGGGATCGGGCTTACTCCTCGCGATCGCCACGCTTGCGATTGCGATCGCCGGGTGGCGCGCCGTGCAATCACCGCTCGTGAAGTGGCATACACCGGGCTGGGTCTTGTTGATCGCAAGCGCGTGTGCGTTGGCGTGGAGCGCTGCCATGTCGGGTCACCCGGCGGCGGCGGACCAGCAATATGTGGCTATGCTGGTGGATGCCTTGCACGTGATCAGCGCCGGTGGGTGGATCGGCAGTCTGGCCCTCATGGTCGGCGTGGCGATTCCTGTGCTCCGTACCGCGAACGGTAGCCCTGACCACGGCGGTATCGCACGTGTGGTGGCCGCCTTCAGTCCCGTCGCCTTGATCTTTTCGGCTGTGCTTGGCGTGACTGGTGTCATGGCGGGCTGGCGCAACATCGGAACGTTCAACGCGTTGTGGTCGTCGGACTACGGACGGTTGTTGCTGCGCAAGCTGGTGGTCGTCGCCGTGGTCGCCGCGATTGGTGTGTACAACTGGCGACGGGTGTTGCCGCGACTTGGTCAGGCTATCGGTACGTCCCGCCTGCGTCGAAGCGCGACGTGGGAATTGGTGGCGGCGGGTGTGGTGCTGGCATTGACGGCCTTGCTGGTCGCGACGTCTCCACCCTGATACGACGACGGCGCTGAGCGGGCAGGGTTATTGCACGTTGACGCCGGCACGCGCGCTGACGTTCGCGGTCGATTGAGCTGGTTCCCAAACCGGACGTGATCATGTCGCATCCTCCCGACGCCGAGCACATGAATCACGGCAAGCATCAGGCCCATGACATGCCTCAGGGCCACGAGAACCATGACGCGCATCGTGGACATTCGCCGGAAGCGTTTCGCGACAAGTTCTGGCTGTCGCTGCTCCTGACGCTGCCGGTGGTGATCTGGTCAGAGCACATCGAATCGCTGCTCGGCTATACGGCGCCCGTCTTTCCGTGGTCCACGTGGATCCCGCCGGTCCTAGGGACGGTGGTCTTTCTGTACGGTGGATGGGTGTTCCTGCAAGGCGCGTGGCGGGAACTCCGCAGCCGTCTGCCCGGCATGATGACGCTCATTTCGCTGGCGATTTTGGTGGCGTTCGTCTTCTCGTGGGCGGTTCAGCTCGGCGTCATACGTGCTGTGGCGCTCTGGTGGGAGCTGGCCTCGCTCGTCACGGTCATGCTGCTTGGCCACTGGATCGAGATGCGCTCGATCAACCAGGCCAAGGGGGCGCTTCAGGAACTCGCGAAACTGCTACCCGATACGGCCACGCGAATCACCGACGGTGGCGAGGAAACGGTCGCCGTCAGCGCGCTGAACAACGGCGATGTTGTGCTCGTGCGGCCCGGCGAAAGCGTCCCGGCCGATGGTATCGTGCGCAAGGGCGAGAGCGACGTCAACGAGTCGATGATCACCGGCGAATCGCGACCAGTCACGAAAGTCGAAGGCGCTGAAGTCATTGCTGCGACGATCAACGGCGAAGGATCGTTGCGGGTGGAGGTGACCGGCACCGGTGAGCGCACCAAGCTATCGGGCATTATGCGGCTGGTGGCTGACGCGCAGAAATCGAAATCACGGGCTCAGCATCTCGCCGACCGTGCCGCGCAGGCGCTCACCGCAGTGGCCATCGGGTCTGCTGTCATCACATTCGTTGCCTGGAAGTTACTGGGTGCGCCGATCGACTTCACCGTCGTGCGTGTCGTGACCGTACTCGTGATTGCGTGTCCGCACGCGCTGGGGCTGGCCGTTCCGCTCGTGGTGGCGATCTCCACGACGCTGGGCGCGAAGGCGGGACTCCTGGTGCGCGACCGTCGCGGCCTCGAAGAAGCCCGCAATCTGGATACCGTCATCTTCGACAAGACGGGTACCCTGACGCTCGGCGAATTCCGCGTCGTCGCGCAGTCAGTGGTGGCACCATTGTCGGAAGACGACGCGCTGCGCATCGCGGCGGGTATTGAATCCGAGTCCGAGCATCCGATTGCCCGCGGCATCGTGAAGACGGCTGTCGATCGCAAGCTCGCCATCCCGACCGCCGACGGATTCCGCGCCCTCACCGGCAAAGGTGTGGCGGCTACGGTCGAGCAGGTTGAGTATCACATGGGCGGTCCGGCCTTGCTCAAGAGTGAACAGGTCACGGTGCCGCCAGCACTCGACGAGGCCGCAAAGGTCGCGGCGAGTCGTGGACAGGCCGCGATCTATCTGGTGAGCAACGGCCAGGCCATAGCGGTGTTCACTGTTGCCGACGCCATACGCGAAGAGAGTCGTGAGGCGATTGGTGCGCTGCATGAACGAGGCATTCAAGTCGCCATGCTCACCGGTGACGCCAAGGCAGTGGCCGACGCCGTGGCGCAGGAGCTGGGCATCGATCTTGTGTTCGCCGAAGTGTTGCCGGAGGACAAGGCGACCAAGGTCCGTGAACTGCAGGCGCAGGGCAGGAAGGTGGCTATGGTTGGCGACGGCGTAAACGATGCGCCGGCACTCGCTACCGCGGACATCGGCATCGCCATCGGTGCCGGCACCGACGTCGCGGTGGAAGCAGGACACATCGTGCTGGTGCGGTCGGACCCGCGCGACATCCCGCGCATCATCACGTTGTCGCGGGCCACCTATCGCAAGATGGTGCAGAATCTGTGGTGGGCGGCCGGATACAATATCGTAGCCATCCCGCTTGCTGCTGGCGTGCTGTCGCACTGGAACATCCTGCTCACGCCGGCCGTCGGCGCCGTACTGATGTCCGCGAGCACCGTAGTCGTGGCAATCAATGCGCAGCTCCTGAAACGGGTCAAGCTGTAGTGCGAAACGGGATACCGAGCGCTTCGTTGGTGTGACGAATGGACACCGTACCGTCCACTTCCAACTCCGTCAGCGCCCGGATGCCATCGATGGTCTCGGGGATGACGATCGCCTGGTTGTCCACCATGTACGCGTAGAACGCTTCGTCGCCTTGAACGGTCAACATGTCCTCCCAGAGCGCGACCTCGTACAGGTTGTCGTGCGGGCGGCCGATGTCGGCCATGAGTTCCTTCACGGTGTTCAGCGCCGTCAGCCCTTCGGCCATGCGGATGAACGCGATGCGCGACGAGGTGCGGAACGCGTCGAGCACTTCATCCTTCGAGGCGTCGCGCGTGAGTTGGACGGTCCAGTAGTGGAGATGCCCGATCGTCTCCGGCACCATCACCGCCATCGTAATTACATCGAGCTCGGGGTCGACCGTCTGCGCGTCAGGACCTTGGTGGCTGGGGATCTCCGGCTCGGGGACGAGCGTGTTCATGATGCCGCCGAGGTGGCTCTCCCACGGGTCGGTGGCGCGGCGCAGGAGCGTGCCACGCGCCTTTTTGAGCAAGCCGGCGCGCTTGAGCGCCGAGAGCGTGCGCACCGTTGACGTGGTGTTGCACGAGACCACACGCGTGCTCTCACGACCCAGCGCCGTGTCGTAATTGTTTTCGGCGGTGAACGAATGCCCCGTGACGGCGTGTTTCTCACCGCCCTGCACAATGAACCGGATGCCCCGCTCGCGGTATCGCTCGACATATTCAGCCGCCACCTTTTTCGGCGTGCAGTCCACGACGATGTCGGAGGCATTGAGAAGGTCAGCGAGCGCACCGGCCGGATCGAGTTTCACCTCCTGCATCGCCCGGGTGTGTTCAGGTGTGGCACCGTACAGTGGGTAACCCTTGGCGCGGGCCATGGCGACGCGCCAGTCTATCGCGACGTCGGCGACGCCCGCGAGGGTCATGTCGTGCTGGGCCGTCACCGCGTCAGCGACGCGCTTGCCGATGACACCGTAGCCGTTGACGGCGACGCGGATAGTTCTCTGGTTCGTCATAGCGATTTCATCGATGGCTCATAGGTTCTTCCAGACGCAGCCGAGACGCTCCGCAACCGCTCCGCGATGGTTCAGCAAGAAGCGGTCCCGTGACGCATCTGAGTGCAGAGTCGCGCGACGTTGACGGACCGTCGCGTAGGCGGCAATTTGACCTGGCGTAAAGCGTTCGACCACAGGCACGAATGGTCGCGCCATTATGCGTGCCATCGTCCGAGCCGCGGAGTCATGATGCCCAGCGTAGAGCGGAAACAGCAGGTCGCCTTCTGGCATCGATGGTTGGGGCTCGGGCTCTCGATTCCGTTGGCCGGATGGATCGTGTCGGCTGTGGTCATGCTGGTCGTCACGACAAATGCGCCCGATGGGCTGGCCGGCGTGTACACCCCGAATCCCTACAATTCGGTGAGATATGACGCTAGACGTTGCCCCGGTGTCTCCGCAGGTCATTCTGACCACACGGCGGCAGGAGTTCGGCGTGCAGCGACTCTATTCGCTTCGACTCCAATCGCGCGGTCCGTATCAGTGGTACATCGCCAAGCCATCGCCGTTTTCCTTGGCCCTGGTGTTTGATGCCAGGACCGGGACTCGTCTGGACCCGCTGCCCTCCTCGTTGTTGGCCGTGGTGGCATCGGAAGTAATGGCCGAGAGCCATCTCGATGGCATGGAATCGGCAACGGAATACAATCGGTACTATGCCGACGTTCGCGTGCCCGTCGTGAAAACCCACGTGGTCGGTGATCAATAGGCCACGTTGATCTTGTCTCGCGATGAAGGCCGTACGCTGCGGCGATACTACGGATTGGCAGGCTGGGTTTGCGATGTCGCAAGTGCGCGACGACGCTGGCACCGTGTTGACGCGCATCGCACCACAGCTGGCAGCAGCTGAGCGACCCGTATAGGCGATCGAATGGCGGTCTTGGATCCATTGGTGGCGGCGGCGATTGCTCGCTCGGAGATTATCGGCCAACCTTAATTCACCTATGGTGGTACGGCGCCGCAGTTGTGGATGGATCTCAACCGGCCGATCGCCACCTACAAATGCCGTTTTCAAGATCCTTGGAACTCCGATGTGTACGTGTCGCAGCACACGGGGCAGGTCCTTCAACGACGCCCATTGTTCTGGCGCATCTTCGAACCGTTTCTGACCGTCCATACCTTTGCCTTTACCGGTCGCAAGACGCATTCGCCAAGTGACCAACGTGCCTTGGTGATCGGTGGATGCTTCGCGGTGATCATGTTGTCGTTCTTGGGATGGCAATTGCGCACGAATCGCCTTCACGACCGTATCGTTGACCCGAAGGCTCCACCGGCCACGGCGCACGGGCACTGACACCTTCTCAGTAGCCGATGCTAGCGCCGATACTCTTCACTTAACGATCCTCACGCGGTAGTTCGCATAACGCGTTTTGTGTCGTCGTCGTTGGCGCAGCGGGTAGTTACTCATCTTCCGTTTGACGCCGCGGGGCACGACCCGCCCGCGGCTGGAGCGCACGGACTCCGCGCGCAGCTCGTCCAGAAGCACCTGGTGCCAGCGCGCCACGTCCTAAGGGGGGAAGAGCCGCCACATGGGGCAGCGTGCGACGGGTGACGGGGAGCGCATGGGTGAAGGACCGCGTGTCGGGATCGCGCGCGCGGGGCTGGGCGCCGAGTGCCGCCTCGTGCATCAGCGCGCGAATCGCGAAGTGCGCGAGGAGAAATCCCCACGCCTCTTGCCGCACCAGCTCCGGGGTCTTGCTCCGCAGCACGCGCCGGGCGCCGCGCAGAGGCGTCTTGAACTCGTCGAACGCGGTCTCGATCTCCCAGCGCTCGTGATAGAGCGCCGCCAGCTCGACGGCGGGCGCGTGGTCGGGCGCGAGGATCGTCGTGATGAGGCGGTAGCGCGTCCCCGCCTCGGCCGTGCCGGGCAGCGTGTACTCGATGACGCGCACCGGGATCGGCGTGCGGTCCACGCTCCGGCAATGGCTGTTCCAGCGGAGCGCGCTGCGGTAGGAGCCATTGGCGTA
>JBBSCJ010000037.1:0-21355 GCA_038250435.1 Gemmatimonadales bacterium | reverse complement strand
TGCGTTCCGCATGCATACGGTTGGCTGAGCAGGAGGTGCACTTGCTGCTCGTCGAACCGGCGCGAACGCGCAATACCGGCAATGCGCACAACGCGCGCACCGTGGCGGAGCCTGAGCGGATCTGGTGCGTTCTGTCAAAAAGTGTCGCGTAGAACATCGTGTTGATTTTCAGGTTCAATCCCGAACGGCATCGCTGGAATCTCACTGTTCTCCGGAGTGATGATGTTGCGCTTTCTCATGTGTGCGCTCGTGGGAGTGGTTGTGGTGTCATCGAATGCGGCGGCACAGGATGCGCGCTCGCCACAGCGACCCGCGCTGAATGCCATGGAAGCCCTCGGTACCGATTCCACGGCGTGGCAGCGGGCCATCACTTTTGTCGCGAGCTGGCACAGCGTACAATTTCCAAGGGCCGCCACGAACGCGGCGCTGCAGCCGTGGCGCATAAGGCTGTCCGCTGCTGGGCCGCAACGTGCGCTGGTCGACGATCAGCTTCGGCGTGTGCTGCGCGCGCGCGAGCCGGTGAATGGCGATTCGGTGGTGTATGCGCGTTCGTTGGGCGCCCTGCGCATTGCCGGTGGTTCTGCCCATGTGAAGTTCCGCAGCGTGCTGACGCAGCAGGCGCGCGCGGCGGACAGCAGTGGCATCGATCGGGATTTCGCGCGCATCGTCGACTCGGTACGTATAGCGACCAACATGCCCGCGCTCGCCGCAGCGGTCATGACCGGCGACAGTCTCCTGGCGCACGCCACCACGGGGCTGCGTCGCGCGGAGGGAACGGTACCGGTCACTGATACCGATCGATTTCATCTGGGGTCAGACACGAAATCAATGACGGCGGGGCTGATCGGCACGCTGGTCGATGCGGGGCTGGTGTCCTTTACGACCACGTTGGCCGAGCTGTGGCCGGAGCTGCTGCCGGTCATGCGCGCAGAGTATCGCCCGGTGACCGTGGCGGATCTGCTCGACCACCGCAGCGGGCTTCCGGCCAATACCACAGTGCGCTTCATGGACTCCACGGAACGCGCGCAGCGGGTGAGCCTGGTCAAGTGGGCGGTGGCGCATCCACCGGTGAGTGCGCGCGGCCTGTACGCCTACTCGAATGTGAATTACGCGATGGCCGGAGCGATCGCGGAGCGGGTGACCGGCCAAAGCTATCAGCAGCTGATGCACGAGCGGATCTTTGCGCCGCTCGGCATGCGTACCGCGGGATGGGGACCGGCGGGCGCGGCGGGGCTGTCGGCCGGTGAGGAAGACCAGCCGTGGCAACATCGTATCGGTGCCGACGGAACACGCATTGCCGTTGCGCCTTCGCCGCTGGCCGACAATCAGCCCGCGACTGCACCCGCCGGGCGCGCGCACATGTCGGTGAGCGACTGGGCGCTGTGGGGGCGCGCGGTACTGCGCGCGGCGTCAGGACGTCCATCGCTCTGGCGGAACTCCACCGCTCGCATGCTCACGTTGCCCACCACCCCGGTCAATGGTGACGACAGATACGGCAACGGCTGGCTTGGTACCACGCGTCCGTGGGGCGGACCCACCGGTCGTGTGCTCACGCACTCCGGCACCAACACGATGAACTTTGCCGTGGCTTGGCTCGCACCGGCCATCGACGTGGGCTTTCTCGTGGTCACCAATCAGGGCGGCGATGCAGCGGGAAAGGCAACCGACGCGCTGGTAGGGCGACTCCTTGAATGGCATCGCACGCGAAGGGCCGCCGCGCGTTAGCGCGTGGGTGCGGCGGCTGTCCCCTCACCATCCGCGGGTGCCCGACGCGCCTTTGCAGGGGCCCGCAGTGCGGTCGGTTACCCAACCGCTGTAGAAGCTCTTGCGGTCTCACGCGTTCGCCGTTGATGAAGCATTCGGCGTGCACGGCATTCAGCACGACATGATCGCGCAGCCGGGGATACCATCAGCCAGCGGGAGATAGTAGCTTGGCGTGAACCCGTCAGCATTCATGCGAGCACCCCGCGACTGAGTGCCCTCAGGTCCCGTCACCACGTAGTGCGACTCGCCCACGACCATGTTATGGCGCGAGAGCTGCGCGAGCTACTCCACCGGGCCGCAGAACCGTTCGAGTTGACGGGGATCGGCGAACGCGTCCCCCAGTCGTGTGACGGAAACCGGATAGTTACCAATAACGGTGATGATGAACGCCTGTTCGATGGTGACGACATCGGTGATCGCGTGAGCCGTGTTCGCCTGGCGTTGGCAAACATCCGCCCGGCGGCAACGCCGGACGGGTCGGTAGCACTGGCCTGCGCCGCCATCGCCGAAGCGGGAGAGCAGCAGGCGCTCGTGCTCTGCTTTCCGGAGTGCTATGTGCCGGGCTACCGGTGGCCGGACTCGTTGCTGGCGCCCCCCAATGCCGCCTTTCTCGCCGCCGCACTGCACGAGATTTCTGCGGCAGCGCGACGTGCACATGTTGCCGTCATCCTCGGCACGGAGCGCATCACCGACGCGGGGCCGCAGATCTCGGCGTGCGTCATCAACGCCGACGGCACGACTGCGGGTTGGCAGGATAAGGGACAGCTCGATCCCTCGGAAGAAGCAGTGTATCACGCTCGAGGGACGGAGCGCCATGTCTTTACCGCCGGCCCGCTCACCTTCGGCGTCGTGATCTGTCACGAAGGGTGGCGTTATCCGGAAACAGTGCGCTGGGCGGTGCGACGTGGCGCGCAGGTGGTCTTTCATCCGCACGCACAGGTGGCGGAACCCGGCAGCTATCGCCCCACTACCTTCGCCGATCCGGCGAACAGCTTTCACGAAAAGGCGATGCTCTGTCGTGCCGCCGAGAACACGTGCTACTTCGCGTCGGTGAATGCGGCGAGCGAAGGATCGGGGACGACGTCAGCCTTTGTGCGCCCCGACGGTACGGTGCTCTGTTTTCAACCGTACGGACAGGCGGGGCTGCTTGTCGCCGATGTCGATCTCAGCATGGCGACGGGGTTGCTTGCCTCCCGCTACCGGAGCTGAGTCAGCGGTTGATACCCCTGATCTGCATTTCATTTACCAGCATGGCCTTACCGGGACAACACGCAGCAGCACATGCAGCACCCCGGCAGCGGTAGCAGATTGACCAGTGCAAAGAGTGTTTCAGCAGTCGGCATCAATGGCTCCGAAAATCTGAGAGTGCGAGCAAGAAGGCTACTCCGGATATGTCGGCAGCACCGCGAATGTCGCGCTCCGGGCAACCGACACATCCCATCGCTCGCTCGCCAATTTTCTCGACATCGCGAGAACGACTGGTGGTGTACGCGCGCTGTCACGTACGCGCCGCGCTTCATGCCGCGGAGCGGGTGGCCGGTCGACATGCGATACTCGCCTCGGTGGGCGAGGTGGTGAAAACGGCCACCGCCGAGACGAGATGCCGACTGCTCGGTTGAAGGACGCGCGTGCCCTCCGCGACGCGTTCTCAGATAGGACTTCGGAATCGAATGTCGCGGAACGTGCCGACGTCGCGTTGAGCACGGACGCATCCCGCAGAACAATTTCGGTTTTTGATTCGCGCGCATCCGCGACAATCTGCGGTACGCTGCTCGGCGAGGGTCTCACATAGTCGCGAGACCCGTCACCTGCGCTTGCGCGCACCCGCCGCACCGGGCGGCTTCGGTCGGGCGGCTTGCGTTAGCCACTCCATCGCGCCGATGGCGTCGTACCACGCCGGGGTTGCGCCAAACACGTACAGCGCTGCTTCGTCTTCGTCGCCGTTGCCGTACATCTCGGGTGGCTTCGGCGGGAGCGGCAAGGTGCCGAGCAGCATCGGCACGACATGCACATTGACGGACATCGCGGAGCGCAGCGCCTTCGCGGCCGCAGTGCTGCGTCCCCCCGTGCGATACCGGTGCAGCGCGGCGGTGAACGTCCAGGCCGCACTGTGCTCGTCGTGCGCGGACAGCACGGCTTCGATTTCGGCTACCGAGCCGGCCTGCATCAGCCACTCGAGCAACCGGTACCGCACCCCCTGATTGTCGCCGGCGTTGAAGCGAAGGATCGTGCGCGCCTCCTCGAGCGCCAGTTGGCGATCGCCCATCTGCCAGAGCAGCTCGGCGATTATCAGCCGGGCGCGCAGATATGGTCGTCCGCCCTGATGATGCCACAGAGCCCCGTCCGCTTCCGCGAGGACGTCGGACAGCACCCGGTCTCCGGCAGCTATCGCCTTGCGACTGTGCGCGAGTATCTCGGTCGGGGCTTCCGCGACCTCGGCGAGCAGCAGGTGTGCCGTCATGCAGTCCGGGTCGAGCTTGAGTGCCTTTGCCACCTGCGCGCGCAGCCTGGGAATGGAGCGCTCATTTCTCGCCGCCTGCACCAGATCCTCCGCGCGCTCGCGGTCGTTTGCCGGTTGCAGGTGGGGAATCGGCTTCCCCGCCAGCTCTCGCTCCATGAAGGCATTCACCTCTTCGATGCTCCCGAACTGCTGGCGCTCGAGCAGGCGATTCAGATCGCGCATCATGTCGTCGCGCGAGGACGGCGATGGCATATTGGGCTGCGAATCGGGGGCGCTTCGACGCTTGGGCACGGCGACCTCGTTGTGGTGACGATCTTGCGCACAGAAGAGAACGAATGATAACCTCGACACCGTCGTCAATACGATGGCGTCGGCGGGAATGCCTTCTTCGTCGAAGTTGGCCCGACCGCACCGCACAATCCATCACCAAGGCCCGCCATGCAGAGCATCAACCTCGCCGAAAAGCTGTCGCAAATTCATGAGCACTGGAGCCCCCGCATCGTGGGTGAGCTCAACGGACAGCACGTCAAGCTCGCCAAGCTGCTCGGCGAGTTCGTCTGGCATCACCATGAAGCGGAAGACGAGCTGTTTTACGTCGTGGCTGGATGTCTTCACCTCGAGTTTCGCACGCACACGGCAGTACTGATGCCGGGTGAGTTCGTGATCGTGCCTCGCGGCGTCGAGCATCGCCCGGTCGCAGAAGCGGAAGTGCATCTGCTGTTGTTCGAACCAGCCGGCACGCGCAATACCGGCAATGTGCAGAATGCCCGCACGGTTGAAGCACCCGAGCGGCTGTAGCGCAAACAGGGGCGCACGCCCGCACGGTCATCCGTCGTCTAAGGCATCTCTCGGTACTTCACGCTGCGGCGCGGTTCCGCCATCATCGAGTCCACTGCGTCCCGCCACCGCGCGTAGTGCGCGGTGGCCTTGTGCGTGGCTGGAGCCTCGTCGGTGCGATACGCTTCGATCAGCGTGAACCTGGTGGCGTCATCGAGTTGCTGCAGCACGTCGAAGCGCGCCACGCCCGCCTCCTGTAGGCTCTGCCGGGCGTTCTCGAGCGAGGCATCGCGAAAGTCGTCGATGTGCTCGGGCTTCACCACGACATAAACCTGCACGATCAGCATGGTTGCACCATCCTCGTTAATGCGTTCGATTCGCAGGCGTCAGGCGACGTGCAATTACTGGAACGCCCGAAGAACCTGTCTCAGAGGACGGAGCGCAAGAGGTCCACGCGCGCTCTGCTCTCCGGCGTGCGCTGTGCCGGGATACGGATGACCCGACACCTTGTTGCCGTCGCCGGATGCCGCGTGTCTCGCATCGGCGGTGAATACCGTCGCGGCCGCCGCCAAGCGCGTCCACCTTACCGTGATGCCGAGAAGGCGGTGCGGCAGCACGACTACACCGCCTCCTGTATGACCTCGACCGTTGATCGCGCCAGCAGCCATGGCGCGATCTGATCAGCCGGCAGCGGCGGCGAGAAGAGGTAGCCTTGGCCGAGGTGACAGCCCATCCGGGCAAGCGCGATACGCTGTGCTGCGGACTCCACGCCCTCGGCGACCGTCCGCAACCCGAGCGTGTCTCCGAGCGTGACGATCGTTCGGGCAAGCGCGGCGTCGGATCCACCCTCCGCCACCGCTTCCACGAACGCGCGGTCGATCTTCAGCACGTCTACCGGAAAGCGCTGCAAGTAGCTCAGGCTGGAATAGCCCGTTCCGAAGTCATCGATTGCCAGCTGCAGGCCGAGCTCCTTGAGCGCAGACAGCGTGGTGAGTGACTCGTCCGTCCGTCGCATGATGACGCTCTCGGTGATCTCGAGCGTGAGGCACGAAGGGGGGACGTCGGTTCGCTTCAGGATTTCGCGCACGCGATCGACGAAATCCTCCTCCGCCAACTGTCGCCCGGAAATGTTTACGGACAGCGTTGGCAGGAAATCAAGACTGCGCTTCTCACGCCACCACTGGACACGCCACGAGGCCAACTGCCGGCACGCCTTCTCCAGAATCCAGTAGCCGAGTGGCACGATGGCCCCGGTCTGCTCGGCGACGGGCACGAACGCCAGGGGAGCGATGTTACCGCGTCCGGCGAGCGTCCATCGCAGCAGCGCCTCGAGGCCGCGTGCGGCGCCCGAGTGCAGGTCCACGATGGGCTGATACACCAGATACATCCCCGCTGCGTCCGGATCTGTCACCGCCGCACGTAAAGACGACTCGAGATGGAGACGCTCGACGATTGCGTCATACATGGCCGGCGCGAACACGGCGTAACGGGCCTTTCCGGCATCCTTGGCGTCGTACATGGCCACGTCCGCTTTGCGCAGCAGGGTCTCCACCTCATCCACAGGCTCGGCGAACGCGATGCCGATGCTGGCGGAGATGGTGATCGTTCGGCTACCGATTATGATCGGATGACTGAGGGCGCTCATCATGCGGTTGACAATGTGCATCGCTGCCGCGTCGTCGTTGAGCCGATCGAGGAGGACGGCAAATTCGTCTCCGCCGAAGCGCGCGACGGTGTCGGTTTCCCGGGTTGCCTCGCGCAGGCGATCGCCGATGGTGCGCAGAAGGGCATCGCCAGCCTCGTGTCCAAGGCTGTCGTTGACAGCCTTGAAGTCATCGAGATCCAGAAAGCAGATCGCGATACGGTGTCCGGCATCCCGGCGCGCAATCGCCAGCGCGTGCTCGAGGCGGTCGCGAAACAGCGTACGATTGGCCAAGCCGGTCAGGGCATCGTGCAACACTTCGTGCAGGAGTCGCGCCTCGAGGGCCCGGCGTTCGGTGATGTCCCGAAAGACGGTTTGGATGGCGGCAGCATTTTCGTAGGTAATCGCCACCGATGCCGCGTCGACTTCGCGGATCTCCCCATCGTCGCGCACCAACCGGTACTGAACGCGCGAGGCAGTTTGGTCGAGATGCTGCCGCACGCGTCGCAGGTCGTCGGGATGCACGAAGTCGGAGGTGCGCCGTTCCGCGAGTTCGATGTGGCTGTCCGCCCCGATCAGCGCGGCGCCGGCAGCATTCACATACAGCACCCGACCATTCTGATGGACGGCAATGGCTTCCGGGGATTGCTCCACCAGCTGTCGATAGCGTGCCTCGCTCTCCACCAAGGCCCGCTGCCGCAACTCGAGATTCTGTCGTCTGCCCTCCTCGGATGCGAGCGTCAGGAGCATGGCTTCCTGCCGTCGCATGGCCATCCACGCGGCGGCGCCGGCAATCAGCGCCCCGAATACGATGGTGATCGAGTGCGATTCCCAGATGGTCAATCGGGGAAAGATCGACGACTTGGTGGCTTCGAAGAGTAAGAAGACGGCCGCACCAAGGGCGACGGCTGCGCCGGTGGCTCGCCATCGTCGCGCCGCCGGCACCGCGATAGCGCGAAACGAGGAACTGGTTGTCTGCATGCAACGATGTGAGGGAGTCCCGAGCGCTGTCGGCGCGCGTGCTCAAAAATATCGGCGTATCGAGGCTAAACCCTTACCGGACCGGCTTCGTCGTTATGTAACGGATTGGTATCCTGCGGCTCCGTGCATGGGCGTCGATGCCGCTACGACGCGCCTCCACGCGCCAGCGCGTGCTACCGCCGTCGCACCCACCGCAACCCGGCCCCGAAGGTTGTGAAACCGACCGAGCGCCCACGCTGGCTGCCGAGCGCCGACCGGGTGATGAAGACCGTGGGCGTGGGCCCGCTGAGGCGCGGCGCGGCGTAGTCGAGACGGATCTGCGTTCCCGCGCGCAGGCCGCTACCCTGTACACTGTACAACACGGGCCCGATCATCGCGCGCAGCATGGTTGACCGGATGTCGAAGGCCCCGCCGGTGAGTAGCGCGACGCGTTCGGTAAATCGCCGATCGAGGCAGTCTGTCGATCCGGCCTCCGAGACGCACTCGGAGTTGCCAAGCGAGAGTGCGGTGGCGCGCACTCCGACGATCCATGCGCTCTTGCGTCGCTGAACCACGCGGGTGGTCAGCAGCCCCGAGGCGGCGGCCGTCGGCGCCTCGGCGAACTCCGTTGTCGAATTGACGGACCCGCCCTCGATCTCACCGGTGAGGAGCCCGGTCGTCGTAAAGAATCCGAAATTCTGACCGGGACGCCGCTGCGCATCGGCGTCGCGCTGCGGCACTACGAGCAAGAGGACGGCGAGAGTGGCGCAGGCAGCAAACGCGATACTCGATCGACAGCGGTGCATGGGAATTCCTGGAAGACGACTGAAGATGACGGCAGTAAAAGCTAATCGGCCGTCATCCCTCTCCGCGCCGTCTGGCGGTGAGTCGGCGGCGCGCGGAGTCAGCGATCGCGAGGACGGCCGGGTGGCGCAGCTTACGCTCGGCGCTCAACGCGTAGAAACGCTCCCGCACACCACGCAGCTGCCCCACCACCTGGACATCGAAGGTCCGTTGCACCTCGGACTCCACCACACTCGGGGCGCAGAAAGCCCCCACGCCGTTGTGCCCGAGCAGTTGCAGCATGGCCATGTCATCGACCTCCGCGACGATATCCGGTACAACCCCGTTGTCGGCGCACCACTGGGTGAAGTGGCGTCGCACCATGGATCCTTCGCCGGGAAGCAACATCGGCGCACCGTTCAGTGACTGGGGAAACTTCTGCGTAAGTTGTGCCGCGAGCGCCGACGCCGCGAAAACGGTAATGCCGCTATCACCAAGCAGGTGCGAGTAGGCGCGAACGCGGGTGCCACCGGGCATCGGCGCGTCGGCGATCACCAGGTCGAGTGCATCCGATGCGAGGTCATGAATCAGGCGATCGGTCTTGTCGCTCCGGATAGTCATGCGCCAGAGGGGGCCCAGTGAGAACACCGGCTCGATGAGGCGCCACGCCGTGAGTTTGGGGAGCGAATCGGCCACGCCGATATGGAAACGGAGCGGCCGCCCCTCGGTTCGGGTGCGCGTGGCGGTGAGGAGTTCGCGCCCAAGGGTAAAAATCTCGTCCGCATAGCGCAGCACGAGGTGCCCCTGCTCGGTGAGCGCTCGATTGCGGCCGCGCCGCAAGAACAGCGGCAGACCAAGCGCGGCTTCGAGCGCTTGCAGCTGCTCGGTGATGGTGGGCTGTGAGACCCCGAGCCGCGCGACGGCCGCCGCGATGCTCCCTTCGTGAGCCACTGTCCAGAAATAGCGGAGATGCTGGTAGTTGAGAGCGTTGAGCTCCGGCGAGACGGCGAGAGACGGCATGGGTAAAACATCGGTTATTTCGATGTATTTGCCAATAGCATCGGTCGTAACAAAGTTGCAGGTCGTCGCGCGTTTCCCTTTCTCGCCGGAGCCTTCATGTGCCTTGATCCGACCGTCACTCCTGCGGCGGCCCTTTCGCGCCGCCGCTTTCTCGCGAACGGTACCGCTACCGTCGCCAGCGTTGCGGCGTTGGGGGTACTGCCTCAGGCGCTTCATGGCGCAGACCTGCGCGCTGCCGACGGTGCGGCGCTCTTCGCGCCCTCGCCCACCACACCCGCCGAGGCGCTCGCTGCGCTACATGACGGCAACCGTCGGTTCGTTGACGGAAAAACCATCGCGCCGCACCGCGATTTCGCCCGGTTGCGTGAGATCGCTCCGAAGCAGGCGCCTTTCGCGGCCTTCCTCGGCTGTGCAGATTCCCGCGTACCGATCGAAATCGTTTTTGATCAGGGGTTCGGCGACCTTTTCGTATCGCGGATCGCGGGGAACATCGCGGTTGCCGAGCAGATCGCGTCGCTCGGGTTCGCCACGGCCGTGCTTGGTGCGAAGGTCCGGTCTGTACTCGGACACACATCGTGTGGAGCGGTATCAGCAACCATGACGGGCGCCGAATTCCCCCGACAGATCAGTGCACTGTATTTCAACATCCGTCCTGCAACCCGCGCGGTCATCAGCAAGTTGGTCAAAGAACAGAAGCTGCTGGTGGCGGGCGGCGTGTATGACCTCGACACCGGGAAGGTGACTGCCGTGGAGCTCGGCGACTAATATGAACGAAATTCTTCGCGTCAACCTGCTGTCACCGATCGCATTGGCTTTCGTGCTCGGCGTGCTTGCCCGCGTGATTCGCAGCGAGTTCTCGTTGCCGAAGGAGATTTACCAGGGTCTCTCGATCTACCTGCTGTGGAGTCTCGGGCTGCATGGTGGCGTCGAGCTCGCGCATGCGACCTTGAGCGAGATCGCGCGGCCCGCCGTGGTGACGCTGCTGATCGGCTGTCTTACGCCGATCAGCGCGTATCTCACGTTGCGCTACCTGGGACGCTTCGGCGAGGCGGACAGTGCGGGTATCGCCGCACATTACGGGTCAGTGTCCGCCGTGACCTTCATCGCCGCCTCCACTTTCGTAAAGGGCATGGGTGCGGAGCCCGAAGGGTTCATGCCCACGTTGCTCACGCTGCTGGAAAGCCCGGGCATTCATATCGCGCTCGCCATCGGGGTCCTGCGCAGCGGTTCGAAGTCGCGGCCTACGTCGGAGCTGCTGCACGAAGTGCTCACCGGTCGCACGATGGTGTTGCTGGTGGGCGGATTGATCGTGGGTTTCCTGATCGGCGACAAGAACTGGACGGTGATCGAGCCGTTCTATGATACGAAGGGGGCGATCTTCCGCGGCGCCTTGTGCATCTTCATGCTGGAGATGGGTCTGTTGGCTGGCTCCCGACTGGGAGACCTGAAGAAGGTCGGCCCGTTTCTGTTGGCCTTCGGTATGATCATGCCGCTCATTCACGGCGCGCTCGGCGCATGGCTCGGGAGCGTTGCCGGGCTCTCGGTTGGCGGTGCCACGATGCTCGCGGCAATGGCCGCCAGTGCAAGTTACATCGCCGCGCCACCCGCCGTACGCATGACATTGCCCGACGCCAATCCGACGTACTATCTGACACTCTCACTCGCCATCACATTCCCATTCAACGTGCTGGTTGGGATCCCGATCTACTTCACGATTGCGCAAATGGCGCATGGGGTTGCATGAACAGCACGCCACTCAAGATGGTCGTCATCGTCGCGGAACCGGTGCTCGAGACGCGTCTGGTCGCGGAACTTCGTGAGCTGGGTGCCAAGGGGTTCAGTATTCTGGAAGGGCGCGGCGAAGGGTCGCGCCATGCTCACGCGACCGATCTGCCCGGCAGCAACGTCCGGATCGAAACGATCGTGGGCGAAGACGTCGCCGATCGCATCATGGCACATATGTCGGAGCACTATTTCGCCCACTACTCGTTCATCGCCTACGTTATCGACGTCGCGGTCGCGCGGGGTGAGAAGTATATCTGACGCGATGACGCCGGCCGTGTTTGCCGGCCGGACGGCGATTCTCGGCACGCGGCACGGCAAGGAAGTGGTAGTCGCGCCGTTGCTGAGATCGTCACTTGGCCTGCAGGTCGAACTGCTCCATGCCTTCGACAGCGACCGCTTCGGGACGTTCTCCGGCGAGGTCGCGCGCGTGCTGAGCGCCAGAGACACGGTACGCGCCAAGGCGCGCGCCGCATTGGCGGAAGCGCCGCATGG
The DNA here is from genome assembly GCA_038250435.1 of Gemmatimonadales bacterium. Lineage (GTDB taxonomy): Bacteria > Gemmatimonadota > Gemmatimonadetes > Gemmatimonadales > Gemmatimonadaceae > Gemmatimonas. Next base: position 9,671 of record JBBSCJ010000037.1, on the reverse strand, counting down.
CGCCTTCGGCGTGGCCAGTGAAGGGAGTTTCGGTCCTCATCCGGAAGTACCGTTCGTCAGCTGCGGCCTCGAACTGGTAATGCTGGTCTCGCACGACGGCGCGATCGAACTGCTCGGCACCGATCTCACGTTGGAGACGAACTTTTCCAGCGTTGACCTGCGTTCGCTCGACGGCGTCGCGGCGTTTGCGCAGCGCGCGAAGTTTCCGTCGCATGCGCTGACGGTGAAACGGTGCGCGACGCACACCGTTGGGGGGGCGTCGGTCGCGAAGGGCATTCGGGAGTGGAGCGTCCTGGAAGACGCGGTCAACACGCTGCTCTCGCGTGACGGCTGTGTGACGCTCGAAACCGATATGCGGGCACATCTGAATCCCACGCGGATGCAGAGCATCGCGCGAGCGACGGCGTCGCTGGTGCGCGCGGCGAGCAGTGCGTGTCCGCGCTGCCACGCACCCGGCTTCGTCATCACTGGCGTGGAGCGCGGTCTCGCCTGTGAAGTGTGCGCGCGGCCCACGCAGCGACCGCTCGCGGAAATACTGGTGTGCGCGGGCTGCGCCTACCGGCAGACGCGCACCATCAGCGGGCCAACCGCAGCGCCAGCGGGGCAGTGCGATTGGTGCAACCCATAGCGTGTCGCGTACGCGACGTAAAGGATGCATCTTTCCGGACGGATGGGTCATCTTTCAGGTTGGGAACGTTCGCCCATTTGAACAACCCCATCTTCGCGCCATCGCTGAGGTCCATCGAACTCCGGTTCAGCCTCGGGCTGAGCGGAACGACCCCGATGACTTTCAATCAGGTCTTCAGCTTCGCCCACCAAGAGACACCCAATGACGGGAGCTGCCCTTTCGGTGGTGCGAATAACGTGGGTATGAACATCAACGGTTGTGCCGATCGCATGACGTTCGGTTCGCCTGCGACGAGCTCGCCGTTCACGTTCATGGGTGAGTCCTTCTTCCTGAACATCATTGGATTCAGCGCCGACGGCGGCGCCAGCACGACGCCCGATCTGCTGACGAGGGAGAGCTTTACAACTTCAGCGGACCTGTTCGGGAATCTCGTAAGGGTCGACCCGTTCATCACCAACACCGTTCCTGAGCCGTCGACATACGTTCTGATGGCGATCGGTCTCGCTGCGGTTGGCGTGGCGGCTCGTCGTCATCGTGCGCCGCGACCGGTTGCCTAGCAACGGATGGATGTGATCAACGATGGCCCTCGGGTGCAGACCTCGAGGGCTTTCGTCTTCCGTCGATCTCGAGTCCCGTCCGGCGAGACGCGCTCTCACAGACGACTGGCCAACCGTCGAAGCGGTGCGATACCACGGCGGTACCGCCATTCCGGATGACGCCCCCTTGCCGGCCGGCATTACAGCGCGGTGCAGCGACGGCGGAGGGCCCGATCCGGGAAGCCGTATTCGTCTTTCTGCGATTTGGTCAGGAGGTAGATCCTTCCTGATCCTTGTAAAAGAGGTCATCATCGGCGTCGACGTTCTCGAAATCCGTTGACTCGACGACGATACCGATATCGCTGAGGCCGAGGACGTCGGCGGCGAACGTCTTGAACATGCACACTTCCGGACAATGAGGGTGGATGACGCATGCGAGCAAGGGCGAACTGTACGGCGCAGGCCGTCCGGTGCCACGCTACGGCAGGTTCGTTTTCTTCATCGGCCGCAGCAGGAGCGCGCTTGTCGCGATCAGTTGCGGTGTGCGAGCGGAATCCGGCGGCCAATCAGAAAAGGCGCTGAGCTCCCAGCCGCGTGAACGGCACGTTCCCTGGTGCAAGGTCCGCCACGCTGCGGCCGCCACGCGCGTATTCGATCCGGCGCAATACCGTCATCCCGGCATCTGCGGTGAGCTGCCACTTGCCGCCGCCTGGTGCCCAGCGCACCTGCGGGCCCACGGTGGCGTTGGCGAGCCAGAGCGCGTCGCCGCCGCCGACACGTTGTGTTGCGGGGAGGTGATAGTTCGCGCCAAGCACTGACGCGTTGATACCCACGTCGAGCCCCCTGCGCGGCATCCACCAGATATCGCCGCGAGAGGGGATCAGCGCGTCGATAAGCACGCGTCGTGACGGACGCGACACCACGTGGACCACGGGGATGGGCAAGAGTTTGCCAAAGCTCGACGTATAGGAGAACCCGGCGCCGATCGTGGTACGTGCAGACACCGCCCGGTCAACGAACGCGGCCCCCTCCACGCGAAACGCGTCCCCGTAAAAGCCCGGCCGGAGCACACCCACCACCGTGTGCTTCGAATCGACGGTGCGCAGCACCGTCAGATCCACAGTCGCGACCTGAAGCGTGGTGAAGGCGTCGAATGCCTCGGGGTCGCGCAGTCGGGTGCGCTCTCGGGGGAGCGCTGCGCGAACGGCGCGCCACTGTCCTCCTACGACGGCAATGGTGTTCCCTTGGTCCCGCACAAACCGATGTCCCACAGACGCCTGGATCGATTGCTGAGCGAAGGTTTCGCGGGCGGAGGTCCCTACAGGCAACGATACGTTGGTCGCTCCCAGCGCTTCGAGGCGCACGGTGGCGCGCTCGCGCTGCGCGTGCAGTGCACGAGTCCACGCCCCTGTCGAAATCACGCCGGCGAGGGCAAGCGCGGCCACGCGCGATTGGGGCACAAACAGGAAACGAGGCATAAATGGAGGAGCCGGGGGAGCTTGCGGGTGCGCACCGAAACCGACAGACTGGAGACAATCCTGTCGTATACTGTCGACAAACTCAACCGCTGATCGCATGCGCCGCATTTTGCTGCTCGCTGCTCTGCTCGCTCCCACGCCGCTGTTGGCGCAGATGGGGGCGATCGCCCGCGTCGACACCTTGCTGGCCGCAGCACAGCTTGCCCCGGCGGTCACCCTTGTCGATCAGGCACTTGCAGCCACACCGCGCGATTTCGAGGTGCTCTGGCGCGGCTCGCGCGTGCGTCTGTTGCAGGGGGATGCTGCCCCCGAAAAGAGCAAGGCGCAAGACAAATTCTATCGGGACGCGCTGGCGCTCGCCGAGCGGGCGATCAAGGCCAACGGTAGCGCCCCCGATGGTTACGTGCGACGCGCGGCGGCAAATGGGAAGGTGGCGCTTTTTGCGGGCGTCCTCGAGGCCGTCGACCATGTCCTGCAAACGCAGGATGATAGCGAGAAGGTCATTGCGATGCGCCACGTGCCGCCAGTCACGCTCGCCACCGCGCATTACATCCTAGGCCGCACGCACCTCAAGCTCACCGACACGCCGCGTCCGTTGCGCATGCCGCTCGGCCTTGGCTTCGGAAACGCCGCTGATGCACGCACCCATCTTCGACGCGCCACCGAGTTGCGCTCAGGCTTTGTGTTGTTTCAACTGGAGTACGCTCGTGCCCTCCTGGCGAATAACGACACGACAGCGGCGCAGACCATCCTGCTGCAGCTGTCAAGCCTCGCGAACCAGGAGATCGGCGATGAAGAGCGCAAGCGGGAGGGCGCCGAGTTGTTGCGCACCATCAAACGCGACTGAACAGCGGCCCGTTCCAACCGCAGAGTGTGGTTGTGCGCGAATGGTTGCGTGTCGTATTTCTCCAAAGCATCGCCGTCCCCCCGCGCAGGAGCCGCTTACCCCTTACCCACCGCTTACCAGCCGACTCTTCGCCCGCGGACTTAACCGCTCTGCTCAGCGATCTGAGCGATGGCGTGCCCGGGGCCGCCCACCGTTTGGCCGGCGCGGTGATGGCGGAGATGCATCGTATCGCGCTGCGGGCGCTGCAGAATGAAGCGGATGGCCTCACGCTGCAACCCACCGAGATCGTCGAAGCGGTGCTGGTTCGGCTGCTCGGTGAGCGGAAGGTGAGCTGGGAGAACCGGGCTCATTTCTTCAGCGTGGCGTCGCAGGTCGTGTAGCGCATCCTGGTCGATCACCCGCGTCGTCGCAATCGCTTGAAGCGTGACCACGGGGTGCGGATCACGCTGGATGAGCGTGTGGCCGAAGTGCCGGTCCGCTCACTGGACCTGCTGGCGCTGCAGGAGCTTGATCGGCACGCGCCGCGGCAGGCGCGGGTGGTAGAGCTGCGTTTTTTCGGAGGACTGGACGTGAATGAAACGGCGCATGCGCTGGCGATCTCACCGACCACGGTGAAGCGCGACTGGACGTTTGCGCGGGCGTGCCTGCTCGAGACGATGCAGGCGGCCTGACGGATGATGGGCACACCCAATGCCGCGACCAGACTGGCGCTGCTCGAGTCGCTGTTCGACTCGACCCTTGCAATCGGGGAGCCGTCACGCGAGGAGTTCATCGCGTTGAGCGCATCGTACGACCCGGTGCTCGATGCCGAGCTGCGGGCGCTGCTCGCGGCACACGCAAGCAGCGACTCGCGGTTGGCCCTGCCGGGCCGGTTGGAGCGAGACTTCGCGGATCGTTTTGTCGGCACGCGTCGCGGCGAAATTTCTGCGCCGCAGCGCCGAGAGTGCACTCGCCATGCGTCGGTTTCGCGCCGAGCGCCAGATCCTCGCTACGCTGGAGCACCCGAACATCGCCTCACTGGTGGACGGTGGCGTGACGCCCGACGGTCTGCCGTACTTCGTGATGGAGTACATCGATGAGGCACCGATCACCCGCTGGTGCGATGCACGGCGCGTCGATGTAGCCGGACGGCTGGCGCTCGTCCAGCAGGTGTGCGCGGCGGTGCGCTCGGTGCACCAGAAGTTGGTGGTGCATCGTGACCTCAAGCCGGACAATATTCTCGTGACGGCCGATGGCACCGTGAAGCTGCAGGATTTCGGCATCGCGAAGCTGATGCGTGACGAGGTCGATGCGCTTTCGCATGATGTGGCGTCGATGCTCGCGGGTGAGCCGGTTCAAGCGCGTCCTGACAGCGTCGGCTGTAGCGTCAAAAAGATTCGTGCAGCGCCGGCGACTGGAGACCGTAGCCGGCGGCATCGCCGTCCTGCCGATGCTGGGGGGGGCGGCGGCAATCGAAAACCGCGGGCGGCTGTTGTACATGCTGGCGCAACTCGACTCGGTGAAGGTGGGAGGGGCCACGGTGCGCGAGGTGCGCGCGATGCGGCGAGGCAGCCTGCCCGCCGACCACTGGCTTCAGGCGGCGACGGATGCATCGCTCGGTGAGGTGCTGACCCTTGCAGGACGGTACGCCGAAGCGGAAGCACTGCTGCTCGACGCGGAGTCGAAGCTGCGCGAGGGACGCGGTGCGCAGAACGAGCAGACGCAGCTGGCGCGGGCCAGGTTGTCAACGCTGAACCGGCGATGGGAGAAATCGGCGCGGGCGGCGGAGTGGGCCGCGAAGGCGCTCGTCGCATCCCGGAAATTTGCTGACGGCTGGCAACGGGCTTTGAGCGTGACGCGGAAGACGCGCGCGAGGGGCGGCGCGCCGGTCGATCTTTCGGTCCATCGAAACGTGGTACAACCGGAAACGTCGGTACTCCACGCTGGGCTACGTCAGCCCCGCCAGGTACGAAATCGAGTTGTTGGCAGCCGCGTAGTGCTTATCACGTCCGCGCGCACTCAATCGGGGCAAGCTCAGTCTGCGCACCCGGAAGCTCCGTCTCTGTGCGCAGGCTCGATTTTCCGGTCAGCACAGATGGACCAGCGTCGGCTGTCCCGCGCATGTCCGTCTTGGCGTGTGCCGCAACGCGACCGGCACCCGCCCGACGTCTTGCCGACTACTGATCAGGCCTGGCGCGCACGGCGGCGGTGCATGCTGATGCCGACGACTGCCACCCCGTGGCGAGCAGCACGAACGACTCCGGCTCCGGTACTACGCCGATGGGCACCGTATTGCCGGAGTTATAATCGATGCCCTGTACACCCACGTCGAACGGACCTCGCGCGGTTGCGACGCCGTTCGCGTTGGTCTCGGTGAACTGCAGGCAGTTGACGTTGCCCCAGCCGTTGGAGCCGAACAGGGCGACTCCCGGAGTGGTCGTGCCGGTGAGTATCGTCGCGAGTGTTGTCGACTGCGAATAGTCGTCGTTGAACAGTTGATAGCCCACGTGTCATGCCGTGTTCAACCAGCCCCCGAAGAGTACGCCCTGAAGGGTGAGCTTGGAGCCGCTGGCGGCTTCGAACCGCAGTTCGAGCACCGGTGAGGATTACCAAAGGTCACGGTACCCAGCTGTGCGGCAGCGGTTGCCACCGTGGTGGCGAGCAGTCCCAGCGAACGTGGCCTTCAATGCGAACAACTCCGGCAACACTCGTGATGACCGGAGTGATAACCGGGGGCCTGAACCCGAGGGCGTGGTGATCGGTCGGCTTGGCGCCCGCACGTTCGCGTTTATCGGCCTGGAGCGGGTGGGTGGCATCATGGTGTACGACGTGTCAAACCCGACATCGCCATTCTTCGTAACGTACGAGAACTCGCGTCTGGGAGCGACGGGCGTTCGAGTACCCGAGGGGTTGACGTTCATCTCCGCCGTGCGCTCACCGAACAAGCGACCGCTCCTCATTGTGGGGAACAAGACCAGCGGCTCGGTGGCGATCTACGAGATCGTGCTGCAGTAACGTGGTCGGGCGGGAGTGAAGTCGGCCCGCAGCGGCGCGCTTTTACCCGGGCGGTTTTGGCTTCGTTCGGAGTCAAAACCCGCCGGTTAGGAGTGGTGGCGGTGTGCGCGGTAGGAGCGGCAGCATTCGGAGCATCCAGCGTTCGCCCGCTGATCGCGGTACGCGCCGCGTCGGGATCCGTGAGAATGAGATCCGCAGCCCGGACCGGAACTCACAGCTCTTCAGCGGCGCGCGGGCCGGAGACCGCTCACGAGCTGGTCGGGGTAGTCGCCAAAGATTCCGTCCACGCCGAGGCGGGCGAACTCGCGCACCTCGGCGAGCGGATCGCCGCCGTAACGCTTGGCCAGGAACGCCGCCTCTGGACGCAGCGTCCACACGTGGACACGAAGCCCTTCGGCGTGGGCGTCGCTCACAAGGGTTGTCGGCACGGCCAGTGAATCAGCGCCCACGATGAGTCGCTGGTTCACACCGATGGCGTCGGCGAAGCGGGCGATCTCGCGCAGACCTTCACGCGTGACCCAGTCACGCCCCGTCCGCCGATCTCCGGCGACGGCGCGGTCGTAAGGCACATCGTTGGGGGATAGGAGCAGCACAAGCGGCACGCGCGTCTGCGCACGGAGTGCGCGCAGGTTGGCGACCTCGAAGCTCTGGATGAACACGGCCCCGTCACGATGATCGCGCCCGTGTGCACGCAAGGCCTGCAGGAGGGGTGGCTCGAGCGGGAGCCCGATCGAGGAGAAGTGCGTTGGGTGCTTGGTCTCGGGGTATACGCCCACCACACGGCCGCGAGCCCTGCCGAGGGAGTCGGCCAGCGCCAACACCTCGTTGAAGGTGGGGATGGCGAACTGCCCGTCGTAGGCGTGTGACCGGAAAGGCAGGCGTTCGCGTGCTCGCAGGGTTTGCAGTTCGGCGAGGGTAAAGTCTTCCGTGAACCATCCCGTGATCGAAACGCCATCGATCTCCTTGCGCGTTCGCCTCGAGGGAAATCGGTCAGCGACGTCGGTGGTGCCGCTGATCTCGTTCTCGTGGCGCGCCACCAGTACGCCATCGCTGGTACTGACGAGATCGGGCTCGATGTAATCGGCGCCCATCTCCACGGCCAGCGCATACGCGGTGAGGGTGTGTTCGGGACGATACCCACTGGCTCCGCGATGCGCGATGACGAGGGGAATTGAAGCCGCCGAGCGAGCCGGCGTGGACCGGCGACAGGCGTTCAGCGACGGCAGGGCGAGCAGAGACGCTGCCAATGGCAACATGAGATGGCGGGACATGTCGTATGGTACGCGGTGCCCCGCCGTTCGGGAGCACGGCTGCCGATGTCACGGCAATGTGTGACACAGCAGTGACGGCTCACGACTGCGTGCTCGGCCGCTCTGGCATCCTCGGCGCAACCGCGAACGCTCCTCGCCGACACGTACGCCGGGCGGCCTGGAATTCACGCCCGGCAAGTCACGAAACGTCAGGAGTGCGGAGCACCGGTATTCGACCGTCGAAGCAGGGCGAGAACGGCAGAGGTCCGCTCGTCGAACCGCTGTCGCTCCATCGGATCCTCGAAAGACCGGTGTGCCTGTCTCATTACGGCGTCGCTGTGCTTCATGAGTACCGCGTGCAGCACTGGTGCCACAACACCGGACAGATTGGAAAGCGTCTCCAGCATTCGTAACGCCACGGCCGGTTGCGCTGCCCCGAAGTAGCGGATCTGGTCGAAGGCGATGCCGATCGCGCGATCGAACGTCGTAACACGCGCGAGCAGACACACGGAGCCATCCTCGCTTCGGCGAACCGGATTGGCCGGAGGGCGCGAGCCGAGGGCGGCCAGCACTTCGCCCAGTCGATCGATGCAATGCATGGCCGTCGTGGGATCATTGATCCCGGGCGACAGCGCGCGCAGGGCGATGTCGGCGAGTTCGAGCAGCCCGAATTCGACATCCTGTTCCAGAGTGCGTTCGGCCTCGAGGACGAACGTTTCACGTACCGCTGTAACTACCGCCGCATTCACCGCGTGGGCAGGCCACACCGTCGCCAGCACCATGCCGGGAAAGAGGAAGGCGCCCATGTGCTGATCCATGCGCACGGTAATTACCGTATTGTCGACGTGCTCGCAGATCGACCACAGGACACCGGCATGAAGCGCGGTGAGATACCCTGACCCGTCGGCGGTAACGGCAATCCCGTGTGCGGTGGCGAGCTGTGCCCGCAGACGATCGGCTTCGCCGCAGTCGGGACGATTCACCGGAACCGGTCGGCCGAGCGTATCGGGGAAGAGGGCCTCGACGCGCGCGACCGTGCGACTCGTTTCCCGTTCGAGAATCACCGATGCCTGGATGGAGCGCGCCGAATGATTGATGAACACGATCAGCGCACCGATGCTCACCAACAACAGCAGCAACGCAATCGCCACGGCGATCTGTGGAACAACAGCTTCACGCTCTTCGGCTTCGGAGCGGATGCTCCGGAGCACCAGCAACGTGTAGGTGAAGGTGCTGATGAAGATGGCGAGTACGCTCTGATTTACCCGGTCGGCCATGAAGCTGGCAAGCACACGCGGCGTAAACTGGCTGCTGGCGAGTTGCAGTGCCACGATGGTCACGGAGAAGACCACGCCCGTGACCGTGATCAGACTTCCGGCAATGGCACTCAGCACGCCACGCGCGCCCTCGGCTCCACCACCAAAGATCCAGCCGATGGCGAACGGACTCTCAGGCGAGGGCGAAGGGACCTGCACGGCCACGATGGCCGTCACCATGCTCGCCACCACGCCAACACTTGGCAAAAACCACAGGCTGTCGCGAACCCGGTTCCACGCAGATCGCAGTTTCGATGAACGGTCGGCTTTATTCATGTGCGCACCCTGGTGTTCTCCGTGGCAGGTTTCCCCGATTCTCGCGGATCCGTACTCGACAATGGTGCGCAAATACCATTCCGGGCGCCTGCGGTCGTCCTTCTGCGGTCTGTTCCGGACCATGGCATTCGATTCAGTCGTTGCAGGCGAGAGCTGCGAAGGACAGTCCCGCACTGGTCAGAGCCACAGCCGCGTGGGGTTCGTGAACTGCACGTTTGTGAATTGCTCGTTCTTCGAGACGTGTTTCTCGGGGAGCACGCTGGTCGGGAGTACCTTCGAGCGGTGCACCTTCGGCCTCAGGCGGGTGGATGGCGGGACCTGGTCGCATGTGAGTCTGCGCGCGGCG
>JBBSCJ010000036.1:0-21579 GCA_038250435.1 Gemmatimonadales bacterium | reverse complement strand
GCGTACTCGGCTTGGTCCATCGCGAGCATCTCCCGCGCCAACGTCCGCGCGTCCTTCCCCGCAATAGACTCTCGCGCCGCAAACGCCGACCCCTCCGGCAGCTCCTGCGCAAACTTCACGTTCCACGGGCACACCTCCTGGCATACGTCGCACCCGTACACCATCCCACCCATCGGCTCCCGCAACGCTTCCGGAATCGCCCCCCGCAACTCGATCGTGAGATAACTGATGCACTTGGTTGCATCGAGCACGCGCGGCGCGGTGAACGCCTGGGTGGGGCATGCGTCGAGGCAACGCGTGCAAGTGCCGCACCGATCCGCTTCGAATGGGTCGTCCGGCTCCAGCTCCAACTCCACGAACAGGGACGACAGAAAGACGAACGAGCCGATCGTCGGGTTGATCAGCATCGTGTTCTTGCCAAACCACCCCAGCCCCGCGCGTTGCGCGAGATCACGCTCCAGGATCGGCCCGCTGTCGACGTAGGGGCGCGCATTCACCGGCACGCCAAGCTCGCGCTCCAGCCAGTGATGCAGTGCGCGTACGCGTTCCCGCAACAGCACGTGATAGTCGTCGCCGCGCGCATACCGCGCCACCGGTCCGCTTGGCTCGCGCCCGCCGTAGTTGGTCGCCAGCACGATCGCATGCGTGGCACCCGGGTGCGGACGGCGCGTATCACGACGCAACTCGGCGCCGTCACCGGCGAGGTACCCCATCTCGCCGTGCAGCCCATTCGCAATCCACGCGTCGAAGGCCGCGCGGGTGGCGGGCTCCGCCAACGCCGCGATCCCCACCAGGTCGAACCCCAACCCGTAGGCCTGCGCCTTGAGCCGCTCGGTGAGCGCGCGTCGGTCCGTCATGACCGCATCACCGAGGTGTGCACGGGGCGCCACGCGTCAGGGCTGACGCCCCACCCACCGGACAAAGGCGATCACGTCGGCGGCCGGCGGTATGGCGTCTTCCTCGCCATAGGCGGTGTACATGCGCCAGCGTACATAGCTCTGCGCCGGCAGCGGCAGGAATGGGAACCGCTTGTACCAGTGCCGGTGGCGGAAGCGCCACGCCACCCGCAGCAGGTCCACGGCCAGCGCCGGATTGATCAGCGCCCGAAGCGCGAGAGTGAAGGACAGCTGCAGCCAAGCCATTCAGGAAATATATCGGAATTGCGTACATTATCGCATGACTCTCGACGATTACCAGCAGCTCGCTGCGCGGACGCTCGGCCGCGACCGCACCCCCGAACAGCAGCTCACCAACGCCGCGCTGGGACTTACGGGGGAAGCCGGTGAGGTCGCGGAGATGATCAAGAAGCACCTCTTCCACGCGACGCCGCTCGATCAGGACGCACTCGTCAAGGAACTCGGTGACTGTCTGTGGTATATCGGAGCCTTCGCCACCGCGCTCGGCGTCTCCCTCGACGACATTGCACAGCGCAACATCGACAAGCTGCGCAAGCGCTACCCCGAAGGCTTCGATACCGAGCGAAGCCGCAACCGCACCGAGTGAATCGTCCGCGTCGGGCTTACAGGAAACTACGGCCGTCGAATTTCTGGCCGTGATCGGTGATGCCGAGGGCGTCGAGCGCGCTCGGCACCACATCGGTGGTGCGTTGCGGCGCGCGCGCCGGCGGCGCGTCGAGAATGAGCGGCACCATCATCTGCTCACGCAGCAGGGCGCCGTGCGTGGACACGTGCGGTGTGGGTTCGAAGCGGGCGCGCAGGTCCCATCCGGTGGCCGCTGAGAGCACCACGTCGCCACCACGCGCCGTAGGCACGAGCGACGACAGTTGCACGAGCGCGTCGGCGTAGGGTGACTGGTGCGACGCCTGCCATGCGGCGTCGGCATCGAGATCGCGCAGCGAGCCGCCCAGCTGCAGCGGATCGCCGCCGTGGGCGTCGTAGCACCATCGGGCGGCGTGCCCCGCGATCGAGCGATGGATATCCGCCACGCCGTGTGTGTCGTGAAAGACGCGCACCGTGTTGGGGCTGATGGCCACCGCCGCGAGATCGATGGACGGGCGGGCGATCAAGTGGCCTACCGTGCGCTCCCAGCGCGTGGCCAGCTGCGGCCACCAGCGGCGCGTGCGTTCGGCGGGATCGAGATACAGGTGGCCCATCGCGTTGCCGCTCACCATGAGGGCCACGTCGGCACCGCGGACGTGCATGCGCGGATGCGCCAGCACGCGGTGCCCCATGCTGTCCAACCAGCTGTGCAGATCGTCGTGCTGCGAGACCGGTGCGTGACCGTGATCCCCCACCACCCACACCCGCAACGTCTCCCCCCAGCCATCGCGGGTCGCGATCTCCTGAGCGCGTCTGATAGCGTCGTCGATGTCGGGCAGACTCTTGCGGACGATAGGAGAGTCTCCGCCGTGCGCGTGCGCGAGTTTGTCAGGACTGAGGATGCCGAGCATCGACAGACGTGGCCGCCGAGACGCGAAGCGGCGCAGAAATTCACGCACGGCGGCCTGCTCTACCCGTCGCCAAGCGGTGAGATCGCCGCGGAAGTGTGCGAAAGCGGCACGGATGGACCAGAGCACTCCACGTCCTACGTGCCCGTGCGTGGCGCCGCGCGCGATCATCATCAGCCCGGCCAGCGACGGCTCGGCGAGATCGAACAACGTCGGGCGTTCGCGATCGAGGTCGCCGTCGACGTGCCAGATGTCCACGCCGGAGTAGCTGCGTGCGTTTCCCGGTGACCAGCGCAACGTACGGGCCCGGTCATACCAGCGAAGCCCCGGCATGCCCACGTACGCAGGGTGCCGTCCCATGACGAAGGGCGTGTACGCGGGGCCCGTGACCGAGGGGAATGCGGTGCTCACCTGGTGCAGGCCGCCGGCAATGCGCAAGCGCGCCAGGGCGGGAAGGTGTCCGGCGTCCATCTCTTCGGACAGCACATCGTGGCGGACGCCGTCGGCGACCACCAGCAGCAGCCGTGACGTCACGCTGCTATCATGGGGCATGGCCACTCCGTCGTGGCGCGGCGAACTGATTCGGTCTCTCTCCCACCTGTCTCCTCAATGGCGAAATCGCCTCGGTCACAACCTCGTACGGCAACCGGGAAAAAAGCGTCTCCCGTGACGCGGACACAAGCGGAACATGAGTCGCTCGAAGGCCTGATCGAACGTACCGAAGAAGGGCACCGCAAGGCCGGTCGGCCGCCGCAACCGGCCACACCACTGGTGTCGAGCGGACCCCGAGTCGTCCGTCGCAGGGACCCGCGGCTGATCGATCAGGATATCCGTGATCGGCCAATACTCACCGAAGACGAAAAGTTGCTGCAGCACCCCCAGCAGGATCCCGCCGGGTTTACGCGTAGCGATCCGTGGCGCGTCATGCGCATCATGTCCGAGTTCGTGGAAGGGTTTGACGCGCTCGCCGAAGTCACGAAGGGCGTCACGATCTTCGGCTCGGCGCGTACAGGCCCCGACGACCCGCAGTATCAGGCCGCGCGCGAGACCGCACGTCTACTTGCGGTGCAGGGCTTCTCCATCATCACCGGTGCGGGTCCGGGCATCATGGAAGCGGCGAACATGGGCGCCCGCGAAGGCGGTGGGCACTCGGTCGGGTGCAACATCGAGTTGCCCTTCGAACAGGGCGCCAACCCGTACGTCGATACGCTGGTGAACTTCCGCTACTTTTTCGTGCGCAAAACGATGTTCATCAAGTACTCGAACGCCTTCATCATTTTCCCCGGCGGTTTCGGGACGCTGGACGAGCTGTTCGAGGCGCTCACGCTGATCCAGACGGGGAAGATTTTTCAGTTCCCGGTGATCCTGTTCGGTCGGCATTACTGGGCGGGCCTCGTTCGTTGGCTCACGTCACGAGTGGCCGGCGAGGGGAAGATCTCCGCCGGCGATCTCGATCTCGTACTGATGACCGATGACCCGGCAGAGGCGGCACACGCCGTGATCGACGCCCATGCTGCTCATGCCGCGCAGGCTGCAGCAGGGCTCAAGGAACCCTGAACACGCGTCAGCCCGAATTGCGGTGTCACGGTTTGGTCAGTGTTTTTAATCCCGATTGACAAGGTCGGGATAGTCATTAACATGAGAAGACGCTTCCTGATAAACCTTCTCATCTAACAATAGCTCATGATTATTCCGCTATTCTTGACGCTGAGCGCTGCCGCTCTCGCTCCCCAACCCCAGGACACCGTTCGTGCTGATTCGGTGACCCGTCGGCGAACGGCTGACTCCGCTCAGGCGCTCGCAACGGTTCGCGTGCGCGCCCGGGCGACCAGCGCCACCGGTTATCTGGTGCGTAGCACCCGTTCGGCCACCAAAACGAACACGCCGCTGCACGAGCTGCCGCAGTCGATCACCGTGCTCAGCGCGCCGCTGCTCGCCGATCTGGCCGCCCAGTCGATTGCCAAGGCGGTTGAATACGTTCCGGGCATCACCATGGCGCAGGGCGAGGGGCATCGCGATGCCCCCACGATCCGCGGGCAGAACACGACGGCCGACTTATTTCTCGACGGCGTGCGCGATGACGCGCAATACTTCCGCGACACGTACAATGTGGAGCAGATCGAGGCGCTCAAAGGGGCGAATGCGCTGACCTTCGGACGCGGCGGCGGCGGCGGCGTCATCAACCGGGCGAGCAAGCAGGCCAAGTTCGTACCGGTGCGTTCCGGTCGCATCGAAACGGGTTCCTTCGACCAGCGGCGCATCGCCCTCGACGTGGGGCAGCCGATTACCCCCGCGCTCGCCGGTCGCGTCAACGTGCTGTACGAGGACAGCGAGTCGTTCCGGAATAACGTGGCCGTGGAAAAGTTCGGCATCAACCCCACCGTCGCGCTCGTCCGGGGGCGCACGGTGTGGCAAGCGGGTTTCGAGCGGTTCGAGGATCGTCGCACGGTCGATCGGGGGCTGCCGTCACTCGACGGCCGTCCGGCGCCGATCGATGCGCGCACGTTCGTTGGCGATCCGACGCAGAGCCGGTCCGGCATCACGGTAAACGGCGCGAATCTGCAAGCGGAGTTTGAGAACGGCCGCGGTTTCTCGCTCCGGTCACAGACGCGCGCCTTTGCCTACGACAAATTCTATCAGAATGTCTTCGCGGATGGCGCCGTGAACCGCGCCACCAATGAGTTCGATCTGGGTTCGTACCACGACGCGACCGATCGTCGCAGCGTCTTCAATCAAACGGACGCCACCTGGGGCTCGACGCACGGCAGTATTCGCCAGACGCTGCTGGTCGGCACCGAACTGAGCCGCCAAGTCTCCGACAACTTCCGCAACACGGGTTTCTTCGACAATATCTCGACGACCCGTGCGGTTTCGGCATCGTCGCCGACCGTGCTGACGCCGCTCACGTTTCGCCCGAATACGAACGACCCAAACAATCGCTCGACCGCCAATGTGGCGGCGGCCTTCGTGCAGGAACAGCTGCACATCGGCTCGCGCGTGCAGCTGCTGGGCGGCGTGCGCATTGATCGTTTCGCCCTCGAGGTGGACGACCATCGGAGCGGAGCCACCCTCGCGCGCACCGACCGGCTCGTCTCACCGCGCGCGGGAATCGTGATTACGCCCATCGCGCCATTGTCGCTGTACGGCTCCTACAGTGTGTCGCATCTGCCAAGCGCGGGCGATCAATTCCTGCGTCTCACGCCAACGACCCAGAGCCTGCGCCCCGAGCAGTTCCGCAATCAGGAGATCGGCGCCAAGTGGATCGCGCGCAATTCCGTGGAGATCACGGCGGCGTTATACGAGCTCGAGCGTTCAAACAGCACGGCACCCGATCCCCTCGACGCCAGGCGCGCGGTGCAGACCGGGCGCCAGCGGACCACCGGTGTCGAAGCGGGAATCTCGGGACAGCTGCTCCCGCGATGGGAAGTACAAGGCGGCGTCGCCGTGCAGCGTGCACTCATCATCAATCGAACGTCGTCGGCCGTGGCTGGTGCCACGGTGCCACTGGTGCCGCATACGACGGCTTCATTATGGAACAAGGTACGTCTGCATCAGGCACTGTCGGTGGGCGTGGGCGTGGTGCATCAGGCCAAGCGCTTTACCGCCATCGACAACAGCGTCACGCTTCCGGCATTCACCCGTCTGGATGGCGCGCTCTTCGTGCGGCTGCCGCGCGGACTCGCCGTGCAGGCGAACATCGAGAACCTGCTCAACAGCTCGTACTTTGCCACCGCGCACAACAACAACAACATCTCCCCGGGCGCGCCGCGGCTGCTGCGTCTCGGGTTGAATGTGTCGCCCTGAGGCTTTCTGTCTTGAACCGGTACCAAATGGTGCCATATTAAACCGAGTGAGGAACGCCCGGCCAGGAACGGTCGGGCGTTCGCCTTTGGTCCCGCCTCAGCAGCCCTGCGCATGTTTCAGGAATTGATCGCCAAGATGGCGCGCGAAGTCGAAAAGCTCTCCTTCGAGCTCAACGTCACGTTGCCCAGCGAAATCCGTAAAGCGGTCGAACTCGGCGACCTCAAGGAAAACAGCGAGTACAAGGCTGCGCTCGAGCGTCAGCAGTTCGTCCAGGCGCGCCTCGGGCAGCTGACGCAGCGAGTCACAAAGCTGGCGAACATCGACATCGCGCAGATTCCGTCCGACAGGGTCGGACTGGGCTCGCGCGTAGTGGTCGAGGATGCACAGAGCAAGACCCGGGAGACGTACGAGCTCGTGTTCGGTGATGCCGGTGAACTGCAGGACGGCCACGTGACGATGTCGTCACCGATCGGCCTGGCGCTGCAGGGGAAGAGCGTGGGCGAGCAGGCCATTTTCAAGCTGCCGACGAAAGTGCGGCGCTTGCAGGTTGTCGAGATCCGCACCATTCACGACCGTAGCGCTGAAGAACTCGCGTAACACCATTCCTCGCATGGGAGTCGTGCCATGAAGCGTGCCGAATATGCGCGTCGCGGTCCCGTGCCGCAGGATGTCATCGAATGCGTGACCCGTGAGACGCCGACGCCCGGCGCTGGCGAGGTGCTCATCGAGATGCTGGCAGCGCCCATCAACCCGTCGGATGTGCTCACGTTGACCGGTCGATACGGCATGCTCCCGCCTCTCCCCGCCGTCGGAGGCAATGAAGGAGTCGGCCGTATCGCGGGGGTCGGCGAAGGCGTGACGATGCCGTCCGGGCAGTTGGTTCTGTTGCCGGTCGGCACCGGCACCTGGAGCAGCCACCTGGTCGCGCCCGCGGCGGGTTTGATGGTATTGCCGGAAATCACGTCGCCGGAACGCGTGCAGCAGCTGGCGATGCTCACCGTAAATCCGCCTACGGCGTGGCTGCTGCTCTCGGAGTTCGTGACGCTGGCCTCGGGTGACTGGATCATCCAGAACGCCGCCAACAGCGGCGTGGGCGAGTATCTCGTTCAGCTCGCCAGGCGGCGCGGACTGCGCACGGTGAGCGTCGTGCGCCGCGAAAGTGCCGTGGCGCCGCTTCTCGCGATCGGCGGTGACGTCGTGCTCGTGGATGGCCCCGACCTCGCGAAACGCGTCGCGACGGCAACACACAACGCGAAGATCCGGTTGGGCGTCGATGCCGTCGGTGGCGGCGCCACCGATCGTATCGCCCAATGCGTGACGGTCGGCGGCACGGTGGTGAACTACGGTGCACTGAGCGGCGACCCGTGCACGATCGCGCCGGCGTCGTTTGTCTTTCGTGACATCACGCTGCGTGGATTCTGGCTAGCCTTCTGGTTTCGGAACGCCACGGTGCAGCGACAGCAGGAGGTTTTCGGCGAGCTGGCCACGCTCATCGCGCGCGGCGAGCTGGTCACGCGCGTGCACGCCACTTATCCGCTGGAGCAGATCAAAGACGCCGTGGCGGCGGCCAGCGCCGGCGGCCGCGACGGCAAGATTCTGCTGACGACGGCTACCACGCCTACGCCGCCGTAAGGCCCCCGTCGATCGCCAACGCATGGCCCACCAAAAAGGCGCTGGCGGAGGAGCACAGATACAGGACACTCTGCGCCATCTCGTCGGCCGTGCCTAGCCGCCCGGCCGGAATGCGCACGCTCAGCTCCTGCTCGCTCACCCCGGCGTCGATCATACCCTGAACCATGGGCGTATGCGTGAACCCGGGGCAGAGGGCATTGATGCGAATCCCCTTGCGCACGTACTCCAGCGCTGCCGTTCGGGTCAGCCCCACCACGCCATGCTTACTCGCCGCATAGGCGGGGTGACGGGGAAAGCCACCAAGCCCCGCGACCGAAGCCACGTTTACGATCACGCCGCGCTCGGCAGCCAGCATGACGGCCAACTGATGTCGCATGCAGCGCCAGACGCCGGTGAGGTTGATGTCGATGACGGCGTCCCACGCCTCGGGAGGGTATGCGGCCGTACGTTCTTCGACGCCACCCACGCCGGCACTGTTGATCGCGATATCGAGGGCGCCGAATTGCCGCACCGTGCGTCTGACGGCCGCCGCCACGGCCGCATCGTCGCGTACGTTGCACAACAGCGCGAGACCGCCGATCTCACGGGCAACGGTGTCGGCGCGTGCAAGATCGATATCTGCGACGACGACGCGAGCGCCCTGCGCGGCGAACGCGCGCGCTGATGCGGCACCGATCCCTGAGGCGCCTCCGGTAACAAAAACCACGCGATCGGTGAACTCCGATGATTCCGATGTCATGCCTTTCCTGCGTTGCCGTGATGAAGAATGAGGCAGCAGCGTCGTCCGTGCCGCATCTCAGGGGCGCTCGATGGTAAAGAGGCGTGTGACTTCTTCGTCGTACCGCTGGCGCTGACGCTGCTGTTCTGCGGTACTCCAGGCGAGCAACGTCGCCATGCGCGGCGCAATGCGGTCGGCGGCCGCGCGACCATGATCACGTGTTTCGAAGGCGAGATGCAGGCGCCGGATCAAGACGTCGCCCAGCGTGCACGCGAGTTCGTGCTCCACGGCGTGCCACACTTCGGCCATGAGGTATGGTAAGGGCGCAGACAGGCGCTCGCCCGGTGTGGCTTCGTCGGCAGCGTACTGCCAGACCTCGCGCCAGCGGCTGCCATACGCCGTCGCCAGTCGCTCCGCGACCGCCGAGTCGGGTACGGCCGCACGTACCTCCTGCAGCGTGGCCGCGAGGCTCGTCATGTCGCCGCCAGGCAAGGGCGTAACGGTACTCTGCGCTGACGACACACGCGGACGGTCGGCGTGATGTCTCGGTGCGCGAAGCGCCTGCGCGAGGACGTCGGCGGCCATCGCGCGATAGGTGGTGAGCTTGCCCCCGGTCACACTCACCAATCCGTCGCTGCGGTGCGTGATCGCGTGCTCCCGCGACGCCGCGTTGGCCGACTGTTCGCCTGCGCGCGCGGCGGCGAGCGGGCGAATTCCTGCCCACGCCGACACCACGTCATCTTCGGTGAGCTGGGCGTGCGGGAAGAGCGCGTTTACGGAACGCAGAAGGTACGCGACCTCCACCGCCGTCGCCCGCACGTCGTCGGGGCCGTGGCGCACGGGACGCTCGGTGGTGCCGATGATCGCGTGTGCGCCGGCGGGCAGCACGAACATCACGCGTCCATCGAGAGGCGACACCATGGTGACGGCGTTGCGATTGCCCACCCGCAGGCGTGGTACCGCAATGTGCGCGCCGGCGGAGCCGAGCACTTGCGACGGTCCGGCTGTTGCCACGTCCGCGGTCGGAGGAGCACCCGACGTCAGCGCCGCCGTGGCGTCGCTCCACGGACCGGTCGCGTTGATGATGATTTCTGCCGACACGCTGAAGTGTTCCTGCGTGAGCGCATCACACACGACCACGCCCTGCAAGGCCGCGCTCGCGCCGGCCCGCGCCCCGGCGACCACGCGGAGATGGTTCGCCACCACCGCACCGGCCTCACGCGCCCCGAGCGCACTGGCGAGGGTGAGGCGCGTGTCGTCGGTGGCGGCGTCCCAGTATCGTACGCCACCACGCAGTCCGTAGGTCGCAAGCGCCGGTTCCTGCTGCAGGACGTCGTCGCGATCAAGTCGCTGATGGCGCTCGTTTCGGAACAGCGCCAGGGCGTCATACAGCAGCAGTCCGGCGCGCACCTTCCACAGCGGCACGCGCGCACCACGATACACCGGCCACGTGAACGCCAGTGGGCGTACGAGATGTGGCGCCAGATCGAGCAACACCCGACGTTCTCGACTGGACTCGAACACGAGGCTGAAGTGTCCGTGCTCGAGGTAGCGCACGCCGCCGTGCACCAGACGAGACGAACGACTCGAGGTTCCACTCGCAAAATCCTCGCGCTCGACAAGCGCCGTGCGCAGGCCGGCGAGCGCGGCTTCACGGGCCACGCCGGCGCCAGTGATGCCGCCCCCGATGACCAGCACGTCGAACGGCGTCGTGGCGAGCTGCGCCAACGCTGCGCGACGGGAGTCTGGTGCCGCCAGCCGCCGCGAGCCGGCCCCGCCGGTGACGATCGAGGGAGTGACGCCATCGTGCATACGCCAGTATTGTCGTCCGCACGAGACGGGCGCTAGGGGAAGCGGACCATTACTTTCCACCGATGCCCACCTTTGGAAATGGCCGTCGCGTCGCCATCATCGCGGGCGTCCGAACGCCGTTCGCCCGCTCCGGCACCGCGCTCAAACACCTGTCGGCCATCGACCTCGGTCGGACTGCGGTGGCGGAGCTCGTGCAGCGCACCAATCTCGGTGGCGCCGATGTGGATCTGCTCGTCTTCGGCACGGTGGTGCAATCGGTGATGGCCCCCAATATTGCCCGTGAAGTGTCGCTGTTGCCCCACTTCACGAAAACGCTGCAGGCATTCACGGTGGGGCGTGCCTGCGCATCGGCGAATCAAGCCATCACCGACGCAGCCGATCAGATCGCTCTCGGCCACGGACACGTGGCCATTGCCGGTGGATCGGAGTCGCTCACGCAGGTGCCGATTCTGCACTCTCGCGGAATGAGCGACGTGCTAATGGCGGCATCCAAGGCGAAATCAATGTCGCAGCGCATTGCGACCCTCGCGCGGATACGTCCAACGGACTTCGTGCCCATCACCCCGGCGATCGCCGAGCCGAGCACCGGGGAGACGATGGGGCAGTCGGCTGACAAGATGGCCAAAATCAACGGGATCACGCGCGAAGCGCAGGACGCGTTTGCGCTCAGGTCGCACCAGCGTGCCGCGCAGGGACTGGCTGACGGCCGGCTCACCGCAGAGATGGTGCCTGTGCCGATGGCACCGGGATTCGACCGCATGCTGCTTACCGACAACGGTGTGCGCCGCGATACCAGTCTCGAGCAGCTGGCGGCCCTGCGCCCTGCCTTCGACAAGCCGTATGGCACCGTCACGGCAGGGAACGCGTCACCGCTCACCGATGGCGCATCAGCCGTGCTGCTGATGTCGGAGGAGCGCGCGAGGACGCTGGGGTACACGCCGCTGGCGTACATCAAGGCGTACGCGTACGCGGCCGTGGATCCCGCCGAGCAGCTGCTGCAGGCGCCCGTCATCGCCGCCCCGATCGCGCTTGCGCGTGCGGGACTCACGCTCGCCGATCTGGATCTGGTGGAGATGCACGAAGCGTTCGCAGCGCAGGTGCTCAGCAACCTGCAGGGGCTCGCGTCGCAGGCGTGGGCGGCGCGGGCGGGCTTTCCGGCCCCCGTGGGCGAGGTGGATCCGGAGAAGCTTAATGTGATGGGCGGGTCGTTGTCGATCGGCCATCCGTTCGGCGCGACCGGCGCACGCATTCTCACCACTCTGTGCCATGAGCTCTCACGCCGGAATGGCCAATTCGGCATGCTCACCGTGTGCGCGGCCGGCGGCATGGGCCACGCCATGATCGTGGAGCGGGCATGAACGGCAACGCGCCGGTCGACCACTCGCCGCGTGGCAGAACTCAGATCGGCAACGCACCCGTACGCGGGAACCTGGTGGTGCTGGCCGATGATGCAACGGGGCTGACGATGTCCGTGCATGATGGTGTGGCACTGATCGTATACGACCAACCCGGCTCTCCCGTGAACACGCTTAACACGCGGGTGGGGCCCGTGTTCGAACAGATGTTCGCGCGCATCGAATCCGATGCCGGCATCGTGGGTGCGGTGTTGGCGAGCGCCAAACCGGATTCATGGATTGCCGGTGCCGATATCGACGAGCTGCGCGGGGTGACGACGCCACGCGAAGGCGAGAATCTGTCCCGGCGCGGGCAGCAACTGCTCAACCGCCTCGCGATGATGCCGAAGCCGGTGATCGCGGCGATACACGGATCGGCCCTTGGCGGTGGCCTCGAGGTTGCACTGGCTTGTGTACATCGCGTGGCGACCGAGCATCCCCAAACGGTGCTGGCGCTGCCGGAGGTGCAACTCGGGCTCATTCCCGGAGCTGGCGGGACGCAACGGCTGCCTCGTGTCGTGGGACTGCAGGCGGCGCTCGACATGATGCTCACGGGAAAGACTGTCCGCGCGAAGAAGGCGTTGCAGATGGGACTGGTGCACGAACTGGTCCATCCGGCTATCCTGCGCGACGTCGCCATGCGCCGGGCGCGGGAACTTGCGCGCGGAGAAAAGCCGGATGTGCGTGAGCGCAAGCCGGGCGCGACCGCGATGTTGCTCGAGGCGAACGCGCTCGGGCGTTCCGTGGTCTTTCGTCAGGCGCGTGAAGCGGTGCGCAAGAAAACACGCGGTCAGTATCCGGCGCCCTTCGCCCTTCTCGACGCGGTGCAGAAAGGCTACGTGGACGGCTTCGAGGCCGGTCTTCTCGAAGAAGCGAGCCGCTTTGGAGACCTGACGGTGAGCCCTGTCTGCAAGCAGCTCGTCTACCTGTTCTTCGCCACCACGGCGCTCAGGAAGGACCGCGGTGCTCCGGATGGTGTGGCCGCGACGGTGTCCCCGGTAGATAAAATCGGCATTCTGGGCGCCGGCTTCATGGGAGCGGGGATTGCTGCCGTTGCGGTGCAGGCGGGCACGATGGTGCGATTGAAAGACGCGTCGCTCGAACGGGTCGCAGCCGGGTGGCGTGCCGTGCGCGAGGTGGGGCGTGCGCGCTTCCGGAAAAAGCAGCTCACGCGGCTGCAGATGGACGATATGCTGTCGTTGGTGGGTGTCACCACCGACTACCGCGGCTTCGGCGACGTCGATCTCGTGATCGAAGCGGTATTCGAAGATCTGGCGGTGAAGCGGCAGGTGTTGCACGAAATCGAAGCGGTGGCGCCGCGTGCGATCTTCGCGTCCAACACCAGCACGATTCCGATCGCGCAGATTGCCGCCGGCGCGGCACACCCCGCACGGGTACTGGGGATGCATTTCTTCTCCCCCGTGCACAAGATGCCGTTGCTGGAGGTGATCGTCACGCCGCAGACGCATCCCGACGCCACGGCCACTGTGGTGGCGTATGGCCGAAAGATCGGGAAGACGGTGATCGTGGTGCAGGACGGACCGGGTTTCTACGTCAATCGCATTCTGGCGCCCTACATCAACGAAAGCGGCAAGCTCCTCGATGAAGGTGTCGCGATCGAAGCGGTCGATCAGGCGCTCGTGTACTTCGGGTTTCCCGTGGGGCCGATCACGCTCCTCGACGAAGTGGGGTTGGACATCGCCGGGAAATCCGGACCGATCATGGCCACGGCGTTCGGCGAGCGAATGCAGCCATCCGTCACGCTGCAGCGCGTCGTCGAAAGCGGGCGACTCGGCCGCAAGGCCCGTCGCGGTTTCTACCGCTACGATAACGACGGCACGCGTCGCGGCGTCGATCACGACGTGTACGCGTTCACCCCTGCGGCCGGTCGTCGCGTTGCCGTTGCGCACGACGCGATACAACGTCGTGCCGTCTTGCCGATGCTCAACGAAGCGGTGCGCTGTCTCGAGAACGGGGTGATCGGCTCGGCGCGCGATGGCGACATCGGCGCAGTCTTCGGCATCGGCTTTCCGCCGTTTCTCGGTGGCCCGTTTCGCTACCTCGATTCGATGGGGGCCGCCAGCGCGGTCCGTCAGCTCGAGGAGCTCAATGCGCGCTATCCGGGTCGATTCGAGGCCGCGGCGTTGTTGCGCACCATGTCTGCCACGCATGCCCGTTTCCACCCTTAACGTCTATCGCGTATGACCGAGCTCACGCCGTCCGCAGCCCTGCATCCGCGCATCGCGGAACTCATCGCCGAACTCACCACCACTCATCAGGAGCTGGTGGATGTACTCGACGAGATCCCCGCCGATCATCATGATGCCCCGCCTACCGGTGATCGATGGTCCGTGTCGCAGCTCCTCGAGCATCTGGCGATGGTCGAGGGGTCGACCGGGCGGCTCATTTCCCGCCTGATCAAGGAGGCGACCGGTACCGTCGAATCCGATGACAGCACTGTCCTTGGCAGTCTGGATCAGTTTCAACTGTGGGCGCCGACCCGCCGCATCCGGGCACCCGAGATGGTCTGCCCTTCGGGTGATCACACGGCGGCCGATGCCCTCGCCCAGCAATCGATGGCGCGCGAACGTCTGATCGACGCACTGCGCAAGGGATCAGGACTTGCGCTGGCTACGGTACACTTTCCGCATCCGATCCTGGGGCCCCTCGACGCGTACCAGTGGGCGCTCATGGTCGCGCAGCACACCCGGCGCCATATCGTGCAACTCCGTGCACTCTCTTCGGCTCTCTCGTCGTGATGCGTCGTGCGGCGATGCCCCGTCTGATGAAAAGCTCGCGTCTGGCCTCGATCGTGATGCTCGCACTGGCGACCGCCTGTGTGAAGTCGGGAACGCCGGACGTGTCACCTTTCATGTCGCGCCTGCGCAGCCCTGCGGGACTGCCGCTTCCATCCACGCGCGCCGAGCGGACCGCGTATACCGAGACCTCATCGTATGCCGACGTGATCGGCTTCGTGGACTCGTTGCGGCTGATGGGCGCACCGCTCACCGTGCTACCCCTCGCCCAATCCCCCGAAGGGCGCATCGTGCCGATGGTGATCGCGTCGCGGCCACGCGTGCGTACGCCGGACGAGGCGCGGCGGCTCGATCGTCCGATTGTATATGTGCAGGCGAACATTCATGCGGGGGAAGTGGAGGGCAAAGAAGCGATGCTTGCCCTGCTGCGTGACTGGAGCGTCTCCTCGGTGCCGAACGTGCTCGACTCACTCGTGATCATCGTGATTCCGATCTACAACGCCGACGGCAACGAGAAGCTGGCGGAGCAGGCGCGCAACCGCGGATCGCAGAATGGTCCGGCGATGATCGGTGAACGGGCGAACGGCCTGGGACTCGACCTCAACCGCGACTATGTCAAGGCCGAAGCGCCGGAGACACGCGGCACATTAGCGGCGTTCAATGCGTGGGATCCCGATGTGTTCATGGATCTGCACACGACCAACGGCAGCTATCACGGCTACGCGCTCACGTACTCGCCGTCGTTGCATCCGGCCTCGCCGTTGTCACCATACACCGCCGACACGCTGCTTCCCGAGATTCGTCGTCGGATGCGCCTGCGCCACGGCTTTGAGGTGTTCCCCTACGGCAACTTCACAGCCGTTAACGGACGTGAGTCGATCACCGCGACAGAGCAGGGTGTCTGGCAGACGTATGAACACAAGCAACGCTTCGGGACCAACTATTACGGGTTGCGGGGTCGTGTGAGCATTCTGAGCGAGGCGTTTTCGCACGACCCCTTTGCCCGTCGTGTCGCGAGCACGCGCGCGTTCGTGCAGGAAACGCTGTCGTTGGTGGCGGTGCGTCACCGCGAGATCGCCGCGCGTGTGGCGGAAGGGGTGGCGGCAAGCACGTTCAACACCGCGACGACCCCGGCCGTACCGATCCGCTCACGCTTCTCTACGCGCCCCGACACGCAGGAGGTGCTGGTGGAAGTGCTGGAGCGTCTTGCCGACAGCACGCTGATCACGGAATCGGGGGCGCCGCGCGGCATCCGTCGCACCGGCCACTTCGAGTCACGCAGAATGCCGGTCATCGACCGATTCGAATCGCGCATGGCAAGGACACCCCCGTTGGGATATCTGCTCGATGCCAAGTGGACGGCGGTTGCCGACCTGCTGCGCGCCCATGGTGTGACGGTCATGACGCTCGCGCGCGCGCAGTCGGTGTCCGTGCAGATCTTTACGGTTGATTCGCTCGAGAAGAGCCCGCGCCCCTTTCAGGGACACCGGGAGGCGAGCATTACCGGGACCTGGGGCACGGCCACGCGGAACCTGCCCGCCGGCACGCTGCTCATACCCATGGGGACCCCCCGCGACTTGCTGGCGATGCAGCTCCTGGAGCCGGAAGGCGACGACGGCCTGCTGACCTGGAACCTGTTCGACTCGGCCTTGCAAGTCGGGAAGGAAGTTCCGGTGGCACGCCTGGCCGCCCCGTTGCGTTAACTTTCCGATATGCTCCGGACTTCCCTCCTGTACCTGTCGCGCCAGCAACGGGTATTCGATTTCATCCGCAACGTCGGCTTCGCGCGCAAGATGGCTTCGCGCTTTGTCGCCGGTGAAACGATTACCACCGCGCTCGACGCGGTGGCGGCACTCAACGCGAAGGGGATCACCGCTTCGCTCGATCTGCTTGGCGAAAGCGTTGCCAACGAGGCTGAAGCCAGAGAGACCGGACGCCAGTATCTCGAGATCCTCGACCGCATCGACCAGCGCAAGCTCGACGCCAATGTGTCGGTCAAGCTCACCGCGCTCGGGCAGGACATCTCCGACGACCTCGGGGTCGAGATCGTACGCGAGGTGCTCACGCGGGCGAAGCAGTACCACAGCTTTGCACGGCTCGACATGGAGTCGAGTGCGTATACCGATCGCACGCTTGATACCTTCGAACAGCAGCTGTATCCCGATTTCCGCGACAACGTCGGCATCGTGTTGCAGAGTGCGCTTCGCCGCACGCTCGCCGATGTGGACCGCGCCAACCGGTTGCAGTGCCGAGTACGCATCTGCAAAGGCGCCTACCTCGAGCCAGCTGACGTAGCCTTCCCGGAAAAGGCCGACGTGGACCGCAATTACGTGGCGGCGATGCACCGCCTCATGGAGCACGGCCGTTATCCCGGCATCGCCACGCACGATGAAGCGATCATCGCCGAGGCGAAGCGGTTCGCGAAGGAGAAGGGTATTGCGCCCGACCGCTACGAATTCCAGATGTTGTACGGCGTGCGACGCGACCTGCAGGAGCAGATCGTGAAGGAGGGCTACCGCATCCGCGTGTATGTCCCGTTCGGCGCTCAGTGGTATCCGTACCTCATGCGCCGGTTGGCCGAACGTCCCGCGAACCTGGCGTTCATGGCCGGGAACATCGTGAAGGAGACGCTCCACCGCTGAACGCCAATCACGAAAGTCACGGGCAGCATCTTCCCGCCGAGCATGACAAGGGCGACGAGCGTACGCTGGGTGGCTACATGGCCGTTCACGCGCGACCGGCGGCGTTTGAAGGCATCGACGGCCACTCGTATTCGGCGGATATCCTCACCGACAGCACAGGCGACGTCTCGGCGCCGTGGGGGGCATACCTGCTGTTCGTGAAGTGGGGGCAGGGAGAGCCGGAAGTGCGTGGACATTTGGAGACCGGCTTTCTGGTGACCGGATCCAATGAAGCGGTCGCGCGTCACCAGCTGGGCGCCATGGCGCTCGGCACGGTAAAGGCCACGCTTGACGGCCTCATCCGCGGGGCGACGTCGTGACCGAACTCCCCGCGCACGCGGACGAAACACGCGATGGCGTGGTGCTGGAAGGCACGGGGGGCATCTGGCAGGTGCGCGCCGACGACGGCGCGACCATTCCGGTATCGTTGCGCGGCCGTCTCAAGCACGAAGCACATGGCGCGGTGAAGCTGGCGGTTGGCGATCGGGTCACCGTCTCCCGTGTAAATCGCGAAGGGGACGCGTGGGCCATCGATGCCATTCACGAACGGTCCAGCAAACTGGCGCGTCGCTCGCCGAGTGGCGCGCGGGGCGAGCGGATCATCGTGACCAACCTCGATCAGGTGCTGGTGGTCTTTGCGGCGGCCAAGCCTGAGCCACATCCCCGCATGCTCGATCGGTTTCTGGTGATCGCGGAATCGAACAACATTTCGGCGCGCATCGTCATCAACAAGATCGAACTGTCGAACGAACGTGCGGTGCGTGAACGGTTCGCGGAGCACATCGGGGCAGGCTACCCGATGCACTTCACGAGCGTCGTGAAAGGCATCGGCCTCGAGGAGCTGCGCGCCGAGGTGGCGGAACGCAATTCCGCGCTCAGCGGCCCGTCCGGTGTCGGGAAGTCCTCGCTGATGAATACGCTCTTCCCCGGCTTGAATCTCCGAACCGGCGAAGTGAGCGAAAGCGTGAACAAAGGACGACACACCACAGTTGGAGCGATTTTGCACCCGCTCCCCGGCGGTGGTTTCGTGGCAGACACGCCGGGGCTGCGCGAAGTCGGGTTGTGGGGAATCGATCCCTCCGAGATCGCCGACTGCTTCCCGGAGTTCCGACCGCTGCTCGGCACCTGCCGCTTCTCTGATTGCAAACACCTCGTGGAGCCGGAATGCGCTGTGCGTGCGGCGGTGTCGGCGCACCGCGTGAGCCGGGGGCGATATGAAAGTTACGTGAAATTGCGCGAAGAGCTCCTGCAGCTGTGACACAGCGATGATCTGGCGGCCACGCAGGGGAATGCCGCGAAAGTGCTGCATTCAAGGATCCAGGCGGGCGCGCGATAGGTAATTCATGCACTTATGCCAACGCTGATTGCCGTTTCCGCCCCCCTTCGCCCGGACGCGCGGCACGCTGGACGCCGATGAACAGGCGGCGTTCGAGCGCGGCTTGCAGAACTCGGAGCACGCGCGAGAACTGGCGCCTGAGATCGACGCGCATCACGCCGCGTCCGATCTCCTGTCGACCCAGCAGGCCATTGTCCCGGCCCCCTCTTTCAAGGTGCGCATGAATTGGACCGCCGGAGTACTCGGCGTTGCGCTCGCGGCGTCTGTGGTCTTCCCGCTCGACCTGCGCTCGCGGGTGGACTTGCTCGCTGCGAAGATGTGCCCGAGCGCACCGCGTTGCTCTCACGTACCGAAGCGCGTCTCGCCGAACGCGACCAGACGGCCGAAACGCTATTGGCCAGGCGCGTGAACGTGCTGCCGGTGAACCTCAGCACCACCGCGCCAACCGGTTCCGGGATGCAGGTATTCTGGAACGTGCGGCAGGGCAAGGCGGTCGGAAATGCGTACGGTCTCGCACCAATCGCCGCCGATTGCGCCTAATGCTGTGGATGATCCGCGACGGCACGCCGGTACCGCTCAAGCTGTTCACCCCCGACGAGGCCGGTCGGGCAATGGTCGCCAACGTCGAAATTCCCATGAGTACGTCGCGGATTACGCTGCTCGCGGTGACCGAGGAGTCGTCGCAAGGCGCTGTCGCGCCCACGATGACGCCCTTCCTGGCCGGCGAGGTCGCCGCGCGTCCCGCAACACGGTCGGCGCGCCAGACGCGACCTACTTGCTGCGCACCGTGCCGAGGCCGCCGTCCACGCCGAAGCACTGGCCCGTCACCCACGTGGCGTCTGGTCCGAGCAGCCAAAACATCAGGCTGGCGACTTCGTCCGGCTCGCCGAGCCGTCCCAGCACATGCATCGCCTGCGAGGCCTGCGTGGCCGGCGCCGACGACGTGATGCGCGCGGTCAGAGGTGTCTTCACGAGTCCGGGCGCTACGGCATTCACTCTTAGACCACGCGAGCCGTACGTCGCCGCAGCGGAAAGCACCAGGCCGAGCACGCCACCTTTCGCAGCGGCGATCGCCTCATGATTGGCGAGGCCGACACGGGCCGCTGCCGTGCTGCACAGCACAACGCTGCCCCCGTCGGGCATCACGCGCGCCGCCGCCCGCACGGTACCGAATGCGCTCGTGAGATTCTGCGCGATGGTGTGCTGGAATTCCTCGAACTTCGTGAGGTGCGCCGGCTTGAGCAGCAGCGAACCCACGCAGTTCACCATCCCGTGCAGCGCCCCGAACTGCTCGCGCGCGAGATCGGTGACGCGATCGATCTCTGCCCAGTCGGTGACGTCAGCGGCGGCGTACGAAGCACCAAGTTCGTTGGCCAGCTCAGCGAGTGGCTCCACACGACGGGCAACGAGAAAGAGCGAGCTGCCGGCGGCAGCAAGGCGACGGGCGAGCGCTGAACCGATACCGCCGGTGGCGCCGAGGATGAGCACTGCGTGGGAAGTCTGCGACATGCACGCGGAACTCGTTGGAGCGGGCGACAGTTCCCGAGTATCATCTTCATTGCATGCTCCTCGCACGTCCGTGGCGCGCACGCCCACCGCAGATCAGGGCGAGAGTCGCTCCCGTACCCATACGCCGGCGGACTTCCTGAAGCGGAGCCGGTCGTGCAGCCGGCTCGTCCGTCCCTGCCAGAATTCGATCTCCTCCGGGACGATACGAAAACCTCCCCAGTGCTCCGGGAGCGGCACGTGTCCATCGCGAAAGCGCTCTTCGTTGGCCACCCGCTCCGACTCGAGCACGTCGCGCGACGTGATCACGCTGCTCTGTCTCGAGGTCCACGCCCCGATACGGCTCGGAAGCGGACGCGATTGAAAATACTGATCCGATTCGGTACGGGAGAGGCGTTGCACGGCGCCCGCGATGCGCACCTGCCGCTCCAGCTCCGCCCAGAAAAAGCACAGTGACGCGTGCGGGTTGTCGGCGAGCTCCAGTCCCTTGCGACTGCGATAGTCGGTGTAGAACACAAAACCGCGTGCGTCTACGCCCTTGAGCAATACCATGCGCGCCGACGGATACGCGTCCGGCGTCGCGGTGGCGAGACACATCGCGTTCGGCTCAGGCACGTCGGCAGCGACGGCTTCCTCGAACCATCGCGTAAAGTGGGTAAGGGGATCGTTGCCGACGTCGGCTTCGGAGAGGGAAGCGAGGCGGTATTCGGTGCGGATGGACTGGATGGACATGGGGGCGGACTGAATGCAGGGACAGAGAGAAAAAACTAACGAGGTTGTAGAAAAAGTCCCGATGCGTGCCGATGTGGAGACGGATCTCAGCGCGCTCGACTGTGTTCGCCTCGAAGCGAATCTGCAGTGCGATTGTCCTTTCGTCGAGGCCCGTGATGGCGCGCGACCAGCACATCGACACGAACCCGCAGTTCTTGGCCGTGGATGCAACGTATTCTCGCCGCCAGTCTCGAAGCGCGCGGCACCGGTGTTCGTGACTACCGCGACGCGCGTATGTAGGCCAGCACCGGGCGTATGGCCGAGAGGGACAGCCGTGCGTTCGCTGCGGCCCATTGCCCTTTTGGCTACCTCATCGATCACGTCGCCATAAGTGCACGACGCGCGCAACGTCGGCGCCATAGCGGTCCGTCGCGCAACGAGTGCGCCCGCGCTACAGCGGTCCATCGCGAAATGTGTGCGTCGGCGCGTACCCCAGCTGAAGACGCGCGGGCTCGATGTCGAGCAGGAATGGGTCGGCGAGACTTTGCACGAGATAGCGGGTGAGCGGCGGGTCGCTGGTACGGCCCAGCACGGTCCAGCATGCCTCGAACGCGGCGGCGGCGGCCCACGCGACCGAACGGGGAACAGTCTCAACGCGTACCGCTTCGCCGCGTCGCGCGAACATGGTCTCGAGCAGCTCACGCATCGTCGGCACCACACCGTCAGCGATATCGAAGACGCCGGTCACGTGCCTGTTGGTGAGTGCCCGCCCGACGGCGTGCACCAGGTTGTCGACGTGCGTCACCGAGACACGATTGTCTC
>JBBSCJ010000035.1:0-22172 GCA_038250435.1 Gemmatimonadales bacterium | reverse complement strand
GCGATTGACCGCATGGGGGCGCTCGAGTGCGAGCGTGTCGCGGGTGTGGGATGTGGAATCGACAGCGGACACGCTCACGGTGATGAACAGTGCGGGCAAGCGCGGACTCCTCGCGCGTGGCTATGCCCGAAGTTACGGCGATGTGTGCCTGAATGAGGGCGGCGAGGTAGTGTCCACCCTCAATCGCGCCCGCATTCATTCGTACGACACCGAAGCCGGCACGCTGGTGTGCGACGCCGGCACGTCGTACCGCGCCATCATGCAGCACTGCCTCCCGCACGGGTGGCATCCGCCCGCCTGTCCCGGCACGGCGCAGGTGAGCATGGGCGGGGCGATCGCGAACGACGTGCACGGCAAGAACCAGCATCTCGTAGGAAGCTTCGGCGACCACATAGACTGGTTCGACCTGCGTCTTCCCGATGGCGCCCTGCAGCGGGTGACGCCCGACGCCGACCCCGACCTGTACGCGGCCACCGTTGGGGGCATCGGCCTCACCGGCGTGATCGAAACCGTGCAGCTGCGCCTCCAGCGCGCGCCGTCGAACGCGATGCTGCTCAAGGAGGTGCGGATCCCCAACCTCGACGCCTTCCTCGAGCAGCTGCGCGCCGGTGAGGAGACGCACGAGTACGCCGTGGGATGGATCGACGCCCTCACCACGGGGCCAAACATGGGGCGCGGCATTCTGGAGCTCGCGTCACCGGCCCAGCGCTCGGTGGCCGAGCCGTCGGTGCGCTCGATCAGGGTGCCTTTCGAATTTCCGTCGGCGCTACTCAACCGGCACACCGTGCGCGCCTTCAACGCCGGCTATCTGCGCCGCGTGCCGCTCGGTGGGCGTGAACGGCCCGTGCATGTGAACAAATTCCTGTATCCGCTCGACGCGATCCGCGACTGGAATCGTCTGTACGGCACCAGGGGTGTGTATCAGTTCCAGTGCGCCGTGCCGTTCGCCGAGGCGCGCACCGCGATCATCGAGCTGATGGAAGAGATCCTGCGCAGCCGCGGGGCGTCGTTCCTGGCGGTGCTCAAGTCGTTCGGGCGCGACGCCGTGGGGATGCTGTCATTCCCCACCCCCGGCTTCACGCTGGCGATGGACTTCCCGCGCCGCGCCGAGACGACGCAGCTCGTGCATCGCCTGTACGAGATCGTGATCAGGTACAACGGGCGAGTGTATCTTGCCAAGGATGCGCTGCTCACCCCGGAGCAGCTGCGGGCGATGTACCCAACCGTCAATCGCTTCGAGGCCGTGCTGCGCCGCGTCGATCCGCAGGGGCGGATGCAGTCGGACATGTCGCGGCGGCTGCGGTTGGGCGTGCGGTAAGCGCGATCGCTTAGTTCGCGTATTGCTGCGCGATTCACTCGCGAGAGCTGCCGTCCATCACGCCGCGCCACCACGATTCGTTGGCCAGATACCAGTCCACGGTGCGCGCGAGCCCGGTTTCCAACGTGTCGCGCGGCTCGAAGCCAAGAATGGTGGCGATGCGCGTCGGGTTGATGGCGTAGCGACGATCATGACCCGGTCGGTCGGCGACGAATGTAATGAGCGACGCGCAATCGGCGCCACTCGCCGCCGGACAGTCGGGGAATCGCGCCGCAAGCGAGGCGTTCGCGAAAAACCGTGGATCGAGCACCGCACCGATGCGACGCACGATGTCGATATGCAGATGCTCCGCGCGGCCACCCACGTTGAACGTGCCCCTCCACCGGCGCCTGCAGAATGGCCGCAATCGCCGCGCAGTGATCTTCCACGTACAGCCAGTCGCGAATCTGATGCCCGTTACCGTACACCGGAAGCGCCTTTCCATGCAGCGCGTTCACGATCATCAACGGGATCAACTTCTCGGGAAAGTGATACGGCCCGTAATTGTTGGAGCAGTTGCTGATGGTGGCGGGTACTCCGTAGGTGTGGATGTAGGCGCGTACGAGATGATCCGACCCTGCCTTGCTCGCCGCATACGGCGAGTTGGGGGAATACGGCGTACGCTCCTCGAATGGCGCGTCGTTCGGGCCCAGCGTACCGTACACTTCATCGGTGGAGACATGATGAAAGCGCACCCCCGGCTTCCATCCGTGTTCGCTTCTCCATACGGCGCGGCAGGCGTTGAGCAGCGCCAGCGTACCCACCACATTTGTTTGCACGAACGCGCCCGGATCGGTGATGCTGCGATCCACATGCGATTCTGCGGCGAAATGCACCAGCGTATCGATGTCGTGCTCGACGAGCAGCTCGCGAACCAGCGACTCGTTGGCGATATCGCCGTGCACGAAGTGCACGCGCCCGGTGGCCACGACCGAGGCGATCGTTGCGCGGTTGCCGGCGTAGGTAAGCGCGTCGAGCACGACCACGGCCTCCGTCGGATTGGCCGCGCACCAGTGATGCACGAAGTTGCCGCCGATGAAGCCGGCGCCGCCGGTGACGAGCAGACGTTTCACGACTGTTGCCACGGTCGGGGAGCCATCACGTCGCCCGGGGCGTTGCCGCGAGTACGTGCTGACAGGAGAAGATGGTCGGCATGATTCTCACGGCGGCGCGTACCAGCCGTCGCCGCAGAAACAGTGGCATCCAACGCAGCCCTCGATAGACGGGTTGCCAGAGACCCGCGCTGCCATCCTGCATGATCACGTCAAAGCCGGCGCGTCGGACCAGATCAGCGATCGTCTGTCGTGTGAACCACCGCAGGTGGGTGGCATCCATGATCCCGCTGCTCTGATACTCAAAGCGGCCAAAGAGCATGGAGAACCGAACCGTCGGCAAACAGCACCGCATCGAACATACCCACCTTCTGCTGGGTTGGCTCATCCCAGATCGCATGGTGAACATCGATCCCGCGCCCTTTCGTCGATTCAGCTCGATCCGGATCCGACTCGACGCCGATCACCGTGGCGCCTCTGACCATCTTCACCAGATGCGAGAGTGATCCCGTGCCGCATCCCACGTCCAACACGCGCGAGCCGAGTGGGATGGCGCCGAGCATCAGCCCCGTCGACTCGATATCATCGGAATGACTCGCAGTATCGCGCAGCGGATCCGGCAGCGCGTCGAGGAGTCCGCGGGCCGCAAGGTCGGGCGAGGTGACCGGGTGGTTCACGTCATGATCTCCGGGGAGAGGAGCGAACACCAGATGTTACGGATAAAGCTCGGCACCTGAAAGCAGCGGTGCGGACGAATCCTTGGGCGACAACAAGACGGCGCCCCTCTCGTCGATCGGCCAGTCGATGTGCAAAGACGGATCGTTCCATGCCAGGCTGCGATCACCGGGATGGTCGTACAGTGTGCTGCACTTGTACAACACATCCGCACGCGCGCTGAGCACGAGGAAGCCGTGCGCAAAGCCGGGCGGTATCCACAGCTGGCGCCCGTCCGCGGCATCGAGTACGGTGCCAACCCATTGGCCGAACGTCGGCGACGATCGTCGGATATCCACGGCCACGTCGAAGATCGAGCCACTCACCACCCGCACCAGCTTTCCCTGCGGCGGGTGCAGCTGGTAATGCAATCCGCGCAACGTAGGCTTCACGGAGTGACTGCTGTTGTCCTGCACGAAGATGGTGGGCAACCCGCATGCCGCGAACTTCGCCTCATGAAACACTTCGGTGAAAAACCCGCGAGGATGGCGGCGCAGCTGCGCGGTATCGATGAAGCCCATACCATACGCGACCTCTTCGGGCGCGGCAATCTTGAGCCCCTGTCGTTGCTCAACGGTTTGTACGAATAGTCCGGCCTGCAGCAACGAGTCGTGCGTGCCGGTATCCAGCCATGCCGTGCCGCGCCCTATGATCTCCACGCGCAGCTCTCCGCGCGAAAGATACGCACGGTTCAGATCGGTGAACTCGAGTTCGCTATGCGATGATGGTGCGAGGCCGGCCGCGATATCCGGAACCTGCTCATCATAGAAGGACAATCCGGTATCCGCAAAATGCGATCTGGGGCTCGCCGGCTTCTCCTCCAGCGAAATCGCGAGCCCCGCATCGTCAAACTCCACGACACCGTACTGTTCGGGATCGGAGACACGGTACGCAAAGACCGTCGCGCCGTCGGGCTGAGCTGCCGCCTGTTACAGCGAGTTCGCCAGAGCGTGGCCGTACCGAGCAGGTCACGGAACGCCTCCGAATCGCGTGGCGTGGTGATGATCAGCACTTCGCGCACGCCCGCCAGCATGATGATGGAGGGCGGATAGTAGATCATCGGCTTGTCGTAGACCGGGAGCAGCTGCTTGCTTACCGCGCGCGTAACCGGATGCAGCCGCGTTCCGGATCCGCCGGCGAGGATAATGCCGCGAAGACTCAATGCGCCCTCAAGGTTATAGCTTCGAATGAGAAGGAATTCCCCGGAGAGGTGTTTCACGGCAGAAAGCGCTCCTCTCCACCAGCTCTCGAGAAATTCGGGCGGTTTGGGGATCGTGCAGCGGGTATCATGCGTAGAGGATCAGGAGCGAATTCCCACCATCGGAGAGCGAGATGCGGTTTCACACCTACACTAAATTCAATCCACAGCTCGCCGATGCAGTAGACCTGCAGTCGCTGCTGGACCAGCTGGCCGACTTCCTGCTGCAATCCGGATTTGCCGGGGGCAACCAAGGACACTGGAATGAGCCCGGCGAGGAAGAAGGCGACCGCTCACTCGACGCGCTCAAGCAGGCGATCCTGCAGGCGCTCATCGAGAGCGGCCAGATCACCCCGGAAATGCTCAAGGCGCTTCGGGGCGACGGTGACGAGGTTTCCGAGGAGAAGCTGGCTGAACTGCTGGACGGATTGGTTCAGCGTCTGGTGGAAGACGGATTGCTCACAGTGAATCAGACGGCCAAGGTGCCAGCCGGGCATCAGCCGGTAACCGGCAAAGGCTCGATCGGCCAGGCGGCTGCCAAAGACGTGCAGTTCAACCTCACCGATAAAGGCACCGACTTTCTGGGCTTCCGCACACTTCGGCACCTTATCGGTTCGCTTGGCAAAAGCAGCCTCGGCAGCCACGACACCCCCCAGCTTTCCACCGGTGTGGAGTCGGATGCGTGGAGCAAGCCGTACGAGTTCGGCGACGTGATGAACCTCGATATTTCCGGCACGCTGGCCAACGCGCTGGCCCGGAACGGCTCGCTGGACGTGCCGATCGACCTGGACTACAGCGACCTGATGGTGCGGCAGTCGGAGTATCGGTCGAGCTGCGCGACCGTTCTCATGCTCGACACGTCACACTCCATGATTCTGTACGGCGAGGATCGCTTCACTCCAGCCAAGAAGGTGGCGCTGGCGCTCGCGCATCTCATCAAGACGCAGTTTGCCGGCGATACCATCAAGGTGGTGCTCTTCCACGACAGTGCCGAAGAGATCCCGATCTCCAATCTGGCGAAGGCGCAGGTGGGTCCGTACCACACCAATACCGCCGAGGGGCTCAAGCTGGCGCGGCGCCTGTTGATGGGGCAGAAGAAGGACATGCGCCAGATCATCATGATCACCGACGGGAAGCCGTCGGCGTTGAGCATGCCTGACGGGCAGATATACAAGAACAGCATGGGGCTGGACGGCTACGTCATCGCCGAAACGCTGCGGGAGGTGGCCGCCTGCCGGAAGAGCGGCATCATGATCAACACCTTCATGCTGGCCCGCGACCGGGCGCTAGTGGAGTTCGTGAAGCGGATGAGCGAGATCAGCCGTGGCAAGGCCTACTTCACGAATACGATGAGTTTAGGACAGTTCGTACTGATGGACTTTTTGCGAAAGAAGACGAAGCGGGTGAGCTGAAATTTCGCCCTCGCAGATGGGAATAATCTGTCCAATCGTTCTGTGTTCCCCTGGAGTTCGCCAAGGTGCAGAGCGCCTGCGGCATGGTGTATCGCCAACGCCACACCTTTCACCTGGGCGCACCCGACGCTGATACGTTAACTCACAGCTTGACAATCACTTAGATGATGCCTGGAAGGCTCCCCATAACGGCACGCTGATTGCTCTTCCGTAGGTTTGGAAAATGGATCGACCCTTGTCAGCTTCCACGGAGAACCGATGAAAGTTTCACACGTAGCCACGATGACCGCAGCACTGAGCCTCGTGCTCGGCGCTTCCACCGCCAGCGCCCAGACGTGGCAGGCCATCACCAACACCAACGCGACTGGCAATCCGTTCTGGAATAACCCCTCCGACGATCAGGCCGGCGCCGGCGCCTGCAACATCGGCTCACTGCTGACCAACGCGGGCCTCACGCCGATGAGCTGCAACAGCGAGATTCCGGCCGCGCTCCTGCCGCTCGCAAACAGAATTTCGCCGAACCCGAACCAGTTTCTTGGCAACGGCGCCAATCCGGCGGCGTTTGCCTTCGGCGCGGGCACGTACAACCTCACCTTGTTCGGCACGATCACCGGTTCTGCCCCGGTTCGCGCCTGGGGAGCTTACGATCGCGTCACCGATGCGTTCCTCGGCACGGTGATGGTCGCGGGTAACAGCAACACGATCGTCGCGGCAAACGGGTTCTATCTCCGGATCAGCGCGTTTTCCCCGGCGGGCACGCTATTCCGCAGCGATGTGCTCACCGCCGGCCGTAGCCAGTTTGCCGCCTTCTCGTTCACGGGTGCCGAACCGGCATTCGCAGGCGGCCTCTTCTCCGGCACCTCATTCGGCAACCCGGTGTACGTCGGACTGGAAGACAACGCCTGTGTTACGCTGGTTGGCTGCACATTGCCGGATGGCAGCACGTTTACTCCCAACGTCAGCGATCAAGACTTCAACGACGTGATCATCTCGGTCACCGCAGTGCCGGAGCCGTCGACGGTCATCCTGATGGCCTTCGGTATGGCCGGACTTGGCCTCGTCGCCCGTCGTCGCCGCGCCTGAACAGTTGGGCAGTAACGAAAGAGCGCCGCATTCAACCGAATGCGGCGCTCTTTCGTTTTCTCCGATGCATCGCAGTCATAACGCCAGAAATTCCGTTAGCTGTCCTGTCACATCGTCCTGACGCCGCTCCGCCGCGATCTCGAGCGACGCCAGGCGCATGCGAAGCAATAGATCAGGTGTCGAACGCAGCCTCTCCAAAGCAGAATGAAATTCAGCCGGCGTCCGGCAGATAAGCCCGTTCCTGCCGTGAATCACCCAACGTGCAACCTGACCGACGTTCGTGGTGACCACCGCGAGCCCCCGGCTGACCGCCTCCATTACCGGCAACGGGCCACCCTCCTGCCACGACGTGCACACGTACACCGAGTGCTCGTCCAGCAGGCCGGTATACTCCGCGCGGGATAACGTACCGCGTCCGACTGTCAGGGTAAACGCCGTATCCGCAGCGGCATCCCAGACTTCTTTCAGCGCGCGGAGCAGTGGGATATTCTTCCGTTTGTGGTTGGCGCACACCGATAGTGGCCGGCCGGGCACCGTAACCACCTCACTCGGATGGCGGATGTCGATCTCCGGGCGCGTACGCACCATCGAACTCGACACTCGAGCTCGGTCGAGGACGCGGTGCAGTTCATCGGAGGTGACAGCCACCCGCGAAAAGCGGCGAAGCCGCGACAGCCACGGAGACCCGCCCTGCCAGTCCGGCCGCTCTGGAAAGACTTCCATCGGATCGTGAAGCACGGCGAGCGAGCGACGTAAATAACGGTCGCTCGGCGTATCGCGTAGTGGCGCAACCAAGGCCATGCGCAGTTCGCGCCGCACTCCCTGATACGTCGCGTACCTCCCGTAGGTGGTGGGCTCGAGACCGTGCCACGCGACGCCGTCGAGCAGGTTGGTAAATCCAAGGATGCAGCTTCGATAGTCCTGGAGCTCGGCGACGCTCAGTGCTCGCGCCTGGGCGAGAGTCGCGAACTCGAACAGCGCCCGCCCTTCGAGCTGCTTCGCCCAGGTGCGACCCACCTGATGGATGGCCCACCCTTCGATGTCATACACGTACAGGAACCGAGGCATTACCGTCAAACCGGGGGGCACCGCTTCAGTCCTCGCGTGAAGAGCACAGCCGCGCGATGAGCCTTCGCACAAAGGTATGCGACCTGAGCCACCGCAATACCCTTTTCCGGCACATGCAGAATACGAACGACATCATCGCTCAGCGATTCGAGCTTCCGCAGGTAGGCCGCGTCGCAGCCGTTCGCCGCGATCAGAATCTCGTCGGAGCCGGCAAGTTGAGGCCGCACCGTCGCGAGAGTTTCACCGAGGTAGCCACGGTCGCGATGCGCAGGGATGATCACGGAGATGCTGCGCCGGGTCGCCGAGCGCGCCGTACCGTCGGCACGAATCGGTGGGCCGCTCGCCAGCGCGTCCGCGTACTGCGTCATGGAGAAATGCTCCCCGCCTGCACGCGCTCGACATCCGCCCCCATTGCTTCCGATGCCGTCGATAGCTGACGAAAGTGCAGCGAATCGCGAGAAGCCGCCGCGACGGATCCGTCGAATACCAGCCGGCCTTCACTCAACACCAGCAATCGGTCGCACGCTTGTATCGTCTGCAAGCGATGGGCAATGATGACCACCGTACGCGTACCGCGCAGCGAATGAATCGCGTTCATTACAGCCGCTTCGGTCACGCCATCGAGGGCGCTCGTCGCTTCGTCGAACACCAGCAGTTCCGGATTCACGAAGAGTGCCCGGGCGATACCGATACGTTGACGCTGGCCACCCGACAGTGCCACTCCGCGCTCTCCCACCACCGTGTCGAAGCCGTTTGGGAGCGAGTCGATGAAGTCGGTTGCCTGGGCGAGGCAAGCGGCCTCGTAGACCGCATCGTGGTCGATTTCTTCGGGTGAGAGCCCCAAGGCGATGTTCTCCCGAATGGACGCGTTGGTCAGAAAGACATTCTGTGGAACGTACCCCACCCGCTTTCGCCAGTCGCGCACCGTTGCATTGGACAGGCGTCCCACCGGCGTGAACACATCCCCCTGCTGCGGCACGCACAGTCCGAGCAGGATGTCGGCGAGCGTGGTCTTGCCGGAACCCGAACGTCCGACCAATCCGATGCTCTCCCCGTGTTCGATCGTGAGCGTGATGTCCGACAAGGCCACGCGCGACGAGCCGGCGTAGGTAAACGCGACTCTGGACAGCTCGAGCAGATCGCCCTTGAGTGTGCTGCGCGACGGGGGAACGGTGGCGGCGTGCCTTCGGACATCCGTCTCGAGGATGGCCATGTATACCCGGTGGAGCTTGCGCACCGCCGGACCGGCGAAACGGGCCTCCATGATACAGGCGTACATCTGCTGGGCGGCGGGGAGCAATCGGTACCCTACGAACGCGTACAACGCCAAGGTAGGAATGACCAACGCCGCTGAGTTGCCGGCGTTGACAAACAGGTAGAGCGCTACGGCAAGGATGCCACCGAAGGCCACAGGCTCAAGCAGAAAACGCGGCGCGGCGCCAAGCACCGTACTTCTGGCGTTGACGTCCACAATCATGGTAGACTCGACATCGAAGCGCCTGACCGCCTGCGCTTCCCGCCCCAGCACCTGCAGCTCCTTCACGCCGGCCAATCCTTCCTGCGCGGCGCGGTGACGCTGTTCGTGCGCCAGTGCGACCCGACTCCCCATGAGGGATTGCTTACCACGGATCGCGCGATAGATCGCATAGTAGCTTCCGCCGATAACCAGCAACGCCGTGAGCGCCACCGAAGGGCTTTGGGTGAGCAGCAGCAGGATGAGCGCCAGAACGACGCATCCCCGGGAAGTGAACTGGAGCGCGGCGTTGGTGAGACGCCCCAGCGCCGATACGTCAGAGTACAAAACGTTCTGCAGAAACGGTGCGTCGTTCGCCACGTGAAATTCGTACGGTTGATGCAGAAAGCTGTCAAAGAGCGTCGCCGTGAGGCGTGACTGCGTTCGGGCTGCCTGCTTCTGTTGAATCCATAGTGCAGAAATCGACGCCGCACTGCTCACGATAAGGGCCACGCCCACCAGCGCCGCAAGCACGAACACCTTGTCGCGTGGAGACGTCGCTCCCACGGACTCGACAAGCCTGCGGACTACGGCGTACCGGTCGATGGACGAGGGGTCCATCAACACGGCCATGAACGGCAGGATCGACGCGACCCCGATGGTCTCGAACAGCGCGACCGCGACGGAGGCGATGAATACCAGCGTCAAACGCCACCGCTCGCCGGCGGGAAACAGGTCGGCAAGGCAGCGCAGCAGGCTTTGCGTTTCGGCGTGGCTGTCGCTGAGCCGGAGATTTCGCATGAGTGTCAACGGATCGCAGGATAACCGGTCGCAGCCCACATGGCCAAACCCGGCTGGTACGTCGCCGTCAGGCTCCGCCGAGCAAGGCGGGACGCTCCCTGACGCAGACAGAGATCGCCCTCAGCAAGACTCGGGCGCGAGCCAGATGCCGCACGCTCTTTTCAAGACTGATCGGGACGAGCGCGGCAACAGCCGACCGAACAAAGTCCAGCCACATCCACGCCGGCGCCCCTAGAATCACCGCCCTGCCGCGACGCACACCGAGCCCGACGATTTCGTCGCCGGCCGATCGAAGCCTTCGGTTGAGCCACGCAAGCCGATGGCGATCCCGCAGGACGACATGCTTGACCGCCATACCCCCTACCCACCATCCGTTTCCGCCAGCGCTCCTGATGCGGGCGAATAACTGTGATTCTTCACCCCCCACCAGCTTCCCATGCGAAAAGCCGAGCGCGTCGTCGAAGGAAAACCGCTCATGCCATCCACGACGTACCAGCATATTGGCACCGTACGGGGCATCATTCTGACCCAGAGGGAAATCCCCTGCGCCAAGATCGCGCACCGAGTAGAAGTTGCTGACCCCCTTGAAGGCCATCTGCAACCAGCGCGGCGGTGCACCGTCAAAGTGCAGCTGCGTCGGGCCTGCCGCATAATCGAGCTCCGGGCGCTCCGTGACCACCTGCGCAATGGCCTGCATCCATCCCGGTGCGAGCAACACATCATCGTCCAGCCAGGCGATCCACGATCCCCGCGCACGCGCAACGCCCGCACGACGGGCGGACGAAAGCCCCGGCGTGGGCTCGAGCAGATAGGTGAGCGATAACTGTTTCGCCACTGACGCCACGACGCTCGCCGTGTCGTCGGTGCTCGCGTTGTCCACGACGAGCAGCTCCCAGCCGAAACCGTACGGGAAGTTCATGACAGCAAAGGTCGATAGCGTATCACGGAGCGCCGCCGACCGATTCCAGGTGCATATCACGACGCTGAGCGTGATCGCCCCAGCGTCACGCCCGCTGTTGTCGTCAGCCAAGCAGACCTCGCCTCATTTGCGGATGCTGTCTTTCCGCGTGCGCGGAAACTTCTCGTTTAGCAGATCCTGATACTCACGCTCGCCCGCTCCTATGTAGATCTGCCGCGGCCGCGCGATCTTTTGCTCCTTGTCGAGAATCATCTCTTCCCACTGCGCCAGCCACCCGGACACACGCGCCACGGCAAAGAGCACGGTGAAGAAATCGGTCGGGAACGCCATCGAGCGATAAATCAGCCCGGTGTAGAAATCCACGTTGGGGTAGAGCTTGCGCGAAACGAAGTAGTCATCGCTCAGCGCGATCCGCTCCAGCTCCAGCGCAATCTCGAGATCCTTGTCCATCCCCACCTGCGCAAATACGTCGTCGGCCAGCTTTTTCACGATGCGGGCCCGCGGATCGTAGCTCTTGTACACGCGGTGACCGAAGCCCATGAGGCGATGCTCGCCCTTGCCGCTCTTCACCGATTCGATGAACGCCGGGATGTTCTTCTTGTCGCCGATCTCGGTAATCATCCGCAGCACGGCTTCGTTGGCGCCGCCGTGCAGCGGACCGAACAGCGCCGCGATACCGCCGGCTACCGCCGAGAAAGGATCCACCCCTGACGAACCGATCGCCCGTACCGCGCTGGTGGAGCAATTCTGTTCGTGATCGGCGTGCAGGATGAACAGTACCTCGAGCGCCTTCACGAACACCGGATTCCCTTCGTACCTGGGCTCCGACATGCGCGCCACCATCGACAGGAAGTTCTCGACGTAGCCGAGATCATTGTCGGGGTAGATGAAGGGCAACCCCTTCACATGGCGGTACGCAAACGCCGCCATGGTGGGGAGCTTGGCCATCAGGCGGATGATGGAGATGTAGCGCTGCTGCGGGTCGTGAATGTCGCGCGCCTGCGGGTAGAAGCTCGAGAGCGCTGCCGTCGCGCTGCACAGCATCGACATCGGGTGCGCGTCGTAGCGGAAGCCCTCGAGAAACTTGCGGATGTTCTCGTGGACGTACGTGTGAAAGGTGATGTCGTGCACCCACTTGTCGTACTGCCCCTGATCGGGGAGCTCGCCGTGACGCAACAGGTAGGAGACTTCCAGAAACGACGCGTGCTCGGCGAGCTGCTCGATGGGATAGCCCCGATAGCGCAGAACGCCCTTGTCACCATCGATGAAGGTGATCGCGCTGCGGCACGACGCCGTGTTCATGAACGCCGGATCGTAGCTCAGCATGCCGAACTCGCCGGGCTCACGCTTTATGGTGCGAAGGTCCATGGCGCGAACGTAGCTGTCGCCCTCCGGCCCTTCGGTGCGAATCGGCACCGCATACGACGCGCTGGTGCGGCCGTCGCGGATGTCGAGGGCTTCGTGCGCGGCAGCGGCGTCCGAC
Source organism: Gemmatimonadales bacterium (assembly GCA_038250435.1). GTDB lineage: Bacteria > Gemmatimonadota > Gemmatimonadetes > Gemmatimonadales > Gemmatimonadaceae > Gemmatimonas. The sequence continues at coordinate 9,632 of JBBSCJ010000035.1, read as the reverse complement.
GTGTTCGGTTGGCTCATCTTCAACGGCTCCTGAGGATCACTACGGAGAGACTCGGCGATTGCGTAAATTTAAGGAGGCGCAACAGCGGCGGACACAGGTTACGGCTTTATTGAAAACCATGCCGCGCTGAGGCGGCCTCGCAATAGGCCGACACGACTGCGCTCGCAACCACACCGCCCATCGCGGCGGCACCGGCGTCGGTGAAATGCGAGAAATCGGCGAACGCCCGGCTGCCGGCTACACGGAGCGCGGGCTGCGGATCGACCGTTACGACTCCTGAGTCGGCGGCCACGATGAGCGTCCGAGCGGCGGCGCTGTCATCGAACGCCAGAATCGCACCGGCGCTGTATAACGGATAGAAACGCTCCCACGCCCTGAGCCAGCGTTGATCCTCAGCGCTCACCGTGTCCCGAAAACGATGTCGATGCTGAACCAGGACGATGTCGATGGCATGGCTCCGGGCCTCGCCCACCAAGCCACGCACGTCCTGCTCGTATGCATTGAGGCGCTCCACCGATACGCTCAGGCGTATCGGCTCACCGACCACTGCCCGGGCGCGGCGGGTGCTCAACTGTCGCAGCTGATCGAGCAACAGCTCCGGCACTGCTCTCTTGAAGGCGTCACGAAAGCGGGCCGTCGCACGAAAGCGCCACGGCGAGAGTGGCGGCGGAACGGTCATGACGGGAGCGGCGGGCTGAGGCAGTTCGGCTTCGAGATATTGCATTGGTGTCGGGTAGTAAACCATCACGTCGGGGTTGAGCTGCCGGAGCCGCAGCGCCACGTCCTGACGTACGGTAGGTAGCGACATCCCCGCGAAGGCCGCATTCAATACCACCACCGGCTTTGCACATCTGACGCGAAGGCTATCCTCAAGCTGGCGCGGCCATTCCTTTCCGGGCTGTTCATACAGGCCGAAAGTTTCCGACGCGCCGCTCGCAACGACCACCAACGATTTCGACAAGTCGGCTTGGCCGACCTCTGGACCTCGCATACCAAGCCCATTAACGCGGAACTGTCGAAACTGTGAGTTGGGTCGAGCGTGTGCGCCGATAGAGTCACGCACCAACAGTTCACCTAGAGAGCTTGCAGGAGAGAAAAACGGCACGCCGAACTGCGCCCAATCATCCAACCGCACGGTTGCTTCAACTGCCAGCACAACCACGCCTCCCAGCGCGATGACCCAACCCACTATAGAAACAAGGCGCCGCATCAGAACTGGAAGTAAAGAAAGGGCGAGGGCCTGGCGGTCACGATCAGCGCGAGCCCCGCTCCAAAAGCTGCCGCCAGTGTGACCCTTCGTCGAGGCGTCCACTCGTGGTTCATCTCGAACACGTTAGGTCCGCGCATGCTCCACCACGCGGCAATCGCCATCACCGAAAGGGCAAGTGGGAGCTGGATATCGCTGAAGTACGTGCCGTCGGTAGGGATCACCATCTTCCGCAGAATACCCAGCGCCTCGGCGAAGGTCACGGCACGGAAAAATACCCAGCCAACCAGAGCGGCCGTGAACATTGAGGCCTGTTGAGCCAGGCGCGGTAATGGATCCCATGAGGAACGGAATACGCGATAGGCGCAGAGCAACAGCCCATGATAGAAGCCCCAGAAAACGAAGGTCCATGACGCCCCATGCCAGAGGCCGCCAAAGAGCATTGTGAGCATCAGATTCCGATACGTCAGAAACGTGCTGCCGCGATTTCCGCCGAGCGGGATGTAGAGATAGTCGCGCAGGCAGCTCGACAGGGAGATATGCCATCGCTCCCAGAAATCGGACGGATTGAGCGCCTTGTACGGCGAGTTGAAGTTCACCGGAATGCGGATACCGAAGAGGAATCCGAGTCCTACCGCCATTGTGCTGTAGCCCGAAAAATCGAAAAGCAGTTGAAAGGTATATCCCAGCACCGCCATCCAGGCACCGGCGGTGGACAGTGCCTCCCAGTTCGCAAACGATGGGTCCACGAGCGCCGCCAGAGTATCGGCGATCAGCACCTTCTCCACCAACCCCACGCAAAAGAACGAGATGCCGCGACCCATCCAGCGTGTACGGCTACTGGTGCCGATCGCCTCGAGGTCTTCCTCGATCTGCCGGAAACGCACGATCGGCCCGGCCACCAGCTGCGAGAAGAGCGACACGTAGGTCGAAAACTCCCAGATATTTCGCGTCGGAGTAATCACGCCGCGATAGGAGTCCACGATATAGCTGATCGTGTGGAAGGTATAAAACGAAATGCCGATCGGCAGAATGATGTCGAGATGCGGCACGGCGATATCCACACCAGCCAGGCCCGTGACGCTACGCACCGTGTCCAATGTGAAGTTGGTGTACTTGAAGAAGCCAAGCAGCGCGAGATCGACCGTGATCGGCACCACGAGGTACAGCTTGCGACTGCGGCTCCCCACCGGATGCTTCAACATCCCCAGCCCCGCGCAAAAGCTTACCAGCGTGGAGAATGCCATGAGCAGACAGAATCGCGGATCCCACCAGCCGTAAAAGACGTAGCCGGTGATGGTGAGCCACACGTATCGTGGCCCGGCGCCGGGAAGCGCCCAGAACACCACATACGCGATGGGCAGAAACGCAAAAATGAACTCGATACTATTGAAAAGCACGTGAGGCGGCTGCTACGGATGAAAGGAGAGCGGCAGTAACACGTTGCAACGTGTACCCGTAGGTACATGGGGTTCGAAAGCGAGCGTTCCGCGCATTTCTGCGACGAGCTCCCGGCAGATCATCAAGCCAAACCCCTCTTTGCCTACCTCGCCAAAAGGAGGCATGCCCGATCCGGTGTCTTCGATCTCGAATACGACTGCTCCGCCCGGGATGATCCCGGCCGAGAAGCTCACCGAGCCGGTGCTCGTGTACTTGAAGGCGTTCGTCACCAGGTTGAGCAACACGCGTTGTACCGCCGCTGGATACCCCACCTGCATAAGCTCGCGAGAAAAGCTGCACCGAAGGGCGATGCCGCGCTCCTCGGCCATCGGTAACACCATGTCGCGAACCGCGCCCATTACGTCGGCCACCAGAAATGGGACCGGCGCTCCACCGGTAAGCCCCGACCCGCTCCGCGCAAAATCCAGCGCATCGTTGGCCAAACCGGCCACCCCAAAGGTTGCGCCATACACCAGCCGCAGGTGCCGCTCCTGCTGAAACGAGATGGCGCCACATTGCCCGCTCAGCAACCGCTCCAACAGCACAAGCATGGAGCTCAGCGGCGACCGGATATCGTGCGCCAGTCCGACGAGCAGTGCCTGCGCGCCGTCTCCCGACGGCTCGACGACTCCGTGGCATGCCATAAAAGTCAGTCGGCCGCGCCGGATAGCACATCCCGACGGAAACCATGCTTCTCCATCAAACGGTAAAGCGTGGTGCGGTCGATACCGGCCAGACGCGCCGCCTTGGACATGTTCCCTCCCGCCCTGGTCGTTAGCTTGGCGAGGTACTCCTTTTCGAAATGCGTGATCAGGTTGTCCTTGGCCGTGTGAAACGCCTCATTCATAATGCTCGACGGCAGCCCCGCCTCCGGCTCAGCCCCGGGGATTTCGTCATACACGGGAATGTCGTCGGGCGAAATCGGACGCCCAGGCTCGGCGATCACCGCCAGATGCTCGATCACGTTCTGGAGTTCGCGCACATTGCCGCGCCATGGGCGCGATTGCAGACACGCTACCGTTTCTGCGGTCATCTCGGGAACTGTCGCTGAACTGCCGCGATGACGTTCCCATGATCGCCTTAAAAAAAAGTCGGCGAGTAGCGGTATGTCTTCCAGACGCTTCCGGAGTGGGGGGAGCTTGATGGGGACCACCCGTAGCCGGTAAAACAGGTCCTCGCGCAGCAACCCCTGCTGTACCGCTTCCTGCGGGTCGCGGTTGGTGGCGGAGATGAAGCGCACGTCTACTACGGCGTCCTGGACTTCGCTGCCGAGCCGGCGGACGACGCCGTCCTGCAGCACGCGCAGCAGCTTGGCCTGCAGCGGCATCGTCATTTCGGTGAGCTCGTCGAGAAAGAGCGTCCCACCGTTGGCCACTTCGAGCAGGCCGGCCTTGTCGCGATCGGCGCCGGTGAAGGCTCCCTTGCGATACCCGAACATCTCCGACTCGAGCAGGTTGTCAGGCAAGGCGGCGCAGTTTACCGGCACCAGCTTCCGCGCGGTGCGGCGACTGTGCTTGTGGATGAATTGCGCAATCATCTCCTTGCCGGTGCCGCTTTCGCCGCTGATCATCACCGAGGCATCGGTGCCGGCCACCTTTTGCGCGAGGTCTACCGCCTTTTTAAAGCTCGCCGACACGCCGAGCAGCGCCATCGGCTCACCGGCGCCGTTTTGCGTGACCAGCGACGGTTTGATCTCCTTGGTGTCCTTGGCGGTAGCGGCAGCGTGGGCCGCGCGCCCGACCAGCACCTGCAGATGCGAGGCGGAGAAAGGCTTGGGCAGGTAGTCCCACGCGCCATGACGCAGCGCTTCGATGCTGGAAGCGACGCTCGGATTGCCGGTCATCATGACCACCACCGCCTCCTTGTGCACCTCAACGGCAGCCTTGAGGATCTCCATCCCGGAGATGGGGGTCATATACAGATCGACCAGAATCAGCTCGAAGCGGCGACGGCGGACCATCTCCAGGGCTTCCTCACCGCGCCCGGTCGCGGTCACGTTATGACCATCCATCTGCAACACCGAAGCACACCCCTCCCGCAGCGTCCGGTCGTCGTCGACGACCAGGATACGCAGTCCGGTGCCCTTGTCGGGGACCGTGCGGGAGTTGGAATCCTTGAGGAACGGGTCAGTCATGAGACGAGGCGCAGAGGGCGTGAGAATCGATGGATCGGTCATTGCACCCAACGTCGCGGTCTGGACCGTAGAGGGTTGCCGCGCGAGATCGACAGTGGTAGCACTGAGGCAACACGTTTGCCTCTGGACGATCGCCGATTACAGATAAAGTAGCGGCGTCTGCAGGAAATACCGTGATTTTCGTCGCACGTCAAGCGATATTCGTTGCTTGTCTACGACAGCTACCGTGTCTCGATCGCAACAACCACCCAAACGTCACACTTTTGTGTAGGATCTGCGCCGCGTGGCGCGCACGCTTACATCCCAACCTGTTGCGTACGAGATTCATGCGCCGTCCATCACCAAAGATGCATCTGTCATCAGCCCAGCCCCTTACCTAATGTCCGGTCAGCAGCTACAGCCCCTTTCAGCCACTGGCGGTCAGGCGCTGAACGATTTCGAGAGCGGTGGACCGCCAGCCGATTGGGAAGGAGGGGCAGCCGCCCCCGAGCCCAAGGGGCCGTCGCTGGGGCGGTACGTCGGCGCACTGGCGCGCTTTAAATGGCTCATTGTGCTCTTCGCAATCATCGGCGGCGTTGGCGGCTACGTTGCCACTCGCTTCATCGAGCCCGAGTACGAGGTGCAGGCCACCATTCTCCTCGAGCAGGGAACGGGCACGAGTGGCGGCTCGCAGGATCGCGGACCCATTCAGGCGCAAGAACTGCTGCAAGCGTCGGGGTGGCAGGATCTGCTTCTCTCATTTACCATCGCCGATCCGGTGGTGAACGAGCTGGCGCTTTTCGTGACCCCCGCCAAAGAGGCCGACAGCACTCTCTTTCGCTCGCTTCGTGTCGGGGAGCAGGCGAGACTCCGCCCGGGCGATTACGAGCTGATAATCAAGGGTAATTCGTATACGCTGTCACAGAAGCCGGGCTTCGAGGTGGAAAAAGGTGCCCTTGGTGACTCCATTGGCCGTGCCGCCGGATTCCAATGGCAACCGTCGGCACAGCTGCTCGCCGGACGAGGCGACGTGTCGTTCAACGTGCAGACACCACGAGAAGTCTCCATCGCGCTCATCAAGAAGATGAAACCTTCATATAAGGAAAACAGTTCCTTCCTGGGCCTCAAGCTTACCGGCGCCAGCGCGCAACGGACCGCCAGCACGCTCAACGCCTGGGTAGAGCAGTTCGTGGTGGTGGCCACCCAGTACAAAAAGAAAAACGTTAGACAGGTAGCCAGTATTCTGGAGGGGCAGCGTGAGTACGCCTCCGAGAATCTTTCTTCCGCGGAGAACGCGCTCGAGAGTTTCCGGGTAAGTACCGTGACGCAGCCATCGGAACGACAGAGCATCGCTCCGGGGCTCGAGCGTACCAACACTCCGGTGTTCGACAACTACTTCCGCGACAAGATTCTCGCGGACAGCTATCAGCGCGATCGCGAGGCGCTTGAACGGGTGCTCGCTCAGGGGCGGCAGACGGGCGGGGTTACCAGGGAGGCCGTACTCTCCATTCCGATTGTGTCCAGCGACCCCGCTGCCGATAACCTGCGCAAGCTGCTCGAGGAACAGTCCGCACGAGGAGCCGACCTGCGCCGCCTGCGCGAGACCTACACCGACGAGTACCAGCGCGTAAAGGATGAACAGGCGGCGCTCACCGCGCTGCAATCCATCACCGTCCCCGCCGCGCTCGGTTCGTATGTCGCGCAGCTCCGTCTTCGCGAGCAGGCGCTCAACGGCACCATTGCGGCCAGCAGCGAGGACCTGCGTTCCATCCCCAGGCGCACCATCGAAGAGCAGCGCCTTAAGCGACAGGTGGAGCTGAGTGCGGAACTGTACCGCAACCTCAACCTCAAGGCGGCCGAGGCGAAGCTGGCCGAAGCGGCAACAGTCGCCGATGTCAGCGTGCTCGACCCGGCCGTGCCTCCGCTGCGTCCCACACGAAATACGGCGCCGGTACTCATCCTGGGCGCGATCGCCGCCGCCATGGGCCTGGGCATGCTGCTGGCCATCGTGCTCGATCAGGTAGACAGGCGATTCCGCTATCCCGAACAGGCAACCGACGACCTCGGGCTGTTCATTCTGGGCGTGGTGCCCATCGCTAACAGCAAGGGACGTCGTGCCTCAGCCGAAGAAAAGGCGCAGGTGGTGGAGGCGATTCGCAGCACGCGCATGAATGTGCGCTACGCTGCCGATCCGTCGCGTCCGCTCACCATGACCATCACCAGCCCTGGCCCCAACGACGGCAAGTCGCTCATCTCCAGCAACCTGGCGCTGTCATTCGCGGACGCTGGTGCGCGCACGCTGCTCATCGATGGCGACATTCGTCGCGGCGAGCTCTCCAAAACCTTCGGAACCAGAGCGCGGCCGGGGCTGGTGGAGTATCTCGATGGCACGGCGCTCATCGCCGAGGTGCTGCATCCATCGGCGTTGCACCCGAACCTTACGGTCATGCCCAACGGGGCACGCAGGCGTCGCGCCCCCGAACTGCTGGCAACGCCGCGCCTGTCGCAGCTCATCAACCAGATGTCGGCCGAATACGACGTGGTGATCGTGGATTCTCCACCGCTTGGCGCCGGCTTCGATGCCTTTGCTCTCGCGACGGCCACCGGCAATATGGCGCTGGTGCTTCGGGCGGGAGTGACCGACCGGAAGATGGCGGCGGCGAAGATGGAAACGATGGCGTCGCTCCCCGTGCGGGTGATGGGGGCCATCCTGAATGGCATCCAGCTCAAGGGTGTCTACCAGTACTATTCGTATTATCAGGACTACGCCGCGACCGACGAGGAGCCTGTTGGCCGTTTGGCTGACGGTGCAGTGAACGTCGAAGAACCCCTTCCGGCGCGCCGCAGTTGAGCGTGCTTTCCAATCGATCTATGTCAATTACCTGTCGCATTCGCGCATCACTTCGTTGCGCGGCACTTACGGTTCTGCTTGCAACTTCAGCACGGAGCGCACTGGCGCAACCGGCACCGGCTGCGGGCGCCCAGCGGGCTACACGCGCCGAACTGGCCTCACGGGTGGCCACGCTCGAGCAACAGCTCTCGACGCGGCGGCTGAGCGGCGACGCCCGAAAGAGCGCGAACGGTGAGGTGGCGCGGCTCCGCACGCGCTTGCAGCAGGGGGACTTTCATGTTGGAGACCGGTTCGTCATCACCATCCGTCAGGACACCGTCTCGTCGGACACGGCTTCGGTACGGGACAGCCTGCTGGTCTCCGTCCAGAATCTGCCCGACGTCTCTTTGGCCGGCGTACTCCGCGCGGAGCTGGATGAACGGATGAACGCCCACGTGGCGAGATTTTTGCGAAATGCGGTGGTCAGAACCAGCGTGCTCACGCGAGTCGCGGTGTTGGGCACCGTGGGATCTCCCGGCTTTTACTACATATCACCGGACCGCCCGGTAAGCGACGTCGTCATGCTGGCTGGGGGCCCTGGCGAAGACGCGAAGCTCAACGAGCTGGAGATTCATCGCGGGGCGGAAACGATTCTGAAAAAGAAACAGTCGAAGCAGCTGATCGAGGAAGGGCGAACGCTGGAGCAGCTGGATGTCCAGTCGGGCGATGAGATACGGGTGCCGAAGAAGCGTCGGTTCAACTGGCAGCTCATTACAAACACGTTACTCATCCTTTCCACGATGTTCTTCGCCGTGATCCAATTTATTCAGTTCCTCGCCAATCGTCAGGATAACTAGGACTTCCGGTTTGCACTCTATGGACACGCAAGCGTCGATCATACCCTTTTCCCAGGGTGCCCGCGTGACGCCCCGCCGCGTGCGCACGGTGAATGTCGAGCCGGCAGCCGTTGCGGCAACCGGCCCCAACGAGCCCGAGCGGCGCCCGGTGCTCACCTCTGCAGCACCGCACGATGAGTTTGAGCCGCGGGAGCGCTCGGAGTTGGCCTCACGGCTGTTCAACTTCATGCTGGCGCTGGTGATGCTCATCATTGCGGCACCGATCATGGCAATCACCGCGCTGTTCATTCGCCTCACGTCGCGCGGCCCGGTGCTGTATACGCAGACACGCGTGGGCGTCGATCGTCGCTGGAATCGTACCTGGGCGCTGCATGAGCGCCGCCGTGAAGATCTGGGCGGTATTCCGTTTACGATCTACAAGTTCCGCTCGATGCGCGTAGACGCCGAAAGCAACGGACAGGCGGTGTGGGCCACGCAGAATGACGCTCGTGTGACGACAATGGGAAAGCTGCTGCGCAAGACCCGTCTCGACGAAACGCCCCAGCTGTTCAACGTGCTGCGCGGCGACATGAACATCGTGGGCCCGCGCCCCGAGCGGCCAAGCATCTTCGTGCGTCTGCGCGAGCAGATCGACGAGTATCCGGCGCGACAGCGAGTGAAGCCGGGAATCACCGGTTTGGCGCAGGTGTGCAATCCGTATGATACCTGCCTCGACGATGTGCGCCGTAAAGTGCACTTCGATATCGAGTACATGCGGCGTCAGTCGCTGTGGGGTGACATCTGCATCATGGCACGAACGGTACCGGTGATGCTCTTTCGCATTGGCGGTTGGTGAGTGGCGTCACGCGGTGTCGTTTGAGCGCCAATTAGGATCCTGATGGGTCTGTCCCAGGTCTAGTTGAAATTCAGGTGGTGCCTCCATACTGCAGCGTTGATCCCGGCCAGGATTCGCGCTCCAATACAGAGGGCACCACCCATGCGAAGAGTACGAAAAGCATCGACGGCGCACCAGCCGTCCAAGACCGCCCAGTTGCCGATCCCGCTGGATGACGGGAGCGTCACGTTGGCCATGATCCAAGCGTTGATCCCGTTGGGACTGCGTGCGGTCGAGGAGGCCTTGCAGCAGGAAGTCACCGCGCTCGCGGGGGCGCGGTACGCGCGGCACGGCGGCGCGCCGGGCGTCGT
>JBBSCJ010000034.1:0-25275 GCA_038250435.1 Gemmatimonadales bacterium | reverse complement strand
GGAAGCCCTCTCTCCGTCGGCGTTTCCGGGCTTTTTTGTGGAGACCTACAGCCAGTCCGAAGAGTGTCCGTCGCCCTACGTGGAGAACGACCGGACGCCCGCTTCGGTCGCAGACGCGGCCCATGGCGCCCTCGCGACCGAACTTGACGACCTCGCCAAGGCCATTGTTTCAACCCCGGGCGCCGGTGGCGCGTTACTGGCCGCATTTGCCGCGCAAGCCCGCGCCCTCAACCTCGTGATCGAAGCCGCCAAACGGGCTGGCGCGTCGCCGCTTCCGGCATCAGTTCTCCTGGCAGCGCAGCAGGCCCTGTCTGCACCATCGCCCCTCACCGGAGTGATGTTGACGTAACGCTCCAGTTGCCTTCGGCCCCACGCCACGTGGCCAATCGTCGCGACGATTTGTCTTCGCGCCGAGGGACCGTCCGGCGAATCTTGCCACCGGCGAAGCACACAGGCGATATCCGGTCATGCGTATATCGACTTCCTCGTGGGCGCTTGCCGCCGCCACACTGCTGAGCGCCGCGTCGGCTTCGTCGCAACGCGCGGCGATCCGCGACCGCTCCGGCTCTTCCCGCCCGGCGTACGATCCGCTGCTCCTCAGCGACGGTACGAAGACCGCCACGGCATTCAAGTCGCTGCGTTGGCGAAACATCGGACCCTCCCGGGGGGGGCGGGTCACGGCGGTCACCGGCGACCCGCGCAATCCGCTGGTGTTCTATTTCGGCTCCGTGAACGGCGGAGTCTGGAAGAGCACGAACGCCGGCCAATCGTGGGAGAACATTACCGACGGCAAGTCCGACATCTCTTCCGTGGGGGCCATCAGTGTTGCCCCGAGCGATCCACACGTGATCTGGGTGGGTACCGGCGAAGGGAAACCCCGGGAAGACCTGACGTACGGCACCGGTGTGTATCGCTCCATCGACGGTGGCGCCACGTGGACATCGCGCGGCCTCGCCAACACGCAGCAGATCACCAGCCTTCGCGTCCATCCGGCGAATCCTGACATCGCGTATGTGACGGCACTGGGTCACGCGTTCGGTCCATCGCCCGATCGCGGCGTCTTCCGTACCACCGACGGCGGCGCGACCTGGAAGAAGGTCCTTTTTCTTGACGACAGCACGGGTGCGGCCGATCTCTCGATCGACGTGCAGAATCCGCGAACGGTCTATGCGAGCCTCTGGAAGTTTCAGCGCACGCCGTGGGGAATGAATGCTGGCGGCGGGCGCAGCGGGCTATGGAAGAGCACCGATTGGGGAGAGCGCTGGACGGAGCTCACATTCAATCCCGGGATGCCGCGTGGAATGATCGGCAAGATCGGGGTGGCCGTCTCGCCGGCCAACGGACAGCGCGTGTACGCGAATATCGAAGCGCAGGACTCGTCCGGCGGCGTCTTCCGCAGCGATGACGCCGGCGCCACCTGGGAGCGTACCAATGGCGATCAGCAGTTCGTGATCCGCCCGTTCTACTTCACCACCGTGACCGCTGATCCCGTCAACGAGAACAGCGTGTACATCATGAACCTCGACATCCAGCGTAGCATCGACGGCGGCCGGACGTTCGCGACGGTGCGCGTCCCGCACGGCGACACCCATGTGATGTGGGCCGATCCGCGGAATCCGTTGCGGCTCATCAACGGCAACGATGGAGGTGCAACGGTATCCCTGGACGGCGGCGCGAGCTGGAGCACGCAGGAGAATCAGCCGACGGCGCAGATCTATCATGTCACCACCGACCAGCAGCATCCGTACCGCATTTACGGGGCCCAGCAGGACAACTCCACCATTGCGATCGCCAGTCGGTCCGACCGCGGTGCGATCGGCATACGCGACTGGTGGTCCGTGGCTGGATGCGAGAGTGGCTACATCGCGATCGACCCGCGCGACGAACACATCACGTATGGCGGTTGCTACATGGGTGGGCTGTCGCGTCATGATCGTCGCACCAATGAATCGCGCGACATCAGCATCGGCTTGGCCAACTATGGCGGGATCAGCGCCGCCGAGGTACCGCAGCGCTTTCAATGGACCTTTCCGGTGCATTTTTCTCCCCACGATTCGAACGCACTGTACGTGGCCTCGCAGTTTGTCTGGCGAGCACGCGACGGTGGGGACACGTGGGAGAAGCGTTCGCCCGATCTGACGCGGAACGATCCGGCCACGACTGGACGATCCGGCGGGCCGATCACCGGTGATATGACCGGGACCGAATGGTACGCCACCGTTTTTGCCTTCGCCGAATCGCCTGTGCAGCCGGGTCTGTTATGGGCGGGAAGCGACGACGGGCGCGTTCACGTCTCCACGGATAACGGCACCAATTGGTCGAACGTGACGCCGAGCGCGTTCGGCGCGTTCACCCGCGTCTCGATCATCGAGCCCTCGCCATTTGATGCAGGCACAGCGTACCTCGCGGCCAATCGCTACCAGCAGGATGACTTCGCGCCCTATCTGTTCCGCACCACGGACTTCGGGGTCACATGGACCCGGATCGACGCGTCATTGCCAATGGGAGCGTACACCCGCTCGATCCGCAGTGATGTCCAACGGCGCGGGCTCCTCTTCGCCGGCACCGAAACGGGAATCTTCGTGTCGCTGAATGATGGCGCGCGCTGGGACCCGTTGCAGCTCAACCTGCCACGAACGGCGGTGCGCGACATCCGTGTGCACGACAACGATCTCATCGTCGCCACGCACGGTCGCGCCTTCTGGGTGATCGATGACATCTCGCCACTGCGCTCGATCGCAGACTCCGTTACGGCCAAGCCGCTGCACCTGTTTGCCCCGGCGGCGGCGATACGCTGGGGCAACGCCGCACGCGCCGGCGACGCCGTTGGCAGCAATCCACGCTACGGCGTCTCGGTCGACTATTGGCTTCGCGAGCAGCCGCCCTCGCCGGTCGAGCTGCAAGTGCTGGGCGCTGATGGTCAGGTGATTCGCCGCTTCAGCAGCGCGGAGGCGCCGAAAGTGGATAGCACCGGATCTGCAGCAGGAGATTCCGCCGCCGCCGCCATGCGCCGGTCGCAGCGCGCCGATGCCCTGTCGTATATCGCGGCGGATTCAGTGGTGCACCGTCGCGCCGGGAGCAACCGGTTCGTGTGGGATCTGCGCTATCCGTCGGCCCGCCGCATCCCCAAATCGATCAGCGACCTTGGCCATTTCGAGGGACCGTTGGCCGTACCGGGCACCTATCGCGTTCGCCTCATCGTGGGGGCCGACACGCTTTCGCAGCCATTCGTCGTGCTCCCCGATCCGCGAACGACGCTCACTGCGGCGCAGTACGCCGCGCAGTTCGAGGCCTCTGCGCGCGTGACGGCGCGCATTGCCGATATCGCCGACGCCGTCTTACGCATCGAGGAGTTACAGCGACAGCTCGATGAGCGCACACGGTACGTCTCAGGGCAACCGTATGCCGCGCAGGTGAAGACGGCAGCGACCGCGCTTCGCGGCAAGTTCGAGGCGGTTCGCGCGGCAGCGTACGAGGTAAACACGAAGGCGGAACAGGCCACCCTCAATTATCCGATCAGGCTGTATCAGAAGCTGGTCACGCTGAACGCACAGGTGAGCGAGGGCACCAATCCGCCCACGCGGGCACATACCGCGGTGCTCACCGAGCTGTCGGAGAAGGTGAACGCGCAGCTGCGCATCCTCGATCAGCTGGAAAACACCGAGGTCCCGGAGCTGAACACCTTGCTCACCCAACTCGGTGTGCCGAAGGTCTTCGTGGCGCCAAAGACGCCAATCGGCTGATCACGGGATCAGCTGATGGTCGGACGTTTGAGGTGTATGTGCGTGGCGCGCTGGAACTGGTGAGCGACGGCGCAGATCATGTCGTCGTTATACAACGCGCCGGTGATGACGGCGCAGATCGGCTGCGGATTGAGCTTGGGCGGCGGCGGCGCCGTCGTACCGGCCGAGGGGGTCGGGGCAGCACCCTGTTGCGGCACGGCAAACGTGTATGGCAACACCACGCAGGGATGTCCGGTTTGCGCATTCGGCCCGATGTCCGCCTGGGGAGCGCCAATGAAGAGATCGAGATCCTGCATGAACTCGCCCCATTTTTTGACGAGCATCATCCGACGGCGCTGGTTGTTCAGGAAATCGAACGCCAGTACCGTGCGACCGTTCACGAAGCGCGGATTCCAGTCAGCCGGGGCCATCGGATTATCGGCGCCGCTCGGCGAGGGCAGCGGTATGGACGGCAGGTTGTTCAGATCAAGCCCGATCTCCCTGGCCTTGGCCTGCACGTAGCTGTCGAAAGCCGCCGCGTATTCCACGTTGAGTCCACCACCACCGATCCCCGGCACCGTGGGGCGCGCGCCGATGGCCTGCGGATTCATCCCCAACTCGCGCAGCTTCTCCACCAGCTCCTTCGGGGCGTTTGGATCCACCCCCACGCGCACTGACGCGAGCGCGATATTGCGGTCGTAGTTGAAAGGGGTGGTCACGGTGGACGGATCCTTCTCGTCCACGCCATGCAACACGTTGAACACCATCGCGCAATCTTCTACCGTGCGGCACATCGGCCCCACGCGGTCCTGCGACCAGGCGAGCACCATGCCGCCGTGACGGCTCACGCGTCCAAAGGTCGGGCGCAGCGCACTGATGCCGTTGCGAATAGCCGGTGACACAATCGATCCCTGCGTTTCGGTGCCGATGCTGAAAGCGACACACCCCGCCGCCGTCGCTGAACCCGGACCCGTCGAGGAGCCGCTTGATCCCTGCGAGAGATTCCACGGATTATTCGTCCGGCCGCGAAACCACTGATCGTTTTGCGCGAACAGCCCCGTGGCCAGCTTCGCGGCGAGTACCGCCCCCGCTTCACGCAGCCGTACCACGATCTCCGCATCTTCGTCGAGGATGCGATTCTCGAAATCCTTGGTGCCCCACGTGGTGGGCACGCCTTTCGTACTGAAGAGGTCCTTGAGGCCGTACGGCAGTCCATGCAGCGGACCGCGGTACGTCCCCGCCTGAATCTCGACGTCGGCCTGCTTCGCCTCGGCGCGCGCCGAATCCGCCATGATGGTCACCGCGAAGTTGAGCGTGGGATTGAGGCGCTCGAGACGCTCGAGATAGATGTCGGTTAGCCGCGCCGACGTGAGCTTGCGTTCCTTGATCAGCGCCGAGAGGCGATGCGCGGGGAGATACGCGATCGCTTCCGCGTTCGTCGGTACGGCGCCCGACCATGGCTCCACGGTGAATGACGCACGATCGAAGGCGGCACGCCCTCGTTCGCGTGCCAGCTTCTCCATCAGTGCGCCGGTGCCGCCTGGATACGGCTGAAACTGCAACGCCGGCGCTTCGCCATTGCCGAGCAGCGGTACAGGAGGAGGCTGCATCGTTCCGGAGGCCCCTCGCGCCGCCGCCCCCTGCGCCTGCGCGCCTTCTGCGCCGAATGCGCTGGCAGCGGCCGCCACAAGCGACAGGAACATGAACTGCCGACGATCGAGACCAGTCATGGCCTCGTCGTGATCGAGTGCGGCGAGGTCGGCTTCGGCTTGCGCCAGGAAATCCAGGGGGGAGGTCACGGGGTGCTCCAAAGCAGGGAATGCACAGGGACGGATCCGAACATGAACGTGTGGTGTGGTTCGAAGAGCGTAAAGCGCGCGCGCCGCCGTACTTCTCCAATTTAGGGAGCGATCTGTGCGCGACAGCCCCCTCCCCGGACCAGACCGCATCGGCCGGGTTGACCTGACCGTGCCGAAGACCACGGACTCCGCGACTTTTTCCGGCCGTCACGGGGTGGAAAGCTCGGGAGCTCTCAAGGGGCGAGTACAGCGACCACCTCATCGCTGCCCGCGGGACCATCGAGTCGCTTCGCGGTTATTGAGGATGCGGGCGGTGCCGTGTGTACGCTCTTCGAATCCGCCGCACAGCGTGTTGGCTCTCAACCCCCCGTGTCATGCCTCCTGTTCTCCCATTTCGCTGGTCGCGCCTGCACGAGGCGGCCGTCGGCATACGCCACATGCTGTGCGCCTCGGTGCTGTTCACCGCCTGCGCCGGCAGCGCCACGCAGCCGGTGCGCGCTCCGGTGCCGGTCTCTGCGCCCACGCCGGCCCCGGCCCGGAGTGATGCACCCCCGCCGCCGCAGACAGCGCCTGTGGTGGGCGATAGCGCCCGCAGCGACTGGCACCGACTGGACTACCAAACCGACGGGGTGATCGGGGTAGGCTCGGAGCGTGCGCTGCGCGAACTGCTGGCATCGCGGAAGCCGACTCGAACCGTCGTGGTGGCGGTGATCGATGGTGGCGTGGACACGGCGCATACCATGCTCGCACCAAACCTCTGGAGGAATACGGGGGAAATCGGCGGCAACGGCCAGGACGACGACGGCAACGGATTTGTCGATGACGTGCGCGGGTGGAGCTTACTGCACACGCGCGATGGTACGGCAGTACGCCACGATACCTTCGAGCTCACGCGGTTATACGCGGCGTGCCGCAAGCTGGCCGCCGGTCGAGGTGTCACGCCTCCCGCTGCCCCGGGGTGCGATCGCATCAGTGCAGCGTACCAGGAAAAAGCGCGGGAGCTCAGCGGCACGCTCGCGCAGATCCGGGGGCTCTCCTCTACGCTCGCAGGCGTGACCGCCGCGCTGGAAACGGCCATCGGCAGCGGTCCGCTCACATCGACGCGCGTGCGGGGCTATACCCCGGCCTCAGCGCAGCTCGAGCAAGCCAAACGCGTCTGGCTTGAGCTCGAATCGAACGGATTGAACGTCGAGGAGCTGGCGAAGGCGCGTGATGCCTACGCATCGCAAAACCGGTACGGTCTCGACACGCTTTTCAATCCGCGCAGCGAGGGCGTTGTGGTCGGCATGGGCGATGTCACCGGACCGGACGCCTCGCATGGAACGCACGTGGCGGGGATCATCGGTGCCGCGCGGGCAAGCGGTCTCGCCGTGCAGGGGATTGCCCCGGCGGTGGCGCTGATGGCCGTCCGTGCCGTCCCCGACGGCGATGAACGCGACCACGACGTGGCGCGCGCGATTCGCTACGCGGCGGACAACGGGGCGCACATCATCAACATGAGCTTCGGCAAGTCCTACTCGCCGGGAAAGCTGTCTGTGGACTCCGCCGTGCGGTACGCGCAGGAGAAGGGGGTATTGCTGGTGCATGCGGCCGGCAACGACGGCGCCAACAACGATGCCTCCGCGTCGTATCCGACCAGCATCCTCGATGACGGCACGCGGGCGATGCTCTGGCTGGAAGTCGGCGCCTCGTCGTGGAAAGGATTGCCGGTGCTTGCCGCATCCTTTTCCAACTACGGTCGCACCCGCGTGGACCTCTTCGCACCGGGAGAGGATGTGCTCTCCACCACTCCCGGCGGTACAGTGAAGCGGGAGAGCGGCACCAGCATGGCGGCGCCCGTGGTCAGCGGAGTGGCCGCGTTGCTCATGTCGTACTTCCCCGAGTTCACCGCCGCCCAGGTGCGCGAAATTCTCGTCGAGTCGGCGCGGACCTTCCCGTCTCTCCAGGTCGAGCGTCCGGGCGATGGCGTGCAAGTCTCCTTCAGCGAGCTCTCCCGAACCGGTGGCGTGATTGACGCATACGCGGCCGTCAAACTTGCCCTGCAGCGGTCGGCGCCAAGACCGTAAGCGCGCGACGGACATCCCTACCCATCTCGTGCCTGCCGGCTACTTCACAAAGTTGAGGAAGCCGGTAATCACGAGGCCGTTACTGAGGTCGATGAAAAAGGCGCCCACCATCGGCAACACCAGAAAGGCGCGCGGCGCAGCGCCAAACCGTTCCGTGAGCGACGTCATGTTCGCCACCGCATTGGGCGTGGCGCCGAGTCCGAATCCGCAGTGTCCGCCGGCCATGATGGCGGCCTCATAGTCGCGCCCCATTACTCGGAAGGTTACGAAGTAGGCGAATGCCGCCATCAGCGAAACCTGAACGGCCAGGATCACGAGCATCGGCAGCGCGAGATCGAGCAGTTCCCACAGTTTGAGCGTCATCAGCGCCATCGACAGGAACAGTGATAGCGCGATCGTCCCGATATCATCGATCGTGCGCTGCTCGAGCCGCATGATGCCAGTCAGATCCACCACGTTCCGGAACACCGCCGCACAGATCATTGCGCCGATATAGCCCGGAAGCACGATGAACTGGCCGAGCCACGTGCTCAGGATGCCCCCTGCCCACATCGCCAGCAGAATCACGGTGAGCGTCTTGAGCAGCGTGTACGCCGTGGCGGGTGCGCCGGCGGGCTCGGTGTCGATCTCCTCGTCGAGCGAGGCGTTGCGCAGTTCGGGCGCGCTGCCGGTACGCGACGCACTCCCCGACGGGCCGGCATTCGAGGTGAGTCTGCCGCGCTGAATCAGCCGCGTGCCGACCGGTCCGCCGATCAATCCTCCGGCCACCAGTCCAAACGTCGCGGCCGCCATCGCGAGCGTGACCGCCCCGGTGAAACCGTACTGCTCCTCGAGGACCTTCCCGAAGGCCGCCCCCGTTCCGTGACCGCCGGTCATCGTAATGGAGCCGGTGATCAGCCCGAGCAGCGGGTTCACGTCGAGCAGCGCTGCAAGCCCAAGACCGATGCCGTTCTGCATCGCTGCCACGAACGTTGCCAGCAGCCAGAACAGCACCACCTGCGGACCGCCGATGCGCAGCAGCCGCAAGCTGGCGGCCAGTCCGATCGTGGTGAAAAACGCCACCATCAGCGGCGACTGCAACGTGGTCGTGAACTCGACCGCAAGCATGCCGTTTTGCCGAAATCCGAGGGTTACCGCCGCGAAGAGGAAGCCGCCGATCACCGGTGCGGGAATATTGAACCGGTCGAGTACGCCCACCTTGCGGCGGATGAAGTAGCCTGCGAACAGCACCAGCGCCGCGAGGGCCACGGTCTGCATCATGTCGAGCGTCAGCACGGGCACGCACAGCTCCTCGAAAAGGGCGTCTCAGTACGACCCGGGGAAACATGGCCGCCAAACCGCTTTTTTACAGGTATGGCATCAGGACCATCGTCGGCCGGGCCGCACCAGCCCGCTCCGGTACCAAGCGAACTGGAAGACCGATTCGTCGAGATCGCCATCGACTTGCTCTGCCTGCTGGGTCACGATGGCTTCTTCATCAGGCTGAATCCCGCGTGGGAGGCGCAATCGGTTTCAGCCGCGCTGAGCTCATGGCGCGGCCATTCATCGAGTTCGTACATCCGGACGACCGTGAGCGCACACTCGAGCAGAACCGCCTGGTGCGCAGCGGCAGCACGGCGCGCGAGTTCGATAATCGGTATCTCCACAAGGACGGCAGCTTCCGGTGGCTTCGCTGGAATGCCGCATCGGACCAGGGCTATTTGCTGATCTACTCCGTGGCACGCGATGTGACGGAGAGCAAGCAGGCGCAGGCCGAGCGCGACGCCCTGCTGCAGAAATTACAGAGCGTGCTCGCCGAAGTACGTACCCTGCGCGACCTCCTGCCGATCTGTTCATCCTGCCGAAAAATCCGCACGGACCAGAACTACTGGCAGACCGTGGAGCATTACGTCTCGACGCACACCAACAGCCAATTCAGCCACGGCATCTGCCCAGGCTGCTTTGTCACCGAGGTCGAGCCGCACTTCCGCTAGGAGCTTCATGCCGACCTTCCGAACGACTGCGCGGGAACGCCTGTCCTACGCTGCGCCACTGGTCATTCTCGCCGCGGCCGCAGGAGTAGGTGCCGTGTGGCTCTGGCGACGCCTCGATGCGCCACGTTGGGAGGTGACGGATTCGCATCATGCTCTGGATAGCAGTGCGCACACCGATCCGGCGTACGATCCGCAGAGCGACGCCCACGATGTACATGGCAAAGGGACCGGACCGCTGTTTCATCGGCGCTATGCCGTGGACTTGCCTGACATCACCCTCGATGCTCCCGCGCTCTTCCTGCTGATGCAGCGCCGGATTGAGGAACTGGCACCGGACGCGCTCGCTGCATTCGAGAAGACCGTGGGCGACAATACCGCACGGCTGAAGAAAGACGACGAGTTCGACATCGCCATGCTCGGTCCCTGGAGCGGCACGGTGCGCGTGAGCGAAGTCGGACGCACGCACTTCACGCTCGTCACACTGAAGGGGCACCCCGAAGCCGGTCACATCACGTTCCGCGTGGAGTCCGGCGAAGGCGCAACGTCGCACGAACCGGTTCGCGCGGTCATCGAGTCATGGGCGCGCTCCCGCGACGCGCTGGTGCAGTTCACGTACGATACGCTCGGCGTCGGCAAGCAGCTACAAACCGAAGTGTGGGTGACGTTCCTGCAGCGTCTGAGCGAGATGGCCGGCGGAAGTGACGCGCCGGAGGTCCACATCGTGAATGAAACCGATGACGAGTGAAGTCCCCACGCTTGACGAGCGGGTACGACGGCGACTCGCGGAAATCGCGAGCATGGAGCCGACGGTCGATCTCACCAAGCGCGACAGCTATTCGATGGCCGCCGGGTGGAACGTAGATGCCCG
This sequence comes from Gemmatimonadales bacterium, assembly GCA_038250435.1. Lineage (GTDB taxonomy): Bacteria > Gemmatimonadota > Gemmatimonadetes > Gemmatimonadales > Gemmatimonadaceae > Gemmatimonas. Next base: position 14,847 of record JBBSCJ010000034.1, on the reverse strand, counting down.
CGAGATCCACCTTCCTTCCGAAGCGCCGGGCGCACCCGCTCCCGATGGCACGTTCGCTACCGCATGCGGGATCCTGCGCGAATACTCGTTTCCGCCCAAGCGTCTCATCCGCGGCACCTTCGATCACGATCATCCGCTGGACAATCGCGCCATGCTGCTCAATGCGCGCTTCCTGTGGTTGCGCTTCGAGTTGCCCGTACGTGTGAGCCGCGTGATCGACGAGCGTCGCGAAACCGACGCCGGGCCCGAACAGGTGTGGGGCTACAGCTATTTCACGCTGGCCGGTCACCTCGAGCGCGGAGAAATCACCTTCGAGATCATCAAGCAAGTCGCCTCGGGTGACGTGCGCTTCCGCATCCACTCGTTCTCGCAGACCGACCACATTCCCAACATGATTTATCGCTGGGGCTTCAAGCTGATCGGGCGTCGGCTGCAGCGACGATTCGCCGAAAAGTCGCTCGAGAACATGCAGTTGCTGGTGACGACCGCGCTCGCGTCGCACACGCCCGTGTAGTCCAGCCCGGATCAACGCGCCCGCTTCGGACGCCCGAAGCGGCGGAGCTCCACTTCGGCCGCCATAAAGGCGAAGCCGGGCCACCCGCACCTCTCCTTCGGGAGACCGGTACTGCACCGTCTCCGAGGGATGCGGCTCGAGAAGCCGCATTCAGACGTTGCGGAAGCGCACCGGGTGCGCATGATCCTGCAGCGAGATCGGTAATCGGTCTTCGTGCGCGACATACGGCGGGCGGGAGCCGTTCGCGGTCGGCCCGACGAGCCGACGATTGTCGTGTATAAGCACGCCGTTGAGGAAGACGGTGAAGATCGCAGGTGACAAAAGCCGACCGCTCGCCGCGAATCGCGGACGCCGATACGTGATGTCGTAGCTTTGCCACTCACCGGGGGCGCGACTCGCATTCACGAGCGGCGGAAACTGTCCGTACAGCGCACCCGCCTGTCCATCGGCGTAGGTGATGCTCCGATACGAATCAAGGATCTGCACTTCGTCGCGACCACCACCGAAGCACACGCCGCTGTTGCCGCGATCCTGATCTTCACCCTGTGGGGGATCGGGTGACATCCATTCGACGTGCAGCTGCACATCACCCACCGAGTCGCGCATCACCAGCACACCGCTGCCGGGAGTCACCTCGACCGCGTTGCCGACGACACGCCACCGTGGTGACGTGCCATCGCCATGCACCCACGCCGAGAGATCCGTGCCTCCGACGAGCACGATGGCATCAGCCGGTGGCGCAGAGAACGCCGGCGCGGCGGGAGCGACCACCCGCGGCACCGGCCGCGCTCGTGAATGCTGAGGCCATCCGCTGAGCGACGACGGCTGTATACTTTTCGGCGTACCTTGCTGCACCGCGTGCGCCGCTGGCGGCAGGCTGGCAGATGTGAGGGGCGCTGCCAGCAGGAGACGGGAGAGTGCAGGTGCATTCGGCATGCTCCCAACCTGCGACGTCCGGCAGGTCACCGGAAGCGACCTCCCGATCAGACGTTCACGCTCACTTACGCTGCTTTCGATGACCAACGTTGCGGATATTCTGGTGATTGCCGCCACCACATACGAGTTGACCGACTCGAATGAGTGGCGAGCTGTCGTGTGCGGTGTCGGCCCGGTGGAAGCCGCCATCACCACCGCGCGGGCGATTCAGGAGCATGCACCTGCCGCCATCCTGCACATCGGGATCGCGGGGGCGCGAACCACCCGTCAGCTCGACTTGGCGGCGCTGGTGATCGGAAGCGAGGCGCGCTTCTGCGATCTCGGCGTTCCCGAGGAATGGGCGCCGCATCGCGTCGAGGCGTCGCCTCTGCTGCTGGCGGCCGTCCAACGCGTCCTGCCGAAAAGCCCCACACTGGCCATCGGCACCAGCGCCCGCGTTGGGGGGAGCCGGCTTCACGATCACCGGTGCGATGTCGAAGCGATGGAAGGTTTCGGCGTGCTCCGCGCGGCGCAGCGCGCCGGGGTGCCAGCCATCGAGATTCGCGCCATCTCCAACGACATCGAGGAGACCGACCGCGCGCGCTGGGCTTTTCAGGCCGCGTTCGATGCCATCCGCGGCATCACCCCGTCGCTCGTCCACGCGATCCGCGAGCAACTGCACCATGCATGAGTATCGCTTCGGGTACTCCCCCTGCCCCAACGATACCTTCGCGTTTCATGCGCTGACGTTCGGACTCGTGGACGCGCCCTTTCGCGTTACTCCGGTCCTGCTTGATATCGAGGAGCTCAATCAACGTGCCCGACAAGGCGAATTCGAGCTGACCAAGCTCAGCGTTGGCGCCTTCCCGGCTGTAGCAAGCCGATATCGCCTGCTGCGCAGCGGCGCCGCACTCGGCAAAGGCGTCGGGCCGCTGCTGGTCACCCGTACGCCGATGGCACTTGTCGACGCGGTGCGAGGGACCGTCGCGATCCCGGGGCGCGACACGACCGCCTATCAGCTGCTCCGTCTTGCGGCGCCATCCGTCGGCGAGATCGTGGAGATGCGCTACGATCGCATCCTGCAGGCAGTGAGCAACGGGGAGGTGCAAGCCGGACTGATTATCCACGAAAGCCGCTTTACCTATCACGATCACGGACTCACCTGCGCCGCTGATCTCGGGGCGTGGTGGGAAACAGCTACCGGAATGCCGGTACCGCTCGCCGGCATCTGCGCTCGCGCTGACATCGACGACGACAGTGTCGCGGCGATCGAGATCGCCATCCGCGCGTCGGTGCAGTACGCCTTTGATCATCCGGAGGCGAGTGGTGCCTACGTGCGCGCCCACGCACAGGAGCTGTCCGCCGACGTCTGCGCGCAACATATCGCGCTGTATGTCAACGAGTTCAGCCTTGACGTAGGCGACGAAGGACTTCGCGCCATCACCCGACTGGTTCAGACACATGGACGCTGACGAGACAACGGCCATCGAGCCACATCCTGTCACGGTGAGCAAGATCCCCGTGCGGCGCACCGCGCGATACGCCATGACCGGCGCCGACCCGTCGCAGACGCGTGCGTTATGGATCGTCTTTCACGGTTACGGACAGCGCGCCGCCGATTTCATCGGACCGTTCGCACAGGCGGCGCCCAACGACGCGCGCGTTGTCGCCCCGGAAGGACTCTCGCGATTCTATCTCGAGCTCCCGCGCGCCGACGGCGGGCACCTTTCGCGCACTGGTGCCACGTGGCTCACGCGCGATGATCGCGAAGATGAGTTGCGCGACGCATTGGGAATGCTGTTCGACGTGGTGGAGCGCGAGTTCAACCGCATTACCGACGCGGCAGGCGAGCCGCCGTCGCTGCACATCCTCGGCTTCTCCCAAGGTGTAGCCATGAGCATGCGCTGGGCCATCGACCGACTCACCCGCGAAGGGCCCGCGTCGCGCGTGCCGATCGCCACGCACGCCCTGTGGGCGGGTGGTCTGCCACACGACGTTGCCGCCGCCGCGCTGCGCGAGGCGTGGCGCGGGACGGCCGTCAGGCTCATCACGGGCGAGCATGACCGCCTGGTGAGCGAGGCCGCGCTCGACGGAGCCCGCACACAGTTGACCGAGGTGGCGGTGGGTATCACGGAACATCGGTTTGGCGGCGGGCACCGTCTGGACACACCCCTGTTGCGATCGCTGATGATACTGGCGCAGCACGCGGGGGCGTCGCGGCCCGAGCGATAGTTCTACAGCGCTACGCCGGCTGGTTGTCTGGCAGGAGGCACGTCGAGAAGTCCCTTCCGGACTTGTCTACCGTGATAAAGCTGTCGGTTCCGCTGGCAGTACTGCTCATGGCACGGCCGACTGCCTATCTTCCAGCTCCGCAGCGCGCGACGCCTGCGCTGTCCGTCTGCCTTCAGCCCGACTTGACCGCCGTTGTCCGACGCCAGCGATCCTACCTCTCCCGAAGACATCCTCCGCGAGGTGTTCGGCTACAGCGAGTTTCGCCCAGGCCAACGCGAGGTGATCGACGCCGTGCTCGCCGGGCGTGATTGTATCGCCCTCATGCCCACGGGCGCCGGCAAGTCGCTTACGTATCAGCTGCCCGCGCGGCTGTTGAACGGCACGGTATTGGTCATTTCCCCGCTGATCTCGCTGATGAAGGATCAGGTAGACGCCGTGGCCGCACTGGGGTTCAGGGTGGCGGCGATCAACTCCACCCTCGACCCCGACGAGCGGCGCGAACGGCTCAACGGCTTTCGGGCCGGCGCCTACGAACTCGTGTTCGTCGCCCCCGAGGCGCTCGACGGCTCGTTGCGCGAGATCGTGCTGCAGTGCCCCATCGCCCTGCTCGTGGTAGACGAGGCGCACTGCATCAGCCAATGGGGTCATGACTTCCGGCCGTCGTACCGGCGGTTGCAGGGACTCAAGCTCGATCTCGACGTGCCGGTGCTCGCACTCACGGCCACCGCCACACGCGCCGTGGCGCGCGACATTCTGCGGCAGTTGGGGATGCGGAAGCCGGCCGGTTTCAAGGGGTCGTTCTTCCGCCCGAACCTGCGCATTGGTGTGCGGAAGAAGGGCGAAGGGGATACACGTCGCGAGATTCTCGCCTTGGTACGCTCACACGCCGGGACCAGCGGCATCGTGTACTGCCAGAGCCGCAAAGGTGTCGAGCAGATGACCGACTTCCTCGTGAAGAGCGGAGTGAAGGCGGTGGCATACCACGCCGGTCTCGAGCCCGACGAACGCGCGCGCAATCAGAACGCCTTCAAGCGCGATGATGTGGACGTGGTGGTCGCCACGGTGGCGTTCGGCATGGGCATCGACAAGTCGAACGTGCGCTTCGTGATTCACCGCGACATGCCCAAAGATCTCGAGTCGTGGTATCAGGAGATTGGTCGCGCGGGACGTGATGGTCTGCCGAGCGACTGTGTGCTCTTTTATTCGTGGGCGGATGTGAAGCTGCACGAGCGCTTCCTCGATCGCGTGGAGGACGACGCGCTGCGCGCACGCACGCACGCCGCCACGGTGGCGCTGTTCAACGCGGTGGAGCGCGCCGCCTGCCGGCACCAGGTGCTGGTGGCGCACTTCGACGAGGTGATCGCCGCATGCGGTGACGCGTGCGATCATTGCACGGGTGAATCAGTGCCGTCGCGGCTCGCGGGTGCGCACGAGCGTGAGAGTACTTCGTCGTGGCGGGCGCCACGGGAGAAAGCACGCGCGGGGGTCGATGCCGGTACCCTGTCAGCGGACGAGCGGGAACTGTTCGATGCGCTGCGTGCGCGTCGGCGCGAGCTGGCGGACAAAGCCGGTGTGCCCGCTTACATTGTGTTCGGCGACAAGGTGTTGCTGGAGATGGTTGCCCGACGTCCCGGTACGTTGGATGAGCTCCTCGACGTACCGGGCGTGGGTCAGGCCAAGCTGGAACGGTACGGCGACGAATTTCTCAAGGTGCTGGGCTCGGGATAGCGCCGCGCCGACCACGCTCAAGCCTACTGCGGATGTACGCGGCAGGATTTTGGCCCGCCGTGCCGCTGGTCGCTGCCTACCTGCTCGCGGCGGCGAGATCGCGGATCGCGCCTGCCATCAGGCGCACGCGCGCGGCGTCGCGGGCACCCGTGACATCACGATCCACCTGTGCAGCGAGCGTGGTGAGCGCCGTTCGGCGTGCCGCACCGGAGCGCTGTTCTGCCGTGGCCAGTGCGGCACTGATCGCCGACGTCCGCGCCGATGCCAGTCCGGCGTTGCGCACGAGCTGATCGAGGTACGAGCGCGCCACCGGGAAGGCGGCCGGCCAGGTGATCTTCGGCTGGCTCTGCGGATTGAATTCGTCGAGTTGCACCAGCTTCGCGGCGGCGAGTTCGTTGGCCGACAGCTGGTCGGTGGGGAGCAGCTCGAGGATGTCGAGACCACGCGCCATCTCCGACGAATAGATGTAGCCGTTGTAGTAGTATGCGCCCCACGAGCCGGCGATCGTCCCGCGCGTGCGGTTGATGGCACCGTCACCCGACGACGGCGGCGCGTCCACGGCACCGCGATCGAAGAAAGCGATCTCGATGGGCTTGTCGGCATCGCTGAAATCGATCACGTCCACGCCGCCCTGATACCACCCCTGCACCATGATGTCGCGACCGGGAACCGGCACCAGCGACCCGTTGTGCGACACGCAGTTCTCCTGGGCGTTTTGCGCCGACGGCAGCTTGAAGTACGCGCGCTGCTCGAACTTGCGATCCTTGTTGATCACGAGCGTCGTGTTGCCACCCATCTCGAGGGGGTGAATCGCCTGACAGTTGGGTGACGTGCCACCACCCCATTCATCGGTGAACACCACCTTGCTGCCGTCGTTGCTGAAGACGGCCGTGTGCCAAAGCGAGAAGTTGGTGTCGGCTGCGGCATCGAGCCGAATCGGCTTTTCAGGATCCGAAATATCCACCAGCAGGCCGTGGCTCGCGCAGGCGCCGGCGAGCAGTCCCATCGCCGGATACGCCGACACGTCGTGACAGTTCCGCGGGCCGTTAGCCGACATCTCTGCGATCATCGCGCTATCGGCACCCGCGAGCGGGCGTACCGCGCGCGTCTGGCCGTCACGCGCCGGTGCTGGGGTAAGCCCCGTGAAAATGCGCGCCCCCGTGACCACTGCAGCATCCTGGGGACGCGCGACCGAAATCTTGATCACGTCCAGCCGAAAGAGCGAGTTGGTTTCATCGGCCGGATTGGCGCCGGCCCTGCAGCCTGCGAGCTCCATCGCCGGGCGTGCACCTTGGCTCCCCGAAACATACACGTACACGACGCCCTGATCGGTGGGGCTGGGGATCAGCGTGTGCGTATGCGATCCCTTGCACGTTTGCACATTCTTGATGAACCGCGGTGCCTTCGGATCGGAAACGTCATAGATGCGTACGCCCGCCATGTGATCGGCGGGGTCGGTCACGCCACCCTTCGCGCAGTCATTGCGGTTCCCCGCGCCCTCGGCCGAAACGAACAGCAGGTTGCCGTAGATCGACGGATCACCTTGCGAGGTAATGCACGACACGGCAGACACCATGGTTGGCTTGGAAGGGTTACTCACATCCCAGATCGAAAAGCCGGCAAAATTGCCTTGGTACACCAGCGTTCCCCGGAAGGCGAGATCGGAGTTCACGAAGGTGAGTCCGCGTGCCGTGTCGAAGGGCGCCGGTTTGGGCGCCGTCGCCAGCAGCCGCATCCCCTTGAGCGCAATCCCTGCATCGGTGAGCCCGGTCTTGAGCCCGTTTCGCGGGTCGTTGCCGGTCGGGTACGTCTGCGCGCCCAGTACGGAGGCGCACAGGGGAGCCAGCGCAAGCGCAGCGATCAACGTCGGCACACGCCAGGGGGTCGTACGAGCGGAATGCATCAGGATCGACTCCGAAAAGTGAGGGACAGACACGATCACAGCTCCAGCAACATCGCGCGCATCTGCGCGATCTCCGCGCGCTGCGTGGTCTCTACATCATTTGCAAACACCGAGACGTCTACATCCTGCGCCGCACGCGGGGTGGCCAGAAGATCTGTCACCATCTGCAGCGCGCCTTCGTGATGGCGGATCATCGACACCAGATACCTGCGGTCGAACGCGTCACCACGCGATGCATCGAGCTGCGCAAGATCGGCGGTCGTGAGCATCCCCATCATCGTCATCGTGCGCCAGGACGACGTGTCGGGAGCGAACTGGCCGTTGGCGCGCAACCATTCCTGCATGAGCACGATCTCACCGGCCTGCGACTGATCGATCTTTTGCGCAAGTCGCTGCAGGCGCAGATTGGCGCCGTGCGACACCGCCATGCGCGACATGTGAATCGCCTGGGCATGGTGAGCGATCATCCCCTGCATGAAGCGGATGTCAGCCTCGGTGAACAGCGCGCCGGCGGGAACGGACGCCGGGGGCAGCCCCGCCATATGCCCGTCGTGCGCCGCCATGTCGTGGCCGGCGTGGGTGTCAGCGGTGGTGGCCGTTACCGTGGCCGTTGCGGTGGCCATGGCGGTCGGTGCAGAAGGCGACGTGGCAGTTGCCAGAGCGGAAGCGCCGCGGACGCAGGCGCCGCACACCAGGAGCAGCACGAGCCGAGCGGCCCATGGACCGGCGCGGGTCTTTCGCGTCACGGGATCGTGGCAGTTGGGGGGTGGCATGTATGAAATGCTCATGATCAGAGAACGCGAGTCCGGGGGAAATCGCTGGAGAATCACCTTGGAGAAGATCGTCCTTTGCATTCCGCTGATGCGCGACTTCCCGGCCCTTACTCCTATGTAGCTGCCATGGCGCGAAGTCAAGAGCGTGTGACACCGCCCGTGGCAGTGAACGCAGGCCCTCCCGTCCGCGCAACGTCTGCTGGCGAGAAGCGAGTTGGATTTGACCTTGACTTGACCCGATTTCGTGGACGCCTGACTCGCCCTGATGTGAGGGCGGAGGTGGCATGTGCAATCGACCAAGCAGGGAGCTCGGCATGAACGCCGTGGATTCACGCCAACGTTCAAGGCCGAAGCGATGCGGAGACTGGCGGAGCGTCGGACGGCCGGGGCGGGCGAAACGCTGGAGCAAGAGAATCGGCGGCTCCGGCGCCGGGTCGCCACGCTGCAGATGGAGCAGGCCTTCGTAAACAAGTGGCGGCGTACTGACGGCACACCTCAACGCGACGCTTTCGCGAAGCTCGCCCTGATGACGGGCGGCGCCCAGCCGACGCAGCCGGCTGTTACAGCGGCTCCAGCCCCGCCACTCCTGCCGTCGCGCAGTCAATCATTTGCTGCGCGCATGGCAGAAATACCGTCACCGTGAGTATCCGGTCAAACCGGAACGTGCGTACGTCGTCACGAAGATGGTCGTGCGCCACGCGGTACCAGACCGGCCAATTCACCAGAATGACATGCGGCTCGATGGTACGCTGGGTATCCCGACCCTCCGCCTGTCGGTACATGATATCGACCACACGTGTCTCAACGAAGGCGATGTGCAACGCCCGCATGACAGACCGACGGGGCTCCAGCCATGACTCGGCAACGGCCGCAGAGGCGGGACTGCCGACGTATACGCGCTGCCGCAGGAGCGCCAGTCGCCGCCGCTCGCTCGTGGGAAAGGCATCGAGCAAGCGGCGTCGCGCGCGGGCGAGATCATCGGCGAACATCGGAGGCCTGAGCTGCTCGGCGGTCGCCATCGCCAACAGAGCGCCGAGCGCCTCGTCGCGCGCGAGGAGTACCCGTCCCAGCCCCCAGCGGGGCGCGAGACGTAGCCCGCCGCCGCGCCCGCGTGAGGACTCGATCGGATACCCGCGCTCCCGCAGCGCCTCGAGGTCGCGAAAGATGGTGCGCACACCGGTCCCGAACTCCTCAGCGCGTGTCGCCGCTGTGATACCGGGGGCATCGCCCAACCGACGCAACAGCAGGTCCCGGCGATCCGCGCGATCCTGCGGTCTGATGGGCATCCGCAAAATATGCCATAAACCGACATGTTTTGAGCGATCGTGGAAAACACCTCAATCACGGAGCACATCATGTCAGTCCCGTCCACGCACCACGAGTGGGTGCCCTTCCGTCCGGCAGCCGGCGTCACCGAGTCGCAGTTGCTCGCCGCTGCCGATGCCCTGCACACCGACTTTCTCGCGGCGTCAACCGGTTACTTGCGGCGTATGCTCCTGCGTGACGAGAACGGCGCGTACGTGGACTGCGTCGCGTGGCGCTCCCGCGCCGATCATGCGGCGGCCATGCGCGATGCAACGAACCATCCCGCCGCCCAGGCGTTCTTCGCGCTAATCGACGACCCGGAAGCGGTCGGTGCCGGGATGCGCCACTTCGACGTCGCGCGCCAATGGCCATGAGGCGCGCACCCGCGACTACCGGCCAAGCTGTGCTTCGATGACCGCCGCCAGGCGATACGCGGAGAGCGTCAACCGCTGCCGCGCGATACGCGTGCCCAGTGCGGTATACGCATCGGTGAGCAGCGGCGGCGCGCCTCCGGCACGCGGTGGCAGATCGTACGCCACGTACCGCGCGAGTGTAGCGCTTTCGTCGGCCCAGCCACGCACTGTTTCGATCAGGGCGGCGCCCCGCGGCACCGCCAGCGCAGCATCCGGCTGTGCATCCGGCTGGACATCCGCGAGCGGAAGGTCGCGCGCCAGCCCAGCGGCCACGGCATCGATCGGCACGTCGCGAGACAGACGACCAACCCAACCATCCCACACGGCGTGCAGGTTGATGGAGTCGCGCTCCAAGCCCTGCAGCCGTACCCACACGCGGTTGGCACCGGCATCGCCGGTGGGGTGCGCCGCCGTCGAACGCGAGGTGCCATGCACCGGCTGGTGCAGGTCGCCGACGATGTGGATGATCCAGCTCAGATTGTACGCCCGTACGCTGGTCGGCAGCGCGATGTCGCTCAACGACTCCGCGAGCCCGGGAAACACCGTGGTCACATTTGGCTCAGCCAACGCCAGGGTTGGCGTACCGTCGGTAGAGAATGCGCGCGAGAGAAAGTGCCAGCCTTCACGTCGCGCCATGGTGGGATAGCCTGGCAGCAGTGGTGTGGGCGGCGCGCCGGGATCGTTCTCGCGATAAAAGCGGGCGTCTCCACGGATCCGGTCCGGCCACACGGAGGCACGCAGGAAGACCTCGCGAATACCGGCTGGCGAGTTGAGGTCCAGCTTCTCGCCAAGCGCGGCGAGATCCGGGTGGGCGCGCAGAATTGTGTCGACGCGCGCGCGGGTGGCCGGTCGCAAGCGGTCGTACGCGATGGCGGCCATAGCTCGATGGCCGGTGGCGTCCCATCGGCGGACGGCATCGGCAGGCACTGCGCGGGGGGCGGCCGCCATCGACCAGGCCGACGTCGCGGCGACAACGAGCGCAAGGAGGAGGTGCGTCATGATCGGAAATTAGACGGCCGTGCGCTGCGCTGTCGCCACCGGCGCGGCTGGATACGGAATTGAGACATTCCCGGGCTCGCGACGCCATAGCGATCGAAGTGGCGTTGACGGGAACCGTCCCGGACACGGCCGCACGCAGACCGCGCCGCCTCGAGTGTTCGGGACGGCGCGGTTCGGCGTTCTGCCGCAGCCTCGTCGGGTCAAGCCGACGACGACCGGCCGCTCTTCCTTTTTCAGAACACGGAAGGGATATCCACGTCCGTGTCGTCGTCGAGCGGAATGGTGGCTACGGCGAGCGCGCTGCTCCGGCGTGCGGATGTCGCGTGTGTGGATGCGGCGCGCTTGCCACGTGCCGGGCGAGCGGCCGACGACGTGCTGCCTCGCGAAGCCACGCGTGTGGGGGACGACGCGCGCGAGCTGTTCGAGATTCGGAACTCTCCAACCATCGTGCGCAACTGTATCGACTGACCGGCCAACTCCTCCGAAGCGCTCGCTGATTCCTCGGCGTTCGCCGCAACCTGCTGCGTGACGCCATTCAACGCGTTCACCGCCTGGTTGATCTGCCGTACCCCTTCGCTCTGCTGCTCGCCCGCCGTCGCGATCTGGCTCACCACTTCGTTCACCTGTCGCACCTGACGATCGATCTCTCCGAGCCGGCTCATCACCTCGCCGTTCAACACGACACCGTTCCGCGCGTTGAGCACCGCGTCCTCGATCAGCACCGTCGTGTTCTTTGCCGCTTCCGCGCTGCGGAGCGCGAGACTGCGCACCTCCTCCGCGACCACCGCGAATCCCTTTCCGGCATCGCCGGCACGCGCCGCTTCGACCGCCGCGTTCAGCGCCAGCAGATTGGTCTGGAACGCGATCTCGTCGATCGTCTTCACGATGCGCGCCGTCTGGTCACTGGACTGCCTGATCTTCTCCATCGCATCGCACAGCCGTTCCATGCTCGCCGTCCCTTGCGCGACGGACTCGCGGGTGGTCTCCGTGAGCGTGCGCGCATCACGCGCGCTGCGCGCCGAATGCGCCGCCGACGCCGTCATTTCCTGCAGGCTGCCGGAGATCTGCTCGAGCGACGCCGCCTGCTCCGACGACCCCTGCGCGAGCGCCTGGCTTCCCGAGGCAATCTGCTGACCGGCCGATGCCACCTGCTCGGCCGCCATGTTCACCTGCGACATCGCATCGTCGAGCGTGTCGGCCGCCGTGTTGATGCTGTATTTGATCGTCGCGAAATCGCCGGCGTAATCGCCGCTGACGCGCACCGTGAGGTCGCGTGCCGCCACCTGCTCCAGCACCATCGAGGCTTCTGTGATCGGTCGGACCACCGCGTCCAGCGTATCGTTGATGCCCTGCACGAGTGCACGGTAGGCCCCGGAGAACCTGGCAGCGTCGCCGCGGATGTCGAGGCGACCAGCCTTCGCCGCCGTGACGAGCGTGCCGGTTTCGGCGATCATCGCCTGGATCGCCCCACGCAACTCGATGAACGCCCGCCCAAAGGTGTCCTTGTCGCTGCGGGCGACCACTTCCGTTGACAGGTCACCGGCCGCGATCGCCACCGCAGTTGACGTCATTGCCTGCTGCGCCTTCACCAGGTCGGCGAAGGACCGGGCGAGATCGCCCACCTCGTCGTTCGTATTCACGGCGATCGCCACATCGAGCTCACCGCGCGACAGCGATCGCGCGGCCTCCGCCAGGGCCATGACGGGGCGGCCGATGAGTCGCGATACGAACAGGGCAATCGCGAGCCCGAGCAGGATACTGCCGACGACAATGGCGATGGTTACCCAGCGCGTGGTCCCGTAAAGCGCGTCACCGTACGCACTCGCTGCATACGCGCCCTTTCGGTTGAGTTCGACGAGTTTCGCCAAGGACACGTTTGCGGCGTCGAATTCGTCCTGCGCCTTCCCCGCCATGATCACGCGAGACTCCTGGAGCTTGTTGAGACGCGAGAGCGGCTCCACGCTCGCCCACGTCGCCATGTACGTGTTCCACGCGGACGTGAAGGCATCAAACGCCTCGTTCTCCTGCGGAGTTTTGATGAGCGGCTGGTACTCGCGTGCGAGCGAGTCGAGGCGCGCGCTTCGCAGGGAGATGTCCCGCTCGACGGATGCACGCGCCTCGTCCGAGTTCGAGACCACGTGACGGAACTGGGCGATGCGAATGTCGGATATCGCCGTGTTCATCGCCGAGCTCTTCTCAACGGACGGGAGCCAGCCATTCGCGATGAGCGTGGACTGGTCGTTGATCGTCTTGAGCTTCACAATCGAGAACGCCCCGATCAAAGCGGTGAGACCAAGGACGGCGACGAACGCGGTAATCAGCTTCGCGGCGATCCTGAGATTCCTGAACCACGTCATGGAGAGCGATGGGAAAGATTTGGACGGAAGGATGGTCGTCCACCGCATCGTGGCGCACCGCAGCGAGTCATTGCGAGGGAGGGACTCCCGCGAGACCAAGGCGCCGCAACTAGGAATGTCGGTCTGGTGTCGCGCCGACTTTAGAAGACGCTCAGGCCCAAGCAGGCCCGAAGCGACTTCGCAGGGCCTTCCCTTCTCCCTTGCCGCAGCATTCACTGTATTACTTGAAATATAAACCCAGAAACCCTATTGTCACTGTATTACCCAACCAATACACTACCGCGTCGTGTGCTGATCGTCGTTGATGCCCACAGCGGCGTACCCGTGTACCGCCAGATCGTGGAGCAGGTGCGCTTCCTCATCGCGAGCGGGCGACTCCGTCGCGGCGACGAGCTCCCGTCTACGCGGTCGCTGGCCCAACGACTCGGCATCAACCCGATGACCGTTAGCAAAGCGTACTCCCAGCTCGAGGCCGATGGCATTCTGCGGCACCGTCCCGGGCTGCCGCTTACGGTGCGCGCACGCTCAGCCGCCGCCGCACACACGGAACGACTCGCCCAGCTCCGCGCCGTTCTCGAACCGAGCGCGCGCGCGGCACGCCAGCTCGGCGTGTCGCCGACCGACGCCGTCGAGCAGTTCCGCGTGGTTTTGGCCGCACTCGACGCAGCTTGTGATGCAACGCCCTCGGTGGACACCCAAATCCGGCCACCAGTCGACACCTCAAAACGGGCCACCGCGTGTAGCGAGCTGAGGCGTTGACGGCGGTGCACCCCCTATGGGGTGTTCACTGCCATGAGCAACGTCTTGCACGAGTCCATACAGCAGCAAGTGATCGCGTTGGGGCGCCTGGGGTGGTCGCTTCGACGGATTGAGGCGGCGACCGGTGTCCGCCGCGAGACAGTGGGTATCTCCGGGTCGCCGGCGTGGCCGTGCGGCGGCGCGGGGGCCAGCCGGCGCAGTGGCCGCCTCCAAATCCGGCCATCAGCGCCGAGGTGTCCACCGACTCGGTCGCGTCGACGGGCGTCGCGACCGCGCCGCCGACCCCCGGACGGGCGCCGACCGCGAGCGCGTGCGAGCCGTATCGCGAGCTGATCATCGAGGCGGTGCGTCGCGGCCGGAATGCCATGGCGATCTGGCAAGACTTGGTCGACGGCTCCGGCTTCACTGGGCGCTATGCCAGCGTGCGCCGCTTCGTGGGGCGGCTGCGCGGCACCGACACGCCGGAGCCGTCGGGCATCATCACGACCGCGGCGGGAGAGGATTATGGGAAGCACCGCGTTATGCTGAGCGCGCTGGTCGTGCGGTGGGCGGATGGCTGGCGCAGCGTTCCATAATTCCTTCTTGGCGGTGGCGTGATCCGCCGCTGCGAGGAGGGGCCCATGTTTGAGCACTTCATTCCCCTGGCCGGTCGCGAGGCCTATCGCGCCTCACCACACAAAGACCGGATGGATCTGCTGACGCAGTCGCTCGTCAGTCAGCAGTACCGACCAGCCGTGATTGGCCAGCACCTCCGCGAGTGGCTCCGGTTTTCCACCGAGTTGGTCGCGCACCAGCTAGTGGTGCCGACACACCGCAGCGCCTCGGTGGTGCAGGCCTACTTCGCGCGCCGCCTCGCGTGCTGCGGGAGTGCCAGTCGGAAACGCGTGATCCGCGCGTCTATTCGGATCTTTCTCGAGGCCGACGCGCACGGACACTTTCGACGCCGCGT
>JBBSCJ010000033.1:0-26209 GCA_038250435.1 Gemmatimonadales bacterium | reverse complement strand
CTGCGCGCGGCGCACTTCTCCGACGTGCGCCGGCGCGAGGCAGAGCTCTCCGGCACCCGACTCGAGGGCGCGTCTCTGCGGAACTGCGAGGTGTCCGGAGCTGCGCTCGGTGGCGCACGCCTGACGCAGTGCGACCTGCGCGGCAGCGATCTCACGTCGCTCGATCCGTTACTGTGAACGCGTCGCTGAGAGACGCGGGGATCACCGTTGAACAGGCTGTCGTCATCGCGCGCGCGCTCGACCTCGATACGCGCGGCGGGTAGAATACGCCGTTCCCCTGAAGAGTCATGCCCATCCGTCGGATGGGCGCGCATCGGACGATGGACGCCGCTGGCGTCGCTGTGCCGAACACCACGACGTGCTGGTCCTGGTCGGTGGGTTCGAGGGGCGAGGTTGGCGGACGACATGGCGAAGCGCGAGAACGGACCTTCTCCGGCGTCTGCGGATCGAGCCAGACGAGCGTCCTGCCGTCGCAACGATGGTTGCTTTACTCGGTAAAGTACTTGACCTGCGGGCTCATTCCACGCAACGTTATCGGAATGAACGTCCCTCGTCGACAGGATCGATCCGGCCCGCCGATTGCGCTCCATGAGCGCGCGATGGACGACTTACGTTTCATTCGCAAGACGATGGAGCGGGCGGGATCGTTTACGGCGGTGCCTGGGTGGGGTGGGGTAGCCATCGGAGCGACGGCATGTGCGGCCGCCTATCCGGCGTCGGTGCAAACGTCCCCCGAACGCTGGCTGCTGGTGTGGTTGGGAACAGCGGGTTTGGCCGTGCTGATCGGCGCGGTCACGCTTTGGCGCAAAGCGCGTCGCGCTCGCGTGTCCTTGAGCACCGGGCCGGGCCGCAAGTTTTTGCTCAGTTTTCTGCCACCGGTAGCGGTCGCGGTGCTGCTCACTGCGGCACTTTTTGCGCATGGCGCGGCGGCATTACTACCCGGGGTGTGGCTGTTGTCGTATGGCGCGGCGATCGTGACCGCCGGGACGTTTTCCGTCCGAGCGGTCCCGCTCATGGGCACAGGTTTCATGGTGTTGGGGGCGGTGGCACTCGCGACGCCCCGGCCTTGGGGCGACGCATGGATGGCTGTCGGGTTTGGCGGTCTCCACGTTGGCTTTGGACTACTGATCGCGAGGCGGCATGGAGGCTAAGCACGCGGCAGCGCGGCGCGAGCCGGATGCGCTAGGGGAAGAGCCCCCGGTGAATAGCGGGAAGGGGAAGGCCTCGATGAGACGAAGCCCGACAGGAACGCGCACACGGGAGACGCCGGTAGAGCTCAATCGGGTCATTCACGAGCGCGTGCGTCTCGCGATCGTGAGCGCGCTCGCCGGTGCCCCGTCGCTCACGTTCAACGAACTGAAGGAGCTCCTCGAGATCACCGACGGCAATCTCAGCGTGCATGCGCGGCGTCTGGAGGAGGCCGGCTTCGTGGTGTGTGACAAGTCGTTCGTCGATCGGGTACCCCGTACGGAGTTTCGGCTCACTGCGGCGGGACGCACGGCACTCGACGAGTATCTCGATCATATGGAATCTCTGATCCGGCGGGTCCGTGAAGGGTAAGGCTGTGCACGTCGCGATCATCATGGACGGCAACGGACGCTGGGCACAGGGGCGCGGGCTACCGCGGGCGGCGGGGCATGTGGCTGGCGTCGCGGCGGTCCGACGGATCGTGGAGAGTGCGGTGGAGCAGGGGATCGGCGTGCTGACGCTTTTCGCCTTTTCCTCCGACAACTGGAAGCGACCAGGTCCGGAAGTGCAGGCGCTGTTGCGACTGCTCGAACGGTCTCTCCGCGCCGAAGCGGAAATGTGCGTCCGCCAAGGTGTGCGCATCGAAGTGATGGGGCGACGCGATCGGCTGCCTGCGCGGGTCGTGCGTGCAGTCGAGGCGGCCGAACAGGCAACGGCGGCTGCAAGTGCCCTCGGCCGCACGCTGCGTCTGCGACTGGCCGTGGACTACTCATCGCGCGACGCGATCGTTCAAGCGGCAGCGCGCGGCGCCGCCGATCGCGCCGACATTGCACATCAGCTGGAGCCGTCGCGCGATGGGCCGACGCCGGACGTGGATCTGCTTATCCGCACCGGAGGCGAACAGCGGTTGAGCGACTTTCTCCTTTGGGAGAGCGCGTACGCCGAATTGTATTTTACCGACGTCGCGTGGCCGGATTTCGACAACGGCGCATTGACTGCAGCGATGGCAGAGTTCCGCAAACGCCAAAGGCGCTTCGGCGCTGTGCTCCCCGATGCGCAGCGTACAGCCGTCGCCTCGTGACGAACGACATTGACGGCGGCGGGTCGCGGCGGAGCTATCCGCCGAGACCCGTATTCGCCTCAGCCCTTCGTCGGCGGCATGATGACCGAGTCAATCACATGAATGACGCCGTTCGTGGCTTCGATGTCTGCGGTTACGACGGTGGCATCATTGACACGAACGCCCGACGTCGCGTCGATGGCGATCTCTGACCCTTCGACCGTCTTCACCTGCAGCGTCTTACCGGCGATGTCCTTCGACATCACTTTTCCCGGCACCACGTGATACGTGAGGATCGCGACCAACTTCGCCTTGTTCTCCGGCTTGACAAGGCTCTCGACGGTGCCGGCCGGGAGCTTGGCGAAGGCGTCGTCAGACGGCGCGAACACGGTAAACGGGCCCGTGCCCTTGAGCGTCGCACCCAACTCCGCTGCCGTTACGGCGGCAACGAGGGTGGAGAAACTGCCAGCGGCAACGGCGGTATCAACGATATCGTGAAGTGTGGCGGTGGTTGACATTCTAATACTCCCGGTAACGGCAGAATCACGGGTTGACGTGACATGTATATCATGCACGTCTCGTCGTGAGGAACACGGTGGCGCCGTGGCTACGTGCGCCGGTCATGGTGACAAACCCGTACACCATGTGCTCTACCGGTTAACGCGATGTGCCCCGTACTTTGTGCCCACGGATTTTCCCCGCGTGTCAATGCGTCACGTATGGCGTCGCGCTTGCGCTCTCATCAGTGGCGTTGGCATGTGCATGCTCGCGTATTGCGCCAGCCGAGTCCGTCGGTAGCGCGATCGACGCAACCACCCATCGCACGCCGATGATCACGGCGGCGCAGAGCAGTCCCGTACCGGCGTCGCGCTGATCTTGCACGAGATAGCTGGTGCACACACGAGCGGGAGCGTCACGCAGGAGTACGCCGACGACGGCCATCATCCAGGTCACGTTCCCCACGAAGAACGCCTGCCCCGGTGCACCCGCCTGCGTCCACGACCATCGCAGCAACGCGCCGGCCAGCAGCAACAGCGCGAACTTCCACGCATCGATCATCGGCGAGGTCGCCGACAGATCGAGCGCTCGGGGGATCATGAGGGCGGCGGTCATCGCGGCCACGAGCAGTAGTCCGGGTGCACCGCCGGGATTGAATGCTCGCACGCGCGGCGCGACAGTGTGGTGGACGCGCGACGCCAGCGACCATCCCACCCAGAGGAGCAGCGGGATCTGTCCGAGCATATGCGCCGTCATCCTCGACTCCATGGCGGTGCGCAACGGCGGCAGGGCGAGCAGCAGGAGCAGAAGAAACGGGAGGCGTACGCCATTCATCGCGCCGCCAGCGCCGCTGCCAGCGCGCCACGAACATCATTTATCTCCACAATGCGCACGAGCTTGCCCTGTGGACTCACGATATGCAGGGCGGCATTATGCTGCCATTCCCCGTTTCCCGCTGGCACGACTTGCACACCGAACGTTCGCAGTAGCGTATCGCGCGCACCCATCGAGGTGGGTGTCGCCAGATTCCAGATATCCGCGCGGGCACCGAGCATCACCCCGTATCGCGCCAGGCGTTCAGGGGTGTCCCCTGCCACGTCAAAAGAAACCGTGAGCAGGCGAACGCGATCGCGCGCACCGTGCACAAGGATCTCCCGCTGCAGCTCCTGGTACACGCTCCCCAGCACCGAGCAGAGCGTGGTGCACGACGTGTAGACGAAGTCCACGATCACGGCGCGCGCTGCCGGATCGGCGCTGCCGTTCGTGCGGGCAGCGCGGTTGCCGCGGTCAGTCCCGGACAATCTGTCGGCGAGCACATCGTGGATGACACCGGCACTGTTGCGAACCGCGACCACCGGTACGATGACCGGCGCGCGCGCAACCGACCGGGCCCGCGCGGCATCGGTCGTGAGCACCGCAAAGCCATCGGTGGCCCACGCGAGCAGCCCCGCGCCCGCCAGCAGCGCGATCGCCGATCCGCTCGCGGCGCGCACCCACGGCGGCATCACTCTCTCGCCAGGAGCTCGGCGCCGCCGGCCCACGCCGCGTTCCGGGCCGCCGTGGCTGCGCGCTCCGTTGCTACGGTTGCCTCGGTGACCGCTGACGCACTGTTTCCCCACGATGAGCGCACATAGGTGGCGACCGCCGCGATCTCCGCATCGGTGAGCGCCTTCCACGCCGGCATCATGCCGTCGTACGACACCCCCTTCACGTCGATGGCGCCCTGAATGCCGTGCAGCAGAATCTGGACGAGTCGCGTCGGCGAGCCCGTGACCCACTCCGCACCCACGAGAGGAGGAAAGACGCCCGCGACACCTTGCCCGCTGGCCTGATGACAGGCGGCGCACTTGCCGGTGAAGAGCTGCGCACCATCCACCGCGCCCACCGGCGCCGCAGCGAGCGCTGCCACGGTTCGCCGGTCACCCAACATGAGCGATCCGCGCGATGCGTCGCTGCTGTCGTGCGAGGCCAGGATGTACCACGTGGCCCACAGCACCATCGCCACGATGAGCACGAAGAACAGTCGTGGCAGTGGACGCACCGCCTCGTCGGGGTCGTCGTACTCGCGCTCGCGCGGCTGCTGCCGGAAACGATCGTTCATGGCGATACCGGCGTGGCAACCACGGGATACGTGCGATTGAGCGACAACAGGTACTCGACCAACGCCAACGCTTCCGGTGTTGCCACGATCCGCTCGCCGTCGCGCGCGTACGCAGGCGGCAACGTCACCGTGACTTCGCCCGGAAGCGCGGTGCCAGGCCGCCGCTCGAAGAGAAAGGGGAAGGCCGGCATGATGGAACCCGGAGAGTAGGCGCGCGGCTGATATAAATGCCCCAGATGCCAGTCCCGACTCGGTTGCCGCACCGCGATGTTCAGCAGGTCGGGCCCGGTGCGCATCGTGCCAAGCAGATGCGGCTTATCGTACACGTAGTCGGCCGGCACCGAGGGGCGTCCCCAGCCTCGCGCCATGTCGGGCGCCACGCCTGGATCCCGCGGCTGCTGCGAATGGCAATAGATGCAGCCGTTGGCGATATAGCTCTGCCGACCTTGCAACTGCACCGCCGTGTACGGCACCAGCCCTTCGGGTGCGGGGACGTCGCGCAACGTGAGATACGGTAGCAACACCAGCGCGCCGCTGGCGAAGGCCATGATGAGCATCGCCCCCGTGGCCAGCTTCATCACGCTCACTTCTCCGTCACGCATCTTCATATCGGCACGCCCCGAGCAGGCGCTGTGCCGACCGGTTCGCGCACCGGCACCGGCACCGGACGACGAAGGAGCGCCGCTCCTTCGCGACGGATGCCTCGCTTGGTGAGCATCCACAGGAAGTGCGACGCAAAGACGAGATGCCCGAGCGTCATGAGTGATCCGCCGACGGTACGCGTCACCAGATACGGCTGGGTGACCAGCACGGAATCCATGAATGGCCGCGACGGATCGAGCATGTACAACCCCTGCAGCCACCCGCCGATGCTGAGCCCTGCGAAGTACACGGCAAATCCGCCGAGGACCAGCCAGAAGTGCCAGGATATCAGACGACTCGACGGCCATTCCCAGTCGAGCACGCGCGGCATCACGAAGTACATCGCGCCGAACATCACCAGTGAGAAGAAACCGTACAGGCCAAGGTGTGCGTGGGCGACGGTGAAGTGCGTGAAGTGCGTGGTGGTGTTCACCACGCGCAGCGATTGCATGCTGCCCTGGATCGAGGCGAGCGTGTACATCATGCCGCCCACCACG
The DNA here is from genome assembly GCA_038250435.1 of Gemmatimonadales bacterium. Classification (GTDB taxonomy): domain Bacteria; phylum Gemmatimonadota; class Gemmatimonadetes; order Gemmatimonadales; family Gemmatimonadaceae; genus Gemmatimonas. Next base: position 20,223 of record JBBSCJ010000033.1, on the reverse strand, counting down.
ATGAAGCGCAGCGTGGGCGAGTAGCGAAGCGCCGACAGATGCCCGTAGGCCGTGCGATGTTGATTCACCCCCACCGCGACCACGGGCACGATCATCATCATGCTCTGCACGATGGAAAGCGTGACCAGCCAGCCGGGCACCGGGCCGCCGATCAGGTGGTGTCCGCCGACCTGGCTGTAAAAGAAGGCGAGCGTCCAGAACCCTACCAGCGAGAGGTGATAGGAATGAATCGGCTTGCCGAGGACTTTCGGCAGGAAGTAGTAGATGGCGGCGAGCCCGAGTGGTGTGAACCAGAGGCCCAGCACGTTGTGCCCGAACCACCAGTTCATCGCCGCCTGCTGCACACCGAAATGAATACCGGGCCACTTGGCCACAATGAGCAACACGGGGAGCCACAACAGTCCGGCGCTGATGTACCACACGGACACGTAAAGATGCGGGACCGTGCGGCGCCTGAGGGTGCGCAGCAGCGCGACGCCGACGAGCGTTCCGCCAAGAAACAGGGGGATGTCCACCTGCCACGGGAACTCGAGCCACTCCAGTCCGGCGCTGCGCCCGGCCAGAATCGACCAGATGCCTCCGGTGACGCCGACAAGCCAGAGCGCCACGCCTGCGGCGGCGGTGCGACTGCCGACCAGCGGGGTCCGCAGGAGTCGCGGATACAGCCAGATGGCGATGCCAAGTCCGGCCAGTGAGCACCAGCCGTACGCGACGGCGTTGAGGTGCGCGGGGCGGATGCGACCGAAGGTGAGCCATGACTGCTCGGTGAGCCAATCGGGGGCGTGCAGCTTGATCGAGGCCATTACGCCGAACGCGGAGGCGATCACGAGCCACACGACCGCACCGGTCAGCGCGATGAGTACCGGAAGCCGGCTGGAAGCATCGAGCGTGGCGCGTTCGTTCGCTTCCTCGACGGTGAGCACGGCGAATTCGCCAGTGTGCCCCGTGCGATTCATGACCTCCTGCAGGCGATCTTCGGTGGCGCCCGTGGCCGACGCCGGCTCTTCGACGAGTCCGATCTCACGGTCGGCGAAGATGACGCGTCCGGCCGCTTCTCCCGCGCCGAAGAGACCGCGTGACATCGACCACAGGAAGACTCCCAGCGCCGCGAGCGACCCGAGAAATGTGACGAGCAGGACGCCCACCGAATACCGCATGTTTTCCACTGCTCCAGAGAGGTCACGTCCTCAACGCCGGCGCGTGACCGATAGTTCACTCCCCTGCGTCAGGCGAGATCGTAGCGGTCCAGATTCATCACCTTGGTCCAGGCCTGCACAAACGCGTGCACGAATTGCTCCTTCGCGTCGTCTTGCGCATACGCCTCAGCGAGCGCGCGAAGCTGCGAGTTGGAGCCGAATATGAGATCCACGCGCGTAGCGGTCCACTTCACGTCGCCGGTCACACGATCGCGCCCCTCGAAGACGTCCTTGCTGTCGGAGATCGGCTGCCACACCGTGCGCATATCGAGCAGGTTCACGAAAAAGTCGTTCGTGAGCGTCTCGGGACGGTTCGTGAACACCCCGTGCTTCGTGGCGCCATGATTGGCGTTGAGCGCACGCAGACCACCCACCAGCACGGTCATTTCCGGCGCGGTGAGCGTCAGCAGCTGCGCCCGGTCCACCAGCAGCTCCTCGGGGGATACCGTATACGCGACCGTCTGATAATTGCGGAAGCCGTCGGCGATCGGCTCGAGCACCGCAAATGATTCCACGTCCGTCTGTTCCTGCGACGCATCCATGCGACCGGGCGTGAACGGCACGGACACCGTGAAGCCGGCTAGCCGCGCGGCCTCTTCGATCGCGGCGCAGCCACCGAGCACGATCAGGTCGGCGAGCGAGACGCGGGTATCACCGGACTGAGCATCGTTGAAGGCCTTCTGGATCGTCTCGATGATTTCAAGCGCCCGGGTCAGCTTGGCCGGTTGGTTCACGTCCCACTGCTTCTGCGGAGCGAGACGGATGCGCGCACCATTCGCTCCACCACGCTTATCGGAGCCGCGGAAGGTGGACGCGGATGCCCACGCGATGGACACGAGCTGTGCAATCGTGAGCCCGGACGTAAGCAGGTTGCCCTTGAGGGCGGCGATGTCACCGCTGTCGATCAGGCCATGGTGCGCGGCAGGAATGGGATCCTGCCAAAGCAGCGCTTCGTGCGGGACGAACGGACCGAGGTAGCGCGACTTCGGACCCATGTCACGGTGCGTGAGCTTGAACCACGCACGAGCGAAGGCGTCGGCGAACTGGTCGAAGTATTCATGGTAGCGCCTGGAGATCGCCAGATACGCCGGATCGGTGCGCAGCGCGATGTCGGTCGTGGCCATCATCGGCGCGTGGTGCCTGGAGGCGTCGTGCGCGTCTACCACCGTGGTCGAGGCCGCCGGGTCGGTGGGCGTCCACTGGTGGGCCCCGGCCGGACTCTTGGTGAGCTGCCACTCGTAGCCGAAGAGTGTGTCGAAATACCCGTTGTCCCAGGTGGTGGGGTTGGACTTCCACGCCCCTTCGAGGCCGCTGGTGATCGTGTCGCCGGCCTTACCGGTACCGTGCGCGTTTTTCCAGCCGAATCCTTGCTCCTCGATGCTGGCACCTTCCGGCTCAGGACCGACCTGCGCCGTGTCTCCCGCGCCGTGCGCCTTGCCGAAAGTGTGCCCACCGGCGATGAGCGCGACCGTCTCTTCGTCGTTCATGGCCATGCGGGCGAACGTCTCACGGATGTCCCGCGCGGCGGCCATGGGGTCGGGCTGGCCATTCGGTCCTTCCGGGTTCACATAGATGAGCCCCATCTGGACGGCGGCCAGCGGGTTCTCGAGCTCACGATCGCCCGTGTACCGCTTGTCCCCCATCCACTCGGCTTCGGCGCCCCAGTAAATGTCCTGCTCAGGCTCCCACGTGTCCGCGCGACCGCCGGCAAAGCCGAACGGCGTGAAGCCCATCGACTCCATGCCGCAGTCGCCGGCGAAGATCAGGAGATCTGCCCACGAGATCTTCTTGCCGTACTTCTGCTTGATGGGCCAGAGCAGGCGGCGGGCCTTGTCGAGGTTGCCGTTGTCGGGCCAGCTGTTGAGTGGGGCAAAGCGCTGCGTGCCCGACGAAGCGCCGCCGCGACCGTCGGCAGTGCGATAGGTGCCGGCGCTATGCCAGGCCATGCGCACGAAGAAGGGGCCGTAATGGCCATAGTCTGCGGGCCACCAGTCCTGCGAGCGCGTCATCAGCTCAAACAGGTCGTGCTTGACGGCCTGCAGGTCAAGCGTTTTGAAGGCGTCGGCATAATTGAACGCCGCGCCCATGGGATCGGCGAGCGGAGAGTTCTGATGCAGCATCGCCAGGTTGAGCTGGTTGGGCCACCAGTCACGATTCGACCGACCACCAGCCACGGTAATCTTCGGCATGGCCGCATGCATCACCGGGCACTTGCCGCCTTCGCTCCTGACCGCACTTCCGTCCATAAAAGGCTCCAATCGGGGCTACGTTGATGGGATTGCTGACTCACTGCTGAACAATAACGCGAATTCACAAAAAAGAGGATCCTGGGGCACCAATCCGTGGGTCGCCCGCATTAGATAAAGCATGGGAACTTTTCTGATCGCGGCGCAGCTCGCAATCGCCGCGTCCGTGTTCTTCGTATGGGTCACGCGGCTTCACAATGTGGAGCGCGAATTCCGCGAATATGCCCTGCCCGACATGGTGCGAAATATGGTGGGCGCCGCGAAGATCGCCGCATCGACGCTGTTGGTCGCCGGTATCCGGTATCCGGCACTCGTCGTGCCCTCAGCGGCGGTGATCGCCTTCTTCATGCTGAGTGCGCAGTATTTTCACTACAAGGTACGGCACCCGGTCTCCAGGTACGTCCCGTCCTTCGTGCTGCTGCTGTTGAGCGTGTATGTCGTGGTCGTGGCACGCGGTGCCGTGACATAGATGTCCAGACCGATGTCGGCATAGATGTCGATCTTTCACCTACTGGCCGTGTGCTCCGGAATGTCGTTTCTGCTGTACGGCGTGAGCTGCCTCACAGGGGAGAGCATGGTGCAGGAGTTCGAACGATTCGGCCTGGCGAAATACCGCACCCTGACGGGGCTACTCGAGGTGTGCGGAGGGGCGGGATTGCTGATCGGCCTGTGGTCCCCGCCGCTGTTCATCGCGGCCGCGACGGGATTGACGGTGCTGATGCTGCTTGGCGTGGGTGTGCGGCTGCGGATGCGCGATGGTGTGCTGCTCACGCTCCCGGCATTCGTGTTATTCGTGGTGAACGGATACCTGGCGATTGAGGCGTGGCGACGGCTCTCCCACCTGCTGTGATTCGCTTTTCATCCACGCCTGCCGCCAGCGAATGGCCATCGCGCTTTCCCAGCCCGTTCGATCGGAGTGCCGTGCATCCGCTCGCGCGTCGCGCGGCGATGGAAACGATGGACGCGCTGCAGTCCGCCGCCGTGCACGAGTGGCGACTGAACGACCCGGGGAACGGCAAGATGTTCGGTGTATTGCTGGTCGCTGCGGCAGATGACATTATCGGCTATCTGCGGGCCTTCTCCGGCATGGTGGACGGTGGTTGGGAGATTGCCGGTTGGTCACCTCCGACCTTTGACGCGGTGAAACGCGATCGCGTCTGGATTCCCGGTGAAGCGGAGATGCGCCACTTCGCGGCGCAGCGTGAACGGATCGCGAACGATGTGTCGGCGGTGCGCGCGCTCGACGACGTGCGCGCGTCCCGATCACGGGAGTTGATGCGCGTGATTCAGGACACCTATCACTTTGCCGACGCGTACGGAAACGTGCGTGCGCTGCGCGAGCTGTTCGCGCCGGCAGAACCCCCTGGCGGTGCCGGTGACTGCGCCGCGCCCAAGCTGCTCGCCCACGCCTACGCGCTCGGCTTGCGTCCACTGGCGCTGGCCGAGTTCTGGTGGGGCGCATCGCCGGTCACGGGTGATCGCCGTGCCGGGTCGTTCTATCCGGCCTGTCGCGGCAAGTGCCCACCGATACTGACGCACATGTTGCGCGGTGTGCCGGTCGAATCGCCACCGGTTTACGGCGCTCAGACGGGCGCCAGCCACGAGCCCACTGTGCTGTACGAGGACGAACAGCTGCTGGCGGTCTACAAGCCGAGCGGGTTGCTCTCCGTGCCGGGGCGGAGTGGATTGCTGCGCGATTCGGTGGCGACGCGGTTGCGCGCGCGCTATCCCGACGCCCCGGGGGCGTTGGTGGTACATCGACTCGATCTCGATACCTCGGGAATCGTACTCGCGGCGAAGAACGCCGATACATTTTCGGCGCTGCAGCGCCTGTTCGCCCTTCGCGCGATCACGAAACAGTATGTGGCATGGGTGGACGGCGACGTGGGAGGCGATACCGGGCGCATCGAGCTGCCACTGCGTGTGGATATCGACGATCGCCCGCGACAGATCCACGACGCAGCGCACGGCAAGCCGGCAGAGACGTCATGGGAGGTGCTCGAGCGTTCTAGCGGGCGTACGCGGGTGCGGTTGGTGCCGCACACCGGGCGCACCCATCAACTGCGTGTACATGCCGCCCATCCCTGCGGACTCGATGCGCCGATCCTCGGCGATCGCTTGTATGGTCGTGCGGCGCCCGAGTATGGCGAGCGGCTGTTGCTGCACGCCGAGTCGCTGGGGTTTACGCATCCCGGAAGCGGACAGCCCGTGCACATTCACTGTCCCGCACCCTTTTAGGGCGCACGCATGCCAGTCGCGTACGCGCGCCGACTCACGGCAACGGTCCGCTCCACACGCGACAATATCCATCTGGGCACGGGTCTCGCCTTCGTCGCGGGAGCGACCAATGCGGGAGCGTATCTCGCCGTCCGGCAGTACACGTCGCACATGACTGGCATCGTCTCCGAGATGGCCGACGCGCTGGTGCTCGGGCAGCATACCGTGTTCCTCACCGGCGCCGGTGCACTCCTGTCGTTCATCATGGGTGCCGCGACAACGGCCATCATGATCAATTACGCGCGGCGGCGGGGCTGGAGCAGCGCCTTTGCCCTGCCTCTGCTGCTCGAAGCCTTGTTGTTACTGACCTTCGGCGTACTGGGGGCCCGACTCGATGCGATCAACGGCGCGTTCGTGCCGCTCACCGTGGTGGTGCTATGCTTCATGATGGGGCTGCAAAACGCCGTCATTACCAAGATCTCCAATGCGGTGATCCGCACGACGCACGTGACCGGCATCGTCACGGACATCGGCATCGAGCTCGGTAAATACCTGTACGTGAACCGCCGTACGCACACAGATCTGGAGCCCGTGATGGCCGACCGGGTGCGGGTGCGCATCCTTTTATTGCTGGTGGTGGCCTTCTTCGCGGGCGGCGTAGCGGGGGCGCTGGGCTTTCAATCGTTGGGGTACGTGGCCACCGTTCCGCTGGCGCTGCTGCTGCTGGCGCTCGCTGCGGTCCCCGCCGTGGATGACCTGCGTGCCGCGTTGCAGGGCGACTGAGCGTCTGTGGTGCGGCATTGGGTGGTCGGCGACATATCTTTCCCGCAAACCCGTCTGCGCCTCGCCTTTTCCGATCAGTCATGACCGTCGAACCCGCTGAAGTCACTCCCGGCCTTGTGCTGCAGCTCGACAGCAAGCGGCTGCGCAAAACGCGCGACAGTCGCACGAACGCCGAGATCGGTGCCGAAGGCGACCGCGCGGTGGGGGAGGTGCACACGTTTCTCCTGGTGGGCGTCGACGCGACTTCCGGATTGTGCACTGCGGTGCCGCTATTCGCGAAAACGGCGGTGGGCAACCAACCGCTCGAGGAGCCGGGAAGGAGCGGCGGCGACACGTCGTGGCGCGAGACGCCGGTATACTTCTCGCGATGGCAGCATTGGCGTATCCCGATGGCCACGTTGCTTGCTGCCGTCGAGGATGATGGCACCACCGATGCCACGCGTCGGCGCTACGCCGCAGAGGACCGCACGGCGCTCGACGACATCCGGAGCTGGGAGAAGAAGAATCGTTCAGCGTACCGTATCGCGTAAAGGTCCGTGCCTGAGTCATCGCCCGGTTGGGCGGCGTTCGCGGTCGACGAGGTACTGCGACAGCGGCGCCAGGGATGATCCCCCGAGAAGGCCGCCCGGCGAGTATCTTTCACGAGTGACGCCATCAGGCGTGAAGACGGGCTTTCAGTGGACGGACAGGGTACCGATGGATTCGACGAAACTGTATCAGCTGGTGGGCGCCGACGGCGCGCGGGTCACGAGTACCATTCCCGGCACCCTCGGTGGATACCGCAAGGAGCGGCGCTACGGGCGGCTCGACTGCAAGAAGGCGCGTCGCGCCCTGCAGAACGGTTCGCTGTACGCGCAGCAGCGCGTCTTCTTCGCCGATGAAACCACCGCGATTGCGGCCGGCTATCGCCCATGCGCCACGTGCCTGCCGGCCGAGTACAAGGCGTGGAAGCACCGCGAGGGCTGATGCCATGAGTCTTGATGCCCCGGCCCGTCGCGTGTTCGGCGACGATGAGCCAACGCAACCTGGCTCTGGTTGGATCAGCGGGACTGTCTCGGTATTTCTTGGCGCCATCGCCTTCGGCGCCGTGGTGTGCTTTTATGTGCCGGAGCTGCTCACCAGCCCCGACGTACGTGCGCGGCTGCCGATGCCGATCATTCGCACGAGCATCCAGCTGGTGATCGGTGCGGCGTTTCTGCTGGGCTTTCTGAGCGCGCTCCTGCGGCAGCGGAAAGTGCTCGGCTTCACCGGCATCGCGCTTGCCATGGTCGCCGCGCTGGCCGGCGGCGGCAACGTACCGTACCACGGAGCGGTGCCCGCCACGCCGGCCTACCTTGGTCTCGACTGGTTCCTGCTGAATCTCCTGCTGTTGGCCGTGGTGTTCGTGCCACTCGAGAAACTGTGGCCACTGCGCACGGGGCAGTCGGTGTTCCGCTCCGGTTGGAGCACCGACGCCGTGTACTTCTTCGTGAGTCACCTGCTGGTGCAGGTGTCCACGCTTCTCACGCTGATGCCGGCGCAGCTGTTTTTTTCCTGGGCGATACATCCGGCGATTCAGGGGAGCGTGCGCGCTCAGCCGGCGGTACTGCAGTTTCTCGGGTGCATGTTGGTCGCCGATCTCACCGAGTACACGGTGCACCGCGTCTTTCACCGTTCACGATGGCTGTGGCCGTTTCACGCGGTGCACCACTCGAGCACCGAGATGGACTGGCTGGCCGGTTCGCGCCTCCATATCGTGGATATCGTGCTGACACGCGGCCTCACCTTCGTGCCGTTGTTCGTGCTCGGGTTTGCCACCGGACCGCTGTATGCGTATCTCGTATTCGTGTCGATGCACGCGGTGTTCATCCACGCGAATGTGTCGTGGCAATTCCCGCGCTGGGTGGAGAACGTCATCGTGACGCCGCGCTTTCACCACTGGCATCACGCGATCGAGAGAGAAGCGATCGACCGCAACTTTGCGGTGCACTTCCCGTTCATCGACAAACTGTTCGGTACTTATTACGGCCCCGACGGTGCGTGGCCGACCGGGTACGGGATTGTCGGACACCCGATCCCGGCCGGGTTCACGGCACAGCTGCTGCATCCGGTAAAACATAGCAAAACGGAGAGGGTGCAGGAGTCCGGCCGCTGACGCGCGCGACCGGTGCGGACCCGATGCACGAGCATCGCTCCGTGCGACACGGCGCGCCGCACGACGCACCGGGCGAATTTCCGGTCCTCGAGACACCCGGCGTGCTTACCCGAGCGATTGCGCTGCTGTCGATCATCGGCGCGGTGGTGCTCATCGTGGCGCAGGCGTTGCGCCTGCTGTCCGCGCTGGGAGGGATGGTGTGGTGGGTGCTTCCGGTGCTGCTGCTCGGCATGTGCGTCGCCGACCTGCTCTCCGGCATCGTGCACTGGGCGGCGGACAGTTGGGGGCGTGCCACCATGCCTGTGCTGGGCAAACGGCTGCTGCACCCTTTTCGTGTACATCACGTGAACCCGGCGGATTTTTTGCGTCGGCACTGGATCGACACGAACGGCGACGTCGCCACGATCGTGTCCGCAGTACTGGCGTCGGCGTACGCCATACCATTGCAACATGCCGCCGGGCAGAGCGCATTGCTGTTCGTCGTGGCGGTCGCGAGCATTACGCTCCCCACGAATCAAGTGCACCAGTGGGCGCACATGCGACATCCGCCCCGCGTGATCGGCTGGCTGCAATCGGGCGGCGTACTGCTCAGCCACCAGCAGCACGCCCGGCATCACGACCCGCCGTATGTCACCAACTATTGTATCGCGCTCGGGTGGTGCAACGGCATGTTGGTGAAGTTTCGGTTCTTTCCCCGTCTCGAGCGACTGATCACGAGCCTTACCGGCGCTCGCCCTCGCGCCGACGAGGACCATTAGACGGTACGCTGTACAGGAAGCCGGTGTACTGCATCTCCTCCCAGGTCTGGTCGCCCCATCGCACGTCCTTGCTGGCGTCGGGGTTGGAGGGGTTGGTGGCCGAGTTGTCGTACCACGCGGTTGACACGAGTCGTGTACCTGCGGGCATTTCGAGCGGCTTGGCGAAGAAGTAGTACGTCTGCCAGTTGAAATCGTAGCGGGGCACGTCGAGCACGACTTCCGACGTCCCGTCGGGGCGTTCGAGTGTGTACTTCCACCCGGTGCCGCGCAGATGGGTATGCGGCAGCAATCCCCAGATCCGGATGGTTTCGGTGGGCTCGAGCTCCGTGGTCACGGCCACATCTTTCTTTCCGGCTGGAAGCACGAATCGGCCGTTGATGAATGCACTCATGCGGATCTCTTCCTCCGGCGCTCCCGAGGCGAAGCGGAAACCCACGCTGGTGCGATCCGGCGTCTCATGCCCATGCGCGGTGTAGTGCATCTGAAACGTGAGCACCGTACCGGCGCGGAGGTGCAGCGCGGTCCCTTCGCGAAAGCGCATGACGTTGGTGCCCGGGGCGGTGCCGCCGATCAGCGTGCCCAAGTGGCGTGGTGGCGGATGCGCACTGTCTACACGGGGAGGATCAGGGGGCGTCTCGTATTCGGGCTTGCCTTTGAAGGGTTGCCGCGTGCCCCGAATGCCTGCCACTGGCGGCGACTTCGCGTACACGAGCACGTGATGGACGACTTCCCGCGCGCCGGGCATGAACTCGATTGCCTGGATCCAGCGATCTTCGGTGAAGTTTGTGGGAATCTCGAAATATTGATACTCCACCGTGCCACGCGCCGGCACCGTAAACGCCTCGGCCATCGTCACGATGGCGTCGGGTTTGCCGATCTCCCAACCGTCGGCGTACACCGGCTTCGGTGGCAGCGCCGTGAGATCTCCTTGCCTGGCTCCTGTGTCCACCCACCGGAGGATCGTCTGCTTTTCGATCGCGCTGAGACGGCGGTCGTTGCTGAAGACGCCGTGTGTACCTTCGGCATGCCATGGGGGCATGATGCCTGACGCCACGGCCTCACGCATTTCGCCGGCGTTCGCCTTTGCGCCGTCGTAGTCCATGAGCGAAAACGGTCCCAGGCCACCCGGCCGATGACAGGTCGTGCAATTTTTGTACAGAATCGGCGCGACGTCTTTGGTGAAGACGGGGGTCGTATCCTGCGCTGCCAGTATATCGGTACGGCGTGTCGCCATGAGCACGACCATCGCCGCGCCCACGACACCAGCCAGCGGCAGCACGCGGCTACGTCCGGCCCGGGGACGCGGGTTTCCGGGGGTAATCTGTGGGTTGTTCATCTCTCAATGTGCGGCACCATTCCGGAACGCGACAGGGTGGCCCTTCACGGCGGGGGCGCGTTCCGGCGACATTGCGGGAGCCGACGCGCCATCCACTGCCTTTCCAGAACCGCGAACCGCCGTGATCCACCCTTCGCCTGACTCCGTTCCCGCGCGCCGGGAGACTGACGCGCTTCGCCTGGCAGTGCATGACGCGACGGCGCTCCTGACGCGCCTCAGCGACGACCGATCGCTTCTGGTGACGCTGCCGCCTGACGAACGGCGGCTGCTTCTCGATGCCGTCGCGCGGGTGTTTCACCCCGATGCAAAGGCGAGGCGCTCGATGGTGAAGGCCACGACACGAATTCGTAAAGCGCAGGCGGCTGCGCGTGATGAGCGTGTCTTGCACGAGACCGGTATCCGCGAATTGCGCCGCCGTCCCGTGTTCACCACACCGAACGTCTATCGGCTGTCCGACGGGGGCGCGGCTCGGGTGGAGCGTGCGGCGGAGAAGGCGTTCTCGCAAGGCAGCGCGCCAACGGATGCTCCGCCAACGGATACTCCGCACGCGGCGGTGCCGCAACACTGTTACATCTGCAAGCAGAAGTTCACCACGATTCACCACTTCTACGACCAGATGTGCGGGGCGTGTGCGGAGCTCAATTTCGCAAAGCGCACCGAGCTTGTGGATCTCAGTGGGCGCACCGCGCTGCTCACCGGCGGCCGAGTGAAGATCGGCTACCAGGCAGGGCTCAAGTTGCTGCGCTGCGGGGCGCGCCTGCTCGTAACCACGCGATTCCCTCGCGACTCTGCGCTGCGCTATGCGGCCGAGCCGGATTTCGACGAGTGGAGCGATCGGCTCGAGCTGTTCGGGCTCGATATGCGGCACACACCGAGCGTGGAATCGTTCTGTCGCGAACTCCTGCACACTGAAGCGCGCCTTGATTTCGTCATCAACAACGCGTGCCAGACTGTTCGTCGGCCGCCGGCGTTCTATGCGCACATGATGGAGACCGAGTTGGCGGCGCGCGAGGCGCTGCCGGCGCGCGCGCGTCGCGTATTGGGGACGTACGAGGCGTGGCGCGATGGCCGTCAGTCGGGGAGCGGCGAGCACGCTTCCGGTGTGTCCGGTCCGTCAGCACATCCGCTGCTGTCGGCGCGACTCGGGCTCACGCACGCGGCGGCGCTGTCGCAGGTACCGTTGCTGCAGGAGGAGGTGCAGCCCGATGTGCAGGCCGATATGCAGCTCTTTCCCGCGGGCGAACTGGATCAGGATCTGCAGCAGATCGACTTGCGCGCACGGAATTCCTGGCGGCTGCTGCTCGATGAAGTGCCGAGTGTGGAGTTGCTCGAGGTCCAGCTGGTGAATGCGATCGCGCCGTTCATCATCAATGCGCGATTGAAACCACTGATGCGGCGCACGGCAAACCGTGACAAGCACATCGTGAACGTGTCGGCGATGGAAGGGCAGTTCTACCGGAACAACAAGACCACACGTCATCCGCACACCAACATGGCCAAGGCGGCGCTGAACATGATGACGCGGACGTCGGCGGCGGATTACCAGCAGGACGGCATTCACATGAACAGCGTGGATACCGGTTGGGTGACCGACGAAGACGTCGCGGAGCTGGCGGCGCGCAAGGTGGCGAACCATCGGTTTCATCCGCCCCTCGACATCGTGGATGGCGCCGCGCGCATCGTGGATCCGATCATTGCCGGCATGTCCACGGGTGAGCATGTCTGGGGACAGTTTCTGAAAGACTATCGCCCCACCGACTGGTAGCCGCCGCACCCACTATGGACTGGGCCACGATGCGGAGCCATGTTTGCCCTTCGCTGTCGTCTCATCCTTTTCCGGAACTGAGCATCTATGTCCACGCCTACAGAAACTCTTCGCGAACTGTACGCCGCCTTTGGCGTGGGAGACGTTCCCAGGGTGCTCAGCACGTTCGCGCCCGACATTCACTGGACCGAAGCGGCCGGTGGACCCTACGGCGGCGTGTCGATCGGTCCCGATGCGGTGCTGCAGAATGTCTTCAGGAAACTCGGCGGCGAGTGGGACGGCTTTTCCGCAATACCGCACGAATTCGTCGCTGAAGGCAATACGGTAGTGGCACTGGGCGAGTACAGCGGCACCTACAAGGGGACCGGCAAGAGCTTCACGGCCCCCTTTGCGCACGTCTGGAAATTTCGCGATGGCGTGGCGGCGTCATTTCATCAGCACACCGATACGGCCGTTCACCTCCGGCCGATGCACTGACGGCCGGTCGGCGTCTTTAACGGACTACCCACTCCGTGTGCAGCAGCGCCGTGCCCCAGCCGATGCGCAGGTCGCCGCGCTGCGCACCCGGAGCAGTGGAAGGTACGAGCCAGATGCTGAGGCTCTCAAGCGGGGTGCTGAGGGTGGTGGCGGTGAGATCCACGCGGGCGGCATCCTTGGCGGCGTTGTACGCAGTGGGCAGCACCGTTAGCGCGCCGGTGGTTTCGCGCTGCAGAATGAGCGTCCATCCCGCGCTCGTGGGGAGCGCTTGCAGCACGTAGCGTCCTCTGGGTACCGCCTGTCCACCGATCAACAGGTCCACATCGGTCGTCAGCAGCGTCGCCGCGTTTGCGCCGAGTCGCCACACCTCGTCGAATGGCACGAGGCTGTCGGAGTTGATCCGGCGCGAGCGGAGGTGGGGCTGACCGTACTCGATGCGAATCAGAGCGGGCGTGCCGGCAGCGCGTTGTGCGGCGGTATCCACGAGGGTGAGGATCACCTCGGTGGTGGCGCGGGTACTGGGCGACGCGCGGCGGGCACCGTTGGGGGTGATTCCGACTTGCGCGTGGAGGGCGGAGGCGAAAGCGAGCGCCGCCGTAAGCGATGCCGCGAGGGCAGGGAGCAGAGTACGCATGACCGTGGGATGGGGGACAGTATCGGAGTATTGTACACCGAACGCCGAGCTCCGTGAATCCGTCGGCCGGGAGATTCGTGCGTGATCCGTGATCCATCACGCGCGCTCCATTCTTTAACCGAGTCACGTTAGATATGGCGGCATCCAGTCTGCTGTTGCTGATCGACGATATCACAGCGATGCTCGACGACGTGGCCGTGCTCACGAAGGTGGCGGCCGGCAAAACGAGCGGCGTGATGGGTGATGACCTCGCGTTGAATGCGGAACAGGTCGCCGGGGTGCGTGTCCATCGCGAGATCCCGGTGGTCTGGGCCGTGGCGAAAGGGTCGTTCGTCAACAAGCTGATCCTGGTGCCGGCGGCCCTCGCCATCAGTGCGTTCCTGCCGGTGGCGATCCTGCCGTTACTGGTGATCGGCGGGGTCTTTCTCTGCTATGAAGGCTTCGAAAAAGTCGCCCATAAATTGCTGCACCAGCCCGCCGGGGAGCGCTCTCCCGCCGAGGCTGCTCGAGCCAGGCCGGAGTTGAGCCGTGACGACGCGCTGGCGCTGGAGAAGTCGAAAATCACGGGCGCTGTGCGCACCGACTTCGTGCTCTCCGCCGAAATCATCGTGATCACGCTGGGCACCATGACGACCGCACCGTTTGTGCAGCAGGTACTCGTGCTGTGTTTCGTCGCGATCGGCGCGACGGTGCTCGTATACGGGTTGGTGGCCGGGATCGTCAAGCTCGACGACCTCGGACTGCAGCTGCATAAGAAAGAAGGATCAGTGCCCCGCGCGATCGGGACCGGCATCCTCCGCGCCGCGCCGTGGCTCATGAAGACGTTGTCGGTGGTCGGGACGGCCGCCATGTTCGCTGTCGGCGGCGGCATCATCGTCCACGGCGCGCCCCCTATCGAGCACATAGTGGCGCTGCTCGAAGCGCCGATCGCGGCGCAGAGCGCGCTATTGGGGACTATCGCGAACGCGGTGTTCGCTGCGGTGGTCGGTCTCATCGCCGGTGGAGTGGCGGTGGGCGTCGTCACCCTCGGGCAACGCCTCTACCGCCGCGGCCCGGCGGTGCAGCAAGGGTAACCTGTGGCGCGCCGGAGGTCTCGCCGCTGTCGACGAACGCGATCCGAAGGTGGGCCATCAACACGTCGTCGATCACCGCACGCCAGCGCTCCGGCCGCTGGAAACAGGCATAGAAGCCGGCGACCGACACCTGGAGCACGCGGGACATGCGTCGCACGCGCGCCCACGCCCGCCGCTGATCCGGTCCACCATCCAGGTCGCGGCCGACCGTGGTCGCCGTCGCGACGGCCAGCCGACGCTCCGGTCGAATGGGAGGCATCGGGTTGGTCAGGGCGTGCCCGGCATGTTCGACGCATCAAGCGCGGCACGACGGACCGTCTCGCGGAGTCGTATCAGCACGCCGCCGAGCATGCCGGGCGAGGCAGGATCATTTCGCGCCAGCGAGGTGATGATCGAATCGCGCCCGGCCAGCATGCTGCGCACATCATTCTGTGGCGCATCATCCACGATGGGAAGCAGTCGACGCTGGAGTCCCGTGTAGAAGTCGCTCGCATACTGACGCGCCACATCGAAGCGACCGCTCTGTGCCTCGATCACCGCCGCGCTCAACGTCGCCTCGAGACGAGCCCCCTGCAGCGCGGCCGAGTACTCCGCGATCTGCCGTTGCGCGCTATTTACTCGCGCGTACTGCAGCAGAAAGCCCACGAGAAATCCCGCCACGGCAGCGATGGCTATCCAGAGCGCCCGCCGCCAGCGGTGCGAAGGCGACGCCGCGTCACGCAGTGGCGTACGCTGAGCGCCGATGCTGCTTTCTGCGTTCATGAGTTTTCCCTCCGAAGAAGATCTGATCGTGTCGACACCACGCGATTTTGATTCGGTGGCGCCGCCACCTGATCAGCACCTTCAGCGGAACGCGCGAATTGCATCAGCGGCGCTGGCGAAGAACCGCTTGATCTCCGCGCGCTGCTCCAGCAGCGGCCGTGTCTTGCTGACTCCGTTGACGGCCTGCCGTACCGCGCCCACCTGTGCGCTCGCGTTCGGGAAGCTGCGCCGCTGCATGTCCTCGAGGAGCTGTGCCGCCGCCGCGAACGCCGACTGCGCGAGGTTGGCATGCTTGAGCGACTGTGGTTCTGTTTGCAGGCGATCGGCGAGGGTATTGAGGGCGCTCACCTGTTCATCTGCGCCAGTGCCGCTCAGCGAGTCACCACGCGCGAATGACGCGATGGCACTCCCAAGCTGCTTGATGCCGGCGGCCGTGTACTCGTGACTCATATCACCGGTGGTCGCAGCGCGCGTTGTGTCGCTGTTCGCCACCCATGCGAGGAAATCGTCGACTCCGCCACGGTCCGGCGTGACCGCGGGCGGCACCGTACCGATGTCGTAGGTCGCCGCCGCGCTGTCGGTCGTAGCGACCGACACATCGATGTCGTTCTGGCTGAAATACCACCACGCCAGAAATGCAAGGGCGATCAGTGCGAGCAGTGCCCACATCCATCCCTTGCCTTCCTTCCGTTCCACTCGAATCTCGGCCATCGTGTTACTCCTCCCCTTTGTGAGCTAGCCCGCGGCGGTCGCGCTCGTGGAGAGCGCACATGCGAGATCAGATCGCAGCCGCGGTTGCCCGTGATTTGCACCCATGACACTTGCCTGCATCACGTCGGGCGAAATGCGTGCCGAAGATTCGAGCAGCGGTTGAGGTTGGCAGCCCGATTCGCGTACCTGGCGAGCCGTCGAGCGCGTGCCAGGCGTCGCGGATGCGGCAGCGGTCAGTCTTTCACGAGCTTCCGCAGTGCGTCGAGACTGCGCAGCGCGCCAACACCGGGCGTAAGGCTCTGCGACATCGCCTGAACCAGTGTATCGTCACGGTTGTACAGGTCGTTGCCGAAGTACAGCTGCCCATCGCGCTCGTAGGCAGTCGCGTACACAATGAATACCGGGATCTTTCGTGGCAGTTTTACGGACGCGTTGTCCTTGCCGTTCTGCATCGCGGTGTTCACCCTGCCGGCGTCCCAGCCCAAAGCCCACTGCGCCAGCGCCTCGGGCTTCTCCAACCGGATACAGCCGTGACTGAACGCGCGCACGTCCTTCGCGAACAGCTCGTCCTGCGGCGTGTCGTGCAGGTAGATGTTGTAGTCGTTCGGGAAGAGAAACTTGACGAGCCCGAGTGAGTTCTTCGACCCCGGCCGCTGTCGGATGCGTGTCTCGCCGCCATCCTCGAAGTACTCGAGTTCGTTTGCCGTCATATAGTCCGGATCGGCGGCGATTCTGGGCGCCGTTTCCTCCGCCTGGATATCCGGTGTGATGTTCCAGTACGGACGGAATACCACGGTCTCCAGCGAGTCGGCGAATACGGGCGTCTTTCTTCCCTCGTACTCCTCGCCCACAATCACTTTCATCTCAAGGATCCCGGTCGAGTCGTGCGCCTCCAGACGGAAGGCGGGGACATTCACCCGAATGAAGCGCTCGCCGAACGAGCGCGGCATCCACCGGTAGCGTTCCAGATTCGCGGCGATCTGCGCGACGCGATACCGCGCCGGGACATTGAGCGACTCCACGGTTGCTTCGCCGAGCACGCTGTCTACGACAATGCCGTGCCGCGCCTGATAGGCCGCGACCGAGCCAGCGAGCTCCGTATCGTACACGGCACCGACAGACTTCTGTGCGTTGTCGGACTCTGCGCCGAACCCCTCGATCCGCAGTCGCTCACGCAGCGCCGCGAGCCGCGCCGGCAGGTCCGCCTGCCCGACCCTGAGCGACTTCCCCGCCGGCACGATCGGCCATCCACCGGCGCTGTCGAGACCGCGGAAGCGAACCAGCGCGCGACGCAGGGCGTCGTAATCCGCGTCGCGCGGTCGCATGCGCGCGATGGCGGAGTCGAGGCGCGCATCGCGCAGACTGCGCGCGACGGCGCTGTCAACGAGCTCGCGGCCCGCAGCGATGTGCCAGTCGGCCGCGAGCGACTTGGGATTGAGCTGCCCGGCAAGGAGATCTTCCGCGAGCCCGACATACGCCGACGTAAGAAGCACGTCGGCCGTCGCCAGCTGCTCGGCGGTTGGCCGCTTCGAGTCGCGCACCGCCCCCACGGCCGTCACGAGTTCGCCAAGCGGATAGGCATCGAGGCGGAGCGCGTCCGTTCTCGCGTCGAGCACGGCGCTCAGCAACGCCTTGTTTCGCGCCTGATGGAATCCATCTTTGTCGAGCCAGAGCGGCACGTTACCGTACGTCGTGTACAGCCGCTGCACATGCTTCCAGCGTTCGGCTGGAATCGTGGCAGGGCGGCCCGAGACGAGTTGCGCCCCAATCGCCGAAACCACCGCGGTTGCCGGCACATGCATCACGGCGTCGCCAACCGCTGGCGCCCAGCCGGGGGTGATTGCGGTATCGGCCTGTCGCTCCTTGCATCCGGCCAGCATCAGCCCGGCGGCGCTCAACAGTACAAGTAGGCATTCCTGTGTGGTCGGCGGAATCATCCGCCGCCGTCCAATCTCCTGCTTCATCCACTGCTGTCCCACTTGTAGCTCCGTTGGCGAAAGTCGCTTTGGCCGTTATCGGCCGCTGGCGTTCTCTAGAGCAGAAGCAGTGCCACGACCTGATCGGCTGGCCCGATCGAGCCGATAATCTGGGATCAGCACTGTATTTGGGCGCGTGGGAGCGTCGTTTGCGTACGTACCTGCAAACGCATCGGGAGACAGGGATGCAGGATACGCATGAGAGCGACTCGCCCGTACACACGCTTCCCAATCAGGCGTGGCGCATCGCGCGCGACACGTTCAGAAATGCGCGCGCCGACGATCTCACCGGCGAAGCGGCGAAGATGGCCTACTACATCCTTCTGTCGCTCTTTCCGCTGGTGCTCGTGCTGCTGGCCGTGACCGGCATCCTGGGCAGCGAATCGGCGTTCAACCGCATCACGCAGGCGGCGCGGACGACCGTTCCGGATTACGCGTGGCAATTCGTGAGCAGTCTGATTCAGGAGGTCACCGACCGTCGGCGACCGGGCACCCTGTCCTTCGGCGTGATCTTCGCGCTCTGGGCGGCGTCGAGCGGCGTCGCCTCCCTGACGGGCGGTCTGAACACGATGTACGACGTGACGGAGCAGCGCCCGTGGTGGAAACGTCGCCTGCTGGCGCTCGGCGTCATGGCCGTCGGCTCCGTGTTGTTGGTGCTTGGCGCTGCCGCGATCATTCCCACGGAAGGATGGCTTCGCCATCTCGGACTGTCGACGCTGTGGTCGTACGCGCGCTGGCCACTGAGCTTCCTGCTGATCACGGGCACGGCGTGGATTGCGTACACGTTTCTCCCCGCCGGCAACGAGACGCCCTCCGGCAAAAAAACGCTGGTGGGTGCCGCGGTTGCCAGTGCCCTCTGGATCGTGGCTACGCTCCTGTTCCGGTTCTACATCGCCAACTTCGGGCGCTACAGCCGTGTCTACGGCGCGATCGGCGCCGTGATCGTCCTGCTGATCTGGTTCTACATCAGCGCGCTGGCAGTACTGGTGGGTGGAGAAGTTGCGGCTACGCTGGAATCGGACGGCGCAGTGCGTCAGGGCTCACCGGACTCCCGCACCGCGCCGCCGCCGACCGGCCACGATTCCCGTTGAAGAGAGACCACACGGGCGTCGGTGCGCCAGCCGCTTTCGTATAGTGCGTCGCGAACGCCGCGCGGAGCGCGATAATCCGTCAACGATTTTGAGACGCCGTGTGGGAAAGTCTATTGTGGCGCTTCGTGCTTTCGTGTGGGTAGTTTGAGCGGTTTCGTCGCGGTCTGAGGTCGCTATTTGCGAGGGGAAAACGCTCTTGCGTGGTGGGCGGCCGGCGAGAAAGTTCGTAAATGACTGTTGAGCAGCGGTGCGCGAGTGAATTGCGGGACGCCTATTGGTTCCCTGGGTTCACACCCGCGCGGGCCGTACGCCAGGCCGTTGCGGATCCGGACGCGGTGGTCGTCACCCTCCACCGGCGCCCCCCAAAACGGTCTGCGGCGCCTGTGGCGCGGTCTGTCGGACGTGGTATGATCGGCGGGTGCGCCAGGTACGCGATCTGCCCTGCAACACGTTGCATGTGCGCTTGGAGTTCGAGCTGCGTCGCGTCGCGTGTCACACGTGCGGTGGCGTGAAGCAAGCGCATCTCGATTCGCTGTCGGAAAATCCTCATTACACACGCCGGTTTGCGCGGTACGTGGGAAAGCAGTGTCGATCACGGAAGTGGCGGAGGATCTGCGGCTCAATTGGCACACGGTGAACGCGATGGACCACCGGTATAGGCAAGCGCAGCTCGACGTAGCGGGCGCGCCGGCGCCCGCCGTGATTGGCATCGATGAGATTGCGATTCGCAAAGGGCACGTCTATCGCATCATCGTGAGCGATCTTGAGTTGAGACGGCCAATCTGGTTTGGCGGTGCGGATCGGTCAGCGGCGAGCATGGCGATGTTCTACGACCACCTCGGCGTCGAGCGCACGAGCCAGATTCGATTAGCGGCGATGCATATGTGAAAGGCGTTTCGGAAGGCGACGGAGATGCATGCCCCGCAGGCCGCCATCCTGTACGACACGTTCCATGTCCTGCGGCAATTGAACGACGCGATGGATACGGTACGCAAGGCGGAATACAAACGGCTCACCAATCGCGAAGACCGCACGTTCATCAAAGGACAGAAGTACGTGCTGCT
>JBBSCJ010000032.1:0-29404 GCA_038250435.1 Gemmatimonadales bacterium | reverse complement strand
TGCGCTCCGCCGCGGCATGCGCCGACCGGCGAAGCGGTTTGGCGGCCGGGGGCGCCCCCCGGGCGCGCGCCGCCGGCACCGGCTGTCGTATTCGCCGGTCCACGATCGGGCACCGGTGCGAGGGGCGGCGCAGGTTTGACGCAGGCGCCAAGCAGAAGCGCGGCCGTAATCAGGGAAGCTGGGGCGTAGCGCATAAATGGATGCATCAGGAGCCGAGAGGGAGACGTACCCGATCGTGGTCCGACCGGGCCACAGGTTGTTCAACGCTCCAGCCCTTGCATGCGCTGAAATTTCCCCCGCGGCCCTCCGGCGAGCCGTTGATGATCAGCGTTGCTTCGGAATCCCGTGTGGCATAGGTGCATCGCCCTGTAACACCAACGCTTCAGTTGTGTAGGCGAGCCGACGGGTTCTCCCGGCGCCGATCCGCTTGACAGTCCGCTTGACACTCCGTTTGACCGTCCGTTTTCCTCAAGTCTCCGTTGGGGTTGCGTGCATCACGGTTGGGAAGCCACGTGATGCATGGAGGCCGGTGCGTAATTTGCTGTGCCCCAGATCACTCATCCGGGGTTTGTCACTGCCGGCGTTTTCTGGATGAGCTGTCTTCCACGATGCGGGGGTTCGCTTGCAATACGCAGGATGGATAATCGGTGCAGCAGTCCTGGGCGTTTCGGCGCTGCCGAGTGCGGTACGCGCGCAAACGGTAACCACCGTGCCCGGCACGCCCTTCAGCACGCCAGCGCTCACCGGATTCGCAACGACCGGTGCACAGATGAGCGGAATGGAAGTGCGTTGGACGTTCGCCGACGGCACTACCGGCTTCGGACTATGGGGCGACCTCGGAGCTGGGCAACATGGCGTGCAGTCAGGTGCGTTCAGCCTCGCTTTTCAGTCGGCGGCTAATACGTTCGACGGCGTGTGGACTGCCGACAACCGCAGCAATCTGGCGTTGACGTCGATTCGACTGAATGGCGCGCCGGGACGCACGCTGTTCGATATCCTGGAGGGCAGCACCGGAACGGCGGGATCTGCCACGGGTACGCAGGTCAACACCGTTGGAGGCTCGTTCATGGGCGGTGTTACAGCCGAGTACGCTAACATTGTCGGTCTCGGCGGCGCTCTCCCCGTGGGGGATCTCTTCGAGCAGCTGACGCTCAACTTCACCTCGACTTTCGGCATTGGCACGTACCAGTTTATCGCCGATACGGACAATTCCTCCTTTAGCGAGCCGCCACCGTTGACGTCCACCGTCCCGGAGCCGGGCACCTATGCACTTCTCGCCACTGGTCTGGTCGCGCTCGGCGTGATGCGCCGCCGGCGCGTCGCGCAGCGCTGAGCACGGGCCGCCATTTACCTGACACTCCCAACGCGCGCGGAGGGCACAGAAAACCGGGCCAGCCGCGCGCGTCCGGCATGCCCGCGACCTCTATAACGGTCAAGTCGGCAGCGCGTCCGACGTGCGCAAGTCATCTGTGTGAGCGCGAAGGCAAACGCGAATACCCCGCGCGAGTTTACACACTCGCGCACCGCACGCCGTAAAGAGAATCCAGTACCCCGCAAACGCGGCAGCGACGTCACTGCACCACTCGCGCGATCCAGTCGGCCAAGGCGCCCAGCACCGTCTTGCGTATGCCGGTGTCCGTGAGCGAGCTGTAGCGCGCAAAGTCACCGGAGCTATCCGGCACGAACAGGTGGTTCGTGGCCGGAAAGCGCTTCACGGTCACCCGGCTGTTTCCGGCCGCACGCAACGTGAAGGCGAGGCTGTCCGCCTGTTCGGGCGAGACCTGGGTGTCGGTATCCCCCTGCAGGATCAGCACGGGCTGCGCAATGCGGCGCGCTGCAGCAAGAGGGTCATGCGTGAGCCAGAACCCTAGCCACGGACTCTTCGCCCCCTCCGCTTCGAGCGCGGCCGGCAGCGAGGTCAACACTGAATCGCGCTGCGCGGGCGTCATTCCCAGCTGCCCGTCGAGCAGCGCGGTGTTTTGCTGCATCGAGATGCGCGCGCCAGGATACGCCTGCCCAGCCATGAGCACGATCGCGCGTAGCTGCGGGTCGGTTGTCGCCACCATCGGTGCGATTATGCCGCCTTCGCTATGGCCCAGAAGTACCATACGCGCGCCGTCGATGTCGGGGCGTGTTCTGAGCCAGGCCACGACGCTTCGCACATCATCGGCAAAGTCGGCGCTGGTAGCGCGGGCCAGGCTTGCGGTGCCTCCGCTCTCACCGGTGCCGCGGTCGTCGTAGCGCAGCACGGCGATGCCGCGCCGGCCGAGGGTGTCGGCAATGTCCCGAAAGAGCGCGTACCCCGCGACGCCGGGGAGGCGGGAGTCGCGATCCTGCAGTCCGCTGCCGCTGATCGTGATCACCACCGGCACCCTCGCCTTTCCCTTCGGCTTGGTGAGCGTCCCGGCGAGTGTGTAACCCCGGGTGGTCGGGATGGTGACGTTGTCGGCGCTGTACGGTGCCGTCGCCGGCGCGGCGTAGTCGATCGACGCGAGCTTCGGCAGCACCGTGCCGGCACGTACCACGCGCATGTTTTGCGCAGGCATGCTCACGTCGAGCGGCAGACCGTCGGCGCCCATGCGAATCCGCATCTCCTCACCCGCGAGCACAAACACCACGGTATCTGCCCGCTTCGTCACGGTGCCGACGATCGTCTGCGCCCCCGACGTCAAAAATACGGCGAGTGCCGAGCGTCCCGTGATCGCCGCGCCCGACGCCAGCACCGCCGCATGAATGACTGACGTGTTGACCATCGGCAGGGCGCCGGCTTGCGACGCCAGGGCGCGCGTGACCGACCGTTCGCCCGCTTGCACATCGAGGTAGACGCTATCGCCGCGTACCTCGAAGGCCGCGATCTGCATCGGAGGCGCGTCCGGTGCGGCGTCGGCAGTAAAGACCCGCATCCGCAGCGCTGTCGGCTTCGCCGTCAGCAGCAGCTGCTCCCACTCGATGCGCGGCTGCCCAGAGGTCATCAGCACGCCCCACACGCTGCTTGCCGCCTGCGTGACCTGCTCGCGGGCGACCGTGTCGACGGCACCGCGCACATAGACATAATGCACCGGCGTCTGTGCCGGCACCGCCGCCGCCGCCAACGACAGCACTGCCAGTGCGCGGGAGATCGGCCGCGCGACGAGCGTGGTGGTGGCGCGGTCAGCGGGGATGAGGTCAGCGACTGTTCGCATCGGTCCAGGCTCGGCGAAGGTTATCCCGAGCCAGGACCGTCATCAGGTCTCCGGTCGGGGGAGGGCTCGGAGCGTTTATCGCTCCTGGCCACGCGCCCATCGTCCCGGAGGGCGCACCGCAGCAGAAATTCAATCTGCCCGTTGAGACTTCGCAAATCATCGTTCGCCCACCGCTGCACCGCGTCGAGCAGCGCGCGATCCACCCGGATGAGAAAAGATTTACGCTCGGCCATGACAGAAACTCACGAGTACAACGGACCCGTATTGATCACCGGCTGGGCGGCCCGGTCGGAGCAGAGCCCGACCAGCAGGTTGGACACCATGGCCGCCTTCCGCTCGTCGTCGAGCGTGACACTCTGCTTCTCCGACAGCGCGGCAAGCGCCATTTCCACCATCCCCACGGCGCCCTCCACGATCATCTGACGTGCCGCGACGATGGCGCCGACCAGCTGACGCTGCAACATTGCCGCCGCGACCTCCTGCGCATGAGCGAGGTGGCTGATGCGCGCCTCGATAGCGGCCACGCCGGCCCTGGCCAGCCGGTCGTGCAGCGCTTCCACCAGTCCCTTGGAGACTGGCGGTGTGGGTGCTGCGTGTAGCCTCGTCGGTACCATGAGCATCGTACGGATATGCCGACGCCAGCGCCCGCAGCGCCGATTCGCTTTGCACTGCGACGTATTGCACGTAATCGTTCACCTCGAAGATTGCTTCGGCGGAATCGACGACTTTTCACACGACGATTGCCCCGATGATGAAAGGGTTGGCGAACCAGAGGCCGGGCTTCTTCACGGTGCCCATGAGCACGAGGAGTAGCGCAGGGACACCGGGATTGGGGCGAACTGCGACTTCTCGAAACAGTGCAGGATTCCTTGGGGATGGAATGGTATCGAAATGATATCACTTCGCTATCCCGTATGGGAGGGTCCGGCGCTCGGTTTCAACAGGGCGGTGCCGGCCTTCGTTTGTCTCTTGCTACCCGAGAGAATCGCGGCGATAGTCGCGATCCGCTCTTATCCTGTTTTGGAGGTTTCGTCGTGAAGCGATCCATTCCGCGCCTGGCGGCCTGTGCCACCGCGTTGTTCTCCCTCGTTGCGTCAGCGTCGAACACGTCTGCGCAGACGACCCGTCCGGCCACCCGTAGCGGCACTGCAGCCGCGCGCTCGGCGGCTCTGGCCGCCGTGGCGCAGGCCCCGATGGCGGCGCCGTTCGATACAGCGGTGCTGTCGGCGCTGCGGTGGCGGGAAATCGGGCCCTACCGTGGCGGCCGGTCGGTAGCGGCGGCCGGGAGTGTCGCCCGCGTGAAAGAGTACTGGATGGGCACCGTGGGCGGCGGCGTCTTCAAAACCACCGATGGCGGCATCAGCTGGACGCCGATGAGCGACAAGCACTTCGGCGGCACCATCGGTGCGATCGGTGTGGCGCCCTCCAATCCTGATGTCGTTTACGTGGGCGGTGGCGAGTTTGCGATTCGCGGCAACGTGTCGCACGGCGACGGCATGTGGAAGACGACGGACGGCGGCAGGACGTGGAGCAACATCGGCCTCAATGACACGCGCCAGATCGCCAAAATACGCGTGCATCCGACCAATCCCGATATCGTGTTCGTCGCCGCGCAGGGACATGTGTGGGGTCCCAACGCCGAACGCGGCATCTTCCGCTCGAAGGATGGCGGCACGCGCTGGACAAAGGTGCTGTTCCGTGATGACTCGACCGGCGCGGCCGACCTGGTGATGGATCCGAATAATCCGAACGTGCTGTACGCCGGATTCTGGCAGGCGCATCGCACGCCGTGGATGCTTGTGTCGGGGGGGAAAGGCTCAGGGATGTTCAAGAGTATCGATGGCGGCGATACCTGGACCGAGCTGACAAAAAACCCGGGGTTGCCGACCGGTCTGTGGGGGAACATCGGCATCAGCGTGAGCGGAGCGAATTCCAATCGCCTCTACGCACTGATCGAAGCCAACGAGGGTGGTGTGTATCGCTCCGACGATGCGGGCGTGACGTGGGCGCGCGTGAACGACGAGCGCAAACTGCGCCAGCGGGCGTGGTACTACACGAAGATCTACGCCGATCCGAAGAACGCCGACGTGGTATACGCCAGCAATGTGCAGTTTCAGGTATCGCGTGACGGCGGAAAAACGTGGAGCAACCGGCGCACACCGCACGGGGATTCGCATGATCTCTGGATTGCGCCCGACGATCCGATGCGCATGATCGAGGCGAATGACGGCGGCGCGAACGTGAGTATCGACGGTGCCCGCACGTGGACGGAGCAGGATTACGCCACGGCGCAGTTCTATCATGTGTCCACGACCAATCACTTCCCGTACAAGGTGTGTGGCGCGCAGCAGGACAACTCCACGTTGTGCGGTCCGTCGCGTAATCACGGCGGCCTCACGCGGGAAGACTGGGACGATGCCGGAGGCGGTGAGTCCGGGTTCGTGACCGCGCTGCCGAACAACCCCGACATCATATTCGCCGGCAGCTACGGCGGCGTGCTCACGCGCAAGGACATGCGCACGGGGCTCGAGCGCAATGTGAATCCGTGGCCACTCAATCCGATGGGGCACGATGCGAAGGATGCCAAATATCGCATGCAGTGGACGTTCCCGATCGTGGTAAGCCCGCACAATCCGAACGTGCTGTATGTGGGATCAAGTGTGCTGTTCCGCACGACCGACGGTGGTGAAAGCTACACGCCCATCAGCCCGGACCTGTCGCGCAACGATCCGCGTACCCTCGGCCCGTCGGGCGGACCGATCACGCTCGATCAGACCAGCGTGGAGTATTACGGCACCGTCTTCGCCGTGGCGGAATCGCCGATCGCGCGCGGCGTGATCTGGGCCGGCACTGATGACGGGCTCGTCCACATTACGCGCAACGGCGGCGTGTCATGGACGAATATCACGCCGCCGCTGCTCAAAACGCGTGAGTGGGCGCGCATCTCGAGCATCGAGGCGTCGCGCTTCAACGCCGGGGTCGCCTACGTCGCGGCCAATCGCTTCCAGGTGGACGATCAGGAGCCGTATCTCTTCCGCACCACGGATTACGGTCGCACGTGGATACGCATCGACGGCAGCGGACAGGCGAGTGGCATTCCGGCCAGCGAGTTCACGCGCGTGCTCCGCGAAGATGAGACGCGCGCCGGTCTGCTGTACGCCGGAACCGAGCGCGGGGTGTTCGCCTCGCTCGACAATGGCAGCACGTGGATGTCGCTGCGGCGCAACCTGCCGATCGTGCCGGTGCACGATATCGCCGTGAAGGAGGGCGATCTCGTGATAGCCACGCATGGACGCTCCTTCTACATCATGGATGACCTGAGCGTGCTCCGCCAACTCACGCCGCAGACGCTCGCGAAGGCCGCGCACCTGTTCGTGCCGCGCGAAACGTACCGCGTGACGTTCGGGGGCGGTGGTGGTGGTAATGCTGGGGGTGCGTCACCGGTAGGCGCAAACCCGGCATCCGGAGCGATCGTATATTACTGGCTTACGCAGCCGGCGCGCACGGTGACGCTCGAGTTCCGTGATTCGACCGGACGTACGATCCGCCGCTTCAGCAATGACACCACGCCCAAGCCGGCAGCCACAGCGCCATCCACGGCGGCAGACACCGCGGCAGCAGCCGGTAACGGAGAGCGGATGGAGCAGGATGCGTTGCCTCAGCGAGGCGGTGGCGCTGCCGACCCGCGTCTCCCCAACCGCGCGGGGCTCAACACGTTCGCGTGGAACATGCGCGAATCCGACGCCACGCGTTTCGACGGCATGATCTTCTGGTCGGCCGGTACCACGGGTCCGCTCATTCTCCCCGGCACCTACTCCGCGCGGCTGGTGGTCGACGGAGCGGTGGTCCAGAACGAGACGTTCGTTGTGAAGAAGGATCCGCGCACCGATGCCACCCCCGCCGATCTCGTGGCCCAATACACGCTGCTCATGCAGATCCGCGACCGGACCACCGATGCCAACGACGCCGTGCGCACGGTGCGGCACGTGCGCGCACAGGCGACGGCGAAATCAGCGGAAGTCGGGTCGGATTCGACGCAGTACGCGCAGCACGTCCAAGCGCTCGACGCGCGCATCGGCGAACTGGAAGCGAAGATCTATCAGGTCAAGAATCAGAGTGCGCAGGATCCGCTCAACTATCCCATTCGCGTGAACAACCAGATCGCGGCGCTGGCGAGCGTCGTCGGCAGCACCGAGGCGCGGCCGACGACGCAGTCGAAACAGGTGTTCGACCTCCTCACGAAGGAGCTCGGGGTGTATCTCGTAGAGCTTCGCGCGGCCTGGAAAACGCTGTTGCCACCGATCGACGCGATTCGCCAGAAGCACGGCCTTCCCGCGATCGAGGTGAAGCGGACGGGAGCATAGCATTCCCGCACCCTTCTTGCAACGTTTGCCGCAGTCATGAATACCGCGCATTCCAGCAGCCAGGAGCCAAACCGCTTGGTCGAGAGCCGCCGAGGTGGTGATCGGCGGACCGATCAGCAGGCGCGCCTCGAGCTCGCGATCGATGCGTCCGGCGTGGGGATGTGGGACTGGCACCGCGGACGCGATGCCGTACTCTGGGACGATCGGACCTGTCACATCTTTGGTGTAGCGCAGGGAACCGTGCTCGATTACGACGGATTTCTGGAGTTGCTCGAGCCGACGCATCGCGAGCGTACGCACCAGCTGCTGATGGCCGCGCTCGACCCGATGGGCAGCGGTGAGTTCGGGACAGAGTGCCGGGTGTGCCATTCGAATGCGGAAGGACGGATAGTCGCCGTGCGCGGACGGGCACTGTTCGCGGGCGCGGGTGCCGAGCGGCACGCCATCCGTCTCCTCGGAACAGCGCTCGACATCACGGAGCGTTTGCGTGCGGAGAGCGAACGGGAGGGCGCCCTCGTCGCCCTCCGCGACAGCGAGCAGCGGTACGCCCTCGCGGCGCGCGCCACCGAAAACGCGATCTGGGACTGGGACGTGATGCGCGGCACGCTGCACTGGAGTGAAGGGGTGGAACGCGTTTTCGGCCATCCCATGCATCGCGTGCCGCGCACGATCGAGTGGTGGTACGCGCAGATACATCCCGACGATCGCGCGCGCGTGGAGCGTGGCATCAACGCCTTGGTGGATTGCGCCGGCGCCGGCAATGCCTGGTCGGAGGCGTATCGATTCTGCCGCGCTGACGACACGTATGCCAACGTGGTTGATCGCGGATATATCGCGCGAGACGAAGGCGGTCGCGCCGTGCGGATGATCGGGGCGATGGAAGACGAGACCGAGCGCGAGCAGCTGCAGGAGCGGCTTCGTCAGGCGCAGAGAATGGAAGCCGTGGGACAGCTGGCCGGCGGCGTGGCGCACGACTTCAACAATCTGCTCACCGTGATCGCGGGCAATCTCGAATTCGCACAAAGCGACCTGCCGTCTGACAGTCCAGTGCGGGGCGATCTGCAAGAGATCGCCAGCGCCACCGAGCGGGCGCGGGCGCTCGTGCGGCAGCTGCTGGCGTTCAGCCGCAAGCAGGAGCTCAAGCTGGAGTCACTCGATCTGAGTGACATTGTGCGCGGTGCCGAGCAGCTGCTACGGCGCGTGATCGGCGAGGAGATCGTGCTCGAGGTACATCTGGCAAATGACCTGCCGATGATTCGTGCCGATCGCGGGCAGATGGAGCAGGTGCTGATGAACCTTGCGGTCAATGCCCGTGATGCCATGCTCACCCCGGCGCACGGGCATGCCGGGCGTGGCGGCTCGCTGCTCATCGAGACCACGTATCAGCCGACAACGGCTCAACGCTCCGCCGCCGATGAGGGACCAACGGGGCCGATGGTGTCGCTGCGCGTGCGCGACACGGGGCACGGCATGAACGACATGACTCAGCGACATGTGTTCGAACCATTCTTCACCACCAAGGAGGTCGGCGCAGGAACGGGCTTGGGGCTTGCCACCGTCTTCGGCATCGTGCGCCAGTTCGGCGGGGGTATTGCTGTCCAGAGTGCTCCCGGTGCCGGCACAGCATTCACCCTGCGCTTTCCTGTCGCGGCGAGTGCGGTGCAAGCCGAGCGCGTCGTGGTTCCGGCAATCCCCCCGTCGTCGTCGCGCGCGATGGTGCTGCTCGTGGAGGACGAGAGCGCGGTGCGATCGGCGGCGCGACGCATGCTCGAACGCAAGGGGTATTCGGTGCTGGAGGCACGACACGGGGCCGATGCGTTGCTCGTCTGGCACGAGCATCGCGAACGGATCGATCTCGTGGTCACCGACCTGCGCATGCCGGAGATGGGGGGGCATGAATTGGTAACACAGCTACGCAAAGAGGAACCCGGCCTGCCGGTCGTCTTCATGTCGGGCTACGCCGATCAGGCGAGCGAGGCGGTACACTTCGCGCACAGCATTTTCGTGGAGAAGCCGTTCACGATGGAGATTCTCCTGAGCTCCGTACAGCGGCTTTTGCAGTTGCACGGGGATCCGATCATCACCGACTGAATGTTGCTGGCAATTTCACTGGCGAACCGGAGTATCGGCCGCCACTGTTGAAGGGTGTACATCGAGCCCCTTCCTCCGCCGGACCAACATCCTGCGCGATGGCGTATGCTCGCCCTGCTGGCCGTCGCGGAATTGCTGGGTATGACCTTGTGGCTTGCCGGCAGTGCCGTCGGCCCTGAGCTGTCGCAACGATGGGATTTGCCTCCGTCGCAGGTTGGATGGCTCACGACGTCGGTGCAGCTGGGCTTCGTGGCTGGCACAGCCATCAGCGCCCTGCTCAATCTTGCCGATATCATTCCGGCGCGCCGCCTGTTCGCATGGTCGGCGATCGCCGGTGCCGTGGTGAACCTGCCGCTGGGTTTCACCGACTCGTACGGCACCGTGCTCTTATCGCGCGCGTGTGTCGGCGTCTGCCTGGCCGGCGTGTATCCGCCGGCCATGAAGATGGCCGCCACGTGGTTTCGCGCGCGACGCGGGCTCGCCGTGGGCGTGGTGGTCGGTGCCCTTACCATCGGAAAGGCCACGCCGTATCTCGCGCAGGCCATCCCCGGGAGTGGCGTCGTGTCTGTCACGCTGCTCTCCTCGATGAGTGCCGTGATCGCCGCGCTGCTGATACTCGCCGCCTACCGCGACGGCCCGTACGAATTTCCTGCGCGTCCTTTCTCGTGGAGTCGCGTGGGCGATGTCGTGCACGAACGGCGCTGGCGATTGGCGACCGGCGGATATCTGGGGCACATGGCGGAGCTGTATGCGTTCTGGGCATGGATTCCCGCGTTCCTGGCCGCGCACGACGTCGCGCGCGCGGCACGCACCGGCACGTCGGAGAATGCGGCGATCGCCGCAGTGACCGGGTTCGGGGTAATCGCCATCGGTGGCGCGGGATGTATCTGGGGCGGACTTGTCGCCGACAAGATCGGTCGCGCAACGTTGGTGAATCGCGCCATGGCGCTGAGCGGCGCGTGTGCGCTTGCCATCGGCGCAGTATGGGGGCAAAGCTGGTGGATCATGGCACCGCTCGCACTGATGTGGGGGTTCTTCGTGATTGCCGACAGCGCACAGTTCAGTGTCCTCGTCACCGAAACCGTCCCCGCACATGCCGTCGGGACGGCGCTCACCTTGCAACTATCGCTTGGCTTTCTGCTCTCCACGATCACCATCCAACTGATCCCCCTCATCGCCGATGAGATCGGTTGGCAGTGGGCATTTCCCGTACTCGCGATCGGTCCGGCACTGGGTATACTGAGCATGAGGCGACTTGCCGCCGTCAACCGATAGTCGTTTTCTTTCCAACCACGAGACGTTCATGAGTACGGCACCTGCACCAGTGCTGCGTACGTTGACCCCGTCGTTGCGTGCGGCCCTTCCCGGGCTGCTGCTGGCGGTGAGCACCCTGCTGTTCGGCTACCTGCTCGGTGCGGTGTTCGGTCTCAACGAAGACCTCATCAAGTCGCGACTAGCGGATTCGGCCCAAGCGGTGCTCGCCGCCACCTACAACGGCGACAATGCCGCAGCAAAGGCGGTCGTGGACAAGTCGTGGGCCTACATGCAACGCGCGCATTTGCACGCCGGCGGCCTCGGGGCGTCGGCGGTTGCCCTGATCGCGATCGTTGTGATGCTCGACGTGCGCGCCACCGCAATACGCCTTGTGAGCCTCGCGCTTGGTGCGGGCGGACTGGGGTACGCCATTTTCTGGATGCTGGCCGGCTTTCGTGCCCCTGGACTTGGTAGCACCGGCGCCGCAAAGGAGTCGTTGGCCTGGCTGGCCATCCCCAGCAGCGGAGCCGTGCTCATCGCGACCTTCGCCGTGGCATACTTTCTCGTGCGTGCACTCGGCCGATCTGCACGCACCAGCGCGCGACGGGAAACGTCGTTCGAACACTGATGCACAGCCAACCGCAGATTGTCGAAAAAACGCGCGGATAAACAGCGCACCGCGTACATCCGCGCGCTTCCGCGTACATCCGCGTGGTTTTATCGATTCACTTCGCGCGGGCCGGGCCGATACTCGCAATACGGTGGCGATGGTGCCCCTACTCAATGCAGTCCCTGCAGTCCGTCGCGGAGCGCTCGCGTGGCAGCATGTCCGTACACCTGGGTGCGCAGCGTTTTCGGACCGGGAAAGCCGGCGAAGGCCGGTGAGCCCGCCAGGAATCTGATGGGTCGCGTGGTGCGTGATGGCGAAGAACGGGTGCGCGTCGCGCTCCCCGCCCGTAGCGCCCGCTGGCTGATCGAGATCATTCCGGCCGACGTCGTGGCGAAGATCCGCGCCGAAGACATTCCGCTCGACGCGATGATGGAAGATCTCATCTCGCAGGAGTCGCTGTACCCACGCCGGATCTTCCCGCGGAGATCGAGCGACGCCGTGAGCGGGCCTCAGCGGCCGCCTGAACAGGGATTCACCGCGCGATGGGCACGGCGTGACGCCAACATGTTGCGGCAACCCTACGGCGCCGCTGCCGCGGCCTCGCCGCATGCGGTGGCCAGCGCCTGCAGTATATCGTCGACGCCAGCGCCGAAACCGAAAAACTGTGTGCGGACAAAGCGCACGATCAGGTTTCCTGAATGCCCGGCTTCCACGAGCGTGACACTTGAGCCCCGCTCAACGGGTGAGAGCGACCACGTCCAGGAACCCCGCAGCGCCATATCGTCACCGCGCAGCGCCAACGAAAGGGCAGTGAGTGGCTGCTCGGCGACCCATTCCACGTATGGCGCGTTGGCATGCCACGCGTGATACGCGTCCACGGTGCGCACAAGTGCCCAGACACGTTCGACGGGCGTGGTCCGCAACAGCAGCGTGCGTGACACGCGGTACGAGGGTGATGACAAGAGCCCACCAACGAGAAGTGCGCCAACGACGGCCACGATGCCACCCATCACCACCAGAATCCAGTACATCGGCGACCCTAGCTGACCCGCGCAGTCAGGTCGAGCACGGCTCGCACGTGCCGCGCGAGCTGAAGCGAAGTGAACGGCTTTTGCAGAAACGTTTTGGTGTCGGACGCAATGCCGCGCAGCAGTACCGCATCGTCGGTGTAGCCCAACACGAACAATACCTTCAGCCCCGGGCGCACCGCTTCGATTCTTTCCGCCAGTACGCGCCCGCTTATCCCCGGCATCACGACATCTGTCAGCAGCAGGTCGATGTGTCCCGGGTAGGCGCGCGATATCGCCAGCGCGGACTCGCCGTCCTGCGCAGTGAGCACGCGGTAGCCGCGTCGCTCGAGCGCACCCGTGAGGATCGCGCGCACGCTCTCCTCGTCTTCGGCGACGAGCACGGTTTCGGTGCCGTTGAGCCGCTCCGGCGTCGCCTGAACGGGGACGATGATTGACGCACATTCGTCGACGCAAGGGAGGAAGAGGTGCACGGTCGTGCCAACGCCGACGGTGGACTCGAGTCGGATCACTCCCCCCGCTTCATCGATCATCGAGGAGACCAGGGCGAGCCCAAGCCCGGTACCGCTTCCCTTCTCCTTGGTGGTGAAGAAGGGCTCGAACACCTGCGTGTGTCGCGACTCGGGAATGCCGATGCCGGAATCCTGCACGCGAATGGCCGTCCACCCCTTAGAGGCATCGAGCGCACGCGCACCGATCTCATCGGCGGACACGCCGTCGGTGGCGATGGTGAGTGTGCCGCCGTCGGGCATGGCATCACGCGCGTTGCTCACGAGGTTGAGCAAGACCTGCTCGAGCTGTGCCGGGTCGGCCCGCACCGTGCCGACCCGCTCGGGGAAACGGGTGTGGAGCGTGATATGCTCCCCGATCACCCGGCGCAGCAGCGTGTCGATGCCGCGAACCACGATGTTCACGTCGATCAGTTCCAGCTGTACCACCTGCTTCCGACTCACCGAGAGGATCTGTCGGGTCAGATCGGAGCCGCGGACGGTAAGGGCACGGATCTCGGCGATGTCACGGCGGGTCGGGTCGCCGTCGGCGAGCCCCATGAGCGCGAGGTCGCAATAGCCCAGCATCCCGGTGAGCAGGTTGCCGAAGTCGTGCGCGATGCCGCCGGCAAACGTGCCGATCGCCTCCATTTTCTGCGACTGGCGAAGCTGTTCTTCACTGCGCGCCAGCGCCCGTTCGGCGATCCGGCGAGCGGTGACATCGATGCCTACCGACAGCCAGCTCTCGCGCCCCAGCCGACGCGATGAGGTCGTCACCACTTCCATTTCCAGTCGTTCGCCACTGGCCGACCGATGCACCCACGCCCCGGCGTTCTGTCGCGTTTCGGAGAAGGGGAGTCGCATGCTGCTGAAGCGCGGCAACTCCATCGGATCGATCATGTCCACGATGCGTAGCGACAGGAACTGCTCGCGATCGTAGCCGTACTTGTCGACCGCAGCCTGGTTGATCGCCAGAATCACCATCGACTCTGCGTCTCAGGCCCACATCGGCAACGGGTTGGAGTCAAAAAGGAAACGATAGCGGCGCTCGTTGTCCGCCAGCGCCGCGTTGCGTCGCTCCATGGTTGCGGCCGTCTGATTGAACGCCGTTGCAAGCATCCCGATCTCGTCGCCGGATACAATGCTCGAGCGATGCCCCGTAACGCCGGCGGCCAGCGTTTGCGCGTCGTCGATGAGTCGGACAATTGGTCGCGTAATGCGCGTCCCGGAATGGAACGCCACGAGCGCCGACAGCAATACCGCCGAAAGGAACACCGCGACATGGGCCGCGTTGCCGTCGCGCACGGGAAGCAACAGCGCGACGATCACCGGCGGCACGCAGGCCAGCAGCGCCATCCCCACCAGCCGGACACGCAACGTGAGCCCTCGAGGCGAGGGCACCGGGAGTTTATCCGGGGTGTGCGCCGAGCTGTACGCCAAGGTGTTCTCCGACGTGGGGTGTGGCGCTGCCGGCCCGGCGGTCCCCGTCACGCGTCGAGCGGCTCGGTACCCGTCGGGATGTGCACGGCCATGCCCATCGCGTGGTAGCCCTTGTCCACGTAAACGGTCGATGCCGTGATACCGCTGGCCAACGGGCTCGCGAGAAACGCCGCCGTGTTGCCCACTTCGGAAGCCGTGAGTGCTTCGGCGAGTGGTGTGTTCGCAGCGCAGTAGCGCACCATTTTGTCGATGATGCCGATGGCACTTGCCGCACGCGACGCGAATGGGCCCGCCGAAATCGTGTTCACGCGCAGCCCGTACTTGCGACCCGCCTCGAAGGCGAGCACGCGGGTATCACTCTCGAGTGCGGCCTTGGCCGACGACATCCCGCCGCCGTAGCCGGGAATGGCACGCTCACTGGCCATGTACGTGAGCGAGCACGCCGACCCACCCGGGCGCATCAGGGGCGCAAGACGCTGCACCAGCGACACCAGCGAGTACGCGCTGGCACTCGATGCCGCGAGATAGCCGGCGCGACTCACTTCGAGCAGCGGCTTTTTTACTTCGGGGCCGTTCGCCAGCGAATGAAACAGGATGTCGAGCGGCTGTTCGCCGAAATCATCGGTGAGTCGCCGGGCGAGTCCGCCGATCGAGAAATCGCCGACATCCTTGTACCGTTTCGATTCACGCAGGTCGGTCGGGGCGTCTTCAAGCGCATCGTAGATGGCGTCAAGTGGATAAATGCGTTCGAACGTGAGCTTCGAACCATCGCTGAGAATACGCGAGGCATCCATCTTCCCGCGCTCGAGCAGGTTGAGGAAGATGGTGAGGGCGGGCGGCCACGTGGCGACACACACGGTGGCGCCGGCTTCGGCAAAGGCCTTGGCTACGGCAAAGCCGAAGCCGCCGTCATCGGCGACGCCGGCGACGAGCGCCCGTTTGCCGGAAAGGTCGATGGGTAACATGCGCCAAACATAGCCGCTCAGCGCGCTGCGCGGGTGAGCCGGTCCAGAACGCCCTGCCACGCCGGCTCCGCCGGCGGACGCTCGATGAGTACGAGCGTGGCCTGCGCCGCGTCGGCCTCGTGGAGGGCGCCGTACAGCGCACGCGCGTACGCCGCCGGGTCGTCGGGCATGCGGTGCACATTCGCGGCTGACAGCGCGTCGTCGTTGAAGGTGGCGTTCCGGAGCAGGGCCCTCACGTCGTCGCGGCTATCAGTACGACCGGCCAGCGCCCGTTCAATTTCGTGGCGCTGCGCCGGATCAAAGAGCCATACATCGGCGGCGGGGGCATAATGGCGATCGGCCATCCCCGGCGAGCGCGGGGCCGG
Organism: Gemmatimonadales bacterium; assembly: GCA_038250435.1. Taxonomy (GTDB): domain Bacteria; phylum Gemmatimonadota; class Gemmatimonadetes; order Gemmatimonadales; family Gemmatimonadaceae; genus Gemmatimonas. The sequence continues at coordinate 13,617 of JBBSCJ010000032.1, read as the reverse complement.
GATACCGGAAGCGGCGTCGTGGGCGACGGGCGCCATCACGCGCGTGGCCACGGGTACGCCGAGCACGGCTTCCAGCGCCGCTGCGGTAAGCATTCCGGGGCGCAGAATCATCGGCACATCGCCGGTGAGATCGATCACGGTGCTCTCAATGCCCACTGTACAGGGGCCGCCGTCGAGAATGAGCGAAACGCGCCCACCCAGCGACTGCCGTACATGCTGCGCAGTGGTGGGACTGACCTGCGTAAAGCGATTCGCACTCGGCGCCGCCACCGGTACACGTGCGGCGCGGAGCAGGGCGAGCGCTACCGGGTGGGCCGGCACCCGCACCGCCACCGCGTCAAGACCGGCAGTGGCGATGTCGGGCACGTCGGCGCGTTTCGGCAGCACCAGCGTGATCGGGCCCGGCCACAGCGCATCGGCGAGACGCTGTGCGCTTTGTGGCCAGAAGCGAGTGAGGGCGATCGCCGCGTCGGTATTCGCCACGTGCGCAATGACGGGGTTCCATGCCGGCCGACCCTTCGCGACGTAGATGCGCGCGACGGCCTCATGGTCGAGGAGATTTGCCCCGAGCCCGTACACTGTTTCGGTGGGGAAGGCGACGAGCTCGCCGCGCCGCAGCATGGCCGCCGCATGCGCGATGAGGTCAGGGTCGGGATGCTCGGCATCGAGCAGGCAAATACCGGCGATGGACATGCGGGACAATCTAACGTGCCTCGGGATGTGTTCGAGCACACACGGCGCGCCGGCAGCATGTCTACTGCTTGCCCTCGACAGCGCGCCTGTCGATGCGATCCACCAGCAACGGCGAGATCAACGTGATCAGGCGGCCAGACCGCCCGCGCCAGGTCATCACCCGTTTTCGATCCCCGCGTTGCGTGGCCCGCATGATCAACCGGCAGCACTCTGCGGTGACCATGGGTTCCCCGGGCGGACGCTCGTAGCCGCGATCGCCGAACACGGTGCCATCGGAGGCGGGTGCGCGCCGGTTGATCTCGGAGAGGACAAGCCCCGGACAGATCACCGTGACGTCTCGTTCTGTTCGAGACGGATCGTGTCGCGGGCGATCATCGCCACCAGCGCCAGCGACGCTCCGGCAGCGGCACCCTGTTTCGCACGTTCGGCGCCGATCCCACTTGATGCACCGGACGGCAGGATGACCTGACCGGCGAACGCCCCCGACGTTACGGGCGTCCGGTTACATCGCCGTCGGGAATACCGTCGAACGAAGTGTCACGATCCTCGAATGGCGAATCGAGGACGCGCAGCGCTTCGGCGGCATCAGTGCTCCGCACCGCGAGTCGCACAGGATATATGAGGCGCATGGAGGGGAGCATGCCCCCGGCATCATCGCGTAACACCACCGCGGGTATGTCATGCGCTTCGAGCACGCTGCGAGCGATCAGCGCTTCCATTTCGTTCACGTACTCGCGAATCACCTTCATGGCCTCTCCCATGCAGCGAACCTATCGCCGCGTCCATGCCACCGTGAGGTCGGTGGCTACATTTCGAAAATGGCGGCAACTTTCGGCATTTTCGTGTTGGCTGAGCTCCCCGGTGAAGCGGGGGAGAGTATACGTGCGATTCAGCAGCGATTCGACCCGAAACTGGCCCGCCTCACCCCGCCGCACATTACCCTCGTGGGTTCGTCAGGCGTAGGGGCGATCCCTACCGACACGCCGGTGCAGCGCCTCCGCGATGCCCTTGCACCGATCGCGGAAACGACGGCACCGATGTCGCTCAAGCTGGGGCTGCCGCACCGTTTTATGCAAACGGACATCGTGTCACTACCGCTCGATCCGCACGGGCCCTTGCGGACGCTCCATGAGCGCCTCGCGCGCAGCGGTCTCCCGTTCAAGCAGGCGCGCTTCATGTTTTCGCCGCACTGTACGCTCAGCTTTTACCCGATGCTCACCGCGAAAAGCGCGCGCGAGCTGCTGGCGCTCCGCGTCACCGCTCCGGCGCTGATTGAGCGACTGCAGGTGTATCTCACCCGCGACCCGCAGCCGTCCAAGCTGCTCTTCGACCTCAGGCTCACCGGGGCGCCGTCGGGTCCGTAGCCGCTGGTGGTGCATAAGGACACCGAGTCTCACCCTGGTCGGGATCGCGGCAGGCTGCCGCGGACTGTCGCGTGCTCTGCGCTCTGAACGGCTTTATGTTCCACAACCACGGCATCGGCAACCATGACAGCGAGGCGGGCGATCGACACCATGCGCGATCGGTACATCACCGGAAAGGCGCGTTCCGTTCGAATGGCAGCGGTAGCGGTAAGTTTTTGAGGCGTTTCCGAAGCATTCAGTCGCACACACAGAGCGCCTACTTCTGCTCCGGGCGAATCTTCTGATACGAGGCCGTCGCGTGCTTGAGACCCAGCAAGGCCGACGCTTCCAGCTCGTACTCGAAATGCAGGTCGCCCAGTTTTTCGGCGCCGTGGTGCGTGAGCTGGCGCGAGGCGCGCTCCGCGATGGAGTGTCGGCGCAAGTATTCGCGGGCCGCCAGCCACATGCTGTTGGCGGCGTGACGCTCATCGGCCACTACCGAAACGCTCCCTGATCCGCACGCCTTCTCGAAATCGCGAACGCACTCCGCGAGCGCCAGGTCGATCGTGTCCACCATTGCGTAAGCCGCTTCGATTTCCGACTGCGACACCGCCAAAACCATGAGCCGCGCGAGGCGTTCGTGCTGGCGGCACGTTTCCGACGACGTGCGGCCGAGCGCATCGCAGCACGCCAACGGACTCTGATCGGCGGCAGAATCTTCGAGCAGCGCAGCGGCCGCAGCGGAGGAGCGTGAAGGAGCCATTGGGGTCAGCCGGAAGTGCGGTGAGCACCGGACCGCATACACTGTCCGGGCGAGCGTACCTGTGATCTAGCGACCCGGTAGCCGTGAGAACAAGTCCGGGTGCAGTTTAACAGAGTGGATTGTGCACACCACCACGCCCTGCCAAATACCCCATGACCGCTCCCGCATACGAACATCTGCTCCTCTCCGTCGGTGCTGACGGCGTTGGCACCGTCACGCTCAACCGGCCGGAACGGCTCAACGCCGTGAACCCTCGTCTCGCGGCGGAGTTTCCGCTGGCGATGCAGGCGTGTGCGCGGGACGACCGGGTGCGCGCTGTCGTGATCACCGGTGCCGGGCGTGGCTTCTGTGCGGGACTGGATCTCGGTGAGCCCGTACGGCTCAACGACGGATCGCGCACGGAGCAGCATGATCCCTACTACTGGGTGGGACGGTGGGTACAGGCCATCACCGAGTGCGAGAAGCCCGTGATCGCCGCCATCAACGGCGTCGCGGCCGGCGCGGGATTCGGACTCACGCTCGCCTGCGACCTGCGGTTGTCGAGCGCCAGCGCGACGTGCACCGCCGGATACGTGCGCCGTGGTCTCTCTCCCGACGCCGGCGTTACGTGGTTTTTACCTCGGCTCATCGGCCAGGCGCGCGCGATGGACATCGTGCTTACCGGCCGGGACGTGCCGAGCGCGGAGGCCGAGCGCATCGGGCTGGTGTCGGCCGTATACGACGATGACACATTCGCCGAACGTGTACTGCAGTACGCCGCGATGATCGCCAGCGGCCCGCCGATCGCGCTGGCACTCACCAAGCGCCTCATGCTCTCGAGTGCCAACGCCACGCTCGATGCGCAGCTGCGCGAGGAGCTCACCCACATCAAAACCTGCTTCGCGACCGCCGATGTACGTGAGGCGATGATCGCCTTCAAGGAAAAGCGCCGTCCGCTGTTTGGCGGACGCTGACCTACGAGCGACCCGGATTGGAGCGCAGAGATCCCGGAAGGGCATTGAGCAGCGGCCCAAGCTCCGACGCGCGCTCGAGCGTGGTCACAAAGGTGAGACCGTCGAGCGATACCACGAGCATCCCCGAGATGCCGTAGGCCACCACGCAACAGCCGTCGGCGTGAATCACATTCCCCGACGCGTCCACGCAATGTACCTGCCCCATCACCCCGTTACCCGTGTCATCGAGCTCGCGTACACGGCGTAGCGCGGCCCACGTGCCTACGTCGTCCCACGCAAACTCACTCGGCAACACCGCCAGGTTGGCACTGCGCTCCAGCAGCCCGCGGTCTATCGACACCGACGTCACCAATTCCGCGAACTCCTCCATCGCGCCGGCGGCGAGCTTGGGCATCCCGTGATGCAACTCCTTCGTGTGCTGTTCGAGCTCGTCGAGCACCACCTTCGCACGCGATACGAAGATGCCCGTGTTCCACAACGCCCCCGCGTCGATGAGCGTGTCGGCGAGTGCGGCCGATGGCTTCTCCACAAAATGATGCACGCGGCAGGCGCCACCGTCCGCAAGCCCCACGTACGGATCCACCGGCCTCCCCGGTTGCAGGTAGCCGAACCCTGTTTCGCAGCGCGTGGGTTTGGCGCCAAGCGTCACCAACAGCGGTTCGGCCGCCGCGAGTGACGCCGCCTGGCGCAGCGACTCGCGAAAGATGTCGGGATAGCCCACGGAGAGATCGGCGTGCAATGCGCAGAACACCGTTTCCGGACCGGCGCGTCCGGCAATTTCACTGGCGCCCCAGGCCAGCGCGGCGGCGGTGCCGAGCGGACGCGGCTCGATGAGCATGTTGGCGCTCGGCACTTCGGGGATCGCCTCGTGCAGCGCGTTGGCGATGTCCGCGCTGGTCACCACCAGGATGCGCTCGGGAGGAACCAGTGGCGCGAGTCGCACCACAGTGTCGGCGATGAGCGGCCGCTCGTTCACCAGCGCCAACAGCTGCTTGGGACGTTGTGCCGTGCTCAGCGGCCAGAAGCGCGTACCGATGCCGCCAGCGAAAACGATGGCCCACATCGCCGTGCCCGTGTCCAGCAGCGGCTGTGGTTCGAACTCGTCGAGCGTGTCTACGGTCGCATTGGTCTCGATGACGACCGGTGGCTCGGTGCGCGGACCAGCAGCGTGGGATTCTGGCATCGTGGCGGCGGAAAAGAGCTCGTCGAGCAGGTGGCGGCGCGAATCACGTCGCTGAAAAGGGCGTATGACTGGCGCGTTCGTCCATGAGCGAACAAGATACTCCAACGCATGCTTACCCTCCACCTCACCAATGGCGATGCCGCGGCGGCGGGTCTGGCCCGATCGGGACTTCCCGGCGACATCCTTACGTGGCGCGACGTCCTGCACGACGGCCCCGTGGGCAGCGATGTCGACGCGGCGGCCTTTCGCGCCTCCCGCGCGGAGTTTCTCGCAAGTCGCGGATGGCACGGGGAATCGGCGGCGCGCGTCGACCTCGAGGAGCGAGACGTACGGCTCGATGGCGTCACGGCCGACGACAATGTCGTGCTCTGGTTCGAGCCCGACCTGCACGACCAGCTGCAACTGATCCAGGTGCTGGCGCGTCTCGAGCGGCGCCACCCGTCGAATCGGCCGCGCCTCTCCATTGTGCCGGCCGACTGCTTTCTCGGGCCGCTTACACCCGAAAAGTTTGCCCCGCTCTTTACCGCCCGCCGGAGCATTCAGCCCAGCGATCTGGCGCACGGAGCGCGCGCCTGGGATGCCTTTACGTCGCCCACGCCGCTGTCGCTCATGGCCGTGGCCAACGACCTCGACGAGGCGGTGCGTGCACGTACCTATACTTTAGACGACAACGTGCGGCTCCCCTATCTGGCGGCTGCGCTGCGTCGGCAGCTCGAGGAATACCCTGACCAGGAGCATGGTCTCTCACGCAGCGAGCGACAGCTGTGCGAAGCGCTTGCGCCCGGTGCCACGCTGCTCACCAAGTGCTTTGCCGCCGCCCAAGCGGCCGAGTCGTGGATCTGGCTCGGCGACTGGAGCTTTGCGTGGTATGTGCAGCGACTCAGCGACTGCTCGCATCCGCTGGTGGTGCACACCAACGGCTCACGGGTGATCGCGCCGTTGCGAGACAGCGATGGGCGCTCATTTTGGGAGCGCGCCGTGCAGCTCACCCCTTTCGGGCTCGACGTCGTGCGCGCCCGCGCGGACGTCGTGCAAGGTAACGGACTCGATCGGTGGATCGGTGGCGTGCACTGCACCACCATGCATCACTGGCGGTGGGATGCCCGCGTGCAGCAGGTGGTCGAGTACCGCGGCAATCAGCGCGCAAACGGGGCGACGCCCGTCGATATTCCGTCATGACCAATTCCGGCGCCATCGATTCCGGCAACGACCTGCCGCTCCCCAACGACGACGACCTGCTGGAGCTGCTGGAATCGGACACCACCCTCGAGGCGGCTCGTCCCATCCTGCAGCTTGCCGCACAATACTTCGAGCAGACGCGTGCCGGTGAGGGGCCCGTGTCCACGTGGCATAGCGCCGAGGTGATCGCCGACCGGCTCGATGAAGCGCTGCCTCGCCATCCGAAACCGCTCGCTGATGTGGCACGGAAGATCTCCACGCTGTTGTTGGAAGACATCAACCGGCTCGCCCATCCGATGTACATCGGTCATCAGGTGTCGGCGCCGTTACCGGCGGCGGTGTGGACCGATGCGCTGATCAGCGCGGTGAATCAATCGCAGGCCGTGCGCGAGATGTCACCGTCGTTCACGCCCCTCGAACATCAGGTGATCGAGTGGATGACCGACCTCGTGGGGTGGGATTCGCGCGCCGGTGGTACGATGACTTCCGGGGGCACCGAGGCCACGCTCGTCGCCCTCCTTGCTGCCCGCAGTGCGGCAATTCCCGAAGTGTGGCGCAATGGAAACGGCTCGCAGCCGCCGGTGGTGGTGTGCGGTGAACATGCGCACTACGCCGTGGCGCGCGCGGTCGGCGAGATGGGGCTCGGGCTCTCGCGTATGATCGTGGTACCGTCGAGCGACCATCGCATGGATATCGATGCCCTGCGCGCGACGTTGCAGCAATTGCGCGCGGCAGGCACGAAGGTGATGGCGGTGGTGGCCACGGCGGGATGCACCGCGACCGGCAGCTTCGATGATCTCGACGGTATTGCCGACCTGTGCAAGACCTTCGGCAGCGACGACACGCCACTGTGGATGCACGTCGATGCCGCGCACGGCGGAGCGGCGATGCTCGCGCCGTCGCATCGGCAGAACGTACGCGGCATCGAACGCGCGCGCTCGATGGCGTGGGATCCGCACAAAACCCTGCTGCTCCCGCTCGCAGCGGGGCTGCTGCTCATGCGTGACGAGCGTGATCTCGAGCGCGCGTTCGCGCAGAAGGCCCCGTATCTGTTCACGCCGGGCGCGGAGGCGCGCGCGTGGGATATGGGACCGCGCTCGTTTCAGTGCTCTCGACGCGCCGACGTGCTCAAGCTGTGGGTGGTCTTTCAGCGCTACGGCGCCGACGCCCTCGCGCGCCTGTACGACCGCCTGTGCCGCATGGCCGGCACGCTGCACGCACGGCTTTCCGCGCATCCGCACTTCACGCCGCTGCATGTGCCGCAGTCAAACATTCTCTGCTTTGCCTGGGACCCGCCTGGTATGGCCCACGACGAGCTCGACGAGCTCACCGACCGGCTACGTGACCGATACAACCGCTCCGGGCGCGGCTGGATTACCGCCACCACGCTCGATCGCCGCCGCGTGCTGCGCATCACAGTCATGAATGCGCGCACGAACGAGTCGCATCTGCAGGCGCTGGTGGACGGGCTCACCGCCGAGGCGGCGTCGGTGCTGCGCAGCCGCTGATATCGAACACCCGACTGGCAGCGGAACTGACCGTACGCAGCTCACGGGGAACAGTACGCGCTGCGGGGATGTCGAAAACAGCACGTTGTCAGTTCGACAGCATTTTCCGGATGGCGGCATCCACGTTCTGTGTCGCGCCAACGCCGGTATACACCACTGTACCAGTCTTGTCGACGACCACGACGTAGCTCGTGGCGGGCACATCGTAGGCCCCGCTCACCGTCCCCTGGCGATCGTACAGCAGTTCGCCGGGCAGCGTATGGAGCTTCTGCCACGCGCGCACTCGCTCGATGGACTGATTCACCGATACCGCCACCGTCACGAAGCGCACCTGCTTGCCGTACTTCGCATGCGCCGACCGCATCACCGGATCGAGCTGTTGGCAGGTGGGGCACCACGTCGCCCAGAACTCGAGCACCATCGGCTGCTTGCCGATGATCGTCGCCAGTTCCACCGTACGCCCATCGAGCGACTCGAGCGGACCCACCGGCGCCTGCGCACCGATCCGGATGCCCGCATCCTGCGCTGATACGGGTATCGACGCCGCAGAAACGAGCAAAAGGGCAACAGCAACCGCGCGGAGCGAACGAAGCATCGTAGGGAAATCGGAACGAGAATAGAATCGCCGTCGCACGCGCGCACCAAATCGAGCACATCCGAGCGCTTTGCCGTGACGTCGGCACACCGGGGGTGAATGTACGGGTCCGTACGAACGTAACGGTAAGGTACGGGCAGGAGCTACGCCACGTTCCCGACAGCAAGGTGGTCGGCGTAGCCCGACAGCGCCACCGTCACGTCATGCGTCCAGTCGGCCTGCGGCGAATCCACCAGATCGGTTCGCCGCATTTCCACTCGTTGCGCCATCGCGACAAACGTCTCCACCATTTCCGCGTCGAGCTGCGTCCCCGCACGGTCCTGCAACGTGACGAGGCGCACATCAGGCGGGAGCGCCTTCCGGTACGGCCGGTCGGTGCTGAGCGAGTCGTACACGTTGCACACCTGCACCAACCGGCTCGCGAAATGACAGCGGCGCGGATACGCAAGACGTGGGTACCCGCCGCCGTCCGCCCATACATGGTGCTCGTAGGCCACGATCGACGCCAAGGCCTGCCCGCGTCCACGGGCACTCAGAATGATCGCGCCCTCGATGGTGTGGCGCTGCACCAGGGCATGTTCGCCCGGCGAGAGCGCCCCCGGCTTCACCAGCAGCTCCACCGGCACCTGCACTTTGCCGATGTCGTGCAGCAGCGCCGCGCTGCCGATTGCCCGCACGTCGGCCGAGGCAAGGCCCAGTTCATCGGCCAGCGCCATGGAGAGCATCGACACATTACAGGCGTGCGCCGTCGTGTATTGATCGGAGGTGCGCAGTTCAAGCAATGGTAGCACCAGCTGCCGGTCGCGCTGCATGGCGATCGCCAATCCCTGCACCACCGCTTCCACTTCGGCCATCGGCACGTGCCCGATACGCGACACCTGATCGTGAATCCAGCGCACCGTATCGGTTTCCTCGGCCAGACGCTCCATCGACATGTCGTCTTCGCGAGGCGGCCCATCGCGACGCCTCAGCGACTCCCCTGCCATGCTGATCGGCCCGGCGCGCATCCCCACCACCGCGAAGGGAGCGGTGCTCAACTCCGCACCCGGAATCAGCCGCTGGTGCAACGTCTCCAGCAACGTGGACAGCGCCGTGTCGGTCGGTTCGGGTGACGCATCGATTTCCAGACGCTGGATGCCCGCGCGCGTGAGCCGTGCACCCCAGTCCCATCCCCGCAGCTCATACATTACCTGCGCGCCGATCAGCACATCGTCGTCGAGGAAGGAGTACCGGAGCGACCCAGCGGCACCGATCGCGGCCGAAATAGTGGCCAGCAGTCGCACCCGGCTGGCGATCCGTGCCGGGTGCGCGCCGCCGTAGAGCGACATGGCAGCGAGCGCCTGCCCGAGTGCGATGAGTGGCTGCGTAGCGGTATTCATGCGGCGAGCCGCAGCACAGGGATCACGGCGGCATCGTTGGCAAATCGTTCGCGCAGCACCTCCAGCGCAGCCGCGACCGTCGGGCGGGCGGGCACCAGCTTGAGCCGCTTGAGACAGCGCGTCCGCCGGGAGACGTGCGACAGCAGCCATGAACGCGCGCTTTGACCGGGAGCGGCACGCAGAGCGCGAACCCCGCGCACCAGCGTGCTGTCGTCGAGTGGCGAATCAACGAACGGCGAGCCACTCAGTACATCGATGAGCCGCAGCGTGAGTGGCACCGACATCCTCTTTCCGCCCTGCACGAGCGAGGCAAGGGTCTCGATCGCGGCCGTGACTACGCGGCGGTTCCCGTCGCTGAGGGCGCGACAGACCGCCGCGTCCCATGCCGTGGGATCTTCCGCAAGCAGGCGCAAGACTTCGAGCCGCACCGGCGTCTCCTCGTGCGATTGCAGCTCGGCAAACACGGCAGAGACACTGCCCGTATTCGCGTCTATCGCCGATCCGCCCAGATCGCGCAGCAGCGAAATCAGATTGCGCATGAAATACCAGGGCGGGTTCTCGCGAATCCGCTCCAGCAGCACCGGCAGCAGCGCGGATCCCGACACACGCAGGTGATCGTAGATCAGACGCCGCACGGTGCGCGACGGCGACTCGGCCAGCGCATCGAGGAGCACCGGTGCGGCGGAATCGTCGGTGGCCGCAAGCAGGCGTCGCGCCGCGTCGGCGTCGAAGGGCTCGCGCCGCAATGCAGACGTGAGTGGTCCGGCCGCCGTAGCCGCGCGGCGAAGCGCGCGCGCCGTGGTCTTGCTCGGCGCACTATTGAGCCACGTGAGCAGCAGAGACGCATGACCATGTTCCACCAAGGTCTCGGCAGCCGCTATCGCGTCGTCCCCGGCGTGGCCGATCTCGCAGGCGATCTGCACGAGCCGCGCGGCTTCCGCGTCGGGTCCGGAGATGGTGGTCCCGGTCAGCGCTTCGTCGGGAATGCGCACGACCAAGCGCGGTGACGTAGACGGTCGTGACGACCCGAGCTTGGCAATGCGTTCGAGCAGCCGGTCGTGATCGGTCGCCTGTACTTCGCCAAGGTCCAAGCGGCGGATCACCCCGCGGGCGCTTTCGCGGAGCGCCACGTGGGCAGGGCTGAGCCCCGTCTCGTGATTCAGCAGTCGCTGATTTACGGACAGCTTTGTGAGGACACGCACGAGGTGGTGCGACAGCTCCTGATTCGCGCCTTTGCCGGCCATCTCGAGCCATTCGATCACCGAGTCGATCGGGAGCACGTCGACCATCGCCGTAAGGAACTGTCGCTGTTCGCGCGCGGCCCCCACGGAGTTCATGATCACGGCCATGGGGGCATCGCCGATGCGCCGCAGCACCTGCTGCAGGCGTTCGCCGAGGGCATCGCGCACCTCGAGCGGCGCCCTCGCCACCTGGCTGACGATGGAGCCGAGGACAACACCAACGCGGCGGGCGTGCTCCGTCTCGCCCATCCGCGAGCGGATCGCCTGCGCCATTTGCTCCGTAGACAGCTCCTCGTCCTCCTCTCCACCAAGCGATCGCTCCCAGGCCTCGGAGCCCTCTTCAAGGGCGGACTCCGCGAGGGCGCGCCAGAGGCTGCGCAGCTCGGCGCGGGCCGGACTGTCATTGCTCAGTCCCAGGCGGTCGTATGCCACCCGCGCCACGGTAATCCCGGCCACCGTTGGCGGCGCGATCGGGGAGGCGTCGTCGAGCACCAACCAGTCAAAGAGGGCGGTGAGCCCCTCAGCGGTGACCCCCCGCTGAAAGGCGAGGGCGCCTACCCCTCGCCGATGCAGCCGTTCGGTGAGTCCACGGGACAGCGCGCCCGCTTCGAACGTGACACCGTTCACCAACAGCTCGCGATGGGCGATTCCCAGCGCAAGGCGTGGCGCGGCGCTCGTGATCGGGGTGAGCTCGATCAAGACAGCGTCTTCGGCGAGCCGCACCATCGGGTGCGTGGCGGCATACGCCCGCCGTCGGGCGAGGGCGACGGCGAAGCGGGTGAGAAACTCGCGAGGCGCGCGGTCGATTGGTGGAGTAACGGACAACGGCAGCGGGTTGAAGCGAAACGACGGTCATCCGGGACAGACGATCGGCCGGGAGTTTGGTAAAATACAGCACCGAGAGACCCCCGGGACGCAGCGGAAATCTGCTATATTTCACGGTTCCCGCTCGTTCGGCTCCAGCTCTGATCCCGGTTTATGGCTCCGCAGTTCATTTACGTCATGAAGGCGCTGCGTAAGGTGGTACCACCGTCGCGCATCATTCTCGACGACATCTGGTTGTCGTTTTATCCGGGGGCCAAGATCGGCGTCCTCGGACCCAACGGCGCCGGTAAGTCGTCGCTGCTGCGCATCATGGCAGGTGTCGATACCGAGTTTCAGGGCGAGGCGTGGGCGCACAAAGGCACGCGCATCGGCTATCTGGCGCAGGAGCCGGAGCTCGATACCACGCTCGACGTGCGCGGCAACGTGGAACTCGCCGTCAAGGCGCAGCGCGATGCGCTGAATGAGTTCAACGACATCTCGCTCAAGTTCGCCGAGCCTGATGCCGACTTCGACGCGTTGATCGATCGGCAGGGAAAGTTGCAGGAGTACATCGACCAGCACGATCTGTGGAATCTCGACAACAAGATCGACGTGGCCATGGACGCCCTGCGCTTGCCGCCCGGCGACGCCGACGTGACCAAGCTGTCGGGTGGTGAGAAGCGTCGCGTGGCGCTGTGCAAGATTCTGCTCGAAGAGCCGGACATGCTGTTGCTGGACGAGCCCACCAACCACCTCGACGCCGAGAGCGTGGCGTGGCTGGAGCATCATCTCGAGCGCTACACGGGCACCGTGGTGGCTATCACCCATGATCGATACTTTCTCGACAATGTGGCGAAGTGGATTCTCGAGCTCGATCGCGGCAAAGGCGTGCCGTACGAGGGCAACTACTCCGGCTGGCTGGAGCAGAAGCAGGCACGTATGGCACTCGAGGAAAAGCACGCCAGCACGCGTCAGAAAACGTTGCAGCGTGAGCTCGAGTGGGTGCGGATGTCGCCCCGTGCGCGTCAGGCCAAGAACAAGGCCCGTTTGTCCGCCTACGAGGATCTGGCGAGTGAAGCGCAGCAGGACCGCGCGATGCAGAACGAAATCGTAATCCCGCCGGCGCCGCGTTTGGGTAACGACGTCGTGATTTCGAAGGGGCTCAAGAAGTCGTACGGCGACAAGCTGCTGTTCGACAATCTGTCATTCGATCTGCCGCGCGCGGGGATCGTGGGCATCATCGGCCCCAACGGAGCCGGCAAGACCACGCTGTTCCGCATGATCAACGGGCTCGAAACGCCCGACGGCGGTGCGCTCAAGGTGGGCGAGACGGTGGAGATTTCGTATCAGGACCAGTCGCGCACACTCGAGGGCAAGCGCACGCTCTGGGAAGAAATCTCCGGCGGTCGCGAAACGCTCACGGTGGGCAAGCGTGAACTCAATTCCCGCGCCTACGCGGCCAGCTTCAACTTCAAGGGCGCCGATCAGCAGAAGCTGGTGGCGAATCTGTCGGGTGGTGAGCGCAATCGGTTGCATCTGGCGAAAACGGTGATGCAGGGTGGCAATCTGCTGTTGCTCGACGAACCGACGAACGATCTCGACATCGATACGCTGCGCGCGCTGGAAGACGCGGTGCTCGATTTCTCGGGGTGCGCGGTGATCATCTCCCATGATCGCTGGTTCCTGGATCGTGTGGCGACGCACATTCTGGCGTTCGAGGGGGATTCGGAGACGATGTGGTTTGAGGGGAATTACGGCGCGTACATCGAAGACCTGAAACGGCGCAAAGGACCGGACGCCGACATGCCGACGCGCATCAAGTACAAGAAATTGGTGCGGTCGTAACGGCTTGCGGTTTGCGGGATCGTGGTGCGCGGGGGCTGGGGCGGCCGAGGGTGTCCCAGTCGCCGCTTGCTGCGCGTGGGGTCGCGGATGGGGGCGCGACGAGGCGAGCGCGGCCCCACGCCGAGGCGGCT
>JBBSCJ010000031.1:0-30267 GCA_038250435.1 Gemmatimonadales bacterium | reverse complement strand
CGCTGTAGAAATCAGGACCCTGCCCATCGCCCCCAACCGGCACGCTCACGCCAAACTGTGACGCCAACCCGGAGAGACTGCTGAGGCTTCCCCCGGACTGCTGGGGCGTAAAAGAGGCCGAGGTGGTCCACGCGCGCGGCAGCACGAGGCTGACGCACACGAAGATGGTGGCGAGCAGCAGCGGTACGGTGAGAAACAGCCGGCGCCGCTGAAGTGCGAGACGCGCGATGTCTGCGTATTGTACGGATGAACGTGTCATGTGAAGCGGGGAATCGGTGTGGCAAGAACCAGCGCATAGCCGACGAGAGAGAACGAGTCGTCCAGCAGATTGTGACTGAACGTTCCCCAGATGACCGAAAAAAGTGCGAATGCCGCATAGGATGCAGCTATTGTCAGGTGTGCCGACCTCTCGGGAGTGACGGCAGCGAAAGCTGCCGCGCGGATCGATCGCGCACGTTTGAAAAGCAGCGCGAAAAGCACGAGCGCAAGCCCTCCGCCGGCAAGACCGTACTCGGCGAGCTGCTGCGCGTAAATGTTATGCGTCGACTCCGGGAAAGCCCACACCACCGTACTGCCCATGCCATGACCGACGACCGGTCGCTCGGCAAACATCGTAAGGGAGCGCTCGAGATACAGGCGCCGCGAGCTGGCGCTGACGTCGGCGTCCAGCTGATCACCGCTGGAAAGCGAGAAGCGGTTGCGCAGAAACTCTTCCGCGCCGCCGCTCACGGCAGCAAAGCGGCCGCTGGCCAGCAAGGCACCAACCAGCGAGATCGCGACCACGAATCCAATGGCCGACGTGACTATCAATCGTCGCACCCTGATGGCGCCTCGGCACAGCGCGATTGTGGCGAGCACACCAGCGAATGCCGCACCGCGCGAGAGCGTCGTGGCAGCGCCCGCGATAGCCACAACCAGAAATGCCTCCCGCCACCGCGCGGGGATCACGGGAGCGGCAAGCAGAGCGCTCGTGAACAGCGCGGCCGCAGATACGTTGGGGTTCCGGTGAAAGCCCGCCGAGCGACCAAGCTGCTCAGTGAAGGTCAGCGGATGCGTCACTTCGTACACGTTGACGCCGGCGCCTACGACAACGCACAGCACGAGCAACCAGCGCGTGAGCTGGCGTGCCGCTGCATCGGTCATCAGAATCGCGAATGCGCCGATCAGCGTGACCGAGCGCACGCGATCAAGAGTGAGGTCAAGCGTGGCGTCGGAGGTCGGCATCCGTACGAAGCCAGTCAGCACGAACGCGACCATGAGGAGACACCACCCGACGAGCGCCAGGGATGGCGGCTCGAGATCCGCGAGCAGGAGCGTCGCGCCGGCGCAGCCGATCGCCGCGAGCATGCCGATCGTCGGGGCGATCGGAAATGCGCCAGTGTCGAACGCCCAACTCCACGCACCGGTAGCCAGAAGCGGCACCAGCCCGGCCAAGGTAGCCATACGCAGCGCCGCGAACGGCGAAGGGCGAGCGACGGCGTGAGCATGAGCCGGCGATGAGCCCGCGAGCACTGACACGGTGTGTGATACTCCGAGGGGCGAAATGGTCTGCATATGACGGAAAGACCTGCCGTGTAACGGCAATTCCTTCCTGCGCTCATGACCGGCTTCGGTCGCGTCGCGAGGCGACTCAGATCAATGACGAGTCGCGAAAATGCCTGTCACAGAATGAGTTGCGCAACACCGCCACAACGGCCTGCGGTCCTGCCGCGTATCAGGCTCCCCGCCCATCGTACTGATAAAAGCACGATTGGTGCCCGGACTGAAACGTTTTACCCCGGGCACAGGTCCACCGCTACCCCCCGCCCGATACTCGCATACGTGAACCCCTCACCGCGCACATCCTCTTCGCGGTACACGTTCCGCAGATCCACCAGTGCCTTCCGCTTCATCGCCGCCCCTACCCGCGCCAGATCCAGCGCCCGGAACTCGTTCCACTCCGTGATCAGCACCAACACGTCGCATCCTGCGGCCACGTCGTACGCGTCTGCGCACCAGTGCACACCCGGCAACAGCGGTTCTGCTTCGTGCATCGCCGCCGGATCGTACGCGCGGATCGTCGCACCTGCGTCCTGCAGCGCCGGGACGATCGCCAGGCTCGGCGCCTCGCGCATGTCGTCGGTGTTCGGCTTGAAGGCCACTCCCAGCACACCCACAGTCTTGCCACGTACGCTACCGCCGCACGCCGCGATCACCCGCGACGCCATCGCGCCTTTGCGCGTGTCATTCACCTGGATCACGGTTTCCACCAGTCGTGCCGGTGATCCGTATTCCTGCGCGGTACGTGCGAGCGCCACGGTGTCCTTGGGAAAGCACGAGCCGCCGTACCCCGGTCCCGCATGGAGAAATTTCTTGCCGATACGCCCGTCGAGCCCCATCCCCCGCGCCACATCCTGCACGTTGGCCCCCACCTTTTCGCACAGGTCGGCCATCTCGTTGATGAACGTGATCTTCGTGGCCAGGAACGCGTTGGCCGCGTACTTCGTGAGTTCGGCCGTCTCCAGCGTCGTCATCACCACCGGCGTCTCCATCAGGTAGAGCGGCCGGTACAACGCCTGCACCACCGCGCGCGCCCGATCGGACTCCGCCCCGATCACCACGCGGTCGGGACGCATAAAATCCCCGATCGCCGATCCCTCGCGCAGGAACTCCGGATTCGAGGCCATGTCGAAGTCCGCGCCGGGATTGGTGGCGCGGATGATCTCGGCCACGCGACGCCCCGTGCCCACCGGTACCGTACTCTTGGTGACGACCACGGTGTAGCCCGTAAGCGCCTTGGCGATCTCCACCGCGGCGGCCTCCACGTAACGGAGGTCGGCGTGACCGTCGCCGCGGCGTGACGGCGTGCCCACGGCGATGAATACCGCATCGGCTTCCGAAACCGCCTGCGCCAGATTGGTCGTGAAAGCCAACCGGCCGCTCTTGATTCCCTTCTCCACGAGCGCGCCCAGCCCGGGCTCGTAGATCGGCATGACGCCGTTCAGCAATCGTTCGATCTTCGAGGCGTCCACGTCAACGCACGTGACATCAGGACCGAACTCGGCGAAGCAGGCCCCCGAAACCAGTCCGACGTACCCGGTGCCGATCATCGCAAGCTTCATTGCTCGTCAGTCTCCGATTTGGTAATAATCGCGGTACCAGGCGACGAAGTTCGCCACGCCGGTCTCGATCGAGGTCCTGGGGGCAAAGCCGACGTCCCGCACCAGCGCCTCCACATCGGCATACGTGGCGGGAACGTCCCCCGGCTGCAACGGCATCATCCGCTTTTCAGCCGTGCGCCCCAGGGCCTTCTCGACCGTCTCGATGAGGTGCATCAGCTCCACCGGATTGTTGTTGCCGATGTTGTACAGACGATACGGCGCTTTGCTGGTGGCCGGGTCGGGGCGGTCGGAATTCCACGCGTCGTTCACCGCTGCGGTATGATCGCTGGTGCGAATCACCCCTTCCACAATGTCGTCGATGTACGTGAAGTCACGCTGCATCTTGCCGTGATTGAAAACGTCGATCGGTTGCCCTTCGAGAATGGCCTTGGTGAACAGGAACAGGGCCATATCCGGGCGGCCCCACGGGCCATACACGGTGAAAAAGCGCAGGCCCGTAGTCGGCAACCGGTACAGGTGGCTGTACGTATGCGCCATCAGCTCGTTCGCTTTTTTCGTGGCGGCGTAGAGCGACACGGGATGGTCGACGTTCTGGTGAACCGAAAACGGCATGGCGGTGTTCGCGCCGTATACACTGCTCGATGACGCATACGTGAGGTGCTGCACGCCATGGTGACGGCACCCTTCCAGGATGTGCAGGAAGCCCACGATATTGCTGTCGATGTAGGCATGCGGATTGGTGATCGAGTAGCGCACGCCGGCCTGCGCGGCGAGGTGAATCACCTTGTCGAAACGCTCCGCACGAAACAGTCGCTCGATCCCATCCTTGTCGGCCAGCTCCAGACGATGAAGACGGAAGCCCGGCTTCCCCTCCAGCCTCGCCAGTCGCGATTCCTTGAGAGTGGGATCGTAATAGTCGTTGAGATTGTCGAGCCCCACGACCTCGTCGCCGCGCGCGAGCAAGCGTTCACTGGTGTGATAGCCGATGAAGCCGGCTGCGCCGGTGACCAGAATTTTCGCCATGCGATGGGATCCGCAGTATGTGAGAAAAGGTTCGAACGGTTACGTCTGTGCGCTGGACGAGCGAGGTCGCAGTGCCGACACAGGCGCATGCTGCAGCAACAGGACCGCGCCCATGATCGCCGCACCGCCAACCAGCGTGCCGACGCCAATCGGTTGATTCAGCAGGAGCATCCCCAGCAGCAGCGTCCAGAATGGCTCGATCGTTGACGTGATGGCCGTCCGTACCGCGCCGAGCACGGTGAGCCCGGCCAGGAACCCGATGAAGGCGCCGACGGAAAATATCCCCTGCAGGAGACCAGCGGCCAGCGCCAGCGCATCAGGTGCAGTAAACAACGTCCCGGTGCCAAGCGCCCATGCGACAAACACGATCGAGCCCCCAACCGTGATCGATCGTGACACATTCACCGGATCCCGGCCGCGCTGCAACGCGCCGAGGACGGGGATAAACAGCGCATATACGACAGCCGCCAGCAAGGCGATCGACACGCCGACCGGATGCCGCGCCGCAGCGTCCGGCGCGCCGATCATGAACGTAATCCCGCCGAGTGCCAGTAGCAGCGCCGCGACACGCCGCACGTCGAGCGCCTCAACACCACGCAGCGCCGAGAAAACGGCAACCCACGCAGGAAAGGTAAAGAACAGAAACGAGGCTGATGCCGCAGGAATCCACCGCAGCGGCAGCAGCGCCAGTGTGGCGATCAACGCCTGTCCGCCACCCGCAATCAAGAGCAGCCGCGGATGCCACCACGGCGCCATCGCAGTCCGTAGAGATGCGACGGCGGGCGACGAAAGCCGCGCCGCTGAGCTGGCCGGAGCCGCCGGCCGGGTGAATCTCGCGATCAGCAGCAGCACCAGTGCGGCGGTGACATAGCGCACCGCCTGAACGTTTTGCAACGGCATCCCGCGCGCGGTGGCAATGACCGTGAGCGGAGAGATGGTGCCGAAGCAGCAGGCGCTCAGCAATACGAGCACAGTACCCCGAAGCACCGCTGCCTGCGAAGGCCGCTCGGCACTGGTACTCACAACAACGTGCCGCTCAGCAGCCGATACGCGATCGCGAAGTAGATGCTGATCGCCGAGACGTCGACGATCGTGGCAACCAGTGGC
Source organism: Gemmatimonadales bacterium (assembly GCA_038250435.1). Taxonomy (GTDB): domain Bacteria; phylum Gemmatimonadota; class Gemmatimonadetes; order Gemmatimonadales; family Gemmatimonadaceae; genus Gemmatimonas. Next base: position 25,036 of record JBBSCJ010000031.1, on the reverse strand, counting down.
GCAGAAGCGCTAGCCGGATCGAACCCGAAGCGACGCAGCAGGAAGGGGAGCATCGAACCGGTGAGCGAGCCCACGAGCACCACGCCCACCAACGCGAGCCCCACGGTTACCGCGATCATCGTGGAGTGTGCGCCATAGTCGTACAGACCGAGCGCGTTCCACATGATGATGCGGGCCAACGCGATCGCGCCGAGCAACAGGCCGAGGATGAATCCTGCAGGTATCTCCCGAAGCACCACTCGCCACCAGTCGCCCAGTCGTACCTCCCCCAGCGCCATCGCGCGAATGATCAGCGACGTCGCCTGCGATCCGGAGTTGCCCCCCGAACTCATTACCAGCGGGATGAATTGCGACAGCAAGAGGACACGGCCGATACTGTCCTCGTAATGCGCCATCACCGACGCCGTGCCCATCTCGCTCACTGCCAGGATCGCCAGCCAGCCGCCGCGCTTGCGCACGTTCTGCCAGAGGCCGATCTGCATGTACGGCTCTTCGAGCGCCTCCATGCCGCCAAACTTCTGCGCGTCTTCGGTCTGCTCTTCCTGAATGACGTCGATCACGTCGTCCACCGTGACGACGCCAAGCAACCGGCGAAACGAATCCACCACTGGCAGCGCCACGAGATCGTAGTTCGACGTGACCTGCGACACGGCTTCCTGCAGCGTGTCGGGGGTGACGCTCACCACCTCCGTCCAGGCGAGTTCACTGATGCGCGCGCCCTCGGGCGCTGCCAGCAACTCGCGCAGTGACAGCACACCACGCAGACGTCCGCTCGCATCCACCGTGTAAATCGTATACATCGCCTCGCGCCGCCCGGCGCGGGCCATCGACCGTACGGCGAGCAGCGCTTCTTCCACCGTGAGCGTCTCGTCGACCGAGACGAACTCGGTGGTCATCAGGCCGCCGGCAGTATACGGATCGTACTGGAGCAGCCGTTCGGTTTCGGCCTTCTCCGCCGGCGTGAAGGCGGAGAGGATCTCGTCGGCCATCTCCTCGTCGAGCCCCTCAAGGGCGTCGGCGCGCTCATCCGGCGTCATCTCCGCCATGATCGAGGCGGCTTCGCCCGTGCTCAGCTCCTCGAAGAACTGCGTCCGCAACTCTTCGTCGAGGTACTCAAGCACCTCGGCCGCCCGCTCCTTCGGCAGCGCGGCGAGGAACGCCCGCACGAAGCCCTCCGGCAGTGCCTCGGCCACGTCGGCGAGGTCAGCCGGATGCATCTCCTCCGTTTGCGGGCCGATACTCTCCGGACGCTCCTCGAGCAGCTCGAGAAGATCCGGCACGATCAGCGCCGCAAGGGGCCGGTTTGATTGCGAGCGAGGGGGCATCGACATGGGGCGGCAGTCTGGTGCGGCAAGTTAGCCTCGGATACCGGAGCCGAGAAGCCGTGCGCGCGCTCAGAGAATCGGCAATCCTTGTGGTTCCACGGCGATCGAACGGATGGACACCCCGGCGGCCGCGAGCGCCTGTTCGAGCACCTCGCGTTCCAGTGGCCCTTCTATCTCGAGTATGGCGCCGGCCATCGTCACGTCGGCCCGTACGATCCCGGGCACGGCGCCCAAGGCTGTCCATACCGCACGCACGGCGTGTACGGCAATCAGTCCGTCAAGCTGCACGCGGATCCGCTGACGTAGCATCTTTCGGGTGCCTGATTCTGCGGCGTTTTCGGTCACGGCGGAATCTCGCACGCGGCGTGGTCGGGTCCTACGGCCCGCCCGTCATTCCTTCGCCAGTCTCTCCATGCCTCGCATTGCTTTCCTCGGACTCGGCGCCATCGGGACCCCGATGGCCCGCCATCTTGCACGGCCGGAGTTCGACCTCGTGGTATGGAATCGTACCGCTGCCAAGGCCGAGGCGTTCGTCGCCACATGTGGGAGCGTTGATGGCCACGACGCGTCGCGAGCGCGCGCCGCCGCGACACCGGCCGAGGCCGCACGAGATCGCGACATCGTCATCACCTGCCTCCCCGTTTCCGGCGACGTCGAATCGTTGCTCGACGGCGCCGATGGATTGCTCGCGACGATGCCGGCCGGAGCGGTGCTGGTAGACTGCACCTCTGGTGATCCGGTCACCTCACGTCGCATCGCCGCCGCGCTGGCGGCACGTGACATCGGCTTCCTCGATGCACCGGTGTCCGGAGGCGTGATCGGGGCAGAGCAGGGGGTGCTCACCGTGATGGTTGGCGGCGACGCAGAGACGCTCGCGCGGGTGCAGCCGGTGCTGGCCTGTTTCGGCAAGCGCATCGTGCACTGCGGCGACGTGGGCGCCGGCGACGCACTCAAGGCGGTGAACAACGCCATGCTGGCGATGCACCTCTGGGGAACCGCCGAGGGGCTGGTGACCCTAGAAAAGGCCGGGGTAAAGGCGGAAGTCGCGCTCGAGGTACTCAACGCGTCGAGCGGTCGCTCGAATGCCAGCATGAACCTGTTCCCCGAGCGCGTGGTCACGCGCGCCTTTCCGCGAACCTTCCGTCTCGCGCTCCTCGACAAGGACGTCGGTATCGCCGCCGATCTCGCCAACGCCCAGCACGTACCGTCGCCATTGCTGCAGCTCACCGCCGAACTGCTCCGACAGGCGCACGCCGAACTGGGCGAGGAAGCCGATCACGTGGAAGTGGTGAAAGTGGTGGAGCGTCTGGGCGGCTGCGAGATCGGCGGGCGCACCACATGAGCACGACCGCAAGCGCCACGACCACCGTCGAGCAGATCCGTTCGCACTTCCCCGCGCTTGCACGCCGCGAAGGCACCAATGCCGTCGCCTATTTCGACGGACCCGGTGGCACGCAGGTGCCACGCGAGGTGGCCGAAGCGATGACCGACTATCTGCTGCATCACAACGCCAACACGCACTGGGCGTATCCGACCAGCGCGGAGACCGATGCACTGCTCGCCGATGCGCGCGCCACGCTGGCCGACTTCCTCGGCGCGAGCGCGGGAGAGATTTCGTTCGGCGCGAACATGACGACGATCCTCTTTCACCTCGCACGTGCGATCGGTCGCACGTTGCAGCCGGGTGACGAGATCCTCATCACCGAACTCGATCATCACGCGAACATCGCGCCGTGGCAGGCGCTGGCGAAAGAGCGGGGCGCGGTGCTCAAGTGGCTGCCGCTCGACGTGGCCACCTTCCGGCACGAAGAGGGCGCGCTCGCGCGGCTGCTCTCCTCGCGCACGAAGGTCGTGGCCATTGGCGCCGCGTCAAATATTCTGGGCACGATCACCGATGTCGCGCCGCTGGTGGCGATGGCGCGCGCTGCCGGTGCGCTCACGGTGATCGACGCAGTGCACTATGCACCACACCAGCTGGTCGATGCGCGTGCGATGGACGCCGATTTCATCCTGTGCAGCGCCTACAAGTTTTACGGTCCGCACATCGGCATCTGTTACGGCCGGCACACGGCCACTGCGGCGCTCGACCTTCCCCGTCTGGAGCCAGCGCCGGACTACGTCCCCGAGTGTCTGGAGACCGGAACGCAGAACCATGAAGGCATCGTGGGGGCGGCCGCCGCGGTGGACTTCCTGGCGTCGCTGTGTACCGATGCCGCGCTCCCGCGACGCGAGCGGCTCGCGCACACGCTGCACGAGCTGCATGCCCGCGGAGAAGCGCTGTTCGCGCATCTGTGGCACGGACTCGGCGAGATCCCCGGCGTCACCCGGTACGGGCCGCTGCCGGGGACGGCGCGCACCCCCACGTTATCGTTCCGGGTGGCGGGTCACTCCGCCGAAGCGGTGGCGCGCGCTCTGGCGCCACGCGGTGTGTACGTTTCGCACGGCGATTTCTATGCGAGTACGGTGGCGCGGCGGCTGGACGTGGTGGGGGAAGGGCTCGTGCGCGCTGGCTGCTCCTGCTACTCCACCGCCAGCGAAGTCGCGCGACTGATCGATGGCGTGCGGATCCTTGTCAACGGAACGGACTGAATGGGGGCGTGGCAGCGGGTGGTCGGTGTTCGTAGCGTCGCGGGAGCGGTTGGCGTGCTGCTGTCGCTGGCACTTGGCGCGTGCAAGGATCGCGAAGCGTCGGCGCGCGCCCTGCCGGCCGCAGAGTTTCTCTTCGCAGCTGGTGACTCCACGTACTGGGCGCGCAGCAGTGCGGAGGGAATGCGCGTGCGCAGTGCGCCGATTCTGCTCACGGAAGTGGACGGGCGCCTGTTCGAGATCTATCTCGCCGACGAGGGCGCGGAGTATCCCGATGCCTCCTTCGCCGCCGCGCGTCTCTGGACGCGCGAGCTCAAAACCGGCGACGGCGCGGACAGCACACTGCTCTTCGGCGACGGCGCGGTCATGGATGCACTGGCGCGCTGGAAGCAGCAGCACCCGCGTGCCGCCGAGGTCGATCCGGCCGCCGACGAGGCCCCCGAGGATCCACGCACCGTGGTAACGGACGAGATCGAGATCGTGGACGTGCACGGCCCGTGGATCACGCTCGAACATCTGCTCGATATCGACGTCGAAGCGGGGCCGCCGCATCGTCACGAAGGGCGGCGATTCGTGGTGGACGTGCGCACCGGCGCTCGCACGTCGCTCACGGCGCTGTTCGGTGAGGCCGCGGCGCAGCAGGTGATGGCGGCCGGCCAAGCCTCTTTGGTGCAGCTGGTGGATTCCATTCGCACGGCCAGCAATTCCGGCGATGAACGCGCCGGGGTGGCGGCTGAAACACTCGACAGTTTCCGCTTCGATGCGACCAGCTTCGGTATCACCGATTTGTCGCGGGCCCCCGCCGTCGCATTCATGGTGCCGGGTCGGGGAGTCGATGGTGAGGCGCTCGCCCTGTACCTGCCGCCGATCGCGGTTAAGGCACCGGCGTGGTGGCGCACCGTGCGACCAACGCTGCCTGAATGGGCCGCCGATTCCGGTCTGGTAAAGTGGGAGCGCCGCGGCTACGACGTGTCGGCGCGCCCATCGGCGGAGGGCGATGCGCTCTCACTCGTGCTGGTCGGACGCGGCATGAAAGGAGGGCGTGAGTGGCCCGTCGCTACTGTCGCCACGCCGGCGTACCAGCTCATTCCGCTCGACGAACCACCGCTTGATGCCCGTATGCGCGAGGCGGCGCTCCGTGACGCCCTCGCGCGGGCCTTCGATCGCTCGACCGCGATGGACGGCATGACGCAGCGCGCCGAGCGACCGGCCACTCGCCGCGAATTGCGTCGCCTTCGCGCCACTGGCGTTCCTCGCGTGCCGATCCGGCGCGTGGCTTTCGTGACCGTCCGATGACCGATCGCGCTTCCCGCCCCGTCGCCGCGTCGCAACACGTTACCGGTGAACTCATCATGCCGCATGATGCGAACATCCTGGGCCACGCGTTCGGTGGCGCGATCATGGCCATGGTGGACAAGGCGGCCGCCGTGTCGGCGTTCCGTCACGCGCGCTCGGCGTGTGTGACCGCCTCAATCGATCGCGTGGACTTCCGCGAGCCGATTCACGTGGGCGATCTGGTGACGTGCAAGGCGTCGGTGAACTTCGCGGGGAACACCTCAATGGAAGTAGGTGTGCGCGTGGAAGCCGAAGACCTGATCACCGGCGCGCGACGGCACACCAACACCTGCTACCTCACTTTCGTCGCCATCGATCGCAATGGCCGCCCGGTGCCCGTGGCGCTGGTGCAGCCCGAGAGTGACGACGAGCGGCGTCGCTACGAAGCGGCGCAGGCCCGACGCCGTCGACGCCTGGAAGAGCGTGAAGACGAAGCCCAGCGCAGTGCCGGCGCCAACCCAACCCCGGCGCGCTCACACACGTGACTGGTGATGCGTACGCCGCGCTGCGTATACCGAACTTCCGCCGCTACATCCTTGCCCTCTTCACGCTGACGCTGGCTATCCAGATTCAGGGGACGGTGGTGGGATGGCAGGTGTACGATCTCACGCGCGATCCGCTCGCGTTGGGCATTGTGGGACTCGCCGAAGCACTCCCGGCGATCAGCATGGCGCTGTACGCGGGGCATGTGGCAGACTCGCATGACCGACGGCGCATCGCGTTGGTGGCGCTATCGGGGCTGGTGCTCTGTTCACTCGCCTTGTGGTGGCTGGCGCACCCGTCACCGGTCGGTGTACGGGCGCTCACCACCGACGCGCGCGTGCACGCGATTTATGCGGTCATCATGCTCAGCGGGGTGGCACGCGCGTTCCTGCAACCGGCGCGACAGGCGCTCAGCGCGGAGCTCGTGCCGCGCACGCTGTACAGCAACGCCATCACGTGGCGTAGCGGCTCGTGGCAGCTGGCATCGGTCATCGGGCCCGCGCTCGGCGGAGTTTTGTATGCGCTCGGCGGTACGGTGCTGGGTTACGCCGCTGACGCACTGCTCATGGTGGTCGCCGTCGCGTGGCTCATGTCGGTGCGTCACCGTTCGCCGGTACGCGAGGTGCGAACAGCACCGATTCTGACGTCGATCACGGGCGGCTTGCGATTTGTCTTCGCCGATCCGCTGCTGCTGAGCGTCCTTACGCTCGATCTCTTCTCCGTTCTCTTCGGCGGCGCGATCGCGCTGCTGCCGGTTTTCTCGGCCGAGATATTGAATGCCGGTCCGACCGGACTCGGACTTCTGCGCGCGGCGCCTGCGGTGGGCGCCGTGATGATCAGCGTGGCGCTCTCTCGTTGGCCGCCGTTCGCGCACACTGGGCGTAATCTGCTGCTCGCCGTAGCGGCATTCGGCCTCTGCACCATGGGCTTCGGGTTGAGCACCAGTTTCCCGCTCTCGGTCGCGATGCTGATGCTTGCCGGTGCGGCAGACATGGTGAGCGTGGTCATCCGCAGTCTGATGCTGCAGCTGCGCACCCCCGAAGCGCTGCTGGGGCGCGTGTCGTCGGTGAACCAGATATTTATCGGTTCGTCGAATGAGATCGGCGCCTTTGAATCGGGCGTGACCGCGCGATGGTTCGGAGCGGCGCCTGCCGTGGTGCTCGGCGGACTTGCCACGCTTGGTGTCGTCTTACTCGTCGCGTGGCGTGTCCCCTCGTTGCGCGCACTTCGTCAGCTGACCGGCCAACCAGCCGGCACGTAGCCGGGCACGGTCAGCCGCTCGCGCCGGCCACTTCGCCGGCAATGATCTCCTCAGTGAGCGGAAGCTCCACTTCCATTCCGTCGCGCGCGATGTGCGTGTGCCGGAAGACCGTGCGAGCTTCGCGCTCAAGCTCCTGCGCGTCACGCGAGTAGCGCGCGGAAATGTGCGTGAGCAACAAGCGCCGTGCGCCGGCGCGCCGGGCCACGTCGGCGGCTTCGCGCGCCGTGCTGTGCCCTGTCTCCACCGCCCGCTCGGCTTCGTCGTCGCCGAAGGTGGATTCGTGAATAAGCAAGTCGGCGTCGGCGGCCGCCACCACGGTGGCCTCGCAGGGGCGCGTGTCGCCGGTGAGCACGATGCGACGACCGCGGCGCCGTTCACCCACCAAGGTGGCCGCCTGAATCACCCGGCCGTCGTCGAGGGTGATCGCCTCACCCCTGTGAATGCGCCCCCACAACGGTCCCTCGGGAATCCCCAACTCACGGGCAAGCTCCGGATTGAAGCGGCCCCGCCGCTCCTCCTCAATCACGGCGTAGCCGAGCGATTCCACGCCGCGGTGCTCCACAGCGAACGGCTCGATGCGATACTCGCCTCTGTCGAGCGAAGCGCCCGGTGCCAGCTCTGTGACAGTAATAGGAAACGTGGTGCGCTCGCCACCCAGACTGATGCATTGCCGCAACGTTTTGCCGGCGCCACGCGGCCCCCACAATTGTAACGGATCACTCCGTCCCTGAAGCGCCATGGTACGCACGAGTCCGGTTAACCCCAGGATGTGGTCCGAATGGATGTGCGTGAAAAAGATGTCACGCATGGCAAAGGAGATCCCGTAGCGCATCATCTGACGCTGAGTGCCTTCGCCGCAGTCAAACAGAAACGTTTCACCCTCCCGAATGATGGCGAGAGCACTGACGCCACGTTCCACCGTGGGGCGAGAAGCGGCGGTCCCGAGAAAACGCACAAGAAACGACATGCGTCGAATATAGATGCATCGCTGCTCGTCACCGACGTGTCCCGATGACGCCCGGCAGGACAGTACGGCCCCGTGCTTGCGTTACCAAACCGTGTGGGTGTGCGGGTTGTCAAGCGGCCCGAGGCTTGCATAGGAGACAGAGCAGTTACGCCGCGGTGCGCTGGGATTGTGACGGAGGCCAACCGTCGACCCGGAGCAACCGCACTTGGTAAGGACTTCCGGAGGCCGGGGGGCAAATGACCGGAAAGAGCCGACGCGGGTTTGCGTCTATGGATCCCACGCGACAGCGTGAGATCGCGAGCAAAGGTGGGCGGGCAGCCCACGAGAAAGGGACGGCGCACGAATGGTCGTCCAACGAAGCACGGGAAGCTGGCCGCAAGGGCGGTGTAACCGTGAGTCGCGATCGGGCCCATATGGCGGCGATCGGACGAGAAGGTGGAGAGTCCCGCAGTGCGGCGGCGCGTCAGGCGCGTCAGTCGCGTACGGCGGAACGCGAAATCCCGATGTCCGTGACCCGCGACGGCGACCGTCGCGCTGGCAGCACGCCAGCCGACAGACCGCAAGGCGATCGGCTGCGCGCCGAAGAGTCATTGCCGCGTCAGTAGCCGACGTACCCGTAGCTGTTTGTGAAACGCAACGAGCCTCCCGGATACCTGTATCCTCGGAGGCTCGTTGTTTTTTGTCACCTGTGCGAGGAGGGTGAGTCTGCCGGTCAAGCCGGATACTGCTGCAGCAGGGCGTGCAGTCGTGAGTCGTCGATGTTGCGCCCGCTCACCAAGGCGACCAGCGGCCCCGCCGGCGCCGCGATATGATCGTGACGCAATGCCGCCACGGTGACGGCCCCGGCCCCTTCCACTGTCAGATCCGTCGTGCGGGAGAGCCACGCGATGGTTTCCCCCAGCTCCTCCTCGCTCACGAGCACCATCTCGTCGGCGCACAACTGCCCGATATGCAGCGCGTCGTCGTCGATCCGACCGGCAAGACCGTCCGCCAGCGTGGGCGTGACCGGGATATCCACAACGTGGCCGGCGGCCAGGCTGCGCGACATCGCGGCCGTTTCGACGCTTTGCACGCCGATGATGCGCACCCATGGCGCCAGCTCGCGTAATACCGCGCCCATGCCTCCCAGCAGTCCTCCACCGCCGGTGCAGATCACCACGGTGCGCACCTCCGGTACCTGCTCGAGCAGTTCGAGCGCCACGGTGCCTTGGCCGGCCAGCAGGTCCAGCCCCAGGCAGGGATTGATGAACCGAATCCCCTCGCGCTCAGCGTGGGCCTTGGCCACGACCATGGCCGCGTCGTAGTCAGCTGCTTCGTCATGCACGATGGTGCCGAGGGCGCGGATGCCGTCTTTCTTGACCTGCGGGGCGGTGCGGGGGACGTACAACGTAGCCGGCGTGTCGAACGCCTTGGCCGCAAAGGCGACCCCGAGGCCATGATTGCCCGCGCTGGAAGCCACCACGCCGCGGGCCCTCTCCTCTGCAGAGAGCCCTGCCAACACGTTGTAAGCACCTCGCACCTTGAACGATCCGGTGGGATTCTCCAGTTCATGCTTGAACAGCACCTTCACACCGACCGTGGCGGACAGCGCCTCCGCATACGTGATACGACTGTATGGCATGATGGAGCGCAAGCGCGCGGCGGCAGTGCGCACCGCCGAGACTGCGGGGAGGATGCGCGGATCAGGTTCCGGACGGACCGTGAGTGGCAAATTCATAGGGCAGGAGAATACCGCTCGACGCGACGAATGTATCCTGCCACGTCGAATTTCAGCTTCGCGCGAGACGTGACCATGGGGCGGATCCCGCCCCAAATGGCCTTGTTCCCCCACGGACGGTCCCACAAACCGAGGCACCACATGATGCCGCCCACGCTGTTCGGGTCGCGTCCGTCGAGAGCGTACTTGTCGTTGAGATGGAAAAGCCAGCTGCGCGCCTGCTCGTAATTCTCCGTCCAGAGCAGCATCGTCTTGCCCCACAACATTCGCGGGTAGTTGTGGATGATCCCCTCCTGCACGAGCTGCCGCTGCGAGGCGTTCCATAAGGCGTCGCCGGTGTGGGCCGACTCGAGCGTCGCCAGGTCGTACAACACCGGACGTGGGTCGTCTCCATGTGCCGACATCGTGCGTTGCACCCAGTCGGGGAGCGCCGAAAGCTGGTCGAAGTCGGGGGTGCGCAGGCACCAGTTGAAGGCGAGCTCGCGCCACGTGGTCACCTGTTGCACGAACGCGTCGAGGCTTTCCGCCGGCGCGCCGCGTTCGCGCGCGTCACGTACGACGCGCGCAGAGGCGAGCTGTCCGAAATGCAGGTACGGAGACAATGCGCTTGTGCCGAACGCGTCGCTCGCCTCGTTCCGTCGCTTGGCGTACTGCGGAAGCGCCTCGTGCACGAAGCGGGCGAGGCGCGTCGCAGCCGCCGCGCTGCCCCCAGTGAGTGGCACCGCTCCCACCGCATGATCGATGTCGCACTCCGCCACCACGCGGGCAATGTCGACGTCGCTCAGGCTGCCGATCAGGAGCGGCGCGAGTCCTCCGCCTGCCGCAATGATATCGCGCAGGGTAGCCCGCAATGCGCCGCAGACCGGCACACGCGGCAGGGCGTCAGCGACCGGTTCGATGGCATGATCCAGCAGCTTCGCAAGCTTCGGACGAATGGTGCGCGCGGCAAATTCCGCCCTGGTGAACGCCCCACTGGGCACGGTGCACACGCTGTCGATGGCGAGCACGCGACAGTCGATACGCTCAGAGAAGCGTGCGGTGCGCTCGCGGACGCCGGCGGTGGGAAACAAGTCGGTGATCACGACGTACGCCCGCGCCGCGAGCCGATCGAGGACGCGACGATCGTCATCGCGCGCGCGGCGCAACACGAATTGGTAGTACAGTCCACGCTGCTCGGCGTCGCGAGCCGTATCGCGTGCACCTTGCAGGACAAAGGTGTGATGTCGCGCCGCTGCGTGCGGATACGTGGGATCGAGCCCTTGATGGATCACCACCGGCAGGTTCACGCGATCGGCGGAACGGATCGCCGCGCGGAGCGCCCAATTTTCCTCGAGCCGATGCGTGGACTGCATCCAGTACAACACGTACTCCCCGCCGGGTTGGTACGTCTTGCCATTCACGTCAACCGTGCGGAGCACCAGTTGATCGCGCACGTAATCAGAGTCGAGGTGATGCAAGGTCGAGAGCACGGAGATGATGGTGAGAAAGCGTGTGCGGTGAAAACGTTTGACGCGAGTCGGCGGTGCCGTCTTTTGTGACAGGGCGCTTGACAGTCGTCCATGTACTGCTACCTTCCTCCTGTTACCCGAACGGCCCCGCGCTACCGGTGCGGGGCATTTTCGTCTGAAAAAGTTCGTGTAGCTACCGTATTCATACGGTCCCGGGGCTGTAGCTCAGCTGGGAGAGCGCTGCATTCGCATTGCAGAGGTCAGGGGTTCGAGCCCCCTCAGCTCCATGTGTGGTACGTTGGGTAGTTCGTTACGAATCTGAAGTGGCCTGTGACAGATTCGGCGCTGGTGTGACGCGGGAACCCGCTCCATCGTCCAGTGTACAGAATGCAGGCCCACCGCCGTTCGGTAGGACGGAGAGTTCCAATGACGGCGCGTGCGGCACTTCTACGAACCCCCGGAGACTCCCAAGTCTGCTGGGGGTTCTTTGTATGGCGTCCGCCCTGGTGTCGCCTCCCGCCGGCTACCGGATCGCAGCAATATCCTTGCGCATGGCGCTAAAGGCTTCGGCGAGAAAGCGGTTTTCCTCGTCTTCCACCGCGCCGGCGAAATCGCTCAACGCGGTGAATCCGAGGTTGCCGAGAAAGCGCATGATCGCGCTCTCGCGGACCGCCATATGTGCGGTACGCCGCAGCAGAGTCGGTCCGTCCTCCTCGCGCTGGAAGCTCATGCGGAGCAGCACGCCCTCCCCCTCGAACGGGCGTCGCAGCGGCGTGCGGAGCAGCCGTTCGGCGATGAATGGCAGGTGCCACTTGGGGTCGCTGGTGAAGCGCATCGCCCACCCGCGTTCTCGCGCCGTGTTCACGTGCACGAACTGTCCCTGCATGGCGGTCACGCCCACGGTGAAAAACGAAATTTTGGCCAGCGCGTCCACGTGCAACGAGAGCGTATCGGGCATGCGGCGCGCGGCACCGAGCAGCGGCTGCAATTCACCATTCCGCGAGCGGAAGCGCATGGTGAGCACGCGATTCAGCGCGTGGGCATCGAAGAAGTCTCCGCCGCGCCTGTCACTCAGGCGAAAGCGATACCTGGCCGGTTCCACATACTTGGCGATGTATTTCGCGTACGCGGGAAAGGTCCCGCGCAACCGATCACCGCTCACGGTGATCTGCATCGTGACGAGCGTGGAGCCATCGCCTTGCGCAGTGGTCCCGACGGAATCGAGGGTCAGCAGCCGACCGATCGCCTCGGTGGTGCGCGGAAAAGCGGAGCGGTAGTCGGCGCGCATCACCGCTGCGGGGCGTTCGGCCGATTGCAGGAGTGCGCGAGTGATGTCGTTCACCCGTGCCGGCGGCAGCGTCCCCACGGCTTGATCGACGTCGGTGCGCCAGAGCCACTCGTCCTCTCCCAACTGCTTAAGCGACATCAGGTGCCGCTGATCGCCGAGTTGTACCGGAAGCGGCACGGCCTGACGTGCCGTGAAGGCAAACATGCCACCGCGCAACCCGGCGTGTATCTCGAGGTCACGATCGGCACCGATGCGCGTGCTGCGCATACTCGTCCACAGTGCTGTGTCGTTCACCAGCTTCGACGGAGCCATCGCGTAGCGACCGAGGCGAAGGCGCGCGTTTGCAAACTTCGGGGTTCGCGTCACCTGCGTAAAGCGATGTTCGATGGCGGCCGCCAGCGCATCGGCGTGCACTCGCGCGCTTGCCAGATCGGTGCCGTATGCGAGCGTGGCGGCCCGACAGCCGCCGCTGGCGACGGCGACTACCGCAAGCGACAGCGCCAGTGTACGTCCCCGACGCGAGGGGGAGCAGGTCATACGGGAGCGGAGCACAGGGATGGGAGTCGCATGGTGACAGATACCCCGGCGACGGCACGGGTTTCGTTGACCCGTTAACTTTGGTCTCACGCGACGCATCCCGTCAGGGCGATACGTCAGGATTCCCGCGGGACCGCCCCGGGGATGCCCGTTGGTTCGAATTCATCCGCTATTGCCGTGTCCGATATCTCCGCCATCGAACCTCCCACCGCCAGCGCGCCGCGGCGCGATTTCATTCGCGACCTCGTCGCCGAAGACGTGGCAACGGGGCGCTTCGGCCGCGCTCCGGCCATGCGATTCCCCCCGGAGCCCAACGGTTTCCTGCATATGGGCCATGCGAAGTCGATCTGCCTCAACTTCGGAATCGCGCAGGAGTTCGGCGGCAGCTGCAACCTGCGTTTCGACGACACGAACCCGGCCACCGAAGACGTGAAGTACGTCGAGGCGATCAAGCGCGATGTGCAATGGCTTGGCTTTCAGTGGGACGGTGAGTACTACGCCTCCGACTATTTTGAGCAGCTTTACGAGATCGCCGAGCGGCTGGTGCGTGCGGGAAAGGCGTATGTGGACTCGCAGAACGAAGAGGAGATCCGCGCCGGCCGCGGGACGGTGACCAGCGCGGGTACGCCAAGTCCGTTCCGTCCGCGCGCGGTCGAGGAGAATCTTGATCTGCTGCAGCGCATGCGTGCCGGCGAGTTTGCGGATGGCGCGCACGTCCTGCGCGCGAAGATCGACATGGCGCACCCGAACATGATCATGCGCGATCCGCTGCTGCTGCGCATCCGTCATGCGCAGCATTACCGGCGTGGCAACGACTGGTGCATCTATCCGTTGTACGACTTCGCGCATGGGCTGAGCGATGCGATCGAGGGGATCACGCGCTCCCTGTGCACGCTCGAGTTCAAGGACAGCCGGGAAATATATGATTGGCTCGTACGCGAGGCAGGCTTCACCGACCCGCCCACGCAAATCGAATTTGCGCGTCTCGAGCTGGATTATACGGTGCTCAGCAAGCGGAAGCTGTTGCGGCTGGTGAACGACGGGCACGTGAGCGGCTGGGACGATCCGCGCATGCCCACGATTGCCGGGCTGCGCCGTCGTGGCGTGCGCGCTGCGGCGATTCGCGCCTTCGCGGAGGTGATCGGTGTGTCGCGCAAGGATGCGCGCGTGGAGATCGCCACCTTCGAGCACGCGGTGCGCAACGACTTGAACATGGAAGTGCCCCGCGTGCTGTGCGTGCTCAATCCGCTCAAGGTGGTCATCACCAACTATCCCGAAGATCTCGTGGAAGCGCTCGAGGCGCAGAACTATCCGCACGATGTGCCGAAGACCGGCACGCGCATGGTGCCCTTTTCGCGCGAGTTGTACGTCGATCGCGACGACTTCCTGGAAGATCCGCCGAAGAAGTTCTACCGCCTGTCAGTGGGTCGCGAGGTGCGTTTGCGCTTCGGCTACCTGATCACCTGCCAGGAGGTGGTGAAGAACGCGGCGGGTGACGTGATCGAGCTGCGCTGTACGTACGACCCTGCGACGCGGAGCGGCAACGCGTCCGACGGACGCAAAGTGCAGGGGACCATTCACTGGGTGTCTGCGGCGGGCGCCGTCTCGTGCGAAGTGCGGTTGTACGACCGGCTGTTTTCGCAGCCCGACCCCGACGACGTTCCTGACGGTCAGGACTTCCTGGCCTCGCTCAATCCGCATTCGCTGCAGGTGCTTCCCGACGCGAAGATCGAGCCCAGCGTGCTGAACGACCCCATCGGCTCGCGCTACCAGTTCGAGCGCACGGGGTACTTCATGAGCGATGTGGAGGACAGCACGGCGGAGAAGCTGGTGTTCAATCGCATCGTGACGATGCGTGACGGATGGGCCAAGGAAGTGAAGAAGGGGTAGTTGACAGCGGGTCACCACTACCGCTGTGTCGGGCACGCTCTATATTTGGAGGCTCACCGGGGTCATTGACCGGTGTGCCAGATGCCCCTTAGCTCAACTGGCAGAGCGTCTGACTCTGACTCAGAAGGTTCCAGGTTCGACCCCTGGAGGGGCAATACAGAGCGCCGTAACGACTTAGGTCGGTACGGCGCTTTGTGGTTTCCAGAAGTCGACCAAGATTCCGAGTTCCGGCACTGCACCACATTCCGAGTTACAGAGCTCCCCGTCATGGCGCGCTCAGCGCGCTTCCTCGCTGGGGGGACAACGACGCACCCTTGTGAGCGTGCTCGACGGGATGGCGACGGTGCCGTCGAGCTTCGGCAGGATGACGTCGACGCGTGGCGCGGTGACCGCCTCCCGCACATCATCGTCGGTGGTGCGGATGTAATTGGCGAACGTGGTGTAGTCGGACCATCCGCCAGCGCGCATTACCGCCTTCGGCTCAAGGCGCCGTCGCTCCGTCGCCCACGTCACGCGCGCGCCATGCCTGTCAATGATCGTCTGATATTCCCCAGGGTGCGATCGTTTCGAATTCTCCACCCGGTGGATCTCAGCCCTCAGGATGAGGGATGAGGGTGGAGTGTATCAGGCCCGCCTTCCGCTTCTCGCGCAGCCGGTAGGAATCGCCTTTGATATTGACCGTCGTGGCGTGATGGAGCAGGCGATCGAGGATGGCGCTCGCGATCACGGCGTCACCAAAGACCTCGCCCCAGGCCCCGAGGCTTTGATTGCTGGTCAGCAGGATCGCGCCCCGCTCGTACCGTCGACTGACGAGCTGAAACAACAGATTGGCGCCTTGGCGATCAATCGGGAGGTAGCCGATCTCGTCGATGATCAAGCGCTCGGGCTGCGTCAGCATCTTGCGTCGCTCCTCCAAGCGATTTTCGTAGAGCGCTTTGCCCAGCGTCGTGATCAGCGCGGCCGCCGTCGTAAACATCACGCGTAAGCCGAGACGACACGCTTCGAGTCCAAGCGCCACGCTCAGATGCATTTTTCCCACACCCGGCGCTCCGAGAAGTAATGCAGTGGCGCCATTCGCGACGCAGCGCATCGTCGCGAGTCTCTTGATCACTTTCGGATCGATCGAGGACTGGGCTTTCCACTCGAAGCCGTCGCGCGTTTTGCGAAAGGGGAAGCGCGCCATCTGCACGCGCATCGTGTAATGCTTCTCGCGTTTGGCGGCCACTTCGGTCTCGAGCACGGACTGCAAAAAGGCACCGTAGCTGAAGTCCTACTGCGCCGCCTGCTCCAGCAGCGAGGGCAGGGTCTGCGCGACGCGGGTGAGGCGGAGCTGCTGACACTGTGTGCCCAGCACCTCACGCGCCGCCATCGGCGAGATCAGTGCGCGATGCATGCGGCGGCCTCCGTGCTCGTCGACGCCGCGAAGCGCTCGTACACCCGCAAATCGCGGATCGCGACCTCGCCGTGGGTGACGTACCGCGGATCGTACTGCGGCGGCAGCGCGACGAGGGGCGTCTGATCGACGCGCAGCAAACCCGCGTAGTGCGACGGTACCATCACCACCTGCTGCCGCCCCCGCCGCGCATGCGTCGCGACGAGCGTGTCGCGCTGCCAGATCGTGAAGTCCGTCGCGTGCTCGCGCACGGTGACCGTCGTGCCGGCGAATGTGCCGGCACGCTATGGCGGGACCCCCCGATGCTCACGAGCGCATCCTGCGCGACGACGCGCTTGCGCACGTGCGCAAACGCGTACGGTGGGCGCCCATCGAGGGGCGTGAGTGCTTCCCGCGTGAAGCGCACGGCGGGCTGCTCATGCGTCGTGCCGTGCACGCGTTGATCGGCGACGGTCGTGGCCCACTCCAGCAGCCACGCATTCAGGTGTGCCCACGAGTGAAAACGTTTGCCAGCGAGCGCATTGCGCGCGACGTACTTCACGCCGGATTCCACTTGGCCTTTGGTCTGCGGACGGTACGGCGCGCACGCCCACGAACGGAAGCCGTAGTAGCCCGCGAAGTCCGCCTACGTAGGATGCCAGCGCACCGCCTCGCGCGTGTGCTCGAGCACCATCGCTTTCGCGTTATCGACGATGACGCGATCGGTCACGCCGCCGAAATGCCGGAAGGCGAGTTCATGGCCGCCGAGCCATTCACGCAGCCGCTGTCGGGCAAAGGCGACCGCAACGCAGCGCCGCGAAAAGCCGAGCGTCATGCCAGCTCACGCGAACCCGTCGACGGGCTAGCGCGACGCTGTGGCCCCGTGCTCCAGCGCGCGGATGATCGCCGCACGATCCGCCGGTTTCACGAGATGCTGATCGAAACCCGCCTCGCGCGTGCGCGCCCGGTCTTCGTCACGCCCCCACCCGGTGAGTGCGATGATCACCGTCTCCGCACCGCCGTCCAGCGCCCGCATACGACGACAGGTTTCGAAGCCATCCATCCCCGGCATCCCGAGGTCGAGCAGGACGGTATCAGGGTGGAACTCGTTGGCAACGCGCAACGCCGATTCACCGTCCTGCACCGCACGCACGTCGCGCCCAGTCGTCGCGACCAGCGCCGCCATCGTGGTGGACGCATCGAGTGAGTCATCCACCACCAGCACGCGCATTCGCGCGTCAGACACGGGCGTCGAGTGCGCCCCGAAATTTACGCCCGCGTCGTGCGCGATCGGCTCTTGAAACGCGGGGAAACGAATGATAAACTCGCTGCCACGCCCAGGACCCTCGCTGCGGGCCTGCACGCTCGCGCCCTGACGCTCGGCGAAGGCGCGCACCAGCGACAATCCTATACCCAGCCCCCCGTGCGTGCGCGACAGCGCGCTTTCGATCTGAGCGAATGCGTCGAAGATCCGCGCGAGATGCTCAGGGGCAAGGCCGATTCCCGTATCGCGCACCGTAAGGACCACGGTGTCGTCTTCCTGACACGCGCGTAGCTCGATGCGTCCACCGCGTTCGGTGAACTTCGCCGCATTGTCGAGCAGATTCGTCAACATCTGGGTAACGCGGACAGGATCCGCGACAACGATCAGCGGCGACCCGGCGATCGTCGTCTGAAGCGTTTGCCCGCGCTGCTCCAGAAGCGGTCGCATCGTCTCGGCCGTCTGCCGGACCAGCTCTGCCGCGTCCAGCTGCTGCAGGTGCAGCTCCACCTTATCGTGATCCAATCGACTCGCGTCGAGCAGATCGTCGAGCAGCCGGGTCATGTGGGCAATCTGGCGCTCGATCATCGGAAGCACGCGCTCGGCGACGCTCCTGTCGGGCGCAGCATCAGCCGCAGCATCAGGTGCAGCCTGAACGGTGCTGTTGCGCATGCGCACCTCCTGCAGCAGTTCGACGCCGGCCCGGATCGGCGCCAGCGGATTGCGGAGCTCGTGCGCCAGAATCGCCAGAAAATGATCCTTGCGTCGGCTGGCGTCGCGCAACGCAGATTCCACAGCTTTGCGCGCCCGGATGTCCTTCACCACGGCAATGAAATAGGCGGGGGCGCTGCGGCGATCATGCACCAGCGTGACGGTCACGTTCGTCCATACGATGTCGCCATCGGCGGTCAGAAACCGCTTCTCACGCGTGAAGTTCCGGAGGTGACCTTGCCGCAGCGCCTCGAGATTCGTTGCGTCGCCGGCACGATCATCCGGGTGCGTGACGGCTTCGTGATTACTGCCCAGCAGCGCGCTGATGCCGGACCCGAGGATGTCGCGCAGCGCGGGGTTTACGCGCAGCCATCGTCCGTCGAGGCTGAGATGCGCAATGCCGATCGCCGCCTGCTCAAAGGTGGCTTGAAACTGCTGCTCCAATGAATGTCGGGCCTCGAGGCTCTCCGCCAGCAGCGCGTTTGTTCCTTCGAGCACCTGTGCCTGCTCGATGAGCTGTAGATTCACTTCTTCGAGAACAGCCGCTCGCGCCTTGGCCAGATCCCGCTCGTGCGCTGCTTCCGCGTTGGCCGCGAAGGCCGCAACTTTGGGGATGTACGACGGCAATATCAGCGCCGTAAGCAGCGAGACGGCCGCCGTGGCCGCACTGATGACCACGACCAGCCTCGGCGCACTCGTTCCCAGCATCAGCACCGAGGTCAGATGCATCGCACCGCAGAGCACGATAAAGGCGCCGAACAGCAGGAAGAGCTGCCCGAAAGGCAACTGGCGGCGGAGGTGGTGTACCAGATAGGCAAGCGTCGCAGCGATGCCGAAGTACGACAACGCGGTGACCGCGTCAGCTGCGCGATGCAGTTGCAGGAGATTGTCGCTGACGCCGCCACCCAGACCGTGCGACTGCACGGCCGCGACAAAAAGAGGTACCGAAAAATTCGCGAGCATTATGACGACGTACACCTCACGATTTGTGCTCCAGCGCACGTTCTCCGGAAGGTTTGCGGGGTAACGAGACAAGCCAGTCCGCACAGCAGCTCGACCGCTGTCCGACCTGATGACGCGTGAACAACGCTGTATGCCATTACCTACACCCCTATCGCGTTATGGTCCCTGAACTGTCAGCCGACGATGTCGCCTCCGCTGCGAAGCTGAAGCCACTGGTCATGGTGGCCGAGGACAACGAAGACAATCGCGTCATAGCGGTGAGTGTTCTGGAATACGCCGGCTTCCGCGTGATAGCGGCGCGTACCGGCGCGGAAGCGCTACGGCTGGCTCGTGCCGAACAGCCAGCGCTGATTCTCATGGATATCGGGATGCCCGAGCTCGACGGGTGGTCGGTCACGGAGGCGCTCAAGGCCGATCCGTCCACACGCCACATTCTCATTTTCGCGCTGACGGCGCACGCATTTACCGGCGATCGCGAAATCGCGTTCAAAGTGGGGTGCGACGGTTACCTGTCCAAGCCCATCGAGCCTCGGCGACTCGTGCGGGAAGTGCAGACGGCACTCGATCCAACCGGCGCCTCGTGGCGTTCGGAACGGTGGTCGGAGGGGTGACTGTCGAAAAGCCGAAGAGTGCCAGCATGGTGACGGACCGAGCTGAATATCGTCCTCATGGAATACGGGAACGGGCGCGTCGCCGACGTCGGACGGTTCCCGTGCTGGCGGCGACCTCTGCCATTTCTCGAAGCGCCCACCACCACATGACGTCGATTGTCGACGCGCCCGCGCATCTGCCGATGTCGGAGCCGCAACCGTTGCGCCTTTCCAGTCCCACCCGGCTGGCCGCGTTGCGCGCCACGGGGCTGCTGGATGGAACGGCCAACCCCGTGCTCGATCGCCTCACCCGCATTGTCACCCGCCTTCTCGGAGTGCCGATCGCTCTTGTCTCCCTCGTGGATGACCAGCGGCAGCATTTTGCCGGCTTGACCGGTCCGGGGGGATGGGCAGTCGCGGAGCGTGGCACGCCGTTGTCGCACTCATTCTGCCAGCATGTGGTGCGCACCGACGATCGCCTCCTCGTGAGCGACGCGAGCACCCATCCGCTGGTCCGCGGCAATCTGGCGCGCACCGAACTCGGAGTCGTAGCGTATGCGGGCGTTCCGCTGCGCAACGCGGAGGGGGAAACGCTGGGCGCCCTGTGCGCCATCGACACGATGCCGGTGAACTGGACCAGTGAGCAGATCGAGGCGCTCGAGGATCTGGCCGCCGCCGCGATGGCGGAGATCGAGCTACGCGTCACGGTCAGCGCGCTCGCCAAGGCATATGAGCGATTGCGTCAGCAGGCGATGCGCGATCCGCTCACCGGGCTGCTCAATCGGCGAGGATTCATGGAGATCGCCAAGCAGCAGGTCGCCCTCGCCGAGCGACAGGGTATGCCGTTCATGCTCGCCCTGCTCGACCTCGATGGCTTCAAACAGATCAACGATACGCTTGGTCATGATGCCGGAGACGAGGCGTTGGTGGAAGTCGCGGCTGTGCTCAGCGACATCTGCCGGACATCGGACATAGTAGGAAGACACGGTGGCGACGAGTTCATCTGGCTGCTGACCAACGCGGACATCTCCGATTGTCGGCTGCTGGAGTCTCGCCTCGCGGCGGCGCTGATCAAGTGCAATGGCGCATCCGATCGGGAGTTCCGGCTCGCGGCGAGCATCGGCTTCTCGGCGTCGACTCCTGAACTGCCGCAAACCCTTCCCACGATGGTCCGCCTCGCCGACGAAGCGATGTTCGGGGCGAAACGGCGGCGCAAGTCCCGTATCACCGAGGCGGCGTGATGGGTGCGCCGCAGCGTACGGTGTTGATCGTGGACGATTATCCGGCAGTGCTCGCGTGGGCCTCCCGGGCGTTCAACCGGGCGGGGTGGAAGGTGCTCGCCGCTGCCGACGGCACGATGGCGCTCAGCACATACGTGCAGACGGTGGCGCTTGGGGAAGCTGTGCACTTGCTCGTCACGGATCTGGAAATGCCCGATCTCGATGGCGCCTCGCTCGCGCGAAGCCTGCGCTCCCTGGACCCCTCCATCGGTGTCATCGCCATCACGGGGCACGAGGATCGTGGGAGTGAATGGCAAGGCCTCCTCCTCGATCGCACCGCGTTTTTCAGGAAGCCCACGCGGGCCAGTGCGCTACTCGCCGCTGCCGAAGCGCTCAGTCCCAACGACGCGCGCGACGACGCGGAGCCGTTCCCGATCGAGCCTGAGCGATTGTCGACGCCGCTCGCTTCCTGACGAGTCCGCTGACACATGCATGTTCGCCGTCCCGGACGCAAGCGGACCAATCCGTGCATGTAGAGTGGGGGGAGACGCCGCTGGACTCCCGGACCGGACCCAGCCTTGCGACATGCACCCCTTCGCCCATCAGGAGTACGAATGCCTTTGACTAAAAAGCAGTTGCAACATCTCGATCAACGGTTGCATCAGGAGCGCACGCGCCTGCTCGGACAGCTGCAGGATTTCACCGAAGAAGAGGCGTCGGCGGACAGCCAGCATCTGGCCGGCAATCTGTCCAGCGTGCCCCAGCACCCGGCTGATCTGGGCACCGATGTCGCCAGCGAGGAGCTCGAGGCATCCATCGCCACTCGGCGCTCTGCGGAAATTGCCGAAATCGACGCCGCTTTGGAGCGACTGGCCAGTTCACCGGAGACATTCGGACGGGATGAACAGACCGGCGAAGAGATTCCGTTCGAGCGGTTGGACATCATTCCCTATGCGCGAACGAACGTCGCGTCATAAGATCCCATCGTGGCGCTTCATCCCGGCGCTTCGTGGAACCAGTGACAGACATTATCCTGCACGGGGGACTTTGACGCGTCGCTTTTTCGTTATCGAGGCAGGTTCGGGATGGCCATAGCAGCAGCAATCGTAGCCGGGCAGGGGCTGACCACCACCAGGGCGCCGTATATCGAAAACGCCGTCGCCAACGGCGAGATGTACATCGAGCAGCCTTACGAGTTGTATTCCGCGGACAATCACGAGGCGTGGACGCGGCTGTATGCCCGCATGCAGGATCGTTGGATGCGCTATGCCAACCCGCGCTTTCTCGAGGGGCTGGAGACGCTCTGCTTCGACGCGACGCGAGTCCCGCGCCTTGAAGACGTGAACCGGTTCATGGCACCGCGCACCGGTTTCCGTGCGAAGGCCGTGAGCGGATTCGTTCCAGCCTTCAATTTCTTTGACTGCCTGAGCCGACGGGAATTTCCGACCACCATCACCATTCGCGACGGGGCCTCGCTCGATTATCTCCCCGAGCCCGACATCTTTCACGACATCGCCGGTCATGTGCCGATGCACACAGATCCGGCGTTCGCCGAAACGCTGGTGCGCTTCGGTGCGTGCGCACATCTGGCCGCCGAGATGGTGAGCACCGTCAGCGACCGCAATGAGCAACGCCGCCGGCTCACGAGTATTCAAAATGCATTGCAACGTTTCTTCTGGTTTACCGTGGAGTTCGGCCTGATGCGCGGATGCGCGCAGGGCGACATCACGGTGTACGGCTCGGGACTGCTCTCCTCGTACGGGGAGATCGTGCACAGTGTGGAGAGTCCGGCGGTGCAGCGCTATCCGCTGCAGCTGGAGTGGGTCGTCAATCAGCATTTCGAGATCGATCATTACCAACCGTTGTTGTTTATCGTCAACGACTTCACACATTTGTACGAACTGGTGGGCGAACTCGAGTCGTGGATGAAAGCCGGCCGTCTCGATCACGTCACGCCGGGTTCGCGCGGGATGAGCGAAGCCGACGTGGAAAGCTTTCTCGCGGCCAGTCGCGCTCGCTGACAGCCCGCGAGGAGGCTACTCGATGGCGAGCAGGTCCCTAGCCCGATCCACGCTTGAGCAGCGTGCGAGCCATGTCTGCCTCCAGCCCGGTAGGCTGGAACGGCACTGGCATTGCATTGGCGTTGCACAGGTCGACCGCCCCCGCTTGCCGCTGCGCGTTCAAATGGTCTCGTGCGCACCGCCGAGTCACGCGTTCAGGCCGAAAAAAGCCAGATCGCGCTGCCGACGCCGATGGCCGTCACGGCGTTGCGCACCCACGCTTGCGGGACGCGCTGGGCGAGTCCCGCCATCAGATAGCCACCGACGCTCGCTCCTACGGCCATCACGAAGGCGATCGGCCAATTCACCAATCCCACGAGAGCAAAACTGATCGCCGCGATCCCGTTGAAGCACAGCCCGTTGAAGTTCTTGAGTCCGTTCATTTGGTGAATGTTCGTGAGCCCCATCAGTCCGAATACCGCGAGCATCACTATCCCCGCCCCCGCGCCGAAGTAGCCGCCGTACACGCCGACGAAAAATTGCATCGCGAACATGCTGGGTGATGGCATAATGGCTCGCTCGGTGGCCGGCCCGGCGGCCACACGTCGCCGCAGCCAACGCATTACGGGCCCCTGTAATGCGAAAAGCGCGGTGGAACCAAGTACGAGCCACGGTACCAACGCGCGAAAACGCTCTTCCGGAGTGGCCAACAGCAACAACGCTCCGGCCAAACCGCCGATGACACTGGGTACGGCGAGACGCACCGCCCACGGTTCGGTACCCGCCAGTTCCCTGCGATAGCCCCAGAGGCTGGCAAACGACCCTGGCCACAGTGCCACCGTGCTGGTGGCATTCGCCGCGATGGCGGGCACTCCCAGCCCCAGCAGCGCCGGAAAGGTGAGGAGCGTGCCGCCACCCGCGATCGAGTTGGCAGCGCCGCCAACCGCTGAAATGGCGGCAATGGCGGCGAGCTGGGGAATGGAAGGCTGGCTGAGGAGCATCGGCGAACAATCGCCGATGTTACATCAGGAAGTCAGCCCTTCCTCACGCGCCGCGGTCTTGCCCTCTTCCATGACTCGGGACGCCACATGCTGCGCCTTTTCCTTGGCGTCTTCGGCGACATCCTTGATATGATCGACCACCTCATCGCGGGCATCGCCCATCAGACGTACCTCACGATCGGTCACCGGTGCCGCGAAACCTGCAGCGAGGCCGATGGCGAGAGACATGGCGCCCAACGCCAGCGGGTTTTCGTAAAAGGCGTCTTCCACACGACCGGCGCTGCGCCTGGTGCTGTTCGCGACTGAGCCGGCAAGATCCTGTGCCTTGTGCTTCACGGCGTCCGCCGTTTCACGCGCCTGATGCGCCAACTCACCCGCGCGCTCCCGGGCGGAATCACTCAAGTCGTGCGCGCGATCTTTCACCCGGTCTACCGCCCCATGCTCGTCCTGGCCGGCGTCGTAGCGGCCAGAGCGCCCTTCGTAGCCGCTGGTACCGTACGCGTCGGCGTACAGACCGCCTGTCGCGCGGTACTCGTTAAAGCCACGCTGTCTACGAAATTGTCGCGAACGATCCTCGTTCGACGAGGACCGGTTGTTGAAAAACATCCAGCCGAGGCCGATGGCCACCATCGCGGCGGGAATGGGGTTGTCCCGGATGCTGTCGGTGACGCCCGATGTGGTGCGACTTACGCGCTCTGCCGCATTCTGTGCCATGTGGCTGACCCTCCCGATAGTGGCTTCACGAATACTGTCCTTGACGTTCTCCTTGAGGGTTTGCGGATTCAGCCGCTCGCCCAGCTCATCCAGCGTCTGACTCATCCGTTCTCTCGTCTCGCTGATCTCCGCTCGAATGACGACCGTTTCGATCGCGTCAGCTTCACGGAGTGCAGCGCCATCCAGAGCACGAGCGCCGGTGCCACGATGATCGTGCTCGTTGCCTGGCCATTGCAGCCCCGATGTCATGGCTGCATCCCCCCGCTCGCGAACCCGGTGTCCGCGATGGTCGGTTCGTGATACGCGTCGATGCTGCGCTCACGGTCGTGCCGTGACTGGAAGTCGGCCGTGGTGCCGCGGTGGCGCG
>JBBSCJ010000030.1:0-30392 GCA_038250435.1 Gemmatimonadales bacterium | reverse complement strand
GTGCGTGATCTCTTGGTCGACCGCGACCTGCTGGTAACGACGGGCACGATCGTCGATGCGACGCTGATCGCCGCGCCCAGTTCCACCAGGAATGCCACGAAGACGCGTGATCCCGAGATGCGCCAGACGCGGAAAGGGCAGTCGTGGTACTTCGGCATGAAGTGCCACATCGGCGCGGACCCACACGGACTGGTGCACACGCTCACGACGACTGATGCGGCGCAGGCCGACATCTCCCAGCTGCCCGCGTTGGTACATGGCATGGAGGCATCGTTGCACGGCGACAAAGCGTACTGGAAGGAAAGCGATCTCGAGGCGTACGAGGCCTTGGGCGGGCAGTACCTGGTGAATCAGCGCGGCGAGCGGACCCCGGAACGCGACGCGCTCAATCGGGAGCGGTCGCGCGTGCGGGCGCGGGGGTGCATCTGTTTCTCGTCGTCAAGTTATTGTGGGGCTTCACGAAGGTGCGGTATCGCGGACTCTACAAGAACACGGTGCGCGCGTTGGCCGCCTTTGCGCTCGCCAACCTGTATCAGGTGCGCTACCGATTGATGGCGCAAGGAACGTAGTGCGCGCGCGAGGGCCGCAGCCCGGGCGAATCGCCCGCTGCGGCTCACAACACGGCGCACGGACGCCTGTTTTTCGTGCCATCGCCGCCATCAGAGGCGCTGCACACCGAAAAACTATCCACACCGTCGTACAGGCTCACCTGTGCAGAGCTTCCCTAGCGGACCGACAGCACCTCGACGTCGAACACCAGCGAAGCATTCGGCGGAATCGGTCCCGTTCCTTCACGTCCGTACCCGAGTCTCGAGCCGATCACGAGTCTCCGCCTGCCTCCGACTCTCATTCCCAGCACCCCCAAGTCCCAGCCGGGAATGACTTGAGCAATCCCCAACGCAAATGTGAATGGGGCACGGCCCACGTTGCCATCGAACTGCCGGCCGTCAATAAGCCAACCGGTGTACCGCACGCCCACCGTGCTCCCCACTACCGCTTCGGCGCCGGTGCCAACCGTCAGGTCCTGCACGAACAGGTTATCGCTCAGCCTGGTCATTTGCGCGATGTTCACGTTCAGCGACGCCGCGTACGTCTGGACCGCAGGGTTGGAAGGAATGTCAGGCACGTCGTTGTCCGAGCAGGCGCTCGTAAGCGCCAGTGCGCCGAGCAGTGACGAGAAAATGGCGCGACGCCATACGGGCGACGCGCGGCGGCTGGAGACGGCTGATATACGGTCCATATTTGGGGGCAAGTGCGAAAAGGGCGTGGCCGCCGCACGTCGGCGACCCTCATCAATCGATGCGATGCGTAACATACGCACGGGCACGGCGCGGGGCGAGCTGAGTTGCGCCGCAGGCTCGGCGTCTCTACGCTGTGGCTCATGCTACCGGACGCCGTGACATCAGCCGCACCCTCGCCCGATCCCGCCCGCCGTTTCATTTTGCTGCTCGCGCGGGCGCTGCATGTACATGGAACACCGGCCCACCGGCTTGAAGCCGCCCTCTCCACCGTGGCGCGACGACTCGGACTGGAAGCGGAGTTCTTTTCCACGCCCACCAGCATCATGGTCGGGATCGGCACGCTCGAGCGGCAGCGAGTGCACCTGATGCGCGTGGAGCCGGGCGAGCCGAATCTCGGACGCCTTTCGCGACTCGGCGACATCACGCGCGACGTGGTGGACGGTACGCTCTCGGCAGCGGACGGACTGGAGCGATTGGAGGCGCTGGCCCATGAACCGCCGCAATACGCCCGGTGGCTGCTGCTGCTGGCCTTCGTGCTCGCATCAGCGGCCGTGGCCACGTTCCTCAAGGTACGGGTCGGCGACGTGATCGCGGCGTCGCTCCTCGGACTCGTCACCGGCACCGTCGTGCTCACCGCCGCGCCGTGGGAATCCACCCGACACGTCACCGAGCCGCTGGCCGCGTTCGTTGTCACCACCATCGCCTTCGCCATCGACGGGGTCATGCGCACGAACAGCGGTTACGGCACCTCGCTGGCCGGATTGGTGGTCCTGCTGCCGGGGCTCACCTTTACGGTGGCTCTCACGGAGCTCTCCACGCGGCACCTCGCCTCGGGCACCGCGCGCCTTTCGGGCGCCATCGTCGTGTTTCTTGGGCTCGGTTTCGGTCTGGCCCTGGGTGCCCAGGCCGGCGGCGCGCTCGGCGGCATGCTCCACGATGTCGCACCGGCGCTGGCCGGCTGGTCGTCACGCGCCCCCCTGCCGGCCTGGATGGAATGGGTAGGCTTGCTCGTTGCCCCGCTCGCGTTCACCGTGCTCCTTAACGCGCAGCCGCGTGATGCGGGACTCATCGTGGTGGTGTGCGCCGCTGCCTATATCACCTCGAAAGCGGCCGGTGCCGCCGTGGGCGAAGAGCTTGGCGCGTTTCTCGGCGCTCTCGTGGTGAGCGCCGGCAGCAACGTCTTCGCGCGCACAACCCGGCGCGTGGCGATGGTGACGCAGGTGCCGGGTTTGCTCATTCTCGTTCCAGGCAGTATCGGCTTTCGCAGCGTGACGTCGCTGTTCGGTCAGGAAGTGGAAGCCGGCATCGCCACCGGCTTCCGCGTCGCCGTCGTGGGGATCTCCCTCGCCGCGGGAATCCTGGCCGGTAATGTGGTAATCGGCGCGGCGAAGGATCGCCCGCAAGGGTGACGCAGGCGTAAGCCGAGACGACGAGCGGCCGTCAACATCGCCCCGAATGACCTCAGTCACTACGCGTGGCGACCGTCTGACGAAACGCTGGCCGCCCCCACGCCAGCAACGCGATCGTCAGGGACATGCCGACCACGGTGCACAGCACCAACGACCATCGCAGCGCGAGCGGATCACCGAATACGCGATCGGTGAGCAGCGCAACCGCCGTAGGACCAACAGCCCCCGACAACAGATTCACAACGAGCTGATACAAGGCACTCCCTTGCCCTCGCAGTCGTGAAGGCATCGCCTCGGCGATTGCCGCATTGGCCGCCCCCCACGGCATCGCGGCAAATATATTCACCGGCACCAATAGCACAGCGGCCAGCGTTGCCGACGGCACCACGGGATACAGCCCGGCGAAGACGAGCATCCCGAACGCGGCGAGCATGCCGACTCGCAACGGCGCATCCACCAGACCGCGCGACGCCCACAGGTCGGTAAGACGGCCACCCGCCAGAACACCAAGCGGTCCGATGGTGAAGGTGAGCACGCCCTGCAACGTCCCCGCCTGCTGCACCGACCAACCGTGCGTGCGGATGAGAAACGTTGCCAGCCACGCACCGATGCCGTAGTTCACCGCCGCCGAACTGGCGAATCCCAGCGAGAGCGCGAGCACCGTGCGCGCATTGCAACGCAGGTACAAGAAGACGTCGCGGACCGGTACGGCGACGTCGGCCTCCAGCCGCTCCACCGAACCGACCGTCGCGCGCGGTTCGCGAATGGTGAGCGCCAGCAGCGCCACGATCAGCCCGGGCATTCCGACGAAGAAGAACACGGTCTGCCACGGATGAATCGCGCCAACCAGCGGCAGCGTGATGTACCCCGGTGCATCGACTCGACCCACCACGTACGCCCCCAGCGCGTACGCGACGCCCGAACCGGCGAAGGTACCCATCATGTACGTGCTCATCGCCACGCCGAGCCGCTTGCGCGGGAACGCGTCGGCGATGATCGACACGGCGGCAGGACCGAGCGTGGCTTCTCCCACACCGATGCCGATCCTCGCCGCAAAGAGCTGCCCGAAGGTGCGCGCGACCCCGGTGAGTACGGTCATCAGGCTCCAGACGGCGGCGCCGAGCGCGACGATGCGCGGCCGGTGGCCACGATCCACCCAGCGGCCGATCGGAAGTCCAAGCAACGAATAGAACACCACGAAGCCGAGCCCCATGAGCAGGCTGACCTGCGTATCGGTCACCCCGAGGTCGCGCTTGATCGGTTCGACGAGCAACGACAGAATCTGTCGGTCCACGAACCCCGAGACATTCGCAAGGGTGAGGATGCCCACGGCATACCACCCGTAGGCGGCCGTATGCGTTCGCTCGCGCCAAATCGAGGCGCCCGTTGCGATGGCGCCCGTTGCGGGGAGCTCGGCGTTCGAGGGGAGATCAACAGAGGGCGTGGTCACGACGGAAAGGTGTCAGCATGATCGCCATCGCGCACGGGTCCACGACCCCTCACATTACTTGGGATGTCTCCATTCGGGATGTCCTTTCCGCAGCACGAGCTACCCGGACCGGCGGTGCCGCCGCCGGTGACCGTGCTGCCGGGCGCCTTGCGGCACCTGCGCGCGCAGCGCCCGAACACGGCGGTCGTCACGGCACCGCTGCAGTCGCCAGCGTCGGGTAACGCGGAGACGCTGCCTCCCGACGAGTCGGCGATCGCGGCCGGTCTCCCCGAACTCGCGCGCCAAGCCTTCACGGCCGGCCGCGTGGCGCTGCGTGCGGCAGTGCGCCTCGTGGGATACGAGCACGGCGCATTCGCGATCGGTCGCTCCGGTCGAGGCGCCCCGCTGCTTCCTCCCGGGATGTCGGGTTCGATCAGTCACAAGCGCTCGATTGCCATCGCTGCCGCGACGCGCGCGACCGCAAGTGAGCACCTGGGTATCGACGTTGAAGATCGCGCCAAGCCCGGCGACGAAACCCGCCCATCGATCGCGTCGCGCATTCTCACGGCACGGGAACAGGAGGCGATCGACGATCTGCGCCAGCACGACCCGCTGGCGTATCGCGACGCGGTGCTGCTGCGGTTCTCCCTCAAGGAGGCGGTGTACAAGGCCATCGATCCGTTGGTGCACCGCTACGTGCGCTTCTCCGAAGTCGAGGTCGACGTCACCCCCGACGGACGCGCGACGGTCACGCTCCTCCTGCCCGAGGCATCGCTGCGCGACGTGCACGTGCACGCGGAGTGGCAGTGGCACGAGGCGTACATCATCAGCGCGGCGTTCAGCGAATCGCGCTGACCACGCAACCCGTCGCAGCAGCAGTTATTGCACGCGTTCGGCGACATGTGTCGCGACGCCACCGCCCAGATAACGCTTCGTCTCGCGTACGCGGAGCCCTTCCGACTCGAGAAGCGCGTGGAATTCGTTCGCGGACATGAAGTGCGCGATACTGCGCGCGATATAGCCGTACACCACCGGATCGCGATGCCACCACCACCCTACCACATTGCCGGTGATCGACAGATACCAGAGGAACAGCGCACGCCACGGCGCGAATGATGGACGATAGAAATCGAGGGTGACCAGCAGGCCACCCGGCTTGAGCACCCGCGCCATCTCCCGAATCGCCTGACGGGAATCGGGCACGTTGCGCACCCCGTAGCTCGCGGTCACGAGATCCATGCTCGCCGTCTCCTGGGTGAGGCCAAGCATGTCCCCCACGTCAGTATGCACCCGGTCGGAGACGTCCCGATCTGCCCGCTGCAATCGCTCGCGCGCTATCTCGATCATGCGCGGTGAGGCGTCCACGGCGGCCACACGCGAATCGGGCAACGCACGCGCCAGCATCACCGCCACGTCGCCCGTCCCGCTGGCGAGATCGAGCAGCATGGTCGCCCGAGGCGCCCGTCGCACCGCCAGGTCGATCGCGCGCTGCTTCCAGACGCGATCCATCCCGAACGAAAACAGGCGGGTGAACGCGTCGTAGCGAGGCGCGATGATGTCGAACATGGGCGTGACGAACTGCTGCTTCCGCGCCGGATCGCGCAGGTGCGCCTCGAGATCGAGATCCCCCAATCGGGGCGGCGCGCCGTTCGTGTCTGTCATGAGGATAATGGCTGGTCGGGCGTTCGTGAGGGTGACTCTGCTACGAAACAATTCTGGCTCTTCGCGCTTTTGTGCCGGTAAACGTAGTCCGACGACAGATGAACAGCCTACCGCAGATTGCCGCAAAAACGCGTGAAGAAAGCACCCGGGAAACCAGGCGACGGCACGTCAGGTTTCGTCGTCTCGCACGGCCTCAACCCGCGCGCTTGCGCATACAGCCGCAGTAGTCTGTTGGCTGCATGGCGCTGCGGCTCCCCCGCGTTCTCCGGCAAAAACCCAGCTGATCACTGGGCCCTTTGGCTCAGATGTACCCACACGCGCGCCCGAAGAGCCGGTATATTTGAGGGATGTCCCGCGAATCGCTGCCCAATCAGCCCCAACCCGCGCCGGTACGCGCGCCACTGAGCTTCGGCTCGCTCGCGCTGGTGCTGCTCGCGCTGGCCTGCACGATCCTCATCACCAAGCGCGCCACCGCCGAGAAGGGCAGCATAGGCCTACTGACGGATCACGGGTTGGTTGCAGGGAGTGATACCGCACCGGCTCAGGCGCCGGCGGCCGGGCGCGCCATCGGGACCACTCGGGTGAAGGACCTCCGCGGCAACGTGATTCCGCTCATCACGAAGGGCGAACCCGCGATTGTGATGATCAGCTCGCGCACCTGCAGTTGGTGCAAGAAGGCCCTCAAGGATATCGGCGACCTCTCCGAAGGACGACCGGTGACACGACTCAAGCTGATCACCCTCGAGGGAGCTGCAGAGGGCGTCGACATGGTGGGTCTGGGAAAAATCACCGGCGCCCAACTGCTCGGACCAGCCACCGACGCCGATAAGGTCCTGCTCACTTTTCGCTATCCGGGTACGCCGACTTTGGTCGCGGTAGACAAGAACGGACGCGTGGTGCGCACCATTCCCGGCTACCCGATCCGCGACGAGATGCAGCACTGGGTCACCGTCATGCTTGGAGAGCAGGATGCGCCGTAGGGCGATGCGCAGCGAGGCGCCGTCGGTCGAGCGTTACCAGCACGGCGCACAGCGTGATTGTCACGGCTGAAATCGCACACCACGAACAGAAGCTCTTGAGTACGATGAATTCAGCGTACTTGAGTCGGAGCGTGAAGAGCACCGCCGGCCAGATCATCAGCTGCAGCACCGTGTTGGGCCATAGCGCATCCTCGAACTTTGACAGAGCGCCAGTCGTCGCCACGGTGAAGAGCAGCGTGTAGCCCACCGCCCCGATGAGGGCGACATCCACTCCGAAAAACCAGGCGTAGCGGCTCCCCTGCACGTAGGCACAGCCACCGCTGCCGGTGCACGCGAGTGAACCGGTAAGGCCGAGCTTCCAGAGATGCAGATACAGCGCGACGATGGCCGAAACCAGGCTCGCCAGCGCGATGATCTTGCGGTATGTCACACGGGTTCCGGGCGGAGGTTGTTTTGCAGGATTCGGCGGTCTGCCTTGAATGACTATCGCATGGGATGTCCCGCTGGTAGCTTCGTGCGCCATGAAGCCCGCCACCCCCGCAACACCCATTCCCGCACCCGACCTGCTCGACGCCACCCGGGTTCTGGCGCGCACGCGTTGGCGCGTCGCCGCCGCCCTCACGTTGTGCATGGTGGGAGTGTACTTCGGCTTCATCCTGCTGGTGGCGTTTCAACCACAGCTCCTAGCCACGCTCGTGAGCGAAGGACTCTCCCTCGGCATCGTATGCGGGGCGGCGGTCATTGTGGCCGCATGGGTGCTCACGTACGTGTACGTATCGTGGGCCAACCGCGTGTACGATCCCGCGCTCGCCACGTTGCGCGTACTTCGCGCGACCCATGATGCAGCCGTCGCCGCAGGCAGTAGCGATGTCGCGAACGGAGCGACGCGATGAGCACCGATCGTGTGGCTATCGCCTTTTTCTTCGGCTTCATTACGCTCACGCTTGGCATCACCTGGTGGGCCTCACGACGCACCAGCACCGCCGAAGACTTCTACGCGGCTGGACGCTCCATCAGCGCGGGGCAGAACGGATTCGCCCTCGCTGGCGATTACATGAGTGCTGCGTCCTTCCTCGGCATCGCGGGATTGGTGTCCACCAGCGGCTTCGACGGACTGATTTATTCGACGGGGTGGTTGGTGGGCTGGCCGGTGGTTCTGTTTCTCATCGCCGAGCCGCTGCGCAATCTTGGTCGGTATACGTTTGCCGACGTAGTGGCGGCGCGGCTCGATCCGATGCCGGTGCGCATCAGCGCGGCGTACGGCACGCTCGCCACGATTGCCTTCTACCTCATAGCACAGATGGTCGGTGCCGGCAGCCTCATTCGACTGCTCTTCGGCATTTCCTACGAATTGGCGGTGCTCATCGTAGGCGTGGCGATGATGGCATACGTGCTCTTCGGCGGCATGCTCGCCACTACCTGGGTGCAGATCGTGAAAGCGGTATTGCTCCTCGGTGGCGCCGCGACACTCGCGGTGCTGGTACTTGCACAGTTCGACTTCGATCCACGCGTGCTCTTCGCAGCCGCAGCGGCACAATATGGAAGTGGCGTGCTCTCACCGGGGAAGCTGGTATCGAATCCGTACGACGCGATGTCGCTCGGACTGGCGCTGATGTTCGGCACGGCGGGACTGCCGCACATCCTCATGCGCTTCTACACCGTGCCCGATGCACGCGCCGCGCGTCAGTCGGTATTCATCGCCACGGGGCTCATCGGGCTGTTCTATCTCATGACGTTCGTGCTGGGATTCGGCGCCATGGTGCTGGTCGGTCCGGAGGCGATCCGGCTCGTGGACGCCGGCGGCAATATGGCTGCCCCCATGTTGGCCGAGCTGTTGGGTGGACGCCCGTTCTTCGGCTTCATCTCTGCGGTGGCCTTTGCCACGATCCTCGCGGTGGTGGCCGGCCTTGCGCTCTCCGGCGCAGCGGCGATCTCGCACGATCTCTGGGCCAGCGTCATCCGCAAGGGACATCCTCTCCCCGGCGAGGAGGTGAAGGTGGCACGCATTGCCA
The DNA here is from genome assembly GCA_038250435.1 of Gemmatimonadales bacterium. GTDB lineage: Bacteria > Gemmatimonadota > Gemmatimonadetes > Gemmatimonadales > Gemmatimonadaceae > Gemmatimonas. Next base: position 21,659 of record JBBSCJ010000030.1, on the reverse strand, counting down.
CCGTTGGCCTGGCCATCGTCGCCATGGTGCTCGGCATCGCCTTCAAGGAGCAGAATGTCGCGTTCATGGTTGGTTTGGCGTTTGCGATCGCCGCCAGCGCAAACTTTCCCGCGCTCGTGCTAAGCGTTTTCTGGCGGCGTACCAGCACCGCCGGCGCCGCGGCGAGCATGGTCGTAGGCACCACCGCGACGCTTGCCCTGATCGCGCTCTCTCCCGCCGTGCAGATCGACCTGCTGCACCACGACAGCGCGTGGTTCCCGCTCAAGAATCCCGCCCTGGTCACGATTCCGCTGTCGTTTCTTACGGGAATCGTGGTGTCGCTGCGGTGGCCCGACGCCCAATCGGCAGAGCGATACGCTGCGCTCGAAACACGGCTGCTCCTCGGCGCGAAATAGCGCTCGGCAAAATCCGCCGGGCGCCTGTCCGTTTCGAGATGTGGATACCGTAAGCGGACGAATTTACCCGGCGCGGTTTGCTGCGAGTCGCGATTATCCGCACCACTCTCGAAGCGCCCAAGAGGCAGCGGTAAATGTGATATCACAGAGGGAGAGCAGCGGTGGTGCAGCGCCGTGGCTGCGGCGTAACTGATGAGCGGCACGGCTGTTGCTATGGTGACTCATGCCACACACGCCTTATGGGTGGTGGAAGTTCTCCCGGTCCGAACCCGGTACCGATTTCCCGAAGCACCTCAATCGCCAACCCACATGCTGCTCGCTCGCTTGGCCTGCCGTCGCGTGTTCTGGATTGCCTTGGCCGTCGTGGCTCTCGCCTCTGCGGCGTTCTCGCTGCTCCAGTCGATTACCGGTGCGTCGATGACCTTCGACGCCACCTCACTGCTGTCCGGAGCCGCGTTTCTCGTTGCCACGGCGGGCTGGCGTCGGCTGCGCGCGCTCCCGGGCCAGCGACCGATGCGTCAGCTCACCGGGGTAGCGGCAATGGACGGTCACGAGCATGCACGGTTGACGCGATTGACGGACGCCATGCGCGCAAACGTCGACGGCGTCTTGCTGCTGCGCACCCTGTGCACCGACGCTGGCGCCATCGAAGATTTCGAGGTCATGGAGGCGAACACCAGCGGCGCCGCCCTGCTCCGCCGCTCCGTGCAGACGGTCACCGGATTACGACTGTGCCGCGACCTGCCGAAAGCGCTTTCCGCAGCATTGGTTGAGCGGTACGCCGACGCGATCGCCCTGCAGACACCGATTGTGGAGGAAGTGCGCGTCAATCGTCGCCACCTGGCGGCCGGATGGCTTTTTCATCAGGTTACCCCCACGTCGGACGGCGTGGCGGTTACGCTGCGCGATATCTCCGTACGCAAGCGGGACGAAGCCATTCTGCGACGCGTGTCACTCACCGATGAACTTACGCGTCTCTACAATCGTCGTGGCTTTCACGCACTGGCTGAGCAGCATCTGCGCATCGCACGACGTCAGGAAAAGGACGCGGTGTTGCTGTACGTGGACATGGACAACTTCAAGCAGCTGAACGACGTGTATGGCCACGATACCGGAGACCGGGCGCTCACAGCCATCGCCCGTCTCCTGCGCAGCACGGTGCGCGATTGCGACATCGTAGGCCGCATGGGTGGCGATGAGTTTACCATCCTCGCGCTCGACGCCGACGGCGGTGGTGCCCGCGCGATGCAGCGGCGCATCGACGAACAGCTGTTGCTGCTCAACGCATCGGGAGTGTTTCCCGTACCGCTCGCCTTCACGATGGGGTTCACGCGTATTCACCCGAACGAAGATGCGCCTCTCACGGAATTCTTCGCACGCGCCGACCGGCTGCTCTATTTGCGCAAGCGTCGCCGAAAGCAATCCACTGCTTCGTCGGCAGAATCAGCAGCGATGGCAACGTCGCGGCCTCGCCGCATGCCGCGCATCGCGAGCGCGCCCATTCTGGCTGAAGTCGCGGCACTCGCCCGTGCTGCGGCCTCGATCCTTCCCGGTGCAGCCGTCGGTGCCACTCAGCAAGCGGCCGGGAGGGCACCGGCCAGTACGTTCTTCCCCACGCAGGCAGCGTGAACGCGACCGTCTGCCCGGCTACCAGCCGGCGGACGGCTCCGTGGCCTCGTCGTCCTGCAACCCTTCGATCAGGCGGCGCCACCACGGACGCTGATCCTCGGCACGGCGCACCGCCCGCACCACCTGGCGCCATTCGAGGCGCATGGCCTGCGCGTGCTCGAAGCGGTCCTCGACGCGCGTCGCGAGTCCCTTGAGCAGCCACTCGCCAAGCGCGTTCGGGAACCCATCTTTTGCGAACCGATCCGGCAGTGTTCCCGATAGCTGGCGGGCCAGGATCATCTCTCCCGGGCCGTCGCCAAACGGCGGGGTGCCGGCGATCACGAAGTACACGATGCTCGCCAGCGCGTAACAGTCGGTCGCGGGCCCTTGGGCTTCGCCGAGGAGCTGTTCCGGTGCAGCAAACGACGGGGTCCCCGATGTTCCGGCCCCTTCGTCGCCGAGCGCGTAGGCAATACCAAAGTCACCGATTCGCCACCGCCGATAGCGATCGATCAGGATATTCTCGGGCTTGAGATCGCGATGGATGATGCCGCTCGAGTGTGCGGCGTACAGTGCTTCGAGCACCTCGTCCACCTGAGGCGCGATCTCCTCGAAGTGGCGCGGGCCGCTCCGCGCCACGAGGCTCGCCACCGAGCCGCCTTCCGCCAGCTCCATGGTATACCAGACGATGTCGCCGCGGCTGTCGGTGTCGTAAATCGGGACGATGGCCGGGTGCGCCAGCTGCGCCGCCAGCCGCGCTTCACGTCGGAAGCGGGCTACCGCGACGTCATCCTTGGCGATGTGCGGATGCAGAACCTTGATCGCGACTTCGCGCGCCAGCGACAGGTCGCGCGCGCGCCACACGCTGCCGAACAGACCGCTCCCGAGCGGCGACAGAATCTCGTAGTCGTCCGATGTGGCCCACCGAAGCCGCGCCTCGGCCGAATCGAGCGAGGGGGGGAGCTCATCCCCTTCCGGCGAAATCATCACCTGACGTACCGACACGTGACGGTCCGTGTCGCGCAGCAGCGCCGCAATGGTGGGGAATCGCGCGGCGGGGTCGGGCGACAGCGCGCGCTCCAGCACGTTCGCCAGCGCCTGCGGGCAATCCGGTCGGAGCAACGACAGCGGCGGCACGGCGCGCTCGGGCGGGGTCTCGCCCGTAAGCATCGTGAACAGCATTGCAGCCAGCTGCCATTGGTCGGCGGCGGGTGTGGGAAGCCATTCACCGGGGCCCCACTCCGGAGGCGAAGGGGTATGTGCTCGATCGGGGGTCAGGGTGAGCGGTCGCTGATCGCGGGGCAGCACCCACTCCCAGCCCAGCAACCAGAGACGTCCGCCCGGCGTTAGCCAGATGGTGTTCGACGAGATGGCCCCGTGTGCGGCACCTGTGTCGTGCAGGTAGGCCAACGTACTCCCCGCCTCGCGCAGCACCTGCAGAGCAAACGGAATGGCCTCCGGTCCCAGTCGGGAGATGCGGGACAACACCGTCTCGCCGCTGATCCAGCGTCGCAGGTAGCCCGGCCCGCGTCGGCTCTCCTGATACGAGGCCCAGTAGTGGTAGGTCGTGGGAATGGACGGATGATTGCGGTGTCCGAGAGCGCGCGCTTCGTTCTGGAGCCAGTCGCTGTGCGATTCGTCGGGCACACTTACGAGCGAGAGCGACCGACCGAGCGCGTCGATGACCTCTTGATAGTGTCGATGCTCGTGCATGAGCGCTTCGTTACCCCACGACCACCCCGGCGGCAGCACCCACGCGTCCAGATGTGGTGGCGGTGACGCGGTCACCCCGTGCTCGGTGGAAGGGTCGGGCTCAGACATGCCGATATTTAATGCGCCGGTGTAACTCACGCTGAGCGCCATCGCGGCAACGTGATCCGTACCGTTGTCCCGCCGCTTTCACGGTTGGTGACACCGATTGTACCACCCCACCCCTCGATCAAGCGACGACTGATGGCCAGCCCGAGTCCGCTCCCGCTCGTCCGCGTGGAAAAATGCGGTTCGAAGACGTGCGGCAGTACATCCGGGGCGATTCCGCTCCCGTTATCGGAGACCTCCAGCACCACGCGATCATCCTCGCGGTTGACCCGCACCGACACCTGACGCGCGTCGGCCAGCCGCGCGTTCTCGAGCAGGTTGAGCAGCACCTCTTTGAGTTCATCGCGCTGCGCGACCGCGGCAATCGATTCGTCGCCAACGGCGGGAGTCTCCACCAGCCAGCGTACCTGGTGTTCCCGCTCTTCGGCATCGCCCAGCCGCTCCAGCGATACGACGTCGGCCACGACATCGGCGACATCCACGCGCACGGCCGGCGGGCGATCTTCGGGCGCTGTACCATACCGGCTGAAGGCGCGGGCGATCTGATCGAGGTGATCGATCTCCGCGAGCACCCGGGTGACGTTGGTGTCCAAAATGGTGGCGAAATCGCCACGCCCATCGCGATAGGCCCGACGCAGGTGCTGCACACCCAGACGTATCGGCGTAAGCGGGTTCTTGATTTCGTGCGCCACCTGACGCGCCATCTCGCCCCACGCCAGTACGCGCTGCGCCGACGCGAGGTCGGTCACGTCGTCGAGCGTGAGCACTCCGCCGCCGGCGAGCCGGGTGAGCCGCGCACGCAGCGTGCGTTGCTGAACGGTGAGATCGAACTCCGCGTCCGGCTCGGTGCTGTTGAGAAAGGCCGTCACGCGGGCCACCAGCGGCGCCACGGGGGGAGGCACAAGCGCGAGCGCGCCTTCGCTGTTCCGTAACGCCACGCCAAGCATGGATTCGGCGCGAGGATTCGCGATGATCACCGCACCATCCGCCCGCAGCGCCACCACACCACTGGCCACGTTCTGCAGCACCGCCTCGGTGCGCCGCTGCGCCGCTTCGAGCGCCGTCCGACTGGTCACGAGATCTGCCGCCATTCGCTCGAACGCGCGGTATACGGGAGCGAACTCCGTGGCCGGTGCGGTGCCAAGCGATGGCGGTCGCTTCCCCGCCGCAATCGCCAGCGCCGCTTCCCGAAGGGCGCCCACCGGACGCGCCAGGGCGCGCGCGGCAAGACCACTCGACCACACCGCCGCCAGCGCGCCCATGAGTGTCGCGAAGAACACGAGGATCCCGAGGTCTTCCCGCCGGGCGTCCAGCGCGAACTCGCCGCCGCGCGCTGGCGTCGCGAGTACGGCGCCCGCGCCGGCCAAGTCCAGCGCGGCCGGGAGCGACGACAACGTACGAAATCCGACAAGCGCCTGAAACGTCCCGACGTTCACACGTCGCGTTTCGAAAACGTCATCGGTGCCTTCGCCTTCGAAGGTCAAGGCCATCGGCAGCAGCCGACCAAGTGGGGCGAGCGCATCGATCAGCGAATCGCTGGCTGATACCAGCAATCCGTCGCGATAGAGAAACAGCGGGGCACCCGTACTCGACCGCGCCGTACCGAACGCCTGTCGTTCCGTCTCTGCAGCCGCTACGCGCAGCGTTTCCCGTACGAGCAGGGCGCGCGCCGAACGATCGTCATCCTGCAGCCGCAGCCACGCCCACACCGCAAAGATCCCTGCGGGGGCGATGAAAAACATCAGCATCGCGCCGCTCAGTCGCACTCGATACGACCGCGACCAGCGAATACGCCGCACGCGCAGCAGTCGCCCCAGAACGCCGTCGGCGAACGCGGTGACGCCCCAGATGAGCAGGACGACCAAAACGTCGAGAAACACCAGCAGTGCACCGCGCGGTATCAGCTCGTCGGTCCCACGCAGGGCGACTTCCACATGCACGCGGCGCATGTCCGCCGTATTTCCCGCGACCCCATCGCCATGCATGGCATCGCTGCGCCGTCGCCAGGTCAGTGGCTGCGGCACGGTATCGGCGCGCAGTGGCGCCGTGAGCGAAAGACGGTACGGTGGTTCGGCGCCACGCGCGCCGGTCACGCCGGTAAACGCCGCAAACGGATCGAGCGGAAGCAGCCGCGTACGCGGGGGAACGGCGATCGTCGTGACCGTGCCCTCATCGGATGGCACGGCCGCGATCAGAATGGTCGTCGGCCCGTCGTCGACCGCGCGAATTTCGATGATTCGGCTATCACGCGCCATCGAAGCCATCAGTGCCTGCGCACCCACGGTATCGGTGACGAGCGCCAGCGACAGCTTCGCGACCGGCTCGCCAGGCCGGTCTGGGGACCAGCGGGCAAGACTCGCCGGATATCCGGCAAGTGCCAGTTCGCTTGCCGCATAGCGACGCAGCAGCGCTTCGGTCGTGCGCAAGGCACCGGCGCGCGTCGAATCCTCGCGGATCGACACCGCCAGACGCTCGAGCAGCTGATACGCGTTCTCGTCTACCGCCGACAGCCGCTCCAGATCGACCTGTGCCAACGCCATCCGCGCGCGCACCGTCTCCCCCCACGTGAGGGTCGTTGCACCGCACCCGGCGACGATGGCGGCGGCGAGCACTTGCGACAGACCGCGCCGCGTGAGCGCCACGGCGCCGATCGCGGCAATCCAGAGCGCAGGATACCACGCCGGCCACGCGCCCGGCGCATCCCACAGTGCGGGGGCAAGGACAGCCGAGCATACGGCAATAGCCGGCGCAATCGCCGCCGAGAGACCGCGCGTCTGTCCCAGTGCGGCACGTCCGGCGGTCGCCACGGCCACCAGCAACGACACCCCGACCAGCGCGAGCGCGAGCTGCCATGCCATCCACAGCGCGGTGCCGGCGCCGGCGACCGGCAGAGAGATCCCCCGTGACAGATCGCGCAGCAGGAACGGCCCGCCGACGGCCACCATCAACACCACCACGATCGCCATCGCTCGCGACGCCCGGTGCCACGGATCGCGCAGCACGAGAAACAGCACCGCGAGCGCTATCACAGCGGTCATCAGCAACGCCGCCACGTTGGCGGTGAACGGGCCGCCCATCGGCGCAAAAAAGCTGGCCGGATCGAACAGCGGTGACACATTCGACAAGGCGCTGAGCGGTGTGACCGCCAACGCGACCACCGCCACGGCCGCTGCCGTCATCCGCTGTGCGGTACGTGCCGGGCGACGCCACGCCGAAATCAGCAGCAGGGTCAGCGCGAGCAGCACCGAAAGATTTGTCTGCGCGCGGGCACGCTGCAGCAGCTGCAGGCGGGTTTCCCCCTCCATGAACTCCAAGGCACGAACACGGGCAACGGGTCGGTCGCCCGCAAGCACGAGACGCACGCTCGATCGCGGCGCGACACCGGCGGAATCCGCCGACTCGACAACGGTATGCGCCACGTCCACTCGCCCGGGTAGCGTCTGCAGCAGCGAGCGGGCAAACCGGTTTGCCGGCGGTGCCGACGAGATCAGTGCCATCGCGACGACTTCCACGTCGCCGTCGGGTAAGCGCACGCGCGACACGAGCGAGGTATGAAAGGGCCCCTCGAGCAGGTGCACCCCCTCCGGACCGCCCGGGAATACCGGGGTGTGGGCCTGCCCCGTCCTCGCTATCAGCCGGCCGTCGTCGAAAACCAGCACGGCCGATTCCACCCCGGACGGCAGTGGCGGCTTGATCAGGGCCTGCGTGCGAGGGGCGTCGGCGCGGGCGAGGGCGAGCAGTGCCGAGTCGGTCGCCACCCTCTGAGCGGCCACAGTGAGCACGCCGGCCACGTCCTCCAGACTCCGTCCCACCTGATCCGCGCGGGCTTCGCGCTCGCGCGCCGACCACGACGTCCAATCGCGTTCGACCGCAGTCAGCGTGATCGTCTGACTGGTCGCCAACGTCACGGTGACGGCCAGCAGCATGACCGTGGCGAGCGGCAGGGTGAGCGGACGGCGCAGCGAGGGCAGCAGCGCTGCCGCGACGATCGTTGCGGCGGCGGACACAGCCAGCGCAATCCACCCCGGCGCCTGCTGCCAGAGCGCACTCGCGACGATCGCAACGGCACTCGCCAGCACCCACCCCACGGGCCACGCTCCCGCAGCAGCCTCCACCGACGGAGCGCCCGCCCTGGGCGCTCCGTGATCGTTTCGAGGGGCATCGCCGCGCGCGGGCAGATCCGATGTGTCCATTGTCCCCAGAATACCCCGCCGACCGCCCGATGGCGAAGGGGCAATCAACGATCGGGGCTCCCGATGCGTTATGCTCTGAATATGAATGTTCACCGGTCGTCGATGACCGCCCTGTCCCTGCTCCTCGCGGCGATGATGCTGCTGCCGTGCTGCGCGCTGGCGGCACAAAACGAGCGACTCGACGTCGGCAGCTTTACCGTGCTTCAGCATGGCCAGCGCAGCGGTCGCGAGCAATTCTCGATGCAGCGCATCGCGTCGCAGGAGGGTGCGATGCTTGAACTGCGCTCGGAATCGGCACTTGGCGACCGTCGCACGGCGATGCGCCTGGAGACGGATTCCGCCGGCACGCCCCAGCGCTACTCCGTGGAGCAACGTCGCGGTGCCGACCTCTTCCTGCGGTTGGGTGGACAGCGGACGCGCGGCCGATTCGCCACACTCGCGCGAAGTCTCGTCGGCGAATCGGCGCGCGAGTATCTGCTGCGACCCGGAGCCGTCGTCCTCGAAGCTGAGGGGTTCGTGCAGTATGCGCTGCTCGTGAATCCCACCACGATCGCACAACGGGACAGCCTGGAACTCGCGACCCTCACGCCCATTGCCAACACGCAAGGCGTCGTCCGGATGGTGCGCGAGACGCGAATCGATACCGTGGACATCGCGGGGGCGAGACGTGAGGCCAGCCGTTGGCGACTGCGGACCGAGGCGGGAGAGCTCCGAATGGTGTGGAGCGACGCACAAGGACGGCTGCTGCGCGTCACGATTCCAACGCGCGGCCTCGAGGCACGTCGTGACGACGTGCCGCGTGACGACGTGCCGCGTGACGACGCACCGCGATGATCGAAACATCGAGACGCCGGGCCGAATCGCGCGCGGCGGACTTCGCGTGAAACCATCCCGCCATCGAGGCGTACGCCACTGTGTTCCTGACCCCTTCCCGTTCCGTACCGATGCGAATTTTCTCTCTGACATTTCTGCTCGCCCTCGCCAGCACTGGCGGTGCAACGGCTCAGGCGGCTGCGCAAACTCCCGTCTCCGCACCGGCAACGGGCAACGTGCTCACGCTGGCCGACGCGCTCACGCTCGCGCGACGCAACAGCCCGGTACTGCAGAACGCCGTGAGCGAGCGCCGGCGCGCGGCTGCCGACGTCCGTGCGACAACCGGCGCTTTCCTGCCCAGTGTCAACACCAGTCTTGGCGGCGCATTCCGCGAAGGCCGGCAGACGTTCTTTCAGGGACAGGCTTTCGGGTCCGTCAACGACCAGCTTTCCACCGACGCGAATGCCTCGGCAAGCTTGAATCTCTCCCTCGCCACGCTCAACGATCGTCGCGCGGCCAAGGCCAATCAGGAAGCGACGGAAGCCGATATCATTGCTGCAGAGCAGCGGTTGCGGAACGACGTCACCACGCAGTATCTCGCCGCCCTGCAGGCTCAGGCGCGTGCAACGCTGCAGGATACGCTCGTGGCGACGACCACGGTCCAGCTGCAACTGGCACAGGCGCGCCTGCAGGTCGGCTCGGGGACACAACTCGATGTGCAACGCGCTGAAGTCGCCGACGGGCAGGCGCGCGTCGCCGCGCTCAACCAGCGCAACCAGGCCGCCGTAGAAGTGATCCGGCTGTTTCAGCTCCTGGGGGTCGAGCCTGTGCTGGACGCGACGCTCGATCCGACGCGGCCCACGCCGCCACCACTCGATCGGCAACAGGTGCTCGACATGGCCCGTCGAGCCAATCCCGTCCTTGAAGCGTTCCGCTCGCGTGAGGAAGCAGCGCGGCGGCGGCAGTCATCTGCTCGCGGCAGCTACTTCCCGTCCCTGTCGCTGCAGGCCGGCATCTCGGCCTTTACCAACCGTTTCACCAACACCGGTCTGCTGATCGCGCAGGGTCGGTCGCAAACTCTCTCGGCGCAGGCGTCCTGTGTACGCGGCGAGGAAGTGCGTAGCGCGGTCGGTCTGCCCAACGGTCTGGCCGCCTGCGCGAACATCGCCTTCTCGCCGGCTCAGGAACAGGCGATTCGCGACGCACAGGGCCAGTTTCCGCTCGATTTCACGCGCAATCCGTACAGTCTGTCAGCGACGTTCTCGCTCCCGATCTTCAATGGCTTCCGCCGTGAACAGCAGATCGAAGACGCGAGCGTCATCAGACGAAACGCGCAATTGGCCGTGCGGGAGCAGGAGCTCCGCGTCACCGCCGATGTAACCGCGGCGTTTCTTACGTTGAACACCGCACAGCAGACCGTGACGCTGCAGGAGCAGAACGTCCGTACCGCTCGCACGGCGCTGTCGCTCGCGCAGGAGCGGTACCGCGTCGGGCTCAACAGCATCGTGGACCTGCAGCAGGCCCGCGGGGATTACGAGCGGGCCGAAACGGATCGCATCACCGCACTTTTTGACGTACAACGGGCATTCGCGGCGCTTGAAAACGCCGTCGGCCGTCCCCTTCGCTAACCGAGAGTCGTCATGACCAAATTTGCCAAGATCGGGATCGCTTCGGTGGTGGTGCTGGGCGTCGCCGCTCTGGGCATTACCGCCGCGAGAAAGAACAGTGTCAAAGCGGTGGAAGTGCGCACTGAAGCAGTCGAGGCCCGTGACCTTGTCGCCTCGGTGACCGCGAGCGGCCAGATCCAGCCGCGCACCAAGGTCGATGTCTCCGCCGATGTGACGGGGCGTATCGTCCGCCTCGCGGTCAAGGAAGGGGAGATCGTGACACGCGGACAGTTCCTATTGCAGATCGATCCGGAGCAGCCAACGGCGGCGTTGCAGCGGTCCGAAGCCGCGCTGGCATCGGCGCGGGCGCAGGGGGCCCAAAGCCGCGCGAATCTGCTGCAGACGCAGCGCAACTACGAGCGCTCACTGCAGATCAAGCAGCAGTCGCCGGAGCTGGTTTCCGTCGAACAGCTGGAGCAGTTGAAGACGCAGGTCGAAGTGAACAAGGCACTCGCCGAAGCCGCCAGCTTCAGCGTGGAACAGGCCGTCGCCACGGTCCGTGACGCACGGCAGGCGCTCAGCCGCACGACGATCGTGGCCCCGATGAGTGGCAAGATCACGCGTCTCAATGTGGAAGAGGGCGAAACCGCCATTATGGGCACGCTCAACAAGGACGCCGCGACGCTGCTCACCATCAGTGACATGAGCGAGCTGGAAACGAAGGTCAAAGTCGATGAAACGGACGTCGCTCGCATCAACGTCGGCGACTCGGCGCTCATCCAGATCGACGCGTTCCCCGAAACCACGTTCGTGGGCCGCGTCGTCGAGATCTCCAACAGCTCGGTGAACAAGAGCTCCGCGGGCGCGTCGGGTGATCAAGCCATCGATTACGAAGTAAAGGTGAAGCTGCTGAATCCGCCCGCTGATACCCGGCCGGACTTTTCAGCCACGGCCAAGATCGTGTACGCGACCCGCACCAACGTGGTCAGCATCCCGATCATTGCGCTCACCGTGCGTGAGAACGAATCGCTGCAGAATGCCGACTCCGCTGTTACCGTCGGGCGCCAACCGGCCAAGGAAGTGGGCAAGCGGGACGTTGAAGGCGTCTTCGTGGTCGGCGCGGACAACAAGGTCAGCTTCCGCACCGTGAAAGTCGGAATCGCCGGCGAGCGCCATTTCGAAGTGCTGGAGGGGCTCAAGCCGGGCGAGACGATCGTGGTGGGAACCTATCAGGCGATCCGTGAACTCAAGGATGGCGCGACTATCCGTACGCCAAAGGTCGAAGTCAAGAAGGCGCCGCCAACCGGAACAAAATCGTGAGCAAGACGCTCGATGACATCGGCATCAGTACGACCGCCGAACGGGCGGCCGTTACCAGCGGGGCGGGCGGCACGCCGGACAGGGATTGGGTAATCGTGTCGCGTGGCCTCGCGCGCGCGTATGACATGGGCGGCGAAGTGGTTCGCGCACTCCGCGGCGTGGACCTCGCCATCCGTCGCAACGAGTATGTCGCAATCATGGGACCGTCGGGATCGGGCAAATCCACCCTCATGAACCTCATCGGCTGCCTGGACACCCCGAACGGTGGTGAATACTGGCTGAACGGCATGCTCGTGAGCGCGATGACCGATGACGAACTCGCTCGCGTGCGCAACAAGGAAATCGGCTTCGTCTTCCAGACGTTCAACCTGTTGCCTCGCGCATCGGCGCTGCAAAATGTCGAACTGCCGCTGGTCTATGCCGGTGTGCCCGCCCACGAACGAAAGAAGCGCGCGACGGAAGCGCTCGAACGCGTGCAGCTCGGTGATCGGGTGCAGCATCGCCCGAACGAACTGTCCGGTGGTCAGCGTCAGCGCGTTGCGATTGCCCGTGCCCTCGTCAACCGTCCCTCGATCCTGCTGGCCGATGAGCCCACGGGAAATCTCGACAGCCAGACCTCCGAAGAGATCATGCGCGTTTTCGAAGAGTTGGCCACGCAGGGGCAGACCGTGGTCATGGTCACGCATGAACCGGACATTGCCTCGCACGCCCGGCGCGTGGTCGTGTTGCGCGACGGCCTGCTCGCGAGCGATGAAACGCGTCAGCAGTTCATTGAACGCGTCGGGCTGACGGGCGCGATGCACTGACGCTGAAACGTTTACGGTGGCAGATCGTACGGCACGGCGTCACCGCTTTCCGCGAGGCTCCGTGCCGTTTTTCGATGCCGTCCGTCTGGCACTCCGCACCATCCGTGTGCAAAAGCTCAAGAGCTTCTTTACGCTGATCGGTGTCACCATTGGCGTGATGTTCCTGATCGCCGTCGTCTCCATCGTGCAGGGGATGAGCAATTACGTGGAGAATGATTTCGCCGGAAAGCTGTTTGGCGTCAACACGTTCACGTTGCGCCGGGCGAACAACTTCAGCAACGATGATGCGGTCGACTGGCGGGAGATCGCCCGACGTCCGCAATTGTACGCACACGACGCCGACCTCGTGAAGCGCGTGCTCCCTCCCGGCTCCGCAGCGGCGATCACGAGTGAGACGTTCCTGCACGCCAGTTCAACGTTCAGTCGTCCACGGCAGGTTCAGGCTGTCGCGACCGAAGCATCGTACTTCGGTATCAAGAAGTTCGTGGTCGATCAGGGGCGGGCCTTCGGACCGCAGGAAGTGAACGTCGGCGCACGGGTGGTCGTGATCGGCGTCGATGTCGCACAGCATTTCTTCGATGGACTCGACCCGATCGGTCGGGCATTGCGTATCAGCGGCGTCCCGTACGAGGTAATCGGCGTGATCGAGAAACAAGGCTCGGTCTTCGGCTTCTCGCTCGACCGGCTGGCCATCGCCCCCTACACCAGTCCCATGCTGCGCGCCATCAGACCACTCGGCGATATCGAGTCGATGGTGGTTCAGGCGCCGTCGAAGGATCTCGTGATCGACGGTATGGATGTGGCTCGCGAGGTGCTCCGCGCGTCGCGCCGCATGCCGCCGGGTCAACCCGACAGCTTCACGCTCGAAACACAGGACGAAGCGATGGCCTTCTTCAATGGCATCAAGTCGAAGATGGTCATCTTCGGCACGGCGCTACCGGCCATCGGTCTCGTGGTCGGCGCAATGGTCATCATGAATATCATGCTGGTCTCGGTGGCGGAGCGCACCCGCGAGATCGGCGTACGCAAGGCGCTCGGCGCTCGCAAGCGCGACATCATGTCGCAGTTCCTGGTGGAGTCCGCCACGCTCAGCGTGGTCGGCGCCGCTCTCGGTATAGCGTTGGGTATCGGCTTGGCGGCGATCATTGCCGCCGCGACTCCGCTTCCCGCAGCGGTGGCGCCGTGGTCCATCGTGGCCGCGCTTGCGGTCGGCGTCGGCGTCGGCATCGCCGCCGGGATCTATCCGGCCAGTCGCGCTGCGCGACTCGATCCGATCGCTGCGCTGCGGCAGGAGTAGCCATGCGATTCCTTGATCGCGGTCTCGTCGCACTCGAAGGGATCGGCATTGCCATCGAGGCCATTCGCGGCAACACGGTGCGCGCCGCCCTCACCATCGCCGGCGTGGCGATCGGCGTGTTCGTCGTCGTGGCGATGGGGGCGACCGTGCATGGGATCCGCGAAAGCTTCAAGGCAGATTTGAACGAGTTTGGCGTGACATCGTTTCAGGTACGCCGCAGAGGGATTGGAATCAGCGCCTGCGACGGAACCGACGAAAGCTGCCCGGATCGCCGAAACCCGGCGATCTCACTTGCCGAGTGGCAGGCGATTCGGCAGATGCCGGAAGTGGAGACGGCAACAGCCCGGCTCGCCGGCCAAGCCACGTTCGACTATAAAGATCGCCACGTGAAAACCGTCGGCTACGACGCCCAGAGCCCCGACTGGATCACGACCGACGTTGCCGATATTTATCCGGGACGCAGCTTCTCGAACGCGGAGCATGATGCAGCGGCGCAGGTCGTGATCATCAATGATTCGCTCAAGAGCAAGCTGTTCGGCAACTCGGATCCGCTCGGGAAGCAGCTGTCCGTGGCCGGCAAGCCCTTCCTCGTGATCGGCGTCTTTCACACCAAGGCCGGCTTCCTCAAAACCCTCGACGGACGCGGCCCCGATCAACCACGCGCGATCATCCCGATGATGACGGCGTACCGGCACCTCGATGTCTGGCGGAGCGGTCTGCAGCTCATGGTGAAGCCCCGCGCCGAGGCCGATCAGCCGGTAGTGATGGATGCGGTCACCGAACGGTTGCGTGCGGGGCGCGGGCTCAAGCCCGGGGCGCCGAACAACTTTGCCCTGGTCGCGCAGGACCGCATGATGGACACCTTCGAACAGCTCTTCGGCGCCATCTTCCTCGTGGGCATCGCCCTGTCTGCCGTCGGACTGCTCGTGGGCGGCGTGGGCGTCGTCGCCATCATGATGATCTCGGTGACCGAACGGACGCGTGAGATCGGCGTGCGCAAGGCGCTTGGTGCCACGCGGGCCACCATCCTCTGGCAATTCCTGGTTGAGGCGGCAACGCTCACCTCGATCGGCGCCTCGATCGGCCTGGCGGTGGGAACGCTCCTCGCATGGGTGGTTCGCACCACCACGCCCGTCCCCACTTCCATCCCGGCAACCGCCATCGTGACCGCCGTTCTGGCCAGTGTTGCCACCGGCATCGTGTTCGGTATGCTTCCGGCGCTGCGCGCGTCGCGTCTCGACCCGGTGGAAGCTCTGCGGCACGAGTAGCCCCTGCAGGTTATTGTATAAAGGTGAAGATTCGTGACTCCGTTGGCCTTGCCCTGTCGCAGCTTCGTGTGCAGAAGCTCAAGAGCGCGTTCACCCTGCTCGGGGTGACTATCGGCGTCATGTTTCTCATCGCCGTCGTCTCGATCGTGGAAGGAATGGGCCGATATGTCGAAGAGGATTTTGCCTCGCGCCTGATCGGCACGAACACCTTCACCTTGCGGCGATTCGACAACGTGGGTCCCGGCGGGAATCGCGGGGTAAGCGCCCGTGAAGCGCAGCGACGGCCGCTGCTGAGCATGTCCGACGTCGATGCCGTTCGTGCAGCACTCCCGTCAAACATGCGCTCGAGCGTCTCCAGCGAGTCGTTCAAGTACGCCTCTTCGCCCGGCGCCCGCCCCCGTCAGGTTCAATCGGTCGCAACGGACGCGAACTACTTCGCCATCAAGAAGTTCGAAATCACCAGCGGACGCGCCTTTTCGGATCAGGAAGTGCGCGCAGGATTGCCGGTGCTCGTGATCGGCGTGGAAGTCGCAGAGCATTTCTTCCCGGGGCTTACCGCCGAGGGACGGACGCTCCGGATCGGCGGTATTCCCTTCACCGTGGTCGGCGTGATCGAGAAGCAGGGATCGGTATTCGGCTTCTCCCTTGATCGCCTCGCCATCGCGCCATATACATCGCCGATGGGACGGATCATTCGTCCGGCGCGCGACATCTCCTCGCTCATCGTGCAGGCGCCGGCACAGCCCGACCTCGCCGAAGGAATGGAAGCGGCGCGCGGGTCCTTGCGCAGCATTCGCGGGTTGCGCGCGGGCGAGCCCGATAACTTCGGTCTCATCACGCAGGACGCCGCGTTCGGCTTCATCAAGCAACTCAAGGGCCGTCTGGTGCTTTTCGGAACGGCACTCCCGGCGATCAGCCTGGTGGTCGGGGCGATGGTCATCATGAACATCATGCTGGTGGCCGTCGCCGAACGCACGCGAGAGATCGGTGTGCGAAAGGCGCTCGGCGCCAAGCGATCCGACATCCTGTCGCAATTCCTCGTGGAAGCGGCCACACTGAGCACACTTGGCGCGGCAATCGGTATCGGCCTCGGCATCGGGCTCGCAGAGCTGATCGCCGCCGTCACCCCACTGCCCGCCGCCGTCGCCCCGTGGTCGATCGTGGCCGCGCTGGTCACCGGAGCCGGTGTGGGTATTTCTGCCGGACTCTACCCCGCCAGTCGGGCGTCCAAGCTCGATCCCATCACCGCTCTGCGACAGGAATAGCGGATGAATCGCCTGCTGCTGGTCTTTGAGGGAGTGGGAATGGCCCTCGACGCGATCCGTTCCAATAAAGTGCGGGCGGCGCTCACGATCGCCGGCGTGGCCATCGGCGTGTTCGTCGTGGTGTCGATGGGCGCCGTAGTCACAGGCATTCGCGCCTCGTTCCAGCAGGATCTCGAAGCGATCGGTGCCACCACGTTCATCGTGCAACGACGCAGCGCCGGGATCAACGCCTGCGACGGTACCGATGAAAATTGCCCCGACCGCCGCAACCCGCCCATTTCCTTCGCCGAGTGGGAGATGATCAAGCGACTGCCGGGTGTGGAGAATGTCATCGGCGTGCTCGGCGGCCAAGGCAACTTTGCCTACCGTAATGCGCGAGTCGACAACGTCGGCTATGACGCGTACAGCGTTGAATGGCCTGAAGTAGACGCGTCGGATATCTCGCCGGGTCGCAATTTCACCCGCACCGAGTATGAAGCCGGACAGCCGCTGGCGCTGGTCAATGACACGCTCAAGTCTCAACTCTTTGGCGAATCAGACGCCATTGGCAAGCAAGTCATGATCGACGGTCGACAGTTCACGATTATCGGGGTCTATCAACCCAAGGCCGGCTTTTTGAAGTCGCTCGAAGGGGAAGGCCCCGACACTCCGCGAGCGATCGTTCCGCTGCAGGCCGCCGTGCGTACGCTCGACGTCTGGCGCGGCAGCCTTACGCTGCTCGTACGCCCCGAACGCACGGCGTCGCAGGGCGAGGTCATGGACGGGGTCATGGCCTCCATGCGGGCCCGTCGGGGACTCCGGCCCGGTGCGCGCAATTCGTTTTATCTGGTGGAGCAGGACCGCATCATGGAGACCTTCGATCAGCTCTTCAACGCCATCTTTGCCGTTGGTCTCGCGCTCTCTGCCGTAGCCTTGCTGGTGGGTGGCGTTGGCGTCGTGGCCATCATGATGATCTCCGTGACCGAGCGCACGCGAGAGATCGGCGTGCGCAAGGCGCTCGGCGCGACGGCAGGGACGATCCGCTGGCAGTTCCTCGTGGAGGCGGCGACGCTCACCAGTATCGGTGCGTTGGTCGGACTCGCACTCGGCGCACTGCTCGCCTGGGTGATTCGCAACAACAGCGCCGTTCCGGCGAGCCTCCCCGCCAGCATTGTCATTACGGCGCTCGTGGCGAGTGCCGTGACCGGCGTGGCCTTCGGTATGCTCCCGGCGGTACGCGCGTCCAAGCTCGACCCCGTCGAAGCGCTCCGGCACGAATAGCTGCTGCCGCTCCCCTCGAGCGAAACTGGAGTTCGACATGCTTTTCACGGACGTCATTCGTCTGGCGCTCCTGCAACTCCGCGTGAATCTGCTGCGCACGGCCTTCACGCTGCTCGGGATCGTGGTCTCGGTCGGCTTTCTGGTGGCGGTGGTCGCCATCATCCAGGGCATGAATGCGTACGTGAAGGAAAACATCGCCGACGCCATGATCGGCATGAACACCTTTCAGGTACGACGGCTACCGATCAGCCTCGGCCTCTTTTCGGACGACGAGTTCCGCCTGTTGCGTCGCCGTCCGCGCATTGACGAACAGGACGCGGACGCCGTGCAACGGGCCCTGCCCGACGCCCAGGCGATCAGCCGCCAATCCGGATGGCCCACACCGCAAGCCGACATGATCTGGCGTGACCGCACCCTTGGCAGCGTCATGATGTTCGGCGTGACGGAAGGCTATCAGGTGGTGCAGGACTATCGCTTCACCGCGGGACGCCCCCTCACGGAAATCGACGTCCGTGAACGTCGCCACGTCCTGGTGATCGGTGCCGATGTGGCGCAGAAGCTGTTCGACGGCGCGAATCCGATCGACCAGGACGTGCGCTTCAGGGGACGGCGCTTCACGGTAATTGGTGTGGTGGCGCGCAAAGGCCGCGTACTCGGCCAGTCATTCGACGGCTTTGCCCTCGTGCCGCTCACGACCTTCGAAGCCATCTACGGCCGACGACAGGCCACGACGGTCTCGGTGAAGATGCGCGAGGCCGCCGAGGTCGGTCCGGCGATGGCGAGGGCGCAGGAGGCCATGCGCGTGTCGCGCGGGTTGCGTCCGTCGGATCAGGACAACTTCGACGTCGGCACCGCCGATGCCCTTGTGGACTTCTGGAAGCAACTCACGCGCGTGTTATTTGCTGTGGTCCCCGCGGTCGTGGGGATCGGGATACTGGTTGGCGGCATCGTGATCATGAACATCATGCTCATGGCCGTCAGTGAACGCACGCACGAAATCGGCTTGCGTAAAGCCGTCGGTGCCCGGGCCATCGACATCCGCAAGCAGTTTCTGGCTGAAGCGATGGCGCTCGCCTCGGTAGGCGGGTTGCTGGGCGTCGCGGCAGGATGGACGCTGGCCGCACTCATCGCGACGTTCTCGCCGCTACCGGCGCGGGTCACGCCGTGGAGCATCGCGCTGGCGCTCACGCTGGGAGCGGGGATCGGCGTCCTCTTCGGCGTCTATCCTGCTGCCCGCGCCGCGCGTCTGGAACCCATCACCGCCCTGCGCGCGGAGACTTGAGCGATGGCCATCCGTCCAGGCGCGATCGGCGAGAACATCCGTCTCGCGCTCGAAACGCTACGCGTGAACAAGCTGCGCTCATCGCTGACGATTCTCGGCGTGGTGATCGGTGTGGCCACGGTGATGGCGATGGCCTCGATCGTACAGGGGATCCGCGATCAGATCGTGACCACGATCGAGGTTGCCGGTCCGACCACCTTCTACGTGCTCAAGAAGTTTTCGCAAACGCCGCTCAACCCGGACATGCTCCCCAAGGCGGTGCGCATCCGTCCGGATCTGAGCGAGGCCGAAGCCGTGCGACTGCGACGCTTGCCGGAGGTCGGATACGCGAGTCTCTGGGGGCAGACGCTCGCCCGCATCGAGGCGGATGGCGCGCGCTCGCAGTCGATGGCGATCTTCGGCGCCGACGATGGTTTTGTGAATATCCAGGGCGGCGAACTGTTGGAGGGGCGGTGGTTCACCAGAAACGAACTCTCGGCCGGCTCGCCAGTGGTGGTCATCCAGGCGGCCACCGCCGCCAGTCTTTTCGGACGTGAGCGCGTGCTCGACCGTTGGGTGCGCGTAGGTGGCCGGCCGGCGCAGGTCATCGGCATCTGGGAAGAGCCGGGCAACATCTTCGCACCGCCGGGGCAGCAAGTCGGTGCCGTGATTCCGTTCCGCATGATGGATCGACAGTTCCGGATCGATCGCACGAACGCGCTCTGGATTCCGGTCAAACCGCGAACGGGCGTTACGGTGGCGACGGCACAAGGTGCGGTGATCATGGAGCTCCGCGCATCGCGGCGTTTGCGCCCCGGCGACGGCAACACCTTCGATCTCGTCACGCAGGATCAGATTCTCGACACGTTCAATGGCATGACGCAGATCTTTTTCCTGGTGATGATCGTGCTCTCCGGCGTGGCGCTGCTCGTTGGCGGCATCGGCGTCATGGCGATCATGACCGTGTCCGTCACCAGCCGCACGCGGGAGATCGGTGTGCGCAAGGCGCTTGGCGCAACGCGACGCGACATCCTCATTCAGTTTCTGGTGGAGGCCTCGACGCTCACCGGAATAGGCGGGGCCGTCGGCATTGTAGTCGGACTCGCTCTTGGTCGCATCGCGTCGCTCGCCATGGACGTGGACGCGCCGGTGCCACTGACGCTCACCGTAATCGCGGTGGTGGTATCGGTGAGTGTGGGGATCATCTTCGGCATGGTGCCGGCGAGACGCGCCGCCCGCCTCGATCCGATCGAGGCGCTTCGCCATGAGTAACGGCGTGCGCGATGGGGGCGTCCGCCGCTCAGTAACCGCGTACGTCGAGAAATGCATTCCAGAGCGGCAATGACGTCGGGGTGGCCAGCACGCAGAGCTCGAGCACACCGAGTACCCCCAGCACCACCAACAGCATCATGGACTGCCGACGCATCGGGGCCGGGTCGCGCACCGCCTGCCTGCACACCAGCACCGTGAACACCAGCACCAGCAGTACCGAGAGCGGCAGAAGCCAGCTGTTCTGCGTGGGGCCGAAATACGATTCGAGATAGGTGAGCGGCTCGGGAAAGAAGCCTCGCCCCGGATTCTCCACGCCGAAGAAGATGTTGATGCTTGCCACCTGGTGCGACACCCAGAACAACAGCAGCCCCCACCAACCGATACGGTTCTTGCGCCGGTAGGTAATGGCCCCACCGAGGGCGAGCACGCCAACCATCGCCAGCTGGTACCACAGCATCGAGTGGACCGCCCGCACGGCCAACGACCATGACGCGCCCTCAGCGGGGATCGCCACCATCAGCGACGGTGGACCAACGAGCCACCCACCGTAAAACGCCACCTGCACCCAGCTCCAGAGAAACGCCCCACCGAGAAAGCCACGGCGTGCCGCCGACGCCGATTCGCGATCACGCTCGAAGTACAGCAGCCAGGCGCCCCATGCGGCGAGGGCGGAGGCCAGCACGAGGCCCAGCAATCGCGTGCCGGGGGTGCGTTCGAGCGCGAAGATGAGCCCCGTCGCGCTCCACCAGAAGAGCACAACCACCACGATCGAGCGAAGTGCGACCCGAGCCGTCGTCTCGCGTGTCGCGATGTCCGTCGCGTGCAGCGTGTCCGGATGCCGGGCCCGCACCAGCGATTGCCACCACACCGCGCGTGACATCATGCTGATCGTCATGCGCGCCCTGGGGCGTCAGCCATTTGTATGGCGGTGCGCACCAATCCGCCGAGCGTCTTTGCGTCGGCGGAGGGCAACGGGACGTATCGCGCATGCATGGCGTCCGCTATGCGACGGGCCATCGGTTCACCGCGCTTCGAGGTGTCCACGAACAGCGCCGGAATGGCCAGCCGCGCAAATTGCGCTCCCGACAGTAGTGCATCGCGTTCAGCACCGACGCGTCCCGGTGTGCCATCGCGCGCGATGTTGGCGCGGCCATCGGTGAGGATCACCACCAGCGGCGCGCTCCCCGCGCGTTTGCACGACAACGCCTGTTCGATGGCGGCATCGATCGCCTGCGCCATGGGTGTTCCACCACCGCCGGGCAGCGCGGCGAGCACTTTCTTCGCGCGGGCGAGCGCTCGCGTCGGCGGCAACAGCAGTTCGCTCCCCTGCCCTCGGAACGCCAGCAAGCTTACCCGATCGCGTCGCGCATAGCTCTCCGCCAGCAGCATCTCCACGGCACCTTTCGCTTCGGCCAGTCGATTGAGCGCCGACGAACCGGACGCATCCACCAGAAAGATGACCGTCGTACCGGTGCG
>JBBSCJ010000029.1:0-30532 GCA_038250435.1 Gemmatimonadales bacterium | reverse complement strand
GGGTGTCTCCGGGGTGGTGGTTTTTTTTTGTTGGGGGGCCCGACTTCAAACATACCCGGGGGGGTACTAAAAATCTTATTTTGGTCTGTTACGGTGCCAACCCCTCATCACTCGGGGGGGGGGCGCGGGTGGCGCCGCCCCCCGTTGTCTTTTCGTCAGGCCTTAAAAGGCCAGGCGGAGCGAAGCCTGAAGCTGGTAGAACTGGTCGTTGCGGAGCTGCGCGAAGGTGGGGTTGAACTGCCCCGTGAAGTTCACGTTCGGCACCTGGGTTGCCGGGTCGGCGCTCGTCAGCCCCAATACCGCCAGCGCCACGGTGCTGCTGTTGGCTGTGGCCGCGCGCACGATGCCCCAATTCCTGTTGAGCAGGTTGGCCGCGTTGAAGATGTCGAGGCGCAACGTCGCACGCTCACCACCGATCGATGGCAGCTGCTGTTCGAAGGTTACATCGAAGCGAGTAAACGCCGGATTGCGGCAGGAGTTTCGCGCGAGAATACGGCCGCGCTGCGACGCGAGGCACTCGTTGTCGTTGATGATCCGGTCGAAGCTCGCAGCCTGAGCGGCGGCGGTCAGCGGGTTAGTTCCAGTGGTCGGCACGAAGACCAGCAACGGATCGGTCGGGCCGGTTGGAATGTAGATCGGATCGTTGGCGTTGGAGCCATCGCCGTTCAGGTCACCGCGTCCTGCGAGACCGCCAAACGTGAGCGTGTACGGGGTGCCGGACTGCATGCTGTAGAAAAACGTCACCGACGTTTGGTTGCTCTTCCACGGCGCCGTGTACGTCCCGTTGATCAACAGCCGGTGCGGCTGGTCGAAGACCGACGGATCGAGGGACAGATCGGACTGCAATCCCGAGAACGTACGGCCAAACTGGAAGTTGGAGACCGCCACCGACGAGGTCAGATCGGAGACCGAGAAGCTGCGGCCGTAGGTGTACGCCACCGAGCCTTCCAGCGCTCTGTCAAAGCGCTTGCGCAGCTGCGATGTCAGGCTGTACGAGTAATCCCGACTCTGGTTGGAGAGCTCGATCACGTTGTTGCCGAACACCGGATTGAGCGGGGCAATGACCGGGATGCCGTTCGCGCCGATCGTGCTGAACACCGTGCGACCCTGCGCGTCGATGCGGCCGGCTTGCGGGATGTTGATGCTTCGGTAAAAGAGGTTGTTGATGCTGCGCGAGTACAGCCCTTCGAACGTGCCGATCACGCCAAATGGCAGCGCGCGGTCGTACCCGAGCGTGGCGCGAAACAGCTGCGGAAACTTCAGGTTTTCATCAGCCAGATTCACGGCGCCAAGAAACGAGCCGTCGTCCAAGCTGCGTCCGGGCTGGCCGCCGGTCCGCAGGTCACACCCACGCGGGGAGACCGGCGTTCCGGTGAACAACGGCGCCACACCATTGGTCGCGGACACCCCGCCGCCACACGTGATCTGCGCCAGGCCAGCGCCGGTGTTCTGGAACTGATTGGACAGCCAGACAAACGCCGGAACGCCCTGAAACAGGCCGGCACCACCGCGCAGCTGATTGCGCTGGTCGCCGGTTACGTCCCAATTGACACCGATGCGCGGCGAGAACTGGAGGTTGCCCGACGGAATGTCGCTCGTGCTGCGACCAAAGGCGCTCTGAACGGCGGAAGAGAACGACGGCTTGTCGAGAAAGATCGGCACGTCGATACGCAACCCGAGCGTCGTGGTGAAACTTGGCGTTACCGCCCACTGGTCCTGGATGTAGCCACCGAGCTGCAGCGCGCGAAAGTTCGCCACCACGTCTCCGCCCAGTCCGCCCGAGCCGGAAAACGACGCCGGCCTCGCGCCGCTCACGAAATCGGCGAGCGAATTGAAGGTGAAGTTGCCGAAGGAGTTCTGGAGGAACGAGTTGTTGGCCGTGTACAGCTCATTGCGGGTGCCGATCGACACGATGTGATTGCCGAGGGGCAGCGTGAGGTTGTTCTGCAGCTCGATCAGGTCTTCGCGGAGTGAGTTGCCCTGCGAGTTGTTCTCGGTGCCGGCGCGGAAGCCGACATTCTGTACGTTGTTGAGATTCTGCACCAGCACCTGAGGCGCGCTCACCTGCGGCTCACGCGCAAAGCGCGTGTTCGTCAGGCCGAGCGTGAACTCGTTCGACCAGCCGTTGGAGAAGTTCGTGAATACCTGGCCAACGATCTGGTTGGACTTCTCGGTACGCCGGAACGCGTTGGAGCTGAAGTTCAGGTTGGCAAGTGACCGATTGAAGTCGAGACTTTCCTGATCGTTGTAGATGTTGCGGAGCACCACGCGGGTGTTTTCTGACAGCTGATAGTCGAGACGCGCGAAGGTGTTGAGCAGCGGGTTATCGAGAGTCTGCTGTCCCAGGTTTCCCGGCGCGATGCCGAACGAGGCCAGCCGTGTCGTAAAGGAATCCACCTGCGCCTGCGTCACACGCGCAAGGGGGTTCGGGGAGTTCACCAGTCCGGTCGGGGCCGTGGGATTGAAGAACGGGCCGCTGACCGGCGAGTCGTTCGCGCTGGTTTCGACGGTGGCGAAGAAGCGTAGCTTGTCCTTGATGATCGGTCCACCAAGCGAGAAGCCGAGCTGGCGGCGCACGAACGGCGCATCGCGCAGAAACGAGGTGTCGCGACCCAACTCCTGGTCACGATAAAAGATGAACGCCGATCCCTTGAAGTCGTTCGTGCCGGACTGTGTTACCGCGTTCACCAGTGCACCGGTGAAATTGCCTTGGCGCACATCGTAGGGCGACAGGAGGACCTGGAACTCCTTGATGGCGTCGAGCGGCAGCGCGCGGCCATTCACCTGCGCACCGAGCGTTGGCGAATCGCCAAGGCCGAAGCGGTTGGCGAGCGAGACGCCGTCTACCTGAATGTTGTTGAAGCGGTTGTTCTGACCAGCGGCCGAGATACGACCGTTCTGATTCACGGTCACCTGCGGCGAGTTGCGAATCAGGTCGGTGATGTCGCGGTTGAGCGTGGGCAGACGGCGAATCAGCGTATCCGAGATCACCGTCTGCGCACCCTGACGCGTTCCGGAAAACTCCGACGTGCCCTGCGAGGCTTCCGTGCGCACGGTGGCCAGCTGCGCGGCCTGCTCGGTGAGCCGGAAGTCGATTCGCGTGGACTGCGTCAGGGTGACCACCACATCATTGCGCGTCTGCTGGGCGAAGCCGATGCGGCGCGCCGTGACGGTGTACGTGCCGACTTCGAGATTCTGGATAAAGAAACGCCCGTTGTCACGCGAGACCTGGCTGGCCCGTGCGCCGTTGGCACGGTTGACCACCTCGATCGCAACAGCCGCCATGGGCGCGCTATTTGCATCTGTTATCAAACCGGTAATCGCACCGGTGGTGATTCCCTGCGCGAGCAGCCGCTGAGGGAGACCGACGGCGAGACTGGCAACGGCGAGGCCCAAGCTTAACCAACGCTGAATACGCATATGTGCAATTAGTCCGTTTGTGGAGGAAACGTCTCTCAGTGCCAAAAGACTTGGCCGACTTCGAACCACGGAAAGCTAGGTTTCTCGCTACAGTCGAGCAACCGGCCTATGTAACTGCCTCGTCACAGGCACACGACTCCGTCCCGGTCGGTTGGGCGATTCCGCGCCGGAACGAGGCGGGTCGACGCTAACGCGCCACAGCCCGCCCCACGGTGGCGTAATAGACGGGGATACCCAGAGCGATCACGCCGAACACGCCGACCGTCCCCCAGCGCTGCCCCGGGTCCATGAGCGCATTCACCAGGAGAAACAGCGTCGCGGTGCAAAAGAGCAGCGGCACCAACGGGTACAGCGGCGTGCGGACCGGCGGATTCCAGTCGGGACGGCGGCGGAGCTTGAAGATCGCGCCGATGCTGAGAATGTAGAAGACCAGCGACGCCGTCACGAAAATGTCGGCGAGCTGCTCGAAGGTGCGCAGCAGAACGAAAGCGATACCAATCGTTCCGGTCATGATGATCGCGACGTAAGGCGTCTGGAAACGTGGATGCACCTTGGCGACCTGCTTGAAGAAGAGGCCGTCATCGGCCATGGCAAAGAAGATGCGCGGACCGGTGAGGAGCGATCCGTTCACCGACCCGAAGGTGGACATCAGCACGATAAGGGCGACCATGGTCACCCCCCACGGCCCCACGAGCTTTTCGGCCACGTCGGCGGCAACGAGGCGCGCCCCCCGCATTTCCTCGACCGAGAGCACCGAGAGGTAGGCCACGTTGGCCAGCAGGTAGATGACAATGATCGCCAGCGTCCCGAGAACGATGGCGCGCGGGAGGGTTCGCCGCGGATCCTCCACCTCGCCGGCCACCTTCGACACGTCACCCCAGCCGTCAAAGGCCCAGAGCACCGAGACGAGCGCCAATCCGAACGCCGACACCGAAAAGCTGCCGGGCGGTGCCGCGGGGGTGAAGTTGCCACCGGTTTGGGGAAGGCCGAGGACCAGCGCCAGCAGAATGATCAGCATGAGTCCGGCATATTTGGCCACGGTGGTCACGTTCTGCACCAGGGCGCCCCATCGCAGGCCCACCACATTAATGAAGGCCATCAGCGCCAGCGTGGCTGCGGCTACCCAGTGGGCATAGCTGTCGTATGGCGCAATCGCCGGGTCATAGCCGAGTCCGCGCAGCAGATATTCCGCGAAGGTGGTGGAGATGCCGCCCAGCGCGGCCGCGCGAATCAACGTGAGCTCCGACCAGCCATACAGAAAGGCCGGGAGCCGTCCCCACGCCTCACGGATGTAGATGAAGTACCCGCCCGTGCGCGGCATCGCGCCGGCGAGCTCCGCCAGCGTGAGGGCGCCACAGAGCGCGAAGACACCGCCAACCGCCCAGACAACCAGCATCGGCAAAGGTCCGGGGAGTTTGTCGGCGATCCCGGCTGGCGAGCGGAAGATTCCGGACCCGATCGTGGTGCCCACGAGCACGGCTATCGCGCTCCAGAGACCGAGTCGCCTCGGCAGTGCTGTCGGTGTGCCGGCCTGTGCCGGGGACGAGGAGGTCGAGGTCGAGGTCATGCGCGCTATCCTAGCGTACTGTTCCCGTGCTGTCGACAGTACCGCCGCGACCGCGACCCTCTACCTTTCACAGGATATGAATTCTGTTCTCTCGCTTCCGCTTCCCGCCGGGCTGCTCAAGCCGCTTTTCTGGGTGGCGGTCGTTTGTTGCGCGGTGGCGCAGCTCTACATTTTGCGGGCGGTGTTCCGGGTGATTCCGGCGGAAACGGCTTCCGCAAACGTCCCGCTGCCGCGCCGTCGGATCGAAATCGCGTGGGCGATCCTCCCCGCCGGATTACTGGTGCTGGTGTTCATCGGTGCATGGCGCACCATGAAGCCGTAATCGTGCGCGAGACCCTCAGCGAGACGTATTCTTCCGATGGCAGGCATTTTCTCATGCACTTCGTGAAACAGCTTCCCCGTGGTGGGCGTCCCCCGAGCGGGCGTGGGTACGGCCACTGCGGGCCTGCATGCTACGGTTTCAGGTTTCCGCCGACGCTGCGCGCGAATCAGGCACACGCGATCCCGACCACCGCATGACCGAATTGGCGCTGGATCCCGGAAAGGCGATCCCTCTGTCGCGTGACCTGATTGCCCTCACGAAGCCGCGGATCATCTCGCTGCTGCTGGTGACGACCGTCGCGCCCATGTACGCGGCCGGCTCGCCGTCGTGGATGACCGTGTTGCTGGTGACGATCGGCGGCTACCTGATGGCGGGCGGCGCCAACGCGGTCAACATGTACATCGACCGCGATATCGACGATATCATGGCGCGCACGCGCCTGCGGCCGATTCCGAGCGGTCGCATGTCGCCCACGCAGGTGCTGGCGTTTGGGGTGCTGCTGGCCACGTTCGCCACGTGGCTGCTCGCACATTTCGTGAACGTCCTCAGCGCCGGGCTCGCGCTCGCAGGGTTCTACTTTTATGTGTTCATCTACACACGGCTGCTCAAGCGCACCTCGCCGCAGAACATCGTGATCGGTGGCGCAGCCGGCGCCTTTCCGCCACTCGTGGGATGGGCCGCGGTAACGAACGCACTCGATGTGTCGGCGTTGTGCCTCTTCCTGATTGTGTTCTACTGGACCCCGCCGCACTTCTGGGCGCTCGCGTTGCTCAAGCAGGTGGATTACGGACGTGCCGGGGTGCCGATGGCACCGCTGGTGTGGGGTGAGCGCGAGACGATGCATCAGATGATATGGTACACCGTGATCCTGTTGGCGCTCACTATTCTGCCGGTGCTCTTTGGCGTGTTCGGGTTGCTGTATCTGGTGTCGGCGATCGTGCTCGGCGGCCTGCTGATGTGGGGCGTGTGGCGCGTACTGGCTGCCGCGCGCGCCGGCGTCTCGTGGACGGCACCGGCGTGGTGGGTCTACAAGTATTCATTGCTCTACCTGGCGTTGCTCTTTCTTGCGATGGCGGTCGACCGGTCGCTTGCCCGATGAGTACCGCGACAATTCCCGAGCCGTTGCCAGAATCGTTGCCCGGGTCGTTGCCCGCGACTCAGCCCGACGCGTTCCCGGGGGCCGATGCCGCCTTGCCGAAAAAGAAACGCGGACTGGCGTCGCCACGACCGCTGGCACGTCTGTTCCCGCTCGTGCGCCCCTACACCACGCGGCTGATCGTCGCCTTCGTATTTCTGGTGATCGCGGCAGCGGCGGGTTTGGTGTTTCCGGCGGTGTTGCGGTATCTGCTCGATGCGGCATTCGAGTTCAAGGATCGCACGGCGCTCGATCGCATCGCGTTGATTCTGGTTGGCGTCTTCGCCGTACAGGCGCTCGCCAATTTCGTGCAGGTGTTCCTCCTCAGCTCGTCGGTGGAGCGGATGATCGCTACACTGCGCGAGCTCACGTTTGCGCATCTGATCCGGCTTTCCCCGGCCTTTTTCACTGAGCGACGCACCGGTGAGCTGACCAGCCGGCTGTCGAGCGACCTCGCCCTGCTGCAGTCGCTGCTGAGCACGTGGATCTCGGAGTTCTCGCGGCAGATCCTGTTTCTCATCGGCGGCGTGCTGATGATGTTCTTCACCAATCCGCTGCTTACCCTCACCACGCTCGCCGTGGTGCCCGTGGTCGTCGGTGCCGCGCTGATCTTCGGCAAGGCTCTGCGCAAGGCGAGCACCGGGGTGCAGGATCGCGTGGCGGAGGCGATGGGAATGGCCGATGAATCATTCGGCGCCATTCGCACCGTGCAAAGCTTTTCCCGCGAGCGGGAGGAGACGCGCCGTTTCAGCGCGCTGCTCGCGGATCTGGTTGGCGTCGCCGTGAAGCGGGCACACACGCGCGCGCTGTTTTTCAGCGTAGTGGGCTTTGCCGCGTTCGGCTCGGTGGCTGCGGTACTGTGGCAGGGTGGCGTGCAGGTGCTTGAGGGGCGGCTGACCGCCGGCGCGCTCGTGGCGTTCCTGTTCTACGCGCTGTTCGTCGCGGCGGCCGTGGGCTCGCTGGCTACGCTGTTCGGCAATTTTCAGGAAGCCATCGGTGCCACCACGCGGGTGTTCGAACTGCTCGACTCGCAGGCTACGGTGCGCGATCCGGATCAGCCGGTGGCCCTTGCCTCGCCGGTGCGCGGATCGATGGCGCTCGAGTCGATCTCCTTCCGCTACCAGCCTGACCAGCCGGATGTCATTCACGACATCTCGCTGGATATCGCCCCGGGAGAGATCGTGGCCCTCGTGGGGCGTTCCGGTGCAGGCAAGACCACCATTGCCAGTCTGCTGCCCCGCTTCTGGGACGTGACCGCCGGCCGCATCACCCTCGACGGTGTCGATGTGCGTCGCTTGTCGCTCGACACGCTCCGTGGTGCGATCGGCATCGTGCCGCAGGAGCCGGTACTCTTCAGCGGAACGATTCGCGAGAACATCGCCTACGCGGCGCCCGAGGCCAGCGAAGAAGAGCTGCTGCGCGCGGCCAAGGCCGCCCACGCGTGGGAATTCATCGAACGGTTGCCGGACCAGTGGGACACCCGCGTGGGGGAGCGTGGCGTGAAGCTCTCGGGCGGGCAGCGTCAGCGGATCGCGATCGCGCGGGTATTTCTCAAGAACCCCGCCGTGGTGATTCTTGACGAAGCGACCTCCAGCCTTGACACCGAAAGTGAGCGATTGGTCGAGGAGGCCCTTGAGGATCTGCTCGAGGGGCGGACCACGCTGATCATCGCGCATCGCCTGAGCACGGTGCGCCGTGCCGATCGTGTGCTGGTGCTCGACGCCGGACGCATCGTGGAAACCGGCAGCCACGACGAACTCGTGGCGCGCGAGGGTGGACTGTACGCGAAGCTGTACGAGATCGGTGCGTGATCTCCCAGGCGTGCGCGCGCGCGTGCCTCAGTAGCTGAGCTCCACCCGCATCTCCACGCCGTTCTCCACCTTCACGGGAAGGGCGCGCGCGCCGAGTGCTTCGTGCCAGACCACCAAGGTGTAGCGCCCTGCCGGTACGGCGATGAACCGGAACAGCCCATCGGGTTCGGTGACCGCCACGAACGGATGCGGAGCGATAGCCAGATAACCTCGCACCCACGGATGCAGGTCATCGCGAACCATCACGATGCCCGCCGATGCGGCCACGTCACTGGTCGGGACGACCTGACCGGCATCCGAAAAGCGTATGGTGCCGTGAGGGCGACCGTCGCCGCTGAGCTCCACGAACCGGAGTCGCGTCATCATTGCGTCGCGTGAACTGAGCATCACGGTACCCCCCTGCACCACGCGTTGTACACGCGGCACCAAGCGGCACCCCGTGAGCTCGAGTCGCACACGCCGAGGAGCGTCGTCAGGTGGTCCGGCGGCGACACCGACGAGCCACACGACACCGTTCCCGACTCCACCGTTGCGGCTGGGCACCAGCGTTTCCGTAAACGGCCGGCAGACCGAGAGATCGTGCGTTGGCGTGATGCTCGTGTCGTGTGGTGCACCTCCCGTGACACGCCCCGTGATGACACCACCGCCGTTCTTCCCCTGCACCTGGTACACACGACCTTCCGCGCCACCGGCAGCACGCGCCAACGTGGCAACCAGGCTATCGCGCGGGAGTCCGTCGGCGCCCGCACTGTCGGCGCCCCTGGTGCCGACGCGTCGCGAGGCGGCCTTCCCCGTCTCGTCCGATCCGGAACAGGCCGTCAGCACGGTGATCAGCGCGAGGATCGGGACGAGTGCCCGCACGATCGCGGCGCCATTACGTCTGTCGATTCCAGTCCCGGTAACGACGGGTTCGCGCACGCCGCGCACGCTCCTGACCCGATAAGTCACACCACGAACAGATCACGCTGGACCACGCCAGGCGTGACCAGCAACGCGTGTTCGCCGACGAAGGCGTTCACCTCCGACCGGACGCCCAGCTCCCCGGGCAGGTAGATCCCCGGTTCGATCGAGAAACCGATGCCGGGAATCAGCAGCCGGTCGTCGCGCGATTCGAGGTTGTCGATCTGCGGACCGGAGCCGTGGAGCTCGCGCGAGTCGATGCTGTGTCCGGTACGGTGCCAGAAGTTTGGGCCGAAGCCGCGCGATGCAATGACGGCACGCGCCGCATCGTCAGCCTCACCACCGCAGACGGGTGTTCCCGCCGCAATGCGTTCGGTGAGCAGCGTGAGTGCCGCGTCGCGCGCATCGCGCACTGCTTTCCACACGGTGAGCACGCGATCGGACGGCGGACCCATCGACGCCATCCACGTCTGGTCGGCATACACGCCGTTACGTTCCCGGGCCCAGAGATCGATCAAAAGCGTGTCCCCACGCTGCACGAGCCGGGGCGCCGCCGCCGACGGTGCATAATGCGGGTTCGCCGCATTCTCCGATGCCGCGCAATCAGGACCATGATCCGTTTCAAGCCCCGCTCGCGCGAAGGCGTCGAGAATGCGCGCCTGCAGTTCATGTTCCGCCGCCGGCGTCCCTGTCATGATCATTGCCCCGGCGTGCGCCATGGTGTCGTGCGCAATGGCGGCAAGCTGCTCAGCGGCGCGCTGGTGCGACGCCAACTGCGCCGGTGACCACGTCGCGTACACGCGGGAGACCAGCTCGCCTGATGTCACGACGGTCGCGCCGCTTGCGCGCACCATTTCCAGCACCCCCGCCGGAATGCGATCGAGGTACGGAATGGCGTCGCCGGCGGAATACTCCATCGCCACGCGCTTGTCACGGATCAGCGCGGCCAGCTCCGACTCGAGCGCGCGCCACCCGCTATATGTGCGCACGGGCCACGCGGTCGGCCATCGCGCCCACGGTCCCGGTTCAATGGCATGGGCGATACCCACCGGCAAGCCGTCGCGCGGGATGAAGGCGAAGATGCGGCGTGTCACCATACCCTGAAAGCCGAGCAGTCCCTGCGCGATGGCATTGGTGCCACGGAAATCGTACAACAGCCAGCCATCGAGGTCGGCATCGCGCAGCAGGCGCTGCACGGCGGGCAGCGTGTCGGGAGAAAGCATGACTAACGGAGTGAGAAAGGATAGGACTCGCCGCAGTCAGCGGCGGCGCCACTCGGCTCGCCACTGACAACGCGCATCGCCGCGCGTTCGGCACATCACATGGTCCACGGCACCGTCGGTATCTGCGAGCAGCAACAGCGCTTCGCGGAACGCCGCTTCGTACAGGCCGCAACCGGCGGCGCGCGGCGCGGCGTCGAACGACACCGGCGCGGCGACCTCCAGCAATATGGCACTGCCCTGTCGTACGAGCACCCCGTTCATCGATCGCCGCGCAAGCCGACGGAGCAGGCGCAGCGCGATGGGACGGCCGATCATCGACGGCATCGCGGTCGCCACACTGCGTTGCGTCGGGCTGAGTGTGGCCACCATCGAGCGCGACCAGCGACGTCCTGCCTCGCGAAAGGTGAGGTCGGCATCAGGACGACGGCCGATGAGCCGCGCGAGTGCCAGCACTTCGTCGAAGGACACGCGCTGCCGCGCGCGTACCGCTTCGGTGTACCGGCGAATCTGCTGGTATACGGTGTCGCTGAGGCCGAAGCGCTTGTTGCGAAGCTCGTGCACCAACTCGGCGTCGAGCTCAGCCGCTGGGGTGTCGATGGCCTTGACGGCCTCGAGCAACGCCAGCGGCAGGCGTGCGTCGAGTGGGTCGCCGGCAATCAGCACGGCCGTTCCGGAGGGGTTCGTGGCGCGGGCAACCCGGCCGTCAGTCAATGAGGACACACCATGCGAAGCTAACGTGTCGGAGGTGACGACAACAGCCTCGCTACCGACGTCGCGGTCCCGGTGCATTCTTCGGGTCGGCGCGCAACAC
This sequence comes from Gemmatimonadales bacterium, assembly GCA_038250435.1. GTDB lineage: Bacteria > Gemmatimonadota > Gemmatimonadetes > Gemmatimonadales > Gemmatimonadaceae > Gemmatimonas. The sequence goes on along the minus strand of JBBSCJ010000029.1, from coordinate 19,343 downwards.
CACTCTGACCCCTCGACAGCAGTGCTCTTCTCGTCGTACATGGCTATTGCGATCGCCGGGCTCCTCGCGTTCGTGGCCTTTCGGGCCGGCGCCCTCTCGAGGTCCGGCGCCGTTGCCGCTACCGTTGTCGGCGCGTTGGCCCTCGCGGCCGGGGCCGCCTGGGGCAGGTTCCTGCTGCTCTGGTTCATAATGACGTCGGCGCTGTCGCGAGCAGGTCGGAACGAGAAACAGCGTCGGACGGCAGGGATGGTCGCCAAACACGACCAACGTGACGTGTGGCAGGTATTCGCCAACGGCGGCGTGTATGCAGGCGCAGCGCTGTGGACGCAGTGGTATCCGGAACAGCACGGACTCGCGGCCATGATCGGTGCCGGTGCGCTGGTCGCGGCCGGTGCGGACACGATCGCCACCGAGATCGGTACGCGATGGGGAGGGACACCGCGCTCGGTGCGCACTGGCCGGCGCCTTCCTGCAGGGAGCTCCGGCGCGGTCTCGCTGGCGGGGAGCGCGGCAATGGTGATCGGCGCGATGCTCTTGGCCGTGGGTGCCACTCTGACGGGCCTTGTTGCGACAGGCGCAGTGCCGCGGCCTTATGAAGGCTCCGCCGCGCTGAAGCAAGTACTGGTGCTCGCCGCAGCCGGCACGGTCGGGGCGCTAGTCGATACCATTGCCGGTGCCTGGATACAGGAACGGCGACGCTGTCCGCAGTGCGAGCACCTGACGGAACAGGATGTGCATGAGTGCGGTACACGCACCCTGCTGCACAGCGGCGTTCCGTGGATGAACAACGACAGCGTAAATCTGTTGTGCACGCTCACTGGCGGCGCAGTGGCCGGCGCGGGCTTCTTCCTGATGACGCACCGTTAACTTTAAGTGTCAGGCGTCCCGCGCCGACCTCGTTCCCCTTTCCCGCCGTCATGCCAACTCAGCCGTCTCCGTTGCAACCGGAGGGTCCTGCATCAACGCCGTCGCAGCCGGATTCCGGCGGCAGGCGCAGCCATGAGAGCGACGTGCTGGTCGTGGGAGGCGGGCCGGCCGGCTCCACGGCCGCGTGGTACTTGGCCACGGCTGGATTGCGGGTGTGCCTGCTCGACCGCGCGCAGTTCCCCCGCGCCAAGCCCTGCGCGGAATACGTGAGTCCCGAAGGGGCCCGCATTCTGAATCATATGGGCGCGCTCGACGCGCTCGAGCAGGGAGACACGGCGGCGCTCACCGGTATGGTCGTACACGCGCCGTCGGGCGATCGGATTCACGGCGAGTTCGTAGCGCGACATGGCTTCCGCGGCTTCCGCGACCGTGGGCTCGGGGTGCGCCGCGAGCTGCTGGACACCTTGCTGCTGGAGCGGGCGCGTATTGCCGGTGTCGAGGTGATCGAGCAGGCCAAGGTGGAACAGGTGCGTTGCGATACGCACGGCGCAGCGATCGGCGTGGAGGCGCGAACCGCAAGCGGCCTGCGCGAATTCCGCGCGGCGCTTACGATCGGTGCAGACGGCCTGCGCTCGATTGTCTCGCGTCGGCTCGGTCTGGCGCGTCAGGCGCGCTGGCCACGTCGGGTGGCTTTCGTGGCTCACTATCGGAACGTGCGCGATATCGGCACCCTCGGCGAGATGCACGTCACGATGCGCGGCTACGTCGGGCTGGCGGCGGTGTCGGGAGGGCTGACCAATGTAGCGTTGGTGGTGCCAACATCGCAGACCAGCGGAATGGCCGGCGACCCCACCGCGTTTCTGGAATCGTGGATCGCTGCGCAGCCGGCCCTCGCGCCTCGCTTCGCGGGTGCGACGCGTGAAACAGCGGTACGAACCACGGGACCTTTTGCGTCGCATGCCAAGCGCGCGTGGGCTCCGGGGGCGATGCTCACCGGCGACGCCGCCGATTTTTATGATCCCTTTACCGGCGAGGGGATTTACGCGGCGCTCCGAGGGGGAGAACTCCTGGCCCCATTTGCCGTTGACGCCGTACGAGCGCGCCAGCGTGGCGACGCGGGCGGCATGCGTCGCGCGTTGCACGCGTACGAGCGCGCGAGACGTCAGGCGTTTCGCGGCAAGTGGCGCGTCGAGCGACTCATCGGGTTGGCGGTTGCCTATCCGCGACTCATGAATACGGCCGCGCGCCTGCTCGGTCGCCACCGTGATCTTGCCGACCTGCTGGTAGGGGTCACAGGTGATTTCGTTCCACCGTCCGCTCTTCTTTCGCCACGCACGCTTCTGCGGCTCTTTTCGTGACGTCATGATCGATCGCGATCTTTTTCGCGCAGTCCTTGGGCGCTTCGCCAGCGGTATTACCGTGATCACCGCCTGCGACGCGCACGGTCAACCACACGGCATGACCGTGAGCGCCTTTTCCTCGATGAGCCTTGATCCTCCGCTCATTCTCATCTGCATCGGCAATGATGCCACCATGGCTCCGGTCCTCGCGGCCGCTGATTCGTTCGCCGTGAATGTGCTCACCGACTCCCAGGAATCGCTTTCACGCCGCTTTTCCGGCAAGATGGACGATCGCTTTGCGGGCATCGGCTACTCGGACGGCAAGACGGGCGTTCCACTGCTCGACGACGTGCTCGCCAGCATCGAGTGCCGCATCGTGGCGCGGCATGCGGCGGGCGATCATGAGATCGTGATCGGACAGGTCGAACAGGCCAAGGCCAGCGAAGGGCGCCCGCTGCTGTACTATCGCGGCGGGTACGCCACCCTGGAACGCTGACGCCATGTTTACGCCGGCGCGGATTCGCGGAACGGAGACTCTGGACGATCCGTCGACAGACCCCACCTTGGCGCTCAGGTCGCTACGCGACGTGGCGTTGTCCAACCGGTTGTTTGGCGGCCGGCGCGCGGTGGTTCTGGAAGTCCGCGCCATTCTTTGCGCGCTCCCGTCCGGTGCGGCCCACCCTCACCGCGCGATGTCGTTGCTCGATATCGGTACCGGCCTGGGCGACATCCCGCAGGCGGCTCAGCGGATGGCGCGCCGCCTGCACCGGCCACTGTCGACCATCGGCGCGGAGATTGTACCGGAACTCGCCCACGCGGCCCGTTCGGCGTGCGATCATGCCGTGGCGGCCGATGCGCAACGACTGCCCTTCGCGGATGCGAGTATCGACATCGTGACCTGCTCACAGGTACTGCATCATTTCGAAGGCGCAGACGCGGAGCAGCTGCTTCGCGAGTGCTCGCGCGTAGCCCGCACGGCGGTCATCGTCGGCGAGATTCGCCGGAGTTGGTGGGCCTTTGCGGGGTTGTGGCTCTCGTCGTACGCGCTGGGGTTTCATCCCGTGAGCCGTCACGATGGCATGGTGTCGATCCGGCGTGGTTATACACGCGTCGAGTTGCATGATCTCGTTGCGCGCGCCACCGGCTGCCGGATCATGACGCGAACCCGGCGCGGATTTCGTCTGGTCGCCGTGTGGTCGCCGCGTTCGGCCACGCCCGCATGACGTCCGCTCCAAGGCCTTCTCCCGCCCCTTCCGCGATGCTCGCGAACTACGCACTGGGTCCGCTTCCCACCGACCGACTGCTGACCACCGTCGACGAACGGCACGTGCGCGCTCCGGTGTCGCGCCTCTTCGAGATCGCGCGGGAGGTGGAGCATTGGCCCGCGTATCTGCCGCATTATCGGTCTGTGCGCTTCCGGCATCGCACTCCGGACGCGGGTGGCCTCGTGGAGATGGCGGCGAATCGCCCGTTCGGGCCACTCAACTGGCCCACGTGGTGGCTGTCGGAGATGGCGGTCGACCATGACGTGCCGTGGATCCGCTTCCGGCATGTGGGCGGTGTGACCAGCCGGATGGATGTGGAGTGGAGCTTCGCCGCAACAGCCAGCGGTACGCACGTGCGCATCGTGCACGTGTGGAACGGTCCGGGCTGGCCGTTGATCGGTGATTTTGCCGCCACGCAGGTGATCGGCCCGGTGTTCGTGCACGGTATCGCATCGCGCACACTTGCGGGTCTTGCTCTCGTAGCCGAACAGGCGGGACGATGATGATTGGCACTTCGAAGGCGCGATCACGACGTCGCGTCGCTATTACCGGTATCGGGTGCGTGACGCCCATCGGCACCGGCGTCGAGGCCCTGTGGCAGGGGCTCCGCGCGCAGCAATCCGCCGTTACGCGCCTGACGCGCTTCGACGGGTCGATCTTCCGCTCGCAGTGCGCGGCGCAGATCGATGGATTCGCGCCCACCGACTGGATCGACGCGAAGCGCGTCAAGCGTCTCGACCGCTTCAGCCAGTTCGCCGTCGTAAGCTCGATCCTGGCGTTGCAAGACAGCAACCTCGACCTCGACAACGAAGACCGGGACCGGGTTGGGGCGATGATGGGCACGGCGCTTGGCGGCGTCGGCTACGCGGAGGAGCAGGCTGCACGATTTCTGCACGGCGGCATCAGAGCGGTGGACGCCACGCTGGCACTCGCGGTGTTCGGCGGCTCGGCCAGCTGCAACATGGCGATCGAATTTGGTGTGTCCGGCCCCAACTCCACCAACGCGATGAGCTGTGCGTCGGGGAGCATGGCGATCGGTGAGGCGTTCCGGCAGATTCGCGATGGCTACGCCGATGTGATGCTGGCCGGCGGATCCGAAGCGCCGCTGGCCACGCTCTGCTTTGGCGCCTTCGCTCTCATTCGCGCGATGTCCACCCGCAACGACGATCCGGCCACGGCATCGCGTCCTTTCGACGCCAACCGGGATGGGTTCGTGATGGGCGAAGGTTCCGCCGTGTTACTGCTCGAAGAATACGCGCATGCCAAGGCGCGCGGCGCCCGCATCTATGCGGAACTGTGCGGCTACGGCACGACGAACGATGCGCACCACATGACGGCACCGCTTCCCGGCGGCACGCAGGCGGCGCGAAGCATGGCGCTGGCGCTGCGCGACGCGGATGCCTCTCCCGACGATGTCGACTACATCAACGCCCACGGCAGCAGCACGCCACTTAACGACCCCACGGAGACCGCCGCGATTCGCAACGTGTTCGGCAAGCACGCGTATCGTGTGCCGGTCTCCAGTACCAAAGGGTACTACGGGCACGCGCTCGGCGCGTCCGGCGCGTTTGAAGCAGCGATCAGCGCCCTCACCATCTCGCGCGGCTGGATTCCTCCCACGCTCAACCTCGATACGCCCGACTCGGCCTGCGACCTCGACTTCATCCCGGGCACCGGGCGAGACGTGCAGCCGCGCACGGTGCTCTCGAACAGCTTCGGGTTCGGCGGCATCAACGCGGCCCTCGTGATGCGGGCCGACTCGTGATTACCCGCGCAGGTAGGTTTCGGCGTACCGTTCGATGCTGCGCTGAATGATCTCGATCGCCTTTTCGCTCTTCTGCCAGCCCTGAATCTCGACGCGCTTGCCTTCAAGATCCTTGTAGATGCCGAAGAAGTGTTCGATCTCGCGCAGGTAATGCGGTGGCATGTCGGCGATATCGAAGACATCGTGGTGGTACGGATCGTCGCTGGGCACGGCGAGAATCTTTTCGTCGGGCTCGCCGCGATCGAGCATGCGCAGCACCCCGATGGGGCGGCAGGTGATCTGACAGCCGGGAAACGTAGGTTCGTTGATACGCACAAGAATATCGAGCGGATCGTTGTCCTCGTGCAGCGTGCGGGGAATGAACCCGTAGTCACCCGGATAGTGCACCGCCGAATACAGCACGCGATCGAGCTTGAAGTGCCCGGTCTCCTTGTCCAGCTCGTACTTGTTACGCGATCCGGCGGGGATCTCGATGATCGCCGTGACCTGCTCCGGGGCGTTCGGACCGGGGGGAAGATCGCGCCAGGGATTATGCATCGACTCGGAAAAGAAGGGTCAGCGATGCCGCAGCACGGCTGCGGCCTCAAGGGCAAAGTAGGTAATCACCATGTCGGCACCGGCACGAGTGATCGCCAGCAGGGACTCCATCATCGCGCGCTCACCGTCGATCCAGCCGCGTTCCGCTGCAGCCTTGATCATCGAGTATTCGCCGCTCACCTGATACGCGGCCAGCGGCATGTCCGTGTCGCGCTTCACCGCCGCGATGATGTCGAGATACGCGCCAGCCGGTTTCACCATGAGAATGTCAGCGCCTTCGGTCACATCGAGTCGGACCTCGCGTAACGACTCGCGACCGTTGGCGGGATCCATCTGGTAGCTGCGTCGGTCGCCGAAAGCGGGTGTCGATTCCGCCGCTTCACGGAACGGACCGTAAAAAGCCGACGCGTACTTTGCCGCGTAGCTCATGATGGGCATCTGCTCGAAGCCAGCGGCGTCGAGTGCGCTCCGCATGTGTCCGATGCGTCCATCCATCATGTCACTGGGGGCCACGATATCAGCGCCCGCTTCGGCGTGCGCGATCGCCTCTCGCGCCAACAGCTCCAGCGTCGCGTCGTTGTCGACTTCCCCGGAAGCCGTAAGCAGTCCGCAGTGTCCGTGATCGGTGTACTCGCACATGCACACATCGGTGATCACCAGCAAGTGCGGATACTCGCGCTTGACCGCACGTACTGCCTGCGCCACCGGCCCATGCGGATCCCAGGCCGAAGAGCCCGTGGCGTCTTTGCTGTCGGGAATGCCGAACAAGAGGATGCCACCGATCTGCGCCTGCACCGCGCGCTCCGCGTCGCGCAACAGTTCGTCCACAGACGTCTGCGCGACGCCCGGCATCGAACCGATGGGTGCCCGAATGCCGGTGCCGGAACGCACGAACAGCGGCCAGATGAACTGCGCCGGGTCGAGCCGCGTCTCCCGTACCATGCGGCGCAATCCCTCGGAGCGCCGCAACCGGCGCATCCGCATGGTGAGCGCCATTACGGCGCTCCGATCACGGGCGCGGTCGCATCGCGTTGCAGCTCCGCGCGCAGCTCCTCGAGAATGGCCGCGCCGCCAGCCGCGCGTAGCTGTCGGGCCAGCTCGCGACCGCTGGACGCGGGATCGGCGCCGTTCACCGGCAAGCCGCCGCGCACCGCCGACGAGCCATCCACCGACGAGATGATCCCGTGCAGCATGGTGCCGAATTCACCGTCGTATGTCGTGGCGGCACCGATCGGCACCTGACAGCCACCTTCGAGCGCGGCGAGCAGGGCGCGCTCCGCCGTGACGGCAGCGCGCGTGTGCGCATGATCGAGCTGGGCTAAGATCGCCGTGAGGCGTTCGTCGTTGGCGCGCGCCTGCACCGCGATCGCGCCCTGCCCGGGAGCGGCAATCCAGTCGGGAGCATCGAGCAGCGCCACGATACGCGCCCCCAGTCCCAGGCGACGCAGCCCGGCGGCCGCGAGCAGGGCGGCATCCACGTCTCCATTGTCGATCTTGCGCAGTCGGGTGCCGACGTTGCCGCGCAGCTCCTGGACATCGAAATCGGGGCGCAGCGCACGGAGCTGCGCACGGCGACGGAGCGATGACGTGCCGACGCGCGCACCCGTTGGCAGCTCGAGCAGCGAACGCGCCGTCACGCCCGGGCCGGTCACCAGCGCATCGCGCGGATCTTCCCGCTCGAGTAACGCGATGATCGTGAGTCCTGCAGGATCGGCGGTGGGCAGGTCCTTGAGTGAATGCACCGCGCAATCCGTGCGGTTCGCGATCAGGTCGGCTTCGAGTTCGGCGGTGAACAGCCCCTTCTCTCCGATGGCCGACAGCGGGCGATCGAGAATGCGATCGCCGATGGTGGTATACGTGACCAGTTCACTGGCAATGCCCCGTTCGGCCAGCGATGCAGCCACCTGCCGCGCCTGGCGCAGGGCAAGTTCGGACGAGCGCGTTCCGATGCGCACCACGATGTCGGTCATGCCGCAATCTACGATTGGCGACGCGCGATTGCGATGATGCTGTGCACCCAGCCTTCCATGGTCGCCGCGGTCGATTCCACCTTCACGGGGAATCCCGCCGTGCGCGCGGCTTTTGCCGTCACCGGTCCGATGCACGCCACCGGCAAGCGCCGCGCGTACTCCGCCGGCACGGCGTCGAGCAGCGCGTCCACCGCACTGGGCGCCGCCACGGTGACGAGATCGAGTTCGCCTCGCTGCACCAGCACGCGGAGCGCCGCCTGCCCTTCCGGATCAGGAGCGCTGCGATACACGGGAATGACGTGCACGATGGCTCCGAGCGCCCGCAATCCCTCAGGGAGTACATCACGAGCCCCCGCCGCCGCCGGATAGAGCATGCGCATGCCTTCCACGTCCGAACGCGACGCCATCAGATCGAGCATGGCTTCGGCGAGATGCCGTTCGGGTTGCACCGTTGCCTCACGCCACCCTTGCGCATCGGCCGCGCGCGCCGTGGTCGCCCCCACCACCGCCAGACGACGCGACGCCATGATGACGGCAGCGCCACCGTCTGCGACCGCACGGGCGAGATGGGCCACGGCGTTCACGCTGGTGAGCAGCACCCACTCGTACGTTGCCAGGCGGCGCACCGCCCCATGTAACGGCGCCTGATCGAGCGATTCGATGCGCGTGAGTGGCAGCTCGTGCACCGTCGCGCCGTGACGACGCAGCGCGTCCGCCAGCGGCGATCCGCGATCTCCCGCCCTCGTGACCGCGATGCGCATCCCCTGCAGCGCTGTCGAGCGAGCGGGCCTCATGCACGACTCACCGGGCGCGCCGGGCCCTCGCCAGCCGCCGTAGCAGCAGCGCGATGTATCCGCCGTATACCACGAACGAAATCGCGTAGCCGGCCCACATGTACCCGCTGGTGTCGACGGGCCCATCCGGGCGCGGCACGAAGGCCACCTGCCCTGCGGTATCGCGCGGGGCGTTCGCCCCCAACGCTCCCTGCCGGAGATGGGCCAGGAACACGATCACTCGGCCTCCATCGCCGCGCGCGCGTCACGCACCGTGGCCCAGCGATAGCGCAGGCGCAGCAGGGCGAAAAAGAGCAGCAGAAACGCGATGGTCGCCAGCGAGAAGGTGGAGAGCATCTCCGACGGCATCGACGGCTTCTCCGGCTTGATCACCACCGGTTGCGGGTGCATGCCGCGAAACAGCTTCACCGTGAGGTGAATGAACGGCACCAGCAACGCCGCGAGTGAGCCCATCACCGCCGACAGTCGTGCACGATTGTCCGGGCTCTCCACGGCCCCGCGCAGCACGAGGTAGCCGAGCACGAGCAACCAGAGAAACAGCGTGCTGGTGATACGCGCTTCCCACACCCACCACGTGCCCCAACTGGTGCGCGCCCACACCGGACCCGTGACCAGCACGATCCCCATGAACACGAGACCGACTTCCGCCGACGACTCCGCCAGGCGATCGAGGCGGTCGTCCTTGATCCACAGGTACATGATGCTGGAGATCGCCAACAAGCCGCACGCGATGTACAGCCCGGCGATGGCCGCCGGCACATGGATGTAGAAGATTTTTTGCGCGGCGCCGAGCATCGCGTCGATTGGCGTATAGAACAGCGCTCGCACGCACGCCGCGACCACCGCCATGATCGCGACGCCGAGAAACCAATCCATCCCCTTCGCCTCGGGGAACCCTCCGCGCAGCGCAACCGAACCGGGCGCTGCCGACGACACCGACGCCATACCTACTCCTCAATCGTGAACGGAAACACCACGATACATGCGGACACGAACACCAGGTCGAAGGCGAGCAGCACCTTGAGCCACGCCAACCCGTCTTCCAGCGGCTGCCCCCGCATCACGATCGCCGACGCCTGAGCCGCGGGGATCACCAGCGGCACGAAAAACGGCAACGTCATCATCGGCAGCAGCAGCTCGGCCAACCGCGTGTTTGACGCAATGGCAGCGAACAGCGTCCCGACAGCAGAAAGCCCGAGCGACGCCAGCAGCACGATCGCCACCACCGCCCACCACGCCGGCCCCACCGGAAGATCGAAGAAGAGCGCCACCGCCGGTAGCGCCAAAAGCTGCACGGCGGCCACGAACACCAGATTTGCCAACACCTTTCCGGCGAAGATCGCTTCGCGTGAGACTTGCGAGGCGAGCAAGCCGTCGTACGCGCGCTCCGCCAGTTCCAGTCCGAAGGAGCGGTTCAGCCCGAGCAGGCCGGAGAAAGTGAAGATCACCCACAACACCCCCGGTGCCAGATCAACGGCGGGGATTGCGGTAGGGTCCCAGGTAAACCGAAAAATCACTACCGCCAGCACGGAAAAAACGGCCGCCGCCAAAAACGCGCTGCGGGTCCGGAACTCGATCAGGAGATCCTTGCGGGCGATTCGCCACGCATCCGCCAGAAAGGCCGGCGCGCGATGCGCTTCGGTCATCCGTGGCTCTCCTGCACGAGGCGTCGATAGCGCTCCTGATAGCCACGCACGTCGAGGTCGCCGGCCCCGGCGCGCTCCGTATGCACCAGGCGGCCGCCAATCATGATCGCCGACGCCGTAGCCAAGGCCAGCCCCTCGTGAAGATGGTGGGTGGTGAGCACCAGCACCGCGCCCTGTTCGCGCAGGTCACGTAACGCGTCGGTGAGGGCACGCGCCCCGACATCATCGAGTCCCGTGTACGGCTCATCCAGCAATACAAGCCGCGGCCCGTGCACCAGCGCGCGGGCGATCGACACGCGCTGCTGCAGCCCTCGACTCAAAGCGCGCACCGGCATGTCGGCCCGCTCGATCACGCGCAACCGCGTAAGCGCTCGGGTCGTGGCCCCATCGGCGTCGAGCACGCCTTGGCACTCGGCTGCAAAGCGGACGTTCTCCCGCACCGTGAGCGCCGGATAGAGCATCGCATGATGCGAAATGAGTCCTACCAGACGTCGAGTAGCGGCCGGCCCCGGCAGCGTCACTCCCTGCAGCTGCGTGCGCCCGCTGTTTGGCGTGAGCAGCCCGCCGAGCAGCCGCAGCAGCGTGGTCTTGCCTGCGCCATTCGGGCCGAAGAGCGCGAGACAGTCCCCTTGGGCCAGCGTCACCGAGATGCCGTTGACCGCGCGGCGCCCACCAAATACGCGCACAAGCTCCTGTGCCTCCAGTGCCGGATCGCGGGGCGCCGTTGCGGGCCGGGGTGCCCCCGAGGTGGCTGAGGGGTACGGGGGGATCGGCACCGACGACGCCACACCAGTCGCGCCTGTTCCGTGCGGAGTCTGCATCGCTCTACATTAGCAGGACACGCGATCGGCCGCGACGGACCGCCTGCATGCCTGGGGCACCACGCTGCGCGCCGTCGCCCGCACGGGCGGATCCCCGCCACCGGCGATCACCGACTTCCGAGCCCATGAGCGATATCGACGTTCTGCTGACCGAGTCCCGTTCGTTCCCGCCGTCGGACCACTTTCGTGCAGCGGCCCATGTGCGTTCGAACCGGATGCACGACGACGCCGCTGCCGACCCGGAGGCGTTCTGGGCGCGCGAGGCGGAATCGCTCACGTGGAGCAGGACGTGGGATTCGGTGCTCGAATGGACGCCGCCGCATGCGAAGTGGTTTCAGGGCGGTCAGCTCAATGCGTCGGTGAATTGTGTGGATCGCCATATCCATGGGCCGCGCCGCAACAAAGCGGCGCTCATCTGGGAAGGGGAGCCCGGCGACCGTCGCACCTACACGTACTGGGACCTGTACCGCGAAGTGAATCTCGCTGCCAACATGCTGCGCAAGCTTGGCGTGCAGAAAGGCGATCGTGTGGCGATCTACCTGCCGATGATCGCCGAGGCCGTGATCGCCATGCTGGCGTGCGCGCGTATCGGTGCGGTGCACACGGTGGTGTTCGGCGGCTTCTCGGCGGAGTCGCTGCGCGACCGCATCAACGACTGCGGCTGCAAGGTGCTCATTACTGCCGACGGGGGCTATCGTCGCGGGCAGACGATTCCGCTCAAGCGCAACGCGGACGAGGCGCTCACCGGATGCCCCATGATCGAACATGTGCTGGTGGTGATGCGTCGACGTAGCGGCGTGGGCGACGAGACGTTTGCGGAGATGCAGGACGGGCGCGATCACTGGTGGCATCGCCTCAAACGTCAGGTGCCCAGGTATTGCGAGCCCGAAGTAATGGATGCGGAAGACTTGCTGTTCATTTTGTATACATCGGGAACCACCGGCAAACCCAAAGGCATCGTGCATACGACCGGCGGGTACCTGACCGGCGTCGCGAGCACCTCCAGATACGTGTTCGATCTCCAGGAGAGCGACGTGTACTGGTGCACCGCCGATATCGGCTGGATCACCGGCCATTCGTATCTCGTGTACGGCCCGCTGGCGAATGGCGCTACCTGTATCATGTACGAAGGCGCTCCCGACTGGCCCGACAAGAACCGTTTCTGGCAGATCTGCGAGCGCTACGGCGTCACCATTTTCTACACCGCGCCCACGGCCATTCGCGCGTTCATGAAGTGGGGTACCGCGTACGTCGATCAGCACGACCTGTCGCAATTGCGGCTGCTCGGCTCCGTGGGAGAGCCGATCAATCCGAAAGCGTGGATGTGGTATCGGCAACACATCGGCAAGGATCGTTGCCCCATCGTGGATACCTGGTGGCAGACGGAGACGGGCGCGATCATGATCTCCCCACTCCCCGGTGTGACCACCACCAAGCCCGGCTCTGCCACCGTGCCGTTTCCCGGCATCAGGACGGCGCTGCTCGACGCGCAGGCGAACGCGATCGGTGTGGGTGGCGGTCTGCTCGCGATCACGCATCCGTGGCCCAGCATGCTCCGCACCATCTGGGGCGACGACGCACGCTACGTGGAGACGTACTTCTCGAAGTGGCCCGGGCGTCCCGACCTGTATTTTCCGGGCGACGGTGCCAAGCGCGACGACGATGGATATCTGTGGATCCTCGGTCGCGTTGACGATGTGCTCAACGTGGCAGGACATCGCATCGGCACGATGGAAGTCGAGAGTGCGCTGGTGGATCACCCCGCTGTGGCTGAGGCGGCCGTGGTGGGGAAGGCGCACGACATCAAGGGGCAGGCCATCGCCGCGTTCGTTACGCTGCGCGAAGGATTCGCGCACAGCATCAGTCTGCGCGACGAACTGCGGGAGCATGTCGCGATGAAGATCGGCGCGCTCGCGCGTCCTGACGACATCCTTTTCAGTGCGGACCTCCCGAAAACCCGCTCAGGGAAGATCATGCGGCGATTGCTGCGCGATATCGCCGAGGGGCGGGCGCTGGGAGATACTACCACGCTGGCGGATCCCTCAGTGGTGGCGTCCCTCAAGGACCAGTACGAAGCGCAGGAGTTGTAGCCGCGGCACGAGCCCTGCATGCAAGCTCATCCAAGTACGCGTGCGGCGCCTCCGTGACGATGCTCACGGATGTGAAACCGCGCGAAAGGCGATTCGTCTAAACTGTGCACATGTCCATTCTGAGCCGGCTGTTCCCTGAAACGCTTTTTCCGCGCAAGCTGTCGGCCGACGCCGAGCAGCGATTGCGGCTGGCGCAGGCGCGTGCAGAGGAGGCGCTGATCCGCACGCATGTGGAGAACGCGCTGCTGTTCGTAGACACGCTGGCCACCGATGCCGGCTACGAGCGCGCCCTGGACATTTACATTCGTGAGCTCGGCGTGCCCGAGCCACTGGCTTCGGTGGTGGCGACGCGGGCACTGGTCGCGCTGGGTGAAGCGCTGGTACCGCTCGCCAACGGGGGAAACGACGAAGGCACCGCCGAGGCGGCGCCTATGCCGAAGCTCCGATTGGATGAAGCCGCCGAACGTCGCCGACGCGCCTGACGGGGCGTTTCTGACGGGGCCATCCCGACGCCATGCGAGCCGGTTACTTCGAGACCGGCTTCACCGTGATGGCGGCGGCGCGTAGCGAATCGACGATTTTCTTCACGTTGTCGTAGGTCAGCGCGCCGGGGAAGACACGATTGCCGATGACGAGCGTAGGCGTTGAGCTCACACCGCGCGCCGTACCGGCCGCGGCATTGGCCTGTACCTGCGAAAGCGTCCGTTGCGAATCAAAGCAGCTGTTGTACCGTGTCATGTCGAGCGCGGCCTGCGCCGCATAGCCATCGAGCACCTTGCGCGGATTCGCGGTGGCCTGTGTGCTCCACTCGGTCTGGCCGGCGAAGATGAGGTCGTGCATTTCCCAGAACTTCCCCTGTTCGTTGGCGCACGAAGCGGCGAGATGCGCCGCCATGGTGTTCTTGTGGATCGACGTGAGCGGGAAGTCGAAGAAGCGGAAATTCGCGAGGCCGGCATCGACGATGCGGCTCTTGATGTCCGGACCCTGGAGAGCGGCGAACTGTCCGCAGCCGAAGCACTCGAAGTCTGCAAACTCCATGATGGTGACCGGGGCATTCGGGTCGCCGCGCAGGTAGCCCTCGGCGGTCGGGAGCGCGGTGTTGGCGGTGAGCTCGATCGGCTTCTGCTTGTTACGCTCGATCGAGCTCCAGATGAAGAGTCCACCGCCGACGATCACGGCCAGCACGATCGCCACAAAGGGCATGTTCGACTTTTTCGGCGTTGCCTTTACCACTCGTTCTCCTCGTCGTCGTCCGGCGACCAGCCGGTATGTTCCCAGGAACCTTCGTCCGGCGCACGCGCCTCCTCCACCAGCCGACGGTGTTCGGCGGTTTCGGGGGAGTCGTACGTACAACGGACCTCATAATGAAACAATTCACTGCGCACGTCGCCAATGAGTTGCATCAACTCACCGGCACTCCCCAACAGGTGCCCTTGCGCGTCGAGCGCCTGGATCCGCTCCGCTAGGGCGCGGAGCATCGCCTCGAGATTTTGCGCGCGACCGTCGTCGTACGTCTGGTCCTCCGCCATCGTCCCTCCCGTGCCGTTCTCCAGGCGCTGCTCGAGGTGCAAGCAGCCCGTACAGCAGCGGTAAGCTATCTGTGGTACCCTGCTCCGCGCTATCCTACGCTCTCATGTACACCGAACACCTCCGTATCCCTGTCGGTGCCGGGTCCCTGCACATCGAACGCACCGGGCGCGGCGGACCGGCGGTCGTGTTGCTGCACGGCTTCGGCACCTGCGCCTTTCTCTGGCGGCAGGTGGCCCCGAACCTCGCCGACGCCGGGTTTACGGTGCTGGCTATCGATCTGCTCGGTCACGGCGAGTCCGACCGGCCCGCCGACGTGTCGATCAGCCTCATGGCACAGGCGGAGTACGTGGATCGCGCGCTGAGTGCGCTGCGCATTCCCCGGGGCATTGTCGTGGGTCAGGACATCGGAGGGCTCGTGGGGGTGTTGCTGGCCGCCGCACGGCCACTGCTCGTCCCGCAGCTGCTGCTGCTACATCCGCCCGATCCCTTGGACCTCCCCGGTGACGCGATTCGTACGATCCAGCGCGGATCGGCGATGGCGGCACTGAGCGCGCACGCGCTGTTCGGCGCCAAACCGCTGCTGGAGCCATTCCTGCGCCAAGCCGTATCGTTACCGGAACGGATGCCCGACATCCTCGTGGGACGATATCTGGCGCCCTACGTGGGTAGCGACGGCGCCGCGCACCTGCTGCAGCTCGCGAGCGCGGTGTCGTTATCTGAAGCAGATCTCATCCGTTTTCGTGATGTCCGCACGGACATCCGTCTGGCGCGAGCGGTAGATGAATTATCTGACCGATCGACGGCGGAAGATCAGGTGGCGCTGTCGCGGTGGCGATCGCTCTGCCCGCTGGCCTCCGTCGAGTTTCTGGCCTTGGGGAGCGCGGCACTGCTCCCTGCCGAAGATGCGCCGGCTTCACTGTGCTCATCCCTGCTTCGCCTCTTCGAGGATTTTTCTCCGCGGTGATGCAGAGACCACTTGGAAAAGTCGTGCGGCATCGGTTAGATTTCGATTGCTGACCGTATCTTCGGCAGCGTTTTCCGAGCAATTACCCAGAGGAAATGGCCAAGCCCAAGCTTCGTCCACGTCGTGACGCCACGGCACCTTCACCGTACCAGGAAGCCCGTGACGAGCTGTTCCAGCAAATCATGCAGTGTGGTGTCATCGGTTGCCACCCGGCAGACCAAAAAGAGTGGTTCGACGGCACGTTAGTGTACCTCGGCGGGCGCTATCCCGAACTCAAGGCGCCCGAGTTAACCGAGCTTCGCACCTTGGGCGAGCGCTTCGCGCAGCCCACCAGGAAGCAGACGCAGGAAGCAGCCGCCGTGTGAAATCATCGAACGCTTCCTCTCGGGGGCGTTCGTCGTCTGCGGCTGTTCACCTGCCATTCAACGGCCGTTCACCTGCCGATCACGTGATCTGTGGCGCGCGCTCCCGCTCACGCCACAGCATCAGCGTGTAGTCGATCGTGGCGATCAGCCCGAGCACACCGACCAGCCAGACCAACGGGCTCACTATGCCGGGGGAAAGCAGTACGGCGAAGAACGTGAGAAACTGAAGTCCGGTCACGAGCTTCCCCATAAGGCGCGCCTTGAACGCAATGGGGCGCAACCAGCGTACACGGCGCGCGACGAAGAAACCCACAATGGACATGACGTCGCGAAACATGATGGCGATCGCTTGCCACGCCGAGAGTTCGCGCCCCAGCAAGAATGCCAGCACCACGGCGAACACGAAGAACCGATCGGCCACCGGATCGAGCAGGGCGCCGAAACGCGACACCATGCGCGTGCGTCGCGCGAGCCAGCCATCGAGCACGTCCGTGAGCGACGCGATGCCGATGAGCGCCAGCCGGATCGGCACGCCTTCATACGCCACAAAGCCGATCGCGAGCGCCACACGGGAAGTGGACACGATATTCGGCAGTGTGAATACGGAAGGCGTTTCGGTCGCGCGAGGCATACCGGAAGGTACCCTCTGCCTATGGCGGGGTGCCAGCAGTGCGCGAGGCCGGTTATCGTGCCCACATGGTCGGTCCCGATACCGGTGCGGTGGTGCACCTCGTTGCTGAACTCTCCGGGCTCGCCCCCGCCGTGCTGCACGATCAGGCGCTCCTCGGCGGACTGCTGATTGCCGCCGTGCGCGCTGCGGGGCTGCACGTCACCGCCGGCCCGCTCCTGCGCACGGACGATACCCGCGGCGTCGACGCGCTGTTGCTGTTGCAGGGGGGGCACGCGGCGCTGCACGCGTACTCCGCAACCCACACGCTGATCGTCGATCTTCTCGCGGCGGAGCCGGCCGAACTCGGCCGCGCCCTTGACGTGATCACCCGGCGGTTGGCGCCGGAGGGCGTGAACGCGGAGCGGCTGATTCGCGTGGCAGCGCACACATGACCTGGCTGCTGCAGCGGCTGGAAACCCTGACCCCGCTGGCCTTCGTATTCCCGGGAGCGGTAGTCGTCATTCTGATCTGGAATACCGTCATGGCGGGTTGGATCAGCCGACGACGGGAAGCGCCGCGCGTGTTTACGCAGATCACGGCGATCTGCGGCCTGCTGATCGCACCAGCGCTGGTGGTGGCGATCGCCAGCGGCACCGAGGCGGGTGTACGCACCGTCGCCGACATCGGCTGGCTGCTGCCGTTGGTAACATGCGCGTTCGTGGTGCAGGTCGCCTACACGGTCGCAACCCGACTCGTCTCGCCGGTGGTGGCGATTCCGCTGCTCCTGTACAACGTAGTCGTGGCGGCGGTCTCGATCGGCGACTTCCTGGTGGCGCAACGAGGGAGCGCGCCGTTAGGACTCCAGGCGGCGGTGGCCGCACGTGATGCCGTGATGGGGATGACCGTTGGTCGGGCCACCCTCGTCTCTCCGGTGGCGCTACTGGTACCGCTCATCGCGCCGGCGTATCCCGCGCGTTGGCGCCTCTCCGGTGCCGTGCGCGCCGTCCTGGTGCTGGGGGCCACCGCACTCACCACGCTGGTGCTGCTGGAGTGGC
Source organism: Gemmatimonadales bacterium (assembly GCA_038250435.1). Classification (GTDB taxonomy): domain Bacteria; phylum Gemmatimonadota; class Gemmatimonadetes; order Gemmatimonadales; family Gemmatimonadaceae; genus Gemmatimonas. The sequence continues at coordinate 1,724 of JBBSCJ010000029.1, read as the reverse complement.
CGCGGGGTATCGGCGCGATTCGCAGCTACGCCGCCGCGCGAAACGCCCCGATGCAGGCGCGTCCGGCGGGCGATTTCGTACTGGGGCTACGCCTGTTCAACGTCATCGACGGCCCGCCGCTCGCGCGCGTCGTGACGAAAGATCGCCTGCTGGTCGAACAGTTCGAGCCCGATATCGTCCTGCTCGTGCTTGACGACGATGGCACCCGCACCAGCGCGCTCGACTCGCTCGCGCGCGTGCTCGAGCCATTACGCACCGACAGCGTTCGGATCGCTGTGGCCCTCCGGGTGGGGCGCAACGTCCCCGCAGCCGACGACCCCGAGCGCCTCGCCGCCACCGAGCGGGTGCTGCGCCGGATTCGTCCCGACGTATTCTTCCCGGCGTATCGCGATCCGTTGCCTCCACTGTTCGCGGGCGACGCGCCCACCGTGCAGTGGTGGCAGACGCTTCTCCGCCTGCACGCCGGTGAGGTCGAACGTGTTCGCCCGCGGACTATGTTGGCATGGGCGGCCTCACGTCTGGATACCACCGATAGCGCCGTATACGCGTGGGGGGCGACCGCCGGCTCACCGGTGGAGTTACTGGGTGCCGTGGTATTCCCGTCGTTCTCCGGCCTCCCCGCCGTCGACGCGCGACTGCGCGCCTTGGATCGGTGGCACGGACTAGCCGTTCAACGCGGCGGCGGCACGGTTCCTCACTGGCTGGCGGCCATCGGCGGCCTACCGCATGCGCACGGCGACGTGGCCCAGCTGGCCGCCATCCGTCGCGCCCTCGCGTGGGGCTCGCGACGGAGCTGGATCAATGCGGCGATCATCGCCGAGCCGGCGGATTACAGTGTGCGCGTCGGCCTGCGCGCTTCAGACGGTCGAGAGCGGCTCAGCGTGTCGGTGTTGTCGCAAACTGCACGACGGATGCGCGAGATCCGCGACACCCCGCGCAGCGCATCACCGCGCTGATCGCGGCGACAGCTGCGGGGAAGGGCGCGATGACCACGAACAGCATTCGTACGATTGCTGGACGTTCCCTGGTGCTATGCAGCGTTACCGTTTGAGGAGACAAGGACAACGACCGTGTGGCCCTGCGCAGCGTTACTGCAGCCGGAGGCAGTGCCGTCACGAGGATTCATGACCATACTTGACTGCTCGGCGTCACCGACGTAGATCGTTCCAATAGAACGAACAGATGGACCCTCACGTACCGGCTTCCGGCTGAGCTGGGGTGCGGCGATCTGGGAGGTGGCGTCGATGCCTATTGCTTCGTATCTTGGCGGGCGTATCACCGGGCGCCTCGTAGGGATTCTGTCGAACAAGGACGCGCGACAGCGGGTGCAGCGGCATCAGGTGCTGGCGCCGCCATATCGGGCGGTGTGTCGAGCGCGAACATCGATGGAAACGACGTCAATTTCCGCTGCGAGATCTCCACGCTGTTGCGGCAGACCGGCGACCCGTCGTTGCGTCCGGCTGGCTCAGCTCCGCAAGCGCCTCAGTCGATATATCGGGAGGCGTTCGTGGCAATGCCACGACATGTTTCCATACCGAGCGCACGTGCGCGGCCAGTTCACCTCGTCTCTTGAAATGTGTCTGGGCTCTTCGCGGAATCGTGTGGGTGATTTTCACGAATGATGGTCCCGCGGCAGCGGTGGCAGCGTACTCGTGAGCACCGTGAGTCGCAGGTACTCTTCGTCGCGAATGCCGTAGCAGCGGCGTTGGATCACGCGGATCGTG
>JBBSCJ010000028.1:0-31514 GCA_038250435.1 Gemmatimonadales bacterium | reverse complement strand
GTGCCCCCACCTTGACGGGGGGCCCCACCTCCGACTACGACTACGAGCTCCCCGAAGAGCGCATCGCGCAGCATCCCGTCGAACCCCGCGACTCGAGCCGGATGCTCGTCGTCGACCGGGAAACGGGCGCGCTCGCCCATCGCACCTTTCGCGATCTGGCGGAGCTGATCCCGCGGGGCGACGCGCTGGTGGTCAACACCACCCGTGTCTTCAAGGCGCGACTGCTTGGGCAGCGGGAGAGCGGAGGACCGGCCGAGATTCTGCTGCTGCGTGCGCTGGAGGAGAGTGATCACTACGAGGCGATGATTCATCCGGGCGGGAAGCTCCGACCGGGTCGCGTGGTCACGATTGCCCCCGATTTTCAGGTCGAGATCGTGGACACGACGCCGCGGCGCACGCGGATCGTACGGCTTCACGCCAAGGAGCCGGTCGCTCAGGCGATTGAACGTCACGGGCACGTGCCGTTGCCGCCGTACATCGATCGCGCCGACGAGTCGGTGGACATCGCGCGCTACCAGACCGTGTACGCAAAGCAGGCGGGTTCGGTGGCCGCACCGACGGCGGGGCTGCACTTCACTCCCGACCTGCTCGCCCGGCTCGCGCGCCGTGGTGTGGAACAGGTGAACGTGCTGTTGCACGTAGGCGCCGGCACCTTCCGGCCGGTGAGCGACGACGACCCGGCGCAGCACGAAATGCACCACGAGTGGTGCGAGTTGAACGACCTTGCCGCCGCTCATCTCAACGAAGTGCGTTCGCGCGGCAATTCCGTATGGGCCGTGGGCACCACCAGCGTGCGCACCCTCGAATCAGCGACCGACCGGCACGGCGTCGTGCGCCCTTTTCGCGGCGACACCAACCTGTTCCTGCGCCCCCCGTACCAGTTTCATGGCGTCGATCACCTGATCACGAACTTTCACCTCCCCCGCTCCACTCTCATCATGCTGGTGGCAGCATTCGCGGGCTACGACCTGACGATGCAAGCGTACCAGACCGCACTGGCGGAGAGCTATCGGTTTTATTCCTACGGCGATGCGATGTGCATTTTGTAGCGCGCGCTTCGCGCCGAGACTTATCGAACAAGAAGGATAGCATGGTCCCTCGGTGGGCGGTCGCGGCCCGAACGGTGGGGCCAGCGCCCGGCCGGTGGGCGAGCGGCATGATGGCAGTCTCCTGGTGACATAGCGGCCGGGGTCGTAGGTGCCCCGCTCACTGGCCTTCCCGCCGTGGATGCAGACGGCCAAGGCGGTTTGCTCGACGTGGCGCCCAGCCCTGACTTCGCCGCCGATCGCACGATCTTCTGGGGCTTCGCCGAGCCGCGTCAGGGCGGTAACGCCACCGGTGTGGCGCGCGGCACCATTTCCTCCGATGAGCGCGGCCTCGAGAACGTGAAGGTGATCCACCAGACCATGCCCGCGTACGACCGCGACTTGCACTTCGGCTCACGGCTGGCGTTCGGTCCGGATGGCCCGTTGTACGTGACCACAGGGGAACGCTCCGACATCCCTATGCATCTGCAGGCGCAGCAGCCGAACAGCGATCTCGGCAAGGTGCTCCGCGTCACGCGCGACGGCGCGATTGCGCTCGACACCATGGCCGTAGCCCGCTGGACAAGCGACGGCCTCGGCCTCCAGCTTCACCACATGCACAATTCACTGCGACTCATCACTTCGCTGGGCCCGCTCGCTGCCCTGATGGTGGCGTCCGCGCCGGCGCACCTCCTCGCCCAGGCTCAGCCCGGGATTCTCTCCCTCAGCGTCACGAACACGACGCTCAAGAACACGGTCAGGCCGACTGGTGAGCTCAAGGCGCAGGTGGACTCACTCGATGCGCTCATCGCCGTCGCGTCGAAGTTTGGCCGCACCTCGGAGCTGCGTCGCCTATATGCGCACTCGACGGCCCTGCTCCAGAGGCGGTCGTGGACACCGGAAACGGAGTTCGCCAGCGCGCTGGTAGTGCGCTCAGACCGGCTGATCGTCGACCCGGCCCGTCGATGGACGGTGCGCCTCGAGCAGATCTTCTCGCCATCCATCGCGCTCGAGCGTCCGCTCACGGCCCGCGTCGCGCTCATGCGGCGCACCCCCGCCGCTCCACGCGCACCTCTTGCTCTCGTCAAGGAACTCGGCGTTTTCGACGGCGTTCCGCGCGATCTGCGTGATATGCCCTACGCCATCAACGCCGACCTGCAGAACGTCCCCGACGGTTCGTATGTGGTGTCGGTGGAGCTCTCGGACAGCGCCCGCGCGCTCGGGACTGCCAACGTCGGCATCGTGGTACGGTCCGGGCTCGATGCAGCGGTAGCGCGACTCGAAGCGGCAGCGGCCAAGGTCGCTGAACCGCTGCGCTCCGACCTGCTCTTCCCGGTCGACCGCATGCGCAACGTGAACCTGAGTCGCATTGCCCTCGGCACGTTCAACGCCGCGCGCGCCTTCGCTGCGGCTGAGTCGCTGCTGAAGTTCGTGTCGAGCGGCACGGATCCATGGCTCGGACGAACCGGTGATCTCAAGCGGCACTATCGCCTCGACGCCGCCGACGAGATCATGCCCTATCGGCTCTACGTGCCGAACGGCTACTCCCCCCGCAAACCGCTCCCGCTCATCATCGCGCTGCACGGACTGGGCGGCACCGAAGACTCCTTCTTTGAAGCGTACGGCGGCACGTTGCCGAAACTTGCGGAGGAACGCGGTTATATCCTCGCCGCCCCGCTCGGGTATCGGGTGGATGGCGGCTACGGCGTCGCCCTGGGCGGAGGGAATGACCCGGCCATGGTCCGCTCGCGGGCGCTGAGTGAGCAGGACGTATTCGAGGTGCTGGCCGAAGTGCGCGCGCGTTACGCCGTCGACGACAAGCGCATTTACCTCATGGGCCACTCGATGGGCGCCATCGGCACCTGGGCAATCGCCGCGAAAACGCCGGCACAGTGGTCAGCGCTTGGCCTGTTCTCCGGTTTCGGTCTCGCGTCGACGGCAAAGACCATCGGCAACATCCCGCAGTTCGTGGTACACGGCGATGCCGACCCCACGGTGCCAGTCGGCGGGTCGCGCGTGATGGTGGCCGCGCTGCGAAACGTCGGCGCCGAGCTGCAGTACATCGAAGTTCCGGGCGGGAATCATTCGAATGTCGTGGAACCGAACTTCGCGGCAATGTTCGACTTCTTTGCTCGCTTTCCTAGCCAGTAAAAGACTCACGATGGCTCTGCGGTCGTCTGTCAACGGTCGGCTGTTCAGCGGTCGTTAGTATTGGAGCGTGACCTCACCGTTTGCTTTCCAGCTCCACGCCACCGACGGCCACGCCCGCGCCGGCGTACTGCACACGCCGCACGGCGCGGTGGAGACTCCGCAGTTCATGCCCGTGGGCACCCTCGCGTCGGTCAAGTCGCTCGACCCCGAGGATCTCACCCGCCTCGGCGCCACCATGGTGCTCTCCAACGCGTATCATCTTCGCCTCCGGCCGGGGGACGACACGGTGCGCGTCATGGGCGGACTGCATCGGTTCATGCACTGGCGTGGGCCGATGCTCACCGACTCCGGCGGCTTTCAGGTCTTCTCCCTCGAAGGGCTGCGCACCATCACCGAGCAGGGGGTGGAGTTCCGCAGCCATCTCGACGGCTCGCTGCAGCAGTTCACTCCGGAATCGGTGATGCGCATCGAGCGCAACATCGGCGCCGACGTGATCATGCAATTCGACCACGTGGTGCCCGGGCAGACGGAACAGGGGCTCGCGCGCGAGGCGATGGAGCGCAGCGTCCGATGGCTGGAGCGGTGCCGGGTGGAGTTCGAGCGACTCCTGCTCGAAGACCCCGACGCACCCACACCCGTGCAGGCGCTCTTTCCGATCGTGCAGGGCGGCATTCACGCCAACCTGCGTCGCGAGTCGGCTGCGGCGATCCGGAGCGCCGGCGACTGGGTGGGATTCGGTGTGGGCGGGCTTTCGGTCGGCGAAGCCAAGCCGGATATGTACGCCATGCTCGACGTGGTGAACCAGGAGCTCCCGACCGATCGCCCCCGTTACCTCATGGGCGTGGGCTTCCCCGAGGATCTCGTGGAGGGCGTCGCGCGCGGTGTGGACCTCTTCGACTGCGTGGCCCCCACGCGGATGGGGCGCACCGGTGCCTTTTTCACCAGCACCGGCCGACGGAACATCAAAAACGCCACCTTTCGACTGGACGCCGGCCCGCTCGATGCCGAGTGTGGCTGCGCCGCCTGCACGCGCTTCTCCCGCAGCTACCTGCGGCACCTCTTCGTGGCGGAAGAGCTACTCGGACTCCGCCTCCTGAGCCTCCACAATGTACATTTCCTCGTAGCGCTGATGCGCGGCGCGCGCACGGCCGTTCAGGCCGGCACCTTTGAGGGCTGGAGTCGTGACTGGCTCGCCCGCTACCACTCCCGTTCGACTGCCTCATGACTCTGCCCGTCATCGCCAGCCTCGCCGCCATTCAGTTTGCCGGCAATCAGATCGCGTCCATGATTTTCATGTACGGCTTGATCTTCGCGATCTTCTATTTCGTGCTCATTCGTCCGCAGCAGCGCCAGCGCAAGGCGCATGACGTGCTCGTGAAGTCGCTCAAGAAGGGCGACGAGATCGTCACCGCCGGCGGCGTGGTGGGTGACGTCGTGCACATCGCCAGCTTGGGGAAGGATGGCGCGGTGTCGATGGACGACCGGATTACGATCAAGTCGGGAGACTCCCGCCTGATCATCGAGCGTGGCCGGGTGGCCCGCGTGAGCACCGCCACTCCGGCCGCCTGACCACCCGTGTCGTTGCTTGATATTCACGTGCTCGGCTCGCCGATCCTCCGTCAGGAGACCGAGCGCGTCGAGCAGATCACCCCCGCGTTGCGCCGGTTGGTGGACGACATGTTCGACACCATGGAAGCGGCGAAAGGCGTCGGTCTCGCCGCGCCGCAGATCGGCCGCCGCGAACGCGTGGCCGTGGTGAATGCCGACGATGTGCGGCTTGTGGTGATCAACCCCGAGATCATCCTCAAGCAGGGGTCGGTGCGTGGCGAGGAAGGCTGCCTGTCCATTCCCGAGATCTATGCCGACGTGGACCGCTTCGCCCGCCTGACGGTGCGGGCGCAGGACATCGACGGTAATGTGTACGAGATCGACGGGGAAAACCTGCTCGGACGCTGCCTGCAGCACGAGATCGATCATCTGCACGGCAAACTGTTCACCGATCGTCTGAGTCTGCTCAAGCGCCGAGCCGCGATGCGCGACTGGGAAGAAGAGAAGCTCAACTACCCGAAGCTGCTGCGTGTGCTCCCCGTCGGTGACCTGCCGAAGGAACGCGTGGCCGCACAAGACCTGCGCACCTCGTAACCGGAGTTCGCCCCTCGTGCGCATTCTCTTCTGGGGCACTCCCGACTTCGCCGTTCCGCCGCTCCGGGCGCTGATCGGCGAAGGCTACGACGTGGTGGGTGTCGTGACGCAACCCGATCGGCCACGCGGCCGCTCCCGCTCGCAGACCGACCCGTCTCCGGTCAAGCGCGTCGCGCTCGAGGAAAGCCTTCCGGTGCTGCAACCGGAAAAGCCACGCGGCGACGCCTTCATCGCCGCCGTGCGCGCCCTCGAACCGGACATCTCGGTGGTGGTGGCATATGGATGCATTCTCCCCAAGGCGGTCATCGACCTGCCCCGGCTTGGTACGCTTAATATCCATGCGTCACTGCTCCCGGCGCTTCGCGGTGCGGCGCCGATTCAGGCAGCGATTCTGCAGGAGCTGAGCGAGTCGGGGATCACCATCATGCAGATGGTGCCGGCGCTCGATGCGGGCGACATGCTGCACGTGCTGCGCACTCCGATTCACGCCGACGAAACATTCGGCGAGCTGCACGATCGTCTATGCGAACTGGGGGCGATGGGGATCGTGCAGGCGCTCACGATGATCGAGGCGGGGGTGGCGCGTGCGGTACCGCAGGACGAGTCGCTTGCCACGTATGCCCCCAAGATCGATCGCGAGATGGCGCGCCTCGACTTCTCGCGCCCCGCACACGACGTCTCGCGGACCACGCGCGCGTTCGATGCGCGCCCGGGCGCCTTCGCCGCACTGCATGGCGCCGACGTGAAGCTCTTCGGCGCACGTCTGCTGGACGACGGCAGCGACGGCGCACTCGACGAGGCCACGCGCGCCGCGCCACCGGGCACCGTGCGCTTCGCCGACGAAAACGGGCTTCTCGTGCGGTGCGCTGTCGGTGCGCTGCGCTTTCTCGCCGTTCAGCCGGCGGGCAAGCCGCGCATGACCCCGGCCGCATGGGCGCGCGGGCGCGGCGTGCGCATCGGCGACGCGTTCAGCACCGGCATCGTCGATCAGTTCGGGAGCGCCTGATGCCGGTGAAGCAGCCGTATCAGGGCACCGGCCCCACCACCGGCGTCACCGAGTCGCGCACCGCCGCCGCGCTGATGCTGGCCGACCTCCGCAGCGGCGCGCTCCTCGATGCGACCTTTGAGCGGCGCGCAGGACCGCTCGATGCGCGTGACCGTCGCTGGGTGCAGGAGCTCGTATGGGGCATGCTGCGCAAACGCGGCTGGCTCGATGCCATCCTCGGCCAACGTGTGAAAGGCGGCATCGCCAAGCTCGATGGCGATGTCGCCGATCTTCTGCGCCTCGGTGCGTATCAGCTGCTGTTCATGGGAAGCGTGCCGGCGTATGCGGCCATCGGCCAGAGCGTGGAGCTCACCAAGCGACGCCACGGCATCGGCGCGAGCAAGCTGGTGAACGCGGTGCTGCGCCGAGTCGACCGCGAACGCGACGCGCTGGAGCCCACGCTCAGCGCCGATCCGCTCGAGGCGCTGTCGCAGCGCTATTCGCACCCGCGCTGGGTGATTGCCCGATGGGAATCGCAGTGGGGACTGGAAGACACCGAGCGCCTGCTGGCCGCCAACAACGAGGAAGCGGGCATCACCGTGCGTCCGTACGGCGTGAACCGCACGACACTCGAGGTTTCGCTGCAGAACGCCGGCGTCGTCACGCACGGGGTGCCCTTGCTGGCCGACTCGATCCGGCTCGGCGGCGGCGTGGCGCTCACGGAGCTTGGGGCCTTCAAGCAAGGGATCTTCTTCGTGCAGGATCCCGCCGCGACACTCGTGTCGCAGTATGCCGACATTCCCGCAGGGAGCGTGGTCGCCGACCTGTGCGCGTCGCCTGGCGGCAAGGCGCTCGAACTGTCGCGTCACGCGTCGTTGGTGATCGCCGCCGACCGCAACATCACGAGAGTCGAGAAGATGCGTGCCGGTTTCGGGCGCCTCGATGCGGCCAATCTGCTGGCGATCGTGGCCGACGCGCGCTTTCCCGCACTGACCCCCACCGATGCCGTGCTGGTGGACGTTCCCTGCACCGGTACGGGGACGTTCCGTCGCCATCCGGATGCCCGGTGGCGTCTGCAGATGTCCGATTTTGCCGTGTTGGGTGTATTGCAGCGCGCGATCCTTCGCGCCGCCGCGACGGTCGTCAAGCCGGGCGGACTCCTGGTGTACAGTACCTGCTCCCTCGAACCCGAAGAGAACGACGAACAGGTGGACGCTTTCCTCGCGGCACATCCCGAATTCTCGCTCGAAGCACCGCCCGCCGGCGTGGTTCCCGACACCGTGCTCGATCACGGACGGCTGCGCGTGCTGCCTCACCGTCACGGCACCGACGGTGCCTTCGCCGCACGCTTGCGACGGGCGCACTGATGGCCGCCCCCCGGAAGCCCGCCGCCGACACGTCGCGTGCAGCCCGCACCGCCAACCTGCGGCGCTGGCTCCTTCGCGGCGGCATCGCCGCTCTCGTCGGCGCGGTTGTGGGTGGCATCGGCGGTGTTCTCACCGTGAACACCGTCGAGCCGGGACGGCCCGACGCCGTTGATTCGCTGCAGACGATGATCGACAGTATCGCGATCGGCAAGTTGCCAGGCGCCGAACAGGTGGAGGTCGCGAAGATCGAGGAAGAGCTGCGCGTTTCGAGTGCGGCCATCCGCGATTCGCTCGAAAAGGTGCGGCTCGCCGACAGCCTCGACGCGGTGCGTGCGCGCCTGGAAATCGTCGACGCGACGATGGTGACAGTGCCGTCGATCATCGGCATGGAGGAGGGGCTCGCCCGCGATGTGCTGCTCGATGCCGCGCTGCAGGTGGGGGAAGTGCGCTTTCGCGCCTCTCTTCAACCAGCGGGCAAGGTGCTGGCCACCATCCCCGCCCCGGGCGCGCGGCTGACCGCCGACGCCGCCGTCATTCTGATCCTCAGCGACGGACGTCGTCCCACTGACTCGCTGCCGATTCCCGTGCCGTCTTCACGACCATGACCGTCCGCATCGCTCCGTCTGTTCTCAGCGCCGACTTCCGCCGCCTTGGCGAGGAGATCGCCATGTGCGAGGCCGGTGGCGCCGACTGGATTCACGTAGACGTGATGGACGGCCGCTTCGTGCCCGCCCTTTCCTTCGGCACCAAGGTGATCGAGGCGGTTCGGCGCTCCACCACGAAGGCGGTGGATGTGCACCTCATGGTGGTCGAACCGGAGAAGTACTTCGACGAATACGTGAAGGCAGGTGCCGACATCCTCACCATTCATGTCGAAGCCGCCCCGCATCTCGATCGTCAGCTCACCCGCATCAGGGAGCTCGGCGCCAAAGCGGGCGTGGCCCTCAACCCGGGCACACCACTCGGCGCGATCGAGGAAGTGGTGCACATGATCGACCTGTTGCTCATCATGAGCGTGAACCCCGGCTACGGCGGCCAGCCGTTCATCGAGTATTCGGTAGACAAAATCGAACGCGCGCGCTTTCTCCTCGATCAGGCCGGAAGCGATGCGGTGCTCGAAGTGGATGGCGGTATGTCGCGCACCACGATTCAGCGCTGCTGGAGGGCGGGAGCCGACACGTTCGTGGCCGGCAATGCCGTGTTCGGTGCCGTTAACCCGCAGGCGGAAATTGCCGTGCTGCGTAACCTGTGCGTGGAGCAGGCATGACCGTCAAGCAGCAGTGGCTGGTGGTGTTGGGGATCGTAGCGGTGCTCGCCGGCGGTGCGTTGGCGGCCTCGCATTTTCTGAAGGACGAGCTCACGGCCGTGACCATCGGCAGCGACGCACCCGGTTTCGCGGCGCAGACGCTCGATGCCACGCCGCAGGCCAAGTCGCTCACCGATTATCGTGGTGACGTAGTCGTGCTCAACATCTGGGCTACCTGGTGCGGTCCCTGCCGCACCGAGATGCCCAGCATGGAGGCGCTGCACACGGCGCTCGCGCCAAAGGGATTGAAGATCGTGGCGGTAAGCGTGGACGACGCCGGCGAAGCGCAGAAAATCCGCGACTTCGTAAAGGACTTCCAACTCACCTTCGAGGTGCTGCACGATACCTCCGGATCGATCCAGAGCATCTATCGTTCCACCGGTGTACCGGAAACGATCGTCATCGATCGGGCAGGAGTGATCCGCAAGAAGATGATCGGTGCGGAAGACTGGAACTCCGCGGGAAACCGCCGCCTGCTCGAACAGCTGCTCGCAGAACCCCGGTCGTGATACGCCGCTCGGCCGCGCCTTCGCGTCGGGTGCTCGGCATCGAGACGTCCTGCGACGAAACGTCGGCGGCGGTGGTCACCGGCACCCCCGATGCGATGCGCATCGAGTCACTGGTGATCCTGTCACAGGACGTGCATCGCGTCTTCGGCGGGGTGGTCCCCGAAATCGCGAGTCGCCAGCATCTGACCGCCATCGTGCCCACGGTGCGCCGGGCGCTCAGCGAGGCCGACGTGTCGCTCGATGATCTCGACGCGATTGCCGTCACGCACGGTCCCGGCCTCGCCGGAGCGCTGCTCGTGGGCACCAGCTACGCCAAGACGCTCGGCTACACGCACCGCGTGCCGGTGGTCCCGGTGCATCATCTCGAAGGGCATCTGTTTGCCACGATGCTCGAGCACCCCGACGCTGCGCCACCCTTCACCGCCTTGCTGGTGAGCGGCGGGCACACCCTGCTGCTCGATGTGCCGGAGTGGGGGCGCTATCAACTGCTGGGGCAAACGCGCGACGACGCGGCCGGCGAAGCATTCGACAAGGTGGCGAAGCTGCTCGGCCTCCCCTACCCCGGCGGCCGCCCGATCGAGACGCTGGCACTGACCGCCGAGTCGCCGGCGCATCGGCATCCGCACCGCTTTGCTCGACCGATGCTTCGCCGCACTGCCGAGCTGGGCGACGACGACTTCTACGACCTGTCGTTCAGCGGTCTCAAGACCGCCGTACTCCATGCCGTGCGCACCTCCGAACGAGCCGGCTCGCTGGAGGCCGATCGCGCCAGTATCGCGCGCGGCTTTCAGGACGCCGTCATCGCGACGCTCGTGGAGAAGACGTATCGCGCCGTGCGCGTCCACAAGCGTCAGCGCGTTGTGCTCGGTGGTGGCGTGGCCTGCAACGGCGCGCTGCAAAGCGCCATGCAGGAGCGCCTAACCGGGCGTGGCGGACAGCTGCTGGCGCCGTCGCCCAGGCTTGCCACCGACAACGCCGCGATGATCGCGGCGGCGGGGTTGTTCCGTCTGGACATCGGCGAGCGGGCAGCTGCAACGATGACCGCCCAGGCATTACTCCCCATTCCGGGTATTTTCACCGCATGAATTTCATGTCACCGATTGTACATCAACCAACGGTATTCCGGCTGGGGTTTCTGGAGCTGACGGGATTTGGGCTGGCCGTCCTCATGGCCTTCGTGATCTCGCAGATCATCTGCCAGCGTGAACTGTGGCGGCGCGGGCACGATATAGAAGCCGACGCCATCCCCGACGTGGTGCTGGCTGCGCTCCTCGGCACGCTCATCGGTGCAAAAACGTATTACGTGGTGCTTACCGGCGACCTGTCGGCGTTCATCAGCCGCGGCGGATTCGTGTTCTGGGGCGGCTTCATGGGTGCGGTGGCGCTTTGCTACGCCGTGATTCGCTATAAAAAGCTCAGCTTCCCACGTATCGCCGATGTCGCGGGCATCGCCATCGCGGCCGGCTATTCGGTTGGACGCACCGGGTGCTGGGCGGTGGGCGACGATTACGGCCGTCCGTTCACGGGTTTTCTCGCGACACAGTTTCCTGAAGGGGCACCGCCAAGTACGGTGTCGGTGATGTCGCAGCAGTTCGGCGTCCCGTTCCCGCCCGGCGCCAACCCCACGGATGTTCTCTCGGTGTACCCCACTCAGCTGTACGAAACGGTGATGGGGTTTGTCATGTTCGCCATCCTTTGGCGCTTCCGGAAACATGCGCAGAAAGAAGGGTGGCTGTTCGGGATGTATTGCGTGCTCGCTGGTGTGGAGCGGTTCATCGTGGAGTTTTTCCGAGCCAAAGACGATCGCGTCATCGGCTGGCTTTCGTCGGCGCAGATCATCGGTGTGAGCATCACCATTATCGGCGTGGCCATCCTTTTCATGCGCTCGCGGAAGCAACCGATATTGGCACACTGACGGGATCTCGTCCCAACCGCTATTTCCGACGACGGAACTCCCTATTGCGGGAAAGCGGCTGCGTTGCGTATACTCCATGATATCATTTGAGAAACATTCTCAACACAGAATCGTGACCCCGGTCATCCAGCTTCCTACTTTTCAATCCGACGACGCCTCATCGCGCACCACGTGTGCGCTGAATGCCTGCCGCGCGGGAACCCGGGTCACGGTCATCGACATCGAGTGTTCCGGCGACGAAGCCTGTCGGCTGCGAGCGCTCGGTTTCTGCGAAGGCACCAGCGTGAACGTGATAGACAGCCGCGGTGCCATGCTACTCGAAGTCCGGGGAACACGTCTGGCCCTGGGGTCAGCCCTTACGGCGGGCATCACGGTGCGGCCAACTGCGGCGCGCGCGTAGCGCAGCGGGGCACAGCGGTGAAAGCGCGGCCCAACCAGCGCTCCCTGTAAGACTCTCGTGAGCACCCTCCAGAGCCCCGTCACTCCGTTGCTCGAGCCGACCGCCGGCCGCGATACGCTCCGGGTGGCCATCATCGGGAATCCCAATACGGGGAAGACCACGCTGTTCAATGCGCTCACCGGTTTGCGGCAGCGCGTGGGCAATTTCGCCGGGGTGACCGTTGAGCGGGTGGAAGGTGCCTTCAAGGGCGCTGATGGACGCCGGGTCACGGTGTTGGACCTCCCCGGCAGTTACTCGCTCTCGGCCGGCTCTCCCGACGAGCAGATTGCCCTGGAAGTGCTTCTCGGTCGCGATGCGAGCCGTTGGCAACCCGATGTCGTGCTGGTGGTGGTAGACGTCGTTCACCTCGAACGGAATCTGTTTCTCGCCAGTCAGGTCATGGAGTTGGGGGTGCCGGTCGTGGTCGCCCTTAACCAATTCGACGTAGCGGAAGCTGAAGGGATTGCCATCGATGTACCCGAGCTGATCCACGCGCTCGGGGTACCGGTCGTTCCCACCGTTGCCAAGCGCGGTGAGGGGCTGGAGCCGCTCAAGCGGGCGTTACTTATCGCCGCGACGCTCCCCGCCCCGACGCGGCGGTTTTCATTGCCGGAGCCGGCGCATGATGCACTCGCTCCCCTCGAGGCGTGCCTGCAGGCTGACGGATTGTCGCCGATCGCGTCCGGCATGGAGGCGCTGCGGCTCATCAGCCTGCAAAAGCGCGACGCACATCTGCAAAACGTTCCGGGGCTGACGGAAGCCATTACGGCCGCGTGCAGTGAATTGCGGCTGACCGGGTTTGCACCCAACCGCTTCGAATCCGAAGTGCGCTACGCCTGGATCGCGCAGGTGATCGACGCGACCGTGACGCGAACTCGGCACGGTGTCAGCAACACGAGCGACCGTATCGATCGGTTCGCGCTCCACCGCATCTGGGGTCCGGTGATATTCCTGCTGCTCATGGCGGTGGTGTTCCAATCGGTGTTCTCGTGGGCGACGCCACTCATGGACGGGATCGCGGCGCTCATCAGCGTCGCCGGCGGCGCGATCGGCACATGGCTGCCGGCGGGCGACCTGCGCTCATTGGTCGTGGACGGGCTCTTCGCAGGAGTAGGTTCGGTGCTCGTGTTCCTGCCACAGATCGCGATCCTGTTTGCGTTCATCGGCTTGCTTGAACATTCCGGCTACATGGCGCGCGCGGCGTTCCTGATGGACCGCGTGATGCGCCGGGTGGGGCTGCATGGCAAGAGCTTCATCCCGATGCTGTCCGGGTACGCCTGCGCGGTGCCAGGAATCATGGCTACGCGCACCATCGAAGATCCGAAGGACCGTCTCGCCACCATCATGGTGGTGCCGCTCATGAGTTGCTCGGCGCGGTTGCCGGTGTACACGCTGCTCATCGGCGCGTTCGTGCCCACCACAATCATCTTCCCGGGGCTCACGTTGCAGGGGCTCACGATGCTCGTGATGTACCTGCTCGGCACTGTGGCGGCACTCGCGATCGCCGCCGTGTTCAAGCGGACACTGCTCAAGGGGCCGGTGCGCCCGATGATCCTCGAGCTGCCGCCCTATCGGTGGCCCAGTTTCAAGTCGCTAACGGTATCCGTGACGCAGCGCTGTCAGCTGTTCCTGCAGCGCGCCGGTACCGTGATCCTGTCGCTCTCGATCGTCCTGTGGGCGATGGCGACGTACCCGAAAATGCCCGTTGACGTCGCCCTCTCTCAAGCACAGCAGCAGGAGCGACAACTCGAGCATTCGGTGCTCGGCCGCATCGGTCACGGTATCGAACCGATGGTGCGCCCTCTGGGGTATGACTGGAAGATCGGCGTCTCGATCGTGGCGAGCTTCGCGGCACGTGAAGTGTTCGTTTCCACCATGGGTACGATTTACGGCGTGGGTGATGCCGGTGATGGTGTCGATGCGCTCACGCAGCGGTTACAGAACGAGACGAATCCCGCAACCGGAGCGCGCGCCTATACGCCGCTCATCGCGATCGGATTGATGGTCTTCTACGTCTTTGCCCTGATGTGCATCAGCACGGTCGCGGTCACCGTACGCGAGGCCGGTGGCGGGCGAATCGGGTGGGGGTGGGCGGGACTGCAGTTCGCGTACATGCTCAGCCTCGCCTATGGCTCCGCGTGGCTGGTGTACGTGGTCGGCAAGGCTCTTGGTTTCAGAGGTTAGCGATGAACATACAGATGCTGGTGGTCCTGCTCGTCGTCGGCACCGCCGCGACGTTCGTGGTAAGGCGGGCGTGGGTTGCGATCGCGGCGGCGCGCAAGCCCAAAAGCGGGTGCGGAAGCGACTGCGGTTGCGGTTGATCCGGCTGGATCGCTTGTCAGCGTGAGGAAAGCAGCGTGCGCGCGCGTCCCCAGCTTTCGTCCGTCGCGGCAAAGACCGCCTTCACCGTTGCCACCCAGCGCCGCCAGTCCGCCAGTCGCGTATCTGCGGCTCCGCCAAGCAGTGCGTCGCCGGCGACACCCATGAGCTGAAGCGCGAGGAAGAGCGACTCGGCCTCTTCCTCCAGCGCCGCCTCGAGCGCCCGCTGCGCTGGCTCATCGCCCTGGATATGTGCGACGGCAATGTCACTGATCGCCTGCAACATTTCTGCGCGCAGAGCGCGGTGGTCGAACAGGGCAACCTGCCGCGCGGGATCCGAGACGCTGGTTGCCGCGCGTCGCGCAGCCAGCAGCGGCGCAAACCATCGGTCGTGTGCGTCACCGGGATCACCGCGCGTGGACCCGAGCGAGCGGAGTCCACGCGTGACCTCCGGCATCGCGAAGGCGGCATCCAGTGCGCGTACCGCCAGCGCACGCAGCGCGTCGTCGCCGCTCAGTTCGAGTACGTCGTGAGTAGCGAGATACACCGTGATCGACGTCGGCGTGTAAGTCACGCCATCGATCCCGCTCCAGCCGAGACGCCATGATGGCGCATCGCTCCACGCCAGCAGCAAGGCGTCATGGTCGACGGACACCTCCGCCGAGCTGTTGATCTCACGTCCGCGTACGATGCCGATCACCCGTGTGGTGGACATCAGCGGAGGATCGCCGACAGCACCGCCGGCGTGTCTTCGAGCGTGGCGAACACCGCCGCCGGGTCATGCGCCCCGAGCTCATCAACCGAGTAGCGTCCGGTCGCGACGCCGATGGCGCGCACGCCGAGCGATCGACCGCAGTGAATGTCGGCCGGCGTGTCGCCGATGATCACGATCTGTTCGCCTGCGAGATCGAGTCCCAGCAGCTCCCTGGCTCTCCGCTGCGCGACGCCCGGTAACTCGGGGCGCTGCTCATGATCGCAGCCGAACGCGTTCACGCGGAACTGCGAGAACGCGATGCCGACGGCATCGAGCTTGTGTCGGGCCCCACGCTCGATGTTGCCGGTAAGCAATCCCAGCGTGACGCCGTCGTGAGCACCCAACTGTTCGAGCAGCGGCGGAATGCCGTCGCACAGCTGCGCCGCAGCGGCATCGCGTTGCAGTTCGGTGGCGAGCCGCACCACGTACAGGTCGAGCACCTCGTCGAAGCGCGCACTGATCTCATCGTCGCTCAGCCCATGGGCGCACATCTGTTCACGAACGATCTGCCGATCCGTCTTGCCATCGTAGCGGTAGTCGGGGTCGCCGGGCACGCCGAAGATATCCAGCAACGCGCTTTCCATGGAGCGACGTCCGGCGCCATCGGTGCGGAGCAACGTACCGTCGATGTCGAAGAGAACCAGTTTCACGAGCGTACCGGAGGAGAAGGAAGGGGCCCGGGCTCCGTAGAAACGGTGGCCGTCGTGGCGTTCGGCGCCGTGATCACCCGCGCCGTGCGTGACACCAGCAGTCCGCCCATGATGAGCAACGCACCGAGCAGCTGCCAGCCGGTGGGGCGTTCACTGAGAATGATCCACGCGAAGCCCAGCGCAATGATCGGTTGCAGGTTTCCGTACATCGCGGTGCGCGTGGCACCGAGCACCCGCACGCCGCGATAAAAGAGCAGATACGCAATCACCAGCGCGCCGATGCCGGCATAGATCACCGTGCCCCACTCGCGCAGCGAGATAGCCTCCCAGTCCAGCTGCACCAATTGCGGCATCGCGATGCCGATGAGCAACACCGCACCACTGCTCATGGTGAGCGCCGCCAGATGCAGCGGATGCGCCGTGCGCGTATACGGCTGCAGCAGCACGCTGAACAGCGCCCACATCACGCTCCCGGTGGCAATCAGGCCGGCGCCGATCATCACGTCGGCACCGCCGGCGAAGGCATGCGCGCTGCCAACCACACAGGCGACGCCCAGCAGTTGGAGTCCGATTCCACTCCACCCGCGCAACGGCAACTGCTCGCGGCCGAGCAGGCGCGAGATCACTGCGATCCAGGCCGGACCGGCCGCCACGACGAGCGCGGCGACACCGGCGCGGGTGCGCGCCATCCCCATGATGAACATCAGCTGATAGACACCGTTGCCGATCAGCCCCAGCAGGGCAAGGCGGATGATGTCGCGGCGGGGCGGCAAGGGCGTGTCGCGCACCATGGCCGCGACGGCAATCAGAACGGTTGCCGCAAGAGCGACACGGATGCCGTTGAACGTGAGCGGTGCCAAGGTGCGCAAACCGGCCTTGACCACGCTGTAATTGATCCCCCAGATCAGCGACATCCCGATGAGGCCGATGTCGGTGGAGCCGAAGGCGGGACGCGTTCCTGATGGCATGACGTAATCTAGGCAGACGTCGCACCGCGGGTGGAATCCACTCAGGCGTACGGGTACCTTCTTGGGATGCACGTTTCCTTCGCTCTCTTCGCCGACGCCGCCAACATCTCCCAGGAAGGGAAACTGAACATCCTCGGGGTGTTCGACGCGGTGCACGTCGGGCAACTGCCGGCACTGCATCCACGCGCCACCTTCGTGGTGCGCCTCAAGGCGGCGCCGTCGGACGTCGGCCATCATGCGATGACATTGCGCTGGATCAATCCGCGCTCGGCGGAACTGTGGTCGTCGCAGGCGGCACTCAAGATCGACACACCTCCTCCTGGCACAACGGAGCTGGATATGCCGGTCATCATCCAGCTCGACCTCCCGATCGACGTGACCGGGGATTACCGGATGGTGATTGAACTGGAGGGGCGGCGACACACCGAAGTGGTGCTGCATGTGCGAGGCGGTGCACCGCCGGTGGTCCCGCTGGCGGGCGGACAGATGGTGAGCTGACGGATCTCCCGCACCATCAGATCGCCACGCGTCTGATCCCCACACACTGCGCACGAAGTCGGGCAATGTAGGGATCGCCGGCATCCATGCGCTCAAGCGCAAAACCTCCGCGCACGAGCGAGCTGTGCGCCATGCGTCCGTCACCAAGCGAGATCCCCACATGCGTCACGCGCCGGTCCTCACGATCAGAAAAGAAGAGTAGATCGGCCGGAGCGTGAGCCGCCGCCGCGTTCTCTTCCACCAGCGATAGCGCAGCCTCCTGCTGCCATGCATCGCGCGGCAACGACACACCGTGCAGCTGAAAGATCCGCTGGACGAACCCCGAACAGTCGGCGCCCCATGGCGTGACCCCGCCCCAGAGGTAGCCGGCGCCGCTGAACACCGTGAGGGCACTTTCCGCGATGGCAGCAGCATTGCGCGGAAAGCGCGCAGCGGCGGCGGCGGCGGCAATGGCCTCGCCCTGCTCGACGATGCTGGTGGGAGTCAGGCGCGCCCCGAGCGGCAGCAGCCGCGCCGACCCATGCGCCTCGCGCACCACGCAGCCGAGCGACCATCGCCACGTGCGCTCCGTGCCGGTGAAGGGCATGAGATACCCCACGTGCGTCCATCCTTCGTACTCATCGGCGGCGCGCACGCGGAGCCAGTCGCCGCGCCCATCCACGAGCGACACGACCTCGCCGGCCAGTAACTGCGACGTCAGCGCGCCGGCGATGCGCGCGTCGGTCAGCAGCGGCGCCAGCGGCGCACGCACCGTGAAGCGATCGGCCATCGAAAGAGTCAGTGAAGTTGCCACATCAGGTCCCGGGAGAAGATCGAGCGTTCAACACCGTCAGATGTGCGGAACGATCACGCAAAGATCACGTAAAGACCACGCAACGATCACGCACGGTCGGCCAGTCCCGGGATACCGTCACGACCGCGAGCCAGCCGGACGGCGCGCTCGATCGCCTCCTCGAGTGCGGCCGTGGCGAGCGCTTCGAGTCGTGCCAGCGGGACGGCCTCGTTATCACTCTCCGACCGCTCCGACTGCAACGGCGTCGTCTGCTCCCCGATCGCATGCGCCGGCATTGGCGAAACGGCGAAGAGGACATCTCCATCGAAAATGGTACCGCACGGAGTGATGCGCCGGTACAGCGCCGCGGTGGCACCCTGAGCCAGCTGTGCCAACGCGTCCCGCTCCAGTGGTACGCTCACCGCCACGAGCGCAAGCGTCGTGTTCGTACGCGCGCTCGCGACCTGCGGAAAAGCGGTGGGGATGGTCCCATGACGAAACAGACGCTGCGCGTCGACGAAGCTACCGCTCGCCGTGCGAGCGCCGGCGATGATGGCGCCGTGCGCATCACGCACATCCCCGAATGCGTTGAGCACCGCGATCGCCGCCGCCACGACACCATCACCCTCAGCCACACCGATCCCCACGCCGCCTTTCATCGCCCACTCGGGACCGGCGCATTTGCCCACCACTGCGCCGGTGCCCGCCCCTACACACCCCTCGGCCACCTGCGCCGCCGACGCCTGGTCGCACGCCGCATAGGCCATGTCGGGCGAAGGACGCGCAGTGAAGCGGCCGAGCGGCGAGAGGTCGAAGAGTACCGCAGCCGGTACAATCGGCACGACGCCTCGTCCTACCGGAAAGCCACGCCCGCGCTCCTCCATCCAGTGCATCACACCCGCAGCGGCATCGAGCCCGTACGCGGATCCGCCGGTGAGCAACACGGCGTCGGTTCGATCAACGAGATGCTCCGGCGTGCAGGTGGGCAGCTCACGGGTCCCGCTCGCGCGTCCGACCAGCGCAGCGCTGCACCGAAACGGTTTGGTGATGCCACGTATCACCGTGCATCCGGTGGCGCCGGCGTCGTCCGAGGCATGGCCGATGGCCAGCCCAATCCGCTCCCAGGGAGTCATCCTGGAAAGGTAATCGCAACGCGGCGCGGTTAACCGAGCAGCTGCCGTACGCGCGTATCGAGATCGGCCAGCGCGAACGGCTTGGCAATCACCGGGCGACCGGTGCGACGAATGAACCGCGCGGCATCGGCGCTGTGCAGGTCGCCCGTCATGAACAGCACCCGCCGCGACTGCTCGGGGTACAACGACGCGATCGCGTCGTATACTTCTTCACCGCTCAACCCACGCGTCCGCAGGTCGAGCAGGACCACGTCGTATGCCTGGGCCCTCAACCGATCGAGCGCCGCCGATCCGTCGGCAGCGAGGTCGACCACGTAGCCGCTGTTGCGCAGATACCGGCTGATCGCCGTCCGTAACGCGGCTTCGTCTTCGATGAGCAGCACCTGACACGGACGCCCGGTCGCGGCCCGCTCCGTCGGGTCGGGCAGCACGCCCGTCACGTCGCCGGCATTCGGGAGCGACAGCACGAACGTCGCGCCGGCTTCGCAAGAGGAGAGCACCTCGAGGCGTCCACCGTGATCGCGCGCGATCGCCGAGGAGATGGTGAGTCCAAGCCCCTGCTGTCCACTCGCGCCGCGCGTTGTGAACATCGGCTCGAAGATCCGCGCCACGTGCTGCTGGGGTACACCCGGACCGGTGTCGCTCACACGCACTTCCACCCCATCGCGACCCGCGTGGGTGCTCACGCGCAGCCGACGTACGCCGAGGTGCTCGCGCAACGCCTCTTCGGCGTTCAGGAGCAGATGGGAAAGCGCCTGCTGCAGACGCAAGCCATCGCCCGCGACCAGCAGTTCGTCGTGCGCTAGTTCGCACCTCACCTGAACGTCGTGTGCCGCCAGCGATGTTGCGTGCAGCTCCAGCGCGCTCGTTACGAGCCCGTTCACGTCAACCGGCGCGTCCAGCGTGACGCCGGCGGGTCCGTCTCCGGTCATTTCGAGCAGCTGTCCGACGATCGTCGAGGCGCGCTGCGCTTGCGTGCGGATCTCTTCGATGGCGCAACGATCGGCCGCCGCCAGCGTCGGCGACGCCACCTGCAACTCGGCCACCGCCATCAACGTGGACAGCGGGTTGTTGAACTCGTTGGCGACACGACTGAGCACCGCGCCAATGGCCGCCATGCGGGCATGCTGCACGCTGGATTCCCGGAGAATCTCCTCATTGGTAATGTCGCGAACGATCCCCAGCGCTCCAACGAGCACACCGTTTTCGTGAATGGGCGTGGTAGTGGCCATGGTGAGACGCGACTCGCCACGGCGGCCGATGCACCGCACCCGTGTCCGTCGCCGTTCGCCGGCCAGCGTTTCAGCCATGATCCGATTGGCCATTTCGCGATCGACCGGATCGATCAGCATCAGGTAATGTTGGCCGAGGACCTGATGCCGTTCGAGCGCGGCTTCCTTGAGCAGGCTGGCGTTCACCATGGTGAAGATGCCGTTGGCGTCTACCGTGAAGATGGCATCGGCGGCGGCCTCCACGAGCCGCGTGTACATCGCGTCGGCACGCGCACGCGCGTCGGCGTTCGCCTCCTGCGCCGTCACGTCGCGCAGACATGCCACCGTGCCGATGATCTTCCCCAGCTCGTAGAGCGGCGCCGAGCTGACTTCCACATCGCGCGCGCCGTCGGCACACAGAACTTCGCAGCGATAATGCTGATTCACGCCGGCGAGGGCCATCTGTTCGTGCTCGAGCACCTCGTGGCGAAACGCAACGGCGGTGATCGACACCGTCAGCTCATTCACCAGAATTTCGCGGCCGAACAGCTGGTGCGCAGCGGGATTTGCGAACGTCACGCGTCCGTCGAGTCCGGTGATCACGATCGCATCCGACACCGTCTCAAGCACGGTGCGATGGCGTTCGGCAAGTCGGTGGGTTTCCGTGACGTCGTCAAAGGTGATCACGCAGCCACCGTCGGGGTGTGGCGCCGCCAGAAGCGAAAGCAGCCGCCCCGACGAATCGTCACGCACGATGTCGCGCGCGGGCTCTCCCTCGTTCAGGGCCCGTTCGATGAGCCGGTCCACGACGCCCGCCTCGGGAGACGCGCCCGCACCGAGCAAGACATCGCGGAACCGCTTGCCGATCAGCTGCGAGACGGAGGTGCGGCACAGTTCAGCCGCCCGCGTATTGCAGCGACTCACCGTGAGCGCCTCCTCGAGCACCACCATGCCACTCGCGCTGCTGTCGAACGCCACTTTCCACTCGCGGGTCGCGCGCTCCACCTCTTCAAACAGGCGCGCATTCACGATCGCCACCGCCACCTGGTCGGCCAGCCGCTGCAACACCTTCGCGTCGTCCGGCGCAAAAGGGAGGGCGCGATTGATGATGCCGATGGAGCCGATCGTACCGCGGCCGGTGATGAGCGGGGCGATCACGGCACGCGTGATCGGCGCCAGACGCTGCATCGCGCGGATCTCCTCGGGGTCGTCACGGAGGTCGTTTACCACGACGCATTGGTTGGAGCGCACGACGCGCCCCAAAAGGCTGTTGTGCACCGGCAGATGCAGACCGGCGAGCACGTCGGCGGCACCTACCGCCGCCACGATGTGCATGTAGTCGTCGTTCCGCAGCGCGATGCACGCGCCTTCCACGCCCAGCAACGACACGGCGTGGCGCAGGATCAGCCGCAACACCTCACCCAATCGCAGCGATTCACCCACGGCACATGCAACGTCGGCGAGCGCCTCGGTGGTGCGTCGCTCGCGCTCACTCTCGGCATAGCGGCGCGCGTTGGCGATCGCGGTGGCCGCTTGCGACGCCATCGTGGCCAGCAGCTCCTCGTCCTCGGCGGTATACATGTCCGCCGACGACGAATGCACCGCCAGCACGGCGATGAGCCGGATTCCCACACGCACCGGCACGGCCAGTACCGACGTGGCCGTCCCCGACTCGCCGACGATATCGTACATCGACAGCGGCGGGACGAGCCCCGCCTTTTCACGCGCCCGATCGGCCTCGCGATCACCGACACGAACCGGCTGCCCCGTACGGGCAACCTCGGCGATCACGCCATCCCCCAGCCGTACTGGCGCGCGTACGCGCTCCACCCCACGCACCACGCGGTGCGCGGTGGTGAGAACGTCCTTATCGAGGTCCGGGACGAGCACCGCCACACCGTCACCACGTACGGCCCGCGACACCTGGCGAACCAGCTCGCGAATGATCTCGAATTCGTCGAGCGAGCGCGTGAACGACGCGCCGGCTTCCTGCAGTCGCTGCAAACGCGTATGACGCTGTTCCGCCAGTTCCCGCAGCGCATCATACGCGATGCGGGCGGACAAGTGGCGCGCGATGACGCTGATGTCGCGCCGGCGGGCTTCGCTCGGTCGCCGTCCGTCGCGCGGACCGGCCAGCTTCACGGTGCCGACGACCTCCTGATCGGCACCGCGCAGATAGACGATGATCAGGTCGGTGCTCAGCCAGGATTCGTCGGCTGCCCGCACTGCCGGCGGCACGCCGAAAAATTCGCGCGCAACCCATGGATCGCTGCCATCGAGGAGAAACAGATCATCGACGCGAAAGCGCTCCAGCTGCACGAGCCGACGACGCCATACCGCTCCCGGCAGCGACTTGAGCCCGAATCCGGAATTGGAAGACTGGGATGAAGCGCCGGCCGTTGTCGCCATCGTCGCATTCATCGACGCATCACGAAGCGTGATGAGGACGCGTTCGAAGCCGAGCTCGAAGAGCAGATTGGCGGCAACCTGAATGCGCGCCTTCGTTGACCCGGCGCGATCTATCGCATCGAGCCAATCGGTGAGCGCACGACCATCGGCGGCGGCGGCGGCAGTATGATTCGGTGACATCTGTTACAAAAAGACGACTGCGGTCCCGAAGCGAAACAGAGCCGAAACTTACCTGTCCGCGCAACGCCGTCAGGTAAGGCGGCCCTCACCGCGCGCTAAAAAGTCCAGTTGCGGAAAAAGTCGATGCCGATCTGCGGCGGCGTCTGTTGAAATGTACGGCTCAGCCCTGAGCGACCGCACGACTGCGCACTGGACCCTGGCTCCAAGCCGAGCGCCACGCTCATCCCCGGCTCGAAACGTCGCTCCACCTTCACGCCGAGCCCTTGGGCGAACAGCGACAGGGCGTCGCCCGTCCCCGCGGTTTGGGAGGAGAGGCCGCACAACCCGGTACTGAAGGTGAAGTACGTATTGCGGGCGACCTGACCGCCCACGCCGACACGCGTGGACGCGAGAATGCCCAACCCATTTTCACGCAGGTTGGCGGCATCTCCGGGATTGAGCGCCGTCGGCTCCACCTGCACGACGTCGAAGCGCCCACCGGCCAGACGGCTGGACAGGTAGCTGCCAGCCAGGCGGAGGGCGAGCGTCGCTCCCTGCTCTGCGTACGGAGTGCCAAGCAGTGCGTACGCTGGCTCACCGGTGACGAGGTAGCTCAGCATGTCGCTGGCAGGGATCGGCGGACTATCGGCACTCGACAGCTCGAGCGTGGGCCGGTCGACCGTGCCACCGATGTTCACGCGGATGCGCACATCCTGGCGGCTCGAGTTGGCGCGCGTCTCGCGTACCGTATGTAGCGCTGAGATATCGAGCGTGGGCTCGAGATCGGGGTCACCGAAAAAGCGCACGACGCCGCGCTCCACATCGAAGCTGGGGCGCGCGATGCCGAGGTTGAGCTGGTAGCTACCACGTTCCACCGTGAGCGAATCGGCCAGCGCGAGGCGACGCACCGTACCGGACTCGGTGACGCCGCGCGTCACGCGCAGGCGGCCGCCCAGCTTGAGGTTGGCTTCCGGACTCCGCAGCCACACATCGTCGCCGATACTCACACGCAGATTATCCAGCTGCAGATTCTGTATCAGCGCGCCCGGTGCGCTCGGCAACAGGCCATTCACGCCAAATGTCGTGGTGTCGATGATATCGACATTGTCCGAGAGATCCAGGCCGCGCCGCTGCGCGAGCGCGCGGATATACACGCGACCCCGATCGATCCGCACAGCGCCCTTGAGCGTGGAGACGTCGCTCGAGCCCTGCAACGTGATCGGCGTGGTCGTGGTGAGTACCACCGACGCCGTGCGCGCCTTGTCGACGGCCAGGAAGTTGTTGGCCGCGAGGCGCAAATCGAATGTCGGACGGGCGATCTCGGTGATGCCGATGATGCCGGAGATACCGAGGGAGTCCTGCGCGGCACCGCTGGAGGCACCGAAGCGGCGGATGTTCACGGTGTCCCCCGCGAGCAGGATGTCCGCCCGCGCCTGCTCCAGCCGGATACCGAGATTGTTGAGCGATAGCGCCCCGCTGTCGATGCGCACCTGCCCACGCAGTCGGGGCCGGTCCCACGAGCCGGTCAATTGCACGTCGGTGGAGAGACGGCCCCGTGCGCGGCTCACATCAGGAAAGAGCGACTCCAGCAGCGTCAGGTCGGTGCGGTCGCTGACTATGCGACCGGTGAGCGGCTCGTCGATCAGGCGCGTGCGCCCGGTGACCAGCGCGAGGTCGAGCGGAAGCAACGCCGTGGCTTCGATGGCGGGACGGCCGTTGAGCTGCAACACGCTGGTCACGCCGAGTCGGAGCGAATCGTAACTCGCCTGTGCGAACAGCTCACCGAACCGCAGACGGCCGGCCACGGCATCGCGCAGCGCGACGGAGCCCTGCACCCGCGGCTCCTCACGCGTCCCCGACAGCGTTGCATTCACCGTAGCAGAACCGCCGGCCACGCCGCTCCTGCGCAACAGCCGCCCGATATCCACGAGCGGCACGCGATCGGCATCGAGCCGACCGCTCACCACGCCATCGGCTCCGAGGCTGCCACGAATGGCGAGACGGCCGGTATCGGTGTGTTGTAGCACAAGCGAATCGAGATCGCCCAGGCCGTCGCCGGCGAGATACACGGTGGAAGGCGTAAGCAGCGAGAAGCCGCGTGGCCGCGCACCGCCGCTGTCTGATCGTACGGAAAGCGTATCGATCGTGACGACGACCGCATCACCGGCGCGCAGCGAGCCTCCCGTCAGCGCCACGCGCGACTCCGACGGCGTACGCAGCTGTCCGGCGAAGCGCTCCGCTATCCCACCGCGTAAAGTGGACTGCATCGCCGCCGACGCGATATCGATGCCGGCGAGGTACGCCGAGTCGAGCGTGGCCGACACGTCGCCATTGGCACCCTGCGCGCCGCGGAGCAGATCCTGAATGGTGAGGTTGACGGTGCCGCGCGCCGATCGTGAGCGGCCGAACACCACGTCCCGCACGTCGCCGCGTACGGTGAGGTCGAGTCCGCGTGCATCCAGGGTATCGATCGAGCCGCTCAGCTGTCCGAACAGTTCGATTATCCCGCGCAGCGTGTCGGTGGCGGTGACGAACGCGCGCCTGAAAGGATCCGCAGGCGAAAGCCACGGCCGGAGTCCGCCGAGTGAATCGATGACCAGGGTGACCGCGAGCGAATCGCGACGCGATGCGGCGAGGCCGAGTCCTCCACGCGCCATGAGTCGCAGCGCCGAGCTTTCGATGGCGAGCGTATCCACGCGCACGTGGCCGGAATCGAAGAGCACCGCGACCGACCCACCGAAGAGACGCGTATCGGCGACGCGCGAGAACTGATCGACGGTTGCCCGCAGCGGCCCACGAAGCGACTGGAGCGTGGCCCCCACGAGATCCACGCTCCCCGCCATGGAGAGGTCGGAGACCGGCATCCGGCTGTCACCGAACAGGGATTGCAGATTCGCGTCCTGTACCCGCCACGTACCGCGGGCGCCAAAGGTGGGCTCGAGCGCGTCGGCGCTACCGGTGAACGACAGGGCGCCACCGTCGCCGGCGAGCAGCGTTTCCACGGTGAACGCTTCCGCCATCCCGGAAGCCGTGATGCGCCCGATCGCTGAACCGCGCAATGGCAGTGAGGGATACGACCGCGATATCGTGGTATAGGAAAGCGGCGCTGCCTGCATGTCCAGATCGAAGCGCACGCCTTCGGTGAGCAGCGTGTAGCTGCCGCTGCCGGTGAAGTGCGACACCGGCCCGGGACCGTCTACATGTTCGAGGTCCGCCTGCGAAAACCGCGCGTCGTACCAGAGAGCGTCGAGTCGCAGCGAGCCACGCACAATGCCGTTGACCTCGGGGAAGAGCGGATTCACGAACCGGGGCGTACGGAGATCGAGCTGCTGCACGGTGACCTCAACGCCCTTGAGCACCGCCTCGGCCGGCGTAAAAATGTCGAGGACGCCGCGCGCCCGTGCCCGCGAAACGGCGCCCGGCACGTGCGCGTCGGTGAAGGTGAGCTGCGCGTCGTTCAGCAGCCAGCTGTTCACCGGACCGCCGCGCGCGATAACGCTCCCGGTGACGCTCCCCTGCCAGTCGTACGGGAACGGCTCACCGTTGAAGTGCGTGAGAAGATCCGTGTGGGCTGGCTGTAGATCGAGGGCAACGTCGGTGACGCGCAAGACCGGTCCGCCCACGGCAAAGGTCATGTTTCCGCGCAATCGCGAGCGAAGCGCGCGGGCATCCATGCCGGTGAGGATGTATTCGATCACGCTGAGGTTGGTGGAGTCGTTGCGGATCACGAGCGACGTACTCCCTCCCCCCGTGCGCGGCAAGGATTTGTCGATCCACGCCACATCCGACAGCGCCACGCTGTCGCTCTGCAGTCGCACATCGTAGCGCACCGGCAGGCCACCCCCCCAGACGATCCTGGCGGAGCCTGCCGCCCGTGAACGCGCCAGTTCGAATTGCAGCTGATCCAGCCACAGCGAGTCGCCGCGGCGATTCACCGTGCCCGTCAGATTGCGAAACCAGAACGGCGGATACACCCACACGACATCCAGCTTGCGCAATTCAAAACGCTGACCGGCGCTGTCCGGATCCGCGAGACGCATCCGGCCGAGTGCGAGCTGGCCGCGTACGAAACGATAGACGCGCACCAGGCGATTGTCTTCGCGACGGATCTCGCCGTCGACGCGCGTGAGGTTGTAGGTGAGCGCGCTGTCGCGCTTCGCGCCGCGCAACGTGTCCGAGAGCGCCCACGGCAGCCGCACCGTGTAGGTCACCTCACGCAGCGTGGTCGTATCGATCACGATGTGCCGGCCGAAGCCGGTGGAACGCGACGGCAGCGACGGGCCACGCCGCGCGAGCGCACGCTTCCAGTTCCAGTCGTTCTTGCCGTAGTCCACCATCGTGATCTGCGGACGCGTGACGTCGAGCGACTTGATGATGATGCGTCGGTCGAGCAGATCGCGCGGATCGTACGTGAGCCGGATCGGTCCGGAACTGATGAACGGCGTGCCGTCGGGCGCACGGATATCGAGCGAGTCGATCGTGATGTCGGTAAAGATCGTCCCGCTCACGCGGCCGACGTGCAGCCTGCCCGGAACGGCCGCCGACAGCACCGGCATCACCGCGCGCATGATCAGCGCGCGCCCGCGATCGGTTTGGGTGAGCGCGCTGATGCCGCCCACGACCAGCGCCAGCACCGTGAGCAGCACGGCGGCCGTCACGAGCACGATCGTACGTCGGAGACGGCGTCCGCTGCGGGGCGCGCCTGCGCGCGCGTACGGGGGCAGGTCATCCCCCCCGTCCGGCTCGTTGTCCAGAGCAAACGCGATATCGACCGGAGCGACCATCAGAACGCCTGTCCGATCCAGATGCTGGGGTTCAGGCGCTGCAGGACGCTCGTGCTGCGCTCCGGACGGAAGGAGGAGGGACACCGACCGGAGCTCTGCACCGGCAGCCCGCCGGCGGTAACCGACGATGTCACCGGCAGCGTATTCCCGGGGCTCACGCAGAACAACGGCGCGACTCCGTTCTGTAAGGGCGCGTTAAAATACGCGGAGCCGGCGGGAAGCCGATACGGGTTATAGCCAAGATCGATGCGGATCGAGCCGAACGGCGACGCAATGCGGACTCCCAGCCCCGGTGTGATCTTGACGGCCGGACCGTCGTCGGTCAGCGACACCGCCGTCGCATCGCTGACGCGGTTCCATAGCCGCCCCGCGTCGGCAAACGCCGCCAGCTGCAGCAGCCGCGGCGCAACGGGGCTTGGCCACTGCACCTCCACGTTCCCGACCACGAGCGTGTTGCCTCCCGTAGGCACCACCCGCTCGACGATCGTCGCGGAGTCCGTGCGGAAGAATGTCTGTCCGTTCACCGTGGTATCGGCAAAGCCATTCACGATATACACGGCCGGCCCCAACTCGTTCTGCCGGAAACCGCGCACCGTGGTGGGACCGCCGGCATAAAGCCGTTCCTGCGGGGGGATGAAGCCACCGACGCTCGGACGCAATCCGCCACCGAGAATCGCCCCGCCACGCGCGTGAAGCAGCAGGGAGGCGCCATTGCGCAGGTTGCGTTCCCAGGTGACGTCGAGCGTGGCCCGATTGAACTGCTGAGTGGCGTCGGAGCCGATGAGCGTGCTCGCATGCCGGAGATTGAGGCGCAGCGACGTGCGGCCGCGCGGACGGAACGGGTCGGTCGGTCGATCGACCGCCACCGCATACTCGATCGCCGCCAGTCGGGTGTTGCGCTGCAGAAAGATGCGCGACTCGTCGTCGCACGAGTTGAACACCGCGCAGAAGAATGCCGGTTCCGCTTCCGTTCGCCCAAGCTCCACCTGATACGACAACGTGCTCGAGTAGCGGGCCTGGAAGGGGTTGGTGACGGAAAGGATGCCGCCGATCGGGGTCCGGCGCAGAAACGCGCGAAACTCACTGAGCGTGGAGCTGAACACCGTGAGCGACGGCATGCGCGCCTGATTTGCACGCACCGGCTGCCGCACGGTAGCCGACGTGTAGTAATTGAGCGTAGCGCTGAATGGATCGGAGCGTGCCTGTCCCTGGCACAGATCGGGCGCACCGTCGAGCGGCGCCCCGATGCCGATCTTGCTCAGCCGCGCGTTCAGCTCAAGGCGCTGCGCATACGGCAGAAAATCGTGATCGGTTAAGGACCCCTGCACGCGGAAGCAATCGAGCGTCGCCCAACCGAGCCCGCCGCGCGCTGCCCATCGGTCGCCCTCCAGCACACGCACGACCAGATTGACGATGGAGTCACCCGCTGGCTGGACGCTATCCGGTTGCAGATCCACGCGTTGAAAGGCGTCGGTCTGGTACAGGTTGCGCTGCGCATCGATAACCGCCCGCGCGGAATACCAGTCGCCCGTCTTAATGGCGAGAGCACGGCGGATGGTGGCGTCGGCCACCCGCCGCTCGCCGCTCGCGCTCTCGACTTCCAGCGTGATGGCTCCCAACCGCGCGCGCACACCGGGCACCACCGTGATCTCCACTTCGGCGACGCGCTCCGCCGTATTCGTGCTGTACCCGACCAGCGCTTCGGCCTGCGGCCAGCCACGGTTGCGCAACCGGCGCACGAGCGAGTCACGCCCCGCTTCCAACGCGCCGCGATCAAACACGCCACCCACCGTCAGCGGGAAGTCCCGCGACGCGATCGCCACCTCCGGATCGCTGTCGGTACCGCGAATCGCCAGCGACGAGACGCGCATCGGCTCCCCTTCCTCGATGACGAAGGTGATCTCGATC
The DNA here is from genome assembly GCA_038250435.1 of Gemmatimonadales bacterium. Taxonomy (GTDB): domain Bacteria; phylum Gemmatimonadota; class Gemmatimonadetes; order Gemmatimonadales; family Gemmatimonadaceae; genus Gemmatimonas. The sequence continues at coordinate 2,110 of JBBSCJ010000028.1, read as the reverse complement.
ACCCCGCTGCCGATCGTACGCACCGTGGTGTCGACGCGCACGTCTGGAAATCCGCGGCGGCGATACAACGTTTGCAGGCGCTGGACGTCGCGCACGAACTCTGCAGGGTCGAGACAACGGCGCTCACCCAGCACCGGAATACCGGCCAGCGTGGACGGCAGCGTCGCCACAGTGGCCGCCAGCACGCTCGCGGGGTACTCCCGGTTGCCCGAGAAGCGCAACGCCCGCACCTCACGATCTCCGCGCTCGCAGGACAAATCCTGGGCGGTCATCGGACGCGCAATGCAGATGCTGAAGAAAACGAGGAGGAGATAGACGGGAAGTCGCACTTTCTATAGCGTTGAAGGTCTCGCACGCCCTGCCCCCAGTCAACCACAACATGCGCCTGTTCTGCTTTCGAGCGACAACCCGCGTCGCCCTCGTGCTCCCCATTATGCTGCTGGTCGCCGCATGTCGCAGTTCCGCGGACGGGCCAGCGCGCAATACGCTGGTGGACTCGCGCGACTGGTATGACCCCATATCGCTCGATCCGGCCAAGGCTCCCGATGTGCCGAGTGGGCGCGCGGTGTCGTATCTGTTTGACGGCCTCACGCGATTCACCCCCGCCGGTGACGTGGAACCGGCGCTGGCACAGCGATGGGAGGTCTCGCCGGACGGCTTGCAATACACCTTCCACCTGCGAACGGATGTGCGCTTCCACGATGGCGCACCGTTCCGGTCACGGCACGTGGCGCAATCGTTTCGCCGCGTCCTCGACCCGAAAACGCGCGGCGGCACGCTCTGGCCACTTTACCCGATCCGCGGTGCCCGGGCCTTCGCCGACGGCACCGGCACCGGTACCGGCACGGCACTCGGCATCGCCACCCCCGATGACAGCACCGTCATCATCACGCTCGAGGAGCCGTTCGCGATCTTTCCGAAGCTGCTGGCGATGCCGGTGGCGTCGATCGTTCCCGATTCCATCGGCGACGATTTCAGCGAACGACCGATCGGCACCGGACCTTGGACGCTCGTGGAATGGCGTCACGACGATTACCTGAAGTTCGCCCGTAATCCCGCGTACTTCGGCGGCGCGCCGAGCATCGATACCCTCATTGCCCGCATCATCCCGGAGCCGTCCACGGCGGTGGCCGAGTTCGAGAGCGGCACGGTGGACATCCTGTACCTCCCTGAGGACCAGACGCGCGAATGGCAGGCTACCGACGAGCGCCGCGCGCTCCTGGTCAGCGCCCCGGCGCTGCGACTGTGGTACATGGGGGTGAATGTCACGCGCGGCCCGCTCAGGGATGTGCGCGTACGGCAGGCGATCGCCCACGCCCTCGATGTCCCCACGCTCCTCGCGCAACTCCTCGCCGGACGCGGGAGCGTGGCGGCAGGCGTCATCCCGCCGTCGCTGGACGGGGCCGACACGACGCGCGCCCCGTTCGCCTACGACACGGTGCGCGCCCGCACGTTGCTGCGCGACGCCGGCTTTCCGAATGGCGTCGATCTTGAGCTGTGGAGTTCGCAGACTCCGCCGATGCCGCGCCTCGCCCAGTCGATTCAGGCGTACCTCGCGCAGGTCGGCATCCGCATCAAGCTCGTGCAGCGCGACGCGAGCTCGATGCGCGCCGCGGCCCGTTCAGGACAGACCGACTTGGTGGTAAAGGACTGGTACGCCGATTACCCCGACGCCGAAAACTTCCTGTATCCGCTGCTGCACACCGCCAACCGCGGAGCCGGCGGCAACGTGTCATTCTTTTCCGACACGACGTTCGATCGCCTGGTCGATGCGTCGCGGCGTGAGCCGGACGCGGCGCGCCGCGCCGCGCTGTACCGGGCCGCCGATTCAGTCGGATACGCGAAGGGAGCGATGGTCCCGCTGTTTTTCTACAACGAGGTGTATGCGGTGCAGCCATGGATCACGGGGTTCGAGGTCCCGGTGATTTTCAATGGTCAACGGTTCAGGACGGTCGGCATAAGGGGGCAGCGGGACTGATGAACGGCGGGGGACTGATGGACAGCGGGGAACTGATGAACGGCGGGGAACTGATGAACGGCGGGGGACTGATGAACGGCGGGGAACTGATGAACGGCGGGGAACTGATGAACGGCGGGGAACTGATGAACG
>JBBSCJ010000027.1:0-32133 GCA_038250435.1 Gemmatimonadales bacterium | reverse complement strand
GTTGGCGCTGATGGCCGTGGTGAGCGGTGTCGCGAGAATGCTGTTCACTTCGCGCGGCGTATCACCCGTGCGCCACGTCGCCGGGGCAATGCCGTCGGCATTTGACGTGGCGAGGGACGGCGCAACGGAGGCGCCGGTTCCCCTCGTCGCACCAGCGCACCGCGTCGGGCTCGAACTTGCCGAGGTCATACGACGACACGAACAGGCGATTGATGATCGATTCGGCGTTAGCCAGATACGCGTCGGCTTCGAGGGCCTTTTTCGCCGCATTGTTCACGTCGAGCAGCGTCCCGCCGGTCACGCGGTAGTACGCGACCGACAGCGACGCCCAGGCGCCCGCCTGCAACGGATTCGCTTGCGTGGCGGCCTCCCAGTCGGTGCGCGCGCTGTCGATCAACTGCTGCTTTGCCGATTCGTCAACCACGAGATTCATGATCGACGTCATGAACTTGAGATTCCCGCGCACCTCGAGCGCATCAGGATTCTGCGGCGACAGGAGCAGTCCGCGCTCGATGTGCCCACGCGAGATATCGATGTACCGGCGGGCAACCCCCGGATCGGTCCGGTCGATGTACGCGCGTCGGTACGCGACGCGCCCGCGCATGATCACCGGCTCGGCCCATCGCGAATCGAGCCCTTCAGCGATCGCCAGCAGGGAGTCGGCGCTGTTGAAATCGGCGTTCGCCTGGCTGCGGTCGCTCAGGTGTGACTCGGCGCGCTTGCGCACCGCTTCGGCGCGCTGCACCAACGCCCACGCGCCTTCGTTGCGCGTGGCATCGCGCTGATCGCGCAACTTGATTTCACGTCCCACACGGGTGCGAATGAGCTGAGCCACCTGCGACGCGAGTGAATCACGCAGGGTGAGCGCGTCCTTGCCTTCGCGCTCCACCTTGGCCCGGTCGAAGTCCACGCCGCTCTCGCCGTCGATGAGGCGCACGTTGACGCGCAGCTTGTCCCCTTCCTTCACCAGCTCGCCGCGCACGATCGTTCCGGCGTTCAGCACTTTGCCGATGCTGTCCAGCGGGGCGGTGGAGCCACGGAACTGCTCGACACCGCCGCGCGAGACGACGTCGAGTCCCTGCACGTTGGTGAGACTGGCGATGAGCGATTCGGTGAGACCGTCGGCGAGGTAACCATACTCGCTGCCGCTCGTTTCGTCGGCGAAGTACAGGACGGCGATCCGCGACGGATCGAGCCCGCCGGCGGCGTTCGCCTGTCGCGCCTGTGGGGCGAACTGCCAGATCCCCACGCCGATCGCCACGGCGGCCACGAGTGCGCTCCTCACCGCGGCCGGCTTCTTCCAGAGCGGCACCTTGGGCGGCACCGGCACCGGTGTGGGGATGCGTCGCATCATCGTCATGCGATCCACGCGACGCATCTGCGTTTCGTTCATCGGCGTGGTGATGATCGCCGCGAACTCCGCCGTGGTGCGTGGACGATCGGCAGGGGACTTCTCCATCGCCGCGTAGATCGCCTCTTCCACCTCGTCGGGTACCGTTTGCCGGATGATCCTGATGCTCGGCACCGTGTCCATCGCGTGACGCGCCATGATCGCCATGGCGTTCTTGCCGGTGAACGGCGGATCGCCGGATAACATCTCGTACAACACGCAGCCGAGACTGTAGATGTCCGCAGCCGGGCCGACCTTCTCGCCGGTGGACTGCTCGGGGCTCATGTAGACCGGCGTGCCGACCGCCATTCCTGTCTGCGTCAGCTTCTGCGCATCACCCTCGGTGGCCGCGCGCGCAATGCCGAAATCGGCCACCAGCGCGTGGCCGTTCTCGAGCAGCATGATGTTTTCGGGCTTGATGTCCCGATGCACGATGCCCTGCTCGTGCGCCATCCCCAACGCATCCGCGACCTCGAGCACGATGCGCACGGCCTCGGTCACCGGCAGCTGTCCTTCGCGATTCAGCCGGTCGCGCACCGACTCGCCCTTTACGAACGGCATGACATAGTACAGCAGACCGTCGGCATTGCCCGATTCGTAAAAGCCGAGAATGTGCGGGTGATCGAGTCGCGAGGCGAGCGTGATTTCCCGTTCGAACCGGTCTGCACCGATGGTGGCCGCCAGCTCCGGATTCAGCACCTTGATCGCGACGTCGCGCTGGCGGCGTAGATCGCGCGCAAAGTATACCGTAGCCATGCCACCGCGTCCGAGCTCACGCTCGACGCGGTAATCATCCGCCAGATGTAGCTGCAGCGTTTCGAGTATGACGGCCATCGAACTCGGAGGCGAGACCCTTTCCGGAAAGCACCGGGTGGTTGAGCGAAGATACGCGCTATCGACCGGAGCGCTATATGCAGCACCGGTGGGCGCGCGACGCCTGACGCCGTCGACGCGAGGGAGAGCGCTGACAGGAAAGATAGGCTGTGATTGCGATCACGCCACTCTTCCGGTACCGTTGCATGATGTCAGTGTCATCTTGCGACGAGGCGGTCATTCCCGGCAAAAACGCCTCGCTCGAGGTCGAAGCGCTGCGTATTCGTTGTGGCCTCATGACCGATGCCCCACGCATTGCGCTTTTCGCGCGCGAGGTCTTTCTCGCGACGTTCGGGCCGGGAACCACGCCCCCCAGCGATCCCGATGACCTGGAGTCGTACGTGACCGGGGCCTTCGGGGTGTTGGCGCAGGAAGCGGAGCTCGCCGATCCCGCCTGCGCCTACCTGCTGGCGGAGTCGGGCGACACGCTGGTGGGCTTTGCGCTGATCAGGGCGGGAATCGCCGATGCGGTGGTCACCGGGCCCGAGCCGGTGGAGGTCCAACGGTTTTACGTCGACCATCGCTGGCACGGCAGGGAGGTCGCCCCGCAGCTCATGGCACGGTGCATCGATATGGCGCGAACTCGAGGTGGCCGAACGCTCTGGCTTGGCGTCTGGGAGTTTAACCCGCGTGCCATTCGCTTCTATTCCAAGCAAGGGTTCACCGACGTCGGCTCCCATCCCTTTTTGCTCGGCAACGATCTCCAGACCGATCGCGTCATGCAACGTTCGCTCGAGCTCGCCGCTCAAACCGCCGCCGGCCAGAGCCCTTAGCGCTTGCGCGCCAGGATGGTCCGGCGGCAGGTGATTGCCCCGCAGTGGCAGGGAAATCGTTTCTTGGCGGCCGGGGTGTGGCGCTCCGCCAGAATGTAGGCATAATCGTACACCAGCTCTTCGCCGACCTCGATGTCGTGAACCGACTCGATCCAGATCCGGCCGTCTTCGATCACCGCGTCGCAGTTGGGGGCGCACGAGTGATTGAGGAAGCGCGCGTCGTTGCCGTGCACCGCCGCATCGACGACCACCTCGTCGTCGATCGCGAAGAGATACGTGTGATGCCGCGCGCCAAGCACGTCGGGATACCGGGCCTCCGCTTCGGCTGGGGTGAGCCGCTCCCCCGCGTACTCGATGAGGCGGACGCCCGCCGGAATACTGCGTGTCGCGTACCCCCCGGCACCTTGGATCGGCGAGCGGCGAATCTCGAACGGGAGCGGCGCGGCGGCAGGCGAATCGGTCGGCATGACGCCCAATCTCGCCATTTCCGGGCATCGGGACCACATATCCAGGCCGAAACGGATAGATTGCAGACTTCAAGGAGATTTGACATGACACAGCCGGACGAGCGCAACGACGCCGCACGGAACAGCGAGCGCGACGTTGACGTGACCGGATTCGCGGCGCTCGGACTCGACAGCCGCATTGCCGCAGCGCTGGCCGCGCTGGGCTACGAAGAACCAACACCCGTTCAACGGGCTGCCATTCCCCCCCTGCTGGAAGGACGCGACGTCCTCGCGCAGGCTGCTACCGGAACCGGAAAAACGGCCGCTTTTGCGCTGCCGCTGTTGAGCCGCGTGGATACCGGCGCGCGCGTGAACGAGCGGACGTCGGCGCTCATTCTCGTGCCCACCCGTGAACTCGCCATGCAGGTGGCGGAAGCGGTGCACCGCTATGGCAAGCCGCTTGGCGTACATGCGCTGGCCGTATACGGCGGCGCCAGTATGGAGCAGCAGATCCGGGCGCTCAAGCGCGGCGTGGACGTGGTCATCGCCACGCCCGGTCGGGCGCTCGACCTGATCCGGCGCAAGACGCTGCAGCTCGCGTACATCAAAACGGTGGTGCTGGATGAAGCCGACGAAATGCTCGACATGGGCTTCGCCGAGGACATCGAGACGATTCTCGAATCCACGCCGAAGACGCGGCAGACGGCGCTCTTTTCTGCGACGCTGCCTCCCCGTATTGCCGCCATCGCCAAGCGTCAGCTGCAGAACCCTGTCATGGTCACGATCGATCGCGAGATCGTGCGCGACGGCGAGGCAGCCCGCGTGCGTCAGGTGGCGTACATGGTGCCGCGCGCGCACAAAAACGCGGCGCTGGCGCGCGTGCTCGATCTCGAGCAGCCGACCAGCGCGATCGTCTTCTGCCGTACGCGCACCGAGGTGGACGAGCTCAGTGAAACGCTCGCGGCGCGCGGCCTGCGCGCCGACGCGCTGCACGGCGGCCTGTCACAGGATCAGCGCGATCGCGTCATGCAGAAGTTCCGTGCAAAGAAGACCGACCTGCTCATCGCCACGGACGTGGCGGCGCGCGGACTCGACGTAAAACATGTCTCGCACGTGGTGAACTACGACGTACCGGCCGACGCCGAGGCGTACGTACATCGTATCGGCCGTACCGGTCGCGCGGGGCGCGAAGGTGTAGCGATCACGCTGGCCGAGCCGCGTGAGCACCGCCTGCTGCGCAACATCGAGCGACTTACCGCTCAGCGCATCGAGATTGCCACAGTCCCGACCGTGGCCGACTTGCGTGCGCACCGTCTGGAGCTGGCGCGCGCCACGCTTCGCGAGGCGGTCCTTGATGGAGGCCTGGACAAGTACCGCGGCATCATCGAATCGCTGGCCGAAGAATTTGACGTGATGGATCTCGCGGCGGCGGCTGTCAAGCTGCTCGAAGCGCGTCGCGACGAGGACGAGCCGGATATTCCCGTGGCCGCAGCGCGTCCCGAGCGTCGCGATGATCGCGGCGCGCGCAGCGATCGTGGCTCCCGTGAAGCTGGGGCCCCTGATACGCGCACCGACGGTCGTCCGCCGCGTACGGCCCGCAAGCCCGATTGGGCCGTCGCGCGGTTGTGGGTGGGTGCCGGTCGGAAGGCGCAGCTGCGGCCGGGCGATCTCGTCGGAGCGATCGCCAATGAAGTCGGCATCGACGCCGGTGCGATCGGCGCGATCCAGATCGCCGACGGCTACAGCACGGTGGAAGTGCCCGAGGAGATCGCCGAAGACATCATCACCGCACTTCGGAGCACCACGATCAAGGGGAAGCGGGTGCTCGTGCGTCGGGACCGCGCGCGCTGACCCTGTTGTTCACGCAGGTAGCAATACAGGTGGCCACCGTGCTCGCAAGCACGGTGGCCACACTCGTTGTGCTGCATCTGCTATCCGTGCTACTGGCTCGCGCCACACAGCGCCTGTTCGGCCGCCGGGTATGGCTGCTGCTCTTCGGGTGGCTCGGTACCATCGTCCACGAGGGCGCTCACGCGGCCGCCTGTCTGCTGTGCGGTCATCGCGTGCATCGCATCCGCTGGTTCGATCCGTGGGAACGGGAAGGAGCACTGGGCTCGGTGGAGCACGGGTACAACGGGCGCAGTGCCGTTCAGCAGATGGGGAATGTGGTGATCGGTGTCGCCCCGCTGCTGGTCGGCGCGGCGCTGATCGCGCTCGCCGCGCGGCAGCTCCTTGGCGTGCGCGACTTCCGCGCGTGGTCCATCGCCTGGCGCAGCGTTCCGCTTTGGCAGTCGGCGCTGTTCGTGTATCTGTCCGTGTCGATCGGCAGTTCGATGCAGCTGAGCCGCTCCGACCTGCGGGGCACCTCGCGTGGCGCGGTGCTGCTGTCGCTTCTGCTGTTCGTATTGTGCTTCGTCATTGGCGTCGCGCAGCCGCGGATATAACCGGCGATGCTGGAACGATTATCGTCGTCGCGCACAATTCTCGGTTCGCCACGGTGCGCGGCAAGCTGTACGCGCCACTTCGTGGTGTGAAGGTTGCACTGCGAAGGCAACATGCGCCTGCCGATCGTTGGCGATCATGCGTGCCTGAATGCCTCAGCTGCGACACCCCCGTGAGCGTGCTGGGCTGGACGACCGTCATTGGCGGTCTGTTACTGTTCATGGCGCTCACCTCGTCGTTCGTGCAGCGTCTGCCGATCTCCACCTCGTTCATCTATCTGATCGTCGGGGTCATGCTCGGGCCGTTGGGTGTCGGACTCATGTCCCTCAACATCAATCAGCAGCGCGTATGGGTGGAGACGCTCACCGAGTTTGCCGTCATCGTCTCGTTGTTCGTAGGTGGGCTGCGGCTGCGGCTGTCGCTGCGTCACCCCAATTGGCGCGCGGCGGTGATTCTGGCTGGGCCCGTCATGCTCTTGTGCATCGCGGGCGTAGCGGCCACGGCGCATCTATGGCTGGCGTTGCCGGTATTTCCGGCGCTGTTGCTCGGTGCGATTCTCGCTCCGACCGATCCGGTGCTGGCGGCGGCTGTCTCCGTGAACGATGCCGAGGATCACGACCGGGTGCGCTTCGCGCTCTCGGGGGAAGCGGGGCTCAATGACGGCGCGGCGTTTCCCTTTGTGGCGTTCGCGTTGCTTGGTATCGACCAAGGGGCCTACGGCGGATGGGTGCTCGATTGGTTTGCCTCACGGGTGCTGTGGGCCATCCCGGCCGGGCTGGCGATAGGCTATGCCCTGGGACTGGGAGTCGGTCAGCTCGCTATCGCGCTCCGCAGTCGGCAGCGGGACACGAGTGCGCCGAGTGATTTTCTGGCACTTGCGCTGATTGCGCTGGCGTACGTGGCGGCCGAGCGCGCTCATGCGTGGGGTTTTCTGTCGGTGTTCGCGGCTGGTGTCGGACTGCGCAACGCCGAAGTGCGGGTGGTGCGAGAGTCACCGCATCCGGATGTATTCGATCGGCTGCGGCATTGGTTCGAGCGGGATCGCCTACCGTCCGCCACGCCGATGCAGCTGCCAGCGGAATCGATGGTCCCGATCGATGTCGACGAGGCGGATATCGAGCAACCGGCCGTCGCAGCCGGCGTTCTGCTTGCCGAGGCGCTGTCGTTCGGTCACACGCTCGAGCGGCTGCTCGAAGTGATGTTGGTGGTGCTGGTCGGCATTGCTGTAGCGCAGGCGTGGTGGACACCGGCCTTGGTGATTGCGGCGGCGTTGATGCTGGTGATTCGCCCCGCATCCGCGTGGCTGATGTTGCGCGGCACGCGCACGACCCGCCGCCAACGCTACCTGTTAGGATGGTTCGGCATTCGCGGCATCGGCAGCCTGTACTACCTCAGCTATGCCCTCAATCACGGCGTGAGCGAGGCCACGGCGTCGCGACTGGTGCAGATCGTGGTCACGGTCGTGGCGTGCAGCATTGTCGCGCACGGCATCTCGGTTACGCCGATCCTCGCCCGATACGAGCGCTCCCTGGCGCGGCGCGCAGCCTAGCTCTGCCACGCAACGGCCCCGTCAGCCGAGGAATCGTCGTGCGACCTGCTCCAGCCGGTCATCGTGGTTTTTTTCGGCGTCGGCGCGCATCTGCGCAACATAAGGGCGGAGCGCCGGCTCGCCCCAGTAATATCCGGTCGCGCGCTCTGCCAACTGCGTTTCATTGACGCGTGCCGCTTCCAGCAGCGCACGTGCCGCCGCCCGGTCGTAGTCAGGATCGTCCCGTTCGGGGAGGTCGTAGTGGCGGCGCGGCATTTCGCCTTCCGCGTCATCTCTGAGGAATGCCCGCGACATAAAGCTCCCGTGGGTTGAATGCGAGGCGCTGATCGGCAGTGCCTGTCCTTTGAAAGCTAGCAGGTGCAGAATCCCTGCATGCCCGTCGACATCACCTTTCGTGCCCTCCGGGCGCAGCACGAGGCTATTCTGTTCGATGCCTACGGTGTGCTGGTGGACGCCAGTGGAGCACTGTCCGGAGCGGTGGCGGCCGTGCACGCTCTCGTGCGTGATGGACAACCCTTTCTGGTGGTCACCAACGACGCGTCGCGTTCACCGGCGCGTGCGGCGGCGCGGTTGGTGTCGCTCGGGTTTCCCGTCACGCCAGCCCACGTGCTGTCGTCGGGGATGCTGATCGCGCCGGCGCTCGTGCTGCGCGGCATCGTTGCGGGTGCGCGTGTCGTGGTCCTCGGCACCCGCGATTCGTGCGATTATGCGGCGGAGTCGGGGGCGACGGTGGTGGCGCCGTCGGTGGAGCATCCAGCCGACGCAGTGGTCATCGCCGACGAGAGTGGGGGTGCCCTGCTCGATCGCATGGACGAACTGTTGTCGATGATCCTTGCGGCGTGCCGCAGCGGTCGACCGCCGAGGTTGCTGCTGGCCAATCCCGATCTGGTCTATCCGTCGGGTCCGGAGCGGTTCGGCTTTACCGCGGGGTCGCTGGCGCATATGCTGGAGCAGGCATTGCAATTGCTCATGGGTGCAACGGCGCCGGTGTTCGAACCCTTGGGCAAGCCGGCCGCGCCTCACTTCGACGAAGCGCTGCGTCGGATCGGTGGTGCTGATGCGGTGATGATCGGCGATCAGCTCGTAACCGATGTCGCCGGCGCGCGTGCGGCCGGCATCGCGTCGGCCCTCGTACTTACGGGCGTGACCACCCGGCAGATGGCACTCGCGGCCGGCGCCGAGGGGCCGACCTACCTGCTGCACTCGCTGATGGCGTAGCGATGGGGACGATCTTCGCTGATGCGGCAGCGGCCAGCGACCGTGCGGCGAGCAGTGTGCGGCGCTCGACGAGTGCACGCACGTGATCGCGCTGCAGCAGGTACAGCCAACCGCCAGCCAGCGCCGCCCCAGTGGTAACACCCCACATCAGGGCGCTGGCGCCATACGCGGGGATGTATCCGCGCACGACCTGCAGTCCTATGGAGAGCGCACCACTCCACACCAGGACTCGCGGGGCCGTGTCGCGCAGCGCACGCGAACGTCGGCCATAGAACTCGGCGATGATGTACCCCACCATCGTGAACGCCGCGACATGCTCGAGGATGCGATACACCATCGGCTGCGAGAGCGCGACGCCACGCGGTGCGAGGGCCAGCGTCATCTGCCACGAGGCGTCGCGCGCGACGATCGGCCAACCCTGTGACGACCAGAGGGCCGACGCCACGAGATATGCGGCGAACAGCGGCAGGATCAGGCGCAGCGTGGGTAATTCGAAGCGGCGCGTCCTGTCGGCGTGATGATCCCGGTATGTGGTGATACAGCGCAACAGCGCCGCGCCGATCGCCAGCGTGGCGCCGATGATAACCAGTTCGATATCGCCGCGCGCACCGGGAACAATGGCCACCGTCACCCACCCGAGGGTCATCCCGACAATCCATCGCCGATCATCTGACGACGCGAGCGTGATGTAGGCGCCGTGCACGGTGCCGAGCACGGCGCCGGCGATGGCGGCAACAGGGAGGAGCAGTGCCCGTCGCATGCTCCCCGCGCTCCCCAACCCGATCAGCCAGCAGAGCGGGACGAGCTGGTACACGAGTCCCATGAGCGGGAGTTCGAGCGCCAGCGAGTCCACCGCCCGTTCGCCGTCGAGCCGGTCTGACAGCCGGTCAACGAGCCACGCGCCGACCGCGGCACCTGTGACGTTGGTGGCGACGTCCAGCAGCGATGAGAAGCGCTCGGGGGAGAAGAGTTGCACCGCTTCGATAAGGCCACTCGCCGCGCCAGCCAGCACCACGACGCGCGGCCAGTCGGGAGGCGCTCCGCGTGGGCGCGTGAGCTGATATACGAAGCCGAATGGCACGAACATCAGTACGTTCATGACCAGATCCGACCAGGTCCAGAGCGCGGTGAGTCCGTGAACCGGTCGCGTCGCGAAGTGAAACGGCGCCAGTGTGATGATGGCCGTAATCAGCACCAGATAGCCCAAGACCGCCCGCCCGAGCCGGAGGGCGGTGAAGTCGGCCGCGCGTCGGAAGCGGAATCTCGAGGTATCCATCGCCGGAAAGTGTCGGCATTACCCCGTCGGAACTTGCCCATTTTTTGCTGCGGATCGCCGTGCTGCAGCTCCGCCGCTGATGCGCCGGGGAACATTCTTCCGTAACTTCACGCCGTCCTCTCTTCCGAGCCGATCATGATGCCCACGATGCGTGCCGCCGCCTGTGTGCTCGTCGCTGCCCTGTCCACGCGTGTTTTTTTGCCTATTGCCGCAATGGCGCAGACGGTGAAAGCCGCTGACTCCGCCACGCTGGCGGCGTTGACGTGGCGCAACATCGGCCCGTTTCGGGGCGGCCGTTCGGTGGCGGTGTCGGGGGTACCGTCGAAGCCTCTCACCTACTTCGCCGGGTATACCGGCGGTGGGCTGTGGCGCACCGACAACGCCGGGATCAGCTGGCGCAATCTGTCCGACGGACATTTCCGGAGCGGGTCGGTGGGAGCGATCGCGGTGGCGCCCAGCGACGAACAGGTGGTGTACGTGGGGATGGGCGAGCACGCCATTCGCGGCCAGTCCTCCACGTATGGCGACGGGGTGTATCGCAGCACCGACCAGGGACGCAGCTGGACGCACGTGGGACTCGCGGCGACGCGGCAGATTTCGGCGGTCCGCGTGCATCCGAAAAACCCCGATGTCGTGTATGTCGCCGCGCAGGGTGATCGCTGGAAGGGCACCGCCGATCGGGGCGTCTATCGCAGCATCGACGGCGGCACCACGTGGAGCCACGTGCTCAAGGGGACGAACAGCACGAGCGGAGCGAGCGACCTCACAATGGACCCGTCCAACCCGCGTATTCTGTACGCGGCGATGTGGGATCACCAGCGCACGCCGTGGATGGTGCGCAGCGGTGGCAGCGGCAGCGGGATCTGGAAAAGCGTCGATGGCGGTGACAGCTGGAAGCCGCTCACGAGCGGACTGCCGGCGTTGACGGGGAAGATCGGCGTGGCGCTGTCGCCGGCGAACCCGGATCGCGTTTTCGCGATCGTGGAGGCGGAGAAGGGTGGCCTGTTCCGCAGCGACGATGCCGGGCAGACGTGGGCGTTGCAGTCGGGTGATCGCCTCATCCAGACGCGGTCGTGGTATTACATGCACATCACCGCCGATCCGGTAAACGCCGACGTGGTGTGGGTGAGCAATGCCCCGCTCCTGCGTTCGATCGACGGCGGGCGGACCTTCGCGACCGTACCCGCGACGCACGGCGATAACCACGGGCTGTGGATCAATCCGTCCAATGCCCGCGCGATGATCAACGCGAACGACGGCGGTGCGTCGGTGTCGCTCGACGGCGGCGCCAGCTGGAGCACACAGGACAATCAGCCGACCGCGCAGTTCTACCATGTCGCGGTGGACGATGCGTATCCGTACCGTTTGTATGGCGGACAGCAGGACAACAGCAGCGTCATCATCCCCTCACGTACCGAGGGACGCGGCATCGCCGCCCGGGACTGGCGCGAGGGCGCAGGCTGCGAAAGCGCCAACATCGGCGTGAGTGCGAAACGCCCGCGCTTCGTGTATGGCGGCTGCTATCAGGGGATCATCGACGAACTCGACACACAGACACAGTTGCGTCGTGCCATCATGCCGTGGCCGGAGATGAATCTCACCGAACCCACCGACAAGACCAAATACCGTTTCAACTGGACCGCGCCTATCGAGGTATCGCAACACCACGACGAAGTAGTCTATCACGGTGGGAATGTGCTCTTTCGGACCACCGACCGCGGTGTACGCTGGATACCGATCTCCCCCGACCTCACGCGCAACGACCGCGCGCGTCAGGGGTGGGGTGGCGGTCCGATCACCAATGAGGGTGCCGGTGGCGAAGTGTACGGCACGATCGTCGTGATCGAGGAATCGCCACACGACGCCAACACGATGTATGTGGGCACCGACGACGGGCTGCTGCAGCGTACACGCGATGGCGGACAGAGCTGGAGCAACATGACGCCGGTCGCGTGGGGCGACGGACTGGTACATGAGATCGCCGTGTCGCCGCACGACGCGGGCACCGTATACGTTGTGTTCAGAAAAGATCGTCTCGGCGATCCGACGCCCCATCTCTTCGTGTCCACCGACTTCGGCGCGACGTTCACGCGTCGCGTGAGCGGACTACGCGCCGGCGAACCGGTGCGCGTCGTGCGTGAGGATCCGGTGCGTCGCCACCTGTTGTATGCCGGTACCGAGACTGGCGTGTACGTCTCGTGCAACGGCGGCGCGCAGTGGCAGCCGATGCACGGCAACTTCCCGGTCGTTCCTGTGACCGACCTGCAGGTGAAGCAGGGCGATCTCATCGCGGCCACCGAAGGGCGAGCATTCTGGATTCTCGACGATCTGTCGGTGTTGCGTCAGCGCAGCGACGCGAGTGAGAGCAGCGTGCTACATCTGTATGCCCCGCGCGCAGCGGTATTGTCCAACATCATGGGGGGGCGGCCGAACACGGGCGAAGGGCAGAATCCGTCAGGCGGTGCCACAATCTTCTTCCGCGTGACATCAGCGCCCGACTCTGCAGTCACCACCACGCTGGAAATTCTCGATGCGCGCAGCCACGTGGTGCGCGCCTTCGCGTCCAGGGGCGACACGCTCAATGCGCTGGCGGTGAAGGCGGGACTGAATCGCTTCGTGTGGACTCTTCACCGGCCGACGCCTACGCGTCTGGCGGGGGTGGTGCTGTTCGGCGCACCCGACGCCGGTCCGCTTGTGCCAGCCGGTCGCTACACCGTACGTCTCACTTCCGGCACCACCGTGCGTACGCAGCCGCTTGAGGTACAGCCCGATCCGCGACTCACGCTTCCCGCCGCAGTGGTCGCTGAACGGGATTCGCTCGCGAATCTGCTCTCCGCACGCATCACGGACATTCACGACGCGGTGTTGCGCCTGCGAGACTTGCGCAGCCAGGTGCAGGGCGTTGTGACGCGCGCGAAGAGCACCTCCGCGCCGGACACGATCGAGCAAGCGGGGCGTGCACTCACGGGTGTCCTCGAGCGTCTCGATCCCCGGTTGACCACGAAGGCTGGCAACGGCCAGGACATCATCAATTACGCGAACGGTATCAACGGGCAATACGGCTTCCTCCTCGGCCAGATCGAGGCGAACGGTAGCGAGGTCACGCAACCGGTGCGCGATCGTCTCGTGGAACTGGAGGCCGCGTGGCGCGCCCTGCGGCAGGAGGTGGAGCAGGTGGAAACCGTCACGGTGCCGGCGTTCAACGCGCTGTTACGGACGCACAACGTACCGGGCGTAGTGGGCTCGGCCAAAGCCAAGGGACCGATCACATGAAGGCGCCGATGAAGTACACGACGTTGTCTGTCGCCGCGTTGGCGGCGATGAGCCTGGCAAACCCGCTGTCCGTCGCCGCAGCGCAGGGGCGCACCGCCCGCACCGCTGGGTATGTACCGCCGGCGGGATCGTGGGATCGGCGTTCAGCCGCGGCGGCAGGGATGGATTCGGCGAGGCTGGCAGAGGCGGTCGCGTTTGCGCTGGCGAAGGAGAGCAAGACACCCCGCGATCTTGAGCTCAATCACTATCAGACGTTTGGTCGAGAGCCATTCGGGGCGGCCACCGGCCCGCTGGCGCCGCGCGGTGGTGCGACGGGCGTCGTCATACGCGGGGGCTATGTAGTGACCACGTGGGGTGATCCGTCGGCGGTGGAGATCACCAACAGCGTGACGAAAAGTTTCCTGAGCGTGGTAGTCGGTCTGCTCTCCGATGACAAGCGGATCCGCAGTGTGCATGATACGGTGGCGCACGCCGTCGGCCCGATTCTGCGCGCGTATCCCAACGCGACCGGTATTGCTGCAGACTGGCCTGGCGATTCGCGATGGATCCGCCCGTTCGACAGCCCGCACAACAAACGTCTGACGTGGGACCATCTGCTGCGTCAGGTGAGTGACTGGGAAGGGACGCTCTGGGGGAAACCGGAGTGGGCCGACCGACCGGCGCGTGAGGTCAACAGCTGGACGGCGCGCCCTCGCGTGGAGCCGGGATCGGCGTACGAATACAACGACACGCGCGTGAACGTGCTCGCGCTGGCCGCGCTGCAGCTGTGGCGGCGTCCGCTACCCGAGGTACTGCGCGAACGGATCATGGATCCGATCGGGGCGTCGCCCACGTGGCGCTGGTACGGCTACGACAACTCGTGGATCATCCTCGACGGACGCATGGTGCAGTCGGTGAGCGGCGGCGGCCACTGGGGCGGCGGCCTGTTCATCAATGGGTGGGATATGGCGCGCTTCGGCTTGCTCACGTTGCGACAGGGAATGTGGGGCTCGCAACGCCTGCTCTCCGATGCGTGGGTGACGCAGTCACTGACGCCGACCCCTGCGCAGCCGACCTACGGGTACATGAACTGGTTCGTGAACACCGACCGCATATTTCTTCCGGCCGCGCCCGCCGACGCATTCGTGCACGTCGGAGCGGGGAACAACATCATCTACGTGGATCCGGTGAACGACGTCGTCGCCGTCGTGCGCTGGATCGACACCAACGCGAGTCTCGACCAATTCGTGGAGAAGTTACTGGCGTCGATCGTGCGGTAACGGGCGGCGTCGCTCCTCTCCCCACGAACCCTGATCCTTCTCCGGGTTACCATACAAATGAGCGCTGTTTCCCGTAGGGTCGGCTTCCGGGAAGAGCTGGCCAACGCCATCACGCACGGCATCGGTTTCGTACTCAGCCTGATCGGGCTGCCAGTCCTCATTCTGACGGCGCTCGATCACGGTGAGCACAGCAGAGTAATCGGTGTAAGCGTCTTCGGCGCGACGCTCGTTGCCCTTTACGCGGCGAGCACGCTGTACCACGCGGTTCCGCATCCCACGCTCAAACAGAAGCTCCGCGTTCTGGACCACGCCGCGATCTATCTCCTGATTGCCGGTACGTACACGCCGTTCACGCTTGGCGTTCTGCGCGGAACGTGGGGCTGGACGATTTTCGGTATCGTCTGGACGCTCGCGGTGCTCGGCGTACTGTTCAAGGTGCTCTTTGGCAGCGGTGCGCTTGCGCGGTTGTCCACAGCCCTGTACGTGGCCATGGGCTGGGTGGTCATCATTGCGATCAAGCCGTTGGTGGCGGCCATGGAGTCGGCGGGGCTCATGCTTTTGGTGGGTGGTGGGCTGTGCTACACCGTGGGCGTGGTCTTCTACGTCGACAAACGGCGCGCGTGGACGCATCCGGTGTGGCACCTGTTTGTCATGAGCGGGAGTGTCTGTCATTACTTCGCCGTTCTTTGGTACTCCGCTCCTGCGCGCTGATCCCGCTACCTGGCCGGCGCTGCTCTTCTTCACGACCGGCGTGCTGCACTTCGTGATGCCGGGAGTCTTTGACCGCATCGTGCCGCCATGGATACCGCATGCCCGACTCGCTACCTATGCGAGCGGCGCGGCGGAGATAGCGGGCGCCATCGGGCTCATGATTCCGGCCACACGCACCGCAGCGGCATGGGGATTGATCGCCCTGCTGGCAGCGGTGTTTCCGGCAAATGTGCAGATGCTCGTACAGGCGCGCGAAAGCGGTGCATCGGTGTGGTATGTCGTGGGGCTATGGGCGCGACTGCCGCTGCAACCGCTTCTGATGTGGTGGGTGTGGCAGGTGCGGCGCTGACGAGCTGCGTATCGAAAACCGCTCACCGCCTATCGACGCGGACATGCGCGGATGGTCTTCCGATGGCGATGATCTCGTCGCCGGCTATGCCATAAAGCGCATCGCCATCCCGGTGTTCATACATGCCGCCACCGGTGAAGCTCGAGAAGGCGGGCAAAATGCCAACCTGGGTGCCGAAGACGAAGCACGGAAGGCGCACTGACTGTCGTCCGCGCCCGCGCATCGTCACGCATGGATGCAAGTGACCGCCGAGCACGTAGCCGTCGGGAGAGGGTACGGCGTGATGGACTCCCCGAAATGGTCCCAGCACGATGGGTTCGTCCGTGCAGGTGATGCGTAACGACCGAGGCGGATCGCCAGCGTGTGCATCGTGATTGCCTCGTATCAGCGTTATCGCGACCTGCGCGTGCTGCTCGCGCCACGCGCGTGCCACCTCGAACGTATCGTGATGCCGTCCAGCGCGTGCATGCAGGAGGTCGCCGAGTACCACCAGCTGCGACGCACCGGTGCGGTTGAGCGCCTGCGTGAGCCGCGTCAGATCGTTCGCCGTCGTACCGGTCGGTATGGGCACGAAGGCAGCGCGGAAAGCTGCGGCCTTCCCCCAGTGCAGGTCGGCGACCACCAGCGCGTTGTGCTGCGGCAGATAGATCGCCCGTTCCGGCAGCAGCATGATCGATGTACCCGCAACGATAATCTCCATCGCGCCGTGTCGGGGTACGTCCGCAGCCGTTGCGGACGGGGCCGCGTCGCTCATCGGCCGGGCGCGAGGCGGTGGGCGCGTCCATCACGTGTGTAGAACTCCATCGAAGTGCCAGACCGCGATGGCGTTTCCGCCGACACGGTCATGCGGCGCACCCGATCGGCCAGCTGCTCGCTGCTCACGCGTGCACGCGTGGAATCCACCAGTAACGGAAACGCGAGCGGCGTGGGGCGGTCCACGTCCACCACGCGTACGGCGCTCTCCGACAGGCGCTCGAGCACGCGACCGAGACGGCTGGCCTCGAGCTGCCGTTCGAGCACTTCGCGTCGTGCCTGCTGCACGAGGAGATTACCGGGGTCATAGTTCACGAACACATCGTACAACAGGCTGCTTGAGGCCTGCAATTGCTTCACCGATTTCGATTGCCCGGGATAGCCTGAGAAGATCAGCCCGGCCACGCGGGCGATCTCACGAAACTGCCGACGCGCCAGCTCGGCGGCATTGAGACTTTGCGTGATGTCATGTAGCAGGTGGTTAGTGGAGAGCAGCCCGCTTTCGAGCGCCTCCTCGAGAGGTGCCGCCTCGGGCGAGAGCAGCTCAAAGCCATAATCGTTGCACGAGTACGAGAAGGTGAGCGGCGCGAGCTGCGCCATGCGATAGGCGAACAGCGCGGCTACCCCTTCATGGACCAGACGTCCTTCGAAGGGATATACGAAGAGATGATGTCCGTCACGCGTTTCGCACCGTTCGATGAGCAGTTCGTCGAGGCGCGGGATGACGCTGCGCTCTCCCTGCAGCGCGAGTACCGGTTTCACCGCCTGCATCTCCGCACCGGTATAGTTGCCGTTGCGCGCCTCCTCGAGCTTGACGCGCACCGCAGCGGCGAGTTCGCTGCTGAGCGGCATGCGCGCCCCCTGCCAGCGGGGAATCGCACCGGACTTGCCCTTGGCCTTCCGTACCCACGCCGTGAGATCGCGCAGACGCACGAACTCGAGCGGCTTGCCGGCAAAGATGAACTTGTCGCCCGGCGAGAGTCGCGAGACGAACGACTCCTCCACCGTGCCGAGTCGGCCGCCCCGCAGATAGCGTACGGCAATGGACGTATCGCTCACGATCGTACCGATATTCAGCACATGCCGTAGCGCCACGCGCCGATCGGTCACCACGTAACGGTCGCCAACCCGCTGCACCTTGGCGAATTCGGGGTAGGCCTTCAGCGCATCACCGCCCCGCGTCAAAAAATCGATCACCCAATCCAGCTCCGCGTCGGTGATCTGCCGATAGGCGCGCGTGGTGCGCAGCTCCTGCAGCACTCCCGTGCGCGTAAATCCACCCCCCAGCGCGAGCGTCACGAGATGCTGCGCCAACAGGTCGAGCGGGCGATCGAGCGGATCGCGACTTTCGATACATCCGGCGGTGATCGCGTCGCGCGCAGCGGCCACCTCCACCAGTTCGAACGCATGCGTGGGGACGCACACGATGCGCGAGATGCGCCCGGGTGAATGCCCCGACCGACCAGCCCGTTGCAGCAGACGCGCCACGCCTTTCGGGCTGCCGATCTGCATGACGAGATCTACGGGAGCGAAGTCCACACCCAGATCCAGCGACGACGTAGCGACCACGACGCGATAGCGACCGCCCTTGAGCCCGTCTTCCACATCCTCGCGTTGCTTGCGCGAGAGCGAGCCATGATGAATCGCGGTGAAGATGAACCAATCGGGGTTCGCGGCAATGATCGACTGAAACCAGATCTCGCACTGCGAGCGCGTATTCGTGAACACGATCGCACTCTCAGCCGCTTCGAGCCGGGCGAGGACTTCGGGCAGCAGCCGGGTATTGAGGTGTCCCGCCCACGGAAAGCGATCCATCGTCTCCGGTGTGAGCGCCTCTATCTGCACCGCCTTGGGGACGATGCCGCGCACGAGCCGCCGCGGTTGCGGGTGCCCTTCGCGGTCGTAGCCAAGCAATGTTTCGGCCGCCACCTCGAGATTGCCGAGCGTGGCCGAAACGCCCCACGTCCGGAGCGTGGGACAGAGAAGGCGCAGTCGCGCGAGGGCGAGCTCCACCTGCGCACCACGCTTCGTGCCCATGAGCTCATGCCACTCGTCCACCACGATGCAGCGCAAATTGGCGAAGAGGTCGGCAGAATCTTTTCGGCAGAGCAGCAGCGACAGCGATTCCGGTGTGGTCACGAGTGCGGTGGGTAATCGTTCGCGTTGGCGTGCCCGCTTGGCTTGTGAGGTATCACCGGTTCGAGACTCGACCGTCCACGGAAGTCCCATCGCCTCGACGGGCGCGCGCAACGCCTGCTCGGTATCGGCGGCGAGCGCGCGCAGCGGTGTAATCCAGAGCACCCGAAGCGGATCCGCGTCGGCACGTCGACGCACGGTCCCCGGCGCGCGCACCGGGCGTGAGCCGGCGGCGGAGGCCTCCTTGAAATGCGCAGCTTCACTCAGCGCTTCCTGCACAGGCCCCATCCACGCCGCGTAGGTCTTGCCGGTGCCGGTGGCGGCGTGAATCAGCCCCGATTCGCCCTGTGCATACGCACTCCAGACCTCGCACTGAAAAGCGAACGGTTCCCATCCGCGCCCGGTAAGCCACGCGGCCAGCCGTTCATGCATCGAGCAGCGCCCGGATCGTGTCGAGAGTGTCGGCTTCGGCGGCGGGTTTGTCCGGACGCCACCGCGCGATGCGCGGAAAGCGCACGGCAATGCCGCTCTTGTGGCGCGTACTGCGTTGAAGGCCTTCAAAGGCCAGCTCGAACACCAGTTCCGGCTTCACCGTGCGTACGGGACCGAACTTTTCGAGCGTGTTCCGACGGATGAATGCATCGACTTTCCGGATCTCCGCATCGGTGAGCCCCGAGTACGCTTTGGCGAACGGCACCAGCGCGTCGCCGTCCCACACCGCAAAGGTGTAATCGGTGTATAGGCCAGCCCGACGGCCGCTCCCGGACTGCGCATAGATCAACACTGCATCTACCGTAAGCGGTGACACCTTCCACTTCCACCAGTCACCTACTTTGCGCCCCACACCGTACGCGGACGCGCGGCGCTTGAACATCAACCCCTCGGCGAGCATCGCGCGAGACTGTGCACGCATTTCGCGCACGTCCTCCCACGTAGCCGGTGCAAGCAGCGGCGACAGCCCCATCGGCGCGCTACCGGGAAGTGCGGACACGAGACGCTCCGCACGCGCGCGGCGCACGTGAAGCGGTTCCGCACGCACGTCGATGCCGGCGTCTTCGAGACAGTCGTACACGAGCAGGTGGACCGGCACGTCGGCGAGCAGGTCCTTCCCCACCTGCTTCCGGCCGATCCGCCGCTGCAGCTCGGCAAAGGGGAGCGGCTTGTCGTCGCGCCACGCGAGCAATTCCCCGTCGAGTACCGCGCCGTCGGGAAGCCACCCGGCCGCCGCCTCCACTTCGGGAAAGCGACCGGCCAGCAGCTCCTCGCCGCGACTCCACAGAAAGGTGCGGCCACGGCGACGGACGAGCTGCGCACGAATGCCGTCCCATTTCCACTCCACCTGCCAGTCGTGCACCTCGCCCAGCACATCGACGTCCTGCTCCATTGGGTAGGCGAGATAAAACGGGTACGGTCGGCTCCAGTCGGCGTCGGTGGTCTCGGTGCCGATCAACAGGGTATACCATGCGGCCGACGGCTCCCACTGTCCCATAAGCCGATGCGCCACCGTTTCTGGCGTGATATTACTCACCTGGGCGAGCGCACGCACCACCAAGCCATCGGACACACCCACGCGAAAAGCGCCCGTTATCAGCTTGTTGAAGAGAAAGCGCGACGTACCGTACAGCTCCCGCCATGCATCGAGCAACGCGGCCCGCTGCACGGTGGGCGCCATGCGCGCGAGCGGGAGCAATCGTTCCTCCACCCACCACGCCAAGGTGGCGCTTGAGTCGGTCGCATGCTCGGGCAGCAGCAGCGCGATCGTCTCGGCGAGATCCCCGGCTTGCGCGTAGCATTCGGCGAAGAGCCATTCGGGAACCTGCGCAGCATCGGCCGCCCACGCGCGTAAATCGTTGGCGCGCACGAGACGCTTCGGGCGACGCCCGATGAGAAAGGAGACGGCCCACGCGGCGTCGGCCGCTGGCGCCTGCGAGAAATACGCAACGAGCGCGGCCACCTTCTCCTTCGTGCTCGTGGTAGCGTCAATCGTATCGTATAGTGCAGCGAACTGCCTCATGTCTCCGCCTGCCCGCCGTCAGTCGCTTCGATTTTCCCGGACGTCTCGTCGCGTGCACCTTCCCACCGCGTCGCGACGGCGCGCGCGTCGAGCCCGCGATCGGTGAGCCATTGCACCACCGGCCCCGTGAACCCGTGCGTTACCCATACACGCGATGCACCGGTGGCGTCGATCGCGCTCAGCAGCTGCGGCCAGTCGACGTGATCGCTGAGCGTGAATCCGGTTTCGACGCCTCTTCGCCGGCGTGCACCACGCACGCGCATCCAGCCACTCGCAAACGCCGCCCGCGTGCTGCCAAAGCGGCGCAACCACGTAGACCCGTCAACACTCGGCGGGGCGACGACAATCGCCCGCGTGGTATCGTTCTCACGCAGCGCATCGGCGGCGTAACGCGTGGGCGGGAGCATCACTCCTGCCTCGCGGTACACCTGCGTCATCCGCTCCACCGCACCGTGCGTAAGAATTGGGCCAAGTGACGGGTCGAGCCCGCCGATCAGGCGCTGCGCCTTGCCCAGCGCGTAGCCGTACAACACCGACACGTGACCTTCGTCGGCGTTGCGGCGCCACCAGGCGTTGATGTCATCAAAGACGCGTTGCTGAGGCGGCCATCGATAGATCGGCAACCCGAACGTGCTCTCGGTGACAAAGGTGTGGCAGCGCAACGGTTCCCACGGCGTACAGGTGCGATCGGCGTCGGTTTTGTAGTCGCCGGAGACCACCCACACCTCGCCGCGATGCTCGAGGCGGATCTGTGACGAACCCAGAATGTGACCGGCTGGATGGAAGGAGATGCGAACGCCATTGATGAAACGTGGCTCGCCATACGCCACCGAATCGAGTCCGTTCGCCCACACGCCCAAGCGCTCACGCGTGGGGCCCACTCCCTCCTGCGACACGAGGTACGACTCGCAACCCCACGTGAGGTGATCGCCATGCGCATGCGTGACGAGCGCGCGCGGCACGGGCGACCACGGGTCGATGTAGAGGTCGGCAGCTTCGCAGTAGAGACCGCGATCGGACAGACGGAGCATGTTCGATGAGGGAGAATCTCTCCGGCAGTCAGGATTCCGGGTTGGTCAGTGCGCGATGAACGTCCCCGACTGGAGTTCGCGCACCGCCTGATGCAGCTCGGCCTGAGTGTTCATGACGATGGGTCCGTACCATGCGACTGGTTCCTTGATGGGGGCACCGGAAACGAGCAAAAAACGAATGCCTTCCGCCCCCGCCTGCACGACCACCTCGTCACCGGAATCGAAGAGCACCAGCGAGCGGTTGCCACTCATATCGCGCACGAGATCCTCGTCGTTGCCGGCGGTACGTTCCGTGAGCACGCCCCTTGGATCGGAGGCATGACGGAATCGCCCGCTGCCTTGGAAGATGTAGGCAAAGGTGCTGCGATACGCGTCGACTGGCAATGATTTTCTGACGCCCGCCGGAACGAAGACGTCGAGATAGCTCGGATCCGCCGCAATGCCGTCGACAGGGCCGCGCTTCCCCCAGAACTCTCCGCAGATCACGCGAACGGTGGTTCCGTCGTCGTCCACCACTTCGGCAATGTCGGACGATCCCACATCCTGATAGCGCGGAGCGGTCATCTTGAGCGACGACGGCAGATTTGCCCACAGCTGAAAGCCATGCATCTGTCCCTTCGCATCGCCCTTCGGCATCTCGTGATGCACGATGCCGCGCCCCGCCGTCATCCACTGCACGTCACCCGCGCCAAGCATGCCTCGATTGCCGAGCGAGTCGGCATGCTCGACGTTGCCGGCGAGGACGTAGGTGATGGTCTCGATGCCGCGATGCGGATGCCAGGGAAATCCCGAGCTGTAGTTGGCTGGGATGTCGTTGCGGAAATCGTCGAACAGCAGGAACGGATCGGTCTCCGACGTTTCCCCGAATCCGAAAGCACGGTGCAGGTGCACTCCCGCACCTTCCACGGTGGGCTGCGCGGTTACGATACGCTTGACGGGACGAATGGACATAAATCGGCTCACCGAGAGAAAAGCAAGGAAGTTATCTTAGAAATGAGATAACTGCAACCGGGGTAACTCCGGTTCTCACAAGCCGAGGCCGAGCAGGCTTTCGTTTCCGCTGCCCAAGCCGCTGCCGCGCATCGAGGAGTGAGGCGTGGTGACATCGGCGCCGAAGATATCGAAGGAGCGCATGGCGGCGTCCACCGCGCCGAGTGCCGCCTCGAGTTCGGCTTCGCACTTCCGCAACCCCCAGCGGTAGACGGGGCCGGCGATGGCTAACGCCGCCACTCCTCCCATCAAGGCACCAGCGAATATCGGCCCGCCAAGTGCGGCGCCGGCCAGCAACAGTACTTTTTTGCCAACCACGACGCCCATGAGCCCGCCTCCGGCACCCAGTCCGCCGCTGGCAAACGCCCAGCCGGCGAGGTTCGCCGTTAGTCCCGCACGCAGATCCACCTGCATGGTTACCTCGCAGGCCTTTGGGTTGCCCGGCACGGCGGCGAGCGAGAGGCGCAGCTGGGGCACATAGACGCCGTAGCGTGTCATCGTCCAGCGGTAGTTATAGTCGGTCATTGCCGGGAGATCGAACACCAGCACGCCACCGTCGAGGGGATGTCCGCCGAGGGTATCGCGCAGGCTCAGCAGCCACGGCGGCATCTGCAGCGCGCGGCCCAGTGCCTGTAGCACCGCGCGCGGCGGCGATTGGAAGATGCGCGAGACCGACAGGACGTGCGTATTGGTGCCGAAGAGGCGGGTGCTCAGCCGCTCCTTCCACGGCGCAATAGTCTGGGCGCGCTGCACGCGGTCCGGCGACGCGCGTA
Organism: Gemmatimonadales bacterium; assembly: GCA_038250435.1. Classification (GTDB taxonomy): domain Bacteria; phylum Gemmatimonadota; class Gemmatimonadetes; order Gemmatimonadales; family Gemmatimonadaceae; genus Gemmatimonas. The sequence continues at coordinate 8,877 of JBBSCJ010000027.1, read as the reverse complement.
ACTCATCGAGGGCAAGCGCGACGTAACGCTGCGAGATCCCGGCTTCCACGGCCGCTGCTTCGATGTCACGCAAGCGATACGCGTCGCTGCCAACCCCGCTCCCGTTGCCGTTCCCGTTGCCAGCCTCCTCCCCCGGCGCTCCGGCCGACGGGCTCACGGCTTTCTGCTGTCGCGTCTGATTGGTCGCGCGCATGCGCACCTCGAGTCGAGCCGCCGCTTCGGCCTGAAGCTCCGCGGCCCGCTGCCAGACCGCCATCGCCAGTTCGCTCGAGACGGGGGTGGAGCCGGAGTGCTCGCGCGCTTCCTGCTCGACGGCCTCAAGGGCCTTGCCGAGGGCGTCGGCGAGCTCTTCACCGGTGGCGAAACGATCGTCGGGACGTTTGCTGAGGCAGCGATCGATGACAGCCGCCAGCGCCGGCGGTACGTCGGGTGCGAATGAACGGAGCGACGGCGGCTCGCGCGTGGCGTGCGCGATGAGAATGGCCTGCGGCGCCTCGCCTTCGAAGGGCAGGCGTCCGCTGAGGGCGAGAAAGCCGATGCACCCCAGCGCGTACAGGTCGCTGCGGCCGTCGAGTGCCTCGCCGCTGGCCTGCTCGGGGCTCATGAAGTGCACCGTACCCAGCACGTAGCCGTCTTGTGTGAGTGCCGGATTGAAATCGGCCCGCGCAATCCCGAAGTCGGTGACCACCGCCCGATTCGACCCGCGTTCGAGCAGGATGTTGTCCGGCTTCACGTCGCGGTGCACGATGCCGCGGGCGTGCGCGTATGCGAGTGCCCATGCGACCTCGCGCAGAACCCGGACCACATCGGCGGGTGGGAGCGTGCTGCGGGCGCGGATCCGTTCGCCGAGCGACTCGCCATCAACGTAGCCCATGGCGAAAAAGGCAAAACCGCCGATTTCATCGGCACGGTACACGGGCACGATGTTCGGGTGCGACAGCTGCGCCGCCATGCGCGCTTCGCGGAGAAAGCGTTCGCGGGTGTCGGCGGCTTCTGCCAACTGCGGCGGCAGCACCTTCAGCGCGACGAGCCGGTCCAGCCGTTCGTCGCGCGCCAGCAGCACGATGCCCATGCCGCCACGTCCGAGCTCGCGTTGAATATCGTACTGACCGCGCAAGGCCGTGCGAACAGGGGCGATCTCACCCGGGGCGGTATCGGCGTGCAGTTTCATCATGCTTCTCCCTACGAGCCGGAGGCGGGTGCGGTTGCAGCGGCCGCTCGGCGATGCGGCCGCTGTCCGTTTGATGTCGCGGCAGATGGACGACGCCGATGCAGACCGAAGGTACGCGCCGGCACAGACACCGATTGAGTACCCGATGTCGCTTCCGCACCTACCGCGGTGGCAGAACGTCACCGACGGGACAACAAAAGGGAGGCAGAAACCATGTCTCTGCCTCCCTTCTGTTGTCCCGTCGGGACGGCGGCGGCCCGTCGGATTACTTCGACGTGTCGAGCATGGTTTTGATCTGGTCGCGAGCATCGGCCAGATGGGCGCGTGTTGCCCGATCGTTCGTGCGAGCAACCGCCGCTGTCAGCTCCCGGTCGAGCACACGCATTTCGTCCTTGAGGATCGGACGGAAGTCTCGCGTGCTCTGCCCTCCGCCGCCCAACAGTGCCGCGAGCTGCTGTTGCTGCGCGGTAAGAGCAGGGGGATTGATTTTGCTGTCCATCGCCTCAAGGTAGACCGCCTGGAGGCGACGACGGTAGGCGTCGACCGGCTTCCCGGCGTAGATCTCGCTCCATAGCCCACGACGCAGGTCGGTGAGCATCTCGCCCAGCGAATATACATCGTTCTTGCGGGCGCTGGTGGCGTCGAGCTCCACCAACCGCTGCAACTTGGTGTTGTTCACCAACGAGGACAGGGCTCGTGCCTGCGCATTGGTCACGCGGTTGATGTTGCCGTCGGACTCGAGGCGGCGCAGGATGTCCGTGTTGATGAGATACACCGGCGTCCTGAACACTTCGTCGTTCAGGAACTTCACCGCTTCCTTCTGACGCGCACGCGGCACCGGCGTCCACACCGCTCCGCCCTGACTGACGCTCTTCTCCTGCTTGTCGCTGCCACCGACGATTTTCGTCACGTGGTTGGCTTCCGTCGCCCACTGTCCGATCACGTTGTTATACGTCGTCCGGAGCATCGAGAAATCGGCAGTCTGATCGGCCGTCGAGGCTGGCTCCACAAGCTTCATGATCCGCTCGATGTTCTTGAAGCCGTAGCGCGTAGCGCGCACGGCATCGGCGTCACCGATGGCTTCGGACTGTTCGCCCGGATCGGCGCCGCCACCGCCGGCGTCGCTCGCGAAGCGAAACCACGGCGTGTCATCCTGCATGCGCGCCCAGGAATCGAGTGTAGCCTTCTCATCTTCCGGCGACTTCGCGCCGGGAATCGGCTTATAGCCCCACATCACCGCGTAGCGGTCGTAGGGACCGACCTTCGGTACCAGGTCACCCAACGCGATGCCGTCTTCCGGCTGCGCCACGTAATTGAAGCGCGCGTAGTCCATGATGGACGGCGAGTGTCCCATCTTTGCAACCCACGTCTTGCTGCGGATGGAGTCGAGCGGATACATCGAGCTGCCCTTGAAGTTGTGCGGGAAGCCCAGCGTGTGTCCGACTTCGTGCGCAACCACGAACTGCACAAGCCGCCCCATCAGCGAATCGGGGAACGGAAACTTGTGCACGCGCGTGTCGAGGTGCCCGACCTGCGAGAAGTACCAGTTGCGCTGCAGGTCCATGATGTTGTGATACATCTGCACGTCGGCGTCGATGATCTCGCCGCTGCGCGGATCGACGGTGCTCGGCCCGACAGCGTTGGCCACCGGTGACGGCAGCCAGCGTACCATGGCCACGGAAGCATCTTCGCCGGAGAAGTCCGGATCGTCCGGCGCATCCGCCGAGACGATGCCTTTGCTGAAGCCGGCCGTCGCGAACGCCGACTGCCACTCCTCGATGCCGGCCTTCACCCACGGGACCAGCCACTTGGGCGTGGCCGGATCCACGTAATACGTGATCGGCTTCTTCGGGACACACAGCTCACCGACCTTCTGGTCGGAGCACTCCAGGCGCCAGCGCGAGATGTAGCGCCGCGGAAGCACGCGCTGCTCGGCCGATCCGAAATCGGTCTTCGTCTGGCCGAAGTAACCCACGCGCGCGTCGTTGAAGCGCGGTATCATCGGCTCGTCGGGGAGTCGCACGATGGAGAACGTGAACGCTTCCGTCGTTGCCTGCGGGCCACCGATCGTGAGACCGGGGATTCCCGGAAATCCCCCGGCGGCGCCCTGCGGGGTAAACGTTTGCGTGGCGGTCACATTCACGTTCCGCGGGAACGCCGCGAACTTCTCGACGAACGAGCGCGACGCATCGACCGACGCCCGACGACCACCGGCGGTGAACTCCTGCACACCACCGGTGAACATGCGCGTCACATCGATGACCGCCGCGCTGTCCTTGCCGTACGTCTCCACGTTGAGCGCGGCGATGATCGGGTAGAACTCGATGAGCGACATCGCACGCCGCGTGGAAAGCAGGCTGTCGGTGGCCACGTTGCGGTAATTGATGTCCCGCACGAATACGCGATTTTCGCGACGTTCGAAGCGAATTACGATGTCCGGACCGAGGGTGCCGCTGATACCGATCCCGTCCGGTGTTCCGGCGAGCACCGTGGTGACCACGAAATCCCTGCCGATTTCACTGGTGGGGATTTCGAAGAAAAGACGCGAACCCACCTGATGCACGCTGAACACGCCCATCTTGGTTTTGGCGCGCGGCGTAATGACGGTCGCGTACGGACGCGGGTTGGGTTCGCCCTGGGCAGCGCCGAGGGCGTTGGCGAGCGCACTGATGTTCGGTGCGCCAGGCTGGCCGGGTGTCGTTGGGACGCCGTTAACGGGCGCGGGGCGGGCAGCCGGAGTCGGAGCGGGCGTCGGCTTCTTGGCCGGTTGGCACGCCGCGATCGCGAGTCCTGCCGCGACGAGCGGGAGGGAGCGGAAGCGCATTGAACCTGAGGGATGAGGAATTGATTCTGCACAGCAGCGGACTCAGGTAATTTACGCTACTTTCGCTCTCTCGGCGAGTCAGTGTCTTTTCCGCACGATCGCCCGGGCTCAGAACACGGACAGCGTGTCCGTGTCGTCCTCATCCCCGAAGGGAATGAGCGTCGCCGCCTGCGCGCGAACCGAGGGCTGGGAAGGCCGAGGCGCCTTGACGCGCGACGCCGACCGGGCTGCTGCAGGCCGTGGCGCCGCAGACCGGGCGGCTCTCGGCGGCCTCGATCCGTCGAGCACGAAGGTCGACACGAGGGCATGCAGCGTCTGCGACTGGCTCGAAAGCTCCTCGGCGGTACTCGCCGATTCTTCGGCATTGGCCGCAACCTGCTGCGTCACGCCATTCAGCTGGTCCACCGCGCTGTTGATCTGCTGAACCTCCTGCGCCTGCTGGTCGGCCGCCGCAGAGATGTCCGCCACCACCTCCGTCACACGCTTCACCTGGCTTGAGATCTGCTGCAGACTCGTGAGCACCTCCGCGTTGAGCGACACGCCACGCTGCGAGTTCGACAGCCCGCGTTCGATCAAGGCAGCGGTGGTCTTCGAGGCCTCGGCGGAACGCAAGGCGAGCGCGCGTACCTCTTCGGCCACCACCGCGAATCCTCGACCCGAGTCGCCGGCCCGGGCCGCTTCGACGGCAGCGTTTAGCGCGAGGAGGTTGGTCTGGAACGCGATCTGCTCGATGGTCTTGACGATCTTCGACGTCTCCAGACTGCCACGTTGGATGTCTTCCATCGCTTCCGTGAGACGGGACATCCGCTCCTGCCCTTCGCCGACGTGCTCACGCGTGCGTTGCACGAGCGACAGGGCTTCCTGCGCGTTCGTGGCCGACTGCTTGGTGACGCTCGCGAACTCGGTGCTCGCCGAAGCGATCTCCTCGAGGCTGGCGGCCTGCTCACTCGATCCTTGAGACAGCGACTGGCTACTGCCGGTGATCTGCTCGCCTGCAGCGGCCACCTGCTCGGCACCCGCAGCGACCTGCGCCAGCGTATCCGCGACATTTTGCACGGCGGTATTGATGGAGGCGCCGAGCCGCTGGTAATCGCCGGCGTACGCTCCCTGCACGCGGGCGGTCAGGTCGCGCTCCGCCACCTGCTGCATCACTGTGCAGGCTTCATGCAGCGGAGCCGAAGCGGCGTGCAGCATACCGTTCATTCCTTCCACCAGCTCGCGAAATGCGCCTGCGTGCCGCGTCGCGTCGGCGCGCTCGCCGATGCGCCCTTGCTGCGCCGCCAAGGCCAACCGGCGCGTGTCGGAGAGCACGGAGGTCAGTGCCTGCTGCGTGCCGGTATACGTGGCAAGCATCGTCTGCGCCGTGCGAATCACCTTGTCTACGGTGCGCGCAATTTCGCCGATTTCGTCGCGGCTGTCCAGATCGATCGTGGTGGTCACGGCAGTGACCTGTACCGACACGTCTCCCTGCGACAGGGCGCTGAGTCCGCGATTCAGACCGGTAATGCAGTGGCGCTCGAGCGACTCCGTCTGGCGGAGCACGGCCGCGACGGCCCGGGAAATCAGGCCACCCACCAGCCACGATACCCAGACGCCGAACAGCGCACAGACCACCAGCAACACGACCACCTTGATCATGGCCGCCCGATACAGCGATTCGGCGAGCGCGCTGGCTTCGTGGGCGCCGTGCTCGTTGGCCGCGAGCATTTCGCTGAGGGTGCTATTGACCGCCTCGAAATGAGGGCGCGCGAGCTTGTTCATGATCGCCTCGGCCTGCACAATGCGCTGGCTTCGGGAAAACGACTGAGCCGCGGGCCACGTTTCGAAGTACTTGGTGATCTGGGCGTGGTAAGCGGCCAGCAACGCGCTATCGGCTGCGGTATTCAGGGTTGTGCCGTAATCCCGCGCATGCTGCGTCATGGCCGTCTGCTGCGCGGTAAGCTGCGCTTCGATCGCGGTCTTTCCGCTGTCGTTCTGCGACGCGAGGTGCCGATAGGCGAGCACGCGGAATTCCGTGACGCTCTGCTTGAGCGCGGCCACCTGTGCGACACCTTGAAGCCAACGTCCGCTGATGAGCGTCGATTGCGCATTCACCACCGCCAGCTGGCGAATGGCGAACACTCCGAGCGCTGCGGTAAACAGCAGCACGACACCGATGGCGAGTTGCAGCTTCGCCTGAATCTTCAAGTGGGCAAACCACTTCGTCATATCAGAGCCCAGCTCCGTACGGAGCCTGCAGAATGGTGAATATCGCAGGCGGGCCGAGCGTCGCCCCGTGCGCTACTGAGAAAGATCGGCAGCGCATGGGGTGCACTTGAGCTTACTCCGTCACGTCCAGCATCTTCTTGATCTGATCACGGGCATCCTGGAGATGCGCCTTGGTCATCCGATCGCTGGTCCGACCGATCGCCGAAGCGAGGGTGACGTCCAGCGCGCGCATTTCCGCCTTGAGAATCGGGCGAAAGTCCGCGGTGCCGACCGGTGCAGCAGCTCCGCCACGGGCGTCGCCGCCCGGAGCACCGGCACCCGGTGTAGGCGTGGGCGGGTTGATCTTGCTTGCCATGGATTCGAGGTACACGCGCTGCAGGCGACGGCGAAACGCGTCGATCGGTGCACCGGTGCTGGTCTCCGTCCACAGGCCGGTGCGCAGGTCGGCCAGCATCGTGGCCACGGGATAGACCGGCGTGCTCGAGGTGGCCAGCGCTTCCATCTCGATCATCCGCTGCAGGCGCTCGTTGGAGACCACTGCCGCCAGCGAGCGGGCCTGCGCGTTCCCGACGCGGTTGAGGCTACCGCTTGCCTCGAGCTTGTTCAGGATGCGCGCGTCGAGCAGCCAAGTGGGCGTCACGTACGTGTTCTCCAGCAGAAAGTTGAGCGCCGCCTTTTGGCGGGCCGGCTCCACCGGAGTGTACAGCGGGCCGCTCTGACCAACGTACTTTTCCTGCTTGTACTGGCCGCCGATGACGCGGGCCACGTGTCCCATCTCCGTCGCCCACTGACCGATAACCCGGGTGTACATCTCCACGAGATCGTCGTAGTTGGAGCCGTCCTTCCACGCGGTAGCCCCCTCAAGCATGGCCATCGTGCGCTTGAGATTTTTCACACCCAGCGTCGTGGCCTTCACCGCATCGGCATCGCCAACGGCTTCGGACTGCTCGCCCGGATCGGCGCCGCCGGCACCGGCGTCACTGGCGAAGCGATACCACGGAATCGTGTCCTGCATGCGCGCCCAGGCGTTGAGCGTCGGCTTTTCCGCTTCCGGCGAGGTTGCATCCGGAATCGGCGAGTAGCCCCACATCACCGCGTACTTGTCGTATGGGCCGACCTTCGGAATGAGGTCGTCGAGAGCGATCCCGTCTTCCGGCTGCGCGACGTAGTTGAAGCGCGAGTAGTCCATCAGCGTGGCGACGTGGCCATTCTTGGCTACCCACGTCTTCGAGCGCACCGAGTCCACGGGGTACATGGAGCTCGCCTTGAAGTTATGCGGGAAGCCGAGCGTGTGTCCCACTTCGTGCGCGGTGACGTACTCCACGAGACGCCCCATGAGCGTGTCGGGAAAGGGGAGCTTCTGGGCACGCTTGTCGAGGTGTCCGACCTGTGTGAAGTACCACGAGCGATTGAGGTTCATCACGTTGAGGTACGTCTGCACGTCGGCATCGATGATTTCACCGGTGCGTGGATCCTTGAGGCTCGGCCCCACCGCGTTCTCGGTAACGGATGGCAACCAGCGGACCATGGCGACGGTGGCGTCTTCACCAGAGAAGTTGGGGTCGTTGGCCGGCGGCTCGGCGGCGATGATCCCTTTGTAGAAGCCGGCGGCTTCGAAGGCGACCTGCCAGTCTTCAATGCCCTTTTTGATCCACGGTTTGATCCATGCCGGCGTGGCCGGATCGAGGTAATACGTGATCGGCTTCTTCGGGACGCAGAGGTTGCCGACCTTCTGATCGGAACACTCCAGTCGCCAGCGAGAGATGAAGCGCCTGGTCTCGACCCGCTGCGCGTTGGCGGCGAAGTCGCGTTGTTGCACGGTGAAGTAGCCGACGCGCTCGTCGTGCAGGCGCGGCTTCATCGGGTCATCAGGCAGCTTGGCGATCGAGAAGGTGTACTTCTCGGTCGTCGGCGCGTTGGCCGCGCCACCAGGGCCGACCGGGCCAGCAGGGCCACCAGGGGCGGCACCCTGCGGCGTGAAGCTCTGTATGACGGTCACGTTCACGTTCCGCGAGTAGGCCGCGGAGCGTTCGATGTACGAACGTGCGGGATCTGCTGTGGCACGACGGCCCAGGGCCGTGTATTCGGGGACGCCACCGGTGAACATGCGCGTGACTTCGACGACGGCGGCGCTGTCGCGACCGAAGGCTTCGATGTTGAGCGCGGCGAGGATGCGCGTGGTGTTGATCAGGTCGAACGCCAGGCGACCGGCCGCTGACGTGTCGTTGATGACGTCGCGATAGCTTGCTTCACGCACGAAGATGCGGTTGTCGCGGCGCTCGAAGCGCACGAGGTTGTTGCCGCCCTGTGTGCCGCGGATCCCGATTTCATCCGGGGTGCCGGCCAGAGTGGTTACGATCACGTAGTCCTTTCCCAGCTCGGCACGTGGAATCTCGAAATAGAGCCGGCTGCCGACCTGATGCACTTTGAACACGCCGTCCTTTGTGATAGCGCGCAGGGTGATCACGGTACCGTACGGATGCGGCTGCGGTTCAGGCTGAGCTCCGCCGCCGCCTGAGCCGTCCTGCGCAGCGGATTGGAGGCCCGGCGCGCCCACCGGGCGCGCGCCGCCGGCACCCGCGGTCGGATTAGCCGGTCCCCGCGCGGGCACCCGTGCGAGGGGCGGCGCCGGTTTGACGCCGGCGCCCCGCAGAAGCGCGGCCGGAATCAGGGC
>JBBSCJ010000026.1:0-33690 GCA_038250435.1 Gemmatimonadales bacterium | reverse complement strand
CCGGTATATCGAGACGTGGTACAACCGGAGGCGACGGCACTCGTCCCTCGGGTATGTCAGCCCCGTCGTGTACGAACAGCAGTTGCAGGTGGCCGCGTAGTTCCTAACACGTACGCGTCCACTAAAACGGGGCAAGCTCAGTCGCGTGGTCCTATAACGACATCCCCCGGTAATCTGACCGGCGGCAGGCGCATTGAAGCCAGCCAGAGCGCACTCGAGATGACAGCTGTCAGCGATGCTCTTCCGGTCCAGCGGAGGGCGACATACTCTGTTCCGGGATCGTCTACCGGGCTTCCACGGCGCGCGCGCTCCTGGAGGCGGCTCTGACCGGATCTGCCGACTGCCTCGCGCCCGTTCTCCCGTCATGTCCACTCTCACACCCTCGGCCCGCACCGGCGCCACTGCGCTCCGTCCTGCCGTATACGCCGGCATCGCCGCGGCGGTGGCGTCCATTGGCGCGGCCGTCGTGATCCGTCTCGTGCCGTCGCTTACGTCGGCGGCGACGGTCGTGCACTTCCTCACAACGTTCACGCTCTTCACCGCGGCTGGCGCGCTCGCATCACGGCTCGGGGCCGCAGGCTGGCGGGCCGGCATATTCGCTGGGCTGCTCGATGCGCTCATCGGACACCCGATCGCCTTCCTGCTCTCATCTCCGCCGGACGCGTCGCAGGTAGTGCTCCCGCAGGGCGTCGAACTGACACCCGAGCTGCTGGCCACTATGCACGTGTGGGGCGCAGTGTTCGGCGCCGCCGTGGCGGTGGTGATCGCGATGGTGGCCGGTGCAATAGGCGGCTGGTACGCGCGGCGCACGACGCGGGCGGTGAGGTGACTCTAACGAAGTACTCTGAACCTTCCGCCTACGGCTGTGAAGCGCGCTGCGCCTCCAGCGCAGTAACGCGACGCTCGAGTAGCGCGAGGCGGTCGTCGGCCGGAGCTCGCGTTGGCCGGGCGTCGGGGGGCGGAAAGCGCAGCGGCGCACCGGCGCTCGTTACCACGCGCTCGTCGCTCTTCCTCACCGGCGCACTACCCGTCGCTCCGCCCGCACCACCCGCGGCCACACCCAGCGCGAAGCGGCCGATCGGGCCGAGCCACACGGCGCGGAAGAGCCGGGCACTCGGCAGCGCACGGAACGGGCTGCGCACCAGAAGGACGAACCCCGTGCCGAGGAGAGCGAGGCCGCTGAACACAAGGGTCCTCCCCCATAACGGCGTGTCCCATCGGCCGGGCCCCAGCGGCACACGCGAGTACCAGGCGATCGTGACGAAGCCGATGGCGAGCGCGAGGAGCGCAAACGCCCATCGCACCGTCTGCCGCCGCCGCTGCACGACGCGCGGGTTGGCGCCGAGCTCCGCGCGTCGGCGCGCCCCTTCGCCCAGCACACGCCTCATCCCCTCGAGGACGTCGTTCGTGGTAAACCCTTCGGCGACGATGCGGCGGAGCTCCGCCACCGTCGTCAGTGCACGCGTGACGAGCACGCCGGCGAAGAGCACGATGGGGAGCAACGTGTCCACCTGCGACATGTCGCGCGTCATCAGGCGGCTCGTGAGGGCGGTGAGAAAAAGCGTCACGCCCACGACGATCATCGAGACGGTCGCGATCTCGGTCGTGAAGAGCCGGATCGCAAGCGGGATCTCGCGCTCGCCAAGCTGCGCCGCATCGATCGCCTCGACGAGCGACTCGGCGTTCGCAAAGCGCTCGACCGGATCTTTCGCCGTGCAGCGGTCGATGGCGCTGGCGAGCGCCGGCGGGAGGTCCGGGCGTAGTGCGGCGGCAGGCGGGAGTGACTCGGTGAGCTGTCGCACCAGAATCTTCTGCGTGGTCTCGCCACTCATGAGCGAGCGCCCGCTGGCCGCGAAGAGCGCCACGAGTCCGAGCGAGTACAGGTCGCTCCGGCCATCCAGCACATCACCCGAGGCCTGCTCGGGACTCATGTACTCGGGAGTTCCGACCACCTCGCCCACGCGCGTGAGCCCGACGGCCCCCGCAACGGGCGCATCGATAATCCGTGAGATCCCGAAATCCATCACGAGCGCGCGGCCGGTCGCGCGCTCGATCATGATGTTGTCCGGTTTGATGTCGCGGTGCACCACGCTGCGCCCGTGCGCATAGGCGAGCGCATATCCCACATCCTGCAGCACGCGCACGATCTCGCGCACCGGGAGCGGTCCCGTGCGCTGCACCCGTTCGGCAAGCGTCTCTCCCTCCACGAAGCTCATCGCAAAGGCGATGAGCGACTCGTGCTCCTCCACCGCGTATACGGGGACGATGTTGGGATGCGAGAAGGACGCGGCGGTGCGCGTCTCGCGCAGGAAGCGGTCGCGAAACGCTACCTGGGTCGCGAGTTCCCCGAGCAGCACCTTGAGCGCCACGTGCCGGTCGAGGCGCAGGTCGCGCGCAAGGTACACGGCGCCCATCCCCCCACGCCCGATCTCGCGTTCGAGTTGGTAGCGGTCGCGAAGAGAGCGGCGGATCGTCTCAAACTCGGCCGACGCGGTCATGCAGTGGTCTCCATGGTCCGAAAGAGCGGTCGAGCGGCAGGGGCTTGTCCAGCGGGTGAGGGAAGTATGTCGCGTGTCGGTGTTGGCGGCGAGGGCGCCTGTCAGACCAGCGGAGAATGGTCAAAAGGCGAATTCTGGCAACGATCACCGTCGCGCGAGTCGTGGAATGCGATAAGTCGCACTCCGGTACAACCCTTCCTGCGTTCTTACGGCAACTGCGTGAGGATCGGTGGCGTGGCGTTGCGGCTCGAGGCGTCGGCGCGGCTCGCCGTCGCGATAGGCTGGACGTCCGCGTGCCGGCGTGACGGGTCTCGGAATCACCGCATACCTCGACGAATGTGCCGAGTGATCTCGTTCCCAAAGCCGCCTACGCGTGCGCACAACGGCGCAGGTTGAGCCGCTCAGGCTGTCAGACACTACTGCCGGATCCACTCGCTGCAAATCGCCACGGCACCTCACGCTCGGCGGCATCGCGCCGTCGATACTCGCCAGGGGAAACGCCCACGGCGCGCTTGAACGCTTTCGAGAAACCGAACGCGTCCTGGTAGCCTACCGCGCTCGCCACCTGCTCGAGCGTGCGGTCGCTCTCCACGAGCAGTCGAATGGCGCGCTGCAGCCGCACGGTGCGCAGATACGCAAGCGGTGTGTCGCCCATCGCCTCGCGAAACCGTTCGGCGAGTACGCTGCGCGAGAGCCCCGTTGCTCCCGCAAGCGCCTCGAGTGTCCAGGCGCGCGCAGGGTTGTCGTGCATCAGCGCCACCACGCACCGTATCTGGCGGTCACGGACCGCGTGGCTCCAGCTCGCGCCTGTTTCGCCTCGTCGCGTGACGATCTCGCGCAACAGGTACGTGAAGAGCACGTCGAGGAGACCGTGCACCACGGTCTGTCTCCCGAGGTCGTCCTTGCGCGCCTCGTCGGCTAGCATCGCTACCGTGAGCGACAGCGGATCGAGCCCCGGCGCACGCTCGGCACGAAGCACGAACCACTGCGGCAGCTCCGCGAAGAATGGATGCAGCGGCGCGTTCCATAGCTGATAGGCTCCACTCACTACCGAGACCGTGCGCTCCGCGTCCGGCAGCTCGCGGCGCGCCACGTCGTCGTGAATCGGTATCGACTCGACGAGGAGCGCGTCAGCCGATGCCTGCGTGGAGAGCACGTGCACGCAGCCGCGTCCCATTACCGCAATGTCGCCAGCTTTGAGCAGCAGTGGCTGCACGAGCGCCGAGGCGTGCACGTAGACGGCACCCCCGAGCACCACGTGAAAGCCCATGCTACGGTCGCACGGAAAGCGGACGGCCCGGTCAGGCGGAAGCCAGCGTTGCTCGAACAGGCGCTTCACCAGCCCGGCATCCTGGAAAAGTTCGGTAAGCAAGTCCATGTCTCAAATGTAGCAACACCGGACGGCCGGACATAAAGAAAGGACTTCAGGCCATTCTTCGTCCGACAGATAATCGCCACCTTGCTGTTTCACCTCAAACCGATGGACGGAGCGATGACGCAGACAATTCTGGTGACGGGCGCGAGTGGCACGGTAGGGAGGGAGTTGTCACGGCTACTCGTAGAGGCAGGGGCGACCGTGGGGCGCGCGACGAGCCGAGTGGCGGGCGAGGGGCAGGCGCACCTCGATTTTGTCACGGGGGCGGGAACGGAGGCGGCGCTCACCGGTGTAGATGCGGTCTTCCTGATGTCCCCCCCAGGTCATGCGAACCAGTACGAGCTGCTGGGCCCGGTGATCAGCGCGGCGCGCACTGCAGGCGTGCGAAAAGTGATACTGATGACGGCAATGGGCGCCGACGCCGACCCGACGTCTCCGTTTCGCAAGTTGGAGCTACAGCTTGAAACGTCCGGAATGGCGTGGAACGTGATCCGTCCCAACTGGTTCATGCAGAACTTCAACTCCTACTGGCTTCATGGCATTACACACGCCGGTGCGATCCAGCTGCCCACCGGGGACGCCAAGGGCAGCTTCATCGATACGCGTGACATCGCTGCGTCGGCGGCCGCACTGCTACGAACGAGTGACCATGACAATCGCGCGTTCGATCTTACCGGAGAAGAAGCGCTCGACCATCACGAGGTTGCGCGCATCCTGAGCCGCGAGGCCGATCGCACCATTCGATACGAAGAGGTCAGCCCCGACGCGATGCGCGCCGGCTTGCTCGGCGCCGGGCTGCCGGCCGAGTACGCGGAGATGATGCTGGGCATTCTCGGCTACTTCAAGCTCGGCTATGCGGAGCGTATCACGGATGCGGTAAAGGTGATCACGGGACATGTGCCGCGTACCTTTTCGGCGTATGCGAAGGATCACAGGGCCGCGTTCGTCGAGGCGGCAGTCGCCCATTGATGGTGAAGGTGCCGGAGCGGTGTCTGCTTCGGCACCGCACTACGCTTGCGGCGCGCCTTACCCTGCGCGCAGAAGCAACGTCACATACACCACGTAAATGCCGAACAGCACACCGCCTTCCAGTCGGTTGATCTTCAGCCCGGAGCGCATGATCGGGAAGAGCAGCAGCGCCGTACCGATCATCCACCACATGTCGTGGGTCACGACGGTCGGGGAGATCGGCACAGAGAGGATCAGCGCGGAGGTGCCGAGAATGCCAAGGGTATTGAAGATGTTGGAGCCGATCATGTTGCCGACCGCGATATCCGGTTGTCCGGCGCGTGCCGCGATCACACTCACCGCGAGCTCCGGGAGCGACGTGCCTACCGCAACCACGGTAAGCCCGATGACGGCCGGAGTGACTCCGGCCAGCGTCGCGATGCTCACGGCCAAACGCACCAACGTCTCACCACCACCGGCGAGTAGTGCAAGACCGAGGATGACAAGTCCGACAGCGACGAGAATTTCCAAGGCAGTAACGGAGCGGCACGCTTTCTATCAGCATGGCGGGATCTACATTCCCGTGCGTTAGATTGCGACCATGTCGCGCATTGTCATCACCAGTTGGGGGTCGTACGGAGACGTCAATCCGTATCTCGCGCTTGGCGCTGCGCTGCGCGCACGCGCCCATCACGTGGTATTGTGCATGCCGCAGTACTACGAATCGGTGATTCGCGCCGCCGGGCTGGACTTTCAGGCGGGCGCGCCGGATGCCGATCCGGATCTCGATCGTGATCTCGTGCGTCGCGTCACGCATCCTCGGCACGGGGCCGAGGTCATCTTTCGCGACGTGCTCGCGCCGTTCCTGGCCGACTCGCACGCGGCGCTCACGCGCGCGGTGCACGGCGCCGACCTGTTGGTGAGTCATCCGGCGGCGCTGACCGCACCGATCGTGGCGCAGCAAACGGGAGTACGGTGGATCTCCTCGATTCTGTCGCCGCTGAACTTCATGTCGCGACACGAACCCGTGCTGCCGCCGATGGCGCCATGGCTGCGTCATCTGCCGTGGCCGCTGCTGCAGTGGAGTGCCCCCTGGCTGGCGTCGGGAGGCCGCTCAGTGGGAGCGCGATGGGTAGAACCAGTGCAGCGATTCCGCAGCTCGTTGGGTCTTGCCCGGGGTGCGAATCCGCTGTTCGAAGGGCAGCATGCGCCGCAGGGTGTGCTCGCGCTCTTCTCGCGGATGCTCGGCACGCCTTTTCCCGATTGGCCGCCCAACGTGACGGTCACCGGACAGCTGCGCTACGACGAGCAGTACGGTGCCACACTGACAAGCGAAGTGCAGCAATTTCTGCGCGACGGCCCGGCGCCGGCGGTGTTCACCCTCGGCAGCGCCTTGGTTGAGGTGGGCGACCGCTTCTGGGACGAAAGTCTCGGGGCGGTTCAGAAGCTTGGAGCCCGTGCCGTACTGCTGGCGGGCCGTCACCATACCGCACGTCTCCGCGCCATCGCGCCGCCAAACGCCTTGGTGGTAGAGAGTGCGCCGCACTCGTTGCTTTTTCCTTTCGCTTCGGTGGTGGTGCATCCCTGCGGCGTCGGCACCACCGGCACGGCACTCGCCTCTGGCCGTCCGCAGCTGGCCGTGCCGCACGCCAACGATCAGCCGGACAATGCGTGGCGTCTCACTCGGCTCGGTGTCGCGCGAGCGCTGTATCCGGGGCGCTATCGTGCCGGGCGCGTCGCCCGGGAAATCTCCACGCTGCTGGCCACGCCATCGTACGCGAAGCGGGCCGGCGAGGTGGCGGACGTTGTGGCCCATGAGCCGGGAGCGGGCGCGGCGTGTGGGGTCATCGAACGCGCACTGGCGGCCCCGTGCCGAAACGATTCGTGGCTCTAACCGTAATATCTGATATTATAGGGCTGATCTGCTCTGTCGGGTCGGCGGCCGCACGCTCGCTGACTTGCGCGGTCTTGCGCGATCTTCCACGATCTTCGGCCGGCTCCGCCGGGACGTTCCTCTCCACGCCAACCGAGAGCTTCGATGCACCTTCATATCATGCGCGCGGCGCTGACGGCGGCTGTTGCCGCCCTGTCCGCCTGCGCATCCCAACAGCAGCCTGTCACGGCGCCCACGCCCGCGACGGATCCCCGCAATGCGCTCCGGGCCGGCCTGTTCGACGCGGCAGAGTACACGTCCAACCTGAAGGTCGTCGCCAAGGCCGTCTCCCCGAAGGGATTTCTGGGCGAGACGAATTCGGACCTTGCCTTTTCGGGCAACTACGTGATCCAGGGCAACTACAACGGTCCGGTGATTTGGGACATCAGCAATGCTGCTGAGCCGAAGCTGGTCGTGGCGTACGAATGTCCAGCGTCGCAGAACGACGTCTCTGTCTACAAGAATCTGATGTTCATGTCGGCCGAAGCCCTCAACGGCCGCATCGATTGCAAGCCGGGTGGCACAACGGGCGTGGTGAGCAAGGACCGCCTTCGCGGTGTGCGCATCTTCGACATCAGCAACATCAGGGAGCCGAAGCTCGTCGCCAACGTGCAGACCTGTCGTGGCTCGCACACGCATACGGTGCTCGAAGATCCGAAGGATCGCGAGAACGTGTACATCTATGTGTCGGGTTCCTCCAACATCCGCCCGACGGGCGAGCTGTCGGAGTGTGACGCCGCGCCCAGCACTGACGCAAATTCGGCGCGACTGCGCATCGAGATCATCAAGGTGCCTCTTGCCAGTCCGGCGCAGGCTGCGGTGGTAGGACGTGCGAACATCTTCGCCGGACTTGGTGCATCAAAGACGCATGGGGCGTCTGCCGCCGAGATCGCCGAGACGAAGGCGGCTATTGCAAAGGGGGCGTTCACGGCGACGATCCCGGCGACGGGCGAGGAAATCATACTCCCCGATCAGTTTTCGCAACCGGTGATCGACGGCATCATGAAGGCGCGCGGCGCCACCACACCTTCGGCCGCTGATACTGCGCAAGCTCGGGTGCTCGTGACCACTCGCGTTCAAGCGATGTTGAAAGCGCAGGGGATGGACAAGGCACCGACCGTGTCCACGACGGTCGGCGAGGGGTCGCAGTGCCACGACATCACGGTATACCCGTCGCTAGGGCTGGCGGGTGGTGCCTGTGAAGGCTACGGTCTGCTGCTCGATATCAGCAACCCGGTCGCGCCGGTACGCCTCGATGCGGTCGTGGACTCGAACTTCGCGTACTGGCACTCGGCGACGTTCAACAACGATGGGTCGAAGATTCTCTTTTCCGACGAATGGGGCGGCGGCGGCGCACCCAAGTGCCGCGCCGGTGACAAGCCGGAGTGGGGGGCGAACGCCATCTTTGAGATCGTGAACAAGAAGCTGGTGTTCAAGAGTTACTACAAGATTCCCACGTACCAGACTGCCAACGAGAACTGCGTGGCGCACAACGGCTCGCTGATTCCGATTCCCGGCCGCGACGTGATGGTACAGGCGTGGTATCAGGGCGGCATCTCGGTATTCGACTGGACGGACGCGTCGAAGCCAAAGGAGATCGCGAGCTTCGACCGAGGCCCGGTCGACAGCACGCGGATGGAGATGGGCGGCTCGTGGTCGGTGTACTGGTATAACGGCAATATCGTGAGCTCCGAGATTGCCCGCGGCATGGACGTCGTGCAGTTGGTGCCGAGCGAGTACATCTCGCAGAACGAGATCGACGCGGCGAACACGGTGAAGTGGGACTACCTGAACGCGCAGGGGCAGCCGAAGATCGTGTGGCCGCCCAGCTTCGCGCTGGCGAAAGCGTTTACCGACCAGCTGGAGCGCAAGGGCTGCGTGAATGCGGCACGCGTCAGCACGATTCGCTCGTCGATCTCGGCGGCGGAGAGCGCGAACGGTGCGGCCCGTAACGCCGCGCTGACTGCATTGGTGGCTGATCTCGACCGCAGCCGCAGTTGCGACACCGAGAAGATGGAGATGCTGCAGAAAGCCCTGCGGGATCTGCAGGCGGTGGCGATGTAGGGAATCGCCTGCCGAGAATGTGCAGGCCGTCGGAACGCGCGGATCGGTACGTCACGGTCCGCGCGTTTCTGTAGTCATCCCCGCTCGGCACCCGATAGATTGCCCCGACGATCGTTTCGACCAAACGAGTACACGCCCGCCTTCAAACCGCACGGAGTCCCTATGCGTATGATTCTTGGAGTTACTGCCGCCTTGGCTATTGCCGGAGGCGGATACGCCGCCGGACGTGTTCAGGCGGCTCCCGTGTCTGACGACCACGCGACGCACGACATGCACGACAATTACGACCTGCCTGACAATCGGCATAACGGCGCAGCGAAGGGGGTCTCGCCTGTCGTGCAACCGGCGAATATTCCCGCCAGTGCCACCACGGCGGCGGCGCGGATCGCCGCCTCGCCAAGGCACGCCGAGTGGGTGGCGATCAAGGTGAACGACACCGACAGCGTGATGGCGTGGGTGGTGTACCCCGAGCGCAAGGACAAGGCGCCTGTGGTAATCGCGCTGCACGAGAACACCGGCATCAATACGTGGACGCGCGGCGTGGCGGATCAGCTCGCGGCCGACGGCTTCATCGGGATCGCCCCCGATCTTACCACCATGTTTCGTTCCGGTGACCTCAAAGCCGATCCCACCTCGGATCAGGGTCGGGCGGCAATCGGCAAGGTGACCCCTGAGATCGGCACCCGCATTCTCGATGCCGTGGCTCAGTACGGCATGTCGTTGCCGGCGGCGCTGCCGAAGTACGGTATCGTCGGCTTCTGTTGGGGCGGTGCTCGCTCGTTTCTGCACGCGACCACGTCGCCCAGGCTCGGGGCATCCGTCGTGTACTACGGCTCGCCGCCGAGCGCTGAACAGATGGCGCAGATCGCTGCGCCGGTCCTTGGGCTCTACGGTGGTAACGACGCGCGCATCAACGCCACCATTCCTGCCGCCGACTCCACCATGCAGCGTCTGGAAAAATCCTACGAACCGCACATCTTCGAAGGCGCCGGGCATGGTTTCCTCCGTGATCAGGAAAGGAACCTGGCCAACGCGTCAGCGGCTGGAGAGGCGTGGCCAAAGACCGTTGCGTTCCTGCGCGCCCGGCTCGGCACCTAACGTCAGGTCGCGATCACCCATGAAGCCACTCGAACGACTCGGCGACGCCCAGACGCCCAACGGGACGCTGCTTTCGCTGTTCCGCCACGACGGCGCGTACCTCATTCGGGCCGGTGGGGTGGAGCTTATGTCCACGCGTCGTCATCTCTCTGAGGACACGCTCGCTGAAGTCGCGTGCGCGCCGCTGTCTCATATTCCGCAGGTACGCGTACTCATCGGCGGGCTGGGGCTTGGCTTTACGTTACGCTCGGCGCTGCAGCATCTCGGGGAAGACGCCGAGGTGGTGGTGGCCGAGTTGCTGGCGGAAGTGATCGCGTGGAACGCCAATCCTGATTACCACATCTCCGTCGACGCGATGCGCGACCCGCGCGTGCGCGTGGTGCACGACGACGTCAGCAACGTCCTTGAGAAGTCCGTGGGCGGCTTCGATGCCATCATGCTCGATACCGACAACGGCCCCGACGGCATGCTCATGTCGGAGAACGCCCGGCTGTACGAGGCACGCGGGATTCAGCGCACCATCGCGGCGCTGCGCACCGGAGGGACGATCGTCTACTGGTCTGTCGGGGAAGACCCGCGCTTCCTGCACGCCCTCGAATACGCCGGACTCACCGTGCGCACGATTCAGGTGCGAGCGCACGACAGCGCCGGACCGATGCACACGCTCTACATCGGTATCCGGCGTGCGGCGAGGCGAAAAACACCCGAGCGTCCTACGGAACGATCTTCGGCGTTGGGGAAACGACCTTCACGCCATCGGCGAAAGTCGCGGTGAGCAGGTAGAGCAGCTTGGTGCTCGGCAGCGCGGTTGAAGCGAGCGCATACTCGGTGAGCTGATGCGCGCCGTTGGCTTGCGCGCCGCCGATGGCAATGCTCGGAATCTTTCGCACGACGCCCGGATTGGCGTCGGTCGCACCGGTCGCGACTGCCTCTGTTGCGCCGGGCATCCCTGCCTGAATGCCCAGCGCGCGGTTCACGTCGATCGCCGTCTGCACCAACGGATGGGCTCGGGCACCGGCGAGCTGCTTTTCGGTGCCACCCGCGCGGCTTTTCTGTTCTACCTGGATACGCACCCCGACTTTTTGCCGCTGCGCCACCGTGATAGCCATCCGCGCGATCATGGTGTCGAGAGAGTCGAGCAGCGCCGCATCGGGGCTACGCAAGTCCACGGTGAGGTACAGCTCCTGCGGCACCGCGTTGAAAATATTTCCGCCGTGGATCTGCCCGACGTTCAAGACCGCGCCGTCGGGAAGTGCGGGAAACTGGAGCGCGTACAGGCTGTCGATCATCTCGGCGATCGCCTTTACCGGTGTGGGCGTACCGCGTGATGACAGCGTGTGCGCACCGGGGCTTGTGAACACATACTTTGTCCAGTAAATGCCGAGTGCGCCGTAGGAAACCACACCGTATTGCCCGTCCGGAACGATGAGCAGGTCAGGGGCCGGATTGTGCTGCAGCCAGTACTCCATTCCCTTGAGTCCGAGCTCCTCCTGCACTGTGGCAATGAAGACGATGTCCCCTTTACTCGTGAATCCGGTGACGTTCATCGCACGCAACGTGGCGAGCATGTTGGCGACCGACGCGGTGTTGTCGCCGATGCCCGGGGCAAAGAGCGTGTCCCCTGAGCGCCGCACCTTGGTATCGGTTTCCGGTGGGAAGACGATGTCGATGTGCGCGGCGATCACGATCTGCGGACCGCCACCGGTCCCGCGGCGGATGCCCGTGACGTTGCCGATGGAGTCGACGGAAACCGCGAGCTTCTCCTGCTCGAACACCCGCTTCACGTACGCCCCCCGTTGCTGCTCGAGCCTCGACTTTCCCGGCAGCTCGGCGATGCGGATCCATTCCTCCATCTGCTGCGGAAACTGCTGTTCAAGGTGCGAGATGGCCGAACGCACGTCGGGGCGCTGAAGCAACGCCGGATCCCAGCTGGTGGGATACTGCTGAGCCTGAAGGGTAGGTGCGAGCGACGTGATCAGCGTCAGTGCCGCCAATATGGCAGGTGCGGCAAGTGCAGCGGAGGTGGTCGGACGGCGCATGGAGGAGAGGTCGGAGCGGGGCGGGTGGGGGCAGTTGCGGCCAAGAGACCGGTCGGTGGAGTATGGCGCACAATTGTGACAGGCGGGAGTCGACCGTCGCTTTCTGCACAACGGGCATCGGGTTTACCATGCCTCGATGGTCCTCCGCAAAGGCAGAAACCTGACCTGTCGTCTTATCATTCACGCTAATTCAGCGCTTCAAAGGGGTACCGATCGCTGCTCGGCGGGCCCGCCTTGACGCTGAGCGCGATGTCCTGCCCTCTGCGCCCGTTCGGCCAGCCTCGGCAACGTCTCAGAGAACGGCGGCGTTGTAAAAGTGTCTTATCATGAGAGTTTTCGGTTCCCGGCGCGCCCCGCGCCCCATCCCTCGTTTTCCAGGTCGTGGTTTGCATGGCTGAAGTTGTCGAGTCCCGCACTTTGGACATTCCTCGCGGGGAGTGGACCGCCATCGTAGCGCGGTATGCCGGACCGGACATCCGGCGCGCGCTCTGGCAGGTGGCAAATACGCTGGTGCCGTTGGCACTCGTGTTTACTGCGATGTATCTCACGATCGACCGGGCGCCGTGGGTGACCGCGCTTCTCGTGCTCCCTGGTGCCGGGTTGCTGATACGCACCTTCATTATCATGCATGACTGTTCGCACGGCTCGTTTCTGCCGTGGGCGCGCGTCAACGACTCGCTGGGATTCCTTACCGGCGTCGCGACGCTCACACCCTTCGGCCAGTGGCGTCGTGATCACTCATTGCACCATGCCTCATCGGGGGACCTCGACCGCCGCGGCCATGGCGACGTGCCGACGATGACGGTGCGCGAATATCTGACGCGTGACACCCGCGGTCGGGTGCTCTACCGACTCGTCCGTCATCCACTGTCGTTGTTGCTGGTGGGGCCCTTGCATCTCATGCTCAACCAGCGCTTCCGTGGACGGAGCAAGGCGACGAAGACCAAGCAGCTGTACAGCGTATGGCATACCAACATTGCCATTGCGGCGGCCGTCACTGCAGCGGTTCTGCTCTGGGGCCCGCGCGCCGTGCTGCTGGTGTATTTCCCGTGCATGTATCTCGCGGCGGCGGCCGGTATCTGGCTTTTTTACGTGCAGCATCAGTTCGAGGATGCCTACTGGGAGTCGCACGGGGAGTGGGATTACGCAACCGCAGCCATTACCGGCAGCTCACATCTGCGCCTGCATCCGGTGCTGCAATGGTTCACGGGGAGCATCGGGCTGCATCACGTGCATCACATCGGGCCGCGCATCCCGAATTATCGACTCCAGCAAGCGCATGACGACAATCCGATCTTCGAGCGCGCGCCCTCGATGACAATTCGTATGGGGGTACGTGCCCTGCGGCTCGCGCTGTACGACGAAGAGACCAGACGCCTGGTGCGCTTCCGCGACGTCGCCGCCCTCCGGGCGCGCTGATGCAGAAGAAGCGCGCCGTCGCGCTGCAGCAGGAATGGGGGGGCTCGCCGTGCGATCACCCGGCGCTGGCGCGCGAGTATGATCTCGGCAAGCGCACGGGCAACTATTTGTGTACGCAGTGCGGGGGGATGCTCACCTTTCGTGAAAAGGCTGAACTGCAGGAAACCCAACGACGGAGCGAGAACTGATGTCACGTGCCCGCAAGCAGGACGTCCTCTTCATCGGCGTGGGTTGCCATGTGGTAGCCATCCACACCAACTCCGGAGAAGAGCTGTGGCGGACCAGGCTCAAGACCGCGACGTTCGTGACCGTCCAGGTGGATGGTGATCGCGTTTATGGTGGTGCAGGCGGTGAGCTTTTCTGTCTCGAAGCCGCGTCCGGACAGCTGC
This sequence comes from Gemmatimonadales bacterium, assembly GCA_038250435.1. Lineage (GTDB taxonomy): Bacteria > Gemmatimonadota > Gemmatimonadetes > Gemmatimonadales > Gemmatimonadaceae > Gemmatimonas. The sequence goes on along the minus strand of JBBSCJ010000026.1, from coordinate 19,927 downwards.
TCTGGCAGAACAAGCTGAAAGGACTGGGGCTGGGGCTCGTGGCCTTCCCGGGTACCAGCCCGGCCGTGATGGAATCGTCGTCCGCCCAGTCGACCTCTACCGCAACCATGTGACAGCCCTTCGCCTGCTGGCGCTGTGCGCGGCAGCGATCGGTGCGGCAATGCTGTTGGCGTCGGGACTCGGAACGCGCGCCGGCGTCTGGGATTTCCGCGTCGGACTCTCGCTGCTTCGCTATGCGGCGTACGTCGGTCTCGCCGCTTTTGCGCTGTCGCTCACCGCGCTGCTCGTGGCGCGCGGCAGCTCACACCGGGCATCACGCGCGGGACTGTTCGTGGCGTTGCTGCTCGCTGGTGTCACTTTTGCAGTACCGTACACGTTGCAACAGCGGGCGCGCAATGTGCCGCCGATTCATGATATCAGCACCGACACCGCCGATCCCCCCCGGTTCGTTGACGTGCTGCTGCTCCGAGCCGACGCGTCGAACAGTACGGAGTACGAGGGCGACAGTCTCGCGGCATTGCAGCGCGCTGCGTATCCGCGTATCCAGCCAATCGATGTCCCGCTGTCAGCCGGCGAAGCGTTTGGGCGGTCGCTGAAAGCTGCAACCGATATGGGATGGACGATCGTCGTCGCCGACTCTGCAGCCGGGCGGATCGAAGCCACCGTAACGACGACGTGGTTCGGCTTCAAGGACGACGTGGTCGTGCGGATTCGCACGCGCGAAGCGGGAGCACGGATCGACGTGCGGTCGGTCTCGCGCGTGGGACGCAGCGACGTCGGCGCGAACGCCGCGCGCATCGCGCGTTACACGGCCAGGCTGGCGAACTGAGGGGCGGGGGATAGCAGAGGCGTATTCATCGCCACGTCGAGGACGATAGGGCACGATTTCACGACTTCCACCGGAGCCGATGGGCATGCGTACCGAAACGATGAAAGCGCTGGCGCTGCTGATTGAACAGGAGCAGCAGAATCTGCTCGCTGGCTGGCGTGTGGCTGTACGCGAATTGCCCTCGGCGAAAGATCTGGACACGCCGACGCTCAACGACCATATCCCGGTGCTGCTCGCGGAGCTATCGGCGGCGCTGCGTTCCGGGTCGGACGAGACGATCGCCCGTGCGCTCGCCGACGGGAGCGCTCCGACGCATGGCCTGCAGCGGCTCACCGATACCTTCGACATCGAGGAAGTGGTTGCGGAGTACAATATTCTGCGCGAGTGCGTTCACGACCTTGCCGAGCGTCATTCGCTGAGCATGCAGGGCGAGCCGTTTTACGTACTCAATCGGCTCCTCGACGGTGCGATCGGTTCTGCGGTGCAGTCCTATGCCACGCAGCAGGCCTTCGACGTGCGAAGCCGCCGTGAAGAGTATCTGGCGTTTGTCGCGCACGACCTGCGTACGCCGCTGAGTGCGATCGCCATGTCAGCCAGGGTGCTCGAACTGCTGCTTTCCGATGCCAGTGCTGCCACGCCGCAAGCGGCGCGCATGTGGAGGGCGCTCGATCGCAACGTGCAACATCTGGAAGTGCTGGTGAACAAGGTGATCGAGGAGAACGCCAACCTCGTTACCGAGTCGGGGGTGAAGCTCGAACGGCGCACTTTCGACCTGTGGCCGCTGGTGGAGTCGCTCATTCATGACATCAACCCCGTGGCGGGGACCGACAGCACGACTCTGGTGAACATGGTGCCGGACGACTGCGAGGTGAACGCCGACGCCAGTCTGTTGCGGCGCATCTTGCAAAATCTCATTGCCAACGCCATCGAACATACGCCGCGCGGTACCGTGACAATCGGGGCGTCGCGTAACGACGTCACCGGCGAGACCGAGCTATACGTGCGCGACGATGGCGCCGGCATCGCCGCCGACCGTCGTCAGCGCGTCTTCGAAAAGGGAGAACGGGAGAGCGAGAAGGCAGGCTCGACCGGGCTCGGACTCGCCATCGTGAAAACCTTCGTGGAAGCGCACGGCGGTGAGGCGACCGTGGACACAGCGCTCGGCGTGGGGTCGACGTTCCGCTTTACCTTGATGGCCGCAACGTAACGCCGAGCACGGCAGAGCGACGGTTGCGCTGACCCGAATGTTCGTCAGCAGGTAGCGCTGGCCTCGATGGCCACGCTGCCGTCGCACGCCTGGGCCTCCAGTGCGATACCGCTGTCGTTCGGCATGGCAACAAGGCGCATCGGGCGCTCGTCGAAGAGTGGCTTGACGCCCTTGAAGTGGAAGGTGTGCATCGCGATTTGCATGGTCTGCTCCACGAGATCGGCCAACAGCACCGCCGAGAGCGGGCCGTGCACGACGAGCGCCGGGTATCCCTCCTCGTGCAGGGCGTACGCGCGATCGTAGTGAATACGATGCGCGTTGTAGGTCAGTGCCGAGAAGCGGAAAAGCAGACGCGTATCGGGACGGAGCAGGCGGGCGGTCGCGCCGGCCGGGAGCGCCGGAAACGGATGCAACGCCGGCATCGGAATCGGCAAGCCCGGTTCGCGGTACACGATATCCTGGCGTTCCTCGATGCAGAGCACTCCGTCCTGTTCTATACGATACGACACCGTGACGAACGCGAGTGGGCCGCTGCGACCGTTCTTGTGCTCGATGCGCACGATCTCGCCGCGGCGCGTCGCGGGCACGCCGATGCGTAACGGTTGCCGAAATGAGAGCTGTGCCCCGGCGAACATGCGCCGTGGCAGCGGAATCGGCGGGAGAAACCCGCCACGCTGTGGATGGCCATCCACGTCGAGCAGCATCTGCGGCGCGCGCGGCAGGAAATAGAACCAGTGCCAAAGCGCCGGAAGCGGATCGCCCACGCTGAGCGACAGGGCGCGGCGATCGAGCATGGCAGCAACCGATGCGGCTTGAGCCGGAGACAGGTCGTCGTCCTGGGTATCCGTGGTGCCGATCCAGGCCGCAAGTGACTGGGCGGCGCTCACCGCAGGCGTGGGGTTGGCCCGTTACCATCCGGGTCAGTCCGGTAAGCGAAAACGGGTGGAGATTGGCGCGGCTGCGTGCGGCGAAGCACGTTACGGACGGCGCGGACGTGTCTAGGGAACACGGTCGGCAGCTTCACGGTCAACGGACGGAGGAATTGGTGGCGGAACAGCAGGACGCAGCGCCCGCAGCATTGCCTCTGCACGGCGTACGGGTGATCGACGTCGGCAACTTTCTCGCCGGACCGTATGCCGCTTCCATTCTTGGCGAGTTCGGTGCGGAAGTTCTCAAAGTGGAGCATCCGATTGCGGGCGATCCCATGCGTCGCTTCGGTACGCCCTCGCCCCGTGAGGACGCCAGCCTTAATTGGCTCAGTGAAGCGCGCAACCGCAAGTCGGTGACCATCGACCTGCGTCAATCCGAAGGGGTAGCCCTTTTTCTGCGACTGGTGCAGAAGTCCGATGTGCTCATCGAAAATTTCCGTCCCGGCACCATGGAAGAATGGGGACTGGGATGGGAAGATATCCACGCCGCCAATCCGCGGTTGGTGATGTTGCGCGTGTCGGGATACGGACAGACCGGCCCGTATCGCCGCCGCTCCGGTTTCGCCCACATCGCCCAGGCGTTCGGCGGCCTGAACTACCTGTGTGGCTTCCCGGGGGAGACGCCGGTGCTCCCGGGGACCGTCCCACTCGGCGATTACATCGCCAGCCTGTTCGGTGCGATCGGCATACTCGTGGCGCTCCGGCACCAGGAATCCACCGGACGCGGGCAGATGATCGACGTGGGCATCTATGAAGCGGTTTTCCGCGTGCTTGAGGAAATCGCCGCCGCCTACGGTGCCGATGGCAAGGTCCGCGAGCGCGAGGGCTCCGGCAGCTTTGTGGCGTGCCCGCACGGACACTTCCGGACGCAGGACCAGAAATGGATCGCGATCGCGTGCACCACCGACAAGATGTTCGAACGGCTCGCGCTCGCCATGGAGCAGCCGCATCTGTCGTCGAGCAGTCTCTATGGCGACATGCGCACGCGACTCAAGGCGCGCGACACGGTGAATCAGGTAGTCGTGGAGTGGGTCGCGTCACTGCCCCGCGACGAGGTGCTCGCACGGTGCCTTGCCAAGGACGTACCGGTGGGGAAGGTGAACAGTATCGCGGACATCTTCGAAGATGAGCAATTCGCCGCGCGCGGCAATCTTGTCCGCATCGTGGAAGATGACGTGGGTGAGGTCGTCGTTCCGGGGGTGGTGCCCACCCTCTCGGCGACGCCCGGCCGGATCACCAATCTCGGGCCCACCCTCGGCGATGCCACCGACGAGATCATGCGTGATCTGCTGGGACTCGCCAGCGCCGAGATCGCGCGGCTCCGCCAACATCGTATTATCTGAGCGACGACATGACCCAGATACCTGAACCGGCATCGTTGCCGCTGGCGGGGATTCGCGTGATGGACATCGCGACGATCATCGCGGCACCCTTTTGCGCAACGGTGCTCGGCGAGTTCGGTGCCGATGTGCTCAAGATCGAGCATCCGATCGGCGGCGACGGCCTGCGTCGATTCGGCACGCCGTCACAGCGCGGCGATACGTTCACGTGGCTCAGCGAATCGCGCAACAAGCGCTCCGTGACGCTCGACCTCCGCCGTTCGCAAGGCGTGGAGATCTTCAAGAGGTTCATCGCTGAAACCGATGTGCTGTGCGAGAACTTCCGCACTGGCACTCTCGAAAAGTGGGGACTCGGCTGGGAGGTGCTGCGCACGATCAACCCGCGCCTCATCATGCTGCGCGTCACGGGCTATGGGCAAACCGGCCCCTATGCCGAACGTCCCGGCTTCGCGCGGGTGGCGCATGCCGTGGGCGGTATCGCGTATCTCGCCGGGATGCCCAAAGGCACGCCAGTCACGCCGGGATCGACCACGCTTGGCGACTACATGACCGGACTGTACGGTTGCATCGGCGTGCTCATGGCGCTGCGACACCGCGACGCCACCGGTGAGGGGCAAGTGGTGGACGCCGCGCTGTACGAGTCGGTGTTCCGATGTACTGAGGAGCTGGCGCCGGCGTTCAGCATGTACGGACTGGTGCGAGAGCGACTCGGTTCGTCGCACAACGACTTTGCCTGTCCGCATGGACACTTCGCAACCAAGGACGGCAAGTGGGTCGCGATCTCCTGTGCGACCGATAAGCTGTTCATGCGGTTGTGTCTGGCTATGTCGCGGCCGGAGCTGGCATCGCACAGCACCTACGGCGAGCAGAAAACGCGCCTGGCGCATCGGCACGATGTGAACGAGATCGTACGTGACTGGTGCGGCTCGCTGACGCGCGAGGAGGTGCTCGACCGGTGCTATGCTGCGGACACCCCCGCCGGCCCGCTCAACAACATCGCCGACATCTTCGGCGACCGGCAGTTCCATGCACGCCGCAATCTTGTGGCCATGGACGAGCCGGATACCGGGGAGTCGGTGATCGTACCGGCCACGGTGCCCACCATGTCGGAAACCCCGGGCAGCATTCGCTCACTCGGACCGCGTCTGGGTCAGCATACCGACGAAGTGTTGCGCGACGTGCTCGGTTTGAGCGCCGCAGAAATCGAAACGCTGCGTCAGCAGCGGGTAATCTGACATGAGCGGATCTTCGACGGGAATTCTGAGCGGGATGCGCGTCGTGGAGGGGTCGGCGTTCGTGGCCGCGCCGCTGGGAGGGATGACGCTCGCGCAGTTGGGAGCCGATGTCATACGCTTTGATCCCATCGGCGGTGGGCTGGATGCGAACCGGTGGCCGGTGACGGCCGACGGCACGAGCCTCTTCTGGGCCGGGATGAACAAAGGGAAACGCTCGATCGCGGTGAACTTTCGTGATCCCCGCGGACAGGCGTTGCTCACGCAGCTGATCTGCGCACCGGGCGATGACGGCGGACTGTTCAGCACCAACTTTCCTGCGAAGGGGTGGCTGTCGTACGACGCACTGCGTGCACATCGCGCCGATTTGATCATGGTGAATCTCCTGGGGCGTCGTGATGGCAGCTCCGAGGTGGATTACACGGTGAATCCTCAAGTGGGAATACCCGCCATCACAGGACCAGTCCATGATCCCGATCCGGTCAACCACGTGCTCCCCTCGTGGGACCTGATTGCCGGACACCAGATCGCGATCGCCCTGCTGGCCGCCGAGCGGCATCGCACCCGTACCGGCGTCGGGCAGTTGGTGACGCTGGCGCTCAAGGATGTCGCCCTCGCGTCCATCGGGAATCTGGGGATGATCGCGGAAGTGCAGGTGAACGACACGGATCGGTTGCGTCATGGCAATGCGCTGTACGGTGCATTCGGTCGCGACTTCGTCACGCGCGACGACCAGCGGATCATGATTGTCGGTCTCACGGACATGCAGTGGTCCACCTTGCGGAACGCCACCGGGCTCGGACACGCGTTCGATGCGTTGGCGGCAGAGACGTCGTTCGATCTGTCTACCGAAGGCGACCGTTTCCGCGCGCGCGACGCATTGGAGCATCTGGTACGCGTGTGGGTGTCAGCACGCACGCTCGCCGATATCCGTACGGTATTCGATGCGCAGCGGGTAACATGGGCGCCGTACCGCACGATTCGTGAAGCGCTCACGGAGGACGCCGACTGCTCCGCCGGCAATCCGCTCTTCGAGTGGATCGATCAGCCGACGGTTGGTCGTTATCTTGCTCCTGGACATCCGCTCCGTTTTGGTGCAGTCGACGCACTTCCCGCGCGTGTCGCACCGAAGCTCGGGGAACACACCGATGAGATCCTGCATGCACTGTTACAGCTCTCCGAACGTGAGATTGCCCGCCTGCATGCCGATGGCGTCGTAGCTGGTCCGCGCTGATCTTCAGAGCTCGTTCTTCGTCCTTTCCCGGCCTTCCCTGATGAAGCTACCAGGCAATTTCTACAAGCCGCTCGCTATCGGCGCTCCGGCGCCCTATCGCGAACTGCCGGTCCGTGCCGAACGCATGGTGCATTTTTTCCCGCCGCACCTCGAGAAGATTCGCGCGCGCATCCCGGAGATGATAACACAGTGTGATGTGCTCTGCGGAAATCTGGAGGATGCGATCGCCATCGAGGACAAGGATGCGGCGCGGACCGGCTTCATCCAGGTGGCGCGCAGCAACGATTTCGAGAGTACCGGCTTGTGGGTGCGCGTGAACTGCATCTTCAGTCCGTGGTTTCTCGACGATCTGTCGCAGATCGTGGCACAAACCGGCGACGCGCTCGACGTCGTGATGATCCCGAAAGTGGAGGGACCATGGGATATTCACTTTGTCGATCAGTATCTCGCATTGCTCGAGGCGAAGCATGGCCGCACGCGTCCGATTCTGCTGCACGCGCTCCTTGAGACGGCCGAAGGCGTGAAGAACGTGGAGGCCATTGCCGGCGCGAGCCCGCGGATGCACGGCATGAGTCTCGGCCCCGCCGATCTCGCAGCCTCGCGCGGGATGAAGACCACCCGTGTTGGCGGCGGCCATCCGTTTTACGGGGTGTTGGCCGATCCGCAGGCAGACGGGAGCACGCGCTCCTTCGCGCAGCAGGATCTCTGGCATTATACGGTGGCGCGCATGGTCGACGCGTGCATGTCGTACGGCATCCGGGCCTTTTACGGACCGTTCGGTGACATCCGCGACGAGGCAGGGTGCGAGGCGCAGTTCCGCAACGCGTTCGTCATGGGATGCGCCGGGGCATGGTCGCTCGCGCCTAACCAGATCGCCATCGCGCGGCGCGTCTTCAGCCCGGAGGTCAACGAAGTGCGCTTTGCGCAACGTATCCTCGACGCCATGCCCGATGGCCATGGTGTGGCCATGATCGATGGCAAGATGCAGGACGATGCGACGTGGAAGCAGGCCAAGGTGATCGTGGACCTCGCTCGGCTGGTGGCCACGCGCGATCCCGAGTTGGCTGCGGCCTACGGTTACGCGGCGAGCTGAGCGCGTGACGTCGATGCTCGCGGGAAAGACCAATCCCGGCCGATTTTTCGAGGACTTCGTAGTGGGTGAAGCCCTGGTGCACGCGACCCCGCGTACCATTACATCCGGCGACGCGGCGGTATATCAGGGCCTGTTCGGCTCGCGTTTCGCGGGGAACTCGTCGTCGCCGTTCGCTGAAACACTGGGTCTGTCACGGTCGCCACTCGATGCGCTCCTCGTGTTTCACATCGTGTTCGGCAAGACGGTGAACGACATCTCGCTCAACGCCATCGCCAACCTCGGGTACGCAGACGGCCGCTTCGGGGCACCGGTCTACGCGGGTGACACTGTGTCCACCGTTTCGCAGGTGCTCGGCACCAAGCCCAATCGCGACGGTGAAACCGGCGTTGTGTATGTCCGATCGGTAGGCGTCAACCAGCGGAACGAGGACGTCGTGTCGTACGCGCGCTGGGTGATGGTGCGCAAGCGCGACACGGCGGCGGTGGACCGCGACACCGTAGTGCCGAAGCTCCCCGACGCCGTTGCGGCATCGCGGCTGCGCGTACCATTCCACGCGCTCCCCGGCCAATACGATGCCGTGCTGGCGGGAAGCCCGTACGCATGGGAGGATTACGCGGTGGGCGAGCGCATCGACCACGTGGATGGCATGACGATCGAGGAAGCCGATCACATGACGGCGGCGCGGCTCTTCCAGAATACGGCGCGGGTGCACTTCAATCTGTTCACCGAGCGCGGCGGACGATTCGGCAAGCGCATTGTGTATGGCGGGCACATCATCAGCATGGCGCGCGCGCTGTCGTTCAACGGTTTGGGTAATGCGCTCGCGGTCGTGGGTATCAACGCGGGGCGCCATGTGAGCCCGACATTCGCCGGCGACACCATTCATGCGTGGTCGGAGATCCTCGATGTCGCCCCGGACGAGCAGCGTGACGACGCCGGATTTCTGCGGGTGCGGACCGTTGCCGTGAAGGACCGCGTGGCCACGGACTTTCCTCATCGCGATGCAGCAGGTGTCTACGATCCCACGGTGGTCCTCGACTTCGACTACTGGGTAGCGATACCACGTCGCATCGCCTTTCGTTGACTATGCGAAATACACTCGCCATTCTGCTGGCCGTCGCGTCGCTGGCATTGCTCTGGCCCGGACTGGTGGAGCCGGTGCTGACGATCCGCGCCACTCTCGAACTGTTCGGCACCACGCGTGAGCTGTCCAATGAAACGCGGAGTGTGGTGGGAGCGATCACTAGCCTCCGGGCATCGGGAAATCACTTCGTGGCCGGCCTCATCCTGCTGTTCAGCGTGCTCATTCCTCTTATCAAGGCGGCGCTGCTGATCCCGATCTTTGCGCTGCGTCGCGCGCCGTGGGGCCAGCGCCTGTACCGATTCGTGCGGGCGATCAGCAAATGGTCGATGGCCGACGTCTTTGCCGTGGGGATGCTGATCGCGCTGCTCGTGGCCGAGGGCACGGCCAACCTGTCCGCCGTCGCTGGGCCTGGTCTCTACTACTTCACCGGGTACTGCCTGCTGTCAAATGCGGCGTTTCAGCTGCTGCAGATCGACCCGCCCGTCACGGTTGCCGCTTCGGCGAGATCCTGAACTTCGCCACCGGGAGATTGTCGAGGTTCACCAGTCCCTCGATGGCGCCGTCAGCGCGCATCGTGCCGTCGTGCTCGAGAATTTTTCCCTCGGGCGCCGTAACCCGGAAGCGCACGCGGGGGCCCTCGCGAACGACATTCGCGATTGGTCCGGAGCCCTGACCTGGTACCAGGGCCGTTCCGGTAATCGCGCCCCCGGACTGCAGGAAGGTATATGTCACCGGCACGACGATGGTGCTGTCACCAAGTGGAACCGACGCCGTTCCCGACCACGTGCCCACGAGCGGAGGGGATGCCGAGGCCGCCTTGGCCTTCGCCGTCCCCTGTGCTCCGGCGGGTGCCACCGCAAGGATCGCGACGAGCAGCGCGGCGACGACCGGCACGGCGACGCTCAGGCGGGTTAGGCGCGTGGGGAGAAAATTCATTCCGAACATCAGGGCTCCGTGAGGGGTGTGGGCATCCATCATCCGTGCGTACCCCGTATGACCATGCCGGGTCTCACCGCAGGCTCGGTTCGCTTGCACGCTGCATCAAAGCTACCGCCCGTTCGGCGGAGGCGATGGCGCCCGCGAGGTAGCCACCGTCGATGCTGCTGCTCTCTGCCCCCGCCCAGAATAGCCGTCCACGCCAGGACTCGTCCAACGTGAGTTGGTCAATCACCGGGTGCCCGTACCGCGGATGCTCACTCGGCGGCGCGTCGTCGCCAGGACCGCAGCTCTCGGCGTCGCGCGCCCAGTCATACTCTACGTAACCGGTGGCTCGGGCAGCGTCCGGGCCGAAGAGTCGCGTTAGCTGCGCGATGACCGCCGAACGGCGTGCATCGGCCGGCGCCAGGCGGAAGGCCCGTCTCGCCTCCGACGTGGAGGGTGACACGAAACCCATGAGGGCGTAGGTCGACGGAGCTCCCGCAGACGCCGGCATCGAGGCATCGTGAATCTCCTGCAATGGCCCATGCCAGCTCACCGCGTGCCCGGAGCGGTCGGCGAATTGCCAGAACGGTTGCTCGTACGTGACAGCACACTTCATCGCGTGTCCCATCCACGTCACCGAGCGTTGCAACTCGGAGCGGAGCGCCGCTGAGAGTGGCGGAAAGAAGGTGACGTCGCGCGCGACGACCCGTGGCGGCGCTGCCATCACGACCATTCCGGCGGAGCAGTGTATTCCGTTGCCCGCAACCGCCACCGACGGCATACCGTCGGCATGAACGGTCAGCACGACCGAGCGCACCGAGGACTCAGCGTGCACACGTACCGGCACGGCCGCCTGCAGCCCACGTTCGTGCAGCTCGGTCACCAACGATGACATGCCGCCCTGAAGCCGCAGCGAGACGCCGCTGTGCGCCGAGGCGTCGAACGGTTCGGCGACGCGATCGGGGCCGTGATCGTACATCGCGAGTCCACGACGATACTGCTCGAAAAGTCCGAGCTGCAATTCATGGAGCAGCGCGACGGCATGGCGTTGGTGAGGCCATACCCAGGTCGGACCGACATCGAGCGATGGCGTGGCGCCATCGGCGGCAGCCAGTGTGTGCACGCGACCGCCAAGTCGCGCGCGTGACTCGAAGAGGACCACGGCATAACCTGCGGCTGCCATACGGTATGCCGTGAGCAGTCCGGCGACCCCACCCCCGATCACAGCCACGTCGGCCGACATCCCTGAGGCCATCTCTACAGCAGTCATCGTCCAAGTTGGTGGTGCCGCGCGCTTCGCACCAGAGTCGCGCAAGTTCGCATCATCTCGTGAGGTCCTTCGCTCCGCGATCGGCAGCGCGCGTCCCATGCGGAAGCTGAAGGTAGGCGCCGTGAGGCGACGAGGAAATGAAGGACGAAACGGGAGATTAGTAAAGCTTCACGGTGACGCGGTCGACACTCTGGAGCGCCAACACAGAAGTTGGCGCCTTCCTATCGTCGGTGGAAAGAACTCTTAGCCGCATCTCCGCATGCCGACTTCGACATCAACTCCCGAACAGCCAGCGCCCGTCGTGCGCCATCGCCCGCGGTGGGTGGATGCGCTGCTGATCGCCGCAGTCGTTGGCATTACCGAGTTGGCGCTCCGCGTTAACGTGCCGCTTGGCGAGTTTGCCAGTGCGATTTCGGGGCTACCTGCAGCTTTGGTCGGCGCAGCGTGGGTGACGCTGGTGGTGGGCTCCATGGCGGCGTGGACGCTGTACCGGCGACAGGCAGCAGTGCGCGAGCGAAGGCCCGAGGATGCGGCCACACGATACGAACCGGGTAGCCCGCATCAGGCGCTTCGTGAGGTGTCGGCGCTGCGCGCCGCGCTGGATGAGCATTCCATACTCTCCGTAACCGATCGCACGGGGTGCATCCTTGATGTGAACGCCGGCTTCTGCCGGATCAGCGGATACGCGCGAGCGGAGCTGATCGGCCAGGACCATCGTCTGCTCAACTCGGGGACCCACGCGACTGACTTCTGGCACGGCGTCTGGCGACAGATCGCTGCGGGACAGCCGTGGCGTGGCGAGGTGTGCAATCGCCGGCGCGACGGATCGCTGTATTGGGTGGACAGCACCATCGTGCCATGGATGGACGAAGACGGCCGAGTACAGACGTATGTCTCGATCCGGTTCGACGTCACCCAACAAAAGCAGGCGGAGGCGAAACTCCAGCATGCGACGGCGCTCCTCGAAGAGGCGCAGTCGATAGCCCGGCTGGGGAGCTGGTCCTACGATCTCTCCAGCGGCCGTATCACCTGGACAAAAGAGAACTTCCGATTGGTGGGCCGCGACGAAGCTGAGCAGGCACCGGATTACGCGTCCATGCTTACAGACTTCGTCCCGGCCGATGTCGTACGGTTGGAAGCGGCCATGCACGAGGCGGTCACGGAGGGAACGGCGTATTCACTCGTGCTTCGCACGAGAGCCGGGGCCAACGGGGTGCGCTGGGTGCGCGGCGAGGGGCGTGCGCGTCGGGGGCCGGCCGGTCACGTGGTCGGACTGTACGGCACGATCATGGATGTGACCGATGCTATCGAGCGCGAAGAAGCACTCCGCCGTGAGCAGGACCGTGCCGAATCAGCGAGTCGCAGCAAGAGCGAATTTCTGGCAAACATGAGCCATGAAATTCGCACGCCGCTCACGGCCATCCTCGGATACGCCGACGTGCTTCGTGACGAGGCGTTGCGCACGGAGGCGCCAGCCGAGAGCGTACTGGTGACGGAAACGATCCGTCGCGCCGGCGAACACCTGCTCGCCCTGATCAATGACATTCTCGACCTGTCCAAAATCGAAGCGGGGCGACTGGCCGTGGAGCGCCTCGATACGGACTTGTCCTGTGTGCTGTTCGATGTAAACAACCTGATGCGCGCGCGCGCCGCCGCGAAGGGCGTGGCCGTGGATCTGGTGCTGGAAACGCCGGTGCCGCAGCACATTCTTACCGACCCCACCCGTCTGCGGCAGATCCTCGTGAATCTGATCGGCAACGCCGTCAAGTTCACCGAGCATGGCCGGATCATCGTTCGTGTTGCGGCGTTGCCGGACCCGGCAGGTGAGACGCTGCATATCAGCGTCGAGGATACCGGTCCGGGGATGACGCCGGAACAGGCGTCGCTGCTCTTCCAGCCGTTCTCTCAGGCCGATACATCGGTTACGCGCAAACACGGCGGCACCGGACTCGGACTCTCCATCAGCCGACGTCTCGCTCAGCTGATGAGCGGTGACGTCACACTGGTATATACGACGCCCGGGATCGGATCACGTTTTGCTGTGCGACTGCCGCTCGAGAAGGCCGACGGTGCGGAAATGCTCGAAGAGGTGCAAAGCTGCACCGCGCATACCGACCCGATGCAGAACGAGCAGCAAGGACAGCGTCTGCATGGCGGGCGCATACTCGTGGCTGAAGACGGTGAGGACAATCAGCGGCTGATTGCCTATCACCTGCGCCGCGCCGGCGCCGAGGTGATCATTGCCGAGCACGGCGTGCGCGCTCTGGAATTGATCGACTGCGCGCTGTCCAATGGCAATGCGTTCGATCTGCTGGTGACGGATATGCAGATGCCGGAGATGGACGGGTACACACTGGCGCGCACGCTGCGGGCACGCGGGTCCCGAATGCCGATCATCGCACTCACGGCCCACGCCATGGCTGATGACCGGCGTCGTTGTATCGAGGCTGGTTGCGACGACTACGCCAGCAAGCCGATCGACAAGATGGCGTTGGTCGCGGCTTGCACACGCTGGTTACGCACCTCGACCGCACATCCCGTCGAGCTGTTTCCGGTCGCGGCGGCGACGGAGCCCACCTCGCCGGCTTTACGAAGCGAGTTCGAAGACGATCCGGACTTCCGCGAGCTGATCGACCGTTTCGTCGCTGGATTGTCGGATCGCGCACGTCGAATGGAGCAGTGCCTGCACGACGCGGATTTCGAAACGCTGGGTCGCTTGGCGCATCAGATGAAAGGTGCGGCCGGTGGGTACGGCTTTCCGACTATCGGCGATGCGGCGCAACAGGTCGAGCAGTTCACCCGTCCAGCCGATCCCCCTCGCCTGTTCGCCTCCGTGCACGCGCTCCTTGGCGAGTGCCGGTCGGCGGTAGGCTCTCCGACGACGCTGTCCCGTTCCCCGGAGCTCCCGTGACCAGCCCTGATCCCGCGCCGACGAGCAAGCGCGAGTGTGCCTATATGGCAGACGCCCGGGTGCTGGTGATTGACGACGATTCGGACATCCATGCCCTCGTTACGGCGATGCTCAAGCCGCTTCACGTAGCCGTCCTTACCGCCAGCGATGCCGCCAGCGGACTCGCGGAGGCCGCGATCCATCGCCCTGATCTCATTCTGCTCGATCAGGAGCTGCCGGATCTCAGCGGGCTCGAGACGCTGCGCACGCTCAGGCAACAGGCGGAGCTGGCAAGCGTTCCCGTGATCATCGTGACGGCCAGCGAGAGCCGGGAGGTACTCACCGCCTGCTTCGCCGCTGGCGCCGCCGACTACCTCCGCAAGCCGTTTTTCGGCGCCGAGCTCCGCGCACGGGTCTGCTCGGTGATCGAACGGCAACGCATGTTCCTGGAGCTCGGGCGCGCCGCGCATCTGGATGCCTTGACCGGCTTGCCGAACCGCTGCCTCTTGCAATGGCGCATGCAGCACGCCATCGAGCACGCCACGGCAGACCGGAGCTACACCTTTGCACTCATGTTCATCGACTTCGACCGATTCAAGTTGATCAACGACAGCCTCGGCCACGACGTAGGCGATCTGCTGCTCATGGAAATTGCCGCGCGCCTCAAGCTGAACATGCGCGCGAACGACACCATCAGCCGCGACGCGCCGGGGAGCACGGTGGCACGGCTTGGCGGCGATGAATTCGTCGTCTTGCTCGACAACGTCGGGACAGCCGCCGAAGCGCAACTTGCGGCCGATCGGGTGCTCGCCACGCTTGAAGAACCCTATCGACTCAACACACATCTGGTTCGGTCTTCTGCGAGTATCGGCATCGTGCACAGTGACGGCGCCTACCGCTCGCCGGTTGACATGTTGCGCGACGCTGATATCGCCATGTACGAGGCCAAAGCGCGCGGCAAGGGATGTCACGTACTCTTCACGCCCGGTATGCGCGACACCGTGCAGTCTCGGCTCGAGACCGAGACCGCGTTGCGTGACGCGCTGCTCAACGACGAAATGTTTCTTGTCTATCAGCCGATCATCTCGCTGGACGACCGGTCCCTGCAGGGTGTCGAGGCGTTGGTGCGCTGGCGCCATCCGGTGCTGGGCGATGTCTCACCCGAGTCGTTCATCCCGATCGCCGAAGAGTCACGGCTCATCTTGCCTCTTTCCGACATCGTGCTGCGCAAGGCAACCACGCAATTCGTGGAATGGCAACGCGTCGATCCGGCGAGGGCCCCCACGTACGTCAGTGTTAACCTTTCAAGAGTACAGCTGGCCGATCCCGACCTCGTCGAGCGTATCTTGCGCATCGTACAGGAAACCGGGATCAATCCGGGGCAGCTGCAGCTCGAGGTGACCGAGTCGCATTTGATGCATCACCAGGATTTGGCGACCACGCTATTGTCGGCGCTCAAAGACGCCGGTATTCGATTGGCGATGGACGATTTCGGATCGGGCTATTCCTCGCTATCGTGTCTGCAGGAATACCCTTTCGACGTTCTGAAGATGGACCGCGCCCTCACCGGCAACGTCAACCGCGGCCGTGGTTACTCCGCGCTGCTGCACGCGGTGGTGACACTTTCGGAGAACCTCGGTCTCGAAGTCGTGGCGGAAGGGATCGAGAACCTTGAGCAAGTGGCACTGCTCCAGGCGCTGGGATGCCCGGCGGGGCAGGGCTTCTTTCTATGCGGACCCCTCAAGGCCGACGCACTGGTCTCGTGGTGGTCATCATCGGCGCGTGCGAGGATGGAGGCCGCATGATCATGCCCGTCTCGGAGGCCGTG
This sequence comes from Gemmatimonadales bacterium, assembly GCA_038250435.1. Classification (GTDB taxonomy): domain Bacteria; phylum Gemmatimonadota; class Gemmatimonadetes; order Gemmatimonadales; family Gemmatimonadaceae; genus Gemmatimonas. Next base: position 4,070 of record JBBSCJ010000026.1, on the reverse strand, counting down.
CGGGAAGTCGTCCACCTCACGCTACAGCGGGTGAGCACGGTCGCCACTCTACCGTCCAGTGCCATCCGCATTCTCGGTTTGGCCGAGAACCCGGCTACTACCGAAGAGATGCTGCACGCCGTGCTCGAGAGCGACCCGGCGCTCGCCGCGCGCGTGCTCAAGGTTGTCAACTCGGCGTTCTACGGCAGGCCACGCCCGGTGGCCTCCACGCACGCCGCGATGCGGCTGCTGGGGATGAATGCGATTCGTACCGTGGCAATGGCGGCAAGCCTCAATCGCCTTTTTCGTGGCGGTCGCACCGTGCCCGGTTTTGACGCCGCGGCGCTTTGGACGCATTCGGTGGCGGTAGGTTTTGCAGCCAGGCGAATCGCGACCCTCACCCGAGCGGTCTCGGCGGAGGAGGCGCTACTCGCAGGCTTGTTGCACGATATCGGCCTGCTGGTGGCGGTTCAGGGGGCCACGATCGAGTTCAGTGCGGTGATTTCCGCGACTGCCGCCGATCCCGAACGCTCCTTTCGCGACGCTGAACGCGAATTCATAGGGGCGACACACGAAGCCCTGGGCGAAGGACTTTGCGAACGGTGGCGCTTCCCCACCACCGTGGCAGCGACGTGTGGATATCATCATGCCCCCGACGTGCTACCCGACGATGATCGGGCGTTACCGACAATCGTGCACATTGCGGACGTGATCGCGGCCCGCGCCCGGCAGGGGTTTTCACGTACGGTCGACGGATTCATCGTCGATCCGATGCACTGCGCTTTCGTCGGGCTTTCCGCAGCGGACCTCGCCGAGGTGGAAAGCGAGCTGGCCTTCGACGTTACGGCGGCGATGGCAATCTTCGACTGAGCGAACGCCGGTCCTGACTCGACAGTTCGTACGATGGAGATGTGCGTCTGATGCTCGAACTACATGGCGACCTTCTTCACATCTCCGATGTCGGGGCGGCTTCCGGTAAGCATGCCTTTCGCGAGCTCGAACCAGACCACCGGTGCGGATTTATTGCGTTTCATGTACATCACGGTCGATGCGTGCACCAGGATGAGCGCCAGGCGCGGATCGTCCGGACCGCCATCGCGTATCTCATCGACCTTACCGAACCACATCTTCCAGTCGGGCTGGTACAGCCGTCGAATTTGTTCGCGATCGGTGGACAGCGTCACTTCGCCCGACACCGACACCCACTCGTACGAACCCGCGTTGAAGTATCCGAGATTCACGTTCGGGTCATGCTCGAGCTCGTCGGACTTGTCCGACTCGATGTCCGTGACGAACCAGAAGTCGGCGACCGCATCACGCTTCTGCGTACTCATCGGTCGCGAGACCAGCGATCCGTCGGGGCGACGGGTGGTCAGCATGGCCGTTTCGATTTTTTCGATCAGCGTGTACAGCTCTTCGATGCTCTTGTTGTCGGCAGACGACACGGACACTCCCGGGTAATGAGACGACAGATCACCAGAGCACGAGCTGTGCCATGCCGTCAGCGCGTCAACGCATACACCACATAATTTGCGGCAAACTTGTCCGCATCGTTGGAAAGCTTCACCGGATACCAGCCACCTCCCGACCACTCCACATAGTCGCCGAAGTCATTGTTGAAGTTGATGATGACCTGCAGTCGCTTCGACGGATCATTGTCTTCATAAATGCCCAGGTATTGCGCCTTCGCTTCGGCAGTGGCCGGATGTGTCATCCCGTCAAGCGTCCTGATGGAGAACAATGAGTTGAACACCGGACGTCACACGTCCATCGGCAGAATTCGCGCATTCGGGAGGACCATTCCCATCGCGCGCTTGAACATCGCCCACTGTCGCTCGAAGCGGACATCGTCCACGAGCAGAAAGCCACCCTTCTCGATCCATCCCCGCAATCCGCCGGCCTCCGCTTCGGTAGGCGTCCAGTACCCGGGTTCGGTGAGGTACGCCAAGGGGGTACCGCGCGAGCGCCGGATCATCGAGCGTGTGCACATTGCTCGCGTTGGCGTGCAGGTGCAGAGTGGAGAGATCGCCAGGGACGGACATTGAAGTTGCGCTCCATCGCCGGATAGTCGGCACTCCAAGCCATGCGAGCGCCTTGCGTGTACCGCCGTCTCACGAAGGTAGAGCGACCGTCGTACGGCACATTCGGTTCGACGTGCACGCGCTGTCGCTGCGACCGCGCCAGCGGTGCGGTCGCCAGCATCAGCAGTATCGTGCGGAGTGCCGTGCGGATACGTCGCGGCCGCCAGGGATGTACCCGCAAAGTCCATGCGGAGAATCTTCCGGAGAAGCGCCCTCGCGCGAGGTGGATCGGCACGCGGTACGATATTGCCGAGCCGCACCCAAGGCGCCACTTTCAACCGGTCCCGTCCGTTTTCACCTACGACATGCGAACATCACGTATGACTGCACCGATGACTGCACGTATGACTGCCCATTGCTCTCGTGCGCTTTTTCGGCGCATTCCACTTCTGCGCGAGTCGGATCCGTGAGCCACTCGCCTTCGCGACGACAGTTTCTGCAAATTGGTGGAGGCTGTCTCGCGCACGTGCTCCTCGCGGCGGCGTGCGCGCCGCGCAACACGCGTGCGCGGTGGGTCGCGCCCGTGAATGCGGTGGTCGCCACCGAACCGTTCGCCCATCTCGAAGCGGTAGGCCCCGGTGCGTGGGCAGTCATTTCGACTCCGCTTGGCGGCGATCGCACCACCTTCGCCAACGGTGGCATCATTGCCGGTCGTAATGGCGTGATTGCGATAGAGGGTTTTTACCGACCGGCAGGAGCCACGTGGCTTGCGCAGCAGGCGCGCGCACTCACGGGCCGATGGCCGACGCACGTCATCATCTCGCACTACCACGTAGACCATGCCTCAGGACTTTCGGGGTACGAGGCTACCGGCGAAACCACGCCAAGATTGCATGTCACCGACAGCACGAGGGCGCGGGTGCTGAGCGGCGCGCCGGTCGCGCCGGTGACGAGCGGTGCCCTCACTCGGGCCTTCGCTGACGTGGTATTGGTGGCCACGACGCAGCCCACGTTCATCGACCTCGGCGATCGAAGCGTGCTGCTCCAGCCGATGCGCGGACATACCGCCAGTGATCTCGTCGTGCATGACGAAACGAGCGGAGTCGTGTTCTCGGGCGACATCGTGTGGAACGGACTGTTTCCGAACTTCGTGGATGCGCGGCCGGGTGCTTGGCGCGAGAGCGTGACACGCGTTGCGGCGCTCGTGACGAATACGAGGGGTGGCAACGCGCGGCTGGTGCCCGGGCACGGTGGGATGGTGAACGCGGTGGCCCTCACGCGCTACGCCGATCTGCTCGACGATGTCGAGCGGGCAGGGCGTGCTGGCCATACCGCCGGTCAGACGCCGCAGCAAATGGCGGCGGGATATGTGGTCCCGCCGAGCCTCGGCGAGTGGATGGCCGGCAAGCCGTCCATCGAACGCGCGATGATCGCTTGGGCGAAAGAGCTGGACGCACAGCGGAGCCGCTGACGGATCAGCGACGCGGTGGGAATGACCGGTTCGCCGGTGAGACCGCCGGATTGAGTCTTGTTCTGCCGTTGGAACGGACGGAATCGGGGCGCAGCCGACTGACATCTCGGCCTCCCCCAATCCCGTCCCGTGACGGGGTTGACTCCAGTCGGCGGATCTGTTTATATCCCCGACCCGCCGAGACGGTGTAACATTACGGTCTCGAAGCGCTGAGAAGCGCTGTAGGGTACGCTGATGAAGAGCTGTTAGCCGGTTACTGGCTTTGGCACTTGGTGGTTCGCCGGAGGATCGGCGCCGTGCAGGACAGCGAGTGGTGTGTGCCTGCGCGTCGGGGCCGTACCGCTGCCGAGCGCCGCAGTCATCCAACGTCGGTCCGTGATCACACGGCGTCGTCGAAACCGCGAAAAAAGCTCAGCTAGACGCTTGACGGCAGAGTTCGGGCCGGTTATTAATTGGATCTGCCCCGGAAACGGCGGCAAAAACAAAACGGTAAGTGATGTAGCCTTAAGGGGTTACAAAGCGATAGCAGGATGTTTCACGCTGTTTGACAATCGAAGTTGAGATCGAAGGATGTGCGGGGCGGTGTCACTGACCTGTGG
>JBBSCJ010000025.1:0-35207 GCA_038250435.1 Gemmatimonadales bacterium | reverse complement strand
TGAATGATCGCATCGGCCAGTCCGGCAGGGTCGGCGGGCGCCACCAGGACACCGGCCTTTCCCTGTTCGAGGGCGTCGGGCATGCCGCCAACCCGCGTCGCAACAACGGGGCGACCGGCCGCCATTGCTTCGAGAAGAGCGAGCGGAAGCCCTTCCGAAATCGACGACATCACGAATATGTCGAACAGTTTGTGGAGTGCGTTCACATCTGTGCGAACGCCGGCAAAGTGCACGGTCTCTGCGATGTCCAAGCGCTGGGCTTGCTCCACGAGCTGTGCCCGAAGGGGTCCGTCTCCAACAATCAACAATCTCGCGGCAGGACATCGCGCGATGACGGCTGGCCACGCCTTCAGTAGGCGATCCAGACCTTTCTCCGCGACCAGGCGGCCAAGTGCGCCGACGACCCTCGTATTTTCCGGAATGTTGAACGATTGCCGAAGTGCGTGCAAGACACGTTCGCTGACCGGTGCCGGCGCTTCCACTCCATTCGGAACGACTTCCAGTTTCCGCGGGGATATGCGCTCAAACCTGGCAACATCGTCTCGCGTTCGCTCCGACACGCAGACGTAGCGAAAAAGCAGTCGACTCAGGACGTACTCGGCGAGCATGTATTTAGTCGCGTCCGGGAAAACGCGTCCGTGCTCGGTGTGCACCCGCCCAGGCACTCGCGCCAGCCACGCGGCCGTGGTTCCGAAGAACAGCGCGGGGGAGTTGTGCGTGTGCACCACGTGCGCGTTGAGCGTGCGAAGCAGACTCGACAGTCCGCGAAACGCCAGATATCGGGAGGCACCCGGGCCGGGCGTATAGAGATGCACCGGAATTGACGCCTGCACCAGCTCTCGGGCGACCGGTCCGGTTCTCTTCAGGCAGAGCACGGAACAGGCAAAGCGGTCGCGATCCACCGATCGCGCCAACGCGGACACCATCCGCTCCATGCCGCCCGTTTCGAGCGACTCGACCACATGCACCACGCGAATCCGCTCCGTCATTGACTCAGTCGCCGCCAGGGTGCTCTTACGCGCTTTCGCCCACGTTTGTCAGACCGGCAAAGTATACTCTTCCGGGATCCGCCAGAACGCTCATAGGTTTTTCGCACAATACGGTACCCGACAAGGTTTAAGTCGTCTCTGTAGAGCCGACGTTCAGCGCTCCGGAAAAGGGTACGTCTATCCCCTTCAGGTCAAATTATGGTAATGAAGCCGCCTTACCGCACCGACGCACCGTGGACTCCCAGGATGGACCTCGGCATCATCGCCGTAACCGTGGTGGTTGGTACCCTGCTATTCGCCGGCAACGTCGACCTGCGGCCTTCGGGCGATATGGCGATGTACGTCAATTACGCGATTCTTCCGAAGTTTGACGATCTCACCCTGCATATTGCCTACTATTGGCTGTTGTACGGGCTGAACCACACGCTGGTGCCTTGGACCGGCGCCCCCCTGCACGAAGTAGCCGTGTACGCGAACGTGCTGTTCGGCGCGATTTCGCTGGCAATCGGCTACACGCTGGCTTTGCGGCTGCTCGGCTCGCGGCGTGACGCGATCGTTACGCTAATCATCACGACGCTCAGTGGACGCGTAATCGCCAACGCCTCGAGCGGCGAGGTGTACATGATGCAGACGGCGTTCGTGCTGGGGTCGATGCTGCTGTTCGTCCATGCGCGCGCCTTCTGGGCCGGTGTAGCCGCCGGGGTGGCGATGCTGGTGTCCCCGCTGAGCGCCTTTGCCTACCTCTTCTTTCCCGCCTGGATCTTGGCGAACGGGCGCCCCATCCGCTGGGGCCAGATGGGATGGCTGGTGGTAGGCGGCTCGCTGGTGTACCTCCCCTATCTGGTGGTATATCTGCAGGAACTCCTGTATGGGCGCCGCGGACTGCTGGTGGTAAGCGCGTCAACACCGATTCAGCTCTCAATGCTCGCAACCAATTTCATCAATTATCAGATCAAGCATTACAGCGTACTGCTGTTCCTCGCGCTGCCGGCGCTGTACGAGCTCTATCGTGAACGGCGGATAGCACTGCTCGCCGCTTCCGTTGCCATTCCGCACCTGTACATCATTGTGAAGCTCACGCATGAGGACAACACGTTCCTGCTGAACGTGGACTTCTTCATTGCCTGCGTACTCGCGATGGGCGTGCGGGGGTTGCTGCGCTTCCGGTTTGGCGCGTGGATGGCTGCGCCACTCTTCGCGGGGCACGCTGCCCTGCTGATCCTCTCCGGCGTATTGTTCAGTGGGAGGCATTATGATAATTACGGCGAAGAGCTCCGCGACATCGCCCGCACGCACCTCGTCGGCAAGAACGCCGTGCTTCTCACCGACTGGAACCTGTCGATGACCACTACGCTCTTCGGAAGGGATTCGGCGCAGTCGCTGGTGGAGGAAGATCCGCTCTTCTCCCAGATGTACGACTTGACGTCGCCGGGGGGAACGGGGGTGCCGTCGCTTCAAGGACAAGAGCTACTCCTACTGGAGACGTGGGAACCTGGATTCTACACGCGCCTGCTACGATCACCATCGGAGATCGACGTATTACGTCGCGACAACGCCATGAAGGAGCGCGCCGAGGCACGACTGGGTGTGCGCTGCGGTGAGATCGGGCGCGCGACATTAACGTTGTTTCGATGTGAACGCACGCCTGTAGAGGCGTCGGCAGCGACTTCCTCCGAACCGGCTGCGCCGTGAGGTACCTTCGCCCGTGACCGCCATCGCCAGCCCCGCCGTGAGCACCGTCGCATCTCCGCATGCGGCGGCGACGTACGACGATCTTCCGTTGGTAGTCGATCTGGATGGCACGCTGATTCGCAGCGATACACTCACCGAAACGCTCCTGCTCTTCCTCAGACGCACGCCGGCGAATGTGTGGCGACTTCCGGGGTGGCTGGCTGGCGGCAAAGTCGTGTTCAAGCGCCGCCTCTCCGACCACGTGGTACTCGATGCGGCAAATCTGCCGTATGACGCGCGCCTTCTCGCGCATTTGCAGCAGGAGCGGGGCCGCCGCCAAATCGTGTTGTGCACCGGCGCCGATGAACGCATCGCCCAGGCGGTGGCGGCTCACGTGGGGTTGTTCGATGGAGTCATGGCGACCACCGGAGACGTCAACCTTACCGGCCACCACAAGGCGCGGGCGTTGACTGATCGCTTTGGCACGGCCGGTTTCGATTATGCCGGCAACGACGTGGTGGATCTCGCCGTGTTCAAGGTGGCGCGCCACGCGCTGGTTGTGAACGCCACCCCAGCGCTCGATCGTCGGCTCACGGAAACACCCAACGTGACCATGCGGATCCCCCGTGTGCGCGCCGGCGTACGCGAAGCGCTGCGCGCACTTCGCCCACATCAATGGGTGAAGAATCTGCTGGTCTTCGTACCGATGGTCGCCGCGCGTGAAGCGGGGCTGGCTGACAGCATCCTGCTGTCGCTGGCGGCGTTTATGGCGTTCTCACTCGCCGCCTCGAGTGTGTACGTGGTGAATGACCTGATGGACCTCGACAGCGACCGCGCCCACCCCCGCAAGAAAACGCGTCCGCTCGCGCAGGGGACAGTCAGCATCGGCGCGGCGGGCACGCTGGGCCTGATCGTCCTGCTCACGGCGTTTGTGATTGCCGGTGCGGTGAGTCCGCTGTTCGGCGCGGTGATCGCCACGTATGTGGTGAGTTCCACGATGTACACGGTGCGCCTCAAACGCATTCCGCTACTCGACACCATGACACTCGCGGGACTGTACACGCTGCGTATCGTCGGTGGTGCCGTCGCCATTCAAGTCACGCCATCGTTTTGGCTGCTGGCCTTCTCGATGTTCTTCTTTCTCAGTCTCGCCTTGGCCAAGCGCCACTCCGAGCTGCTGGAGTTCGACCAGAAGCCCGCATCGTCCGCATCGTCCACAATTCCGGGCCGGGAGTACGTTCCGGAAGATCTGCACACCCTCATCAGCCAGGGGTCTGCCAGCGGATACGCCGCCGTGGTGGTACTGTCGCTGTACATCCACAGCGATATCGTGCAAAGCCAGTACCGGAATCCCGACCTGATTTTCCTGGTGTGTCCGCTGTTGCTCTATTGGCTCAATAAGCTGTGGCTCAACTCCCAGCGTCGTCAGATCAAGGAGGATCCGCTGATCTGGGCGTTTACCAACCGGGTGTCGCGCCTGATCGGCGCGCTGTGCGTCCTCGTACTTGGCCTTGCCATGTGGACACCGCCCTTTACCTGACCGTGAGCATTCTGTTCTTCTCGAAAGAGGCATAATTGCCGCGATCAACAAGAAGCTACGTTTCCTGCGGTTTTCGATGGAACGACGCCTTCCGCAAGACAGGCATGGTCGAAATAGACCCTATCCACACAGACGCCATTTGAATACGCAGCGTTTCGAATTACCCCCACCTCACGGAACTGATTGCGCTCCAGCACGCGCCGCGAGGCAATATTATCGGCCATGATCCACGCGTAAACCGAACTGAGTCCGATCTCGGCGTAGGCGAAGCTCACGGCTTGGCCGACGCCTCGAGAGAGCGCTCCCTTGTGCGCGTTACCCGCCACGCCGCGTATGTACCAAATCATCGCCGTTTTATCCAGATCATCAATATCGGCGAGGCCGACCAGCCCAACCGCGACCTCGCTCGACTCTACTATCAAGAGTTGATTACGCTTGCTTCGCTGCACAGCGGCGATCAGTGCGGGCGTCACGATGCGGCCGCGCCACTCGGAGGTCAGCCATCGATTGGTGGATGGCACCGAAAGCCATTCAGCAACGACTCCGAAGTCCTCAGGCTCGAGCGGACGAAGACCCGAGGCATCAGGCACGCGGTCCTTCCAGATAGGCGGAGAAATCCCGAAGCAGACCGTTCGGCCAATTGGCCGTGTCGAAGCCGAACTGGCTATAGATGGCGTAAACCCAGCGCTCGAAACCCCATCCCGTACATGCGCTGGCTGCGGGACGATCATTGGCCGTGATAGAGAATGCCTTGCCGAAGGTATTGGAGTGGAAGTTCGATGAAAACACCGATATGGAGCGACCTTCCTGCGGGATCACCATACGCAGCTCGCGTTTTGCTTCCTGCTGGCGCTGGAATGAAGCCTTTACTGCGTAGTCATCGGTAAAAAACATGTCGTTGGCCGTTTCATAGGTGCAGGCCATGCCCCAATCGCGCGCCCACCCGACGATCACATCGTCGGCCCGGTGACGGGCAGCGAGCACGTACTTTGGTGTGCCAACCCAGATGACTTCGCGCATGGTGAACGAGCGGAGTCGGCTCAGTGACGTCTGGTTCCGTCCTTCGAAACGATGACAGTTCACTGTGGTCGTCACGCAGCGACCGTCGCCCTCCAAGGCCCAACCTTCCATACCTTCGTAACAGTGGTAGCAACAGGAAGGGCTGATGGCATATCGCTGCTCGCTCATCCGGTTGTGATTGTACTCCGGCTTCCAGCCGCCCACCCGACAGTCGTCCGTAAACGCCTTCAGCACCTCCACATCGGGCCGCAGATGTGCCACGAAGTCGAGGTGTTCGGGAAAAGACGTGAAGTGATTGCACCGATCGAGCGTTTCACATTTGATCGTCGCCGGATAGATCTCACGCTCAGCCTGGAACGGCCGCGCGAACAGGTGATCGACCTTGCGGTCCACGAGCTCAGCGAGCTGCGCGGCCTGGCCACGCAAGATTACGTGACCGTCACCCACCGCAGTCACCAGTCGGCGACGTTGCAGCTCTTCCCAGGTATCGTTAGGAACCAATGACGCGTGCTGCTCGAAGTATACGGTTGAACGAAAGGCAACATCACCGCCCCGGTACCGTTCGAGGAGCGCGCGCGCCTTCTCCAGTACAGCCTCGTGATCTGCACCGGCGCGCAGCGTGATCACGAGCGTGCGATCTATCGTGCGAACTTCATGAGACTCGGCATCCTCTCCGAGAAACGAGAGCGCATACGTTAGTTGCGCGACGGCGTCGTCACTGAAATCTTCAAGCGGCATGGTCACGATATTCATCAGATCTCCTTGAGCAAGCGTCGAGTGACGAACGCAGCAATCTCGTTCACGGTATTCATCGAGTACAACATCAGGTCTGAATTCGAAATCTTTACGTTGAACGTTGATTCAACGAATGTTGTCAACTCGACCGCGCCAAAGGAATCCACGTACCCATAGTCAAATACATGGACATCAGCGTTGAAATCCGGATCGTTGTCCTTCACGCCGAATCGATCGCGGATGAACGACTCGATCCGGGACGCTACAGCTTGTGTGGTCATGGAGCCCTCTCGGTTACCCGTTCAACTGCACGCCAGATATCGATTGCGCACGCGGCGCTGGCAAAGGATGAGTAATGCGGATCATTCCCCATCGTCAACGGTTTACGGTCCTGTCTCACGCGCTTCAAGGATGAACGGCAGGACGCCACGGGCACTCGCCCCGCATCGGCGGCCAGACGTAATTGTGTCAAGGGAACGCTGTCCGCAACGGCTACCCCCCGTAGCTTCGCAAACCCTTGCATGGCGGTGAAATCCAACTCGAGTGCAAGCGGGATATAGACGAAGAACAGGGTCGTGGAATTACTGTCAGCCCATGACACCATTCGCTGCACACTCGATTGCAAGCGCTCCAGCCTCCCGTTGGCAGTGCGCTGCGGGTCATACAGCTGAATGGCCACTGGATCCTCCGCAGGCGGGGCACGCCCGTTCGTGGACAATTCCGCAATCATCGAGTTGAGCCGCGAATATGCCGCCCGTAAGCGGATATAAGATACCGTGCTGGTCTTTAACCAGTATCTTATTCGCCAGCCAATTCCGGTAGCGCCCGCCGAAAGTCGTCCGTCGGGCGTTACCGTCGCAGTGTTGTACTGCCCCGCCGTCTCGATCATCAACGGCGTCCAGAGCACCAGCACTTGGCGGAAGTGTACTCCTTGATTCCTCCGCAGCCAGCTTGCAATCTCCACCTGATTTTCCAGGTAATGACCACCCACACTCGCGTTGACGACACGTACTCCCGCGTTCGCCCCGTCTGCGGCAATGCGTCCGGCCAGCGACTCCTCGTAGCTGAGTAGATTACCGAAGCCCTGCGAATCTCCAAGCAGCAGCATATCGACCGTGTCACCGGGAAGTAGACGCGTTCCCGGGGCAGTTCCGGCCCGTAAGCCCAGTGCGTCGGTGACTACCCGCATTCGGCCCGAGAGAAATTCGGCGGTCGTATTCACGTTGGCGCCAAGCCGGTACCCTCCACGACCGAAGGGCACATAAAGCCCCTCGAGGTCGCGCGATGGGCGGTCGCCGGCCAAACGAAACACGACCTCGACCGCTGGGATCGAAGCGACGCTGACGCACACCATGACGAGCGTTGCCCGGAGTACAGTACTAGAAATTGACATACACGAATTCGGGCAAGCGGGACGACTCTTCACTGAGTCGGTAGACCAGCGTCCAGAGCAATGCCACGATCATTGCGCTCCACTTGACCGTGAGAATCAGGCTTCCCGTGTTCGGCTTGCGGCTCATGGAGCAAACCCCTTCAACACTTTGGCCACGTCATCCAAGGTCGGAAGAAAGAGCAGCGCGCCGAATGCAACACGCATGTTCGTCCAGCCAAGGAGACTCCAGTAGCGGGCGCCTCGTGCGGCACCCCGTGGGACTGGACGAAGGCCCATCACAGACTCCAAAAGCAGATGACCTCCGTGCCATGCCCCCCACATGAAGAAGGGCCACGTGATGCCATGCCAGAGCCCACACAGGACCATTACCAACGCGGCCAGTGCACCGCCCTTCAAATGGCCAGCCCGCATTCCACCCAGGGGGATGAACACATGGTCCCTCAGCCAGTCGCCCAAAGTGATATGCCAATGGCGCCAGAACTCCGTGAGCGAGGTTGCCATGAACGGTTGCCGGAAATTCTCAGGCACCCGCACGCCCAGGAGCAAACCGAAGCCGATGGCAATATCAGAGTAGCCGGCAAAATCGAAGTAGAAGAACAGGTAAAGCGCAATGATGATCAAAACGCTCTGCCAAGCGACAAGCTCTGAGAGCCCGACGTATGCTGTTGCCACTTCGTTCGTCACGTAGGCAAGACAAATTTTTCGGAAGTATCCACGTGAAATTCGATAAAGCCCCTCTGAGGCGTCGGCGCGTGTAAGTGCTTGAGGGGTGGCTATCTGTTTCCGGAAGTCGAGATACTTCTGAATCGGCCCGCTCGTCAATGTCGACGGAAACAAGGAAAAGTAAAGGAGTGTCCACGGTTGCTTTTCTGAGCTTCCCAGTGCGTGGTGCACGTAGAGGAAATTGATCGCCCGGAAAAGAAAGTACGAGAATCCGAAGAGTGCCACCGCATCGGCGCCCACCGAACTTACTCCGCTGAATGGCAGTGAGAACCGCTGATAGAGCTTGAATGCCACCATCATGCCAACGAGTCCGGCGATCGCAAGGCCAAAGCAGATGCTCCGCAATCGTGCGTGCTCGTCCTTCGAAATTCGGCTCAGCACGAGATGCACGGGATACAGATACAGCAGCGATACGCCGCCGATCGTCAGCAGTGTGTTCGGCGAAGTTATGCCGATCGCGGCCATAGCGCCGATCAGCCCGACGCTCAGGGAGTAACGAGCGGGAATGAGTGCGCGGGCCATGACGACTATCGCGATTAGCGCTAAGAACGCCGGGCTCAGTAAACTGGGGCTCATCTCGTAAGGTTCAGGTGCGACTTGCAAAGCTTGTAATTGGAACGACCGATACCGCCAACGCTACGGGAATCTATGAGCCGCCTCCCTCTTCTCGTCTCTAGGCAACAATCAATCAATGCGCCGTCCGAAATACGAAAAGTACCTTATCTGCCAGGACGCGGTTGCTGACCCGGTTTAGGAAACTACTGCACCCGCACCACGGTAAACGCCACGGTTGCCTCTGCGTCTGGCGCGCGCAGCTCCAGTAGCTGAGCCCCGCGCTGCTCCCCCTCGAAGCTGAAGTAACTGCTGCTGAACGCGCGCAGCGCCGGGACCGTCACGGCGAAGGTACCAAACCCCAGCGTGCGCCCGCGTAACGGCGCGCTCACGAATGCCCCGGGGTAGCTCCCCGCGAGCCCCTGCCACACATCGTTCACGTTCCAGCTCGGAAAGGTGAGCTGCGCCCGAGCCGGGGTGAAGCCCGGCAGGTCGTCCACCGCGTTCGCCATCGACCAGTCGGCGAGAAGCTCCGCGCCCGGACGCCCGGTCTGTTCCGCCAGATGGGTAATGCCGCTGCTGCTGCCACCGCGCACGAGCGCCTTGAGCCACGCCCCTTCGTTCCCGGCGTACTGGTCGGCGGCCCACCGCACCAGCGACCATCCGCTGGAGTACCAGGTGAAATCCCCGCCGGCAGTGGAGCCGAGCGGCGAAAGCGTCTCCACATCCTGCATGTAAGCGTGCAACACGGAGAAGTGCTTCCACATCATCAGTGGACGATCGTCGCACTGCTGCAGTTCGCACTGGATCGTCCCCGCGAAGCCGCTGTTCCCCTTCCACGTGCCGCCGTTGTCGAAGGTGCGCGAATACAGCTCCTCGGCGATGCGGGCGGTGCTCTCCTCCAGCCACGGCTCCTCGAAACCGTGCCCCTGCGCAAAGCGCTCGGCGAACGACGCCAGATGCTTGGCCTCGTGCATCACCGTGCTGCGCAGGCTCCGCCGCCACTCGGCGGGAGACTCCAGCATGTCGGCCACGCGTCCGTACAGCACTTCGTTTTGATTGCTCGCTGCAAACGTGCCTCTCGGATAGAAGTTGCACGCGCTCACAAACGCCGTTGCCCCCGGCACGGAGTCGTTCACATACGGGGTGAAGAGCATCGTTACCCGGCCATCGCCCCCCATCTGCGCGTTCATCGCCAACGGATCGCCGATCTGGTCGCGCAGCAGCGGGTATTGCACACGATCGAATTCGTCGCCGATCAGCTGGTACTGGGCGTCCATGGTACCGGCGCGTGGCGACCGCACATCTTCGAGCACCACGGCCTTGCTCCCCGCGTACACCACCCGCGCGGTGATCGCCTGGCCGGCATGGCAGCTGTTGTACATCGCGGTCATCGACAGTACGTCGTTCACCCGGAGCGCCGAGCGCGCAGCCGGGACGCCGCTTTCGGCGCGAGTAGCCTGGAGCGCGCGCCACACCGGCAGCGGTGAGCCCACGCGGTTGGTGATGCTGCGCTCCACTGCCAGGTGATCGTCATGTGCCTGTATCGAGGCTGCGGTCTCGTAGGCAGACGCGTCAACGGTTGCCACCGAGCCGTTGGTAAAGATGCGCGTCGGTGTCCATGGCGCAGCTGACGCGGACAGCACCGATCCTGATGAGCCGGGCGACGACTGCATGAAGCCGGCGCCGACGCGTGGCGTGGCGGTGACACCGGCCAGCTCGCGAGTTCCCGATCCACGTAGCTCAAATCCGGTAACCACATCCGGCGACTCGCTGGTGTTGACCACGGCTACGATGTACCGGGCGTTCGCCGATCCGGTCGGCTGGACCAACTCGGCGCATCGACTTTCGGTCATATTGACCGACTCCCCCGGCGCGAGCGCGATCACGGTAGCGCTGCGCACGATCACGCTGGCGCTGAACTCGGCGTCGGCGGTCGATACCATCAGGCTTTGGGGGCCGGTGCTCGTGCAGGGAAGCGCCCCTTCCGCCACCGTCGCTTCGATACGCGTGCTGCTCACCACGCGAGCGGGGAGCGAAATCCCGGCGACGCTCACCGACACTGAGGAGCCGGGCCGAAGCTGCTCACCGGTAATCACGAGGCTGCTTCCGGGAGCAACGGTGTCGGACTGTACACGGATGATGCGAGCCCCCAAGGGCGCCGCGCTGCCCCGATCATTGTGTGAAATCGGCGACGTCGCATCAGCACCGCTGCACGCTTGCAACACCCCCATGACGCATGCCATCACCGCCACGGCACGAGTCGCACGGCAGAATTCCGTGCGAATCGTGCAAACTGTTGATTCGTAAGCAGTTGCGGTCATGTTCTCGACAGTCACCGTGTGGGCCCGATCCTTCACTCTGCAAGGAAGGGGGCAATCGGCGTGCCGGACTCGACCATTAAATACCTTTTGTCACAAACTCTATTTTGGCGTTCTTGTGGCAACGCGCTGGCGACGCAGCGCGCCCTCAGGGCAGCCGCTCGAGCTCCACCACCACGGGCTGATGCTCCGACGGATATCCGGTGCGCACATCGGCCCGCGCTACGCCGAACTCGCGAGAAACGAGCACATGATCGATGCGCACCCGGTGCCTTCCGGCGTACATCGTGTGCCCGAAACCCATGCCGGCGGTCGAGAAGGCATTGGTCATCCCCGGCCAGTCCTCACGCAGCGAGCGGCTCTCGACCGGGAGATTGAAGTCTCCCGCCACGATCAGCGCCCCCGGCCACCCCTCGCGCATCCACGCCGAGGCAAAGCGCGAGGCGCTGGATCGTACCCGTACGCTGCGCTCAAGCAGCGAGGTGTTGCCGTTGCGTGCCGCCCACAGGGCGTCGCGCGGCGTGGGGAGATGCACGACGCCCACGCGGACGTCAACGCCGTCCCACCGGGTGTTGAACCGCAGCGCACGCCCTTCCCTGGCGTCGGCCGGCATCCGCTCCACCTTCGAAATGGGGAGCTGCGAGGCCACGCAGAACTCCGCGTCGCGATAGGTATACAGCTGCTCGCTGCGGGCGAGCGCCTCGATCCCCTCACCCACCACGCTCTTGCAGTCCTGCAGCAGCACGATCTGCGCCTGCCATCGCGCGAGGTCGCTGGCGATGTGCAGCGGCACGCGGTCGGTATTGTACGTGACCACCCTCAGCGTGGGGCCAATTCCGGTAGGGCGCCACGGCGTCGGGATCTCGAAGCGGCTGACACCAAGGGCCGTAACGATCGCGCCGATGAACGCGACGGGCACGACCACGGCGCGACGGCGGGCGAAGAACGCCAGGGGCAGCAGCAACAGCCACGGCAGCAACAGCAGCCATCGTGGCCCGAACAGCAACAGCATTCCCACCGAGTTCGAGTCACCAAACCGTCCCACGAGCACCGAAAGCAGCAGCATTGCGAGAGCGTAGCCGACAACGGCCACGGTGACAGCGCTTCTCATTCCCGTCTCACGCTTGTAAATCCCAACGTATCCCCTCTACCAGATAAGTGAAGCAATGAGCTCTCTCGCTGATCTCGTCCGCCCGCCCCTGACACTCCTCTCCGAAGAAGAAGAACTGTTCCGCTCGGCCGTGGCCGATCTGGCGCAGAGTGAGGTGTTACCCCGCGTTCGGGCGATGGAAGCGGCGGGAAAGCTCGACGCCGCCCTCACCGCCAAATTCGTGGAGCTCGGCCTCATGGGGATCGAGATCCCCGAAGAGTTTGGCGGAGCCGGCGGATCGCTGATGATGGTGACGCTGGCCGTCGAGGAGCTGAGCAAGGTGGACGCCGCGGCCGCCATTCAGGTGGACGTGCAGAACACGCTCGTAAACTATCCGTTGTACCGTTACGGAAACGCCGAGCAGCGCGCGCGTATCCTGCCGCGGATGACGTCGGGCGCGATCGGCGCGTACGCGCTATCCGAGCCGGGTTCCGGTTCGGATGCGTTCGGTCTCGCCACGCGCGCGGACAAGGCGGAAGGCGGCTTCACGCTGAACGGCTCGAAGGCGTGGATCACCAACGGTGCGGAGGCGGAGGTGTTCGTGGTGTTTGCGAACACGCGTCCGGATGCGGGCTACAAGGGGATCACGGCGTTCATCGTGGAGCGCGGCGACGCCGGCTTCACGGTGGGCAAGAAGGAAGACAAGCTGGGGATCCGTGCGTCGAGCACCACGTCGCTGCACTTCGACAACGTGTTCGTTTCCGATGCGAACGTACTCGGTGACGTAGGCACGGGCTACAAGATCGCGATCGAAACGCTCAACGAGGGGCGCATCGGCATCGGCGCGCAGATGCTTGGAGTGGCGCAGGGGGCACTCGACGCCACGGTGGCGCACCTCAAGGAGCGCAAACAGTTCGGCAAGGCGCTGGCCGAATTTCAGGGGATACAGTTCCAGGTGGCGCAGGCGGCTACCGAGCTCGAGGCGGCGCGGCTGATGGTGTACAACGCGGCGCGACTCAAGGACGCCGGCAAGGATATCGCCCGTGAGGGCGCGATGGCCAAGCTGTACTCGTCGCAGATGGCCGAGCGCGTCACGTCGCTGTGCGTAGAGCTGTTCGGTGGCTACGGCTACACGCGGGAATATCCGGTGGAGAAGTTCTACCGCGATGCGAAGATCGGCACGATTTACGAAGGCACGAGCAACATGCAGCTGCAGACGATTGCCAAGGCTGTGCTCAAGTAATTCAAATTTTCGGGACCTTCCATGGCACCGGTAACAAAGCTGCTCCGTGCGATGCGAAATCCGGGCGTGGCCCTGTTGCATCTGCGTGCTCTCGTGAAAGGCTACTTTTACAAAGTGTGGCTCCCGCTGCGCGGCGTGCAGTTCTCGGCCGGCCGCAATTTCCGCGTTACCGGTTCACTCAAGGTACGTGGACCAGGACGAGTCGTATTTGGCGATAACGTCACGGTGGACATGCTCGTCACACCGTATACGCATTCGCCCGACGCCGTGATCCGGGTGGGGAATCATTGCTTCCTCAACGGGGCGCGCTTCGGCTGCCACGAACTGATCGACGTGGGCGATGACTGCATTCTGGCGGACGCGCGACTGATGGACACCAACTTTCACTCCACGCGTGCCGATCGCCACAGTCCGGCCGCCCCAATTCGTACCCGCCCCATCATGCTCGCCCGGAACGTCTGGGTGGGCGCGCAAGCCGGGATACTTCCCGGAACGACGATCGGCGAAAACAGCGTGGTGGGCTTTGGCGCGGTCTGTTCCGGAGCCTACCCGGCCAACGTGCTCATCGCCGGCAATCCGGCGGTGGTGGTTCGGCCAATCGAGCCGACCCCCGGCTACGACGGGACTCTCGCGGCGGCGGAGCGGGCAGAGGTCCACGTCCCCCCGCGATGAAGCGCGGCTCGCTGCTCGCCGCCGTCGCGCTCGTCCTCATCGCGACGCTCGCGCCCTTCGGTGCCATCCCGGTCGAGCAGATGCCTGCACGCTGGTGTGTCGTCTGCGGTGGTCTGTGGCTCACCGATGCGATCAGCAACGTGGTGCTCTTCGTGCCGCTCGGCGTCTCGCTCGCACTGCTCGGCGTACGCACGCGCAGGGTGCTCTTCACTGCCGCGCTGCTCTCCGTGTTGGTCGAGGCGCTGCAATCCGTTGGCGTTCCACCGTCGCGCTCACCGGCGATCGCCGATGTAGTGGCCAACACGGTTGGTGGTCTGCTCGGGATGCTGTTCGTTCGTCACGCGCACATCCTCCGCGCCACATCGCGTGCTGCAACCATTACGTGCGCGTCATACCTGACCGGAACTGTGGCGATACTCGTGGCAACGAGCATGGCCTTGGGACCGAGATCACGGAGCGCCGACGTGTACGGTGGCGGAGCCGAAAGTGGCGCGGCCACCGTAAGCTATCGCGTCAGTCCCTTCGACCACACGCCCGGGCACGGCTGGTTCGGTGGCGAACTGGACTCGGCCACGCTAAACGGATTCACGCGCACCCAGCGCGGCACCGGCCCCATCATCGTCGAGGCGAGCGCTGAACCCGCCAGTGTACGCCTGTCCGCGTGGTTCAGGGGGGCGGATGCCGGAGATCGGCTCGTGCCACTGCTGTTCCTGCACACGGCGGGAGATTCGTCCGCCGTGGCATTCCTCGCGCAAGACGGCCAGGACGCACGGCTGGTGGTCACCCGAACCGCGTGGGACTGGGGGCTCGCCATGCCCTCGTTGCTCCTCAGGGGTGCCTTCCGGGCGCGCCGAGCCGGCGAAGCTTCTCCGATGTCCCTCAGGGCAACGAGCACAGCGGCAGCGCTCGAGCTTGCCGGCGTTTCGACCGCGTTTGAGGAGCGCGCGTCGCTGTCGCTCACTCCCGTATTGGGGTGGGCGATGATTCAGACGCTCGTGGGTGTGGATTCGCCGCTCGCGGCGCTGTTCACCGTGGGCTGGCTCGCCGCGCTGGTGGCGCCGATCGGATGGTTCGCCGTGCGCGGTCGGTCCCCGCTCATGGCGCTCGCCGGCGCCGCCCTGGTGCTCGCCGCCACCGTGGCCGCCCTTCCCCGACTGCTGCATGTTGCACCGATTTCACCGTTGGGGGCAGCGCTGATGGTGGCGATGCTCGCGCTCGGAGCGCTGCCAGGACGTGCCAGCATGAGCGCCCGTACGTAGTATTCGATATGCTCGGCACTCTCGTCTATTCGCTGGACCTCCTGCTCAATGTCCTTCGCCCCGCGGTATTTGCGGTGGGGGCGGTCACCGCCGTGGCGGCGGCGATCTCGTGGGCGGGGCGCACGCGTCGCCTCTCCCCCTTCTCGCCGCTCGTGCGGATCACGCGCGAGCGCGTCGATCCCTGGCTGATCGCCCCGGTGGAGCGCCGGCTGCTGCGCGCGGGGGGCACGCCGTACGCCGCCCCGTGGTGGGCGCTGGCGGCGGTCATCGTCGGCGGACTGGTGGTCATCTCCACCGTACAGTTTCTGCGCGACCAGATCATGATGCTCGGCATCATGAGCAGCAGCGGAGCGTCGCTGGCCGCGCTGATGATTCGCTGGACATTCAGCGTGCTCAAGATTGCCCTTTTTGCGCGCGTGATCTCGAGCTGGGTGGGCGGCTCGCCGTACTCCAAGTGGTGGCGCTGGTCGTACGTGCTCACTGAATGGTTCCTGGCACCGCTCCGACAGGTCATCCCGACCATCGGCATGATCGACATCAGCGTGCTGGTCGCGTATTTCGGACTGGGCATCATCGAACGGCTCATCACGGGTATGCTGTTGCGTTGAGCCACGTCTTTACCGTGACCTGCAGCTGCGGTGAACGTATTCACAGCAGCGATGACCATGTGGGGCGCACCATCCACTGTCGGTGCGGCAAGCCGGTGTTGCTCGAACGCGCCACGAAACATTCGTACATCGCCGCCGACGAAGTCCACCACACGCACCGCGAAGAACGCGAGCGCCGCACCCGACGCGTGCGAAAGCGGCGGGAGGCCACCGTGACCACTCCTGGCGTCCCGCTCACCGCGAGGGTCCGGTTGCCGCGGAGCCTGCGACACGCGCTTCGCGCCATCGGACACCGCTTCGCGGACTGGCGACGCGACCTGCAAAGTCGGCATGCGCTGATCCGGTACACGTCGCGCGCGGCCGCGGCGTATCTGGTGTCCGCCGTCGCCTCGTGGATGACGCTGATCCTGCTCTCGGAACGGTGGCTGCCCGCCACGCTGCTGGCCTACGGACCGCGCGTGCTGTTGCTCACACCGGCGCTCGTGCTGTTCCCGGCCGCGGCACTCTGGTCCCGACGTTCGCTCCCGGCGCTGGTCACAGGCGCGCTCGTGGTGCTCTTTCCCGTGATGGGGCTGCGCGTGGCGATGTCAATGTCAACCAGCATCCCGCCCGCGACCGTCGCCGACAATACGATTCGTGTGCTGTCGCTCAACGCGCAGGGTGGATTCGGCGTGGCGCAACGCCTCTCCGCGATCATCGCGGCATACACTCCGCAGGTCATGACTTTTCAGGAGTGCGGTGAAGGGCTGGCTCAGGAGCTGGCGCGTCGCTCGGAATGGTACGTATCGCGCTACGGCGGACTCTGCACCGCCAGTCGCTGGCCCATCGGCCTCATGGACAGCATGCCGCGGGCGGCCTTTGAACGCGTCCGGGATTTCGGCTACGGTGGAAGCGGTATGGTAGTGCGCTACAGCATCGTGCACCCTTCGCGTCCCTTTCATCTGGTCAACCTGCATCTCGAAACGCCGCGAAAGGGACTCCAGTCGTTGCTGGGTGATGACGGGTTCATTCCCGATGAAGTGAGGGGCATGGTGAACACGCCACGCGATGGCAGCCGGCTGTCGCTCAACGCGCTGATCCGCAATCAGGAATCGGAGCGCGCGTCGGTATGGTCTTCACGCACGATGAACGCGGTTCCGCTCATCGTGGCAGGCGACTTCAACCTGCCGGTGGAGAGTTCGATCTATCGTGAATACTGGCGCGGCCTCATCAACGCGTTCAGCACCAGTGGCCACGGCTTCGGCTTCACCAAGCGTGAAGGGGCGCTGCTGCGTATCCGCATCGATCATGTACTCAGCGCACCGCAGTGGTTTGACGTACAGGGTGCATGGGTGGGAATGGACGTCGGTTCGGATCACCGCCCGATGATCGCCGATCTGCAGTTCACGTCGTACGGAGCTCCCTGATGCCCGGTACCCCGATTCTTTCCGCCGCCCTGCTCATCGCCGCCGCCGCGGGCCCGATCCACGCCCAGCGCCCCGAGGGCGCACCTCCCGCGGTGGCACTCGGTGAATTCGCCGCGCGCCGCGCCGCGCTCGCCAGGTCGCTCACCACCGACGGCGTCGTTCTGGCGCTCAGCGCACACGAGCCGCGTGAAGACTACATCGCGTTTTTCCAGTCCACGAACTTTTATTACCTCACGGGTGTCCGTGAGCCCGACGCGGCGCTGGTGGGTGTGCGGCAAAAAGGCACGGTCACCTGGATGCTGTTCGTGCAGCCGAAGGAGCCCTCTCGGGAGATCTGGACAGGCACGCGCGTGGGGCCGCAGCAGGCGTACACGCGCTGGGGGATCGCCGGTCGCCCGATCACCGAGTTGGTGCGCGCGCTCGATTCACTCACGGCCATCGTGCCCACGGTGCACGCGGTGGCGGAGCAGGGATTCAGCGGAGGCCAGAGTGTGGACGAGCAGTTTCTGGCCGCGCTCAAGCAACGGGTACCTGCGGTAACGGTACGCAACGCCTCACGCGACGTGAGCCGCCTGCGCGCTTACAAAAGCGACGCGGAGCTGGCGCTCCTGAAGCGCAGTACGGAAATCACGGTGGAGGCGCACGCCGCCGCCGCAAAGGCGGTGCGCGCCGGTGGATTCGAGTACGAGGTGCAAGCCGATGTCGAGCGGGAGTTCCGGCGGCGCGGCGCTGAACGCCCGAGCTTCGCCAGCATTGTCGGTTCGGGGCCGAACGGCACCACGTTGCATTACAGTGCGAACGATCGGCAGATGCAGGCAGGGGAGATGGTGGTGGTGGACATCGGGTCCAGCTTCGATGGCTACGCGGCCGACATGACGCGCTCTTATCCGGTGGGCGGGCAGTTCACCGCTGAACAACGCGCGATCTATCAGGTGGTTCGCGACGCACAGGCCGCTGCAGAACGACAGGCCCGCGGCGGCAACCGCGCTTCGGCGATGAACGACTCCGCAAACGCGATACTCGCCCAAGGGCTGGCAGATCTGGGTCTGATCGAGTCGCCACGGGCCACCTACGATTGCTCCATCACCGGCCAGATGCAGTGCCCGCAGTACCGGCTGTTTTACCTTCACGGGCTGGGGCATGGCATCGGCCTCGAGGTACACGACCCCGATCGTTATGAAGTGGAGGGGACGCTGCAACCCGGCTCGGTGTTCACAATCGAACCGGGGCTGTATGTGCGCGAGAATGTGCTCGACGTGCTCCCCGACACTCCTCGCAACGCCGAGCTCGCGGGCAAGCTCAAGGCTGCGGTCGCCCGCTACCGAAACATCGGCGTGCGCATCGAGGACGACTACCTGATCGCGAAAGATGGCTCGCTTACGTGGCTCACCCGGAGCCCGCGGGAGATCGCCGAGATCGAAACGGCGATGCGGCAATCCCGCCTGTAAGCGTCGGTATCCCGACTGCCTTTTGCTGAAACGCGCCGACAGGCACGGATACGAACGGATCAAACGGAGCAAATACCTCTTTTCCGCGAGATCAGACTGGACTTATAAGAGTGTCACAGGAGTGAAACCGGAAGCGTTTGGCGGGAACCGGGGTATCTCCTAAACGGTTAAGCACCCGTAGGACCGATCGGTCCTATTCCTGAAACTCGACTTACCCGGAGCTTTTTCAGATGCGCAAGCTTTCCATGCTCGCTGCTGGTGCCATGCTCGCCGTTGCCGCCCCGTCCGTGTCGCAGGCGCAGGACAAGGACATCGTTGAGACCGCGGTTGCCGCAGGTTCCTTCAAGACGCTCGCCAAACTGCTCACGGACGCCGGCCTGATCGAAACGCTCAAGGGCCCGGGTCCGTTTACCGTATTTGCCCCGACCGACGAGGCGTTCGCCAAGGTGCCCGCCGCTACGCTCGCCGCGCTCGGCAAAGACAAGGCGGCCCTCAAGAATGTGCTCCTGTATCATGTCGTCGCTGGTAAGGTGATGGCGTCTGACGTCGTGAAGCTGAACGGCAAGGGTGCCAAGACCGTACAGGGCGCCGAGGCCAAGGTGGCGCTCATGGATGGCCAGGTCATGGTGAACAACGCGCATGTCGTGACCGCCGACATCGTGGCAAAGAATGGCGTGATCCACGTGATCGACGCCGTGATCCTGCCGCCTGCCAAGTAACCTCCGTCACCGCACCGATCGCACCAACCGCCCGAACGGTCTGCCGGGCTGCAGACAGCAGCAGTGCGCACGCCATAAGTGACAAGCGCGGAGCGGCCCCTCGGGTTGCTCCGCGCTTGTCTGTCTGACGGCATCCACTCCGACCGTCGGGCTTCTCACAAACAGTGCCGAACTGCACATTCAGGCGGAACGCGTCCATCTCCCTCCGCCGTACGCCATGCCATCGCTCCGCACGAACTCCCTTCCGGGGCTGCTTGCCCTGCCGCTTCTCCTCCCCTTCGCGGCCAGCGCGCAGTCCCTCCCGAGTTCAGCCTCCTCGCCGCGTCCCGCTGACCTCATCGTCACCAACGCCCGCGTCTACACCGCCGACGACGCGCGCCCACTCGTGGAGGCGTTCGCCGTACGCGGCGGTCGCGTCGCCTTCGTGGGGTCGCAGCGCGAGGCGGCGGTGCTCAGGGGGCCGGCCACCCGCGTGATCGATGCCGGTGGCCGCACCGTGATCCCCGGGATGGTGGATGCGCACGCGCACTTCAGCGGATTGGCGGAAACGCTGCGATCGGTGAACCTGATCGGCACCAACAGCCTGGCCGAGGTGATCGCGCGGGTGGTCGAGCGTGCGAAGACCGCGCCCAAGGGGACGTGGATTACCGGGCGTGGCTGGGACCAGAATGACTGGGGGGTGACCGGCTTCCCCACGCACGAGGCGCTCACCGCCGCCCTTCCCGATCATCCGGTGCTGCTCGAGCGTGTCGATGGTCATGCGATGTACGCGAACATGGCAGCGATGAAGCTTGGCGGGATCACGTCGGCGAGCACCTCTCCGGTGGGCGGGCAGATCATCAAAGATGCCAGCGGCCATCCCACGGGTGTTTTCGTGGACAATGCGTCCCTCGCATTGGAATCCAGGGTGCCATCGCCCACGCCGGCCGAGTATAAATCCGCCTTGAAAGACGCGATCACGGTGATGCACGGCTGGGGCCTTACCGGCATGCACGACGCCGGCGCGACACGCGAGGCGATCGACAGCTACGAAGAGCTCGCACAGGCGCAGGAGCTCAACCTTCGACTGTATGTGATGATTGGCGACAACAAGGCCGCCCTCGATCACTACTTCGCCAAGGGGCCGCAGTCGGCGCTGTACGACAGCCAGCTGTGGATCCGCGCCGTCAAGCTGTACGCCGACGGGGCGATGGGTTCACGCGGGGCCGCGCTGCTCGAACCCTACAGCGACGACGCGAATAACAGCGGACTGCTGCGCAGCACGCAGGAGCATATCCGTGAAGTGGCGGAGCGCGGCCTCAAGGCCGGATTTCAGGTCAACTCGCATGCCATCGGTGACCGCGGCAACCGCGTGGTGCTCGACGCCTACGAGGCAGCGCTCAAAGCCGTGCCGAGCGTCGACCATCGCTTCCGCGTGGAGCATGCGCAGATTCTGCATTACGACGACATCCCGCGCTTCGCGCAGCTCGGCGTGATTCCCAGCATGCAGGCCAGTCACCAGGCGAGTGACATGTACTGGATCGGCAAGCGCCTCGGCCCCACACGCCTGTACGGCGCGTACGCCTGGCAATCGCTGCTCAAGACCGGGGTGATCATCCCCAACGGCAGCGACTTCCCGGTGGAGCAGGTGAACCCGCTCATCTCGTTTCACTCCGCGATTGCGCGTCAGGACGCCCGCGGCTGGCCCGTCGGCGGCTGGTATCCGGAACAGCGCATGTCGCGCGAAGACGCACTGCGCAGCATCACCATCTGGCCCGCGTATTCCGCCTTTCAGGAGAAGGAGATGGGCAGCCTCACCGCCGGTAAGCTCGCCGACTTCGTGATTCTCAACCAGGACATCATGCGCGTGCCGGCCGAACTCGTCCTGAATACCAGAGTGGTCGCGACGTATGTGGGCGGAAAGCTGGTGTACGAGGCGAAGTAGTGGTCACCACTCATCACCGCAGGGGCCCGCACATGCGCACCGTCTCCCTCCTCCCCGCTGCCACCGAGATCGTGGCGTTCCTCGGCGCCACGGAGCATCTCGTGGGGGTCACGCATGAATGCGATTACCCCGACATCGTGTCGTCGCGGGTGCGGGTCACGAAGAGCTGCATCCCGCACGCGAGCGATCCGGCGGTGATCGACGCGGCGGTGCGCGAGGCCAACGGGCAGGGACACGCGCTGTTCACGCTGGATGAAACGCGTATCCGCGCCGCGCACCCCGACCTGCTGCTCACGCAGGCGCTGTGCGACGTGTGTGCGGTGAGTGAGAGCGCTGTGCGCGCGCTGGCGGCACGACTGTCTCCCGAACCGCGCATCGTCACGCTCGGCGGCACGTCACTCGAGGGCATCTATGCCGATATCACCGCCGTGGCCGCCGCGCTCGACGTGCGTGACGAGGGCGAAGAGCTGCTGGCGGGGCTGCACGATCGCGTGAAGCATGTGCACGACACGCTCAAGACGGCGAAGGCGCGGCGCCCGCGGGTGGCCCTCATCGAATGGACCGACCCGGTGTACATCGCCGGCCACTGGGGCCCGGAACAGATCAAGCGGGCGGGCGGGGTGGATGTACTGGGCGAGGCAGGAGCGCACTCTGTTGTAGTACCCATGGAGCAGCTCATCTCGGCCGACCCCGAAATCGTACTCGTGGCGCCGTGCGGCTATACACTTGCGGCGGCGACCGCCGAAGCGCAACGCCTCATGGCGCTGCCGCAGTGGGCGTGGCTCGCGGGGCGTCAGATCTGGGCGCTGGATGCGAACGGGCTGGTGAGCCGCCCCGGTCCGCGCGTGGTGGATGGCATCGAGGCCATGGCGCGCATCTTCAACCCCACGCTCTTCACCGCGCTCGACCCGCATCACGCGGTGCGAGTACAGTAGGGCTGCACGCCCCGCGCACACCGGCGCCTCCGGAGCGTGAAGTCGCCCGGCGACTCATGCGTTAGAGAACGAGCCGCCGCCGTCATCCCACCCACATCCTGGCCGCCATCGCGACCAACAGCAGCGCGAAGGCGCGTCGCAGCACCACCGCATCGACATTCGTGGCGACCTGCGCGCCGATGAACGCCCCCACCGCCATCCCGAGCGCGATGAACAGCGCATCCTTGGGCTCGAGGTGGCCGGCGCGGTAGTACGTGGCCGCACCCACCGCCGCGGCGAGGGGCAGCACCAGCGCCGCCAGCGACGTCCCCGCAGCCTGCTGCGGCGACATCTTCGTGAAGTAGATGAGCGCCGGCACGATCACGATACCGCCGCCGATGCCGAAGAGGCCGGAAAGAATGCCGGCGCCGAGTCCGATGACGAGGAGCAGGAGAATCATCTGCATAGGATAGCACCTATATTTGGCGGATGCTTTCTCCGACTTCCGTTGATTTTCTCAAGCGCCTGCTCGACACGCCCGGTCCGTCGGGATTCGAAGGTGCCCCGGCGCGTGTGTGGCGTGCCGAAGCCGCAACGTTCTCGTCCGTGCGGGCCGACGTGGTGGGGAACAGCCTCGCCACCGTTGAGGGGAGCGGCGGCCCCACCATTCTCCTCGCGGGTCACATCGACGAGATCGGGGTGATTATCACCTGGATCGACGACAACGGCTTCATCTACTTCGAGCCGATCGGTGGCTGGGATCCGCAGGTGCTGGTCGCGCAGCGGATGCGCTTCATGGGGCGCAACGGGGACGTGTTCGGCGTGATCGGCAAGAAGCCGATTCACCTGATGAAGACCGAGGAGCGCGAGAAGGCCTCCAAGATCACCGATCTGTGGGTGGACATCGGTGTGAAAACCAAGGCCGAAGCGCTGGAGCATCTCGAGATCGGCGATGCGGGAGTGATTGACGCGCGCATGATGGAGATGCCGAACAACCGCATTGTGTCACGCTCCATCGACGATCGCATCGGCGCGTTCGTGGTGCTCGAGGCGTTGCGCCGCTACGCGGCCAATTCGGGGGCGGCACGGGTGATCGCGGCCGCCACCGCGCAGGAGGAGATCGGCTACGCCGGCGGCGGTGCACGCGTGGCGGCGCAGTCGCTGGATGCGCAAATGGCCATCGCCGTGGACGTGACCTTCGCGACCGATCATCCGGGCGTGGAGAAGAAGGAGCTGGGCGAACACAACATAGGTGGCGGACCGGTGCTCACGCGTGGATCAGTCGTGAGCCCCGTCGTCTTCAGACTCATCGCGGATACGGCCAAGCGCCTTGAGATTCCGTATTCGGTGCATGCGGCCGGCCGCTTCACGAGCACCGACGCCGACGCGATTCATCTCACCCGTAACGGCGTGGCCACGGGACTGCTCTCCATTCCCAACCGGTACATGCATTCGCCGAACGAAATGGTGAGCCTCGAAGATCTCGACCGCGCCGCAGAGCTTATTGCCGAAACGTGCCGACAGGTCACCACCGACACCGATTTCACGGCGCGCTGACCTCGCGCAGCCACGCACGGACCCGCGTCACCGGGGCTAGCTGCGGCTCAATCGCAACGCCGTAGCAGCCACCTCGGGGTCGGCATCGTTCAGCAGCCCTTCGATCGCGGGGACCATCGCCCGCCCGCGCGCCTTCACCAGCGCTTCGATCGCCGCAATACGAATCCAGCTCTCACGCGGTGCCTGCCGTTCGCCGACGTCAGCACCGGAAGCGGGCGGCAGCGACGGCTGGGCAATGCGCAGCAGCCGCTGGACGGCATCGGCGCTTCCCAGCCGGCCGAGCGCGGCGAGCATCTCGAGCGCGACATCCTCGACGGTCTCCTTTTCGAACGCCACCGTGAGGCGCTGGGCCGGTGGACGTACCTGCCCCTGTGTGTTCCCTGACAGCCCGTACGCCGCGGCCGACAGTCGCCGCACTTCGGCGTTGGGATCCTCGATCGCGCTGTGCAACGCGCGGAGCGCTGCGGGGGTGGCCAACCGCACGAGGCCACGCGCCACCGACACGCGAATGCGTTCGTCGTCGTGCGTGAGCAGGGGCAGCATCGCGACATCCGCCTGCTGCACTCCCATCTCTCCCAGCAGCGAGGCCGCATTGCGCACCACGAACCAGCGTGGATCGTGCAGCGAATCGAAGAGCAGCGGTGAGCCGAGATCGAGGGCGACGATGCTGTCGAAGTACGCGCGACGCGCCGGTGACTCCTGCGCACGCATCAACTTGTTCACCAGCACGTCCACCGCGGCGTCGCCGCCGCGCGCAAACAGCTGCAGCAACCCGGTCCGGTCGCGCACCTGCGGCAGCCGTTGCGCCAGTAGGTCGAGCGTACCACGATGCAGCAGATGGCGCAGCGCGCGCTCCACGGCCAGTCGTCCACCCCCCGTACCCACGGTGCGCAGATGCGCCATGCACACCCGGACGATCCCCTCGAGGGTAACGGCATCGCCGCACCGCAGCGCCTCCCGCGACAGCTCGAGGAGCGCCGTGACGGCAACCGAGGCGTCCCGGTCGGTGCGCGCCGTCGCGAGCCGCGCCGAGATCACGGACGTGGGCGTCTGCGTCGCCACCGGGATTCGGGTGATGACCGGGGACACCAGCACACTCCATGTGCGCAGCAGCTCCCCGCCGCCATCATCGCCGTCCGCTTCCCCGCCGGTTTCGCCGGAGCCGTCGGGGCCGGTCTCTCCGGCGCGGCGCGGCTGCGCCAGCAATCGCGCCAGCGTGAACAATTCTGCCGAGGCAGCCCCCTCACGGACGGTCACGTCGGCGATGCGCAGCGTGAGCAGCCGCCGCAGCAGTCCACCGAGCAACGGGTCGTCGTTGGTAAGCTGCCGGTCCACCGGCACGCCTTCGAGCCGCAGCTGTCCCTCGATCACCTGTGCGGAGAATG
This sequence comes from Gemmatimonadales bacterium, assembly GCA_038250435.1. Lineage (GTDB taxonomy): Bacteria > Gemmatimonadota > Gemmatimonadetes > Gemmatimonadales > Gemmatimonadaceae > Gemmatimonas. Next base: position 10,038 of record JBBSCJ010000025.1, on the reverse strand, counting down.
CGCCGTCGCGCGAGCGCGACGCGAGATGCCGGAGCGCTTCGCGCACGGCTCCCGCGGCTGGCGTGTCACGATCGGTGGCGTCGGCGAGGGTGCCCAGAATCGCGAGGCGGTCGACGAGCAGCGCCAGCGCGCGCGCCATGCTGCGCGACGAACGATTGTCCGACGCCGCAGGATTGGAACCGCTTTCGGCGGCGCGAGGCACCGGCGTAGGTCGGTCGCCACCCGCGATGATGGCGTTCACGTGAGACGGCTCAAGTGCAGGAACTCATGGAGGCGAAAGGTAGAGACGCGCGAAACGTCTGACGATCCCGTGCGCACGGAAAGGTTGGCGGTAAATTGTCGGGATGTCATCAGTCATGCCGCCTACGCCGCCTCCGTTCCCGCACGTCGAGGGGTTCACGAAGACCACCGAGCTGCCGCTTTTCTGGCGCGCCGACGGGCCGGAAGGTGCGCCGCCACTGTTGCTGCTGCACGGTGGTCCCGGTGCGCACCATGACTATCTCTATCCGCAGATGTTGGAGCTGGCCACGACACATCGCGTGATTACCTACGACCAGCGCGGCGGTGGCCGCTCGAAGACCGACGATCCCACGCCGATCACGTGGCGGACGCAGGTAGACGACCTCGCTCGCATCGTTACGGAGTTCGCCCTCTCGCCACCGGCGATCGTGGGCTATTCATGGGGGGCGCTGCTGGCGATGCTGTACGCCATCGAGTGCCAGCAATCGACCACCCTGTCCCGTCTGCTTCCGGCACGACTCGTGCTGATCTCGCCCGCGCCGGTCACCCGGTTGTGGCGACAGCAGTTCGAAGCGACGCTCGGTGCACGCGGGCGAAGTGCAACGATTCTCGCAATGCGCGAGGAGCTGGCGGCGTCAGGGCTGCGCGAGCGCGATCCGGTTGCGTATCGGCAACGCGGATTCGAGTTGAGTGTAGCGGGGTATTTTGCTGATCCGCAGCGGGCTGCGTCCCTCACGCCTTTCCGGGTGACGGGACGGGTGCAGCAATCGGTCTGGGAGAGCCTCGGTGATTTCGATCTCACCGGGGCGCTCCAGGCCCTGCCCTGCCCCACGCTGGTGGTGTATGGGATGCAGGATCCGATTCCGCTGGAGTCGGCGCAAGCCGTCGCCGCAGCGCTGCGAGGCGACCTGGTGGTGCTCGACGATTGTGGTCACGTGCCATACGTTGAACAGCCAACGGCGCTGTTTGCTGCGATGATGCAGTTTTTGCAGGCGTAACTGCCGGCACTTCCGTCGTTCCATCCCGGTGTACGCCGTTCACCGACGTCATCGCCGCCTCCGTCGCTCTTCATGGTTCCTTACGGTACGGTCACGCAGATCCCTCTCACCACCGTGTTCGCTGATGATCGCGAGGTGCGCGTCACGCTGCATACGGCGCACGACGGCATCGAGATGGTGGGACGGCTGTTCTTCGCCGAAGCACAGTGGACGAATAACGGCCTTCCCGATCGCGGCGTGCTGCCGGGACGCACGATCGCCGACGTGCTCGCCCTCGCTCAACGGCTCCGCCCCGAGGAGCTGGTGCAGCGCTACCGTCGCGCCAACGCGGAGAAGCGCCGCTTCCACGGTCTGCGGCAGCTCACGCTGGAGCTGCTCGCCAAGGTGCGCTACATGAACCAGGTGGGCGTGAGCGTGCGCACCGGAATGCTCGACTACGAGGCCGCTGCGCAGGAGCTCGACCTCACCGAGATGCAGATGGTGGAGCTGGCGCGGCAAGCGCGGCATCTGGCGGGCGTGGAGGGGTAAGCCGCAAGGGAAACGGGCGATTAGATTTCCGGGATGGACTGCCGCTCCGCTGCCTACGCGCTCACGCAAATCGCCACTCTGCAGGAACTCCACGACGAAGATCGCTTCTCCGTGCGCGCCATGCAGACGGCGGCACGGGTGGTTGGCGCATTTGGCGATGAACCCCTGACGGAAGCACTTCAGGCGCTGATGCTCGCCGACAGCGGTCTCACGCCAGCGGCGATCGACGTGTTACGCGAGCTCGCCGACAGCAACGGCTCCGCACTGCTGGAGCGGCTGCAGGAAGAGACCCCCGAAGGGCTGATGGAGATGCTGCGAGTACCGGGGCTCGGCCCCACGCGCATCCGGGCCATTCACGAGGGGCTGCACATCGAGACGCTGCAGGAACTCGAGCAGGCGGCGCGTAGCGGCACGCTCGCCGCACTCCCCAAGTTCGGCAGCAAAACTGCCGACAAAATTCTCAACGGGATCGCCGATCTTCGCGCCACCGGCGCGTATGTGCTCTGGCAGCACGGGAGTGCCGAAGCCGCCCGCATCGCCGGGATGATCCGCGAGATTCCCGCTGTGCTCCAGGTGCAGATCGCGGGTTCGATCCGTCGCCGCATGGAAGTTGTGCGTGACGTGGACATCGTCGCTGCCGTACGTGGGTCACCGAGTGTCGCGGCGGCGGGCATCGCGCAGTGGCACGGCGTACGCGAGATTCTGGGCGGCGGCGGGCGTTCACTCGCGCTGCGGTTGCACGACGGCGTCCGTGTCGACCTGCACTGCGTGCGTCCCGAACAGTTCGCGCTGGCACTTTGGCGTGCCACCGGCAGCGTCGCCCACGTGGCACAAGTCACCGAGCGCGCGGCGCAGCAGGGCTTCGTGCTTTCCGGTGACGAACTGCGCGATCGCGACGGAGCGCTGGTCGCCCTCCCCGACGAGCCAGCGCTGTACCGCACGCTCGGCATGGCGTACGTGGAGCCGGAGCAGCGCGAAGCGATGGGCGAAGTCGAGGCCGCCGCCGCAAACGCCTTGCCCGCCCTCATCGTCGAGCAGGATCTCGTCGGCGCGCTGCACTGTCACTCGCAGTACAGCGACGGCGGAGCGACCATCGTCGACATGGCGAAGGCGGCGCGCGCGCGCGGGTTGCGGTATCTGGGCGTCTCCGATCATTCGCAGTCGAACACGTATGCCGGCGGACTCACGCGCGAGGATATTCTCCGTCAACATGACGAGATCGACGCGCTGAATGCGACGTATGCGGCACAGGGGCTCGATTTCCGTCTGCTCAAGGGGATCGAGGCGGACATTCTGCCCTGCGGACGCGTGGATTATGACGCAGCTTTTCTCGATCGCTTCGACTTCGTGATCGGCTCGGTCCACACGCGCTACGGCATGAACGAGCGGCAGATGACCGACCGGGTGCTCAAGGCACTCGATGATCCGCATCTCACGATACTGGGGCATCCCACCGGCCGGTTGCTGCTCACCCGTGAGCCGTACGCGATAGACGTGCGCGCGATCATCGAAAAAGCCGCCGCCGTGGGCGTGGCCATGGAGCTCAACGCCGACCCGCACCGTCTCGATATCGATTGGCGTGCCTGCCGGATTGCGCAGGAGCTGGGAGCGATGGTGAGCATCGGGCCGGATGCCCATTCGCCCCAGGGGTTCGAGCATCTCGAGCTCGGCGTGGCGAGCGCGCGCAAAGGCTGGCTCACGCCGCACCACGTGCTCAACACGCGCTCCGCCGATGAGGTACTGGCCTTTGCGCGGGCGCGGCGTGACAAGGCGTCGAAGCGGACGCCGCCGCCGCGGCAGCGCGTGTGATGCGGCGCTGATAGTGGCACGAGGCACGCGCAACAGCAGCAGAACGTTTGGGCAGAAGCCCTCGCAGCGGGCGGCGCCCGTGGCGCGCTCGCCCAAAACCACAGCGGCGAGGCTCGCCATCGCGCAGGAGGTGCTTACGCAGCTGACGGCGGCGTACCCCGATGCACACTGCGAGCTCGATCACCGCAACGCCTTCGAACTGCTGTGCGCCACGATCCTCTCGGCGCAGTGTACCGATGTGCGTGTGAACATGGTGACACCGGCGCTGTTCGCCCGCTTTCCCGATGCCGATGCGCTGAGCGCGGCGCCGCTGGAAACGGTGGAGGAGTTGGTGCGGACCACCGGCTTTTTCCGGGCCAAAGCGAGAAGCCTGGTGGGGACGGCCACCATGCTGGTGCATCGGCACGGCGGTGCGGTGCCGCAATCTATCGCCGAGCTGGTGCCCCTTCCCGGCGTAGGGCGGAAAACGGCCAACGTGGTCCTTGGCAACGCTTTCGAGATCAATGAAGGGGTCGTGGTGGATACCCACGTCCAGCGACTCAGCCGCCGCCTGGGGCTTACTCGTGAAGCCGACCCGGTGGCCATCGAGCGGGCGCTGATGCCGCTCTTTCCCCGCGAGTCGTGGGCGCTGCTCAGCCACCTGCTCATCTGGCACGGCCGTCGCACCTGCTTCGCGCGGAAGCCGGCGTGCGGCGACTGTGTGATGAACCACGTCTGTCCCAGCGCGGGCGTCGCCGAGTAGCGCGGGACCGTGACAGCGTGATTATCTTTTCGGCTTGACTTCTACCGAGGACTCCTGTGGCCAAGCTGGCAACATTTGAAACGACCAAGGGCACACTCGTCGCCGAGCTGTATGCGGGCGAGGCGCCGAAGACGGTTGAGAATTTCGAGAAGCTCGCGAATGCGGGCTTCTATGATGGCGTGAAGTTTCATCGCGTGATCCCCGAGTTCGTGGTGCAGGGCGGCGATCCGTTGTCAAAAGATCTGCCCGAGGGCGACCGTCGCGTCGGCACCGGCGGCCCGGGGTGGCAGATCCCGTGCGAGACGGCCGGCAACCCGCACAAGCACGCGATCGGCGCCCTCTCCATGGCGCATGCGGGCAAGAACACGGGGGGCAGCCAGTTCTTCATCGTGCTAAGCGAGGGGAACACCCGGCACCTGAATGGCGTGCACACGGTGTTCGGCCAGGTGACCGCCGGGCTCGAATTCCTGCCGTCGATCGCAGCCAACGATGCGATGACGTCGGTGCGCGTCACCGACGCCGACTGACCTTTCAGCACCGAGGCGCAGATGGCGGTACACGAAAAGCAGAGCAGCGATATGGGCGCCGCGTTCACCGGCCTGATCGGTGGGGCGATCTTTATCGGCGCGATCATGTACGGAATCGTGCTCTGGACGAACAACCACTTCGAGCAGGAAAAGGCGGCGCCCGGCTCCAGCGGGGCCGTAACCGAGCGGCTGCGGGTCGGCTGAGTCGTACCGGCAGGCTGGTCATTGCGCGCGAAGGCGGCTCTCCGGGGCCGCTTTCGTTTTTTGCAGCGGGCGGGATCCGAGTACGCGCTCCGTTCGTTCCGCTCTTCACGCACCCGGCGGCCCGACGGCGGGCTTCCTGTTTCACCCTGCGCAACGTCCCTCGACCGCCATGCTCCCCACGCGCGCCGATGCACTCGCCCTCATGTATGACTGGACGACTTCCGAATCGCTCCGCAAGCACATGCTTTCGGTGGAATGTGCCATGCGCGCCTACGCCGTGCGCTTCGCGGAGGACGAGGAGCTGTGGGGGCTGACGGGTCTTATACACGACTTCGACTACGAGCGCTTTCCCAATGCCGGTCTGGGTGCGGAGGTCGAGCATCCGGCGGAGGGGGTTCGCGCGCTCCGAGCAGCCGGGTGGCCCGACGTAGTGTGCGACGCCATTCTGGGGCATGCGCACTACACGGGAGTGCCGCGGCGGACGCGACTGGCGCAGACGCTCTTTGCCGTGGACGAGCTCACCGGGCTCATTACCGCGTCCGCGCTGGTGAAACCCACCAGGGCGGTGCGCGACGTGGACGTGGCGGGCGTGCGAAAGAAGATGAAAGACAAGGCGTTCGCCCGCGGCGTGAACCGGGAGGACGTCATGAAGGGCGCCGAGGCGATGGGAATACCGCTGGATGAGCACATCGGGGTGGTCCTGGCGGCGATGCAGGCGCATGCGGCGTTGCTCGGGCTCGCCGGCGTGACGAGCGACACCGATGGCGCGGGTGACACGGGTGTTACGGTCCCGACCTCAACGCCCCCCTCCTCGCATGCGTAATCCGGGTAACTCTCTCATCGCCAATGACTGCTATCGCCCGTTCGCTTCCTGTCGCGCAGCCCCCCGCGGGGATCGGTCCGCCTGTGTCGGCTGACGCGCTCGAAGAGCGGGCGCTGGTCCTCGCCGCGCAGGCCGGCGACCATACGGCGTTCGCGGGGCTGGTGCGTCGTCATCAGCGCCGCGCGTACACGGTGGCGCGTTCGATCGTCCTGTCACATGACGACGCCGAAGACGCCGTGCAGGAAGGGTTTCTGCATGCGTTTCGCGCGCTTGAGCGATTTCGGCCGGAACAGGCGTTCGGCGCGTGGTTGCACCGGATCGTGGCCAATGCGGCACTTGACATCGCCCGACGTCGCAAGGTGCGTGACGCCGACGAGTTGCCGGAAACGCTGTCGTCGCCGCATCGCGACCCGGCTGAAGCAGATGAACTGCGTTCGCGACTGTCGCGGGCGCTTGCCACCCTTGGTGAGCGGCAGCGGTCGGTGATCGTGCTGCACGACATCGAGGGCTATAAGCACGCGGAAATTGGTGCACTGCTCGGAATTCCCGAGGGCACCGCCCGATCGGACCTGCACCACGCTCGCGCGCATCTGCGGCGCCAGCTGAGCAATCTTCGGAGCGAAAAATGACGGACTACCGGCGACCTGATGCTTCGCCACGTGCGGAGGCCGACCCGAACGTGACGGCGAGGCTGCGCGAGCAGTATGCGGCGCCCGCCGACGACCGATACTGGTCGGGGCTGGAGCAGCGTGTCATGCGCAACATCGCGCACACGATGGCGAACGGCGTACGCGAGCTTCGGCCCGCGTGGTGGAGCGGCTTTGCGGAATTCCGCGCCGCAGAGATGCGCACGGTGGGGCTGATTGCAGCCACGATCGCGCTGCTCGTGGCCGGCGCCACATTCGTGCAGGAGCAGGCGCACGAGGCACGTGCCCGCGACCTGGCGACGCGCGCTGCGGTACAGTCCACGCTTCCGTTGCCGATCAATGAGATCACGCTCACCAGCGGCCGTGTGCGTCTCGCACCGGACGCTCCGGAGCGCTACCTCAACCCGCTCGACTACTAATCGATCGTGCCGAGTCTGCCGTGAATCACACCACCCGTCCGAAGTCGTTGGCCCTGCTCTTCCTGATCGGCGCGTTCCTCACCGGTTCGGCCATGGGCTTTGCCGCCGACCGCGCTGTCACGCGCGGCAAGACGGCGCGCAATGACGAACGATCGCCGCGCGAAGAGCTCGCCCGCGAGCTGCAGCTGCGCCCCGAGCAGCGTGTGGTGTTCGACTCGATCTTCGATTGGCGCCGCGCCCGTTCGCGGCAAATCATGAAGGTCGTGCAACCTTCCCTGAATTTGGTGCGCGACAGTGCACGGGTCCTGATGATGAATCTGCTCGACAGTACCCAGCAGGCGGAGCTCCGCCGACTGATCGAGCGCAACCAGCGAACAGCCGACAGCATCGCGCGCGCGCGAGGGGACATCAAGTGATATGCCGCATGACTACCGTTCGCCGCAACGGTCGCAGCACCGGAAAGAGCACGGTGAATAGCCCCGTGAGCAGGAAGGTGCGCAGGAAGGTGAGTAGCACTCGCCGTATCCTCGCCGGCATCACCGGGGCGGTCCTGATGGCCGCCCCGTTGCACGCGCAGGGGATTACCGGTGGCCTGTCCTCCGGCGACGACGGCGCGCAGCCGATCACGCTCGAGGAGGCGATCGGGCTCGCGCAGCGCAACTCCCCCTTGGCGGTGCAGGCCCGCGGCCTCGATCGCAACGCCTCCGCCGCGCGACGTCAAGCCGTCGGTTCCTACGTGCCCAACGTGAACCTCTCTGCAGGGAGCGGGCGCACGCAGGGCACCACGATCAATAATTTCAACGGGCAGCTCACCGCTCTCAGCGGCAATCCATGGAGCTACAACAATGGCTTACTGCTGAACGTCGAGCTGTTCGACGGCGGGCGACGGTTATCGGAGATCAAGCGCATCCGTGCCACGGCCGACGTCGCCGACGTGTCGGCGACCGCTGCGCGCTTCGATGCGTCCTTGCAGGTGAAGCAGCAGTTTTACGCCGCGCTCGCCGCGCGCGAATCCGAAGCAGCCGCACGGGCACAGCTCGAGCAGGCCGAGCAGCAGTTTCGCGCGTCCATCGCGCGTGTGGCGGCCGGTGTCGCGACCAAGTCGGACTCGTTGCGCTCGGCGATTCAGGTGGGGAATGCGCGTCTTGCCGTGCTGACCGCCGACAACGACCTGCGCGTGGCGAATGCGTCGCTCACGCGCGTGGCCGGCTCCGTGGTGACCATCACCGCACAGCCCGGAGACACGCTTGAGGCGTCCGTGTCGCTGCCAACGGAAAACGAGTTGGCCCTGTTCGCGTCCGACGGCCCGGCCGTGCGGCTGGCGAAGTCGAATCTGGCGGTAGCCCTCGCCGCGAAGCGCTCGCAGCGTTCGTCGTACCTGCCGACACTCACCACGTCGTACAATTTCACGTTCAGCCAGAATAGCCGCGGGTTCACCGGTGGCAACCTGGTGCTGGTCGGTGGTGACAATGCCAGTCGCCAAACGCTGAATTTCAACATCCAGTATCAGCTCTTCAATGGTTTCCAGCGCGAGGCGCAGTCGGTGCAGGCCGACGTCGCTCTCACAAATGCGGAAGCGCAGCTGCGTGATGAGCAGCTCGCGGCAAAGCAAAACCTCGTCTCGTTTGTGCGCTCGATGCAGAACGCGCAGGCGCGCGTGGACGTGCAGCTTGCGGCGATCGCCGCCGCCGACGAAGATCTGCGTGTGCAGCAGCAGCGCTACGCGCTGGGTGTCTCCACGTTGCTCGACCTGCTCACGTCACAGACACAGCTCAACCAGGCGCGGCAGGCGCTCATTCAGGCGCGACTGGACAGTCGACTTGCCCGCGCGCAGCTCTCGTCGCTGGTGGGGCGGGAACTCTGATGCGTACCGTCTCGTCATCGCCGACGTGGCAGTCTGTCCTGTGTGCAGGCGCGGCGGCCGTGCTGCTCGCCGCGTGTGGCGCCAAGACGCCGGTGGCGCCGACGATCGTCTCGGAGGTAGTCGACCGTCGGACCATCGTCGTGGACGCACAGGCGACCGGCGCGGTGGAGCCGATCAATGTGATCGAAGTGAAGTCGAAAGCGTAGGGCCAGATCACCAGCATGCCGGTAGCGACCGGTTCGCAGGTGAAAGCCGGCGCCCTGCATGTGCAGGTGGACACGCGTGACGTGAAAAACGGCTACGATCAGGCGGTGGCCGACTTGCGCAGCGCGCGGGCGAGCCTCGACGTGTCTCAGGCGCAAAAAACACGCTCCGACGAGCTGTTCAAGACGCGCATCATCACGACGCAGGAGTTCGAGGCCGCGCAGTTGGGGCTCACCCAGTCGCAGGGCGCGATCGTACGGGTGATCACCAATCTCGATCTTGCCAAGCAGCGCATCGAGGACGCCACGGTGGTCGCTCCGGTAGACGGCACCATCATCGACAAGCCCGTGTCGTTGGGACAGGTGATCGCCTCGGCCACCGGCTCGGTCAGTGGCGGCACGACGCTGCTCAAGATGGCCGATCTCACGAAAGTGCGTGTGCGCGCGCTCGTAAACGAAACGGATATCGGCAACGAGCGCGCCGGATAATCGGCACGCGTCACGGTGGACGCCTACCCCGAACGCCCGTTTCAGGGTGTGGTGGAGAAGATCGAACCGCAAGCGGTGGTGCAGCAGAGCGTAACGATGTTTCCGGTGATCGTGTCGCTCGACAACAACGAGGGGCTTCTCAAGCCAGGGATGAACGGCGAGGTCTCCATGATCGTGGAGCGTCGTGAGAAGGTCGTGCCGGTGAGCAACGACGCCGTGAAGACGTTGCGCGAAGCCAGCACCGCCGCGCTGCTCGTGGGGCTCAACCCCGACAGTGTCATGGCGATGGTGCGTTCGCCGCAGTCGGCGATGCGCAGCGGCGCTGGCACGGGTGCGCCAACGGATGCACCGGCGGCGCGCCCTGTGTCGGTAGGCGACGCGGGCACCGCACGTGATCGCGCGCCCGGAGCCGCAGGTGCCCGACCGAACGTCGCGGGGTCACCTCCTACGCAGATCCGGGCGCGCACCGCGCTCGTGTTCGTAAAGACCGCGCCCGGCGCGTTCGAGCCGCGCATCGTGCGGCTGGGCGCGTCCAACTACGACTA
>JBBSCJ010000024.1:0-36812 GCA_038250435.1 Gemmatimonadales bacterium | reverse complement strand
TTCACTCCTTCCTCCCTCACCGCGGTGAGAGAGGTAGCGTAACGTCCCGCGGATGGCACCAGGATTAGGTGCGCATACCCTCACGCCGGCTGGGGGAGTTTGAGGTGGCCACGGATGGGGGATTTTGGGTGGCCGCCGGGGTGTGGCTATAGCGTGAATATCACGCTCGAACCGCAGGTGTACGGCCGTCGACCGCTCTCCCCGACACTGAGCGCTGTCGCTGAATAGGAGTATCACAGAAACTCCAACTCGCGCGGCTGACCTGCGGCCTGTACCGTCGCTGGTACGCTGCTCACTACGAAAACGGAGACTCTGCCCCTTTCTTCGCGCCGACCGCCATGGCCAGCGCGCACAGGCTGCCGAATGCGCGCGATCTCTGACCGCACAACGAGCTTGTGCGCGCTGGCCATGGCGGTCGGCGCGGCTGTCCGCGGCCCTACGGAACCATTGGAATGCATCGCGTGGGTTGCGGCGATCTCGGACACCGGGGTCGGCGCCATGGTCACACGTGCATTATACGCGCGAAGGGCGTCTGCGGAGCGCAGCTCCGCAGCTGTGGCCTTCGGTCGCCCGGGCGATGTCCCAGGCGGGGGGGCTTGTATGCGGCGGCATGGCTTGAGGGCACCCGAAACAGTAGGACTCCAAAAGCACGACGCGCCGCACGCGCTCCATGTGGTGGACGGCGAGCCATACCGCCTCCGCCCCGCCGAGCGACTGCCCGACCAGCGTGGCCCGCTCAAACCCGAGCGCATCGAGAACCGCCAGCCCGTCCGCGGCGTGGGTCGGCGTGTCGTAGCCGACGGGTGGGCGGCCCGACTGCCCGAATCCGTGTCGCGTGATCGCGATGGGGCGATAACGCCCCTGCAGCCTCGGCGCGAACTCGTCGAAGGTGTGCGCAGTGCTCCGGAGTCCGGGGCGGAACACCGCAGGCTCGCCACTCCCCGCCCCTGTGAGATAGTGGAGCCGCACGCCATCACGGACAGCATAGGCCTCGCGGTGCAGGGCGACGGCGGCAAAACAGGAGGCTGGCACGAGCAACCGTATTGCCGCCTGTCTCGCGCGAAGAGTACGGGATCCTGTGCGACGAAGGGTCATTAAAAAGAGACGCGCTCGCCTGGACACCGTATCAACCCAAAATTGCCGCCCGAAACCGTTTTATTCCTTATCGGGCGTAACCGGTGGGTGTGCCGTAGCGCCACGCGTCGGCTATCGACGCATACGCATGAGCTCCACCTTGGTGCACCGATCCTGCACCACCTCGATTCCGGCCTTCGCGAGCGCCATCGCCACGGCGTCATTCCGGATCCCCAGCTGCATCCAGACCACACGTGGCGCGGCCGCGAGAATTTCGTCGAGATGCCGAGGAACGTCGAGGGGGCGGCGAAAGAGTTGCACCATTTCGACAGGCGGGGCGATCGTGGCCAGCGTGCGGTGCGTCGGCTCGCCGAGAATTTCGGTGACCTCGGGGTAGTAGACCGGCACCGGCACGATGGTGAACCCCGCTTGCTGCAGCTGTTCGGGGACGAAAAAGGCCGGCCCGCCGACATGTTCCGGCTTGATGCCGATCACCGCAATACGCTGCACCGACTCGAGAACGCGCGTGAGCTGTGCCGGACTCTCGATCAGCCGCGTTCGCCAGTCGGCATTCGAGTCGATAAGCTTCTCTGCCATAGCCGTTCTTCTCCTTTCAGGGATACCGCAATGCGCTTGCTTGTTCTTGGCGCGGGGCTGCAGGGCACCGCGTGTGCGTTTGATCTGCTGCAGAACCATGCGATCGAGCAGGTACTGCTGGCCGATGTACGGGTCGACTCACTCCCTGCGTTCCTGCAGCCACATCTGGGTGCGCGCCTGATACCGCTCACGCTCGACGTGCGTGACGTGGACGCGGTGCGCAGCTGTTTCGCCCGTTGCGACGGGGTGCTCAGCGCGATCCCATACTACTTCAACGCGGCGCTCGCGGACATGGCGGTGGCCTGTGGCGTCCATTTCTGCGACCTCGGCGGGAATACCGATATTGTGCAGAAGCAGCAGCTGCTCGATGCGCGCGCCAAGAGCGGCGGTGTGAGTGTGATTCCCGATACCGGACTGGCGCCGGGCATGGTGAATGTCATCGCGCAGTACGGCATCGACCAGTTCGAAAGTGTCGAAAGCGTAACGCTGCTGGTGGGCGGATTGCCGCAGGAGCCGGAACCGCCCCTGGGATACCAGATTGCCTACTCCATCGAGGGGATGGTGGATTACTACACCACACCGTCATTGGTCGTCCGCGATGGCAAGCCGGCGCAGGTCGACGCGCTGTCGGAGATCGAGACGGTACAATTCGCCCAACCGCTCGGCGAGCTCGAAGCGTTTCACACGGCCGGCGGTTTGTCCACGATGGTGTACCGTTATGCGGGACGCATTCCGCGCATGGAGTACAAGACGCTCCGCTATCCCGGCCATGCCCGCGTCATGGCGGCGATTCGCGATCTCGGTCTGCTCGGCAGGGAGCCGGTGGACGTGAAGGGGCAGCGGGTCGTACCGCGTGATGTTTTCGTGCGCGTCGCGGGAGAGCAGCTGCGCCGCGGAAAGCCCGACGTGGTGGCGCTGCGCGTGCTGGTGCGGGGCGCGCGTGACGGCGTGACGCGCACCCGCAGCTGGGAGGTGGTCGACCGATACGACGCTGCGCACGGCATCTCCGCGATGATGCGGACCACCGGCTACACGCTGTCAATCACCGGTCAGCTGCAGGCCACGGGGAAGATCGCGCCTGGCGTGCACACGCCCGATGAGTGCATTCCAGCCGAGGGGTACTTCGCGATGCTGAACGCGCGGGGAATCGTCGTCAGCGAGACGGAGCCGTCTGCACGCTGACGTGGAATCAGGTGCGGAACTCTCCCGTCATCGCGCGCACGCGCAGCGACGCGGTCTGCATCATCTCGGCGGTCGCCGAGACCTCCTCGGCGGAGGCGGAGGTCTCCTCGGTACTCGCGGCCACCTCCTGGGCAGCGGCCGCGTGTCCTTCCGCCGTGTCGCGTGCGGCGGTGAGTGATCGTTGCACGGCTGTGAGCGATTGCCGGTTGGCGTCCACGGCGTGCGAGACGCGGGCCGCGGCGCTCTCCACCTGCTCCACGGCGTGCTCGATGCGAGACAAGGCGGTGCCGACGCCCTCGGCGACCTTTTCGACGTCCTTGAGTTGCGTCGCGCCGGACTCCACGGCGGTGGAGGCGCTCGCGATGCGGGTACGGATGCGTCGCACGCTTTCGGTGACCTCGCTGGCGGCGCTGGCGCTCTGTTCGGCGAGGGCGCGCACCTCCTGGGCGACGACGGCAAAGCCGCGTCCGGCGCTGCCGGCGCGTGCCGCTTCAATGGCGGCATTCAGCGCGAGCAAGTTGGTTTGGGTGGCGATCTCCGAGATGACGCCTACGAAGTCGTCGATCACCGCCGTCGCGTCGCGGAGCGAGTTCATCTCCTGCTGCGACGCGGTCACCACTTCTCGCGCGCCAAGCAGGGTGTCGATCGCCACTTGCACCTGATCGCGCGTGCTGTTGGTGGTTTCGCGGATGTCGCGCCCCACGCGTTCGGTCTCGTCGGCGGCTTCGCCGATTGAGGCGCCAACCTCCGCCAATTCCATGACGGTCGCACTGGCGGTGTTCAGGGCGTCCAGCTGAACGGTGGCGCCGTGCGAGATCTCCATGACGGCGCTGGTCACGTGCTGCGACGACGCCGCCGCTGACGATGCCGATGCGCTCAGTTCGCTCGCAGCGAGCGCCACCTGATCGGCCTCATTCTGCACGCGGGTCAGCAGCAGGCGCAGCCGCTCGCGCGCCAGTCGCATCGAGTCGATCAGCTCCGCGTACTCGCGTGCGACCACCGCCAGGCGGTTGTCTGAGGGAGGCGTGCGCAGGTCGCCGGCGCCGATCGCCATCATCTCGTCGCGGAGTTGCCCGAGCGGACCGGTGACCGCGCGTGACGTGGTGATGCCGAAGAATGCCGCCACGCCGAACGCGATAGCGATGATCAGCGCGAGACTGGCTTCGGCATTCTGCAGCCGCGACTGCATGCTGTCCATCGATTCGATCGTGGCGTTGCGCGCCTCGGTCCGGAGCACCTGCAGCTCGCCCTCGATGGCCTGTACGTCGGCGCGCGTCTGCTCCAGCACACGCTGAGCGTCGGCAGTGCGGTCCACCTCCTGCCACGCGTGCGTCGTCGCGATACGCACCTCGAGCGCCGCTTGCAGGTGGCCGATCGACTCGAGCCGTCGGCGCTCTTCGGCGCTGAGCACCTCATTGGTGATCGCGTCACGGCGCAGCTGATCCGCCTGTCTCACGAGCTCGTGGTATCGCGCTTCGTCGCGCGGGTTGCCGCTGTTTACGTAACGCAGCCCCGCGACCACCTCGCGCAGTACCGACGTGGTGGCCTGTTCGGTGAGGTCCGAGCGCAGGGCCAGGTCCCACACCGTGGCGTTAGCATCAGCGTTGCTGCGGGAGAGGCCATACCACGCCAACAAGCCTGCCATGAGCAGCAGACTGACCGACGTGCCGAAGCCGGCAACGAGTCGTGACCGGATGGTAAGCAAACGGAGTATGGCCATCAGTTGGCACTTGCGGCGGTCGGCGCGGTCGTCGACGAAGCCGCCGTCGGTCGAGTCCCGCGCGCGATGACGACACTCCGCCCTTTGATGTCGTGATTGGAATGAAAGGCGATAGGTCCCGCGACACCATCCACGGCAGGCGTGTCGTTGCCTACACGTTCGAGCGCGATACGCAGCGCGAGACGCGTCCGGGCGCCGTTGGTAACGGTGCGGCCGATTACGATGGCGGCGTCGTAGGAGAGCGCGGCGAACATATCGGGCTCCCCACCGTACTTGTCGCGATAGCGTTTGAGGAAGTGTACGGCCTCCTTGCTCGTCGCGCGATCGGCTCGGAAGAACGCCACAAAGCGGGCGCCGACCGCGTCGGGGGAATCCTTGATCCCTTCGGTGCCATCGCCGCCGACGAACGGAATGGTCACCCCTTCGGTCTTGAGCGCCCGCAGTAGCTCCAGCGCATCGCTGGCGTCGCCGGGAAAGAGCAGGACATCAGGCTTCTGCATGGCGAGCAGCTTTGCGTACGCCTCCCATTCGGTAATGGCGGAGAGGTACGGGTTGCTCGAGGAAACACCCGGTCGGGCGCCATCAAACGCGACAGTGCTGTCGGTGAAGGCCTCGGCGAAGGTTTCCGACCAGTCGCGTCCGTATGAATTGTTGCGATAAATGATCGCGGCGCGACGGGCGCCAAGAGTATCGCGCACCCAGCGTGCGGTATAGCGGGCGGCATCTTCATCGCTCGGCGCGACACGAAAGAACCACGGACTGATTCCGCTGAGCCGTGGTGAGGAGGCAGTGGGGGAGACGGCGACCACCCCGGCGCGCCCGCCATGCTCCGCGTCGGCGTAAATCGGTACCGTTTCGATGCTGTGGCCGCTTTCAGGATTCCCGACCACGCCGATCACGGTGGGGTCGTCACGGAGCTGCTGTGCCAGCTGCACGGCGCTTGCAGTACCAGAGTCGGGTACCCGCAGGCGGAAGCGCACCGTCTTGCCCTCGTTCAGCCGCTCCACGGCGAGTTCGAGACCACGCAGCACGTTGGCGTAGCCGGGACTTCCGGGGACCGCTCCCAATCCAATGGCGAAGCCATCAGCGGCGACAGCGGACTTGGCGCCGCTTCGGCAACCGAAGGCGAGCAGGAGACAGAGCGCGGACAGGAGGTGCCGTCGGCGCGCGGGATGGGGCAATCGGATCGAGATCACGAGTCAAGGACGATCGTTACACCGTTACGGAAACCGAATCCGGTGGGGCGCGTCGGACGGAGTGGTTTAGACCGGATTCGGACTCGAAGACCACCAAAATCAGATGTTGAAGGTTAGGCGGAGAAAAAAAATCAGGAAGCAACCACATTGTCCTCCAGCGTTCCTTGCGAGCGTCGGAAACCCCTGTTTAGCTTCGCATAGCTGTCCTACGACGGGTGTCCGGCGGTCGCGGTGAGCATCGCCTCAGGGTAGCCCATTCAATCTCCAAGGAACCGGCATGGTTGGCACGTTCCGCCCGCGGCGGTTTGCTTCCGCGGCGCTGCTGGGCGCTCTGGCCCTCGGGCTGGCGGCCTGCGGCGGCGAGTATCCGAATTCCACGTTTAATCGGTTTTCCGATTACAACGCGTCGATCGATGCACTGTGGGACAAGCTGCTCTTCTGGGGCACGCTGGTCTTCGTGCTCGTCGAGGCAGCGCTCGTTTATACCATCATCCGCTTTCGCCGCAAACCCGGTGGTGGCGTGCCCAAGCAGGTGCATGGCAACACCGCGCTCGAGATCACCTGGACGGCCATACCCGCGGTCATCCTGATCTTCATCGCGATCCCTACCGTCCGCACGATCTTCAAGACGCAGGCAAAAGCGTCGCCGGATGCGTTGCAGGTGGAGGTCATCGGACACCAGTGGTGGTGGGAGTTTCGCTATCCGCAGTACGGGATCACGACGGCCAACGAGCTGTACATCCCGGTTGGCCGAACGGTCAACTTCCAGCTGAAAACGGTGGACGTGCTGCACTCGTTCTGGATTCCGCAGATGGGAGGCAAGCGCGACCTCATCTCCAATCGCACCAACTATCTCTGGTTCACGCCCAACGCGGATCTTCCCTCGTCGGCGTGGAACGGCTTCTGTGCGGAGTTCTGTGGGCCGTCGCACGCGAACATGAATTTCCGCGTGTTCACGGTCTCCCCTGGTGAATTCGGGCAGTGGACAGCCCACCAGCAAAACGTGGCCATCTTCCCGGCCGCCGGTGCAGCGGGCGCACCGACACCGGTGTCGGTGGTGTCCCCCGCCGTTTCGGCGGTGCTCCCTTCACCGGGGAGCGGGGCCGCGCTCATCCCCGCCGTGGCCTCACAAGAGCCCGCGACGGTTGCCGCCGCCCCCGCACCGGTCTGGGTGTTCCCGCGAGAGAAGCTCGAGCGGGACTTCACGTACGTGATCCCTACCACGCCGCTCACCAATCAGATCAGCTTCGACGAAGCGACGCTCGCCGTCGCCGACGCGGAGCGGGGACGTCAGGTGTACAGCCGGTCGAGCTGCATCGGCTGCCACGCCATCGGTGGCACGCCGTACCAGTCGGCAGTCGGGCCCAACCTCACGCACATCGGTTCGCGCTACACCATCGCCGCCGGACTCTACCCGAACGACGCGAAGCACTTGGCGTACTGGATCAAGAGTGCGCCGCACCTCAAGCCGGGCTCCATCATGCCGACGATGGGGAAGGGGATCACCGATCCCGTACGAAAGAATGTGGTCAACGTCGGCGGTTTGACCGACGCGGAGATCGCGGACATCGTCGCGTATCTCCAGGCTTTGAAGTAGACACCGTCACCGACAACATCGCCACCGATGGCAACCATCGCTGCTGCGCCCCCGTACACCTCGACCGCGACCGAACCTGGTAGCACCGCGATCTGGTCGTGGCTCACCACGGTCGACCACAAGCGCATCGGGGTGCTTTATCTCATCACCGGGCTCTTCTTCTTCGTGGTCGGCGGACTCGAAGCCGCGGTGCTCCGAGCCCAGCTGGCGGTACCGAACGGCCGAATCGTCTCGGCCGAGATGTACAGTCAGCTGTTCACCATGCACGGCACGACGATGATTTTCCTCGCCGTCATGCCCCTCTCGGCGGCGTTCTTCAACTTTCTCATTCCGCTCCAGATTGGTGCCCGCGACGTCGCCTTCCCGCGGTTGAACGCCTTCAGCTACTGGGTCTATCTGCTTGGCGGCGTGTTCATTACGGTTCCGATTTTCTTTTCCGTCGCGCCCGATGGCGGCTGGTTCGGCTACGCGCCGCTCAGTACGAAAGCGTACTCACCGCAGATCAACATGGATTTCTGGGTGATCGGTCTCCAGATCCTCGGCATCTCGTCGCTCGCGGCCGGCTTCAACTTCATCACCACGATCATCAACATGCGGGCGCCCGGCATGTCGCTCATGCGCATGCCGATCTTTACGTGGATGTCGTTCGTCGTGCAGTTCCTGGTGGTACTCGCCTTCCCGGTGATCACTGTCGCGCTCGTGTTCCTGCAGTTCGACCGTTTTTTCGGCACGAACTTCTACACGATCGCGAAGGGCGCCGACCCGCTGCTCTGGCAGCATCTGTTCTGGGTGTTCGGCCATCCCGAGGTGTACATCCTCATTCTGCCGGCATTCGGCCTGGTGTCGGAAGTGCTCCCGACCTTCTCCCGCAAGCCGTTGTTCGGCTACCCGGTGATGGTGTACTCCGGAATCCTGATCGGCTTCCTGGGCTTTGGTGTGTGGGCGCACCACATGTTCTCGGTGGGCATGGGACCGATAGCCGACGCAGTGTTCTCGCTGACCACCATGCTGATCGCGATCCCCACGGGCGTGAAGATCTTCAACTGGATCGCCACACTCTGGGGCGGACAGGTGCGCTATACGGTGGCGATGAAGTTTGCGGTGGCACTGGTCGGGATGTTCACGATCGGTGGCATCTCGGGTGTGATGCACTCCTCGCCGCCGGCCGACCTGCAGCAGACCGATACGTATTTCGTAGTGGCGCACTTCCACTACGTGCTCTACGGCGGCTCGATCTTCGGCCTGTTTGCCGGCATGTATTATTACTTCCCGAAGATCACTGGCCGATTCCTTTCGGAGAAGCTCGGCAACTGGCACTTCTGGATCACGCTGGTCGCGATGAACCTCACGTTCTTTCCGATGCATTTCAGCGGCCTGCTCGGCATGCCGCGTCGCATCTATCAGTACCCATCGGGACAAGGGCTGGAGCTGTTCAACCTGCTGTCCACGGCCGGAACGCTGCTGCTCATGATTGGCACTGCGTTCGGCTTGTGGAACGTGTGGAAGAGTTGGCGGAAGGGCGAGGTGGCGTCGAGTAACCCGTGGGGGGCGGCGACGCTCGAATGGACGATTCCGTCGCCACCACCCGAGTACAACTTCGCCGAGCTACCGCAGGTGAAGTCGCGCTATCCGCTGTGGAACATGAGGGGCGGCGACAAGCTGGTGCACGAGACCACCACCGAGGAGGAACAAGGTCGGCATATCCCCACGGCCCGGGAACTCGGCATCGTCATGCCGAACCCCTCCATCTGGCCGCTGCTGTGCGCGGCCGGCATCATCGTGATGTTCTGCGGTCTGCTATTCATGGAAACCAGTCTCACCGCCGCGATCGCCATCATGGTGATCGGCACGATGTGGTGGGTCGGCTCGCTCTACAGGTGGCTGCTCACGCCGCTCGAGGATCACCACTAGGATGACCGCCCCGACGGTTCCCGTACCCGACACCGCCGCGCACGCGCACGCGCACGGCGGACACTACACTTCGCTTGGCCTCGACAATCGCAAGATTGCGATCTGGACCTTCATCGGGTCCGAGTGCATGCTCTTCGCGTCGTTGATCTCCACGTACCTCATTTACAAGGGACGCAGCCCGGAAGGGCCGTATCCGCACGAGTCGTGGACCAATCCCACCACGGGAGAAGTGTTTGCGCCCATCATGAACATCCCGGTCACGTCGGCGTCCACGTTCGTGCTGCTGGCGTCGTCGTTTGCGATGGTGCTCGCGTTGGCCGCAGTGCAAAACAAGCATGTGCCAAAGCGCACCACGGGCGAGCGCATTCTCGGGTCGTCCAGGCTGTGGCTGTGGGTGACCTGCCTGATGGGCGTGGTCTTTCTCGGCTTCCAGGCGTACGAGTTCACCTCGTTCGTGCACGAAGGGCTCACCATTCGCACCAACCTCTTCGGCTCGAGCTTTTTCACGCTCACCGGCTTTCATGGCGCGCACGTGACGGTGGGCGTGCTCTGGCTCTTCTCGCTGCTGGCAATCGACTATAAGCGCGGGCTCACCGCCGCCGACGCCACCATCGTGGACATTGCGGCGCTGTACTGGCACTTCGTGGACGTCGTCTGGATCGCGATCTTCACGCTTCTTTACCTGATCAAGTGAGGCGATAATGGCTGAACATCCGCACGACGCCACACAAGTGACCGCGACCGCGCAACCGGCCGCCCACGCTCACGAAGGGGAGCACCCGACCTGGTCGACGTACTGGAAGGTCGCGGTGATCCTCACGGTCATCACCGCCGTCGAAGTGTCGGCATATTACATCCCGGCTTGGGAGAACAGCTGGATATACGTGCCAAGCATGCTGATCATGTCAGCGGTGAAGTTTTTCATCGTGGTCATGTACTACATGCATCTCAAGTACGACCACAAGCTGTTCCGCTCGCTGTTCACCGGACCGCTGATCGTAGCGACGCTCACGCTGATCGGCCTGCTGTTCCTGTTCTCCAAACTGGTGCTGCGACTCGGGCTGCTCAGCTGATCGCTGCGCCCCGAACGCGACTGACATGATTGCCCTGCTTCTGCACCCAGTTGCCCTATTCTCCTGGTCGGCGTTCTCGGTTCACTCGAGCACGACGATCGGGATTTCCGTTTTCGCTGCCGCATATATCTGGCGCGTCCGGCACGGACCAACGGCGTCCGATCGGTTTCCGGTCACGGTAAGGAGCGCCGCCGCCGCGTCGCCGATGCAGATCGACGCGGCGGCCGCGCCGCAGGGGCCCACGGCGGTGCAACGGGTAAGTTTCGTCGCGTCCCTCACGCTGCTGTTTCTTACACTCAACGGCCCGCTGCACGACCTCAGCGATTTCTATCTGTTCAGTGCGCACATGGTGCAGCACCTGATCCTCACGCTGATCGTGCCGCCGCTGATGATTTTCGGCGTCCCGGGATGGATGCTCCGACCGCTGTTGCGACGCCCGGTACTCTTCGCCGTCGGCAGACGGATCACAACGGTGGCCGCCTGCTTCGTGCTGTTCAACGTGGTGCTCGCGTTCTGGCACTTGCCGCCGATGTACAATCTCGCGCTGGCCAGTCACCCCATCCACATTCTGCAGCACCTGATGTTCCTGTCGGCGTCGGTGCTGATGTGGTGGCCGCTCATGTCTCCGCTTCCCGATCTGCCGCGTGCGCCGTACCCGGCGCAGATGCTGTACTGCTTTCTCATGGTGATTCCGATGTCGATCATCTCGATCTACATCGCCATGGCGGACACGCTGCTGTATCCGGCATACGCCACCGCGCCGCGGTTGTGGGGCATCTCGCCCATGTACGATCAGCAGTACGGCGGGTTGATCATGTGGATCCCGGGCGGCGTCTTCTTTTATGCCGTAATGACCGTGGTGTTCTTCAAGTGGTCGAATCGCGGCGAAGATGACCAGGCGAGCGCGCAAGTCGGCTGGGTGCCGACGTCCGGCTGATGCCCGCCCGGAAGTCCGGTGCGTCGGGGAAACCGGTTGGCAGAAAAGGGCCGAACGCGAAGCCGCAATCGGGGCCGAAGCTGGCGGCCGGGAAATCGGGCAACAAGCGCAGTGCGGCCATGGCCGAAAAGCAGTTCGGCAAGGCCGCGAGTTCGGCCGCCAAGCGCGCGGGCAAGAAGCCCACCGTGTGGAAGCAGGTGGAGGAGCGGCGTCCCGATCGCATCATCACACCCCAGGCGCAGGGTGACAGCGAAGTGCATGTGACGCGCCTCATCGAAGCGTCGGCGAGCGAAGTGTTTCGCGCCTTCAACGATCCGATGCGTCGTGGATGGTGTCATGCGCGCGACTATCTCGTGCGCACCGCTATCGCTCCGCGCTTTCTCCGTCTGGCCATGGCCGACGGCACGGAAGTCGTCGTGTCGATTCTACGGAAGGGCAACGTACGCTGCTCGGTGGAGTTGCATCACACGCGTCTGACCGGCACGCAGTCGGGTCATGCGCACACCGACTGGCGCGATGCCCTTGGCCGACTCGGGGAGATGGTCGCCGAGTAGCCTCGAGACCCCCGGCGTTGAACCGACTGTATGGAGGGCGCCGCGGTGCGGAGCACGGCCCGGAAACCGCCGCGCCGTTTCCCTGTTTCCGGTTTTTGATCCGCGCGTATTGGTGGCGATTCGCCGTAGGCTGTTCATCAGTTCCCGGAGCGCCGTCACCCATCCGACAGCACGAGGCACCCTTTTTCTGCGCTACTCGGGTCGCCCCGCGACGACCTCACTGACGCGGGACGGGAGTCCTGGATGCTGTCGCCACATGTACCATCCCATGGAACCGGCGGCGATGACATTGGCCAGGAACACCTGCAGCCAGGTAATTTCGCCAAAGCCCTGCGCAAGTACTGTCGTCCAGCCGATCCATCCCACTTCGAACGCCACGAACAGTCCGATGAAGCCGATCATGGCGGAGGGCGTGCGCTCCGCCTTGTTCACGACCCACGCGAATATCAGTCCGATGAGGATGAACAGCGCGAAGTGAAAGACGGTGTACCCGAGAAACGCCGCCGCGCGTCCAGGCGTGTCGCCAGCAAGAAACAGGGTGCCGAGGGAGGTCCCCAACATGATCGGCGTGGCCAGCAGCTGTCCCTGTATCGCGTCGAGAATGGCAAACCAGACGGCGATCGCTATCGCGCCGATCAACCCGGCGGCGATTCCTTCGCGTGCAACCTCATTGCCCGTGGACATCCGGTGCGTTCCTCTTCACGTGATGAATCGAGGCGAGCGGGGTAGCTTCCCCGTACTCGTATCACTCTGTTCCGTTCCCTTTCACCTCTGACGATGACGAGACGTTCTCATCCCCTCGTGGCGACGTGTGCGACCCTCGCCGGGCCCGCCCTTCTGGTGATCGCCGCGTGCAGCGGTGGCGACAACGGTGCCGCCTCACGCAGCAACAAGCAGACCGCCTCCAGCCCTGCCTGCGTGAGTACGGATACCACACCGGTCGGCCTTGCCGTTCGCGAATACATTACCACCGCGACCCCCACGCCGCAGCGGTATCTGAGTGCGGCAGGAACGGACTCTGCCGTGCCGGAAGATGGATTCAAGGTGCTGCAGGACAAGGGTCCGACATACTACTACGGTGGGGACGAGAAGGCCAAGGCGGCCATCCGCGAGCGGCTCGAAGTGGTGGGACCGTACGCGTCGCTGTTGGTGGTTTACCACGGTAAGACCGAGGCGAACAACGGAAATGCGGTCACGGTGAGCCTTGGTGGCCACTATATCGGCGGGGAGCACGAAGGCAAGGTCTCCCCCACCCGCTCCATCGAGATCGTCTGCGATACGGCCACCGGATGGAAGGTTGGGGCGGTGAAGACGGAAAGCGGCGCGTGAGTGTGCGCGCCGAGCGATTGCTGTCGCTCGATGTATTTCGCGGCATGACGGTCGCCGGCATGTTGCTGGTCAACAATCCGGGTACCTGGTCGGCGATCTATCCGCCACTTCGCCACGCCGAGTGGCACGGCTGGACGCCGACGGATCTGATCTTCCCGTTTTTTCTGTTTATCGTGGGCATCACCACCGAACTCTCCCTGCGAGCTCGTCGTACGCGCGGAGACGACGAGCGCGCCATGCTGCGCCAGATCTTTCGTCGCGGCGTGCTGATCTTTCTCTTTGGATTGTTCCTCTCGGCCTTTCCGTTCTACACGTGGACGCCGATCGAGGGGAATCCCGACGCGACGCTGCTCGATCGGATGGGAGATCGCCTCGAGCATTTGCGTATCATGGGCGTATTGCAGCGCATCGGTGTGGCGTATCTCGCGGGCGCGCTGCTCACGTGGCGCTCGACGCTCCGAACGCAGCTCGCCATTCTGACTATACTGCTCTTCGGCTACCAGGCGCTGATGACCCTGGTCCCGGTGCCGGATACCGGTGTGGCGGGGCGATTTGTTCTCGACCAGCCGTCGCAGCTGCTCAGTGCGTGGCTCGATCGGTCGGTGTTGGGGGTGAACCATCTTTGGATCGGCTCGCGCACGTGGGATCCTGAAGGGCTGCTCAGCACGATCCCGGCGATCGGTACGGTGATACTTGGCACATTCGCCGGAGGGTGGATCGGGGAGCAGCAGCGTCCGCTGTCCGAACGGCTGTCGGCCCTGTTTGCGGTGGGCTCACTGGCGATGGTGCTCGGTCTGATGTGGGACTGGGTCTTCCCGATCAATAAAAGTATCTGGAGCAGCTCGTACGTGCTCTTTACCGGCGGGATGGCCGCGCTGTCGCTTGCCACCTGCATGTGGGTGATCGACGTGATGCAGGTGAAGCGCTGGACGTTCCCGTTCGTCGTTTACGGGATGAACCCGATGCTGGCATTTCTTGGCTCGGGACTGATGGCGCGCATTACGTCATCCATTCTCACTGTCGATGCCGGCGAGGGAACCCGCATCTCGTTACAGGGGTCTGTGTATGCGAGGGGGTTCGCGTCGTGGTTGCCGCCGCACGAAGCCTCGTTCGCCTACGCCCTGAGCTTCGTGGTGTTCTGGTTGCTGATTCTGTGGGCCGCGTGGAAGCGTGGTGTCGTTCTCAAGGTGTGATGATGATCCGCTCGTTGGTGTCCCGTTCGCTCCTGTTCACGCTCGCGGCATCGGGAGCGGTTTCCGCGCCGGCCCAGGCAACGGTGTCCGCGCACATCATGGCAACTGCGGCGTCGACGGGAACGGTCGCTGCGGTGGCGCTGCGGCAGCGGGCGCCGTCGCGCAAATCCACGCCGAAGAAGCGCGTGCGCTCGAGCACCAGGAAGCGTGTGCCGGTCGTACCGGCGCTGCGCTATACGACGCCCAGGGGCGCTGCGGCACTCACCAGCGATCTGGGAACGTTGCTCAACGGCAAGACCCGCTCCGGCACTTGGGGCGCGATGGTGATCAGCCTCTCCCGTGGCGATACGCTCTTTTCGCGCAACGGAGACAACCAGATGGTGCCCGCGAGTACCATGAAGCTCTTCACTGCGGCGATCGCGCTCGAGAAACTCGGGCCGGAGCACGCGTTCAGTACCGACGTGCTGCGTGATGGCCCGATGGAAGCGAACGGAGTGCTGCGTGGCAATCTGATTTTACGTGGCGACGGTGATCCGTCGCTCTCTCCGCGATTCGTGCGCGGCGGACCCGACGCGGCGATGACGATGCTCGCGCGGTTCACGGCGGGTGCGGGTGTGCAGCGCGTCACCGGAGACCTGATCGCGGACGCGAGCGCCTTCGAATCGCGCCGCATCCCCGAAGGGTGGCTGACGCGCTATGCTGGCGCGGGGTACGCTGCGCCCTTTTCGGCGCTGTCGCTCAACGAGAACATCGTCATTGTCGGCGTCACGCCGGGCGCATCCGGGAAGCCCGGACGCGTCTTCCTCGAGCCAGCCACGTCGGGCTTGTTGATCACGAATACGGTGCGCACGGTGGGCGGGAGCGGGTCGCGTGTCACGGCGCGTCGCGCCGGTGATGATCGCGTATTGGTGTCGGGAACGATCGGCGCGGGCGCCGGCACCGTGCGCTATCAGCTGGTGGTTGGCGACCCGGTCACCTTCACCGCTGGCGCTTTCCGGGCGGCCCTCTCGGCGCAGGGCATTCGGGTAGACGGCGCGATCAAGGTCGCGCGCACGCCGGAGAACGCCACGCTGCTCACCCGCATGCCGTCGCCGCCTCTGGCGCGACTGGTATCAGTGATGAACCGTGAAAGCATCAATCATTACGCGGAACAGCTGTGGCGATCGGCCGCGCGCGGACCGGATGGCACGGTGGTTGGCTCGGCGGAGACGGCCAACGCCACGCTCCAGGATTTTCTCACGCGCCAGGTGGGCACCGCTCCCGACGCGGTGAGTGCCACCGACGGTAGCGGGCTCTCGGTGCTCGACCGCGTGACGCCGCGGTCGCTCGTGCAGCTGCTGTCGCATGCGCACCACGCCGCGTGGGGGAGTGCCTTCCACGCGTCGCTGCCGGTAGCAGGTGAATCGGAGCTGCTGCGCAATCGCATGCGCGCGACACCGGCGCAGGGCAACCTGCACGCGAAGACGGGCACCACGAACGAAGTGATCGGCTTGTCGGGGTACGTGACCGCAGAGAACGGAGAGATTCTCGCGTTTGCCTTTCTCTACAACGGCTCCGATCGCTGGCACGCCCGCGAAACGATCGATGCCATGGGGCCGACGCTGGCGGCGTTCTCCCGCGACTGAGCGTCGCGGCATCCGGTCGGGACTGAACCACCCGAGGGGGCGCCTGTAGATGGCGCACCCCCATGTCGTGCGCACTGTGCGCGGTCAGTTCCGGCGATCCGCAGAACCGGTGCGAATCGGACGCGCCGCTCAACTGCCCTCGCAAAGTGGGCGGGCTTACCTCGCCCCCTTGCGCGATCGGCGGGCCTGACCGGTGGGCATCGCACCGCGCACGAGCGTGGCGCGGGCCGCGGGTTCGTAGTTCACGCGGGTGGCATTCGCCACGCGCGCCATCGCGATAGCGGCGTTCGCCGACCAACCGCCCGTCAGGACCGTGCTGTTGAACCCGACCGCGAAGGCGCCGCTTGCGCCCGACGGCGCGCCGGAGACGCTCCACAACAGGTCGGTGGTGCCTGTCGGCATCGCCAACCAGCTGTTGCCGTCGTAGCGCACCACCGTTCCCGTGTCACCGGTGGCGTACAGATCGCCGCCGTTGAGTCCCCAGACCGAGGTGAGTGACCGCGCGGTGCCCGGAGACTGCGCGTTGATCGAAGAGGCCACCGGACCGAAGGCGACGCCGTTGCTGTTGCCAAGGGTGAAGCCCACTATGGACAGGGCGTTCGCGGCACCCGCCCAGACGCCCGTGAGCGTCGCGCTCGTGGACGTCGGCACATTGGCCCACGTACTGCCGTTGAATCGCAGCAGCGTCCCGTTCTCGCCGGAGACGAACACATTGTTTGCTGCCGAGCCGAACACGCTCCAGAGTGGTACCGATACCGACGTCACGACCGACCACGATGAGCCGTTGAAGCGCAGCACTTCACCCGCTTCCGTGCTGGCATACACGTTGCTGGCAGAGGTGCCCCACAACGAATACACGTTTGCGCTGGAGGGAAAGGACATGCTGTTCCAGCTGCTGCCATTCCAGCGCAGCATCAGGCCGTTCTCGCCACTCGCGAAGGCGTCGGTGGCACTGAAGCCCCAGACCGTGTTGAGCGTGGTGGTGGACGGTGTACTCTGGCGCGCCCAGCTGCTGCCGTTCCAGCGGAAGATGAAGCCGAATTCGCCGACGGCCCACGCGTTCGTTGCCGACGTTGCCGAGACGTCGATCAGATCGGGAGCGAGACTGATCGTCTCCCATACGCCGTTGCTGCGCATCACGGTGCCGCGCTGGCCGCCGACCCAGATCACGCCGCCGGCATCGATCGCGGTGGAGAGCAGTATCGGTGTATACGGCGTGGTCACCCGGGTGAGCGTCGTGCCGTCGAGTGCCACCAGTCCGTCACCGCTTGCGAGATACGCGCGGCCGGTGTTCGCTGCAGACACGCTGACACTGCGATAGTCCGCGACCAGCGTGCTGCTGCTCACGCGGCTCCAGGTGGTGCCGTCGAAGCGCAGGACCACGCCGAGATCGCCTACCGCCACCACGTTTGTTGCCGAGGTACCCGAGACCGCAGACAAGGCGTCTGTGGCAGGGACGGTGGCGCGACTGAACGCACCCCCGGTAGAGCTCAACACCACGCCACCGGCGCCCACCGCAAACGCCGTCCCACCGCTCGACCAGATGCCGCTCAATGACGAGGTGACTCCGGTACTCACCATTGCCCAGCTGCTCCCGTTGGTCAGGCGCAGCGCCACGCCCTCTTCTCCAACCGCGAAGGCTGTCTGCGCATCCTGCGCGAACACGCCCTGCAATCGGCGGCTCGTGCCGGAACTCATGGCATTCCACGTGGAACCGTTGAATCGCACAACGACGCCGTTCGTGCCCACCGCGAGCACGTTGGTGGTGGACGAGGCACTCACGGCGAGAAAGCGCGTGCCGGACGTGGCGCCGGCTAGGGCACGCTGCCACGACGTCCCGTTCCATCGAAACACGTCGCCGATGCTGTTCACGGCGTACGCGTTATTCGCATCGATCGCGCTGAGGGACAGGACGTCCTCATAGAGCACGCTGCCAAGACGCGCTGGCGACCAGCTGTTCACCAGTCGCGGCGCATTGGTGACCGTGACCAGCGACGTCGCCCGTCGGGTGGTGTCGGCGGTGGAGACTGCCGTGACGACCGCCGATCCGGCCGACACGCCCGTGACGGCACCTGCGTTGCTCACGGTCGCGATCGCGCTGTTGCTGCTGCGCCAGGTAACCTGTTGTGACCCGGAGCCGTTACCCACCACTGCGGCCAGTATGCGTGATTCGCCTGTGGCGATCGAGACTGCTGCCGGTGACACCGCGACGTCGAGCGCGCCGGCGGTGACCGTTACGCTCGCGGTGGCGCGGCGTGTCGTGTCCGCGATGGCCACGGCGGTGACGGTGGCCGCACCGGTGGCCACACCGGTCACCACACCGGCCGATGAAACGGTGGCGACGCCGCTGTTGCTCGTGCGCCAGGTGACACCGGTGTTGAACGCGCCGTCGATGGTCACGGCGGCGGTGAGCGAGCGCTGTTCGCCGGCTCTCATGCTGACGGCCGACGGGGAGACGGTGACACTGCGCGCACCACTGACTCTGACCGTGACATCGGCACGGTAACGGCTATCGGCCGCGAGCGTCGCGCGAACGGTCGCGGAGCCGGTACGCACGGCGGTAATCTCCCCGCTCGAGCTCACCGATGCCACGGAAGCGTTGCTGCTACTCCACAACACCGCCAGCGAAGCCCCCGGTTCCACGCTCACGGTTGCCCTGATGGACTCGCGATCTCCGACCGCCAGGTCGGCACTCGTCGCGCTCAAGACCAGTGAGCGCGACTCGCCCACCGACAGACTGGCGGAGCCCGCCACACGCTCATC
Source organism: Gemmatimonadales bacterium (assembly GCA_038250435.1). Classification (GTDB taxonomy): domain Bacteria; phylum Gemmatimonadota; class Gemmatimonadetes; order Gemmatimonadales; family Gemmatimonadaceae; genus Gemmatimonas. The sequence goes on along the minus strand of JBBSCJ010000024.1, from coordinate 18,061 downwards.
GCCCACCGCCGTTGCCCGAACGACCGTCGTCCCGTTCGTCAACGCAGTAACCACGCCCTGCGCCGAGATCGTGGCGATCGCGGGATCTCTGACCGACCAGTTGAGGTCCGACAGCGCGCCGACTTCCGCGTCCACATTGGCCACCATGCTGCGTGACTCGCCTGGACGCATCGTGAACGCTGACGGCGTCAACCCGATGGCACGCACCGTGAGCACTCGCACGGGCACGGTCACCGAGACGCCGCCTCCTTGTGCGCGGATCACTGTCGCGCCCGAAGCGCGTGCGGTAATCACGGCGCTGTTGCCACGTCCGCTGACGTCCGCGATATCCGCGTTCACGCTGCTCCACGCGATAATCACTCCGGGTATGACGACGCCCCCCGCATCGCGCGCCGTTACCGTCAGCGTCGTGGCGGCACCGATCGACGCGAGGGAAAGGTCGGTCGCCGAAAACTCGAGGCGATCAGCGGCGGGACTGGCATCGGTGAGGCCATCACCACCGGCGGCGCACGCGGAGAGCGCGCCGATTCCCCCTGCGAGGCAGAGCGCACGAGCCGCGCGCAGGCGCGCGCTCAACGACGGAAACTGTCTGTGTGAAAGCATAGTGCGACGCACCGCTGTGAGTGTCGAGCGCGCGGCACGGTCTTGTCACCGGGTGGCCGGGTGTCACCGAAGCGACAAAACGGCCGCGCACACATTGTCGGTATCCGAGAGGATGACGACGCAGTGGCGCGGCCGTAGCGCGACAGGCCAGTGATGAAACATCAATGCCGGTGTCGAAACGCACCGGCCGGAAATGACCCCTATTTCGGCATCAATTGCGCGATATCGTACGTCTCGGTGACTCTCGGCGCCGTCATCGACGCGGGATTGAGGATATCGTCGAGCTGTGCGCGCGTGAGCAATCCGCGTTCGAGTACGATCTCGAAGACGCCGCGCCCGCTCTCCAGCGCCTGCTTGGCAATGGCCGATGCCGTCTCATAGCCGAGCACGGGCACGAGCGCCGTCACGATGCCGATGGAATGCTCCACGAAGTAGCGCATGCGATCGGCATTTGCCGTGATGCCGTCCACGCACCGTTCCCGCAATACGAGGCAGGCGTTGCGCATCATGTCGATGCCGCGCAGCAGGCGGTACGCAATCACCGGCTCGAACGCGTTGAGCTGCAGCTGTCCGGCTTCGGCGGCCATCGTGACCGTCACGTCGCCCCCGATCACTTCGAAGCACACCTGATTCACGACTTCCGGGATCACGGGATTCACCTTTCCCGGCATGATCGACGAACCGGGCTGCATCGCCGGCAGATTGATCTCTCCGAAGCCGGCGCGCGGGCCCGATGACAGCAGTCGCAAGTCATTGCAGATCTTGGAAAGCTTGGTCGCGGTGCGCTTGAGCACACCGGAGAGCTGCACGAACGCGCCGGTATCGCTCGTCGCTTCCACGAGATCGGGTGCGGTGATCACCGGCACCTCGGCAATCTTCGTGAGATACGTGGCCACGAGATCGGCGTAGCCCGGTGGCGCGTTGATACCGGTGCCGATTGCGGTGGCGCCAAGGTTGATCTCGCGAATCAGCGACTGCGCCTCCGCGAGGCGATCGACATCTTCGCGCAGCGTGTTGGCAAAGGCGTTGAACTCCTGCCCGAGCGTCATCGGTACGGCATCCTGCATCTGCGTACGTCCCATCTTGAGCATGGGCGCAAACTCGAGACCTTTGGCTCCGAACGCATCGGCGAGCTTCGCCAACTCCGCGCGAAAGACCGAGAGGCTCTTGTGCAGCGCCACCCGCACCGCCGTGGGATAGACATCATTGGTGGACTGACTGAGGTTCACATGGTCGTTGGGGGAAACCGTCGCGTAGTCGCCGCGCTCCCGGTTGAGCAGCTCCAAGGCGCGATTGGCGATGACTTCGTTGGCGTTCATGTTGGTGGAGGTGCCGGCGCCACCCTGGATCATGTCCACCAGGAAATGTTCGTGATGACGACCAGCGCGGATCTCCCGCGCCGCCCGCACGATCGCGTCGCACGTCTCGCCACCGAGCAGGCCCAGCTCCTGGTTGGTAAGCGCGGCCGCTTCCTTCACCGCCGCGAGCGACTCGATGAGCACCGGGAATTCGCGCAGCGGAATGCCGGTGATCGGGAAATTCTCGAGGGCGCGCAACGTCTGGATGCCGTACAGCGCCTCATACGGGACTTCGCGTTCGCCGAGAAGGTCGCGTTCCACGCGGGCGCGATGTCCACCGAAGCCAAGTGTGCGCCCGCGGCCCACGAGCGTGGCATCGGCGCGCCGCAGACGCTTCGAGATGGCGCGGGCGGCGCGGGCCACGAGGGCGGCGTACAGCTGCGGCGCTTCGCGCGTGATGTCATCCAGCTGCGTCCGCGTGAGGATCAGCGCGAGCCCCGGCATGATGGTGCGGGCGGTGGTGCCATGGGCCGAATCGTCGAGGAGCAGCCCTTCGCCAACCGCTTCACCGGCTCCCAGCGTGATCAGGCGGGTGGAGCGTCCGTCGGAAGACTTCTCGATGGCAACGGCACCGCTCACCAGTATGGCGAAACGCTTGCGCGGATCCCCTTCATTGAAGAGGAGCTCGTCGGCGGTGAGTTCGTGGGGCGTGATGTGTCGAGCAAGCTTCCAGAGGTGCGCGTCGGTGAAACCTTCCAGGAAGGTCGTCGCGCGCAGCCAGTCGGCAATTTCGGCCGGAGTCGTCATGGCAGGGGAGGAGAGGGAACTGATCACGGATACTGAATACTGTACGGTACTCTCGCCAGCGTTGACCCGCCGGACCCGCTTAACTTCAGTCAATGGCCGAAACCGAGCTTCCGACCCCGTACACGCCCGCGACCGTCGAGCCCAAGTGGCAGCAGCGCTGGGCCGACCGCGGCACCAACAACGCACCACTCGATGGTGCCGCGCGACCGTTCTACGCGCTCATGATGTTCCCGTATCCGTCGGCCGAAGGGCTACACGTGGGCAACCTCTTCGCATTTACCGGCAGCGACATTTCGGCGCGTTTTCATCGGCTTTTGGGACACCAGGTGTTCCAGCCGCTGGGATACGACGCCTTCGGCATCCATTCGGAAAACTATGCGCTCAAGGTTGGCGCGCATCCGATGGAACTCACACCGCGCAACGTGGCGAACTTTCAGCGTCAGCTGGAGCGCGCGGGATTGATGGTGGACTGGCGCCAGAAGGTCGATACGTCGCGCCCCGAGTACTACAAGTGGACGCAGTGGGTGTTTCTGCAACTCCACAAGCAGGGGCTGGCGTACAGGAAAGCGGCGGCGGTGAACTGGTGCCCCACCGACAAGACCGTGCTGGCCAACGAGCAGGTGGAGAACGGGCTGTGCGAGCGGTGCGGCACGGCGGTGGAGCAGCGCTTCCTGGAGCAGTGGTTCTTTCGCATCTCCGCCTTCGCCGACCGGTTGCTCGACCACCTCGAGTGGCTGGACTGGTCGCCGGTCACGAAGCAGGCGCAGCGCAACTGGATCGGCAAGTCGCAGGGAGCGGAGCTCTCGTTCGGTGTCGTCGGCTCTACGGAGTGCGTGCGCGTGTTCACCACGCGCGCGGATACGATTTACGGCGCCACGTATCTCGTACTCGCCCCCGAACACCCGCTCGTGCCTACGGTCACCACCGACGAGCAGCGCGACGCGGTCACCGCGTATCAGGACGCGACAAAGAAGCAGGATCTCATCGCGCGGAAGAGCACCAGGGAAAAGACCGGAGTGTTCACCGGCGCGCACGCGCACAATCCAGCCACCGGCGTGCAGATCCCGATCTGGATCGCGGACTATGTGCTGATGGAGTACGGCACCGGCGCCATCATGGCCGTGCCGGGGCACGACCAGCGCGATTTCGAGTTCGCGCGCCTGTTCGGGCTCCCGTTCGTGCGGGTCGTGGCCGGTCCCGGCGAAAACGCCGATTCGTCGTTGCACGATCACGCCTACACCGACGATGCCGATGGACGACTGGTGAATTCCGGCCCTTTCGACGGTCTCGACGTCGCGACGGCCAACGCGCAGGTCACGGCGTGGCTCGCCGGGAATGGGCACGGCACCGCGGTGACCAATTATCGCTTGCACGACTGGTGCATCTCGCGGCAGCGCTATTGGGGTCCGCCCATTCCCATCATTTACTGCGACGCGTGCGGCACGGTGCCCGTTCCCGAGTCGCAGCTGCCGGTGGAGTTGCCCTTCATTCCCGATTTCAAGCCTGACGACTCGGGGATCTCGCCGCTGGCGCGCCACGAGGAGTGGTATCGCGTTGCCTGTCCGTCGTGTGGAGCGATGGCGCGTCGGGAGACCGACGTGTCCGACACGTTCCTCGACAGCGCCTGGTATTTCCTGCGCTATCCGAGTGCGCAGCACACCGACGTGGCGTTCAGTCCGGCGCGCACGGCGCGTTGGCTCCCGGTGGATTCCTACATCGGTGGCAACGAGCACGCGGTGTTGCACCTGCTGTACTCGCGCTTCATCACGATGGTGCTGAAAGACGCGGGGCACATCGATTTCGAGGAACCGTTCACGCGCTTCCGGGCGCACGGCATGATCATCCGTGACGGCGCCAAGATGTCCAAGTCGAAGGGGAATGTGATCAACCCCGACGTCTACATGGAAGAATGGGGAACCGACGCGTTCCGCATGTACCTCATGTTTCTCGGCCCGTACGAGGAAGGAGGTGACTTCCGTGATCAGGGCATCAGCGGCGTACGTCGCTTCCTCGACCGGTTGTGGTCGTCGGTGCGTGACGCCACCGCCGAGGGCGCCCCCGACGCCGAAGTGATGCGCAAGCTGCACCGCACGATCAGGAAAGTCGGTGAGGATACGGCGAATCTCGCGTACAACACGGCGATCGCCTCGATGATGGAGTACATGAACACGGTGCGTCGCGGCGAACGCACCGCGCATCGCCACGAAGTGCTCCCGTTGGTGCAGCTCGCCGCGCCCTTCGCGCCACATCTCGCCGAAGAGTGCTGGGAAGCGCTCGGCCACGCCGGGAGTGTATTCGATGCCGGCTGGCCCGCCTTCGATCCGGCGATGCTCATCGACGACACAGTGGATCTGGTGGTGCAGGTGAATGGCAAGGTGCGCGGCAAGGTGCGCGTGGCCGTTGATGTCACGCAGGAGGCGGCCCTCACGCTGGCCATGGCCGACACCAGTATTTCGAAGTTCGTCGTTGCCGATATCAGGAAAGTCGTGTTCGTGCCGAAGCGGTTGCTCAACATCGTGGTGTAGCATGGGCGCGCCAGGGCTGCGGCGATCACTCGGGCTGATCTCGCTCGCCTCGGTGATGTACTTCAATGTGTCCGGTGGCGCCTTTTCGATGGAAGGACTCGTCGCGTCGGTGGGACCGGGCATGTCGCTGCTGCTGGTGTGCCTCGTGCCGGTGGTGTGGAGTGTTCCCGAAACGCTCATCGTGGCGGAACTCGCCAGCATGCTTCCCGAAGAGGGCGGCTACTACCGGTGGGTGTATCGCGGCTTCGGCGAGTTCTGGGCGTTTCAGTGTGGCTGGTTCACGTGGTGCTACTCGCTGGTGGACATGGCGATTTATCCGGTGCTCTTCAACCAGTATCTCGCCTACTTCTTTCCCGGGCTTTCTCCGCAGCTCAAGTGGGGATTGGCACTCGCGATGATCTGGGGGGCCACCGCGATCAACCTGCGCGGCGCCGCGCGGGTGGGGCAGCTGTCGACTGCGGCGGCGGCGTTGGTCCTGCTGGTCTTTCTCGGCATCACCGTGGCCGCAATCCCGCACATCGATCACGTGCCGTGGACACCGTTCGTCCGCGACGATGCCACACCGCTTGGTGCGCTCGGGGTCGGCCTCTCCATCGTGCTCTGGAATTATCTCGGATGGGATAACGCCAGCACGGCAGGCGAAGAGATCAAGGATGCGACGCGCACGTATCCGCGCGCGCTTGCCATCGCACTGGCCGTTGTCGTGGCGGGTTATCTCGTGCCACTGCTTGCCGCATTGGCCGCGAGCGACTGGCGCACGTGGCGCGAGGGCGGCTGGCCGCAGGTCGCGCGTGCAACCGGTGGCGCCGCCGGCCCGTCCCTCGCTGCGGCGGTAGCGATCGCCGGCATCGTCAGTGCCCTCGCACTGTTCAATGCGCTGCTCATGGCGTATTCACGCATTCCGCTGGCGATGGCGCGCGACGGACTGCTGCCCGCCGCCCTCGCGCGGCTCGATCGCCGCGGGAATCCGACCCGCGCGGTACTGGCGTCGGCGCTGTGTTATTCGGTTTTTGCCCTCCTGCCTTTTGCGCAGTTGGTGGTTGCCGACGTCCTGCTGTATTCCATGGCGCTGGCGCTCGAATTCGGCGCGCTGATCATGCTGCGCATTCGTGAACCGGAGCTGCGTGGCAGCTTCCGGATACCGGTAGGGACCGGGGGTGTGGTGGCGATCGCCGCGGTACCGATGTTCGTGCTGCTGGTGACGATCGCGCTGCTCTTTCATGATGGCGAGTATGGGGCGCCGGCCGTGCTCGGCGCCCTCCTGGCCGCCGCGATGGGGCCCGTGCTGTACTGGGTCATCACGCGCAACTCTGCCTCGCCGGCGCGCGGGTAAACCCCTCCGCGCATGACGGTGTCTCACGGATGTCGCCTGCGAGTCAACGCCTCGTTGCCGCAGACTGCCACATCCCCTTTGTGAGACGCCTCTCATGATGCCCCGATCACGTCGTCTGTCCTTCTGCCCGTCGTTGCCTCTCTCACGGCTGATCATGTCAGCCGCGCCGCTGCTCGCCACCATGATCGTGCCGTCGCTGGTGGGTGCGCAGCAACGCGCGCCAGACCGGGATGCGGTACGCGTTGAGCGCGCACTGTCGTCGGTGCTCTGGTCGTTGGGGGGCAACCGCGCCGTGCTCGGCGTGGTAATGGCGCAGGACTCCCGCGCCGATGTCGACGGTGTGCGCATCGAGTCGGTCACCCCGGACAGCCCTGCGGAGAAAGCGGGCGTCAAGGCCGGCGATGTCATCACCGGGATCAACGGTGTCTCGCTGCAGGTGGCCAAGGCAGATGCCGAAGACCCGGCGCTCGCCGGCATCGCGCAGCGCCGCTTGCAACGGACGCTGCGCAAGATCACGCCGGGAGAGAAGGTGGCGCTTCGCGTACGGTCCGGCTCGAGCACGACGACCGTAGACGTGACGACCGCGTCGTCCGACGAAATGAACCGCCGTGCGCCGCAGGCCGGCTCCGTCGTTCGGATGAATGACGACGACGATCGAGGCGTGATCGGCGTGTCGGTGAGCGGCGCGGGGAATGTGCGCGATACCCTGGGACTGTTCGTGGCGTCGGTGGTCAGCAGCGGACCGGCCGAGCTGGCAGGAATCATTGAAGGTGACCGCATCGCCGCGGTGAATGGCGTCGACGTGCGCGTACCGAAGGAAGACGCCGACGACAGGCAATCGATGTCGGCGCGCGTGAACCGATTCACGCGTGAAGTGCAGCAGGCGAAGCCCGGCAGCACGCTGTCGCTCCGTGTGTATGCCAACGGACGATACCGCGATGTCGCGGTGAAGGCGGTGAAGGCCTCGGAACTGCCGCGTGCCGATTTCCGGATGCTCCGGATAGATGGGGCGCCGCTGCCTGTCGATCTTCGCGAAGACGGCGGACAGATCCGCGTGATCCCCCGGCGGGCCACGGTCATCTACTGAGCTGAAGCGCGGTGGACAGGGTGGGGAAGGGGCGAAAGACAACGGAACACGGTCGGGGCGCGTTACCCCAATAGCTTTGGCGCAGCGCTGTTGCGCCGCCGATGGCGCCCGAGGCGCCCCTCCAGACCTGTTCGCCCCTGCGAATGTCAGCTAATGCGTTTCCGCCGAGCGCGCCGCGCCGGCCTGCCCACACTCGCGTCGTCGTTGCGCTCTCCGCCTCGACGCTGCTGTTTGTCGTCGCCGCCTGCAAGGACGCGCCGCGCCCGCAGCGGGCGGCTCCGGTCGTGTCCACCAGCCCCGCGATCCGCGGTCCGTTGCCATTCATCGTACAGGCCAACGGTCAGGTCGAGGCCAACCGTACGGTCGCCGTGCAGTCGCTTGTTTCGGGGATGCTGATCCGGGTGGCGATCGCCGAGGGAGACGAGGTCCGCGAGGGGCAGGTGCTCTTCCAGATCGATCCGCGACCCTTCCGGGCGGAGCTGGAACGGGTGCAGGGGACGATCGCCCGTGATCAGGCAACGCTGGTCCGCGCCCGCTCCGACTCGGCCCGGTTTGCGGCGCTCGCCACAGACGGCTACATCACCCGCCAGCAGCTCGACGAGGCGTTCGCGGAAGCGTCGGCGCTCGCGGCCACGGTATCGGCGGGGCAGGCCTCCCTCGCGCGCGCGCGCCTGGATCTCGAGAACAGCACGGTGCGCGCTCCGATCTCCGGGCGTTCCGGGCAGCTGGCCTTACAGGCAGGCAACCTCGTGCGGGCGCAGGCCGACCCGCCGTTGGTCACCATCAACGAGCTCCGCCCGGTGCTCGTGCGCTTCAATGTGCCCGAACGCGACTTTGAGGAGATGCGGCAGCGCGCCGGGCTCGATCAGGCGCTTGCCGTGCGCGTGACGCCGAACGTGGGTGATACCAGCCGGATCATCACCGGCACCCTCACCTTCATCGACAATGTGGTGGACCGTGCGACGGGCTCGGTGTTGCTCAAGGCGCGGGTAGCCAATACCGATCGCGCGCTCTGGCCCGGACAGTTCGTCACCGTGGGATTGCAGCTCAATGTGGACGCGGACGCGATCACGGTGCCTGCGGAAGCGGTCGTGACGACCGCTGCCGGCTCGTTCGTGTATGTGGCGGAGAACGGCAAGGCCAGGCGTCTGGCGGTAACTGTCGGGCGTCAGTCCGGCGCGGTGATCAAGGTGGACAGCGGTCTCGTGGGTGGCGAGCAGGTGATCATCGAAGGGCAGAGCCGATTGAGTGACGGTGCGAAGATCGAGCTGCGCGGGGCAGCGCGAACCGCGCGTGCCGCCGACGGGGGAGGCGCCCCACAGTGAATCTGAGCCAGATCTGGATCAAGCGGCCGGTCATGACGACGCTCGTCATGACCGGTATCTTCGTCTTCGGTGTCGGAGCGTACCGGAAGTTGCCGGTGAGCGACCTTCCCACGATCGACTACCCGACGATCACGGTGTCGGCATCGTTGCCGGGAGCGAGCCCCGAAGTGATGGCGACGTCGGTGGCCACGCCACTCGAGCAGCAGTTCGCGACCATCGCGGGCATTGACAACATCACGTCGTCGAGCTCGCAGGGGAGCACCAACGTCACGCTGCAGTTCGCGCTCGATCGCGACATCGACAAGGCGGCCGCCGACGTCCAGTCTGCCATCTCCAAGTCGTTGCGCAGCCTGCCGCAGGGGATTCAGCCCCCGTCGTACAACAAGGCGAATGCGGCCGACGCGCCGATCGTGCTGTACAGCCTCAATTCCGATCAGCTCTCGCGGGTCGAGCTCAACGAGTTCGCGGAAACATTCATCGCGCAGCGGCTCTCCACCGTGAGCGGCGTCGCGCAGGTGCAGGTATACGGGTCGGCCAAGTATGCGGTGCGCATTCAGCTCGATCCGAACGCCCTCGTGGCGCGTGGCATCGGTATCGATGAAGTGCAGCAGGCGGTGCAGTCGGGAAACTCCAACCTGCCGGCCGGCGTGCTGATGGGTCCGAACCAGACGTTCACGCTGCAGGCTTCGGGACAGCTCAGGAACGCCAAGCAGTTCCGCGATCTGGTGGTCGCCTATCACAACGATGCGCCGGTGCGCCTCGGCGACGTGGCCACGGTCCTCGACGACGTGCAGAACCAGCGCGGCATGAGCGAGATCAACGGACGCGCGAATCTCGCGCTCGCCGTGATCCGCCAGCCCGGCGTGAACACGGTGGCGGTGGCCGAAGCCGCGAACGCGGTGATGGAGGAGTTGCGTCCGCAGCTCCCGGCCAGCATTCAGGTGGAAACGATCTTCGATCGTTCGGAGTCGATCCGCGAGTCGGTGCACGACGTGCAGTTCACCCTCCTGCTCACGCTGTTCCTCGTGGTCATGGTGATCTTCCTCTTCCTGCGAAACGCGCGCGCGACGATCATTCCGTCGCTGTCGCTCCCGTTCTCGCTGGTCGGCACCTTCATCGTGATGTACGCGCTCGGCTACAGCCTCGACAACCTGTCGCTGATGGCGCTCACGCTGGCCGTCGGGTTCGTGGTGGACGACGCGATCGTGATGCTCGAGAACGTCGTGCGCCATCTCGAGATGGGGAAGACGCCGCTGCAAGCGGCGCTCGATGGCTCGAAGGAGATCAGCTTCACGATTCTCTCGATGACGATCTCGCTGGTGGCGGTGTTCATTCCGATCCTGTTCATGCCGGGACTGGTCGGGCGCCTCTTCCAGGAGTTTGCCGTCACGATCGGCGTGGCGATTCTCGTCTCCGGCTTCATCTCGCTCACGCTCACGCCGATGTTGTGCGCACGATTCCTCAAAGCGAGCGACGCTCACGCCACGGCGGACGGGCAGTGGCGTTCGGTGGAGCGCCTTTACCAGGCGAGCGAGAATGCGTACATGCGTTCCCTCGGGTGGGTGATGGCGCGCCGGCCGCTCATGATGGTTTTCAGTGCGATCATGCTGCTCGCGACGGTCGGGCTGTTCATGTACATCCCGAAGGGATTCCTTCCCTCCGAGGATACCGGCCGACTGCAGGGCTCCGTGGAAGGCCCGGAAGGGGTGGGTTTCGACGCCATGGCCGCCAAGATGCGCGAGGTGGCGCTGGTGGTGCGCGCCAGCCCGCACGTGGAGTCGGTGCTCATCTCGATCGGTGGCGGCGGTGGCGGTAACGGCAACAGCGGCCGTCTGCAGCTGCGACTCAAGCCGCGCGGGGAGCGCCCGCATGTGGACCAGGTGATGCAGGATCTCACGCGCGCGACGGCATCGGTGCCCGGTGCGCAGGTGTTCTTCCGGAATCCGCCGCCGATCAACATCGGTGGTCGTCGGTCGAACAGTTCGTATCAGATCTCGTTGCAGGCGTCCGACATCGCGCAGCTCTACAGTGCCGGTCGCCAGCTGGAGACGCGCATGCGCGAGCTCCCCGAGATCGAAGGCATCTCCAGCGATCTGCAGGTGGGGAACCCGCAGGTGGGCGTGGATATCAATCGTGACCGCGCGTCGGCGCTCGGCATCACGGCGTCGCAGATCGAGCAGGCGTTGTACAACTCGTATGGCTCGCGCCAGGTGTCCACGATTTACACTCAGACCAATCAGTACTGGGTCATCATGGAGCTGTTGCCGCCGTATCAGCGCGATCCCACCGCACTGAGTGCGCTGTTCGTGCGCTCGCAAACCGGTAGTCTCGTGCCGCTTGGCTCGGTAGCCACCTTCACCAAGGGGATCGGACCGCAGAGCATTCAGCACAATGCCCAGCTGCCAGCCGTGACCATCTCGTTCAACCTGCGTCCGGGTTACGCCCTCGGTGACGCTGTCGATGCCGTACAGCGCGAGGCGCGTGATGCCCTCCCCGCCGATGTGAGCACGATACTGAGCGGCGACACCCAGGCGTTCGCCGATGCGCAGGCCGGCCTGCTCGCGCTGCTCTTCGTGGCGATCTTCGTGATTTACGTGGTGCTGGGCATTCTGTACGAGAGCTTCGTACATCCGCTCACGATTCTCTCCGGGCTCCCCTTCGCCGCCGTGGGCGCACTCGCCACCCTGCTGATTTTCGGCAAGGATCTGAGCGTCTACGCGTACGTTGGCGTGATCATGCTCATCGGTCTCGTGAAGAAGAACGCCATCATGATGATCGACTTCGCGATCGAGGCGGAAAAGACCGGTGGCATGACACCGACCGAGGCGATCATCGAGGCGGCTCGCGTGCGCTTCCGCCCGATCATGATGACCACGATGGCGGCGCTCATGGGCACCCTCCCGATCGCCATCGGCTTCGGTGCCGGCGCCGAATCGCGTCAGCCGCTCGGGCTGGCGGTGGTGGGCGGACTCGCGTTCTCGCAGCTGGTCACGCTGTACGTCACGCCCGTGGTATACACCTACCTGGATCAGCTCAAGAGCCAACGTGCACGCCAGCGCGCTGCGCAGCCGTCCGGCGGTCTCGTGCCCATGCCGGTCAGCGGAGACTGACCGGCATCAGGGCGTCGCCCTCCAGTCCGGGCATCATGACGATAGCGGGGCAGCGTTGACCGGGCGTGCGGGTGCGACCGCCGTTCGCGGGCGTGCGGGATAGAGCACGCGGATAACCGTACCGGTGCCCCGTTCGCTGGACACGTGAATGCTGCCGTGATGGCTGCGTACCATGCCGATGGTCGCGGCCAGCCCCAGCCCGCGTCCCGTGAACTTCGTGGAGAAGAACGGCTCGAAGATCCGGCGGCGTGTCTCTTCGTCCATACCGATCCCCGAGTCGCGCACCTCGATATAGACGTAATTGCCGGCCCGGCCGTCCGTGCCCGGCATACAGCTTTCGAGATACTGCTCGGTAACCTGTTGTTCACCGGTGCGAATACTCACCAGTCCCGATGCACCGGCGAGCGCATCACTCGCGTTTGTCACCAGATTCAGCAGCACCTGGCGGAACTGATGGAGGTCTGCGTTGACGTGTGGCAGCGACGTCTCCAGATCGAGCTGCAGCGACGCGTTGCGCGCGACCGCGGCGCGTATGAGAGAGACCATGTCGTTGATCGCGGTCGTGGCATCAATCTCCTCGACGACGTAACGCCCCTTGCCGGCGTAGGCGAGCAATTGTCTCGTGAGCTCGGCCGCCCGCTGGGCGGAGTGCTCGATGGCCTGAATGCTTTCGCGTGCCTCAGGCGCGTCGTCCAGGTCGAGCAATGCCAGCGACGCATTGCCAAGGATCCCGACGAGCAGGTTGTTGAAGTCGTGCGCAATACCGCCGGCGAGGACGCCCAGCGACTCCAGCCTGTGCGCCTGCTGGAGCTGCGTTTCCACCCGCTGCCGTTCGGTCTCGGCCAGCGCCCGTTCGGTCACGTCCACCACTGTGCCCACCAGCCGCGTGGCGACGCCGTTCGGGTCATGCATGAACATCACATGCCCTTCGAGATGCCGCACCTCGCCGTCGTGACGAATGATGCGATTCCGGGTGATCTCCGTTCTCCTCGTTTCGCGCGCCCGCTGCATCACGGCACGCACCTGCGGACGGTCGTCAGGGTGCACGTAGTTGACCCGCGGGACGTTCTCGCTCCATCCGCGTACAAGGCGTGTGGGGTCGAGCCCGACGATGCGCATCAGTTGCTCGGACCACATGACGCGTCCCGTGTGCAGGTCCCGCTGGAAGCTTCCGATGTTGGCCGCCTGCTGCGCGAGCCGCAGCATCTGTTCGCTGCGCTGCATGTGCTCGACCGCCTCGCGCTGTGCGGTCACGTCCTGCGCGGTGCCGTAAAAGTGCTGTGGACGTCCGTCGGCGCCGCGGACCACCCGCGCGCGGATCTGCAGAATCACCTCCGCGCCGTCGAGCCGCTTGAGCGTGATATCCGTTACCGCGTCGGCGCCGTCAGGGGTGTGCGCGATGACCGACCGGATTGCCTGCACATCTTCGGCGCGCACGAGCGCCCGCACCATCTCCACGGGTGGCCGACCGCGGCTGATATCGAAGCCGAGCAACCGATAGGCTTGGTCGCTGAGTTGCGTGTCCGGAAGGAGGTCGCCCGTCGCGCTGCGATTGAAGGTGCTTGAGAAGCTGCCGATAAGGGCGACCTCCTGCGCTCGAGCCAGCGCCGCCTCGCTCGCCCGCAGCGCGCGTTCCGCGCGCCGCCGCTCCGTGATGTCTTCGAGCACGGCAAGCACCCCGCCGTCTGCCGGATAGGCCAGGACCGACTGCCAGAGGTCTCCGGCCTCAAGATATCGCTCGAACCGTTCGGCCCGTCCAGAGTCGAGAACGGACTCATACGTGCGCTGAAAGTCGGAATCCTCGAGCTCCGGATAACACTCCCACACATGCTTCCCGATCTGACTTTCGGCATCGACGCCGCCATACGCGGCGGCCGCCGGACTGACGTAGCGGATCCGCAAGCACCGGTCGAGCAACAGCGTAGGTGCAGGGCTCGCCTCGAGCAGCGCGCGCTGCCCGTCGGAGATCGCGCGAAATTCCTCATGGCCAGCCATCGGCGCGCCCTGTCCTGCGTCGGTCATTGTTTCATCAGTCAGGCCTCACGTTTCTGAGGCGAGATCTTCTCGCGAGCATCGATCGCCGACGACGGCGGTGCGAGTGCAGTCCGGAAGCTGCAGTACAGATAGCACGGCAGGGTCCGTTCTGAAAGTCACAATGCGGGCGCTTCAGCCACGCGGGCCGGAAAATCCCGGCCAGCGTGCTCAGAATTCTATCTGCGTGCCCAGCTCCACCACCCGATTGGGAGGGATGCCGAAGAATTCGGTGGCCGAGCGTGCATTACGAGCCATGAGGGCAAAGATGATCTTCCGCCAGCGCGAGAGCGTGACCTTGTCTTCGGGGCGTCCGCGGGTGGGGATGAGGCGTTCCCGCCCAAGAAAATAGCTGGTTTCCATGGGCTTGCAACGAATGCCCATCTGGTCCACCACCTCAAGCACGTTCGGCACGTTTGGCGTCTGCATGAAGCCGTACGACGCCACCACGCGGGCAAACCCATGTCCCAGCGGCATCACCCGCACGCGCTCGGCGGTGGTCGTTTCCGGTACGTCGGCCGTCTTCACCGACACCAGCAGTACCCGCTCGTGTAACACCTTGTTGTGCTTGAGGTGATGCAACAGCACCGGCGGCACGCCGTCGTCGTTTCCGGTCATGAACACGGCGGTTCCCGGCACGCGGTGGATGTTCGACTTCTCCACCCCCTCCAGAAACAGGCTCAGCGGCATGGTGCCTTCGGCGAGGCGCGCGTTCAGCAGCGCACGACCACGCTTCCAGGTGAGCATCAGCAGAAACAGCAGGACACCAAGCGCCATCGGCACCCAGCCGCCGTGCACAAACTTTACGATGTTCGCGCTGAAAAACGCCAGGTCGACAATCAGGAAAACAGACGTGACCGCTGCCGCCTGCCACGCTTTCCAGCGAAAGCGGATGCGCGCAACCACATAGAAGAGAATCGTGGTGATGAGCATCGTGCCCGTCACGGCGATGCCGTACGCGGCGCCAAGCGCCGAGGTGTTCTTGAACGCGACCACGATCAGCAGGCAGCCGGTGGCGATGAAGTAGTTCACCTCGGGGATGTAGATTTGCCCTTCTTCTTTCGTGGAGGTGTGCCGGATCTCCATGCGCGGAATGAAGCCGAGAGCAATCCCTTGGCGGGTGACCGAGTAGGCGCCGGAGATCATCGCCTGCGATGCCACGACCGCGGCGAGCGTCGCGAGCACCAGCAACGGGATCAGCAGCGGTTCCGGGGCCAGCAGAAAGAAAGGGTTTTCCGCTGCAGAGGGGTCACGCACGAGCAGCGCCCCTTGCCCGAAGTAGTTGAGGAGCAGGGCCGGAAAGACGAGCACGAGCCAGGCGACGCGAATCGGGCGTCGGCCGAAATGCCCCATGTCGGCGTACAGCGCCTCACCGCCGGTTATCACGAGCACCACCGATCCGAGCACGAAAAAGGCGAGCGTGCCATGCGCCTGCACGAAGCGCACGGCGTGCAGCGGATTCACCGCGCCCAGGATCCACGGCGACCGGGTGATCTCCACGAGGCCAAGGACGGAGATCGTCACGAACCACACGAGCATGATCGGGCCGAAGGCTTTCCCCACCACATCGGTGCCGAGGCGCTGCGCGGCAAAGAGTGAAGAGAGAATGACCAGTGTGATGGGCACGATGAAGCGGGCCATCGTGGGCGTCGCGATCTCGATCCCTTCCATCGCACCCAGGACACTCATGGCCGGCGTGATGATGCCGTCGCCGTACAGCAGGGCGGTGCCGAACAGCGCGAGCATCACGAGCAGGATGCCTCTGGCGCGTCCACCGGGTGTGCCGCGAGGGAAGATCAGTGCGAGCAGGGCAAATTGACCACCCTCACCCCGATTGTCGGCGCGGAGTACGAAGCTCACATACTTGACGCTGATGACCAGCGTCAGTGCCCACACGATCAGCGACAGGATACCGAAAACATTGTCGCGGGTGGGCTGGAGTCCGTAGATCGGACTGAAGCACTCCTTAATGGAGTAGAGCGGGCTGGTGCCGATATCGCCGTAAACGACACCCAGCGCCGTCAGGGTGAGAATCGCGAGGCGTTTGCCGGTGGGATTCTCGTGATGTCCGTGAGCCCGCAGTGGTTGCTGGGCGGGAAACATTCCCGTGGTGGATCGTATCTCGCCGCCGGGTGGCGTGCTCGCGGCATCTGACCCGGGCGTGGGAGGGACCACTCGTCCCGTTGGATGCCGGATGGCGTCGGGAGGCGCACCAGCAACCGGAGGGTCGCCTCGTGGGCTATCGGGCTCCGCATCGGTATTGGTCGCCGACGCGGGAGGTTGCGGAGTATTTGACATAGGGGCTATCCCCCAATGTAAGACATGCGCCCCTCATCGGGAGTCCGGGAACGGCATGTCCCGGGACGAGGCGGTTCGCCATTACTCGTAGCGTAGCGCCGTGATGGGGTCGAGGCGGGCGGCGCGCCGGGCCGGCCAGACACCGAACACCACGCCTACGACCGCCGAGAAGGCGAACGCGAGGATGATCGACTGCGAACTGATCGCCGTGTTCCAGTCAAAAGAGGTGCTGAGGAGCATGGCGCCGCCGCTGCCCACGAGCACGCCGATGGCGCCGCCGAGCAGGCAGAGTACCACCGCTTCGATGAGGAACTGCAGCAGGATGTTGCCACCCGTGGCGCCGAGCGCCTTCCGCACACCGATCTCGCGTGTGCGTTCGGTCACGGAGACCAGCATGATGTTCATGATGCCGATGCCGCCGACCACCAGCGAGACGGCGGCGATTCCCGCCAGCAGCGACCCGAGCACCTTGCTCGTTTCCGCGAAGGTGGTGAGGAAGTCCGCCTGATTGCGGATGGTGAAGTCGTCGTCGCGCTCCCGTGCCAAGCGGTGCTCGCGTCGCAGGATCATCTGGATCTCCGCCATCGACTCCGGAATCTGCGCTTCGGAGAGCGACAGCACGGAGATCGAGCGCACCCGATCGGTGCCGAGCACGCGGAACCGTGCGGTGTTGAGTGGAATCAGAATCTGGTCGTCGGGATTCTGGAAGGGCGACGTCTGCCCCTTCGACCGGAGCACGCCGATCACCGTGAACTGGATGCCGCGGATGCGCACCGATTCGCCGATGATGGCGTCGGGGTTGTCGATTCCCAGATTCTGCAGCACGGCCGGTCCGATGACGGCAAGCCGCTGCTTGCCGTCATCTTCCTGCGACGTGAACATCCGGCCGCCGAGCAACTCGTATTTGCGCACGTTCAGGTAGTTCGCCGTCGTTCCCACCACCTGCGTGCTGGCGTTCGACGAGGCGAACTGGATCTGCAGCTGTCGTGACATCTCCGGCTGCACAGCACTCACCAGGGTGGCCTGATCCTCGAGCGCGGCCGCGTCGTGCATCGTGAGACGTGCCCGGTCGGCTTCTGCTGCCACGCCACCCGCGCCGCGCAGCTGTCCGGGCGTCACGGTAAGCCGCGTCGTACCGAGCGCGGTGATGCGTGTCTTGATCGACTCCTGCGCCCCACGACCGATGCCGTCCATCGCGATCACCGCCCCCACGCCGATCACGATTCCAAGCATGGTGAGCAGCGAGCGCAACGTGTTCGCGCGAAGGGCGCCCAGCGCGACGCGCAGAACTTCCGCGTACAGCATCAGCGTCCTCCGGGACGTCCACCACTGCCCGCCCCGCCGCCCGCACCACTACCGGACGGCGTCCGCTGCATCCCCGGCACGCCGCCGCCAGTCATGCTACGGAATCGGTCATTCTGCTGTTCACGACGCTGTTGCAGCGAGGCCACCGACAACATGGCGACCTTTTCTCCCTCCGCGAGCCCCGAAAGTACTTCCGAATAGTCGTAGTTGGACGCGCCCAGCCGCACGATGCGCGGCTCGAACGCGCCGGGCGCGGTCTTTACGAACACGAGCGCGGTGCGCGCCCGGATCTGCGTAGGAGGTGACCCCGCGACGTTCGGTCGGGCACCTGCGGCTCCG
>JBBSCJ010000023.1:0-43284 GCA_038250435.1 Gemmatimonadales bacterium | reverse complement strand
GGAACCGGCGCCTCCGTTGCGCCGTCCCTCGCCACGTCAAATGCCGACGGCATTGCCCCGGCGACGTGGCGCACGGGTGATACGCCGCGCGAAGTGAACAGCATTCTCGCGACACCGCTCACCACGGCCATCAGCGCCAACGGTCCGGCTGTCAATGGTGTGGTGTTTTCACAGACGTCCACCAGCTTCTCTCTCACCACCACGGCGCCGTCGCAGCTGGCGTTCACGTCGTCGCCAACCGCGTCCATCGCCGGAACGACGCTATCGGCCATTGTCGAAGCGCGTGACGCCGAAGGACGCGTCGTGGAAGGGTACGCCGGCATTGTGGACATCACCTCCACGCCGTCGGAGCTCAAGGGCACCACCACCGCCGGCGCGATGGCTGGTGTGGCGACCTTCTCCGGTTTCTCTATCGAGAAGGCCGGCTCGTACACGCTGACCGCCACTGGCGGGTACGCTGGAGCGGCACTCACGCCCGCGACATCCGCAGCGTTCACGATCGGTGCGGCGAGCGCGGCAAACCTGGCGATCACCGCTGGCAACAATCTGAGCCGGACGGCCGGCACCACGCTGGGCGCGAATGGGCAGCCGGCGCCGACGGTGCTCGTGACCGACGCGTACGGCAACCCGGTGTCGGGACAAACGGTGTACTTCAGCGCGGCGAACAACGCCGCGACGGTAACGCCCGCGACCCAGCAGACCAGCGCCACCGGCCACGCAAGCACCACCTGGACGTTGCTCCCCGACCTCAACCGCATGCGGGCCAACCTCGACGAGGCGTCGCCGAAGATCGTATCGGGGCCGCGCTTCAAGTACTTCGAGGCCAACGGCACCACCACCACCATCCCGTACATCACGTGCCTGCCGGGAAACAACCGGAACAGCATCACCGACAACGCGGTGCGATTCACCACGAACAATGAGATCTCGCGAATCAACGGCGTCACGTTCTGGTTCTCCATCACCGGCAACGCGAAGGAAGTCTCACGTCACGATGTCGCCGTGCAGGCACGCGTGCGGAACCGTGATGGCACGATGGCAGCCGTGGTGTACGAGTCCAAAACCACGCCGCTCTATCTTCGTGGCTCGGCGTCGGAACAGTACGAGGCCAGCTTTACCTTCGATACGCCCGTTGTGCCCGTGAGCAACGGGAGCACCATCGTGCTGAACATCGTGCAGAAGAGCGCTTCGCAAGGCACGATTCTGTACAACGCCGGAAATTGCCCGGCGGGCGGCAAGTGCAGCGACCGGAAGGATATCTGCACGGCAAAGCAGGTCCCGAATGCGAACCCGTTTGCGGCTGCACCGGTTCGTGAGAGTGTCGCCATCCGCGTTCGCGGAAGCTGATACGAGGCACGAAATGAAAACGGGGCGCTGCTTTCGCAGCGCCCCGTTTTCATTTCGTGCCGCACCGACCAGCCAACAGCCTATCGCGGATGGACGTGGAAACGCAGCAATCCGCGGTAGGCTGTCCATCGGTTTTCCGGGCCCGCACTGCCCAACAAAACCAGAGAAGCCTCGTTCGCGCTCAGCAGAGCGGTTACGCGAGCTGCACCGTGATATGGCGGATGGCGTTGTTGCCGTAGCCCAGCGTGTTCCAGGGCGCACGTTCAGGTTGCACCGCGCCCGACGCATCGCTCGCCCTGCTGCGCAACTGCAGCTCACCACGAGCACCCGACGGCCGCTCGAGCGCGCACTCCCACGGCGTCCACGCATAGGCCGACGCGGGTGCACCGAGCATCGCCGCATGCCACGTGTCGCCGTCACCCATCGATACGTGCACGGCGGTGATCGCACCATCCCCCGACCATGCCCAGCCGCGTGCCAGTATCATTGGCTCGTCGCTGGTGTGCAGCGTGGCCCCATCGGCGGGCGTGGTAATGATTGACTTCACCAGCGATCGTGTGACCGGCTGCACGTCTTCGCCGATCTGATACACGTAGCGCTGTCGCTGAAAGTATCCGGTAAACGGTTCGACGAGCAGCGTAATTGCCGTTACCCACTTCACGCTCGCCATGCCGTACCACCCAGGCACCACCAGCCGCACCGGTGCTCCATGATCGGCGGTAAGCGGAGCGCCATTCATTTCCAGGGCCAGCAACGTATCAGCGTGCAGCGCCACGTCGAGCGGTATCGATCGCGCAAACGCGACAAGGCCATCGGCGTCCTCCAGCGCTCCCACATCCGCTCCCGTCACCAGGACCTCCACTGCGCCTGCACCCACACCCGCCCTTGCGAGCAGCGCCGACAACGGCACCCCGCGCCATTCGACGGTGCTCACCGCGCCATGGCTCCACAGTTCACCTTCTGGCACGGGGTGCATGGACAGCCGATCGTTGCCGGCACACTCCATCGTGACGACCAGCGTTCGCATCGGCAGCGCACGCAGTTGGCGAACGGCAATCCTCACGCTATGCCGCACGGCGCCGACGATAGCCAGCTCATGCGAGTCATCGAGCGACGGCGTGGCGAAGTTGCTGCGTACATACACGCTGGCGCTCGGCGTCACCGGTAGTGCGAGCAGAGGCTCCGGTGTCTCGGCGCACAACGGAAACGCACGCAGCACGTGCAGCTCCATCGCCGTGGATGGCGCGCCGCGCGCTGTTCGGTCTCGTGCCGCCGAAACGAAAGCAGAGCTGATCGTGCTCACTGTGGCGGCGCGATGGGGCGCTGGTAGGCACTGGTGATCCGATCCCACGGCGACGCGCTGCGCGACTTCGCGAAACCGATGGAGTCGAGACGCTGCATGAACCGTTTCTCGAACAGCTTGTCGGCACCCGGCGACAGCGATTCCGCCGAAGGCAACTCAGCGATCCGTACCTCGAGGTTGACCCCGGGAACCTGCTCCTGAACGGCCCGGGAGAGCAGCTGCAACGCGTGCAAGGTGGACGGCTGGTGGGCGTAGAACAGCACCGACGTGGAGCGATTGCTGATCTCGCCACGACTGCTCGCCGCGATGACGCGTGGTTGGGCATGCGTCCAGATATTCATTACCACCCACACACGCACCGTGATGTTACCGAGCCCCTTGGCAGCCAACCGCCGACCGAGTTCCTGATAGTCCGCGAAGCCGAGTACAGGGAGCACATTCTCGATGATGCCGCCGTCGCCGTGCAAATGGTTGTCCACCACTACGGGCGGGAAGATTCCCGGAATGGCTGTGGCCCCCTTGAGCAGGGTGCGGGCGCGGAGAAGTCCGGCGGGGGTGGAATCAAGTTCATCGCCGAGCGACCACACGCGTCCGATACCGAGATCGTAATCGGTGGTGGAGAAGACCAACTGCCGGTCATCGGCGAAGGCGGCGCGCAACTCGTCGCGAAAGCGGCCGTCGATGGTGCGTTCGAGCGTGCGATCAAAGCGTTCGGTGTTCACCAGGCCGCCGGTGCGTCGGAGCCAGAACCACCAGTCGAGGGTGGGGGCGATGGTGGTCGCGGCGCGCGCGTAGAGCGCGCTCACGGAATCGAGCGCCGCCTTCGTGCCGAGAAGCACGTACGGCGCCTGCAAGGCGCCGGTGCTGACGCCGGAGACCAGGTCGAAGCGCGGCATCGGCTCGTCGGCACGCGAAAACCAGCCACGCAGGAAGCCCGTACCGAAGGCACCGTTCTGGCCGCCCCCCGACAGCAGGAGGATGTCCAGCGTCAGGTCACCTCGGCGTTCCGCGCGGCGCACGAGTCGCGTGAGCACGCTGTCCCGCATGGTGAGGTCAGCCGTATTCAAGCGTACGGCGTCCTGCTGCAGTTGCGCTACGCTGAGCGACGGGCGACGTACCGCGGCACAGGCCGCCAAGGCCGATGCCGCCGCGAGCAGCGCGACAGCACGCAGACGCGCGGCATTCGATTTCCGGCAGGAGAGGGATCGCATCCCGCCAATGTAGCGGGCGGCGATCGGCCGCGCCGCTGACGGGTTACTTCACCCGACGAGGGCGACGGACACGCGCGCGTCGCGCGACGGCCAGCGCGTCGTGCACCCAGGCCTGCAACGTATCCTGGTCTTCGATCACCTCGGCCGGGACTTCGTAGTACTTCATCACCTCTCCGCCGTCCCCGAAAGGACGAAACGGCCCCATGCCGCGTGCTTCGAAGTTCGCGCGCGTCTCGTCGTCCACCTTGAAATACAGCGCATCGTTGTCGATGAGGGCGAAGAACAGCTCGCCACCGTACACACCGACCCCGCCGAACATGCTTCGTACACGCACATCCGGGAGTACTCGTCCCAACTGCTCCACCACGAATGACTTGTAGCTCGTGCTGACTGCCATTGCCCCTCCACGGGAGCGAGTTCAAGCCTGAGCAATTCTACCACGAGTGCGGTTTCGAGTCTGTCACGCTACGCTCGAGCCCGTGGGCACTCATCGTGCAGAGGATCGACCTACCCTTTCCCCTCACGCCTCATGACGTTCGTCCGCCGGCACCCATTCGTGACCGTTCTCGCCACCGTCCTCATCACCGCGCTGCTCACGGTCCTTGTTCTCAATCTTTCTTCAAGCGAAAAGAAGATTAAGGAGCGCATCGACGCGCTGTATCACGTCGGCGATGCGCAGTTCCTCCGCTCGATGGGCACACTGCTCGGCCCGCCGATCGTCGGTGGTAACCGCGTGACCCCGCTGCGCAACGGGGTCGAGATCTTTCCGGCAATGCTTGGAGCGATCAAAGAGGGGAAGCGCACGGTCACCTTCGAAACGTTCATCTACTGGTCGGGGAGTATCGGCCGCGACTTCGCCGATGCCTTGAGCGAGCGTGCCCGTGCGGGAGTGAAGGTACACGTGCTTCTGGACTGGGTGGGGAGCACGCGCATGGAACCGGAGCTACTGGAGCGGATGGAGCAAGCCGGCGTGGAAGTGCGGCGCTATCATCCGCCGCGCTGGTACACGCTGTCGAAGATGAACAACCGGACGCATCGGAAGCTGCTGGTGATCGATGGCACCGTAGGCTTCACCGGTGGCGTCGGCATCGCCGATCCGTGGCTGGGTGATGCCCAGGACAAGGAGCACTGGCGTGATTCGCATTATCGACTGGACGGGCCGGCGGTGGCGCAGATGCAGGCCGCGTTTCTCGACAACTGGATGAAAGCCTCAGGGGAATTGCTGCACGGCGAGGCGTACTTTCCGCCGCTCACCTCGCAGGGCGACGTGAGCGCGCAGCTGTTTCGCAGTGATCCGGGCGAAGGCAGTGAAAGCGTGCGCCTGATGTACCTCCTGTCGATTGCCAGCGCGGAAAAGAGCGTGAGAATAGCCGCCGCCTATTTTGTTCCGGATGATCTGTCGATTGAAACGCTGGTCGCGGCACGCAGACGCGGCGTGCACGTGGAGATCATTGTGCCGGGTGAGCTGATCGACACCGAAACCACCCGACGCGCGTCACGCGCCCGGTGGGGCAAGCTGTTGGAAGCCGGGGTCATCATCCATGAATACCAGCCCACGATGTACCACTGCAAGATCATGATCGTGGACGACATCTGGACGTCGGTAGGGTCAACGAACTTCGACAACCGCTCGTTCCGGCTCAATGACGAGGCGAACCTGAACGTGTACGACCGCGCGTTTGCCGCCACGCAGATTGCGGATTTCGTGGCCGATCGCGCACGGTCCAAGCGCATCACCTTCGAAGCGTGGAAGAACCGGCCATGGCAGGAGAAGATCGTGGAGCATGCGGCCGCGCTATTACGCTCGCAGCTGTGAGGATGGCTACTTGGCCTCCGCCGGCGCGTCTTCGTTCTTGCGGGCACCGCGAATGTTGAGCGCCGCCAGCGCCACCTGAAGCGCGACCAGCGCATAGGCGCTGTCGTGCCACCCCCAGGTCACCCAGAGCACGTTGCTCAACAGGAATATCCAGAACCCGGCTTCCCGGCGCTTGGCGTGCTGCGACGCGACGAGCCATGAGGCGAGGATGGTGACCAACATCGCTGGCCACTGCAACAGATCGATCAGGTTTTCCACGACGGTACCGACGAAAGGGTCGGTATCCGCCGGTGCACGGCGAGTGCCACTACACCCGCGGCATCCCTACCCCTGCAGAATGCCGGACTTGTGCACCGTGCCCGTGATCGTCGTGCCGCCGACGTTCACGTACAGCGTGCCCTCCGTTACGGACAGCTCCAGCGCGAGACGCCGGTCCAGTCTGGCCACCAGCGCCTCGACGAAGTCGCGATCGAATGAATACAGCTCGATCGCCTCCGCCTTGTGAATCCGTGCGCCAGCCAGCTGCCGCACCAGCTGCGCCGGATCGCGGTGCGTGTAGATGACCGTACGCGGCGACGCCTTGCTGGCTTTGTGCAACCGCGCGGCGTCAGGGGCACCGATTTCGATCCACAGCTGCATCGCCCCGGTGAGGTCGCGCACCGCGAGCGGCGGCTCGTCCGGATCGGCGATACCGCGGGAGAAGGTGATTCCCTCGCGATATTCCAGGCAATACGCGAGCAGCCGCGCCACGAAATACTCGGCGGACTCCGAGGGGTGCATCGCCATCCGGAAAACCAGCGACTCATAGACACCCCGGTCTACATCGGCAAGCGCCACCTGCATGGCGTACATCGTGGACGTCAGCGCCATCGGTGCCTCGTGGTGGCGCGAACGTTGCCACGAATATCGCGCACTGCTGATCCATCATTCATCCGGAGCGTTTTCATGGACCTCGTGACCTGGCTGATCGTCGGGCTGGTTGCCGGCGTACTCGCATCGCTCATCGTGGGCGGTGTCGGCCTGATCGGTGACATCATCGTGGGCATCGTGGGTGCCTTCGTCGGCGGCTGGATCTTCAGACAGCTCGGGGTGAGCTCACCATTTTCCGGTCTGGCCGGCGTGATCTTCACCGCCTTCATCGGTGCGGTCGTGCTGCTGTTCCTGCTGCACATCATCGCCGGAAGACGCCGGACGATCTGAACGCCAACGCCACACGGCGGACGGTCGTCGTGTGGCGTTGATGTGGTTGAAGTGCCTGATCAGTCGCGCACGTACGTCAGCCAGCCGTGCGTATCCTCGGTCCGACCGTTGGCGATGTCGAGAAAGCGTTCCTGCAACGCCAACGTTACCAGTCCCGGCTTTCCGGCGCCGATCGTGATGCGATCCACACTGCGTACCGGCGTGAGCTCCGCCGCCGTGCCCGTAAAGAACACTTCGTCGGCCATGTAGAGCATTTCTCGCGGAATGTGCGCTTCGCGTACCGGAATGCCCATCTCGGCGGCCAGCGTCATGATGCTCGTGCGGGTGATCCCTCCCAGAATCGTGCCGTCGAGCGGAGTGGTCACCAGCGTACCACCCGAAACCAGGAAGACATTCTGCCCCGACCCTTCGCTGACCATCCCGCTCGGCGACAGCGCGATCCCTTCGGCGTAGCCGTTGGCCAGCGCTTCCATCTTGATCAGCTGCCCGCTGAGATAATTCCCGGCGATCTTCGCCAGCGACGGAATCGTATTCGGCGCCACACGGCTCCACGTGGAGATGCAGGCATCCACGCCATTCTGCAGCGCGCCGTCGCCAAGATACGTGCCCCACGGCCAGCAAGGGAGATATACCTCGATGGGGCTGCCGATCGGCACCATCCCCGCCGTGCCATACCCGCGCACCACCATCGGCCGGAGGTAGCAGGACTCCACCGCATTGCGGGCGATGAGTTCGCGGCTTCCCTGCACGAGATCGTCCACCGTGTAGGGGATCTCCATCCGGTAAATCTTGCAGGACATCAGCAGTCGCTGCAGATGCTCACGGAGCCGGAAGATGGCCGGTCCTCGGGGCGTGCTGTAGCAACGGATTCCTTCAAAGGCGGAGGAGCCGAACTGGACGGAATGACTGAGCACGTGGATCGTGGCGTCCGCCCACGGGATGAAGGATCCATCCTTCCAGATCCATCGTGTTTCGGTAATTCGGCTCATGAGCGTGTCGTGTGTGAAATGACGGGAGCAGAGCGGCGTCGTGCGGCCTACAACAACGAACGTACGGCGCCACCGTCTACCAGAATCGGCTGGCCGGTTATGAAGCCGGCGTTCTGAGAGGCAAGGAAAGCTATCACCGCGCCAAGCTCATCGGGGCGCCCGAGACGTCCCACCGGCGTTTCCGCCTTCCAGCCATCGAAGACGCTCTCTCGTGTCTGCCCCGTGCGCGCGGAGGTGGCGTCGGCAAGCGCGTCGAGCCGTTCGGTCGCTGTGAATCCCGGGAGCACGGTATTCACCGTGACACCGTCGGCGGCGACTTCATCGGCGAGCGTGCGCAGAAATCCGGTGACGGCGGCGCGCAGTGCGTTGCTGAGAACCAGTGAGCCCTGCGGCCGCTTGACGGCCAGCGAGGTGATGGCAATGACGCGTCCCCACCGGCGTGTACGCATCGCCGGCACGAATGCCCGCGTGAGCTCCACAACACTGCGCAGCAACAGTTCACTGGCTTTCGTCCACGCCTCCCAGTCGTGCACCAGTGCGGCGCCGGTGGGCGGCCCGCCGGTGTTCGCGACCAGGATATCGACCTGCGGCACGCGTGCGTGCGTTTCCGCAACGAGATGCGCGATGCCGTGCGCGGTGCCGAGATCGGCGGTGATGGCGTAGACTGTCGCGCCGAGCGCCTCAAGCTGCTGCGCCGCGCCCGCGAGTGCCTGCTGGTCGCGTGAACAGATCACCAGTGTGCACCGTTCGCGCGCCAGCGCTTGGGCGGCGGCGTACGCGATGCCGCGACTGGCGCCACACACCAGCGCCACCTTTCCCTGTATCCCGAGATCCACCGGCGTGCCCGGCGGTCAGCGCGTAGTGCGCAGATAGGCATCGCTGCCGTCCAGCCAGTCCTGCCGCGGCGGATCGAACACGTCGACATCGAGCGTGTCTTCGAGCGCTTCGGCGCGATGCCGCACCATGCCAGGAATCACCAGCACTTCGCCGGCCTTCACGTCGATGTACGTGTCACCCGGATTATCGGCATGCTCGCCGATCCAGAAGCGAAGCGCGCCCGACAGGATGTACGTGAACTGTTCGTTGTGGTGATCGTGCGCCGGCACCACGGCGCCCTGCTTGAGATACACGTGCGCGAGCATCATCCGCTCGCTCGAGATGAAGCGACGCCCGATGAGCGGGTTCAGTTCCTCGACCGGAATCTCATCCCAGGCCTGCTTGCGTACGTCGGACATGGTGTCGTGGCTTGGAGAAGACGTGTGCGCCGCAGAAAGCGACGCGGGGAGCAGCGATTGCCGAACGGCGAGCTGCCGCGCGGCGGCACGGCGGTTCTCCCTGCGGAGATCCCACAGCAACCAGAGGCAGCATATGATCGCCACCCCGAAGGGGAAGATCACGTCCAGGATGAACATGGGATGACGCGCGGACTGCACGGCCGCGCCGACTACTCCTCCGCCACGTATACGGCCTGCCGGGCGAAGCGAGGCGTGAGCACTTCCCCAAGCAGAAAGCCGCCCAGCGCCGACCGGCTGACCTGACTACGCAGGCCGGTGCGCAAGGTCGGGTCGGCGGCCACCCGCGCTGACCTGTGCTCTTCGGTAAGCCTCGACGGCTTGACCAGCGTCCACCCGGCGAGCGTGCTGTTCCGCACCAGACGTTCCTGCTCCTCGCGATCTTCCAGCACGGCTTCCGCCGGACTCGTGCGATGCACGAACGCCCGCATCATGCGCAACCCGAACGATACGTTGTCGGGCTGCGCGCCGACCAGCGCGCCTGTTTGCACGATCAGGCGGGACTGATTCGCCGTATGCATCGCCGCCAGGATGACCTTGGTGGCGTCGGCACAGAACGGGACGCGCGCCCCGTCTTTGGGGCCGAAGAGCAGCAGGCTGACATCTGCCCCACGCAATACCTCGCGCACGGCGGCGGGATCGGCAAGTGAGCCCACTACCACCGTCGCGGAGATGGGGAGCGTGTCGGACGGCCTCGAGCGGTAATGCAGGCGAAGCGTCAGATCGGTGTTCGCGGCCGCCTGAATGAATGCCTGCCCGGTGCGCCCGGAGGCGCCAAAAACGGAAACAATCACGAGGTCATGATCGGAAGAGGGGACACGGCATCCACTAACATGCACCCGGAACAGCGGATATGGGAGCGTCCGTTCCCCCGAAGCGACTCTTTCGGCAGCTTTCGGCCGCGCCATTCGCCTCCGTCTTCAGCAATCCCGTTATGCCCATCACCGGCCCGATGATCCCGTCCGATATCGAGATCGCCCAACAGGCGACGATGCGCCCGATCGCTGATGTCGCCGCCGATCTCGGACTGGCCGCTGACGACATCGACCCGTATGGCCGCTATAAAGCCAAGTTGCCGCTCAGACTTGCGTCAGCGCCGCGACGGGGGCGCCTCGTGTTGGTCACGGCCATCAATCCCACGCCGGCGGGTGAGGGCAAAAGCACGGTGAGTGTGGGGCTGTCGCAGGCGCTGCGCCGCCTGGGACACGATGCAATCCTCTGCATGCGCGAACCGAGCCTGGGTCCGGTGTTCGGCGTGAAAGGCGGCGCGGCCGGCGGCGGCTTTGCACAGCTCCTCCCGATGGACGACATCAACCTGCACTTCACCGGCGACTTTCACGCCATTGCCAGCGCGCACGGGCTGTTGTCGGCAATGGTGGACAACCATCTCTACCACGGCAATGCGCTGGGGCTCGACGCCAAACGCATCGCCTGGCCGCGCACGATCGACATGAACGACCGCGCCCTCCGTCACGCCATCATCGGCGTGGGCGCCGGCAACGGTGTCATGCGCGAGGAACGCTGGGTGATCATCCCCGCCAGCGAAATCATGGCGATCATCGCGCTCGCAGCGGACGCCGAGGATCTGGAGCAGCGACTCGGCCACATCATCGTGGGGACCAGCGGCGGATCGGCCCGCACGCCCGTGCGTGCGCGGGATCTGCAGGCGACCGGCGCGATGGCGCTCCTGCTCAAGGACGCACTGCGACCCAACCTCGTGCAGACCCTCGAGGGCGGGCCGGCAATCGTTCACGCCGGGCCGTTCGGTAACATCGCACATGGCTGCAACAGCCTCGTGGCCACGCGTTCCGCCCTCGCGCTCGGTGACATCGTGGTGACCGAGGCAGGCTTCGGGAGCGATCTCGGCGCCGAAAAGTTCTTCGATATCAAGTGCCGCGCAGGTGGCCTGTCGCCGGAGGCGGCCGTGCTCGTGGCCACGGTGCGCTCTCTCAAGATGCAGGGCGGGTTACCCAAGCAGGCGCTCGACCACGAAGACCTTGGCGCGCTCGAACTGGGGCTGCCGCATCTGTGGCATCACATCGGCAACGTACGGCAATTTGGAGTGCCCGTGGTGGTCGCGATCAACCGTCGACTCACCGACAGCGACGCCGAACTGCAGATGGTGGCCGACTATGCCACCGCGCACGGCGTGCCGGTCGCGCTGTGCAACGTCTGGGCGGAGGGTGGGGCGGGGGGCGAAGCGCTCGCGCGTGCCGTGCTGGCACTGCTCGAGTCGCGGCGCGCGGAGTTCCGCCCGCTCTACGATTCCGCGCGTCCGATCACGGAAAAGATCGCCACGATCGCCAGCAAGGTGTACGGCGCATCCGGCGTGGACTTCTCACCGGCGGCGGAGCAATCCATCGCGTGGCTCACCGAGAACGGCATGGCGGAAACGCCGGTGTGCATGGCCAAGACCCAGTACTCTCTCAGCGACGACGCGACGAAGCTGGGCGTGCCCACCGACTTCCGGCTCACGGTGCAGGAGGTGACCGGATCGGCGGGTGCCGGCTTCGTGGTGGCCAGGTGCGGCGACATCATGACGATGCCCGGGCTGTCGAAGTCGCCGGCGGCACAACGGATGCGCCTGCGATCGGACGGCACGATCGATGGACTGTCCTAGCGCGTACGCGAACGCCTACGGGCACTCACGCGTACGGACTGCCTCCATCGCTGCGACCTGGACCACGCGCCGGACCACGCGCCGGCCCATTCCCTTGCCCGCTGCCGGCACTCCGACCACCGCCCGGCCCCCGCGGCGGAGCGCCGGTCTGCTTCGCGGGGCTCGCCGATCGGCTGCCACCGCCACCGCCCTGCGACGAATTCCGTCGCTCCACCTTGGCGGCCGCGCGCGCGCGATCTTCCGCCTTTTTCTTGCGGATCTCCGCGATGCGCTCGGCGAGCGGGACTTCCAGCTTCGCCTGTGGCTTGGCGGTGTAGTCGAAATCGGGGACCGTCACGCGAGGCAGCGTCTTCTTGATCGCGCGTTCGATCTGCTTCAACTCGCCTTCTTCTTCCGGCGACACAAAGGTGAACGCCTCACCGGTCGCTTCGGCCCGCGCGGTACGCCCCACGCGGTGGATGTAGTCTTCGGCGGCCAGTGGCACGTCGAAGTTCACCACATGGCCGAGTGCTTCCACGTCGATGCCGCGCGCCGCGATATCGGTAGCAACGAGCACCTGGTAGGCGCCGTCCTTAAAGCCGGCGAGGGCCTGCGTGCGCTGAGACTGGGAGCGGTTGCCGTGAATGCGCTCGGCCTTGATGCCCGCCGTAACGAGCTGCGACGCCAGTCGATTTGCGCGATGCTTGGTGCGCGTGAAGACGAGCGCCTGTGGCATGTCACCGCGCTTGAGCAGGGCGACGAGCAGGGCGCTCTTGAGATCCTGCGACACGGGATACACGGCTTGCGTGATCCCGACGGCCGGGGCGGCCTGACGCTGCAGGTTGAGGGTGAACGGGTTACTCAGCATCTCGCGCGTCAGCGCGGCGATCGGTGCCGGCATCGTGGCGCTGAAAAACAGCGTTTGCCGCTTACGCTGCGGCAGATGACGGAGCACTTTCTTGATCTCGGGGAGAAAGCCCATGTCGAGCATACGATCGGCTTCGTCGAGTACGAGATATTCAAGATGCTCCAGCTTCGCATACGGCTGACGGAAGTGATCGAGCAGCCGCCCGGGGGTGGCCACAATCACGTCGGCACCGCTGCGAAACGCATGTTCCTGCGGCCCCATCCCCACGCCGCCAAATACTGCTGCACCGGTAAGCGGTGTGTGCACCGTGACGTCATTCAGGCTCTCGACGATCTGCGCCGCGAGTTCACGGGTGGGCGTGATGACCAGCGCGCGCGTCACGCCCCGTGGCTTCTCCATGAGATGATGGAGGATCGGCAACAGAAACGCATACGTCTTTCCGCTGCCCGTCATCGCGCACGCGAGGACGTCGCGCCCGTCCAAAGCCGGCGGGATCGCCTCGGCCTGAATAGGCGTGGGTCGGGCAAAGCCGAGCTCCTTTAAACCCTGCAGAAGGCTCGGATGCAGTTGCAGCGAAGAAAACGATGGCGTAACGGTCATCTAGTCGGGATTCGGGGAGTCAGCGGGAGAGCGAAAGGTGGCGGAGGAGGAGAGGGAAAGCCAGCGGCCCCCCGTCACCCGGTCGCGACGAACTCCTCGCCGGGATTGATGAACTCGTCCTGCTCAAGCTGATATTGTCGGTTGTACAACTCGCGATAGCGACCACCCAGCGCCAGGAGCTGATGGTGCGATCCCCGCTCGATGATTCTCCCGTGCTCGAGCACCAGGATCTGGTCGGCACTCGTGATCGTGGACAAGCGGTGGGCGATCACGAAGGTCGTGCGCCCGGCGCGCAGGCGGCGCAAGCCTTCCTGAATGAGGTGCTCGCTCTCCGAATCGAGCGACGACGTCGCCTCGTCGAGAATGAGCACGCGCGGATCGGCGAGTATCGCGCGGGCGATCGCCACCCGCTGCCGCTGTCCCCCCGAGAGCTTCACGCCGCGTTCACCGACGATCGTGTCGTACTGCTGCGGGAAGTCTGCGATGAAGTCGTGGGCATTGGCGATCTTCGCGACGGCCATCACTTCCTCGTCAGTGGCCCCGGGCTTGGTAAAGGCGATGTTCTCCTTTACGGTGCCGTCGAAGAGGAAGTTGTCCTGCATTACCACTCCCAGGTGGCGACGATAGTCGCGCAACTTGAGCTCAGACACAGCCGTACCGTCCACCAGCAGGCGCCCCTGTTGCGGTTGAGCGAAGGCCATGAGCAGCGAGATCAGCGTACTCTTGCCGCTGCCACTCGATCCCACGAGCGCGGTGGTCGTGCCCGCCGGCGCTACAAACGAAATGTTCTTGAGCACCGGCACGCCCGGTTCGTACTCGAAGGACACATGATCAAACTCCACGCGCCCCTGCACCGTCGGCACCGCCGCTTTGGCCGCGTCTTCCTGATCTTCCGTGGTCATGTCGCGCAACTCACGAATGCGGTCGAGCCCGGCAAAGGCTTCGGTGATCTGCGTACCGATACTCGCCACCTGCACCAGCGGGGCGGTGACCATGGCAATGAAGAAGACAAAGGTGATCAGACCTCCAACGGTCATGCGGCCTTCGATCACGTCGCTGCCACCCACGTACATCGCGATCACGCCGATGACGCCCACCACCGCAAAGCCCAGCGTACCGGTGAGCGACGTGCCGGTGATGGTCTTGGCGATGTTCTGAAACAGACGCTGCACACCCTTCCCAAACACGACCTTTTCCCGCTCTTCGGCCGTGTACACTTTGATGAGCCGGATACCACCGAGCGTTTCCGTGAGTCGGCCGGTGACCTCGGCCGTGATCACGCTGCGCTCGCGGAAAATAGGACGCAGGCGCTTGAAGGCGATCGACATGACCACGCCGAACGCGCCGAGAAAGACGATCGTGACCGCCGTGAGCCGCCAGTTCAGATAGAACAGCACGCCAAGCGCGGCCACCGCGCTCACGATGCCGCCGGCGAGCTGAATGAGGCCGGTGCCGATGAGGTTGCGGATGCCCTCGGGATCGCTCATGACGCGCGACACGAGCACTCCCGACTTGGTGCTGTCGAAGTACCGCACGGGCAGGCGAATGAGATGCCCCTGCACTTCTTCGCGCAATCGGGCGATCGCCTGCTGAGCGGCCACGCTCACTACCTGCGACAGTGCATAGCCGGACACCGACTGGACGATGGTCGCCGCGAGTCCCGCGAGCGCGACGAATCCGAGCATGCGGATGTCGCGATCGGGGAGAATGTCGTCGATGACGTACTTTGTGGAGAGCGGCAGCACGAAGCCGGCGGCTCGGCTGACCAGCATCAGCACCAGACCGACGGCCACGGAGGTGCGATGCTCCCAGATCAGCGCCCGGGCTTCACCCCACGCGCGTTTGGTATCGTACTTGGGCTTGGATTTTGATGGGGGAACCATGTGCAGAAGGTAGCATGCTCCCGCTTACCTCGCGCGGCGCCGCGCCCATGCCGGTTACCGGCATTTTCTCCCCGGCCCAAAGCATGTCGCGTTCGACGAGCGGTTCGGACTGCCGCGTCGCGGAAAGTCGTGCATCCAGCCTCCCTTGACCGATACAGAACGCCTCCCGACGACCGAGCACGTCAGTGATACGACTCCGAATTGCCCGACGTTCGTCAGCGTACATGGCAGGCGATCCGTTGGCGGCGAATGTGGCGGGACGCCGAGGCGCTGACGCGTCTCTTGCGATAAGTTGGAGCAACCGCCTTAAATTCTCCGATTATGCAACTCCCCGATACCGAAACGCTCGCCAAGGTCGAAGTGCTGGCCGACCTCGAGCAAGATGTCAACGAACTCATGAGTGCGCATGAAGCCAAGCGCATCCTGTGGTTCCCGTCCGAGCTCCTCGCCCCCGAGCCGGATACCGATCCCGACGCGTTTGTAAAGACGCTGCGCGAGCGCGCGCGCGGCATCAGCATGCCGGCACGCGTAGCGCTGGCCCTCAACACGCTAACCGAAGAAGGCCTGCCGCATTTCCATCGCCTGCTCGCGACGTATCTGGGTGGCGACACCTTCTGGGCCAAGTGGACGAACCTGTGGACGGCCGAGGAAGACCGGCACGGTGCCGTGCTGCACGACTATGCGCACGACAGCAAGATCCTCGACAATCCGGTGCTCGAGCGCATGCAGTTCGAGTACCTGAAGGCGGGCTTCGAACCCTCCTGGGACAAGGATCCGTATCGCGTGTTCGTGTACACGTCCCTGCAGGAACGCGCCACGCAGGTCAGTCACGCGAACACGGGCAGGCTCGCCGGCGAATACGAGCCGCTCATCGGGACGGTGCTGCAGAACGTGGCCAAGGAAGAAGCTCGGCATTACGTGTTCTACCGCGAGATCTTCCTGCGTGTCCTTCAACGCGATCCCAACCGTGCACTGGAGTCAGCAGCG
Organism: Gemmatimonadales bacterium; assembly: GCA_038250435.1. GTDB lineage: Bacteria > Gemmatimonadota > Gemmatimonadetes > Gemmatimonadales > Gemmatimonadaceae > Gemmatimonas. The sequence continues at coordinate 27,189 of JBBSCJ010000023.1, read as the reverse complement.
CTCATCATGCCGAGTATCGACATGCCGGGCATCAGCATGCCGCACTTCCGGGAGATGGCCGACGTGATCCGCCGAGCCGGCATTTACGGCCCGCGCGACTACATCCGCATCGTTGAGGATCTCATCAAGTTCTGGTCGATCGACAAGCTGGAGGGACTCAACGAAGCGGGTCGCAAGGCGCAGGAAAAGATCATGGCGGTCACCGAGCGCCTCGAGCGAGTGGCCAACATGATGGAGACCCGCAGCCGTGCCAAGACCTTCGCGTTCAATGTGGCTTTTGCGCGCGAATTTGCGATGGACTGACGTTGCGGGCGTCCCGAGGCATGCCGGAGCAAGGCGCGCCGTCGCTGACAGCACAGGAGGGGCCTCGGGCAGCGCGCCGAGGCCCCTCCCGTGCTTCAACGCGCCTGATCAGGGCGTGCGGTACCGTACGCCGAGCAGGAAACGATTCGTGCTGAAGAAATTAATCCCCTGGTGTTCCAGAAAAATGAGCGGGCGGCGCAGTTCGCGTGTGCCGTTCGGATCGGTGCCCGGCGGAGCGAACGTCACGCCGTAAGCGAGCGTCACGCCAAACTCGGAATCGCGAGTACCGCTCGCGGCGACGAAGCCCAGACCTGCACGGACGTGCGGCTGGTAGCTGCCCGGCGCTTCAAATCGGAGCGGACGGAAGTCGTACTGCCCGCCAACGGCCAGCGAAATCGACGCACCTGAGGAGAGGCCAACCGCAAAGTCCGGCACCAGACGCAGTTGCGGGACGCCGAAGAGCGGGCCCGCATCGAACTGCGAACCAATCACGAACTGTCCGAAACCGGCCAGATACGGCGAGACCTTCGTCACGCGGAAGCCAGGCTCCTGAACGATGTTGACCACGGCACGGCGTGTTGTATCGCCACCCGCAACCACCGCGTTTCGTTCAGCGCCGCCGGGAATCACCACCACGCTCGGCGGATTGGCCGGCGAGAGCGGACGACGCGCGAGCTCCTCCTGACGACGCAGGCTTTCCCGCATGCGCGTTTCGAGATCATCCAGACGTTCGCGCAACGCGCGGTTCTCGGCTTCGAGTACGGGATCACGCACGGGCGCTGCGGCGACCGGCGGTACGGCCGCTCGCGGCGCAGGGCGCGGTGTGACGGCCGGTGGCCGGCCGCTCAGCGCCGCTTCCAGACTGTCGATGCGTGCCCGTAGTACGGCGTGAAGTGAATCAGCCGGTGCAGCGGTGCGAACGCTGTCAACCCGGCCGCCTGTCGCGCGCAGGAGCTGCGACGCACCGCTACCGTACCGCACATACAATTCACCCTCGACCGGGACCGGCAACATGATCACGCGGGCATCGCGTACCGTGTCGCGCGCATTCGTGCGCTCACGCATCATCGTCATGGAGGCGCTGTCACGCATCATCATGCCCGTGCTGTCACGTTTCATCATCTGCATGCGGGTGCTGTCCGTCTTTTCCATCATGCCCATCCGCTCGCGCAGCATCGTGAGGCTGTCGCGCAGAAGCCGGCGTTCGGTGGTTGCGGCCCCCGTTGAATCAACGCGCACACGCCGCTCGATGATCACGCTGTCGATCTGCTGTTCCATGCGGGCGCGACGCAATTCTTCACGCACGATCTCGCGGGTCACCGCACGCTCGCGGCTTTCAGCGCTCGCGCGGTTTCGCTCGCGCGTGCGGGCACGACTCAGCTCGTCGTTGGACGGCCGCGGCGTACGGGAGCGGCCGAAATTGAAGCCGAGGCCCACGGAGTATAACCAGTTGTTCGAGAGCTGATCGCTGCTGGAGAGGTCGTCGAGATCTTGCGGACCGCGCACGTAGTCGCGTACGGTGGCGTTCAGTCGCAGGGCGTCAGAGAGACGAACGCCCACGCCAGCTCCCAGAATGAGCGCCGTCTCCATATCCCGCGGTCGATCGAGCGCGTCGCGGAAATCACGGCCGAAATCGAGTCGGCCGGCACCGACGAGCAGAAACGGTGCGATGCTGGGTGTGCGGTTGAAGTTGAACTGCGCTTCTCCGCCGTACGACTGCAACGGTTGGCGTGCACTCAAGTCGCTGCTGCGTCCTTGCCAGTAGAATCCGCGAAGGCCCACGTACTGTCCGAGATCCACGCCGCCGCGCACGCCGACGAGCGCCTGGCGATCGATCGTGGGATCGTCGAAATCCAGTCGTCCGACGAAGGCCTCGAGCGGTACGGAGGCAAATGCCCAGCGATCGTTGTCGTCATCGTCGTCCAACCGACCACCAACGGCAAAGCCGAGCCCCGCGCTCAGCACCAGATTGCTGCGAGTCGCTCGGCGCGCGTTCGGAGTGGCGTCGCCGTTCGTGGACGGGAAAAGGGCGTCCGGGTCAAGACGGAAGCGCGAGTCTTCCAACATTACGGTCGCACGGATGTTCGACGTAGGATCGTACTGGAAGCCGCCGCCGTAGCGATAGTTTATCTGGTCGCTGCTGACGGCGCTGTCGGCTTCGAAGCGGATGATCCCGGCGCCGCCGGACAGGAATGGCGCAAAACGGCCGCGACTGAGCCGCACTGCCAGATTGCCGCCATACGTGGAAATAGACGTGTTTGTCTCGCGAAGCCCGATCAAAGGAGCGCCCGTGAAGCGGATGCTGTCGCGGCCGAGCCGGAGATCAGAGGCGCTCCGGTGATAGTAGCCGCTGACCGAAAGCAGGGAGCCAAAATCGGCACCAAGACGTGCGCCGAACAGCGGTCCGTCTTCCAGTCGGAGGGATGAATCCCACCACGCATATTCTGCCGATGGCGCCAACGTAAAGCGAACACCCTGCGCCTGAAGCGACGGGGGTGAGAGGATCAACGTGACGGCCAACGCCGCGGCGGCGCGGGCGAAGGGCCGAATACCAACCGTACACTGACAATTGCTCATGAGATCTCCGTGAAACGGCGAGTCATCGCCTCGCGTGCGTGCGTGCTGCTCGATAAAGGGGTGGTCAGGTAAGAGACTGCAGTAACCACGCCACTCGTGCATGATTCGGGATGAGTAGACGAAATCCGAATGCTGGGACACAAGATGCGCGTGGATGCCTTACGGCTAACCCTGCGCGCCCGTTTCGGATGGCTGCCGGCTGTTCGCATCCGAACATCATGCCGGACGTCGCCAGCCGTTGCGCTCCTGTTGGCTTTCCGGCGATCGCTCGACCCGGGGGTCCGGTGCACCGTTGTCCCGGTGCGCCGTGCCGAGGCTGAAGTCCCGGTGCCGCTGCTGTTGTACGAGGCTGGGCATCTGCCGCCCGCCTGCGCAATGCGCGGCCAGCTCGGGAGGCAAGGCAGTGATCGCGATCGCACCGACGCCATTGCTGACAGCGATCGCAGCTCGTGATGCAACAGCCATCCGACGCCTGTACGACGAGAATGCGTCGTGTCGCTCCCTGCGGGCGCCCAACGGCGCATCACGCGTTTTGCACGCGTGCGACATCGGCACACGGGAGTAAAGCCGCAGCGGCTGTCAGCAACCGCGCAATGTGACGCGGCAGCGCGCGAGGCGTCTTCGGGGCGGGCGGGCTTCGGCGCGAACACCGCCGTCACTCGACAAGTTTTGCACGGCTCCGCGCGCCCGATGATGGGCTCTTAGCCGCTTTCCCAGTGGTTGGCTGCCGATCTGTTCAGTACCGCCGTCGGCTTTATGAACTCTGTCCTTTCGGTGCTGTCCGGCGGAGCCTCCGCTGGAGCCTCCAAAGTCCCCTGTGGCACGTGCGAACTGTCGCCGAGTGCCGAGCCCATTGCCGGCGACCTGCACTGCTGGTTTCCGGCGCCGCATGTGGCCGCCAAAGCGCGGGCGGTATTTCGCTCATTCGCCATCGACGCGGAATCCACGGTCGCGGGTGGCACGCTGTTCCGCATCGACGTCGCGCGCTGTGAGGCGATTGCCCGTGCGCTGGAAGCGGAGCTGTCGCAGCTCGAACGTGAGGATACGCGTGCCCTCCTCTGTCCCACCGGGGTCGCCGTCCGGCCGGACGATGTGGCGCGCGTCGAACCGCTCGCGCGCCTCGTGGTTCGGGCGCGCAGCGGCTGGCTGCTCAAGGTGATGCAGGAGCGCCGGCTCACGTCGCACTTTCAGCCGATCGTTTTCGCCGATGATCCGTCGTCGATTTACGGACACGAAGCGTTACTGCGAGGAGTCACGGCTGAAGGCGCCTTCATTCCGCCTTCGCTACTGCTCGACACCGCCCGCGGCGCCGGGTTGCTCTTTCAGCTGGACCTGGCCGCCCGCCGCTCGGCGATCGCCAACGCGTACGCGCACGGCTTGCAGGGTGCGCTGTTCGTGAACTTCGCGCCGACCGCGATCTACGATCCCAAGGCATGCCTGCGCAGCACCGTCGCCGCGATCGACGACGCCCGCATCGACCGCAGCCAGGTGGTGTTCGAGATCGTGGAAACGGAGCACGCGCGCGATCCTGCGCATTTACGGCGCATCCTTGATTACTATCGCGGTGCCGGCTTCCGTATCGCCCTCGATGACGTGGGCGCCGGCTACTCTTCGCTCAACCTGATTCACCTGCTGCGCCCCGATGTGCTCAAGCTCGACATGGAACTGGTGCGCAACGTCGACCAGGATCCGTACAAGGCGCGCATCGCCGCCAATCTGCTCAACGTGGCGACCTCCCTCGGTATCGATGCCCTGGTTGAAGGGATCGAGACCGAGGGAGAGCTCGAGTGGGTGCGCGAGCACGGGGCAAAGTTCGTGCAGGGCTACCTCATTGCGAAGCCAGCGCCAACCCCTCGAACGTCGCTTCCGACGCGGGCGCTGCAGGCGCCGCGTCTTCCAGAGGCGGCGCCAACAGCTTGTACATCACCGGTGTAACCAGCCGGGCAATCGCGGTGCTGGAGAGCAGCCCACCGATAATCACCCACGCGAGCGGCGAATAAAGGGCCGACCCCTGTACCGCGAGAGGGAGCAATCCGCCGATCGCCGTCATTGACGTGAGCACGATGGGCAGGAATCGGACCTCTCCGGCTCGCCGGATCGCCTCGTCGAGGCTCATTCCCTGCCGGCGCAGCTGATCGGTGAGGTCAACCAGCAGGATGCTCGTCTTGATCTCGATCCCGACAAGCGCCACGAAGCCGATCATCGACGTGAACGACAGCGTGTACCCGCTGGCGAGCAGCGCCAGAATGCCGCCCACCACGCCCAGCGGAATGACCGACGCCACCACCAGCGTGGTGCGGAAATCACGGAACTCGAGCACCAGAATCGCCATGATCGCGAAGATGGCCACGATAACCGCTTCTCCGATGCCCCCGAAGCTTTCCTCCCGGCTTTCAATCTCCCCGGCCGGGCGCAGCACATACCCTGCCGGAAGCGGAATCGAGTCGAGCGACGCCAGTACCTGCTGCGTCACCGCGTTCGTGTTGAACCCGGACTGCACGTAGCTGGTCACCGTCACCGAGCGCTGACGGTTGTGATGATCGATGACCGTCGACGACGTGGAAAAGCGTGACGTGGCGATCTGCGCCAGCGGCACCATGGCACCGGTTACGCTGCTTACCTGAATGCGGTCGAGGGCTTCGGGCGCCGGGCGCGCCTCGTGCGCCATCCGCACGACGAGCGGGTACTCGTCACCGTTGTCGGCTCGGATGCGACCGGCCTCGAGACCGGCAATGCCGAGGCGCAGCGTCCGCTCCACTTCGGCACTGGGCACCCCCAGCATACCGGCCTTCTGCTTGTCCACCACCAGGCGAAGATCCGACCGGCGCAGCCGTACCGGATTGTTCACGTACTGCGTTCCCGCTGTACGCTGCAACACCGTCTCGTAACGCGCGGCCAGTGCTTGCAGCGTATCGAGGTCCGGCCCTTCGAGGCGCATCGCCACCGGCGCATCCACCGGTGGGCCATTCTCGAATTCCTTGAGTTCGATCCGCGCTCCCGGATACAGCGCCAGCTGCTGCCGCAGTGAGTCGAGCGTGCGCGGTGTCTCCTCGTTGACATATTCGCGCAGCAGTACGATCAGCTGGGCGCGATTGGGCGACTCGGCGCGCTGCGCAACATTGTAGTACACCGACGGATTGTCCCGGCCCACGTTGGCAAAGACGCCACGCGTGCCGGGGTGCGCGAGCAGCACCGACTCCGCGTATTGCGCCGCGCGATCGGTTTCGGCGAGCGACGTGCCATCCGGTGTCTCGATGTCCACATGGTACTGCGGCGTACCGGCCGTCGGGAACAGCGAAAAGCCCACTACCGGTACCAACGCCAAGACGCCGATCACCATCAGCGCGGCCATCGCCAGCGTGCCGCGCGGTGCAGCGAGCGCGCGCCTGAGGAGCGGCGCGTACGTACGGTGAATCGCGCCATCCAGCCAGTGGAAGACCCGATTCCCTTCGGCCGATTCCGTTCGCGGCATGATGCGGCTGGCCAGCCACGGGATGATGGTGAGCGATACGACGAGTGAAGAGATCACCGCGTACACCACCGCCGCCGGAAGCGAGCGGATGTACCGTCCCGCCAGCCCCGGAAGGAATAGCAGCGGCAGGAAGGCGAAGATGAGTGTGAACGTGGCACCGATAACGGCCACGCCAATCTGCTTCGTGCCTTCGATGGCCGCCTGCGTCCGGGTGTACCCGTTGCGCAGAAAGCGGGCAATGTTCTCGACCACCACGATGGAGTCGTCTACCAGCAACCCCAACGCGATCACGAAGCCCACGATCGACAGCTGGTTGATGGAAAAGCCGGTCGCGTGCAGCATCACCACGCCCATGGCCAGCGAGAGCGGAATGGAAATCATCACCACGAGCGCGGCGCGCGTGCCGAGTGGCAGCAGCGTGACGAGCACCAGCGCAATCGCGATAGCGAAATCCACCCCCAGTCGCGACAGTCGGCGATTCACGTTCTCCGACTGGTCGAAACCGCGTACCAAGGTGATGCCGGTGGGCAACTCGCGCTCCAGGCGGTCAAGCTCTTCCCACACCACCTCCTTCACCGCAGAGATGTTGCGCCCACCCTTCACCGCGACACTCAGCCACATCGCGCGCTCGCCATTGTAGCGACCGATATGTACGGCGTCGCCGTCGCCCCACGACACGGTGGCCACATCCTGCACGCGGACCACCGCACCGTTGGTGCCGCTGATCACGGTGCGCTCGACGTCTTGTGCCGTTTTGAAGCGTCCGTTGGTGGCGATGTTGTAACGGCGGGTACCGACATCCACCGAACCGCCGGGGATCTGCGTGTTCTCGCTTTCCAGCGCGTTGAGCAGCTGCGCAGGTGTCAGCCCCAGGCGCGCAAGCCGGCCGATATGCAGCGTGACCTGCATTTCGCGCGGAGGCGCAGCCCACCGCGCCACCTTCTTCACGCCCGGTACGCGTTCGAGAGCGTCTTCCATCCGCTTGGCGACATCATCAACAGTGGAATACGGCGCCGACGGGGCGAGCAGCGCAATCTGGAAGACGGTCAGATCGGAGTTCTCGTTACGCTGAACCTCGAGCCGCTGCAACGCCGCCGGGAGCGTCGGACGCAACGCATTCACCTCACGCACCACTTGATCATACTTGCGATCAGCGTCCACATGAATCTCGAACTCCACCTCGGTGACCGACAGTCCGTCGGAGCTGGTGCTCCGGATTTTCCTGACGTCGGCCAGCGCATACAGCTGCTTCTCGATTGGCTCGGTAACCAGCTCCTCCATGTCTTCGGCAGACGCGCCCGGATACACGGCGATCGCCACGAAGGTCGGAATGGGAAAGTCGGGATCTTCGGCCCGGGGAATCGCGAGCCAACTCGACACGCCCATTGCGGCGAACATCAGAAACGCGAGCACGGTGAATTGCCACCGCTTCACTGAGAATTCGGCGATTTTTCCGAGGAGATTCATGGGGCGATTCCGGCGCGACCACCACGCACAGGAGCATTCGTGGCACCAAGAGACCCGATGCGCACGGGGGCGCCGGGCACTACGTAGGCGGCGCCACGCGTGATGACGCGTGCGTCCTGCGGTAACCCCTCCACGGCAGCGCGATCACCATGGAGCTGGGCGATGCGCACGCGATGTGGCGTCGCGATGAGCACCCCCGAATCGGGAAGCGTGTACACCGTCGCGGAGTCGCGATCTGCTTCGAGCAGTGCATCCACCGGGACCATTACTCCCGAGCGCCCGCCGCGGGTCACGATCACCAACTGCCCCACCAGGCCACTCGGAAGCGCATCCGCCTGCCGTAACGAAACCTCCACCGCGTAGGTGCCGGTCCGCGGGTCGGCAGAGCGACCAATCAGAATAACGCGACCGGCAAACCGTTCTCCGGGCACAGCGTCGAAGCGCACGGTTGCCGAGTCGCCAAGAGCGACGCGCAGGGCATCGCGATCGGGAAGCCCCACTCGCAAGACGCGTCCGCGGCGTGAACCGCCGATGAGGAGCGCCGGAGTTCCCGAAGCAATGTTGCTGCCGGGAGTGACGACGCGCTTCAACACCACGCCGTTTTCGGGAGCCGTGATGATGGCGTACTCACGGTTCACGCGCGCCGTGATCAGGTCCGCGCGCGCGGCGTCGCGCGCCGACGTTGCATCCTGCAGCTGTGCCAGGGTGGCCACGCTATCTGCAGCCAGTCGTTGCAATCGCTGAAAGTCGCGTAGCGCCTTGTCGTAGCCCACCTGCGCCTTGTCCAGCAAAGCGTTGATTTCACGAAGATCGAGCGAGGCCAGTAGCTGTCCGCGTTCCACGGTGCCGCCTTCGTCCACCAGCACCCGTGACACCACACCGCCGATCTTGAAGGACAGCGGGATCTCGTCGCGCGAGGCGAAGGTTCCAGTCGCCGTAACCACTTGCCGCACATCGCCCTCCGAGACGACGGCGACACTGACTGACACCAGAACGTTGCGGCTTACCGCCTCGGCCGGTTCATCGCCGCTGCATCCCGCGAACAGCAGCGCCGCGACGAGCGACCAGGTGGCCGGCAGCTCGGAGCGGGGAAGAGTCGGCTGATGCCGTGAAAAATGACGAAGCATGCGAAGCCCGGGTATGAGGTGAACGCGGTGAGCAAGGAGGAGCGGGTGAGCGCGAGAGATGGCGGGGTCAGCGCGGCAGCGGCCGCAGGGCGGCGGCGCGTTCCAGCTCCACGACGCGAGCGGCGAAGGTGAAGCGCGTGATGACTCGATTGATGGAGGCCGCGGTATACGCGGTGCGCGCGCTGAGGAACTCCACGGCGGTTGCCAGCCCTTCGCCGTAGCGACGCTGAACCAACGCGAAGGCGCGCTCGGCGCTGGCGAAGCGGTCGGCGGCGCTGCGCATCACGCTGCGTCCCCACTGCACGCCATCCAGCGCATTCCCTACCTGCAGGCGAATGGCGCGTTCGGCTTCGCGTCGCTGGAACTCAGCCTCTGAGCGAAGGGCCGATGCCTGTTCGCGCCGGGAAGCGTCCTGCCCCCCGTTGAACAAGTTCCAGCTGAACACCAGCGACGCGATGGCGACGTCGTTACTGCTGTCGAAGCGGTAGCGATCTCCCTGTACGCCGTAGCTGGCCGCGAGCGCGAGCGATGGTAGAAAGGACGCACCAGCCAGTCGCTGCTGGGCGCCGGCAAAGCGAATGCCGCTCCTGGCCTGCGCCAGCTCTTCGCGATGGGCAAGTGCGTGCGCGAGGAGCGCGTCGCCCGAGAGCGTGTCGGGGTCGAGGAGCGTACTGTCGCTGGCCAGCCCGATGGGCGCGTCGTCGGGCTCATTCCGGAGCAGGTTGAAGCCCCGACGGAGGGCATCGCGCTGCCGCGCCGCGTCCTGCAGCTGTTGGTCGAGTTCACTGCGCTCCGCCCGTGCCCGCAACAGGACGTCGGGCGTGGCCTGACCGGCGGCGATCAAGCGTTCGCTCACGCGCACATTCTCGTCGAGCAGCGGAATGGTGGCCTCGAGCGTTTCGACGGCGCGCGCGGCGCTGGCATAGCCGAGCCACGTTTGTTGTACATCGGCGGCGAGTTGCCGGATGGCGACGGCCCGTGTGTCGCCTACAAGATCGCGCTGGGCGCGGGCGGCCGCGCGGGCGCCGAAGAGCGCGTCATTGAAAAGCGGCTGCGTGAACTCGAGTTTCGTTTCCTGCGTGAACGGCAACGTGACGCCGACGTTGGTCGGAAACTGCGACGTCCCGGTGAGTTGGTTGAGTGCTGCCGATACCGGATTGATGAACTCGCCGATGTTCACGACGCCGCTGAACTCGGAGTACCGGGCGTTGACGCCAACGGTGGGGAGAAATCGACCGCTCGCCTCTCGCACGGCGGCATCGGCTCGGCGAGCGGCTTCGGTTTGCCGAGCGATGGCGAGGTTGGCACGCAGCGCCTGGGCCACATAACCGTCGAGGAGGGTACGGGCATCGGGCTGCCCGTCTTGCGGCGCGGTACGCGACGAGATGGCCGCGGCGGCGGGCGGCGATTGGGCGGCCACGGTTGTCGCGATCAGGGCGAACGGGAGGGCGAGTAACGCGACGGCGACGGCGAGTCTGAACGATGATAGTGTGTTATACATTGCTCTTTTGACTAACAGTGTTAGGTCGATGAGGCAAAAAGAAGGCGCCGAAGCGCCCGGTCGAGCGGTCGAGCGGTGCCGAGGAGGGCGGGATGACCGATCCGGTGTCGTCAGCCTGAGTGACGGACGCTCCCCCGGATCATGACGTCGCACATCGTGCGCACCGTTTCCCGCGGATCGCGGAGCGTGATGTGCGGATCTTTGGAGTGAGTAAACCAGAGCGAGATGACGCCATGAATGCCCCCCCAGAACATCTGGGAGAGCTCGGCTGCATCGGAAAGCTCTGGCCGATAGAGGTCGCGCTGAATCCCCTCCTCGACGGTGGAGCAGAGAAACACATAGGCGTCTTCGTCGGGCGCGGTAACGACTGCACCGTTCGCATCAAGGAGTGGATGCTTTAATGCTGTCATGAACATGAACCGATACTGGCTCGGATTATCGAGCGCGAAATCGGTGTACGCCAAACCCATTCGGCGCAACCGATCCACCGGATCGTCGATCCGGCCGATTTTATGCATCGCCTGCCCCAGCGCCGCGAAGTCCGCCATGCACAGCTCCTTGATCAAAGCGTCCTTGTCGCGGAAATGGTGGTAAATCGCCGTTGGGGTATATCCGATCTTTCCGGCAATCGCTCGCATCGTGGTCGCCTCCACTCCATCAGTCACGAACAGCTCCCGAGCCGCGTCGAGGATAGCTTGGCGCGTGTCGGCCTTCTGCCGTTCCCGGCGGGCGAGGGATCCGGTGCGGATTGCTGACGTGGTCATCACACCAATGTCAGGAATTCACCTAACGCTGTCAAGCCGCACGCGGCAGACCGACACCGACCGCAACGGCCTTCGGCGGCCGGGGCGGACTCCCGTGCCAGTGCGTCAACGCCAGGTGAGCGACGTGTACTTTTCCACCAATGCGACCCCGTTACCCCAATCGTCGTCTTTTTACGGCGCGCCACCTCCTCGCGCTCGCGCTCCTGCTGTTCGGCCAACCGCTGCGGCCTGCGCACGTACCGCATCGCCTGCTCGCGCAGTCCCAGCCGGTCAGCCCCCGCACCCACGGTGCCAACGCGTGGTCGCTCCCCGACGCGCACGGACTGATCCGGCAGGTGATCGAACGCATCGTCGCACAGGACAGGCCGGCCGGCATTCCCATCCCCGATTTTTCGATGCGGCGTTTCGGACGCGTGGAAACGCGCGAGACGGTGCGCCGGTTCAAGGGCATCACCCTTTCAAATGCCGCCTTCGCCTCGGTGATGGCGTGGGAGGATGGCCGCGACCTCGGTGCCGAACCGTGTCTGGCGCCCCGTGGTATCGGGTGCGACACGCCCTCCGCGCTCTGGCTGGCTATTACCCATCTCGGGCGTGGCGAGAAGCCCCACGAACTGTTCGTCTGGTATACCACCGCGTTTTCCGCACCTCCGCCACTCGAAGGGGCTGCCCCGCAAGCGCAGCGTTACACCTTTTGCGAACGGTGGCAACGCACCCGCGGGCGGTGGGAATACGCGGGCTTTGTGCGCGTCGTCAGCCACTGACCGCCTGCGGCGTGAGCACCGTATCCGGCTCCCATCCGGCGCGCTCCGCATGCCGGCGGCCAAGCCACAGCGCCATCACCAGCCACAGCGCACTCAACGGTGCCGCCGTCAGGGAGAGCGCACTCACCGCAAACCCTGCCGCCGACATCCCGGCGAAGCTCCAGGCGCCGATCTGATCGCCGCCGCGGTAAACGAACATGTCAATGAAGTTCTTCGCCTTGTACTTGTCTTCCGGCGGCACCACGGTGAAGAGCACTTCGCGGGCGGGACGACCGAAGGCGTGCTCCCCCGATCGCCGCAACACCTGGAAGATCACGAACACCGACAATGTCCCCCATAAACCGAGTACCGCAAAGCCGACAAAGCTGAGCACCGGGAGAAAGGCGAGCGTGAGCCCGACGGCGGCCCGTACCTGATCACTGCAGCGAAACTCAGGAGCAACGCGATGAACACCCGATACACGATCGGAATGAAGCGGCGCACGGGCAACCGTGCGACCACGCTGCCGTATACGGGATTCAGGACGAGCGTCGTGATCAGCGTGCCGGTGAACAGCCATGGTAGTCCCGACGTGCCGGCGGCTACGCCTGCGGCATCACGCACGGCTCGCAGGATGAAATAGCTGGCGAGCGCAAAGAAGAAATACGTTCCGGCCAGGAGTGTGGCCCGCTCCTCACCGCGTTCAATGGTACCCAACCGATCGACCATGCGCCGTACGGGGTGCCGCGCGTCGCTCACGCGCCCCCGCCCTGTTGCAAGTGCCAGAGCGCGAGCACCTCTTGCTCGCGTTCCGGTGAGATCCCGGCGCGCAGTCGTTCCTGCTCGGCAGCCGGCCGCGCATGATACCACGCCATTCCGCCACGCACGGTGGTGGCGAGCGAGCGAAATGTGAGCCCGGCCGACAGCGCCTTCTCGATGACACTCGTGGAGAAGGCCGCCGTGGATGCCCCACCGTAGCTCCACACCGACATCTCGCCCCACGAGCGCACCTGCTGTTCGGTCAGGCCACCGGTACGGTTTTCCCCGAAACGTACCATCCATTCGGTGAGGTCACGTACATCGATCCACTGCGCGGGATCGCTGATGCTGCCCGGTGCGGGAATCTCCCCGCCCTTCTCGATGCGCGCTGGCCGGTATGTGAAGCGATCGGTGAGGTCACCCGGTCCAACGATCAGCCCCGGGCGCACCACCGTGGCGCCACTGCCGAACGCGTCCTGCACCAACTGCTCGCAGCGCACTTTCCTGTTGCCATACGGCGCGGCCGCCGCCTCGGGGCCACTGATCGGGGCAGGATCCTGCGTAGGATGCGTTTCGTCCGGAAACGCATGCGTGAACTCCTTATAGGCCGCCGTGCTGCTCACGTATACGCACTGCGCGACCCTCCCCTTGAGCACCGCTGCGTTCACGATCCACTGCGGTTTCGTGGGCGGGAGGTCATGTACCACGTCCCACGTACGGCGGCGCAACGCCTCATGCCCGGTAGCCTCGTTACGATCACCGATCAGCTTCTCGATGCCCGGAAACAACCCCGGCTTTGTACGACCGCGATTGAACAGCGTGAGCTGTTGCCCGCGCGAGAGCGCATGCGCGACCAGATGCGGACCGATATAGCCGGTACCGCCAAGCACCAGAATCTTCACGCGCCCTTCCGCGCGTGCCACGCCGCAAGTACGGCCCGTTCCTTCTCCGGAGCGATCCCGGCGCGCAGACGCTCCTGCTCTGCAGCCGGGCGCGTCTTGTACCACGCGAGCGTCGCCTCGGCGGTATCCGCGAGCGGGCGGAACGTCAGCCTCGCCTTGTGAGCGTTGGCGCAATTTACGCGCGCGAAGCCGGCGGTGCGCCCCGTTGGGGGCAACCAGACCGGCATGTCGCTCCATCCACGCACCTGATGCTCCGCCAGGACGTCATCCGGCACCCACGTGAAGCGCGCATCGCTCGTGGTGACCGCTCTGATGCCATACAGCATCTCCCCGATGTGTGTCGGCGTGCGCGGACCGGTGGCATTGAACGTTCCCATCGTCCGAGCTTCCGCGAGACGAATCATCCACTCGCGCAGGTCGTGCGCATCGACGTACTGCACCGGATCGTTCGGCGTGCCGGGCGCGAGAATTTCACCGCCCCTGTCGATGCGCACCGGCCAGTACGAGAAGCGATCTGACAGGTCGCCCGCGCCGACGATCAGCCCCGGACGGACGATGGTGAGGCGATCGCCAAAATGCTTCTTCGCCTCCATCTCGCTGGCCACCTTGTTCGGGCCAAAGGTGGCACGATCGTACGGCTTGTCGATGTCGGCCGGCGCATGCAATGGTCCGTTCTCATCAACAGTCTTCGAGTTGTCCGAGAACACCGAGATCGTGGAGACGAAGAGGTACTGCCCGACGCGCCCCTTGAGCGCGTCGCCCGCTCCGCGCACCCACTTCGGATCGGAGGTTGGATTGTCGATCACGACGTCCCAGCTTCCGGTCCTGAGTGCATCATGGCCGTTGGCCGCGTTGCGATCACCGACCAGTCTCGGCACATCCGGAAAAAGGCCGGGGTTGGAGCGCCCGCGATTGAACAGCGTCACGCTGTGCTGGCGATCGAGAGCGTACTGCACCTGGTTCGGCCCGATGAACCCGGTGCCACCGAGAATGAGGATGCGCAGCGGTCCCGGTTGGGCGTTGCCCGTTTCCGGGCGGTACGCGGCACGCACGCCGTTTGCGGTGAACGCGTCGGCGACCGCAGGGAGGCCGGGCCGACGGCACCGCCCAGCAGCGCCGACGACTTGAGGAAGGTGCGACGATCAAGCGATATGTCGGTCCTCACCGCGTGCTGGAGGTTCCATCGAGTTCGGCGATCGTTTTCGTGGACGCCGGACGTTCCTTGCGCAGGCGCGCCGACACCGTTTCGGCCCGAGCCAGCGCCCGCAGCACATTCTCTCCCGCCAGCCCGCGCAGCTGCGTGTCGGTCCAGCCGCGCTTCACGAGCTCGGCAAAAAGCGCCGGATACGTTGAGACATCCTCGAGCCCCTGCACGGTTTCGGTGATGCCGTCGTAATCGCCGCCGATGCCGACAGACGACGCGCCGGCCACCTGTCTGAGGTGCTCGAGATGCGCCACGACATCGTCCATGGTGGCGACGGGGGTGGGGTTCGACTCTCTCCACGACGCGACGGCGCGAAACTGCGCGTCGTTATCGTTCGGATAACGGCGTGCAAGGGAATCGCGTATGGCGGTGATCCGGGCCGCGTAGTCGGCAACGGCCTGCGAGACGAAAGCGGGCACGAAGGTGACCATCACCACGCCGCCGTTGCGGGGCAATCGCGCGAGGATCGAATCCGGAACGTTGCGCGGCACATCCGTGACCGCCCTCGCAGACGAGTGCGAGAAGATCACCGGCGCCGCGCTCGCGGTAAGCGCATCGCTCATCACCGCCGGCGAGACGTGCGAGAGATCGACGAGCATTCCCACTCGATTCATCTCCCGCACCACTTCCTTGCCGAAGGCGGTAAGGCCGCCGTGCCGCTGTTCGCCGGTTGCGGCGTCGGCCCAGTCGAGCGTCACGTTGTGGGTGAGCGTCATGTAGCGCACGCCGAGATCGTAGTAGGCGCGCAGCGCGCCCAGCGAATTCTCGATGGCGTGTCCCCCTTCCATACCGAGCAGGGAGCCGATGCGGCCGGCCGCGTAGGCCTGGCGTACATCGGCGGCGGTGAGCGCCGGGGTAAACACGTCGGGATATCGCGCGATCGTGCGCCTGGCGATATCGATCTGCTCGAGCTGGATGCGCGCATATCCGGAATCGCGCACTTCACCGGGGATGTACACCGACCAGAACTGTCCTCCCACCATCCCTTTGCGCAGGCGCGAGATGTCCGTCATGCCGGGCGTGGTGCGGCGCAGGTCGTAGGCGACCACGTCGCGCGGCCTGGTGGCCGCGTTACGCATCGCCCACGGGAGGTCGTTGTGGCCATCCACGAGAGGCGTGGTGCGAAGCAGTCGCCGCACGTGCGCAAGCCGTTGCGCCAACGGCGCATCCCTGAGCGTCTGTGGCGCGGCTGGGCGCGGGGTGCCGATCGGCGGTGTGGTGCCTCCGCCGCCCGGCGCCGCCAGCAAAACCGGGCTCAACGCGAGCGTGACCGCGAGCGTTGCCGCTGATGCGAATACGAGAGCGGGCACGCCGACACGGCTTCTGAAGGAGGGCGGGAAAATCCGGCACGTCAGCATCCGAGCTTCTCCAGATACGACGGCAGCATCTTGCGCCACCACGGCCAGTCGTGATTCACGTCATGCCCCCACAAGTCGAAGACGTGGCCGATCTGTTTGCGTTCGAGCAGGTCGTGAAATTGGCGCGTGGCCTCGGGTTTTTCATACGCGCCCTGGCCAGCCACCAGGGCAACACGCGTATGGTGCCGGAGAGCGGTGAGGGCGCCGCCCTCGAGGTTGGCGACATACCACATCGGATTGTTGAAGTAGCAGTGGTCGTCGGTGTACCCATGGAAGTAGCTGGTACTCAGGTCGTAGAAGCCACTCATCCCGATGAGGCCGCCGAACAGATCCGGCCGCCGGAAAAGGGCGTTCGCGGCATGAAAGCAGCCGAAGCTGGCCCCAGCGGTGATCGCCCGCGCCTGACCGTCGTTGCACACATGCCGAATGAATGGCACGACCTCATTCTCCACGTACGCCGAATACAGGGCCTGACGGCGGGCCGATTCGGAGACTGGAAGGGATCGGTCCATCCAGGCGAGCCGGTTGATACTGTCGATAGAGAAGACGCGGATACGTCCCGCCATCAGCAGCGGCTCGATCGCCTTGATCAGCCAGAAGCGCTCGTTCTCGAGGTAGTCGGCGGCGGCGGTGGGAAAGAGCAGTACCGGCTGACCGGCGTAACCGTATGAGACGATGGGCATCTCGAGGCCGAGTACGGGGCTGCGCCACCAGTCGATGCGGCGAGGAATTCTGGCGTCTACAAAGGGGGAGGACATGGCGAGGAAAGCTCGCCGTCGCGCCGCAATCAGACCAGTCGCTTGGCAAAGCAGAATTTGCGACCGATCGAGAGCTCCGATCGGGAGATCGACCGGTAGCGCGCGATCTTCTCCGGATAACGATCGATCGTGGACTCGGCGAAGCCCATACGCAAGAACAGCGGTTCGGCCAACGAAACGGCGAACAGCTCCGGATAGCCCCGCTCCCGGGCGAGCTGCTCGGCGGCGGTGATCAGGTGCTGCCCGATGCCGCGACCCTGCGCGGAGGGGGCCACGGCCAGCGATACGAGCTCCACGAGGCTCGGGGAGTATTCATCGAGCGCCACCTGCCCCATGAGCGAGCCGTCGGGGGCGCGTACCACCTGATAATCCTGCAGGTGACTCAACACAAACGCTTCGCTACGCTTGAGAGTGAGTCCGTCAGGGGCAAACATGTTGTTCAGCGCCACGATGTCGGCCACATCCGCGTCGGCCGCGTGTTCGAGCCGCAGGGACGGGGGGTCCGCGTCGGACGGGGGCATCAACGGGACGCATACACGATGGACTTTCCCGTCTTGTCGAACAGCATCACGTTGTACGCGTCGCGGCGGGAGCCTTCCATGCCTGGCGACCCCATCGGCATCCCCGGCACAGCCAGTCCACGCCCGGCGGGCTTGTCACGCAGCAGTTTCGAGATGACGTCGGCGGGTACGTGCCCCTCGATGGTGTACGTCTCCACCCGAGCCGTGTGACACGATTGCAGCGCGGACGGCACGCCGAATGAGGCCTTCACGCTGGCCATGTCGGGCGTATCACGTACGGTGACCTGGTAGCCGGCGGCCCGCACATGCTTCACCCACTCCGCGCAGCATCCGCAGTTCGGGTCTTTGTACACCACCATCGACGCGGCCAGCGCCGACGCGTCGGCCGATGACGCGAGCACGGACGTCCCGGCAGCGGCAACGGCCCCTACCGACAGCAGCCGCAGAAAGCTTCGCCGATTGACGGCAGCGGCGGGAAGAGAAGACATGTGCGCGAATTCAGACATGATACGGATATGCGAAATGGAAGTGAAGAATATAGCGAGCCCGGTCAACTCGCGTACGCCAGACTATCGGGCGACTCTGGCAGGTGAACGAAGCCGTACCCCCCCGTGTCGCCTTCGTTCGCCTGTTATTTCCTGCCCGTATCGCGGTTCGTGGCGTGTTCGTTGCGGTAGCGGCATGCAGTGATCGGCTGCGTGAAGACGCACTCCAGTCACTGCAGCAGTCGCGAAGACGTCGGTGGCGGACCGTGATGCTGAGCGGTGATATCCAGAACGTGGCGGCGTCGGCGGGTCGGGCGCTCCTGTTCGAGGCACAAGATGCCATCGGCGCCGCGTCACTCGAAGTGAAGGGATCTTCCATGGCCTGTCTGAGGGTGATGGCACGGCCGGGTTCCGCTGTTGTGGACGCGGCATCGTCTGGAGATTGCCACCTGATGGAGATTCCCGGATGACGCCGGACGAGTTCGGGTGGTCTAGGCCCGTCCCTGTCCGCGAGTCACGTCCGCCGCAGAAGGTGCGGGGCCCACATTGCGCGCGGCGAAGCGATTGCCTCTTGTGACATTCTGAGATGCGCCCAACATTCCACCAATGAGCAATGCGCAAACGAGCACCCATGCCGACCGTCCCGAGCGGCGCCGGAATCCTCGGCTTCGTGAGCTGATTGACGAGATGCTGGCGTCCATCCGGGCGGCCGCCAGCGTCGAGCTCTGGACTCCCGAAGAGCGGACCCGCTACGAAGTCGATATGATGCGAATCATGTCCACGGTCCGCACCCAAGCGCTCCCACCTACCGCAGAACGGCGCGCGCGGCCGGAATGAACCCGCGCACGGCCAAGGCGTTCAGCGAACGATAACGGTGGCTCCGACGGGAATGCGCGCGTAGATCCATTCGAGGTCGTTGTCGGCGAGCCTGATGCACCCATGCGTCGTCGCCAGCCCGATCGTGGATTCATCCGGCGTTCCGTGAAGCAGGTAGCCATCGCCAAGATCAAGGGCGAAGCGCCCAAGCTCGCCGCGCAAGCGACGATTTTTCGCGGAGGCCGGCGGAATAAAGAGCGTGGACTCGAACACGACATGCTCATTGAGGGGCAAGGCGAGAAATGTGGAGTCGTCTTTCCGGATGATCCCGATCACGGAATCGCGGATAACCAATCGCGAACCAGTCTCGGGAAGTCGCACTCCCTTTGGCGGCAGCCGGCGTAGCCTGAGACCGTGCTCCCGGGCCACTTCGGCGTAGTGCCAATCGGGCGGAACCCACACTGGATCGACTCGCCGGCCGCGCACCACCAGCCTGCCGCGTGGGGTCTGGAATCGCCAACGGCGCCCGCCGTAGCTCAGGTCGTGACCCGAGGCCACGGAAACGACTGCCCGCCGCAGCGTGTCCTCCCCGGCGATCACCCACAGCAGGCGCCGGTTTACGGACACCACGATGCGCGCCTCATTCACGAGAAACCGGCGGAACGGCGTCGCCGCGCGTTCCGCTGCCGCTGAGTCAACGGACAGCGTATCCAGTCGCCTCAGTGCCGGCGGCAGCGACTCGGCCACCACCGGTACCAGAAGCGGTCGCCGCTTGGCCGTTCCGTTCTGGGCGGCAGCAACCTGAGATAGCGTTGCCGCCGCGAGGAGAACCACAACACTTCGGCTCATCATCCTACCTTCCGCATTACGACGGTGCAAATCGCGGTGGCTATGGTGACTAGCCTTCGGGCGCGCGCTACTCAGCGAAGCGTGAATCCGATGATGATCGGCACCCACTGCAGCGTGGAGCTTCGGTTGGCACCGAAGAAGTCACGAAACTGAACCGTGTCATCGCGATCGGCGAAGACGTTCACGAAGCGGGACTCGATAAAGATCGAGGCAGTCCCGACTTTCCAGTCAATGCCAGCACCGATCTGCGCACCCAGTTTGTTGCGCGTTTCCTTGATCGACGATTCGTCGGTCGAAAGCACGTCATTGCCAAGGAAACCGCTTAACGCCGACCGACCGCCAAAGGAGCGGAAGTGATACAAGCCCGCGCCACCCACGGCATAGAGGCCTACCCGACGAGACGGCGAAACGGGAATGCGAGCCGTCAGGTTAAGTGTCGCAGAGAAAACCTGAGGGTTGGGATTCGCGAGTCGGACGTCGCCGTCACCATCCTGTCCGATGAACTCCTCACCGCTGAACCGGTCGTACCCCAGATCGAGGCGAATGCCCAGAAAGTTCCCCGGGCGATGCCACCCGATCGGGACGGTGACATTGAAGCCGCTGTTGTAGCCGACGTCTTCAAACTCATTGATGGGCAGTGAGACGCCGCCGCCGATGCCCAGGTACCACCCGTTCCCGCCAAAGAGATAGCGTTCGCGCTCCTGCCGTCTCAACGCTTCTTCGCGCGCGATCGAATCCATTCGCGTAAGCGAATCCCGGCGCATGGCGGCGATGGCGTTGAGAGAGTCTTGCTGCATCCGCTCCATGCGCGCGATCGAATCTGTTCGCATCCGCTCGATGCTCGCAAGAGAGTCACGTTGCCGCTGCATCGCCATATTCGCAATGTTCAAAGAATCCTGCCGAGCCCGCTCCGCCGCCGCGATGGAATCGGCCCGCATGTCGAGACGCCCATCCGCCTGCCCCTTTTGTACGCGAAGCCGCTGCTCGGAGGTCGCGCGCGGCGCGGTCGCCCGACGCACACTATCCTGGCGAATGGAATCCTGCTTCATGCGCATGCGCGTGGTATCCTGCTGCGCCGTGACAACGCCGGGAACGGCAAATGCCGCTGTACAGGCCGCCGTTACGAGTACTCTATAAAACTTCATGGCAATCTCCTTGTGGTGGTGCATCGCGCACCGTGCTTCACCTGCCGTATCGCAGTACGTATGGCATGTGCAAGAGCCGTGCAGGGAGATTTCGTGCGCTCCATGAATGCGCTTACTGGCGCGGTTTTTTTGGCGGCGGCTTGGTGGCTTTGAGCGGTACGTCAATGGGGGCGTCACGTTCGATGGCGCCCCAATCGCGCTTCGGCGATCCACGATGCGCACCGTCGCGCTTGGGCTCGCGCGCGGACTTCGCGGCGGGCTGTGGTGCCTGACGGCCTTTGCCGCCTTTGCCGCCTTTCATCGCGCACTCACCGGGCTTTCGTCACGAGGCCGTTGTGCGCCGTGAGAGCGCCAGCGGGTCGGGTGTCGGGTCTGTTCTCAGGGCCGGACAGCCTCATCTGTCGGACCTCCATCCGTGCGCGATGGCCATGATGCATCCAATCCGTCAGGAGGTAGGAGAAAATTCGCGTGCGACGACGGCCGGTGCCGCCAGCGCTATTGCCTCTTCCCGGCGCTGCAGCAGCGTCCAGATCTCGCCCGCGTCCTTCTCGGTGCCCTGATTTGCCGGCAGCAGCGCATACATCGCCTTGTACATCAACGAGAAGGCCCAGAAGAGCGCGAGCATATCGGGAAGCACGAGCACCACACGCGTGATCGCGTTCACATTTGCCACCTGATCGTTGAACACGGGGGTCCCGAATGGCGCCAATACCCTTTGCAGATTGATCACGTAATTGGCAATGCCGGCGGCGAGGTTTATCACACCGATGATCACTCCGGCCTGCCGCATGGCGCGCAACACCGTCGGGGCATCGAGCAGTCGGTCCAGCTGCTGCTGACGCTCCGGCGTATCCGGCCCGAACGTCTGCACTATGATGTAACGCGTCACCGGGCGCAGGAGGACTGCCGAGCCGGCAAAGACGATGAAGGCGAGAAGGTAGCTGACGCTATCCTTGAACGCAAAGAGCGCTCCGTCGACATACCAGAAGGCCAATGCGCCGCGCAGGATCGCCGACAACCCCATGTATGACGTGATGAAGTTGACGCGTCGCGTGATGACGAGCAGATCGATGAACACCCACGCCACCGGCACCAGTGCCGCCAGCAGATATGCGGGGAGCGTACCCAGTGGCGCGGTGCCGTACTTGAGGATCACGACCGGGACCACGGCCCCGATCAGGATATCCAGCGCGAGTTTGAGCGTCTTCGACATGAGAGCGGAATGTGATCTGACCTCGGGGCTGGCGGTACCCGTCGACGACCGGTCACCCCCGATTGACGTACACCACAGCCGGAATCAGCGCGAGGAAGCCGGCGCATGTCCCAGTGCGCGGTTCAGCCACCGAACGAACGGCGTCATCGCGGCAAAGTTTTTCGCCAGGATCGACGGCAACGTGACGCTGGTCACCTGCTCCGGCGCCAGGGTCGTGCCGGCGGTAAACGACTGGTAGCGCAGCCAACGTTCGGCCGGATGCTCCGCCTCATATCCACGCGGCAAGCGGGTGAGCATTCCTTCCGTATCGAGGGCGCCGAAGCGGCGTATGAAGCTCCGGCTCAGCACGATTTCCCCGAATCCCTCCACATCATCGGCCAGCGCCTGGCGAATCTTGTTCACCGCGGGCCTCGGCGGCATCCAGATTCCGCCGCCGCAGAAGGAGCCGGTGGGCGCCAGGTGCATATAGAACCCGGCGCCCCCATGCGCCGCATCACCGGCCACGACGCGTCCGGCATCGCGATGGAAGAACCAGCACGCCGCATGCGTCTTGTACGGCGACTTGTCGTTCGAGAAGCGCACGTCGCGATGAATGCGGAACGCGGATTTCTTCGGCGAGCCGACGATCTCCGGGGCGATCGAGGCGAGATGCACGTCCACCTCTTCGATGAGCAACGCCAGCGGGCGCTTGATCTCACGCTCGTAATCGGCGCGATGCTCCTCGAACCACTCTTTCCGATTATGCTTCGCGAGTCCGCGAAGGAAGGTAAACGCCTTGGGGGTGAAGCGACTGAAACTCCCGGTTCCCGTCTGGCTTCGTACAACAGCCGATTTCTTTGCAGGGCTCACGACATTCCCGAAGACATGGATTGAGCCACGGCATCGGCAGAATTCGTGGCGGGAAAAAGAAAGCGCAGAAACAGCCCCGATCGTTCTGCCCATGCGCGCTCGTCATGCCGTGCGCCCTCGGCTTCCATGTACTGCAAATCCACTCCTTCCTGCCATCCCTTCCGCAGCAACATGCGATGCAGCAACCGCGTGCCTTTCAACATGCGATGTTCACCCGTGCCCACATCGAGCCAGATCTTGAGCTCCGGGCGCATGCCGTTGGTCGCCAACAATTGCCGCACGATCCAGCGCTCGTCCCACCACACGCTGGGAGACAGCAGCCCCAGCTTCCCGAACACCGTCGGGTGCGTAAGCCCCAGATGCAACGTGAGGAGGCCCCCGAGCGAACTGCCGGCCAATCCCGTATCGCGAGCCCCGCGTCGGGTCCGCCACATCTGATCCACCCACGGCTTGAGCTCGTAGACGAGCATCTGCCCGTACCGGTCAGCCAGGCCACCCGCGTCGTGGGCATTATCGCGGGTGGGAGTATATTCGTCGATCCGATCGCGTCCGGCGTTGCCGATCGCCACGATGATCACCGGCTCGATCACCTGCGCATGTATCAGCGCGCGCGCCGTCGTATCCACCCCCCACTGCACGCCGAACGGCGACATCGGCAGATCGTCGAAGACATTCTGGCCGTCGTGCAGATAGAGCACCGGATAGCGGCGGTCCGGCTCCAGCGCATACTCCGGCGGCACGGAGATCGTGACGTCGTGTGGATGGGGGAGAAAGCGCGAGCGGATCTCGTTGAAATGCGCCAACGATCCCGCCGCGTGGGGCACAAGCGGGGTGGGGTGAAGCTCGTGAGAAAGTCCGGCGTGAAGCATCCCGAATGCTAACGCGTTACGAGACCTGATCGGGAGGCACCGCGCCGCGCACCAGTGCGTCCATGTTGGCCAGGGCGCGCATCCCCATGGCGGTGCGCGTTTCGGTGGTGGCACTTCCGAGATGCGGCAGCAATACCACGTTTTCGAGCTCCCGAAGCTCCGGGCTGATACTGGGCTCGAATTCGTAAACATCAAGCCCGGCGCCGGCGATGGTGCGGTCGTGCAGCGCCGCCGCCAAGGCATGCTCATCCACCACATCGCCGCGCGCGGTATTCACGAGATACGCGTGCCCCGGCATCATGGCGAGCGCTGCCGCATTCATCAGGTGCCGCGTCTCCGGTGTAGCCGGGCAGTGCAACGACACCACATCCGAGGCACGAAGCAGCGCTTCCAGCGACTCCGCGCGTACGGCAGTGGCGGGACCGTCCGAGCCCTGAGTGACGTGCGGGTCACGCGGTGCGTGCCAGAGCACGTTCATGCCGAAGGCGGCCTCGGCCCGACGCGCCACCGCGCGACCGATGCGTCCGTAACCCACGATGCCCAGCGTCTTGCCGCGCAGGGAACGCCCGAGCATGAACGTGGGCCGCAGTCCCGACCATGCACCGCTGCGCACGTGCCGTTCCCCTTCCCCAAGTCGCCGCATGATCATGAGCATCAAGGCGATCGCGAGGTCGGCGGTATCGTCGGTCAGCACATCGGGCGTGTTGCTCACCGCGATTCCCGCACGACGCGCCGCGTCGAGATCGATATGGTTCACCCCGACTCCCACGTTCGCCAGCAACCGACAGCGAGAACCCGTGACCGCAAGCACTTCCGGCGTCCATCGGTCTGTCACGGTGGTCATCACGATGTCCGCTTGCTGCAGTACCTGTTTGAGCTGATCCGGGGCAAGCGCCACGTCCGTACGATTGAACAGCGCGTCGTAGCGCGCGGCAATCTCCGTCTCGACCATCGGCGGCATCTTGCGTGTGACCACGACACGTAGTCGCTCCAGGACAGGCGCCGTCATGCCGACACGCGATAGTGCTGCAGTGCCGCGCCGACGCCACGTCCGAGCGTCACCGCAATACCCGCGTCGCACAGCGCCATCTCCACGCCGGCCAGTGCCCCCGCCATCGTCAGCGCATTTGTGTCGCCGAGATGTCCGATGCGGAACACCCTTCCCGCCAATTCACTCAGCCCTGAACCGAGCGAGAGGTCATACCGCGTGAAGGCCACCTCGATTACGCGACGCGCGTCATGGCCGTCGGGTACCTGCACGGCCGTGAGCGTATTCGAGGCGATCTCCGGACGCGTCGCGCATTCGCGCAACCCCCACGCCTTGACCGCCGCGCGCACGCCGGTGGCCAGCAGGCGATGGCGCGCCGCGACATTGTCCATCCCCTCGTCCAGCACCATCGTGAGTGCTTCATCGAGACCGAAAAGCAGCGAGAGCGCCGGCGTGCTCGGAAAGTATCCCTGCGCATTGTTGGTGCGCATCGGTCGCACGTCGAAATAGGCGCGTGGCGTCGTGCATGAATCCACGCGCGCCAATGCCTTCTCGCTCATGTACATAATGCCCAGTCCTGCAGGAAGCATGAAGCCCTTTTGCGTACCGGTGATCGCGCAATCCACGCCCCACGCATCAAAGCGGAAATCCAGGCTCGCGATCGAGCTCACGCCGTCTACGAAGAGCAGCGCCGGATGCTTCGCGCGATGTATCGCGTCACGCACGGCGGCCACATCGCTCGTGACGCCGGTGGCGGTTTCGTTATGCACCAGCAGCACCCCCTGAATTTCCTGCGCCGTGTCCGCGGCCAGGGCCCTCTCGATGCGCTCCGGGTCGGCCGCGTCCCCCCACGGCTCCTCGATCACGTCCACCTGGTAGCCGAGGCCGCGCGCCGCCTGAATGAACAGATGAGAGAACTGTCCGAAGCGCACGGCGAGCAGGCGTGCACCGGGGTTCACGGTATTTACCAAGGCGGCCTCCCACATCGCCGTGCCGGTGGCCGGAAAGACGAACACCTCACCGTGGGTCTGGTTGACCACTAGCGGCAGCCGTGACAGGATCGATCGGGTAAGCGCCGGGAAGGCGGACGACCGGTGATCTTCCATGGCGCGGTGCATTGCGCGGTTGAGGCGATCTGGAACGGGCGTCGGCCCCGGAATCTGGAGGAAGTGCCGTCCGGCCATCAGAGGTTTTTGTTCACGGTGTGGAGTCGGCAGGCACCGGCGACGCCTCGGCATCGTCATTTGCGGCAACCGTCATTAGAACCTCGGCGTCCGTCTCGGCCGCGCCGGTGTGGTTGTCGGGATCGAGCACGCGCAACAGCCGCCGGCACAAGCGCGCGAGACGCACACGCTGCTCGCCGCTCAGCTCGCTCATGAGCTCGACAATGACGTCCAGCCGCGCTGGCGACGCCTGATTGAGCAGAGCCTCGCCGTCGGGGGTGAGGAACACGGTGATGTAGCGCCGGTCGAGGGCGTGGCGCTCGCGGCGCACCTGCGCCCGGGACTCGAGCGTGTCGATGATCGCCGTCATCTGCGCCTTGCTGCGTCCGAGCGCTTCCGCAAGCTCCTGCTGGTGCACCGGGCCACGCGCCTGCAGCGTATCGAGCACACCGAACTGCGAGGCGGACAGGCCGAACGGCTGCACGGCGTGCTCGACCCGCGTCGCAGACAGCGACGCCGCCCGCTGCAGATTTCCGTACGCGTCAAGCGCCCTTCGACGCCTCTTGTCTCCCTTGCCGCTCATCGTACTCCATCCCGTTGTCGCGTCAACGCGCGGTGCTCAGGGGCGCATCACCCCGGCATGCCGAGTCGCCAGGCGCTCTGCGAGCACCGTGGTTACCGCCATGATCGTTTCCTGCGGATTCACCCCGAGGGCCGTTGGCAATAACGACCCGTCGGAAATGTACAGTCCTCGCACCCCATGCCGCTCCCCATCGGGCGTTGCGCCGGACGTGGCAGGATCGGTGCCCATGCGGCAAGTGCCGTTCACATGCGCGGAGAAAAGTGCGATATCGTTGGCGGCGAGCGAGCCCGAAGCAAGATGCTGCGCGTCGGCGGCATCGCAAACGTGAATGGGATGCGTGTGCATGGTGGTCACCTCGCTCGCCCCGGCGGCAAAGTGCAGCTGCGCGGCGGCTACCAGCGAGGCCCGCATCCGACGCTGATCTTCCGGCGCCAGCGCATAGTGGATAGCCGTCTCTCCACGCCGGTTCACCGACACGCGACCGCTGGAGTGATCGCGTTGGGCGCCATCGCGAGTGAGTGCGATAAGCACACCGATGCGATTGAACTCGGCCATCCGACGCGCGTGCTCCCGGGCGATCCCGGGCATCGCCGCTGCAGTGAATGACGGGTGCATCGGCGGTGTCTCGATCCAGAAACCGTAATCGCTGTCGTTCCACCGGATGAACTCGTCGCACATCGTGGTGAGCGGAATGCCGGTACTGGGCACGATGTCCCGACCGCCGTAGTGCCCCATGACCGCCGTGGTCGGATGCAGCCGCAGCCAGTTGCCGACGC
>JBBSCJ010000022.1:0-56384 GCA_038250435.1 Gemmatimonadales bacterium | reverse complement strand
CGGCCATGCAGCGGCTTGCCGACGCTGTCGTTCAACGCACGAAACACGTCGAGGTGTTTGAGCAGCATCCACGCGCGCGCGTCATTCTCGTTACGGAGGCTGCCATTCAGGAAATTCTCGTCGATGGACGCGAGAATGAATCCGCGCGACGCCAGCAACTCCCCGAGCCACGCGTAGCCTGGATCGGAGAAGTCCTTCATGGTGTGATTGCCGTGCACCACCAGGACCAACGGAAACGGCCCGTCGCCGGCGGGATACCACACCCGGGCGTTAAGCGGAAAGCGCGTGTTGTCGAAGCCCCAGTAGGCTTTTCGGCTTCTCGCCTGGGCCGGCTCCATTTTCGCAAATGGCGAAGCGTCCACGGCGATGGTGCGGTACGTGATGGAGTCGCGGTACTCCGGGCGACGTTTATCGGTACCGCTGCCGTAAAAGAGCTGCTTGACCGTGAGCGGACCGGCGAGTGCCGGATTCGGCGCGGTGATCGTACGGGCTGCCAGGACGCGCGGGGCATCGCTGGGGGCGAGCCGAACCGGCTGTCCTCAGGCGCCGAGCAGGAGCGCGGTGGCCGCCAGCTGGAAAATTCGGGGACGGATCTGGTTAAGCACATGGGGACGTTACGGCGAGGTCGTGCTCCGTGCCACTCTCGCCGTCACGCCCATCCCGCGGTGAGCGGGATCCGCGCGGATCCGACCGTGTATAGCACAGTTGAGGCAATTGAGCGATCTTCCGTGCATATCCTTACCGCGATTCGCTCGTGGCTGCCTGACATCTATCCCGTGATCATGATCATTCGTCTCCTCGCCGCTGTCGCGCTGCTCCCCCTGCTACTCGCAGTGCCTGCGGCTGCCCAGAAATTCGAAGGCACGGTGACCATACGTATGAACGGTGGCGCGAAGCCAGGTGCGCCTCCGCAGGAGCTGCAATACATGGCGCGTGGTGGGAATGTACGGGTGCAGATGCCTGGCGCGCTGGGCGGGACGGTCATGCTGGCCATCCCGGCAGAGAAGAAGACATACCTGCTCAGCACGGCGGAGAATGCGTACTTTGAAGTGCCGATCAGCCAGATGCAGGGGATGATCGAACGCGAGACGGCGGCTGAGGCGAGGGTTGTCCGTACTGGGCGCAAGGAAATGGTCGCCGGATACGAGTGTGAACACGTCACGGTGGCGACATCGGATCAGAAATTCGACATATGCCTCGCGAAGTCGCTGGGCTCGTGGGTGAATCCGCTGCAGGAGATGCGACTGGGTGCGACGCCGGAATGGCAGCGTGCACTCGCGCGCGAGGGCGGGTTTCCGCTCAAGGTGCAGTTGAGTGATGGATCGGTCGTGCTGGAAGTGACGAAGGTGGAAAAGAAGCGCCTCGCCAACAACCTGTTTGCCGTTCCGGAAAACTACACCAAAATGGACGCGCCCACTCGGCGTTGAGTCGTCGCGTCGCTGACGGCAACCCGTTCCATCAGTTCTGTACCGCGTATGGGAACGACACGACACGACGGGGCGAGGTGAAACCTCCGTCCCGTCGTCGCGTTAGTGAAGGCATATGCAAAGCGCCGGGAACGCCGCGCGCTGTCCGGTCGCTGGCAGATTTTTCAAGGAGAACGCGATGTTCACGATGATCCTGATGTTTGTTCTGCTCACGATCGCCGCTACGGTTCTGCACGGCACGGCCCGCCGATTTGTGCGGAATCGCCTGCGCTACGTGGATCTCGTGCAGCGGGGCGCGGCACCGTGGATCGCCGGTGGGGCCACGTTTCTGGGCGCGTCGCTGGTCGTCGCCCTGCTGCCGGTTGTGGGGGTCGGCACCGCGCTCACGGCCGCGCTCGCGGTTGGCACTGGCGTAGCGGCAGGGGCTCGCGACATCCGCCAAGGTACGTCGCCGGTCGTGTACGGCGGGTAAGTCGAAGACCCGGGCGATGAAAAGCCGTCTTATAACCGGCATGCCCGTGAGAAATGGTTCACCCGCGTGTAGAATGGCAGCATGACTTCCCCTTCCCTGATCCGGCAGTACCCGTCTATTCCGTGGGTCGCGCCGTTCGCGATCTTCATGATTCTGCTGGCGGTCGCGCCGGCGCTGCCGATTCCCCAGCCGTGGGAGTCGGTACTCCGTGTCGGCATACTCTCGGCCGTGCTGCTCACGATCTCGCGTGACGTCGTGTTCAGCTTGCGGATACAGCGGTTTCTCCCCAGCGTACTGCTCGGGCTGGCCGTGTGTGCGTTGTGGGTTGCCCCGGATCTGCTCTTCCCTGGCTGGCGCGCGCACTGGCTTTTTCAAAACAGCATCACCGGCACGATCAAAACGTCGATCCCCGCCGCCGACCTGGCGAGCCCGCTGGTCATGAGCCTGCGCATCGTCCGCGCGGCGTTGCTCGTGCCGATCATCGAGGAGCTGTTCTGGCGCGGCTGGCTTCCACGCTGGATCGTGAACAACGACTGGCAGCAGGTCGCGATGGGTCGTTACACGGTGGGCGCGTTCCTCGCCACGGCGGTTCTCTTTGCCAGCGAGCACGGCCCGTACTGGGAAGTCGGACTGGTATGCGGACTCATCTACAACTGGTGGATGTGGAAAACGAAGTCGCTGGGAGACCTCGTTCTCGTGCACGCGGTCACCAACGCGGCGCTGTCGGGGTTCGTATTGGCCACCGGTCGCTATGAATACTGGATGTAGTCGGCAGTGCTACCGAAGCGGCCTTTCACGCACGAGCATGGCGTGCGCCCCCCCGAAATCCATCAGCAGCAGGTCACCGGCACCATGTTCGATGCGTACACTCATGGAATGCGGTGTTGCGGGATTGTCGGTGACGAGGACATCACCGTCAACGCGGTAGAGCAGACCGATCAGCTGACCCTTTCCGCCCACATCCACATGATAGTGCAAGCGCCCGTCGTCGAGAAATTCCATCCGCACGCCCGGGGCGAAGTCAAGCGACGCGTCGGCGCGCATGAGTCGCCAGGTGCCCAGCAGCCAGTCAGGAGTCATGATCGAAAAATGACACCGTCGCGATCGTTTCTCCAGCGAATGTCGGTCGTTGCCACGCTGTCGCTCGCGCCCGGTGCTATCGGGACTGCGCACGCGGCCACGTCGGCGCGCCCGACGCAACCGGTGCAGCCGGCGGCGGAAGCGCCCATCGATCATGCGACGTACGACGCGCTGTTACGGGCGCACGTGGTGAACGGGTTCGTCGACTATGCGGCCTTCAAAGCGTCGCCGGCCTTTGCTCGCTACCTCGCGTCGCTCGCGGCGGTCAGCGACGCCCGGCTCTCACAACTGGACGACAACGCACGGCTGGCGTTCTGGATCAACGTGTACAACGCCTACACGATTCACCTGATCATTGCGCACGACGAACGGGAGTCGATCCGGAACATCAACAAAGCGCTGGGCTTCTTGCGTCTCAAGGGGCCGTGGAGTGATCCGTTCGTGCACGCGGGTGGTCAAACGCTCACGCTCGACGAAGTCGAGCACCGGATCATCCGAGACGAATTCCACGAGCCGCGCATTCACTTCGCCCTGGTGTGTGCCACCATGGGCAGTCCGCCGCTGCGCAGCGAAGCGTTTTCGGGCGCCCGCCTCGAAGAGCAACTCGACGATCAGGCACGCGTGTTTCTGCGCGAGTCGCCCACACGAAACCGGGTAGATAGCTCCGCTGCGTATCTGAGTCCGATCTTTTCCGCCTATCGTGCGGACTTTGCCAACAGCCGCGCCGAGTTTGCACGTTTTCTCGCTCCGTACTTCGACGGTGCGGAGCAAAAGATGTTCGAAAGCAACAAATATCGTGAACGGCAGACCGTCTACGACTGGGCACTCAATTCCCGGGAACGGGCACGGCGACTGAAGCTGCTCCCCTGATTGGCGTTCGGCAGCTCGCTCAGGGCACCCACACGAGAGCGACGATGTGCAGCTGGACGTCGCCGCTGCGGGCGACGATCACCACGGGCTCCAGCGCTTCCTGTTGCGCGTCGTACGACGTTCCGATCGCGTCGATTTCATTGGTGAGCCTCGCCTCGAGCTCCGCGTACTGCCGATGCAATGCCTGCACGGTTTCGTTTGCACGTGCCACGTCCCCCTGCTGCTGGACCGTACGGCCAGCCCCGCGGGCGGCGGTGCCCATCCTGCCAATGGCGCCTGCGGAGATCTTTCCCCGCCCGAACATGGCGCTGAGCACAGCGCCGCCCAGGGAAATGGCGATGTCCCGCCTGGCTTGCGCCGCTTGGGCCTCTTCTCGGCTTACCGCCTGCTCAGCGCGCCGGACCTTCTCCTGCAGTGTGGTGAGTTTTCCCGAGAACTTGTTGCGCAGCTGCTGGATGCGCTCGTCGCGCCGCTCGTGCGCCAACAGCTGTAAGCGGATACGGAAATCGCGCTCGGACTCGCCCGATGCCGACGTCTCTCGGTGCACCGTACTGCGCAAAAGCGTGACTTTTTCGTTGGCGGTGATCCACTTCTGGAACGCCTTGCCCCACGCACCGTACGAGCGTGCCGTTGTTGCGGTGCGCGGCAGCGTACCGAATGAGGCGCCGTCTCGCGGCGTGCCCTCGAGCTCTGCGGGATCGATTTCCACGCGCTCGCCGCGATCCCACTCCACGGGAATGGGGCCGTCATCGATGGAGGTGAGCAAGGCCACGCGTCGGCTTTCGGTGATGCCGAGCTTCACGTTGGCGAAGCGCACGTCGGCCATTCCGAGCAACGCCGGGCGATAGGTGAACGCGTCGTCCCGCTGGTGGTCGGCAGGGAAGAAATATTGCGGAATTTCCGGTGGCAGCACCGGCGCGCTGCCGCCATTGGTGGCGTGCTTAACAGAGACGGTCGGCGCGCGGGCTGGCGTTGCCGACGCTGAGGCCGCTCCGCGACCGGTGTGTTGTTCGCCGGTAAGGGTACGAATCTGTTCACGCGTCATCGGACCGGCGAGATACGACATCGTCCAGCGCGTTTCAAAGGTCACGGGGGCGGACTCGTGCACGCTGTGCATCAGGAACACACGCTTGCCAAGTCCCGCGATGGTCTGTTCCATGGCCGCACGATCGAACGCCTGCCCACCCGATGCCCCTTCAAGTCCTTCCATCACGCGCATCTTGTCACGCTCGGTCTGCAGGCGCCCGATGAACCAGGTGCCGGTATTCGACAGACCGCGGTAATCGAGATCCACCGGGTTCTGCGTGGCGAGTACGACGCCGAGCCCATAGGCGCGCGCCTGTTTGAGCAACGTGAGCAACAACACCTTTGACGGCGGATTGGCGACCGGTGGCATGTAGCCGAACAGTTCATCGATGTACAGAATGGCGCGCAATGATCCGGTGCCGGGTTGGGCGC
Source organism: Gemmatimonadales bacterium (assembly GCA_038250435.1). Lineage (GTDB taxonomy): Bacteria > Gemmatimonadota > Gemmatimonadetes > Gemmatimonadales > Gemmatimonadaceae > Gemmatimonas. Next base: position 51,077 of record JBBSCJ010000022.1, on the reverse strand, counting down.
GGACCCACGCCAGGATATCGGCGAGCAGCAACGTCATGAAAAACATGCGCTCGGCATCACCGAGATGCGCGATGGAAATGATCGAGCCCTGTGGCTTTCCGTGCGGGTCGTATAGCAGCGACGCGGTGTCGAGCGGGTTGCCCTGCATCCATGTCTGGAAGCCGGGCGCGGCGAGCAGGTTGTTCAATCGCATGGCGAGCGCCATCCGATCCTTGGGGGGAAATACGGTATCGATCGGCATCACACCGATGGTGCTGAATGGCGGTGACTGGATACCACCAATGATGCCGGCCAGGTCGAGATCCCGTCCCTCGGCCCACGCGTCGTGCAGGAGCGTGGAAAGGAGGATGTGCTCGCGGCTGGAGATGGGATCCGCCTCGACGCCGAGCAAGGCGAGCACGCTCGTGGCGGTGGCGGCGACGCGTTCGCGCAGCGCCTCGTGGTCGTCGCGAATGAGCGGTGGCGGTGCCACGAAGGCTTTCAGCAGCGAGAGCGGTATGCCCGCCGTGCTGCCGGGCGTGTAGATGGTGACTGCGGCGGCATCGGCGAGACGCTGAATGCGCGCACCGTCCTGCCCCCAGCTCGCGAGACCGTCGCGCCACCGCGTTGCCTGCCCGGCGGCAAAGTCATCCGGCGATTCACCCGCGTTGGCGGCCTGCTGCGGATCGATCCACGGGCGGAACGCCTGTGGATCGAACGACGGAAAGCGGAGCGCGAGATTGCCAAGATCGCCTTTCGGATCGATGGCGATCACGGGCACCTTGTCGATCAGCGCTTCCTCGATCAGCCCGACACCCAGCCCCGTTTTCCCACTGCCGGTCATGCCGATAATGACGGCGTGCGTGGTGAGATCCCTGGCGTCATACATCAACAGGTCATCGCGACGGACTCGCGTGGCGAGATCATACTGCTTGCCGAGGTAGAACGCGCCCAGGGTTTCGAAATCCGTCACAATTCAGCTCTGGTGGCGCGGCAGCGGGACACCGGCGTACACCGCCACCGGTGAGCCTTCAGCAACGAAGGTGGAAATGGGTGGTTCACAAAGCACGCGCGCGAACTGTTCGCCGTAGAGCGTGGACAGGTCTGCATTGACGGCGCATATGGCGGTGGCGTCCACCTGCCAGCGCGGATGCGCGAGGTCATACTCCATGGTTGGTTTGCCGGGACGGCGCGTGTAGCCCCAGTAGTGCTCCACGACGAACTCCTCGATCGAAGCCGGCACGAGCGGTTGCGGCGCCCGCTGCATCGTGGCGCGCACCTCTTCCCATTGTCCATCGCGCTTCCATTGATACTGCACCGTGCGCGGGATGGCGTGCCGCTGCGGAGAGTGAGCGTCGGGATCGGGGGCGGCGATGCGCCGCATCGGTCGGACGATGTACGGCTCACCGTATATCGTCCGCGCGATGGCGACGATACCGCGACGCGGAACCATTTCCTGAATGAAGGTCACGCCGCGCCGAATGGCGCCATCCGGCATGCGCCGCTGCACGTAGAAGCGCAGGTTCACTTCGGGAAAGCGCACATGGAACGGCACGCGCAGCCCGAGCACGCGCGTGTCGCGGAAGTCGAAGGCCACGATACTGGCGAGCGCTTCTCCCTGCCACAAGTCGAGCTCGGTGCCGTGAGCGAGAAACGGGACGAGCAGCGCGGAGTCGACGGCCCACGTGACCATGATCAGGTCACGCCATGACGCGCGCAAAAACGGGGTGCGTCCTTCGCGGGAATGCTCGGCAGCGGTCATATCGCAATCTCACACCGGTGTAAACCCCGGCGCGAGACGCCAGCTCAGAACTCGCGCCGCTTCATCTCCTTGAAGATCTCTTCGGCTTCGGTGCCTTGCACGGGTTCGGCTTTGCCGCGGGTGGCCTCAAGCGTGGAGTCGAACGAAGCGCGATTCGGCTTCTTCTGCTGCGACGCCTTGGCGGCCGTCTTCCTGAGTAGCGCCTTGAGCTGCGAGTCCTTCATGTCCGCTCCGGTTGGATGCTGGTGGACGTTGGCGACGTCGTGTCACGAAGTAAAGGAGGAGCCGCGAGGAGAGTGGGCTCGACGGCGGTCGCGCCTGGCGCGGCGGGCGCTCGCCGCCAGCGTGGAGACCCGGATCGGCCGGACGCCGCCGGCTCAGTGCGGTCCGATCCGCAGTGAGCGTGTGGCGAGCTGTATCTCGCGGATGAAATTCACCAGTCCGACGATCACGCTGATCATGGACAGCACGAACAGCGCGGCCACCAGCAACGAGACGTCGTGCGCGAAGAAGGCACTTACAAACAGCGCGACAATGACGAGGCAGACCAACAGCGCCGCCGTGGTGAACAACCCGATGGCGCGGTTCATGTGCGAGGCGCGCCGGGACAGCATGTGCAGGTCGGTGCTCAGGACGACCTGATGTTCGTCCGGCACATCTGGGAGAGAGCCTTCGAGCATGCGCGCCCGATCGATGATCCGGCCGAGCCGGTTGGTCAGCACGCCCAGCATCGAGGCGATCCCGGTGAGCAGAAACACGGGAGCGACGGCGAGCTGGATTACGTGGGCGATGGTCGTGATGTGGACGTCTGGCTGCATGACCGAAAGATCACACCCGCGCCCCATGCGCGCGAATCGCCGGAACTGAGCAGATTACGTGTACCTTCTCCTGGAATTTTGTCTGCCTCTGCTGACGTTGCCTGCCACGCGCTGTGTGATGTGCGAAACGCCGCTTGCCGTCGCGCGCGGTACGTCGCACGTGCTGTGCGAGGCGAGAAGCTGCGTGATGGCGCATGCCCGGCTCCCAGCCAACCATAAGTGCGCGGTGTGCACGCGCCCCCTCGGTTGGCAGCGCATCGTGCAGGGCGTCTGCGACGATGCCTCCTGTGAGCACGCCTCCACGAAAGGCCGCTCCATGCGCTCGGCGCGCGTCGCCTGGACGCAGTTGATCGCCCGCGCGGCGCGGCGACGTGACCGTTCGGGCGCGCAGCGGGGTCTCTCGCCCGAAACGTCGGCCACGTATGTGATGGCCGTGTTGCCGCAGACGCAAGCGCGCACGTCGGCGCTGCCCACGCCTCGCAAACGCGCCTACGCACTCTCGTTGCGCGCCGTCCTGGCACAGGCGCGCGACGCGATGGCCGAGGGGCGCGACGAGGCGATTGTTTCGCGTACGCGGCCCGCCGTCCCTGCGCCGACGGCGCTTGAGCAGGCGGAGTCAGCGCTGTATGCGGCATGTTGCGCGGCCTGTCGCGGCGACTGCTGCGGCAACGGCGGCACACATGCGTACCTGCGCACCGAGACGCTGGTGCGCTACCTGCGCGCGCATCCGGCGGCGACCGACGATGCGGTGGTGGACGACTACCTCGCGTTTGTGCAGCCACGCACGATCACCGGTGCCTGCGTGAACCAGGGGGAGCAGGGGTGTACGCTGCCTCAGCCGATGCGCAGTGAGATCTGCAACCGCTACCTGTGCGCCGGCATCAAGATGCTCAAGGGCGCGTTCGACCACGGGGAACCGGTGCGCGCGTTTCTCGTCCATCGAAGCAAGCACGAGTTGCGGGGCGGGCGGTTCGTGCAACTGCCAGTACTCGGGACGACTGACTGAGCGTTTACCGTCGACGGGGCCCTGCCAACGGGGGGACTGCATCCCAGCCCCCCGTTGGCAGGGCCCCGGTCACGATCGCGATTACCTGATCTCGGCGTTTCCGCGATAATAATCGCCCATCAGGTGTTCGGCGAAGTACTCCATGAGCATGCGCTGATTGTACGTACCGACCGCCCCGCGATATCCGTGCGGCTCGCCGGGATAGACGAAGTAATCAAAGCGCTTGTTGGCCTTGATGAGTGCGTTGGCGAGACGGATGGTGCCGCCGGGATGCACGTTGTTGTCGAGATCACCGGTAATGAGGGCAAGGTTGCCCTTGAGGTTGCCGGCCAGCTCATCGTTGGTGGGCACCTTGATCTCGAACCGGATGCTGTCCTGGTTGGTGGAATCCTGCACGACTTCGCGTCCAACGGCCACATCCGGGCCGCCACGCCGCGCACCACCACGGGTCGCCCCACTGCGGGTGGAATCTGCCTTGGCGATGACTCTCACGCCGTGATTCCACTCGCTCCAATTCTGGTTGTAGATGTTGTTGTCGTGATTGCCGGATTCCGACCAGCCTACCTTGAAAAACTCGTTGTACGGCGGCAACAGCATCGCGGCTGCGGTGAGAAATCCACCGCCGGAGTGACCGTAAATGCCTACGCGGTCGAGGTCGATGAACGAGTGGCGCGCGGCAAGCTGCTCGATTGCCGCCTTCTTGTCGGCCAGGGCATAGTCCCGCATGTTGCCGTAGCCGTAGCGGTGGTACGCCAGTGAACGTTGCGGCGATCCACCGCGGTGTCCTACCTGAATCACGATGAAGCCGAGTTGTGCGAGCTGCATCTGTCCGCCGCCCACTGCGAAGCCGGTGGTCACGGCTTCCGTCTGCGGACCCGGATAGACGTACGCGACGATAGGATACTTTCTGCTGCTGTCGAAGTCGAACGGTTTCCAGATGTTGCCGTAAAGCTCCGTCACGCCGTCGGCGGCCTTGAGCGAGAAGGGCGTCGCCGGCTTGAAGCCGAGCTCCGTGAGCTTGCTGAGGTCCATCTCTTCAAGCGTGGCGAGCACGCGACCGGTGGCACCGTCGCGCAGGACCGACTTCGGCGGGAGGTCCATGCGCGAATATGTGTCGTACATGTAGCGTCTGGTGGGCGACAGCGTGGAGCTATGCGTCGCATCGCCGACGTCGAGCAACGTCAGGCCGCTGCCGTTGCCGTTCACGCGGTACATGTGCGTCTGGTAAAGCTGCTCACCGGATTCGCGCCCCTGCCCGGTCACCCACACCGTGCCCGTCGCGGAGTCGATGCGGGCCACATCCTCGGCATTCCACGCACCCGTCGTGAGTGGATACTTCTCGCGGCCGTCAAAGGCGTGCACATAGAACATGCCCCAGCCGGTCTTTTGCGACCACCAGAGGAAGTCGCCGCCTTTGCCGAGATAGCGCAGCGGCTTGGGTTCGATCGCGGCACTCTCGATATTGTCGGTCAGCAGCGTCCTGATGGCACCGGTCTGAATGTCCACCTCGATCACATCGACGCTCCGCTGCGGACGGTCGCGGCGCAACAGGCGTACTTTGTCGCCGTTGACGGGCCAGTGTACGTCTTGCATCGCCTGATCCTTCCACTTGCCGACATTGAGTTTCTTCACCGTTGGCTCGCCGCGACGGTAGACCCACAGCTCGCTCTGAGTGACGTTCTCCTCACCGGGCATCGTATACTTGTATGTGAGCAGCGCGGGACGCGGTTGCGCAAGCACGTTCACGAGGAACAGGTCCTTGACCTTGCGCTGGTCGCGGCGCACGATGGAGAAGGAGCGCGAGTCGGGGGACCAGCTCACACCGGCGCGCACCCGCAGCTCGCGGCTGTTCGAGGTGTCGTCCTCCTCGTCGCCGTCCTGCTGCTGCCCGCCGCCGCCGAGCGCGTTGAGCTGCCGGCGGTTCTCCGTGGTATCCCGGGCGCCGAACGAGTAGTCCTGCACGCCGTCAGTGCTGATCCTGACGGTGTCCTTCTTCGCCACATCCACGAGAAACAGGTTGTGGTCGCGAGCGAACACGAACACGGTGCTGTCAGGCGCGAAGTTACGGAATTCGCGTGCGCCGGCACCTCGACCACGGGCCCCGCCGCTGCCCTGTGCGTCCCGCTCCTCATCGTCGGGAGGCGTCGTGTCGCGCTGCACGCGGCCGAGCGACGTGAGCGCCTCGTTCGCGAGATTCCACTCGTAGCGGACGGAGTCCGCCGTGAAGCGAAAAGTCTTGTGCGTTTTGAGGAAAGTGACGGTGGTGAAGGGGAGGTTGGTGGCGTCGTACGGCTTGCGACTGAGTAACGTGAGTTGCTGCGCCATTTTTGCGGCGTCAAACAACGGCCGCTTGGTGCCGCCGGTGGGTGACGGGATGAACAGCATGAAGCGGGAGCCGTTTCGGTCGCGCCAGTTGTACCACATGGTGTCGGACTTTCCGAGAAACCGGGGCTGCACCGCACTCGTGTAGGTGATCGCGCGAAGCGATGCCCCGGAGAAGCGATTGGCCAGCGCCCAGTTGGCCTTCGGAGCCCGTTCATCAGGCTGTGAGGACTGCGGGCCGAGCTGCGCGTGCGCCAGGCTGCTGCCGGCAAGCATGAACAGAGCGCCGGTCCAGCGACCGAGCTGGCGCACCGATTGAGCCTTCATCCTGCATCCTCCGTGGGGGGCGAAGCGCGCGGTGGGGGGGCGACCGCAGACTCTTGTAGATACTCGCGAGCGGGGAGGGGCGTTGAATTGAGGAGGGACGAGAGTAATGGCGGGGACAGATTACGGGCGGGGACAGATTACGGGCGGGGACAGATTACGGGCGGGGACAGATTACGGGTGGGGACAGATTACGGGCGGGGACAGATTACGGGCGGAGACAGATTACGGGCGGGGGGGGGCGGGGTAGCTACTTGCGGAGCGTTTTTTTACTGCTGTTTATGGAGGGTGATTGAATAACCGATCGACGATGCGTTCACCGGTGCTCTCGCGCCGAGTGTTTCTCTCCCTCGCAGGGACCGCAGTGGCGGGGACGGCGGTGGTGGGATACTCCTTTGCCGTGGAGCCCGAGTGGCTCGAAATCACCTCGGCGGATCTCCCGATCAAACGGCTCAATCCGGCACTGGCCGGGAAGACGCTCGTGCAACTGTCGGACATCCATGTCGGCCTGCGGGTAAGCGATGGGTACCTGCGCGACGCGTTTGCGCGTGTGGCCGTATTGGCGCCGGACATCGTGGTGGTGACTGGCGACTTCATTTCTTTGCACGACGGACAGATTGCTCACGCCGAGCAGGTGTATGCGGGATTGCCGAGAGGGCGTCTCGGAACGTTCGCCACGCTGGGGAATCACGACTATGGCCGGAACTGGCGCGAGCCGGCGGTGGCCGAGGCGCTGTCCGGCGTGCTGCGGAATCTGGGGGTGACGGTGCTCGTAAACGACGTGGCCTTCGCCGGTGACCTGCAGCTCGTGGGGATGGGCGACCTGTGGGCAGGGCAGTTTGCGCCGGAGCAGGCGCTCCGCAAATCGGATCCGGATTCGGCGCGGTTAGTGATGAGCCACAACCCTGACACCGTGGACCTGTCCGGGTGGGGCGCATACGACGGGTGGGTGCTGGCGGGGCATACGCACGGTGGGCAGTGCAAGCCGCCATTTCTGCCACCGCCGCTGCTGCCGGTGAAGAACCGGCGCTACACGGCGGGGAGTTTCGTGCTCTCGCGTAAGCGTGGCCTGTACATCAGCCGCGGCGTGGGGACGGTCTTGCCGGTGCGCTTCAATGTGCGACCGGAAGTGACGGTGTTCACGCTGCGCGAGGGGTGATGGAACGTTTCCCCGTTCGCCGCGGATCACGTTCTCCGCAGCAACGACGCGAGTGAACCTCCGCGTGCCCGTTCGCGCACGCGTGCCTCGACGCGCGGGAACATCGTTTCTGCATCGGTGCGGGACTTCGCGAACAGCGCCTTCAGGTCTTGTGCAGAAAGCTCGCGTCCCTGCCGGTAGTACTGGTCGGCAGCGTGCCCCAGTGCATACGTGGTGGCGAAGGTGATCGCGGCGCCCGAAGCGAGACCGGCAGCGCCACCGGCGGCGCCTCCGAAGAAGCCTCCCGGCGCGCCACCGAGGAGACCGCTGGCGAGACCGCCGAATGTGCAACGCACGACTTTCTCCAGGACCTGCGCGGCAGCGCCGATGCCGAAGGTGGCGGCGAGGTCGGTAGCCTGATTTACATCCAGCGGCTGACCATGGCGTCGGCCGATGTGGTGCACCAGACGAAGCTGTAAAGGCAGAATACCCAGGTTCGCCAAACCGTCCGGGAGCAACTCGATGGCGGCGGTGAGCATTGCCCGGTCGAGCACATGGTCGTCAAGCGACGAGGTCGCCTGCCACGCGGGTTCAGCATGATCGCTGATCGCACGGTTGATCTCCGTGACCACTTCCTCGGTGGGCGTCGGGTCTACGCCGAGCGCGGCCGCGAGTTCGCGCAGGAACGCCCCCTCGGCGGGATTGAGCCAGCCGTTCGCGAGGCAGATGTTGCTTGCGGTTTCGTACGCGAGTTCGCGCGTGGCCTGATCGCGAATCGCGGAGGCAAGCACCACGAGTGACACTTTGCCGGCGCGGGCGGATGCCAACACGCGCTGCGCGTTGGGGAGACCGAGTTGCTGCGCGACTGCCGCGAGTCGTGACTGTTCCTGCTCATCCTGATTGCCATCGACGAGCGCGGCAAGCGTCGCGATCGTGAGGATGGCTTCGGCGTCCTGTGGTGTTCGCGGCGTGTGCGGTGTAGACGGTGTCTCTGTTGTCATGGCCGCTCTCATGGTTGGATGCGCACCGATCTGTTGCACGTCGCGACAAAGCTTACCTTCCACCGGTGAATTCGACAGCGGCACATGGCAACCGGCGTTCTCATTTTTTCAAGTGGAGCGACCATGGGACTCTCTGACGGCAAGCTCGGCGATATCGCTGGATCACTGCTCGCTCGCAGCGGGGAAGACGCGGCCGGTGGCGGGATTCAGCAACTGTTGGGTGGACTACTGGGCGGTGGTGCCCAGGGATCGTCCTCGTCGATGCTTACGACGGCGCTCGCGCTTGTGCAACAGCACGGTGGACTGGACGGCATTTCACAGAAGCTGAAAAGCGGTGGACTTGGCGACGTGGTACAGTCGTGGATCGGCAGTGGCGCAAATGCGAGCGTCACCGGCGCGGAACTCGAAGGGGCGCTGGTTGCGAGGCGATCACGCAAGTCGCGACGCAGGCAGGCGTGAACCCCGCTGAAGCGAGTAGCGGTCTCGCGGCGATGCTGCCGGCGTTGATGAATCGCCTCACTCCTCAAGGGAGTGTGGACGGACAGAGCCGTGGTCTGTTGCAGCAGGCCCTCTCGATGCTCAAGTAGAGAAGCGCGTACTAGCGGAAGTCGTGCCCCTTGGCGTGCTCCTCTCCGCCGCCAAGGGTGAGCGCCTTGAACTGTTTGGCGCGCACGTTGACCACCTGTTGCTCCACCTGCAGCGTGCCACGAATGAGCAGCAGGGGCGACGTGGACAGCAACATCGCGTGTTGTTCGAAACGATCGGGGGTGATCACGATGTTGATCATCCCCGTCTCGTCTTCGAGCGTGAGAAAGACGAAGCCTTTCGCCGTACCCGGTCGCTGCCGGCAGATCACGAGTCCGGCCACGGCCACCCGCTGCCCGTCTTTCCCCTGCGCAATGGCTTCCTGCGCCGTATACACGCCATTCAACGCCAGCAGCGGTCGCACATGCTTCATCGGATGACCGGCGAGCGATAACCCGGTCATGCGATAATCCGCCTCGGTGAGCTCCACGGGCGTGTACGCGGGCAGCTGTACCGGCACCGGCTGCGCACGCAGCGGTGCGAGTGGCAGTTCGGGGCCACGCGTGGCCGCCATGATTTCCCAGAGTGCCACGCGCCGCCGCCGTTCGGCGGGTTCATGCGCGAACAGGCGATCGAACGCTCCCGATTCGGCCAGTCGTCGCCAGGAGCGTTTGTCGAGCGTCACGCGCTGCACCGCGTCCTCCACACTGGTGAAGGGACCGTGGTGCAGGGCCTCTTCAAGGGAACGACGCGCCTTCGCGCCGAGTCCGCGCACGAGACGGACCCCCAGACGCACGGCGATGCGGTCGGAGGGCGACGTGGTAGGCGACTCTGTGGGAGACGCCGCGTGCGGGGAGTCCGATGGCGTGGCATGCCAGCGCACCACGCCGTCATTCGGCACGAGGACGCGTCCATCCGCGAGCTCGAGGGTGTGATCCCAGCGGCTGCAGGTGAGATCGATCGGGCGGACCTTCACCCCGTGACGCTTGGCATCCTCGATGAGCGTGCCCGGGGCATAGAAGCCCATCGGCTGCGCGTTGAGAATGGCGGCCGTGTATTCGGGGGCGTAGTAATGCCGCAGCCATGCCGTGGCGTATACGATGAGCGCGAAGCTTGCCGCATGACTTTCGGGAAATCCGTAGTCGGCGAAGGCGTTGATCTGATTGTAAATGCGCTCGCCGACATCCTTGGGAATGCCGTTCTTCTCCATCCCCGTGATGAGCTCTTCACAGATGGCAGCCATGCGTTCCCGTGAGCGCTTGTGCCCCATGGCCCTTCGCAACACATCGGCCTGTCCGGGGGTGAAACCGGCGGCGGTGATGGCCACCTGCATCCCCTGCTCCTGAAAGAGCGGCACGCCCAATGTGCGTTTGAGGATTTTCTCGAGCAGCGGATGCGGATACGTAACGGGTTCGAGTCCGGCTCGGCGACGCAGGTACGGATGGACCATCTCGCCTTGAATCGGTCCGGGGCGAATGAGCGCGACTTCCACCACGAGATCATAGAAGCAGCGCGGCTTGAGCCGTGGCAGCGTGTTCATCTGCGCCCGGCTTTCGATCTGAAATATCCCCACCGTATCGGCGCGACACATCACGTCGTATACCGCCTGATCGCTCATGTCGAGCTGACCAAGGTCGATGTGCACACCGCGTGTATGCCTGATGTACAGCAGGCAATCCTGGACCACCGTGAGCATGCCGAGTCCGAGCAGATCGATCTTGACGAGACCGACGGGATCGAGGTCGTCCTTCTCCCACTGGATCACGGTGCGCCCCGGCATGGACGCGGGTTCGATAGGAACCACCGAGCCCAAGGGTTCTTCGGTGAGAATGAACCCGCCCACGTGGATGGAGCGATGGCGCGGCAACTGATGCAGGCCGTCTATCACGTTCGCGAGCATGCGCACGCGATGATCGTTGGGGTCGAGCCCCGCCCGCCTTAACAGCGCGTGGCCGCAGGCGTCGTCGCGTGTGGCGGTGGTAGGATTGCGTCGTTCGACGTGATCGGTGGGTGCATTCCCGCTCTCGGGTACCGCGCGATCGCGGTGCTTCGCCAACGGCCCCGGATGCGCGCGGGCATCTGCACTGATCTTGCGCTCGGCCTGCAGATCAATGAGCTGTCCCCAGGTCGCGTCACGCTCGCTGATGCCGTACGGGCGACGTTGCGCGTTGGGTGAGCCGTACGGTTCGTACGCCGCTTTTGGTCGAGGGCGATCACTGGCGGTGAGCGGTGCGGTCTTACCCGGCGTGGCGAGCGGCTTCTCGCGTGGTTTCGTGATTGGCATCGCCGCCACCTTACGCGACGCTTCGCGCACGACGCGGGCACGGGTGGTGGCTTCGGTGCCGCGCACCATGGATCCTCCAAGCCGGTCGGCAAGGGTTGCGCTGTCGGATGACGAGGTCTCGGCGTCGTCGTGCACGCGCAGCGCATCCGCTGTGGTTTTGGCGCTGAAGCGGTCGCTGAGTGCCGCCAGCATGTCTGCCTGCTGCACCGAAAAGCCCAGCACGCGTGCAGCGTCACGCACGGCGCTGCGTCCGCGCCATGAGATCTGCTCGCACACCATCGCGGCGTGCTCGCGTCCGTACCGGTTATAGACGTACTGCAGCACGCGCTCGCGATCGCGATGAGCGAAGTCGATGTCGATATCGGGCGCTTCCTGTCGCTCTTCACTTAAAAACCGCTCGAAAAGCAGCTCCATGCGAATGGGATCGACGGCGGTGATGCCGAGGCAGTAGCACACGGCGGAATTCGCCGCCGAGCCGCGCCCTTGGCAGAGAATGCCCTCGCGTCGGGCGAAGCGGACGATGTCCCAGACGGTGAGAAAGAATCCTGCGAGCTTCAGCTTGGCGATCATTGCCAGTTCGTGCGCCAGCTGTGCGTCATGCCTGGGGGTGCGCGTGCTCCCCCATCGTTCGAACGCGCCCTGTTCCACCAGGCGCGTGAGATACTCCGGCGCGGTGACCCCCGGCGGTAGCGGAAACGCCGGCATGGAGGGTTTGAGTTGCTGCAAGCGAAAGGCGCAGCGTTCGGCGATCGCGAGCGAGGCGCGCACGCCGTCTTCGGCTCCCCGCCACCGCTGGTAAATCAGTGCGGGGGTCTTGAGGGCCCATTCGGCGTTGGGACGCAGGCGTGTGCCCATGGTATCGAGCGTGCGCTCATGCCGGAGCGTGGTGAGCACGTCGTGCACGAGCCGCTTGTCGGGAGTGGCATAGTGCACGTTGTTGGTGACCACCCACGGCACGCCGAGTCGCGCAGCGAGCGGGCGCAGCTGGTCAACGAGTGCGCGCTCTTCGGGGAGGCGGTGATCCCAGCATTCGATGGCGAGATGTTCGCCGAAGACATCGCGTAGTTCGCCCGCCGCCGTCCAGGCATCGTGTGGACGGCCGGCCGCGAGCAATTGCGGCACCCAGCCGCGCGGACACCCGGTGAGGGCGGTGACACCCTGCACGTGTCGTGTGACCAGCGCCCACGGCACACTCGGCGCGCCACGCTCGCTGTCCATGCGCGCCCGTGTCACGAGCGTGGAGATGTTGCGGTAGCCTTCGCGCGTCTCGGCGAGCAGCACCATGTGCGTCCGTCGTTCGGCGCCTGGCGTGCCGATGTCCGGCATCCGCACCGTGAGTTCAACGCCCAGGATACCGCCGATCTGTACTGCTTCGCAGGCGGTACCGAAACGGACAATCCCGCCCATCTCGTCGTGGTCGGTGAGCGCCAGTGCGGGATACCCCAGTTCGGCGGCGCGCTCGGCGAGCGTTTCGGGGAGCGACGCCCCGTCGAGGAGTGACAGCGCGGAGTGGCAGTGCAGTTCCGCATAGCTGAGCGTGGTGCGCATGTACCGAATATATACCGAAGAGCGGGCGTGTGTTACGCGAACCGGGCATTACCTTTGATCTTCCCTTTCTCAACGCGACCTGTGATGCCCGAGCCAATCCGTACTCCGCAGCGTCATCAGCACACGGTAAACGATGTGCTCGAGGCGGCGGATGCCATGTCCACGGACGAACTGGATCGCCTGCCGTACGGCATGATCCAGCTCGATTCGACGGGGCGTATCCTGAATTACAATGCGGTCGAGTCGAAGCTCGCCTCGTTAAGCAAGGAAGATGCGATCGGGAAACAGTTTTTCACCGAGATCGCGCCGTGCACGAAGGTGCAGGAGTTTTACGGTCGCTTCAAGGAAGGGGTGATCCGTGAATCACTCGACACGAGCTTTCGCTTCCACTTTGCGTTCAAGCAGCACCCGCGTGACGTCACGGTGCGTCTGCTGTACTCCAAGCGAACGCGTACCGTCTGGGTGTTGATTTCAGATCATGAAGGAAAGCCGATCGGTGAGCAGGACGCGTCTCCGGCGTGACCCTCAGTCGTACCATCCCTGCAGAAACCATTGTTGCTCCGCTTCACGATAGAGCAGCAGGTCGCCGTCGGGGACGGCGGTGCATCGCCAGTAATCGCGCGCGTAACCATCGCCGCGCCACCAGTCGCCGCTGAGCCGTTCGGGGCCATGAACGGAGGCGAGCGACAGGCGCCGTCCGCGCCACCAGATCGCGTCGGGAATGCCGTGCGGTTGCTCCACCTCCACCGACTCCGGCGCTTTGAGTAACCGCAGGACTGCCGTTGGCGCGGCGGCCGATACGACCGAGGGAAGTGATGCCGCGCCGAGGGCCATCGCATCGGCGCTGCGCCATCGTCCACTCTCTTCATAGCGATGCGTGTCGTGCGCCTCGGGATGCACGACCACGGTGCCGCTATTTTCCGGGTCGAGAACGGCACGCAGTCGGGCGAACACGGCTTCGGCGTTCATCGCGCTGTCGCGCCAGGACGGCACGAGGAGATCGCCCTGATCTGCGGCCAGTGGCGCGGTGGCCGGAATGCTGATGGTGACGCCGATGACCGGCGCCGGAATCGTCCATCGTTCGAGCAGCGTCTTGCACTGATCGAATAACGGCTCGAGTCGCGCGAGCGGTCGTGCCGGGCGCACCTCGCGCGTGATGCTGCGTTGCGGGACAGCGAGCAGGGATGTGGTAAAGGCGACGGTATCCGCGGGGGTGACGTCGCGCGGTGCCGTGTGCGTGTGCGTGTGATCGTCGGAGGTTTCGGGGACATGAACATGCCCCCGCATGTCGCTGCCGATCTCCTCGAGTGGATACTGCCGCCCCGCGTCGAGGATGAGGGTGATCGCGACGGCGGCGGCTGCCCGCCCGTCTTCCATGCACTCGCGTAGCAACCGTTGCAACTGCGCGCGCATGACGAACAGAATCGGCTCGGCACTCTCCACGGCGGCCGGGAGTTCCACGCTGGCACTGCGCGCGGCCTCCATGCGCACCAGTCCGGGGCGGCGCGGATCATCGCCGCGCGCCAAGCGCAGCGCCAGCAGTCCCTCGGCGCCCCACCGCTTTTCCACGTCTCCTGCCTCGAGCGTGGCGAACGCGCCGACGGTGCGGAGTCCGAGTGCCTGCAAACTGTCGCGCAGTTCGGGGGGCATAGGGACCAGTCCCAAGGGGGCAGGGGCGAGATACGTCGCACACTGGCCCACGGGAATGTGCGTGATGCCGAGGATGACGGTGGTCGACGTGGAGGATGTCGCCTCGCGACGCGACCGTGGTGCCCATGTCGCCGCCCGTGCCGCCACACAGGAGTCGGCGATCGCCACGCGGGCATCGGGATGCCACTGCTGCGCAATCGCCAATAGCGCGTGCGCGAGCTGCGTCTCGCCGCCCAAGGCCTCAAAGCCGTGCGCCCCGATCCACCACATCCCCGGCGTGCCCACCACGGGCGTTACCTGCGGACTCGCCGCCAACAACGCCGTGGTGGCCGCAAGGATGGCGTCGTGAACCGCGTGTTCATCCCACTCCCGCACCTCGAGCTGTGCGCAGCACGCGTGCGCTTCGGCGACCGTCATGCCGGCGCGCACCCCCAGACGTCCGGCACCCATCGACACGGCCCGTAACCGGGACGCGCTGGAGAGCGCGCGCGGCAGGGCGTCCCAGTGTGTCGCCTGTAGTGCGGTGTTGTCGGTGTTGTCGGTGTTGTCGGTGTTACGCCGGGCCGTCGCGGCCGCGACGCGGGGAGTTGTTGGATCCCTGCGATTGCCCGCTGTGACTCGTAATGGGCGTACCGGTCCGATCGCGGGCGAATTCGCGTCGGGTACGTCGCCCGTATCCCGGATCGGCGGCCCGGCGTCGGCCGCGGTACTGCGTCCAGTCGCGGGTGTGCGGGGTAATACGTTCCTGTTCCGTTGTCGGGTGCTGGCGGTCGGCACCGGGGTGTCCGGCACGTCCAGCGGCAAGGCGAGCTGGGTGTCCGGGAAGGTCAACTCCATACAGGTCCTGCGAGCCGACGCCGAGTCCTCCCCACGTGACGGGGTGCTCACCGTACTGGGCGCCGTGCTGGGCGGCGTCGCTGCTGTTGCCGCGGGCGGTCCAGGGACGACGCGCGCTTCGCGCCACCCCGCGCCGATCGGGAATCTCGGAATCCGTACACACGCGACGCGCCATGACGATGGCACTGGATACCTCCACGGACATAAGGCGGCCGTTGCCGCTGGTTCGGTTGCTGCCGGAATGGCCTTTCTCCACGATCACCACGAAACGACGGGCGGCTGGTGGTGGGGGCTCGGCGGCGGTCTGTTCGCGGGCGCGTTTCCCTATTCGCTGAACGACGTGTTGTTGCATCGATGGTGGCGCTGTTATGTGCAGGCGAACAGTGCCAGCCAGACGATTGATCCGGGAGTCACCGGTCATGGTGTGCTCGAGCGTCACGCAGGCGGCATCCCGTTCCCGGGCGAGCTGCGCGAGACGTACCCCATGCACACGGGACAACGGTGGTGCCCCGTCGAGCACCACCATGGCGAACACCCCGCTGCGTAACAGCAGGTCGGCGATCCACGCACTGCGCCGGGGATCGGGGGGGCGGATGACGACGAACCGTTGCCCAATGCCGGCCCAAGGCGCCGGAGCCAGCGTATGGCGCGCGTCGATCCACGCGACCCACCCGCCGGTGAGGAGCACCTGCGCGATGACCTGTCGCATCAGCGCCGTCTTTCCCACCGCCAAGGGTCCACTGATTTCCGTGATGCGTCCGCGGGGAATCCCCCCACCCAGGGAACGGTCGAGCGAAGCAATACCCGTGACCCAAGGAGCGCTGGCAGGGCGCCCCCCCGCCACGATTGCCTGAAGCTGATCGCGGAGCGGTGTGAGGTCGATGGAGGTAGCAGAAGCGGAGCCCATACCGAATGAATACCGAAAACAAAAACCGGGGAAAGGGCCAGTATGACCGCTCGGAGACCGGTCAGACACCCGCCGGTACTTCCAGGGGGAAAGCCTGGCGCGATCACATTCCCTCACTACGCCATTGTCACCGGCACAGGTCGGCCGTAGTCTAGGAGGTATGACGCCCCTCTCGGACATCGAAATCCAGCGCGCGCTCGGGGCTCTCCCCGGATGGAGCCGCAAGCACGAGACGATCGCGAAGAGCTACCACTTCGCGACCTTTCCTGCCGGCATCGCCTTCATTGCCCAGGTAGCCACAATCGCCGAATCGATGGAGCATCATCCGGACATCGATATCCGCTACACGAAAGTGCATTTCGCGCTGAGCACGCATGACGCCGGGGGAATCACCCAGAAGGACTTCGCCCTCGCGGCGGCGATCGAGGAGCTCGCCGCCACCTGAGCGCCGGTGCGGTGGGTCAGGATTGGTGCGGATCAGACAGGTCAGTTCGTTTTGCGCAGCGTGATGCTGCCATTCACGGTACTGGCGCGCAGTCGGGTCGAGCCATCGCCCACCGTCCCGCGCAGCCGACGTGGCGACAGCGTGCCGGAGATCGTGATCGGGAAGTCGGTGGTCACACGTCCGTTCACGGTGGAGAGTTCGAGTTGCGCGCCGAAGTTGGCCGGCAATTCGATGACAATGGTCCCGTTCACGGTTTCGTATTCGAGATCTGTGGCGCGGTTGAGCGATCCCATGGACACGCGGATGCTGCCGTTGACGGTCCTGGCGCGCACCGGTCCACCGGCGCTGCGTGCGTTGATGCCGCCGTTCACCGTGGACGCCTGCACATCCGTGGTCACGCCACTCACCTCGATGCCCCCGTTAACGCTCGACAGGTTCACGCGCACGCCGTCGGGGACGCGCACGGCGAAGTTCACCGAGACGTCATTGCGCTCGTTCCAGCGCGTGCGTCGATCGGTGTGAATGCCGTTCTCGTCGCAACGCGAGTCCTCGTGCCAGAGCGCGCACACCAGCACGTCCTCACCAAGCATCTTCTGTTCGATGCGGACGTCATCGGGGTTGCCTCGGCGCCAACGTTTTTCCGCCGTCACTTCCACGCGACCCGACGTACTTCGCTGTACGTCGATGGCGCCGTTGATGTTCTTGATGAGCAGGCGACGCCCATCGGGGATCACGCCCGACCAGCGGAATGCGTTGTCGCGCTGTACGTCATCGCGATCCTGCGCTGTTGCGGGTGCTGCCAGTACCGCGAAGAAGACAACGGCTAGCGTCAGATGGTGCATGGCCTTCATACGACACTCCTCAGATGAACGGGTCGAACGGTTACTGATCATGGTTGTGCACCGCGCATGAGGCGGACGTCGCCGCTGAACGTCGAAAGCACGAGCCGCGCGGCACCGCCACTACCCAGTTGGTAGCGCTGGCTGGCACGTCCCGGGCGGGATGTGGTGCTCGATCCCGGGAGCAAAATGAGCTGACCTCCGGCTGAGAGCTCACCGTTGAACGTCGAGAACTGCAGCGTGCCGCGAATGTCGTCGGTACTCCGCAGGACGATGTCGCCGGAGTGCGTGATCACCTGCACCTGCGCATCGGGCATGAGTCGCCCCTCCACCCGCACGTCGCCGCTCACCGTCTGCGCCTCAACGCGAGTCGCCCGCGCGAGGGCCAATCGGAGATCGCCGCTGGTGGTGGTGATGTGCACCTCTTCGCGCACGCCGTGCATCGTCACGTCGCCACTCACCGTGCTTACGCGCGCAGTGCCGACGCCGTCGGTGAGTCTCACCTCTCCGGATATCGTTTCGACAATCAGCCGGCCCCCGACCTTTTCCAGCGTCACCGCACCCGAGCGCGTCCGGACTTCCACGCTGCCGCTGATGTCGGTGACCTCGACATCGGCAGAAAGCGTGGAGAGCACCAAGCGCACGTTGCGTGGGAGCTCGAGTACCAGCGGCGCATCGCCGTTGCCTCCGGACTGCGGGCGGGAGGTCGCGTTCCCGTGGCTGTCGATGTCGCCGTCACGGTTCGTGAGCGATATACCAACGCCGGTGGCGCGCAACCGGTACTGCCCGTCTCCACCACGTACGGTTCCGGTGCTGCCATCCGTGCCGCGCACCACGACCCGCCCGCCGCGCACCGTGACATCGACAACTGCGTCACGGGCGACGGCAAAGCTGGTATCCCGCTGCGCCTGCATCACGCTGACGGGCACGAGCGCGGCACCTGCGAACAGTGACAACCCGGCTATCACGGCGGTGCGGCGCGAGGTGGTGGCGAGTACGATCGGCATCAGAGCAGCGCTACCTGACGCAACAGCGCCAGCTTGGCCTCGAGAGACCGGTCCAGCTGCGTCGCCAGCAGCCCGCTCCGCGGATCACGGGCGAGCGCCCGACGACTGTCACGGATGGCGGCATCGATGATCGCCAGATTGGCTTTGAGCGCACGCACGGTTACGCTGTCGAGCTCGGCGAAGCGATCGTCGACGATGCTGCGCAGCGCCTGAATCTCCTGGTCGTACACGCCGTTGGCGAGGTCGGCTCCTGCACCGCCGTTTGCCGTACGACGCGTTACCGGACGGGCGACGGCCGTGTTGCTCATGACCACCGTGGCCCACGCCAACGCGCCCCGGTCGACGTCGGCATCATCGATGCCGGCGGTGGAAGCCGTCGGCGCGGGCGTGATCGCGGTGGACGTCTGCGGGACAGCGTTCGATGGACCGGTGGCGTTCTGGGTACGCCGGGCAATGTGCCATGTCACGCCGGAACTGACCGCCACGAGCACTGTGGCGGCGAGTGCAAGGGTGCGCACCGACGATGTGCGACGGCGCGTCAGGACCGTCAGGGGGGGACGCCCATCGAACGCGATCACCGGCGCGTCGAGGCGGGCCTCGATACTGCTCCACAGATCCCGAGGCGGCGACAGCGGCGGTAGCGCCCGCGCTTCGGCGATCAGCGCCGCAAACTCCCGTCGCAGCTGCGCGCACGACGCACATGACTCATGATGATGTCGCATCCACTCTTCCTCGTGCGCCGGCAGCGCCCGCCCGCACCACTCGCCAACCTGCGCTTCAAAACGTTCGCACGGTGCCGGGGGCACGGCTGGTGCCTTCGTGAACTCGGTCATAGCTCCATCCGAAAAATGCCTGATGAAACGCGTGTGATCATCGTCGTTACCGGTTGAGCGCCGCACGCAACAGCAGGCGTGCCCGGTGCAGTTGTGCCTTGCTGCCCCCCGGCGTGATGCCGAGCTGCTCGCCGATCTCCTCGTGCGTGAACCCTTGCACATCGTGCAGCACGAACACCCGTCGTGCGCCGTTCGGCAGTCGGGCGATCGCATCATCGAGATCCATCCGTTCGGCGACCGGCTCGCTTCGTGTCGGAGCGGTGTCCAGGACATGTTCATCCTCCGCCGTGCGGGCGTTGCTGACGCCCAGCGTTTTCCGGCGTGACAGCACCACGTTCACCGCCACGCGATGCAGCCAGGTGGCGAAGGCGGACTCTCCCCGGAAGCCTGGAAGCTTCTGCCAGACCCGCACGAACACGTCCTGGGTGACTTCTTCGGCCAGGACCCGGTCGCCCAGCATCCGGGCGCACAGGGAAAACACGCGGTCGACATGGTCCCGGTATACCCGCTCAAACGCCCGACGGTCACCGCCTGAGGCGGCGGCCACGTCGTCGGCCTGTGCCGCGAGTGCCAAAGACGTCGATGCCGCCAGCTGATTGTGGAAGGGTTCGTTCACGCGCAAGGCGAGCAAATTGGCTCCGGTCTCATGTCACCCCATTGGATGAATCAGACGGCCGGAAGGTTTGAACGGCGGGCGAGCATCGTTGCCACCACGTCGGGAAGCTCGGACAGCGTCTGCATCCAGTACGTGGGATGTGCGGTTGCCAGCTCGGCGCGGCTGAACGGCCCCCAGAGCGCCGCCGCCGTCGCCGCGCCTGCAGCGCGGCCGGAATGCATATCATGCGTGGAGTCCCCAACGAATAGCGCGCGTCCCGGAGGGAGGCCCAGTCGCTCGAGGGCGAGGTGGACCGGCGCGGGATGCGGCTTATAGTGCTCCGTCTGCTCGACGGTGACGATGGTGTCGAATGCCTTCGCCAGGCCAACGTGTTCGAGCGACCGCTGCGTCATTCCCATCCCCTTGCTCGTCACGAGGGCCGTGGCGTGACCGGCGCCCCGCGCCCATGCCAGCATCTTGCCTGCACCGGGAAAGGGGGCGGTGAGCCGCTCGAGATGGAGATCCTGATATTCGCGATAGCGGCGCACCAGCGCCTCCATGTCGTCATCGTCGTCGCACCACGCCGAGAGCTGCGTCCGCAGCGGCGTGCCGATGCCCGCCGTCCACTCGGCCACGGACGGCGCCCGGGTGCTCGCCGCAAAAGCGGATTGCATGCATTCGCGCAGCAGGCCGATGGAGTCGATGAGCGTTCCGTCGAGATCAAAGAGGAGCGCGAGATGTGACATGCCGAAGGCTAATCGGTTCGGCAGACCCCACGAGAACGAGTACGGCCACCAGCGTGGGTGAGGCGGTCACCTCGCCAGTCGCTGCGGATAACGTGCCAGCCACGACCGGCACCGACGGTGCCGGGCATTCGCGCAGCCAGAGCATGGGTGATCGGTGCGGCGCGCGATCGAGCCACTCTTGCAGCAGGTCCAGCGCGCCGCTGCCGCCCTGGCGCTCGAGCTGGGCGTACGCGTGCGCGATCTCGCGCTGCAGCCCAAGGCGCTGGACGGGCGAGAGCCGAGCCACCGTCCGGTCGACTATCCGTCGCGCCCGTTGCTGCTCGCGCGCCAGCGACCGCGCCGGCGGGCCGATCTCGGCGAGCGCTGCCCGCCGTTCGCCCCAGCTCACCACCGCTCGCTGCACGCGCGCGATCTGCTCTGACGCCACCGCTGGCACAGACGAGGCGTCGATACGCACGCGACGCAAACAGCGCAGCAGGTGCGGCGCGCTCGCGCCCACGCGCCATCTGTGGGAGGCGGTGCGACGTGCGCCGAGCAGATGGTGATGCTGCCGATAACGCACGAGGGCGAGCCATCCGCTGGCCCTGGCGGTGGCGCAGGCCGTCAGAAAGCACGCCCCATCTTCGGCGAGGGAGGCATGACCACGCGATTCGGCCAGCAGCGCGTAGAGCCGTGAGGCGGCATCCGCACCGCTATCGCGCGGGGAGGGTCGAGTTGACGTGTCCGTGGCACCAACATATCGGCGCGCCAGCCGCGCCTTTTGCACAATCCGCCGCTGGAGCCGAAGGGCATGATCGCCCTCAACGGGCGGTGCGAAGCGATACACGTGTACGATGGCGTGCGGCGAACCGAGTCGCGCGCAGCGACCGACACGCTGGGTTTGCAATGCGTGGGTCCAGGGGAGGTCGAGGTGCACGACCACGCCGGCGTCCTGCAAGTTCACGCCCTCCGCAAGCAGGTCGGTGGCCAGCAGCAGGCGAATGGCCTGGTGCGGGGGAGGCGGGGGACGTTCCTGCGCCACCGGGGCAAATCTCGCGAGCACCTCGGCTCGGCTTACCCGGCCGCTGGCTATACGTGCGCGTTTACCCGTGAGCAGACCGACGCCGGCGATGTCGGCGAGCGCCCGCTGTAGCGCGAGCACCGTGGTCGTGAACTGTGAGAACGCCACCACCGGTGTTCCCGGATGCCGCTCCACGATGGTCCGCAGCGCCCTGGCGCGGATGGCGTCCCCGTTGGCGTTCCGCTGATGGTGCGACAGCAGCGCCTCAAGTGCTGCGAGGTGGTGTTCCAGGACTTCGACGAGCGGCCCTGATTCGGCGACGTGATCGGCCAGGAGCTCGGGGAATCCCAGTTGCACTTCGTGTTCGCCGACGAGCCAGGTGCGGAGTTCCGCATTGGTGGGATGGCGCCCGGCAGAAAGCGCCTGTCGGAGTGCTTCGCCCCGAAGGAGCCGTTGACGCAGGGCGTGAGCGAGGGCGGCGTCGCTTGAGCACCAGGCACGGAGGAGCCCGAGTCGGATCAACGCTCCGGCAGCAGTGCCGTCGTGCGCCGGAAGCGGGACAGGCAGCGCCAGCAGCTGAGTAAGCGTTTCCCGATCGTACGGCATCTCCTGCGGCGCGTGCTCATGCAGGCCCGGCTTGCCGCGCTTGCCGGCGCCTCCTGATGCACCGTGCGCGTCCGTTCGCCGGACGACGAGTCGCGCGAGCATGTCGGTGGTCAGTACGTCGGCGCGTGACCCCATGAACAGTGCGAGAATGCTGCGCAGTTCGCCGGGATCGTTGTGCAACGGCGTGGCTGTAAGCAGGAGAACGTCGGCGTTCCCGATCCTCCGGGCGACCTCACGATGTCGGGCCGTTCGGCGCGTCCGCAGGTAATGGGCTTCATCAATGATGATGAGCGGTCGTGCGCTGTGCTGCAGCGGAGGTGCGCTACCGGAGTACGATTGCACCGACTGCAGCGAAGTGTGCGGCAGATGCGCGTGCGTGATCGCCGTGCGCCACATGGGCAGCAGGGCGGCGGGCGCAATGATGTGCGCGTGGTCGTATTCCGCTGCGACCGCGAGTGCGATGTAGGTCTTGCCCAGCCCCACGCCGTCGGCGAGCAGGGCGCCGCGATACGTCGCCATGATGGTGCGGAGGCGAGTGACGGCTTCTCGTTGATGGGGCAGGAGTGTGATGTCACCGAGTTCCTCCTTGGCTGGTTCGGGGAGGATCGCGTGGGCGATCCGGGTCATCACGGCGGATGCCGACGTGAGGTGCATGTTCATCGTTCGTACCAGTCGAGCAGTGGGGTGATGGTAGTCAGCGGCATGCCGAAGGTGGCGGCCACGGCCGCATCGAGGAGCGTTGCGGGGACTACGCTCCCAGCTGCGAGTTGTCGTCCCAACGGGGCGAGGAGTCGCGATGCGGAGTCCCAGTCGGGGGGAACGGGCAGAGCGGCAACGGTCCAGCCGAGAAAGCGACGGAAGCCCCCGCGGGCCGGTTCGGCGAGTACATCGAGCCATGCGGCGGCGATGGTGCTTTGGAGCAGGGCATTGAGCGCGTGCGCGTCCTGTAATGTGCGAGCGCGGAGTACGTAGCAGCTGTTGAGCGGTACGGTGGGGTCTCCGGCATCGAGCACGCGCGTGCGCAGCCGTTTGCCGATATCGGCCCAAACCACGCGGGGCGTGTCGGCACGTGCGGCTTCGGTGCGAAAGAGCGTCCACCAGGGCATTCGGGCGCGGGCGTCGCGTCTCGACTCCAGGCGTGGGCGCCAGTGTGCGAGCCATCGCGTGGTGGCGGGGGGCAACGCGCGCAACGGGGTGCCGTCGGTCGCGTGGGTCCACACAATGCGCAGCTCGTGCTCGGGATGATCGGCGGCGTACGCCTCGCCCGTGGCGATCCCTTCGCCCCGGAGCGCGGGTCGGAGCAGGAGGCGTTCGATGACGCCTTGCCTGATGATCGGTGTGGCGCTCGCCGTAACGGTGGCGGACTCGTCATCGTGCTCGACGGCGTGGACCAGGAATGCGGCGTTGCATCCGCACTTCACTCCGAGCAGCGGCCTGCCGAGCGTTGAGTCGCCGAGGGAAGGGCCGGCGAGGCGGAGCGCATGAAAGGCGGCGAGGGCGGCGGGGGGTAGTAGCACCCACGGCGCGGCAGTATCGCCGTCGAGGGACAGCGCGTGTGGGGCGATTTCGAAGTTGAGAACGTCGCGATGGCTGGCGATGGAGATGCGGGCGGGGGGAGCGGCGGCGGCCGTGGTGCCGGGCGCGACGGTCAAGCGTTGCGCGACCAGGAGCGACGGATAGGTGGCTGCGTCGAAAAGAGCGGGGGCATCGCTCCAGTCGCGAAGCGCGCGAATGGTGCAAGAATCGGCGAGGTACCGTCGGATGCCGCCGCCGGACAGGGTGCGCCAGAGTTTCGCTGGAACGAGGAGGGCCAGTGTTCCTCCCGGCGCGAGCAGTTCGATGCTGCGTTCGATGAACGCGGCGGCCACGTCTGGCTGAGCGGCGAAGCCGGCGCCCGCGCCCGCGCGCGCCGCACCGGCGCGCCACGCGGCGTGGCGCATGCTGCGGAACTCGTGGCGGAGCAGCAGCCGTTCGGCGACGGGTATCGCATGCGGGCGCACCCATGGAGGGTTTCCGATCACGAGCGAAAATCCGCCGTTGGCCGCGACGTCGGCGAAGTAGGTGGCGAAGCGAAAGGGGAGGGCGCTGCCGCGCTGCAGGCGATCCCGGTGCCGCTGCATGTCACAGCAGGTGGTTCGCAGCTGCGCCAGCCGGAGGGTATCGCTCCGGGTGGCGCGGTGGCGTTGCCCGAACAGGTCGCGTGCGCGGAGTTGTACGACGTACGCACGCCGTTCGTTGCGCAGCAGGTCGATACGCCGATTGCATTCGGCAATGGCTCGCGCGCGTTCTTCACGTTCGAGCGCAGCGGCGATCGTGCGCTTGCGCGGTCCGGTGGCGCGCGTGTATCGGTCGCGAAGCGTGGCGAGGGCGCGCGCGCTTGGTGGCACAAAGCGAAAGTTGCCGCCGGCGAGCGAGTCACCGACGCGAATGTGATGATCCAGATTGGGGAGTGGGGGAATGCGGGTGATGTCCGGCTCCACGCAGTCGATCACTACCGAAAGCCAGAGCCGGAGTTCGCACAGCCAGACGGCGACCGGATTTCGATCGACGCCGAAAATCGATTTGGTGAGGACGGCGCGACGAGACTCGTGCATGCTGGAGGCGAGCCCCGCGCGCCGGTACAGGGTGGCGAGCCGTTCCAGCAGGTGCACGAGAAAGGCGCCGGATCCACATGCTGGATCAATGACTCGGAGCGCCTCGAGCGACGAGCGGGTGAGGGGATCCAACGCCAGTGGCGTATCGGTGTGGCGCAGCGCGTCGGGCGGGAGCGAGGGAAGGAGCTGGGAGAGGGCATCCTCCACAACCTGCTCGACGAGCATCGGTGGCGTGTAGAACGAGCCGGATCGTCGTCGCTCGTCGCCGGCCATGAGGCATTCGAAGGCGCGGCCGAGCATTTCGGGGTCGACCGCCGCTTCCGACCAGGCGGTGGAGTCCTCGTGTGCCGTAAACCGATAACGGTCGAGCAAGGAGCCGATGAGCTGTGTGAGCGCATCGTCGGTGAACCGCACGCGTCGTCGGCTGTTCTCGAGGGGCGTGGGCGCAAAAAGTCCACCATTCAGGAAGGGAACCGCGCCGAAGGTTCGGGCGGCTGCCGCTCGACGACGGAGCGGCGTATTGAGCGTTCCGAAAAACAGCGGTCGCAGCAGTCGCTCGTGCAGCCCGCCTCCGGCCTCGAGGGTGCTGGTGGCGTGGTGCAGCAGAAAATTGCGTTGATGGTTGAGCCACCCTTTCGCTTCGAGGAAGGCGAGAAACAGACATCGCGACGTGCACAGCAGCGCGAGCTCCCGCTTTTCTGCTGGCGTTGCCGACCCGGTAGCGGAGGTGGCGAGTGTGGTGACCACGCGCTCGAGTTCCCGGTAGAAGCGACGGGAGAGCGCGTCGCGCCGCAGGATGTCGGTGAACCGCGCGTGACGGAGCGGATCGGATGGTGCCGTGACGGCTGCAAGGGCGCGTAGCGTTTCTGCGTCGGAGTCCATGACGTGCGCACGTTCGACGCGCAGCGCCGCGATGCGTGGCCCGTCCGGATGGAGGGCAACAGTGGCGATGCACACCGACTGTCGGCTGTGATCGATCGCGAGCAGGCACCAGTGCCGCGTGGGGGCACGCTGCGCGATGACGATGGCCAGTCGTCGCGTGAGTTCGCGTGGATCCTGGGCGGCGCCGACGTCGGTAGGTGGCGCGAGCTGCGCGCAGAGGAGACGGAGCGAGCCGGGTGCGCTGATCAGGTCGGCACCGGTAACCAGGTCACTGATGCCTGTGGCCTCGCGCACGTCTCGAGCGAGGCGACGGGGCGCGGATGTGAAGCCGAGCGCCGCCGCAACGGGACGGAGCGCGTGGAACGAGTCGGCTTGGGCGAGGAGCAGGGCAGAGGCGCGGAGAGTAAGCACAGGCGCACGATGCCGGAGTGGCTGTCGCGGCGTGTCACCGAATCATTGCGGTCGGTACCGTGGAGTTGCGACGCGGGCTTCGCGGCGCAACGTGTGGTGGGCCGCGCCAAGCGTTGCGACGAGTGGTGCGCGCCGGCAGTTTGCGTGCATGCCAGCACACCTGTGGGAGCTCGCGCGCCTGTTTCTGCGACTCGGGACCACGGCCTTCGGTGGCCCGGCAGCGCATATCTCGGTGATGGAAGACGAAGTCGTGACGCGTCGCCAATGGATGACGCGTGACGAGTTCGTAGACCTGCTTGGCGCGGTCAACTTGATTCCGGGGCCTAACTCCACCGAACTGGCGATCCACATCGGGCACCGCCGCGCCGGTTGGCCTGGGTTGATAGTGGCGGGCTGCTGCTTCATCGTGCCGGCCGTCGTCATCGTGTGGGTACTGGCGATGTGCTACGTGCGCTTCGGTACACGGGTGGAGGTCGGCGCGATGCTGGCCGGCATGCAGCCGGCCGTGCTGGCAGTGGTGGTGCAGGCGATCTGGCGATTGCGTCGCAGCATGATCCGCACACGCTTCACGGCCGTTCTCGCGGCGGTGAGCCTTGCGGCGGTGCTGGCCGGCATCTCTGAGATCGCCGTACTCTTTGGGGCGCTTCTGGTGGCGTTGCTCCGGTCGGGGGCGCGGCCTGGAGGCCCTCCCAGCGCTGCGGGGAACGCACGGCCGGGTGCGCCGATGATCGTCACCGGCGCCGCAGCCGGTGCCGGTAGCGCGGCGGGAGCACTCGCAGTCGGTGCGATGGCACCAACCGGCGTCTTCCTGTCATTCTTCAAAATCGGATCGATGTTGTTCGGCAGCGGGTACGTGCTGCTGTCATTTTTACGCGGGGAGTTCCTCGTGCGACAATCGCTACTGACCAACGCACAGCTGCTCGATGCGATGGCGATCGGTCAGGTTACGCCGGGGCCAGTCTTCTCGGCGGCAACTTTCGTGGGGTTCCTGCTCGCGGGACACGCCGGCGCCGCGGCCGCCACGGTTGGCATTTTTCTTCCGGCGTTCCTCGCCGTCGCCCTCACTGCACCGTTCGTGGTGCGTTTACGTCGCTCCGCACCTCTTGCGATCGCGCTTGACGGTGTGAACGCAGCGTCGGTTGCGATGATGGCGTCCGTCGTCGTGCTGATGGTGCGTGGACTCGCCGTTGACGCCACGACGCTCGTCATCTTGCCGGTCGCGAGTCTGCTGCTCATGTTCACCAGAATCGGCAGCGGCTGGGTACTGCTCGGCGGCGCCTGCGCGGGGCTGTTGCGCCTGCTTTAGTTATTCCTTCAGTGCGTCTCACATGCCTGTCTGCTGGCTCAACGGAGCGTTTGTGGATGAGCACGAGGCGACCGTGTCGATCTTTGATCGCGGGTTGCTGTTCGGCGACGGCGTGTATGAGGTCGCTGCCGTGCTCAATGGGCGGTTGCTCGATGCCGATCGTCACCTGTCGCGCCTTGCCCGCTCGATGCACGAGATCGCGCTTCCGGTGATGCAGTCAGAGGCGGAATGGATTGAGATCATGCAGTCATTGGCGACGCAGAACGGTGTCGAGGAAGGCCTGGTGTACCTGCAGGTGACGCGGGGTGTCGCCGAGCGGGATTTTCCGTTTCCACCCGCCGTGACGCCCACGATGTTCGCGTATGCGCGCCGCAAGCGGCTGAGCGACGATCCGAATGCCGGTGGTGTCCGCTTGCTCACCGTGCCGGACATCCGGTGGGTGCGACGGGATATCAAGAGCACGTCGTTGCTCGCGCAGGTACTGTCCAAACAGACGGCGCGCGCGAATGGCGCGTTCGAGGCGCTGATGCACGACGATGGTGTGGTCACCGAGGGAGGTGCCAGCACCATCTGGATCGTGCGCGGCGGCGTCCTCTACACGCGCCCACTCTCACGCGATGTTCTGGCCGGTATTACCCGGGACGTCACGCTGGCGCTGGCTGATGAAGCCGGCTTCGTCGTGCGGGAGCGCGCGTTCACGGTTGCACAGGCCCACGCGGCCACCGAATGCTTCCTCACCAGCGCCACCAGCTTCGTCTTGCCGGTCACGACGATCGACGAAACGCCGATCGCCGACGGTGCACCGGGAGCCATCACTCGGGCATTGCGTACGGCATACTTCGCGCGCGGCCTATCGCTGACGTCACGCTGACTGACACGCACGCCTGAGCCGGCGATTCATTGCGCCTGGTAGTGACGGTCCTTCCATTCCACCCGTTTGCCTCGGGCGATCGCCTGAATGCAGATGACCAGAAGGATCGCTCCACCGAGGGGCGCAAGCAGGGCGCGGTACAGCGGCGCCCCGTTGAGGCGGTGTGCTGCAGCGTAGGTGAGTAGAATGGCACCGCTCGCGAAGACGCTCCACCAGTCAGCGGCAGTCAAACCGGTGGCGCCGCCAATCATGCCCTCGAATACAGACGTGACGAGTACGAGGAACGGCAACAGAATACCGAGAGGAAAGGCGAGCAGCAGTATCGGATAGACGCGCTGTCCCCACGCGCCTCCCCCCATCGCGTATCGCCCGCCGGCGTACAGGTTCTTGCCCCACCCCTTCATAAGCGCCGACAGTCCGTCGTACATGCGTGTACTCAACTGACGAATGCCGAGCGCCAGTGAAACGCGGTGGCCGTGGCGGAAGACCGCCTGCGCCATCATGAGATCTTCCGCGACGAAGGCCCGTACGGCTTCGTGACGACCGATGCGCGTGTACACGGCGCGTGAAAGCATGAAGCACTGTCCGTTGGCGATCACCTCGCGTGCGTGCGTGGCGCGTTCGATCGACGCCGCACCGCCGTAGCGCGACAGAATCAGCAGCAGCACGGACGGTTGAACGGCATACTCCCACACCGTGTCCATCGTCTGCACGCCGGCGACCGACAGCAGCTCGGCACCACGCTGCGCGCGCAGCGCCACCATGCGGGCGATCAGGTCCGGCGCATGACGCGTATCCGCATCGGTGAAGAGCAGCAGCTGTCCATTGGTGTGCGATGCGCCGACCTCGCACGCCCACTGCTTGCCGAACCACCCCGCCGGTAGATCCGGCGCATTGATGACCCGTATGCGCGGATCCCCGCGGGCCGCTTCGCGCGCCAGTTCGCCGGTGCGGTCGGTGGAGTGGTCGTTCACCACCACCAGTTGGAGGTCGGGCCAACTTGACGCCTGGATGCTCTGAATGCACGCCGCGATATGGGCGGCCTCGTTGCGGGCGGGGAGCACGATGGAGACGCGGAGCACCTTGCCGGCTGGCGGTGCCGCCGGGACGCTGTCCAGACTGGGCGTGGCACGCAAGCGCCACGCGAGCAGCACGGGCAGTACCAGCCACGGAAGCGCCGCGACGACGCCAACGATCGGTTCGTTCATCCCTCAAGTTACGAGGCAAGTACGGAGAGCGGAGCCTGCCGGCGTCGCCAACGGGTTCCGGTGCCGCACGCGTGCAGGCGTCAGTCTCCGTTGCTCGACCGTGAAGCGGCCGGTACGTTCCGACATGTACCCGCCTGACCATTCGCGCCGAGCGGCGACCCGTGGTGTTTCTCTGCAGCTCCGCCCGTGCGCGTGCTGACGCCGTTGCGTGAAGCACCGCTGCTCGCTCCAGGCTGTCGCGTGGCGCTGATTTCACCGGCAGGGCCGCTGGCTGGCGAAGCGGAGCTGACCCGCGCCATCGCTTCGGCGCAGTCGCTCGGCTGGGAGGTGCAGGTAGGGGAGCATGCGCTGGCGCGGCGCGGTTACTTCGCCGGGGGCGACGCCGACCGCGCCGACGATCTCGTAAGTGCCCTTGAAAACGACACCGTTGACGGCATCTGGTGCCTGCGCGGCGGCTATGGCTCCGCGCGACTGCTCCCGCGCGTGTCGGATGCGCTCCGCCGAACGGCTCCCAAGGCGCTCATCGGATATTCGGATGTTACGGCGCTGCACGCCGCATGGCAGCATGCCGGACTCGTCAGCTTTCACGGTCCGACGGCGCGCGCGCCGCTCACCGCATTTTCACGTGATTCGCTGGTGCGGGCCGTTCAGAGCGGCGTCGACAGCTGCGGCGTCTGGGACCATGCGCGCGTGGTGCGTCACGGAACGGCCACCGGACGGCTGCTCGGCGGTAATCTGGCGCTGATCGCGTCGCTCTGCGGGACGCCCTGGGCGTTAAATTTCCGTGATGCCGTGGTCGTGTTTGAAGACGTCAACGAGCCGACGTACCGCCTCGATCGCATGCTGACGCAGTTGAGATTGGCTGGAGCGTTCGCGGGCTGTCGCGCATTGGCCTTTGGGCAGTTCACCGACTGCCCGGATACCACAAACGACGGCGGGCGTTCTCTGGAGTCACTCGCGACCGAGCTGGCAGACGCGCTGCGGGTGCCGGTGGTGACCGGTATCTCCGTGGGCCACGTTCCAGACCAGTGGACGCTGCCGCTTGGCGCGTTGGCCACGCTGGACACGATCGCTGGGACGCTTCGCGTGCAACGAACGCGCGTTTGACTGGTAGAATGCGCAGCGACCTTTCACTCCTGAACTCCCGACCCGACCATGAAAACCGCCCAGCAGCTGATCGCCGAAGCGAAGACGAAGGTTTCCGAGGTGACCGCACGCGAAGTGCAGGACCGCCTCTCACATGGTGATCCCATCGTCCTCATCGATGTCCGTGAACAGAACGAATGGAATCTCGGCCACGCCACCCCTGCGCAGTACATCGGACGGGGCGTGCTCGAGTCGCAGATCGAGTCGCGCGTCCCTCGTGATGCCCGCGTGGTGCTGATGTGCGCCAGCGGCAATCGCTCAGCGCTCGCGGCAAGCACGCTGCAAGACATGGGATATACCAGCGTGGCCTCCCTCGCCGGCGGCTACCGCGACTGGGTGGCTTCGGGCGGTGAGGTGGCCGACTGAGCACCTCCGAGGGCGAGTCGATTCAGCGGGCGCCGCACGCGGACGTGCTGCAGATCGCGCTGCAGCACGCCGACGTGTCGCGGCTCGCGAGGCGCCTGGCTTCGCGCGCACCCGTCGACGCCGAGCCGTGGCCTGAAGCGCGGCTCGCCGCCGTGGCCGCCGTGATGCGCGTGGTGCGCGGTCAGCCAGAGCTGCTCTTCATCAAGCGCGCGGAGCTGGAGCGTGATCCGTGGAGCGGCCATATGGCGTTTCCGGGTGGTCGGCTGGAGGCCGGTGATGCCTCGCTCGAGATGACCGCCGTTCGTGAAACGCAGGAAGAGTTGGCACTCGACCTGACGCGTGGCCGCATGATCGGGCGTCTCGATGATCTTGCACCACGCAACCGCACGCTGCCCCCGATTGTCATCCGTCCCTTCGTGGCCATCGTGCATCCCGATGTGCAGTTTGTGCCGAACAATGAGGTCGCAGCGACGTTCTGGGTGCCGCTGCGGGTCTTACGTCACCAGCACAGTCAAGCGGAGCATGAGATGACCATCAATGGCGTGCGCGCGCTTTTTCCTGCGTATCGGGTGGAGCAGCACATCGTATGGGGACTCACCGAACGTATCGTGCGACAGCTGCTCTCGCTGCTCGATCCGTAGCTTTGGTTCAAAGCGTCGATCCGCAGCGCGCAGCGCCCCTCGCGCCGCTGGATTTCGCGCTTCTCCTCACGACCGCCCCCTTCTGTTATGCATGCACAGTCTTCGCGGCGCGCGTGCCTCGTCACGCTGGTTGCAGCTACAGCCCTCGCTGGCTGCGCTCGTGTTCCCACGTCCACGGCGAACGCGGCGGCCTCGCCGATGTTCGGCAAGCGCGTTGAGGGACCGCGCGGCATGGTCGCCGCATCGCACGCGGACGCGGCGGCTGCCGGTGCAGAGGTGCTGCGAATGGGAGGCAACGCTGTCGATGCGTTTGTCGCGACTGCATTTGCACTCTCCGTGACCGACGTGTCGCAGACGGGACTCGGCGGCGGTGGTGCGATGACGTTCTACGACGCCGGTACGCGTCGTGTGGAGCATCTGTCGTTCTATCCGCGCTCCGGCGAGGATCCGGCCTGGGAAAAGGCCGATAGCGCGCGCACGCGCCGTCCCGGACGCGCGGTGGCGACTCCCGGCATGGTCGCCGGACTGCTGGAAGCGCAGACGAAGTGGGGAACACTCAGCCGTGCGCAGGTGATGGCGCCGGCGATTCGTCTGGCGCGTGAGGGGTTCCTGGTGTCGCCGTTGCTCGCACGTACCGTTGTCACGGCTATAGAGAAGCTCAGGGCTGACTCTTTGGCGGCGGCCCGCTTTCTCCCGAACGGCCAGCCGTTGCGTCCCGGTGATCGATTCGTACAGCCGGAGCTTGCGACAACACTCCAGCGTATCGCCGAGAGTGGTCGCGAGGCTTTTTATTCCGGAACGATCGCCGAGCGTCTTGCCGCGAAGGTCCAGGTACATGGCGGACTGATCACGGTGAAGGACTTGAACACGTATCCTGTGGCACACCCGCGGCCCGTCTGCGCGTCGTGGCGACGCTTCACCGTATTCGGTGCACCACCGCCAATGGGTGGTGCGTCGGTGCTGCAGATGCTGCAGATGGCCGAAGAGTCAGGCGTGGCCGGTGCCGGCGGATTTACCGACCGCCCTGACGCCGTTGCGAAGCTCGCCGACATCATGCGTATCGGCGATGCCGACGCGACGCGGTGGCGTGGTGATCCCGTTGCGCAACGTGTGCCAGCGCGCGGTGTGGCGCACCCGGGCTTTGCGCGGCAGCGCGCCGGTCTGGTTGGCGGCGTATTTCCCGATACGATGCTGGCGGGTGA
This sequence comes from Gemmatimonadales bacterium, assembly GCA_038250435.1. Taxonomy (GTDB): domain Bacteria; phylum Gemmatimonadota; class Gemmatimonadetes; order Gemmatimonadales; family Gemmatimonadaceae; genus Gemmatimonas. The sequence goes on along the minus strand of JBBSCJ010000022.1, from coordinate 18,278 downwards.
CCCCACCGTGTTCGATACGTCGGCGACGGCTGGTTCGTGCGCGCGATACGATGCGTACGCGGCGGCGACCACTGGCGCGGACGTGCCGCCGCCCTCAACTGATGCCGAATTCAAAGATGACGATGGCAACGATGCTGATCAGAGCCTGACCTCGCACCTGGCGGTCGTCGACGCGGCGGGGAACGCAGTCTCCGCCACCACCACGGTCGGGGTGTTGTTCGGTTCGGGAGTGTACACCGATGGATTCTTCCTCAACTCATCGGCCAACAATTTCGATGCGAGAACGCGCGGGACGCATCGCTATGCGAACTCCACGATGTCCCCCACACTCATTCTCGACGGCGATCGCGTGCGGCTGGTGGTGGGCGCGGCGGGTTCGCAGTTCATTCAGCCGGCGATTCTGCAGGTGACGTTGCGCATGCTCGCGTTCGGCGAAGATCCTTTTCTGGCCGTTGCGGCACCACGCCTGCATGCAGACGCGGCGCAGCGAGAGGTGGAGGTGGAGCCGGGCTTCGCCAATACCGTGTATCAGGGGCTCATCAGTCGCGGCTACACACCGGTGAGTCGTGTCGCAGACATCCGGTTCGGTGCCGTACATGCCGTCTTCGTTGGGGCGAACAACCGACGTGTCGGCGTCGCGGATCCGCGTCGGGATGGAGCGGCCGTCGGACAGTAGCGATGCATACGCGAAATGCGCGCGAGCTCTGCCGCGCGTCCAATGAACGGCAGCATAACGGGAAGCGTGGTGTCAGCACACGAGGGCATCAACGAGCCAGCGTGAGAGGGACAAACCGCACAATGGCCGCTGCGCCGTCACGAAGCGCCATTCCGTCGCGCCGAAGGCGTCGTGGCAAGGAGATCGGCTGTCGCTTCGCGCGCGTTCACGTGCTGGGCACTTGCAAAATTTTTAGCCTTGCCTAAAGTGCGTGTATGTCCGCACCGAATACCCCCGTAGACCCACCGGTCATTCCGTCCTCCCCGTCACGGGACAGTACGGACGTTCCGGCGCTGGCCGCCGCCGATCCCGGCTGGCGCCGGGCCCGTCTCGCCCCTTCGCTGGCGGAAGTGCACCGCTCCGTGGAGGTCAACGGCGCCACCTGGTTCCGGAAGCTGCTGGCGTTTGCCGGCCCGGGGTATCTCGTGGCGGTGGGCTATATGGACCCAGGCAACTGGGCCACCGACCTCGCGGGTGGCTCACGCTTCGGTTACGCCCTGCTGTCGGTCATCCTGCTGTCGAACCTGATGGCGGTGCTGCTGCAGGGACTGGCGTCCAAGCTGGGTATTGTGACGGGGCGCGATCTCGCGCAGGCCTGTCGGGATCACTATTCGAAACCGGTCGCGATGTCGCTTTGGGTGCTCTGCGAGATCGCCATCGCCGCCTGCGATCTCGCGGAGGTGATCGGCTCCGCCATTGCGCTCAATCTGCTCTTCGGCATTCCATTGCCGTGGGGGATCGCGATCACGGCGTTCGACGTGCTCATCGTGCTGTACCTGCAGAACAAGGGCTTCCGGATGCTCGAGGCCCTCGTGATCGCACTGGTTGCCGTGGTGGGCGGTTGCTTCCTCTTCGAACTGATCATCGCCCGTCCCGACCTCGGTGCCGTGGCGAAGGGGTTCATTCCGACCGCAGAAATCGTCACGAACCCCGAGATGTTGTATATCGCCATCGGCATCCTCGGGGCCACCGTGATGCCACACAACCTGTACCTGCACTCGTCCATCGTGCAGACGCGAAAATACGCGGAGGATGTCAAAGGCAAGCGCGAAGCCGTGCGCTACGCCTTCGCCGATTCCACGATCGCGCTCACCTTCGCCCTGTTCATCAACGCGGCCATCCTCATCGTTGCCGCGGCAACGTTCCATACCAGCGGGAACACCGAGGTCGCGGAGATCCAGGACGCGTACAAGCTGCTTACGCCGCTGCTGGGCGTCACGGGAGCGAGCACCGTCTTTGCGCTGGCGCTGTTGGCGTCGGGACAGAATTCCACGCTCACCGGGACGCTCGCCGGCCAGATTGTCATGGAAGGGTTCCTGAACCTGCGGATCCGCCCGTGGCTGCGTCGACTCATCACGCGCGCCATCGCCATTGTGCCCGCCGCGATCGTGGCGATCTTGTATGGGGATAGCGGCACGGCCAAGTTGCTGGTGCTGAGTCAGGTCATCCTCTCGCTCCAGCTGTTCTTCGCGGTATTCCCGCTGGTGCGCTTCACTTCCGACCGCGTCAAAATGGGTGAGTTCGTCAATTCGACGCTGCTGAAGATCGGGGCGTACGTCGTCGCGTTCTTCATCGCGATCCTCAATGGCTGGTTGATCGTCCAAACATTCGGCGAGTGGCTTCGCTGATGTATCGCCGTATCCTGGTGCCGCTCGAACATTCCGGCTCCGACGCCTGCATTCTCTCGCATGTGCGTCAGCTCGCCAAGCTGTGTGGATCGTCGCTGTTGCTCATTCACGTGGCCGACGGTTGGGCCGCGCGCAACGTACGGGCGTTGGCGCTTCGCGAATCCGAAGAGATGCAGCAGGATCGCATTTACCTCGAAACATGTGCGGCTACCCTGCGTGCCGAGGGTTTCGAGGCGGATTCCGTGCTTGCCGGGGGCGATCCGGCCAGCGAGATCGTCGCGGCCGCCGAGCGCGAGCAGTGCGACCTCATCGCCATGGCGGTGCATGGCCATCGCGGACTCCAGGACGTGCTTTACGGTACCACGGCCAACGCGGTGCGGCATCGCACGATGGTCCCCGTCCTCATGGTGCGCGACCCCGCGCCCCGCGCGTGAAGTCCTCGCAGTCGTCGCGCGTGCCGCCGACGCTCACGGCGCCCGTGGAGGACTACCTCAAGGCCATCTACGAACTCGAGCAACGCCACGGGGCTGCGGCGACCACGGATGTCGCGCAGGCGCTCGCAGTGGCTCCGGCGTCGGTCACCGGGATGATCCGGCGTTTGGCATCGCAGGGGTTTCTCGATCATGTGCCGTATCGCGGCGTACAACTCACCGATCTTGGTCGGCGGGCGGCGCTGCGAACCATCCGCCGTCACCGCATTCTTGAAAGCTATCTCACGGCGGTGCTCGGCTATCCGTGGGACCGCGTGCACGACGAGGCCGAACGTCTGGAGCATGCGGCATCGGACGACCTCATCGAACGCATGGCCGCGGCGCTGGGGCATCCGGATGCCGATCCACATGGCGCGCCGATTCCCACCGCCGAAGGGCAGGTGGACGAGCGTCGTCATCGCACCCTTGCCGACCTTGCAATCGGGGAGACCACGCGCATGGTTCGGGTAAGTGACAAGAATCCGTCATTGCTGCGCTACCTCGCGGAGATTGCGTTGCAACCAGGGGTCGAGGTCACGCTGGTGGCGCGGGCGCCCTTCGATGGTCCGATCACGCTGCGAATCGGCGCAGATGAGCCGATCGTGGGACCCAATCTTGCCGCTCAGGTATTGGTCGAGTCTATCCCCGGCACGCCGATCACTTCAACGCGCTCGTCCACATCCGATTCGCCCGCCCAGCCTCTGACAGGCAAGTCCCGCGGAAAACGCGCAGAGTCCGATTCTACGCCCCGCTGATCGTTGCGTACCTCGCGGCCGGATCGATCGTGCCTGCGGCGGTCGCGTCACAGTCCCCGCCCGCGGTGGGAGATACGATCCTCTCCCCCACGTTCGGCCGGCGTCTTCCCGCCGTTCGCGGGATCGCGATCGATGCGCGGCTGGCCGACGATCTTGCGCTGACGACCGGGGCCACGGTGCGCGTATCCAGCGCGCCGGGCGACACGGGAACGCCGGTGCGTATCGACGCCGTGTACGCGCGACGTGCTGACCCGGCGGAAGTCGCGCGTCGCGAGTATCGCGTGCGACTGCACCTCGACCACCTGCAGTCATTGCTCGGACTCGACGACCGGGTCGATCGCTTCGCCGTCGGCACGAAAGCCGGCACGTCCATCGACTCGGCAGTGGCGCGCATCAATCATGTGGCGTTTGGTTTTCGGGCACACCAATCGCGCGACGTGGCCGTGGGGAGCTCACGCACCTTTCGCGTGATCGAGCGCTTTCACCGGGCGATCGGGATCATCACCGTGGTGGCGAGCGCCGTGTTCCTTCTGTGCCTGCTGTTGCTCACGGTCGAGGAACGGCGGCGCGATATCGCGGCGCTGCGCCTGATGGGCGTATCGCGGGGAACCGTCGTTCGCGCGATCGTCATCGAGGCCGCACTGGTGTCATTGATCGGCAGTGTGCTCGGGGCTCTCATCGGTTGGCTTTCGAGTCTGCTGGTAAACGCGCACTTCCAACAGCTGTACCGGACGCCGCTGCGATTCGCCATGCTCACCCCCGGGATCTTCGCGTTCGCCACCGGTCTGTCGTTGCTGCTGGGGATCGGCGCCGGTGCACTTGCCGGGTGGCGCCTCGTGCGCGCCGCGCCGCTCACGCTGATGGGGCGATAGCCGATGCGCTTCACGCTGGCATGGGCTACGCTGCGCCGCCATCCGGTGCGTACGTCGCTGGCCATGCTTGGCATCGCCGTCGCAGCCGCGTTGCTGCTCGACATGGTGATGCTGTCCACGGGGATGACCACGTCGTTCCGTTCGCTGCTGCTCACGCGAGGGTATCAGCTGCGCGTCGCACCGAAGGGCACCTTACCGTTCGACAGTGAGGCCACCATCACCGGAGCGCAGGCGATCGTAGCGGCGCTGCGCGCGAATCCCTCCATCGTGGCAGTAAGTCCCACGCTCGGGGCAACACTGTCGCTCCCCGACAGCCGGATCCCCTCCACCTTTGCGCTTGGCGTCGAAGCGGCGGTGCAGGGCGACTACACGGTGGAGCAGGGCAGTGACGTACCACCCCCGATCGTGGATACGATGGAGAGCGGCACCGCGACGACGCACGCCGTGGTCAGTGCCACATTTCTGGCGCGCAGCGGACACGTCATCGGTGATACCATCAGCGTCAGCGCCGGCCTCAACGCGCAGTTGCGTACGGCTGCCCGCAGCAAGCGCGTGGTGCTGACCGGTATGGGGCGTTTCTATTACATTCCCGCAGAAACGCCGGTGATGGCCCTGCCGTTGACGTCGGTGCGATGGCTGCTCGGTCCGGGCTATGTGGATCGGATGTCGCTGGCGATGGCGGAAGTGCGTCCGGGCGATTCCGCTTCAGTGGAGCGCGCGCGGACGTGGATTGCCACGACGCAGCCGCGTGTCACGGCGATCTCTACCGAAACTGCGATCCGGCAGGTGGAAGAGCGGTTGTCGTACTTTCGTCAGCTCGCGTTCGTGCTCGGCGCCATCAGTCTGGGTATCGGGTTCTTGCTCGTGACTACGCTGGTCACGCTGTCGGTGAATGAGCGGCGCGGTGAGATCGCCGTGCTGCGCGCGATCGGCACGCAGCGTATCGGCGTACTGCAGCAGGTGTTGCTGGAAGGGTTGATGCTGAGCGGAGCGGGCACGCTAGCGGGGTTGCTCCTCGGGCTGGTCACTGCACGCTGGCTCAACAGCATCCTGCGCGACTTTCCGGGGTTGCCCGCCTCGTTCGATTTCTTCGTGTGGAGTCCCGACGCCGCGTTGCGCGCGCTCCTGCTGCTGTTCGTCTCCGGACTGCTTGCGGGATTGCTGCCGGCGTGGCGCGCGTCGTCGTTACCCATCGCCCGCGCGCTTCGTGAAGAGGCCGTCGGATGACGAGTGATTCTGTCATGAGTGGAGCCATCGCTGTGCCGTCGGTCATTCAGTGTGAGAAGGTGGAGCGCCGCTACGTCATGGGTGATACGCCGGTGCATGCCGTGCGCGGCATCGATCTCGACATCGCCCGTGGGGATTTCGTGGCCATCACTGGTCCATCCGGATGCGGCAAGAGCACGCTGCTGCACCTGCTCGGCACGGTGGATATTCCAACCTCGGGGCGTGTGATCGTCGACGGGCGCGACACGGCGCGGATGTCCGACCGTGATGCCACCGATTTTCGTTTACGCCACATCGGCTTCGTCTTTCAGCGCTTCTACCTGATGCCGACCCTGTCGGCGGCGGAGAATGTCGAACTGCCGCTGGCCGAAGCCGGCATGGCGCGAGCGGAGCGACGGGTGCGCGTGCGAGAACTGCTCGGCTACGTCGGCCTGGGATCACGCCTCGATCATCGTCCGACGCAGCTGTCCGGTGGAGAGCAGCAGCGCGTCGCGATCGCGCGTGCACTGGCCAACGGACCGTCGTTACTGCTGGCCGACGAACCGACGGGTGAGCTCGATGCGGATACGGGTGCGAGTCTGCTGGAGCTGTTTGCGCAGTTGCATCGTGATGGCACCACGTTGGTGTTCGTGACACACGATGCGGTGGTCGCCCGCGCGGCCAAGCGCGTGGTACGCCTGCACGACGGCCGCATCGCGTCCGACACGCGAGGCGCGCCCTGATGCCGCAGCCACGTTCGATGGGCGCCACCCGATTGGCGATGGCGCAGCTGATCGCATGGCGAAGCGTATCTACACGACCTTGGCGCGCTCTGTTGCTCTGTACGGGCTTCGGCATCGGCGTCGGCGTGATGATCGTGCTCCTCGCCGTAGGCGAAGCGATGGTGCGGCAGGCCAGTCAGGAGCGACTCGTCGGCGGTGGCGAGATCACCGTGCTTCCCGAGGGGATTGACATCGAAGTGCTCACCACGGGCGGACTCGGCGGGCTGTTCTTCTCCGTGCCGAATGCGCGCTTCGTCCAACGTCAGGTGCTGTCGTCACCGCGGCTTGCCGATGTCGTGCAGATCGCGGCGCCGCAGCTTGAGGGCAAACTATTGTATCTCACCACGCCCGATGGTGTGGAGCACGCGGTGCGCGCGAGCGGGGAAGTACCGTCGGCGACACGGCGGCTTGGCGCACTGCCCACGATCACCCGCGGCGCGTGGGACGACGACGCGGGTGATGCACGGTGGATATCGCCGACGATGGCCGAGTGGCGACATGACATCGACCATTTCCATCGGCCGACAGCGGAGATGGCCTACCCTGAATCGTGGGGTGAGTGGCACTACTTCAACGTACTCTCCGCCGACGCCAAGCGATGGGCGTTCATCTCCTTCGCCGTCGGTGGAGATGTCACCGGCAAAGGGTGGAGCGGGCAGGTGCTCGTCACGTTGCATGAGCGTGGCCGTCCGTCGCGACGATTCAGCAGCCGGGTTCCCGGTGAGCGGGTGCGTTTCTCCCTCGCCGACGCCGACCTCACGATCGGGAGCGACAGCGTACGCGTGCTACCCGACGGCCGATACCTGGTGCAGGCACAGGTGCTCGAAGAAGGGCGCGGCACGCCGCTCACGGTGAACCTCACCGTGTCTCCGACCGCGCGCGTGGAGTTTCCCGGGGCCACGCTCATCAGCGGCGACTTCACGAGCGGCTACGCGGTGCCGGCGTTGCGCGCGGAGGCAACGGGCGAGCTGTGCGTGGCGACGGCCTGTGAGCGATTCGAGGGGGCGCAGGCGTACCACGACCACAACTGGGGTGGCTGGCGTGGTGTGAGCTGGGAGTGGGGCGCGTCTCGCGCCGGGGCGTACACCCTGCTGTACGGTCGCGTCACCCCAGAGGAGCCCGGGAGCGCCGACGCGCCACTGTTTGTGTACCTCACCGACGAGCAGGGATTTCTCGCGCTCTTCCGTCCCAAGCGCATTCGCTACAACGACGCTCGCATCATCACTACCGCAGACGGACCGCTGCGTGTCCCCGCCTCGGCGGAGTTGGAGGATATTCGCGGCGATGACACACTGCGGCTGTCGCTGACCATCGACGACGCCGTGGCATCGGACACGCGGACCAACCTCGCTGAGCGCGGCAAAGGCGAGATCGCGCGGGCGCTCACCCGTCCATGGTTCATCCAGATGGCTGGCGAGGCGCATCTGTCCGGGCGTGTGCGTGGTCGGGTGCTCGACGGTCGAGGACGCGGTTTCTTCGAGACGTTTCGCTAGCATTCGTTGGCCATGAGTGATCCGACCGCCGGCGAATCCCACATGCCATCCGGACGCCTGCGGTTGGGTACGCAGGGGTGGCATTACGGAGCGTGGGTGGGACCGTTCTACCCACCGGGGACGAGGGCGGTGAACTTTCTGCGCAGCTATGCGCGCGCGTTCGACTGCGTCGAAGTCGACTCTACTTTAATATGCAATTCCCCCGGTGCGAACCGTGCGCGGCTGGTCGGCACGCACCCCTGAGACGTTTACCTTCGCCTGTAAGCTGCCCCGGGAGATCACGCACGAGCGGCGATTCGTGGGGTGTCGCGACGTGCTGGAGGAGTTCGTCGCGAATCTCCGTGAGCTCGGGCCGCGGCTCGGTCCGATCCTCGTGCAGTGCGGCCTCGACTTCTCGCCGTCGGAGCGCGACGCGTTCGCCGATTTTCTCACCGTGCTCCCGCAGGATGTGCGCTTTGCCGTGGAGTTCCGGCAACCGCAGTGGATTCGCAGAGGAACGCTGGCGCTGTTGCGCGAGCACGGTGTGGCACTGGCGCTGTCGGACGGGCGATGGATGCCGCGCGCGTGGCTGCTGCGTCTCTGCAAGCAAGCAACCGACCGCCAGCTTCGCGTATCTGCGGTGGAGGGGCCCCGATCGCATGATCACCGACTACTCGCGGCTGCAAGTGGACCGCACTGCCGAGCTCGACGCGTGGAGCCGCATGATCCCCACGTTACAGGGTACAGTCCGTGAGCTGTTCGGCTTTGCGAACAACCATTTCGCCGGGCATGGTTCGGCGTCGGTGCGGATGCTGCAGGAACGACTCGGGCTGCCCACCGTCGACCCGCAATCGATCGGGGATCAGCCGTCGTTGTTCTGATTCGAGCGATATACTTCGGCATGACCTTCCCGACCGTGTCAGCTGACGCCGCGCTTGCCCTCGTGCGCGGTAAATCCCGTCATCCGCACGATATCCTCGGCGCGCACGCCGCCCGGCATGACGGAATCGACGGGGTGGTGATTCGTGTCTTTCAGCCGCGCGCGACGGCGGTGACCGTGCTGCTCGATGCGGCGGCGGCGGCGATGACGCGCGACGAGTTCGGTCTCTTCGTATGCTTTGTCCCGAACGCGACGCTGCCGCTGCGCTACCGCTTGCAGGTCACGCACGATGACGGGGACGTCTTCAGCCGCGATGACCCGTATCGATTTCTGCCGACGCTTGGCGACATGGACCTGCACCTCTTCAACGAAGGACGGCACCTGCGTTTGTGGGAGAAGCTGGGGGCGCAGCTGCGCGAGATCGATGGCGTCTCGGGAACGTCCTTCGCGGTATGGGCGCCGAATGCCGAGCAGCTGTCGGTAGTCGGCACGTTCAACGGCTGGAATGGCCGTGCGCACGTGATGCGCGCGCTCGGCGCGAGCGGTGTGTTCGAGCTATTCATTCCAGGCGTGGGTGCCGAATCCCTGTACAAGTTCGAGATCCGTGCGTTGAACGGTGCCCTGCGCATCAAGGCCGATCCGTTCGGCTTCAAGATGGAGCAGTCACCGGGACACGCGTCGATCGTGCAGGCGCGCGGCCAGTACACGTGGCAGGACGGTCAGTGGCTGGCGCGCCGTTCGGAGAGTGATCCGGTGCGTGAACCCATGCATGTGTACGAGGTGCATCTGGCCTCGTGGATGCGCGGCGAGCACGATCGGATGCTCACGTATCAGGAGCTCGCGCCGCGCCTCGCAGCACACGTGACGCGACTCGGCTTTACGCACGTCGAGCTATTGCCGGTGCAGGAACATCCCTACGGCGGGTCGTGGGGGTATCAGGTTGGTGGCTACTTCGCGCCCACGTCGCGTCACGGATCGCCTGATGACTTCCGCGCATTCGTGGATACGCTGCACCAGGCGGGAATCGGTGTGCTCCTCGATTGGGTACCCGCGCATTTTCCGAAGGACGACTGGGCGTTGCGTCGCTTTGACGGCACGGCGTGCTATGAGCATGAGGATCCGCGACTCGGCGATCATCCCGAATGGGGAACGCACATCTTCAACTATGCCCGGCATGAGGTGCGCAACTTCCTGCTGGCGAACGCGCTGTACTGGATCGAGGAGTTTCACATCGACGGCATCCGGGTGGATGCGGTCGCGTCGATGCTATACCTCGATTACGGGCGCGAGGCAGGGCAGTGGATGCGCAATCGCCTGGGTGGCCGGGAGAATCTCGAAGCCGTCGGCTTCCTCAAGCAGCTCAATCACGCGGTGCATTCCCTGCACCCTGGAGTGGTGACGATCGCCGAAGAGAGCACGGCGTGGCCCAAAGTCACGCATCCGATCCATGACGGCGGCCTCGGCTTCACGTTCAAGTGGAACATGGGGTGGATGCACGACACCTTGGACTATTTTCGGGTGGACCCGTTTTTCCGCAAGGGTGCGCATGACAAACTGACCTTCGCGATGATGTACGAGTACAGCGAACGGTTCGTGAATCCGTTGTCGCACGATGAAGTGGTGCATCTCAAGCGATCCCTGCTTGAGAAAATGCCTGGCGATACGTGGCAGCGTTTTGCGAATCTCCGTGCGCTGATCGGCTACTCGGTGGCGCGTCCCGGCAAGTCGCTGTTCTTCATGGGTACGGAACTCGCGCCACAGCGCGAGTGGAATCATGACGTGAGCCTGGAGTGGGGGCTCATGCAGGATCCGCGCAGGCAGGGGATTGATGCGTTCATGGCCGCTCTTGGCCTGCTGTATCAGGAGCACTCCTGCTTCTGGCGCCACGATCATGATCCGTCAGGCTTCGCGTGGATCGACGTCGGCGACAAGGAGCAGTCGGTGCTGTCGTTCGTGCGCTGGGATGGCCTAGCGCACGCGATGGTGATTCTCAACCTCACCCCTGTGCCTCGCGACGCATATCGATTGGGGGCGCCGACCGCGGGCACGTACCGTGTGGCACTCAACTCTGACGCGGCGGCGTTCGGCGGCAGCGCGTACCCCGTATCTCCCGAGGTGGAGGCTGGGGCGCACCCGTATCATGGGTACGCGCAGTCGCTGGCCGTGTCGTTGCCGCCGATGAGTATGTTGGTGCTGATGCCGGATTCGAAGTCGGATTCGATGCGTGCGCCCACGCCGGGTCCGATGACGGCTGGTCAGCGGCGTTCGGGGGCCGAGGGAGTTACCGCGTCGACGTCGGCGCGCAAAGCCTTGCCGGTGAATCCGGGAACTCCGCCTAAGGTGAAACGCGTGAAAGCGCCGAAGCCGGGGAAGCCTGCGAAGTCAACGAAGGAGCCGAAGCGGGAAAAGGCTCCCAAAGCAAAAAAGACGGCGCGTCCGAAGACGTCGGATCCGGAGTGACTCGACATTCGGTGAAAACGGCGCTCTTCGGCGTGCTGGCAATCGCCACGGCGGCGGTGTGCATCCGACTCGGCATCTGGCAGCTCGATCGGCTCCAGCAGCGGCGCGCGCAGAACGCAATCATTGCGTCTCGCCGAGCCGTGTTGCCGGTAGGCATCTCCGCGCTTCAGGGGCGCGATACCGCCGAGATCCATTGGCGGCAGGTTACCGTGCGCGGGGTGGCGGCTTACGGCGCCGAGTATGTGCATGCGACGCGATCGCAGTCCGGGTCACCCGGTGTGCATCTGCTCACGCCGGTGCGACCACTTGATGGGGCGTGGGGCGATACGGCGCTGCTGTTGCTGCGTGGGTATGTGTACTCACCCGATGGACGTACCTTCGACCGGGAGAAAGCGCGGGAGGGGGACACGGTGTCGTTCGACGCGTTGGTCACGAGCTTTCCGCCCCCGCGTTCAGGTGAAGTGCAGATGCCGTCGGACGGCCAAGCTGTGCGCCGGCTCAATCGCGACACGTTGGCGATGCTCATGGCGCGTCCGCTGGCGCCGTTCGTTTTGCTGGTGCTTGGCGACACGGCAGTGCGTGACCTGACTCTCCCGGCGCGCGTTCCGCCTCCGTCACTCAGCGAAGGGCCGCACCAGTCATATGCGTTTCAGTGGTTTGGCTTTGCGATCGTATTCCTGGTGGGGATCTCGGTGTTCATTTGGGGGTCGGGGCGTCGATCAGCTCAGACACACTCCGGCGAGCCTGACAGCGGCCAGGATATGGGCGGCGTAGGAACCTCGTAAAAAGAAAGTGCCACGCGACCGAAGATCGACGAAACGGACTCGACTGTGCTGACCCCGCCACGCAGAGTGTAGCGGGAATGCCTCAACATGATGCATTTCGACTGATCGGGAACGTTCGGTCACGTTACTCTGATCACTCCGTGCCGTTACGCGGCGGGCCTCGCGGCGGGCATTGACCACACGCTGCAGGAAGGAACGACTGTTTCGTCTAACCCGTCTGACGGACGATTGATCACGATTCGGCAAACGCCGGACATCACCACGAAGCGTTGCGTTTGAGGCGGCACAGCCTTTGCCCTGTTCGCTCACACCCCTAACGCGTGGTCCAGGCTACAACTGAGGTAGAGATACGATGCGGGCGACGTGGCGTATATGGGACCGGACAACGGGAAGCACGTCGATGGCGGTCGTCTGTGCCGCCCTGCTGTTCGGCACGCGTCCGGCCGAAGCGCAGTCCCCCCCGTGCAAGAGCGTCACCAGCGCTGGCCGCGTCGGCGCTTTGGTGGCGCTGAGCGCGCTCGCGACCGCACTTGAGTATCAGTCGACGGTGCGCGGAGCTTCGTGGCGCATCGCAGACGAAAGCGCCCAGGCGTCGATCGTGGCGCATCCGAGCTCACACTTGCATGCCCTTGGATCGTACCACCTGGCGCGTACCGCTGTCCACGCGAACTGTTCCGAGCGCGCCAGCCGGGTGCACGCGGCATGGCGCAGTGCGGCGATCGCGCTGTCGGTCGGTGTAACCAAAGAGGCCTCTGACGGCTTTTATAATGGATTCAGCCCGATTGACCTCGGCGTCAATGCCGTCGGCGCCGGATATGCCGTCGCTCAGGCATATGCCCCCGTTCTCGAAAAGATCACGCCATCGTTTTCGGTGGCGCCCCGTGCGTTCCTCAGCGCACGCGGACCGCGCGGTGCCTTGGTGAATTACGCTCACCAAACCGTCTGGCTCTCGGCCAATGTCCACGAGCTGCTGCCCACCAACGCCGCGAAAGCGTGGCCGTCGCCGGTGCGCTTGTCCCTTGGTCGCCGCGCGTTCGGTGACGGAATGCCAAGCGAGTATGTGGTCGGCGTTGACCTCGACGCCACTCGGCTACCGGGCAACAACCCGGCGTGGGTCCGCGTGAAAAGCCTCTTGCACTCGGTGCGATTGCCAGGACCGGCGCTCGTGATGAGTCGTCGCGGCACGAAGGCGTTCGGGCTGTACTGGTAAGCGGCTCGTTCGCCACACGTCGCCCGGGCTGCCGCAAATCGTAAACCGGGCATCCCATTCAGTTGACGGGCGGAGGAACCATGCGAATGCGCAGCTCCAGCGACTGCGCAAAACGGACAAGCCAGAGCGCCTGAAGCGGGATCGCCGGTAGCGCCAACATCCCGGCTCGTGGATCGTATGCGAGCAACAGTGCCGCCGCGCCGCCGGTGAAGGCGAACCCGGCGTATACGGTGCTCACCGTGGCGTGCGACGCCCCGGCGATCACCAAGCGTTGATAGAGGTGGCCGCGATGCGCCTCCGTGAGCCGCTCACCGCGCCTGAGTCGCTGGACGATGGTGAAGGTGGCATCGAACAGGAACGGCCAGATCGCGAGTATGCCCACCATCATGGCGAGAGGAGGCGCTGAAGCGGATTGCAGCTCGAGCGCAAAAAGCACCGGTAGTGCCGCCAGCAGAAATCCCAGCGAAGCGCTTCCGACGTCGCCCATGAAGATTGCCGCCGGCGACCAGTTGCGCTGGAGGAACGCCAGCGCCGATGCCGCGATGACCACCGCGGTGACCGCCGTCACGGGGGCGCCCAGGTACATGCCGACAATAGCCCACGCGCATCCGGCGACAACCGCCTGCGCACCGGCGATACCGTCGATACCATCCATGAAGTTGTAGGCGTTGGTCACGCCGACCAGCCAGAACAGGAGCAGCGGTGCCAACGCGATTCGCCAGCCCAGCGCCAACGTGGTGAGTCCATGCACACTCACCGTGACCACGATGAGCGCCATCAGCACATGAACGCAGAGGCGGAGCTTCGCCGGCAGCGGCATGCGATCGTCAATCCACGAGATACCGGCGATACCGGCGAGCGCGGCCAAGCACGCGACGAGTGGCCCTACTCCTAGCGTTGGCACGCCCACGAAACGTACCGCGAGCGGCGTCACGAGCAAGACCGCCGTAATCACCGCGATTCCGCCGCCACGCGGCGTCGGCGTCGTGTGCGAACTGCGATCGTTGGGGACGTCGAGTAGTCTCGTGCGGGCCCACCGCAGCACCACCTCCAGCATGCCTCCGCTCAACAGCAACGAGACGGCCGCGACCGTCAACAGTTGTCGAATACTCATGACTCCACCCGTGAGCTGCGCCGTTGCGCACGCACCATGACTCGCAACTCGTCATCCAGGCGGTAGGGTGGGGTCCAATCGAGAGTGCGACGCACGAGGCTGTCGTCGATGATGAGCGGCGCCGAGAGCCGCTCGAGGCGCGTGCGCACCGACGGGACGCGCGCGAGCAGTGTCTGAACGAAAGCGGGGATCAGCATCGTCGTCGCGCGGCGATCCATGGCGTCGCCCATCGCGCGGACCAACTCCGGTACGGTCACCGGGTAGCCATCGGAGACGAGAAACGTCCGTCTCTCCGCACGCGCGTCGGTCGCGCTGCGCAACAGCACGTCGGCAAGATTCCGCACACCGATCATGCTGCGTCGGACGTCGCGTGCGCCGACGGGTACGGGACGACCGCGCGCGATCCACGACATCAGCGTTGCCACATTGCCGCCAACGCCGGGGCCGTACACTAATGGCGGACGTACAATGACGAAGGGGAGATGCTGCTCGGCCGACAGCGAGCGAACCACCTGCTCGGCGTGCACCTTCGAACGGGCATACGCGTCGGACGGGTGCAGCGATAATGCCTCGGTAAACCCACCCTCCGGCGAACGCTCTCCCTGCACCTTGACCGAACTGACATAGACGACCCGGCAGATGCCAGCGCGCACCGCGCTGGTGAACGCCTCGCGTGTCCCGTCAACGTTCGCAACATGAAACGCGGCGTCGGGGTCAGCGGCGGTTTCGTCCATGACGTGTACACGAGCAGCGAGGTGTATCAGGGCTTCCGCGCTTCGCGCCCACGGGTCGCGGGGCCAATCATCCGTGCGCAGCCGGGTGCGGACAGCATCACGCAGATTGTCGTCGAGGTTTGCATGCCACGACGCCGACCGCTCGCCGCTGCTGCCCACGGCCAGCACGTGATGACCCGCGATTACACAGGCGCGCACCAGTGCTGTGCCCACGAACCCGGTAGCGCCAGTGATCACGACGCGGTGTGCACCCGGTATCACGCGGCAACCGCCTCGCTGTACATGCGCAGCGTGTCGGCTGTAACGGCCTCGATCGAGAACTGCTGTTCCACCCGACGACGTCCGGCTTCACCCATCCGTCGACGCAGCACAGGGTCCGCACACAATGCGCGGAGTGCATCCGTGAGTGAGTCGATACTTCGCGGGGTCACCAAAAGGCCAGTCTCCCCATGCTGCACCACATCCCGACAGCCTGGCCAGTCACTCGCCACGATCGCCGCTCCGCACGCCGATCCTTCGAGCAAGATCTTGGGGACGCCCTCGCCATAGGTCGTTGGCAGACACAAGATGTCCGACGCGGCAAGGATGCTCGGCATGTCGTTCCGTCGTCCGAGCCAGGTTACGATGCCTTCCTGCTGCCATGCGGTGAGTTCAGCCGAGCTGTGCGAGCGCGGATTATCGGTGTCCGGCTCCCCCACCAGCTGAAACGTCGCCGCTACTCCTTCAGCCCGGAGGCGTCGCGCCGCCTCCACGAGCAGCGCGACGCCCTTATCGTGCAGCATACGGCCCGCAAAGGTGATCACCGGCGTCGTTCCGACCTTTTCGGCAAACGGAAATTGTGTGAGGTCCACGCCCGCGCCGCCTATGAGTTGCAGGCGTTTCGGATTTCCGATGCCAGCTTTGCGCAGCGCCCTTGCATCGTCGGCGTTCTGTACGATGATCCACGCGCGCTCGCGGCCAAGCAGTCGGCGGAGCAGCGTCTGCACCACCACGCGGCCCACGCGTGCCTGCAACGATTGTGACGAGTAAAGAAACCCGAGTCCGGCGATCGCGTTCACCGTGATCAGCCGCGGCATTCCGCCTGACGCCAGCCCACCGAACACCACCGGCTTCATTGCGACGTGATGAACGATATCCGGAGAAAGCTCGCGATATAGCTGTCGCAGCTCTCGGATGGCACTCAGCTCGCCCAACACGCCAGCACCGCGCCGGCGCATCGTGATCGGCACGCAGGTGATTCCTGTACCTTCAATCAATCCACGATGCTCGGTAAAGCGTGACGCGAGAATTACACGGTGTCCGGCCTGCATGAGCCGCTCCGCCAGCTGCAGCCGGTGTGAAACAAAGTACCAGTCTTCCGTGACGACGAAAAGAATGGTCTGACATGCAGCGCCGGATCTCACGCTACCTCCTGTTGTGATGAAGTAGCCGCGGTCTGGGCAGCACTGGCGGCTCGGTTAGTCCACAGGTCGATATAGGCATCGCGCATTCGGTCGGCGCCAAAATGTGTCACGACGCGTTCGCGTGCACGCTGCGCTCGAGCGGATCGTTGCACCGGAGATTCCTGCAGCAGCTGGCGCACTGCATCCGCCAGCGCGTCCGGAGATGCCGGAGAAACGACTATCCCGGTGTCGCCCACCACCGTCGCGGCGTCCCCCACGTCAGTCACCACGCACGGAACAGCACAGGCCATCGACTCGGCGACCACATTGGGAAAGCCCTCACGACGCGAGGACAGTACCGTGATATCGCACGCTGGATAGAGCGTCGCAACGTCCTGACAGTCACCGAGACGGATCAGACGGCCACGGAGCGCCTCGCTGCGAATCAACGGGCCAAGTGCATGGTCGCAGTCCGTTCCACGGCCCGCGAGCAGTATGCGCACATTCGGCGCACGTTCGCAGACGTCGATCATCGCACGCAGGAACGTGGTGTGATCCTTCTCCGGTGCGACCCGAGCAAACATCCCCACGAGGAGCAGTCCGTCGTCGAATTGCCACTCCGTGCGGCGACGATCTCTCATCGCTGCAGATGGCAGGAGACGATCGACCTCGAAGCCGTTCGGGATGAACCGCCGGCCAGCCGGTGCAAAACCGAACTGCTCATGTTGCTCGGCGCTGCGAAGACTGTTGTACACGATCGCCTCGGCACGCGAAGAGCAGAGGGCGCCCGCACGCATGACCGCGCGACGGCCGATGCTCGTGCTGGTCAGCGTATCGAGCGAGCTCCGCACCGACCACATCAGCCGGCAGCGGTGGCGGCCCAGCGTGGCCACTGTCGCAGCGAGGTTCCCGTGATACATCCAGCCGTGTACAATGGCGGCATCACCCGCCAGCGCGCGCAGCGCACGCACTCCTCGCCACCACGTACGCACACGGCGCAGGTCCAGCGCGTGTACCGTCGCACCGGCCGCGCGCAACGGGGCAGCACGCGAACCCTCACCGGTAAGTGAGACGACGGTGTGCGACCAACCCAATGGGCTGGTCGCTTCAACAGCACGCAAAAGTGCCGTTTCGGCGCCGCCGGTGGTGAGCCCCGAGATGAAATGGAGAACGCGTTTCGAAGGCGATGGCGCTGGCTGCTGCCGTTCGGAACCCAGCAGCAGGTTGCGATAGCGCGCGGTCACTTCGCGCGTGCGGTACTGCTCCAACACGTGTTCAGGAACGACCATGCGAGGACGCCCGAGTTGAGCAACGATACCCTTCGCCATTGCGTCCGCATCGCCGACCGGAACCAGTGTCCCCCATCGCCCCTGCTCTAGGATCTGCGACGGGCCGAAGTCGCAATCCGTGCTCACTATCCGCGTACCACTTCCGAGTGCCTCAATGAGCACTGTCGGCAGTCCCTCTGACCTCGAAGCAAGCACGAGCATGGCGGAGTGACGCAACCACGCAGCAGGTGCAGGCTGAAAACCCGCGAAGTGTACAGCGTCGCGTAGGCCGAGCGTGTCGGCGTGCGATTCCAGCGTGTCCCGCAGCGGTCCGTCGCCTAGAATGACCAGACGTGCATTGGTAACGGCACGAGCCAAGGCGAAAGCATCGAGCAAGGTATCGAACCCTTTGAGCTCCACGAGCCGACCAATTGCGACGATCACCGGCGTGGAATGGTCGGCGAGCCAAGGATGTGGCGGCGGCGCCTGGAGGCCGGCCTCGAATTGCGGCGTGAGCACCGCATTGGAGATGACCATGATGGATG
>JBBSCJ010000021.1:0-63313 GCA_038250435.1 Gemmatimonadales bacterium | reverse complement strand
GGCTAATTGCACTGATCCAGGACGAACTGGCAGACGCCGCGACGCCGTGCGCGACGACGGAACGGCCGGCGCGGGTGTTCGCGGAGCGCACGTATCAGACCGTGGACAGCTGGTCGTGCGCGCGGCGCGTGATCGCCAAAGCGGAGCCGCTGACGCCCGCCACCGCCGACGGCGAGGGCAAGCGCCATCCGCGCTTCGTGGTGCCGTCGCTCGCGCTCGCCGCCGGAAACGAGCTGACGAGCGAATTGTGGAAGCTCGTGACGCTCGCTTTTTACTTCACGCTCGCAGCGGAACAAAAGCGTTCGCCAGTCCCACCCCTTGCTCGGATGTGTCGATCGTTTGATCGTTGCACTATACGCTTATCGATATGGTCTCCATGTCCGTCGTCACGGTTTCTCCGTCGTTTCAGGTCGTTATCCCGCGTGAAATCCGAGAAGCGCTGCGCCTGGAGCCCGGACAAAAAGTCCAAGTGTTGCAGTATCAGAATCGCGTCGAGTTCATTCCGGTCCAGGCGATGCGGAAGATGCGCGGATTTCTGAAAGGCATCGACACGACCGTGCCGCGTGAGCGGGACCGCGTGTGAATCTGATTGATTCGACGTCGTGGCTCGAATACTTCGCGGGTGGGACGTCGGCGCTGCACGTTACCGCCGCCATCGAGAGTATCGGGCGCCTGTTGGTCCCCACCATGGTGCTTCTGGAAGTCACGCGACGCGTGAAGCAACAGCGGGACGAAGATACCGCTTTGCAAGTCGCCACCGTATTGCATCAAGGGCAAATTGTTCCGCTCGACAGCGGGATTGCCCTGAGGGCAGCGCATTTCGGCGTCGTGCACCAATTACCATCGGCGGACAGCATCATTCTTGCCACGGCGGAGCAGTTTGCCGGCACCATTTTGACGTTCGATGACGACTTCAAAAACTTGCCCGGCGTGAAGTACTTCTCCAAATCGAAGTAGCATGGGACGGCTGACGAGCGTTGCGGCCGTCAAAGGCGAGGCGCGACGCTGTGTCACTGCGCGTCGCTCGGCACCGCTCCGTTCACAGCTCATTTATCAGAGCCCTTGCAGCAGAACGCGACGTTGAGGCAGTAGCGTAAGGCGATTGCGCTGCGCGAGGACGCACGGATCGCGGTGCGCGTTACGCAACGTCGCCCTCGTGGGCGAGTTTCTCGATGTGGTGGACGAGACAGTACCGCGTCCATTGCCCGTTCACTTTCGCGCGACCGCGCAGCGGGCACGGCCCGCAGCCACGCGTCGCACCGCGAAAGTGGGTACCGACGTGGTTGCCGGTCTTCCGGTTGCCACCGGTCCGGTACAGCGACTTTCTTACGAGACACAGCCAGGTACGCGCGTCGGCATTGTGGGTGAAATTGGCGGTGATGAATACGGGTGGCGCGACGGCGTCGCGAAGCGTTCGTCGTGCGCAGCGGTGCGAGGGCCTCGACAACAGGCACCAGCAGCTCCAGTACCGACCCAGTGCCGTGCGGCCGCAACACCACGGTGCGCTGATGCGCCGCATCGACGGCCGCCACCCTCATATACTCGCGGATGACGCCCTGGCGCGGCGTCACGCGTCGGCCGCTCGCGGCACTGCGGCGTCTTCGCGGCAAGCGTGGGCTCCACGTCGGCTGGGTCGTTGGCGCGAGGGCGCTCCAGCACGGTCGGAGCGGCCGCTTCCGATTAGGTGGCCTGGCGCTCAAAGTCGGCGCGTGTCCCGCTCCGCTGCTTCGACGTGTTACTCGGCAGCTTTACCCCGTCAATCGCGAACATCTCGCGCCCGATCAGGCCCTGACGGTTGCACACCGCGAGCACGGCGGCTCGCAAGCGCGGGCGATGGCGCGGCTGCTGACGACCCCGCGCGAGGAAGCGAAGAGCACCACCTGCAACAAGGTCTTCGGCAGAGAGGCCGGCGCCCCGGTCGCGTCGCTTCGGTACCGCGCGTCGAAGGGGAACAGTAGCGCGCTATCACGGGCCTCGACAAAATTACCTTGGTACCGCACATTCCCTGCGAGGCCAACGTCCGGATTCGCCGAGAGTTCCGTTTCCACATCGGCACGGATCGGGACTTTTTCGACAACCTCGGTAGACGTAAACAGTGCCTCACCCTTGCTGAGCAATGAAATTCAAGGCACGCCATCCCCTGGACTTCGGAGTGCGCGTATAATATTGGGGGCGAATGTTGCTCCTTGGGAACGTCGGGCAGCAGCTTGATATCGATGACATCGAGGACGATATGGTCCAACTGCGCGCCCGCATCACGGGTCAGCAGTCTACGGATCGCAGCCAGGATGAGGCGCGTAGCACGCTGTGGCGCGAGGTCACCGACCTCGAGCTGGTCGTGGGAGAACTTGCCCGCCTCCCGGTCGCCAATGGCGCATTGCCTGCCGAAGCCGTGAGGCAGTTGGTTCGCGGAGTCGATCGCACGTCTGCCCGTCCGAAGCAGGCGCGAGTGCAGCGCCTCGCGACCTTCGCAGAATCCTCTGGCATCGCTTCCCGTATGCGCTCTATGAAGGCCTGACCGATTCCACGATGGAGGCGCGCTCGAGTCTTCATCATCGTCAGCGTCGGTTTTCGCGACGTCGCGGGGCTACGCCATAACGGGCGTTGCAGCGGACGGGCGAGCGATGGGCACTCGCTGCGCTCGCAGTGGACCGGGAATCGATACGCGTCCGGCCGCTCGGTCGCGGTCGTCTGTAACGTTTCGATGCATGAACTTCTTGACGGAACCGGGCGAGCGCCAGCGCCATCTTCCCGGAGCAATGCGCCATCCGACCCGCCGTCACCCGTCAGATCACCCACACAATTCCCCACGAACCCGAAATACTTACCGCGCCTGAAGCAGCTGCTCCAATTGCGCCATCGGCACGGCACCAACCTGGCGCGCCACTTCCTTTCCGTCACGTAGCACGGCCAGCGTCGGAATGCTCCGGATGTTGAAGCGACCGGCAATCGCCGGATTGCGGTCGGTATCCACCTTGGCCACCAGCGCCTGCCCACGCTGCCGTTTGGCCAATTCCGCGAACACCGGCGCCATCATTTTGCACGGACCGCACCAATCCGCGTAGAAGTCCACAATCACCGGAACCGTGCTGTTGGCCACGACCGTATCGAAAATGGCATCGGTGAGCACTACCGGCGCATCGAGCGCGAGCGGCTCCCGGCATGATCCGCAGGTGGGAGTCGCGTCCGTGCGCGCGACGTTCACGCGATTGAGTTTGCCGCAGGCGGCACACGGAATGATGGCTTTGCGCACGGAGGCGCTGTCGGTAGCAGTATCTGTCATGAGCGGAGAGTGACCGTTTCGCGGGCGCGCGAATCAGGACCTGCCACGGGGACGGCAGCCCAGCACCCCCGCGAAACCGAGAATACGTTCGAGTGGACAAAAGTTCGTGAAGCTGGATTGTACAAGATTGAACCCCGCGGAGGCGGTCAAGAGCCACCATGCCGGATGCACGAAAAATCCCATGGCCACCGACAGCAAAATGACGATGCCGGCGACCCGGCGGATGAGCGGATCAGGACACATCGGCGCTTGCTCGACGTTGAAGTTCCCAGTACAGCAGTGGCACCACCACCATGGTGAGCAGCGTGGCCACGATCGCGCCGCTCATGAGTGCCACAGCGAGCCCCTGAAAAATCGGATCGAGCACCATCACCAATCCGCCGACCACGACGGCGGCGGCCGTGAGGGCGATCGGACGAAAACGCACGGCTCCGGCCTCGAGCACCGCGTCACGTATCGGGTGCCCCTTGGCCTCCTCGAGCTGGATGAAGTCCACCAGCAGGATGGAGTTGCGCACAATGATCCCGGCGAGTGCGATCATGCCGATCATGCTCGTGGCCGTGAAGAACGCGCCGCTCAGCACGTGGCCAGGCAGAATGCCGATGAGCGTGAGTGGGATCGGCGCCATGATGACGAGCGGAATCGAGAAGCTCTGGAACCAGCCGACGACCAGTACATAGATGAGCAGCAGCACGATGGCGAAGGCGAGTCCGAGATCGCGGAACACCTCGATGGTCACCTGCCACTCGCCATCCCATTTGATCGCGGTCTCGGTGAGCGACTCGGGCGGCACGGCGTTGTAGCGAGCGATGGCCGCGCCGTGCACGCGAATGCCATCGAGCTTTCGGTTCATGTCGAGAATGGCGTACACCGGACTCTCGATCTCCCGCGCCACGTCACCGGTAACGTAGATGGCGGGGCGCAGATCCTTCCGGATACGCGAGCCGTCACGCGTTCCTGCTACGACCGTGACAAAGCGCGCCAGTGGTTGTGGCCCCGCCGCGGTCGCCGCCGGCAACGCCAGCAGCCCGTTTACGCTGGAGCGCTTCTCCAGCGGCAGTCTCGGAACGATGGCCACCGGCTCGCGCGCCGTGCCGGAACTCAGCAGTCCTGCCGGTGAGCCCGACAGTGCGAGATACAGCGTCTGCGTGATCTGTTCGACGCTGGCCCCGGACTCCGCCACCCGCACACGATCCACGCGGAAGGTGCGCTTCGATTGCGGCGCCTCCACCGTCCAGTCGACATCCACCACACCGGTCGTCTGCTCGAAGACCAGCTTCACCGCACGAGCCGCTGCCAGGCGCGTGGAATCGTCGGCAGCATACACCTCGGCCACCAGCGTCGACAATACCGGGGGTCCGGGCGGAATCTCGGCAACCTTCGCCGACCCATCATAGCGTTGGGCGATGGAGTCGATGCCGGGGCGCACGTCCACGGCAATCGCGTGACTCTGGCGATTGCGCTCACCCTTCGCCCGCAGGTTGACCTGGATGTCGGCCACGTTACTGCCGCTGCGCAGAAAATAATGACGCACCAGGCCGTTGAAGTTGAAGGGCGCCGAAGTGCCGGTATACACCTGTGTGCTCACCACTTCCGGTACGGTGCTCAAATAACCCGCGATTGCCGTCGCGGCCGCGTTCGTCGCTTCGAGGCTCGTGCCTTCCGGCATGTCCAGCACCACCTGGAACTCACTCTTGTTGTCGAACGGCAGCATCTTCACCTGCACCGCCTTGATCAGCACCAACCCCACGCTCATGAACAGCAACGCGACCACACCGCCGTAGAAGCCCATGCGCAGTCGGCGTCGCTCCATGAGCGGTACCATGATGCGACGATACAGGCGTGCCACGCGTCCATCAAGCGGCACCCACGCTGCCGCAGCGGTGGCGCCGTGCGGGCCCGCGGCGCGGACATGGCCCTTGAGCAAGCGGTACGCGAGATAGGGCGTGATGATGAACGCCACCGCGAGCGACGCCAGCATCGCCACGGAGGCGCCGATCGGAATCGGGCGCATGTACGGCCCCATCATGCCGCTCACGAACGCCATCGGCAGGATCGCGGCGATTACGGTGAACGTGGCGAGAATCGTGGGATTGCCCACTTCATCAACAGCTTCGACTGAGGCGACCTCGGGTGAACGATCGCCCATCGCCAGGTGCCGATAGATGTTCTCCACCACCACGATCGCATCGTCCACCAGAATACCGATCGAAAAGATCAGGGCGAACAGGGTGATGCGATTGAGCGTGTACCCAAGTGCGTAGTAGACGAACAGCGTGAGCGCGAGCGTCACGGGTACCGCCACGAGCACCACCACCGCTTCACGCCAGCCGAGGAACAGCCAGATGAGCAGGGTGACACTCACGGTGGCAATGACGAGATGGAGAATCAGTTCGCGGGCTTTGTCGCCGGCAGTTTCGCCGTAGTCGCGCGTGATGGTGAGTTGCACGTTGTAGGGAATCAGACGTCCGCGCGCCCGTTCCACGCGCTCGAGCGCCGCCTGCGTGACCGCCGTGGCGTTTGCTCCTTTCCGCTTCGCGACGGCGATCGTCACAGCCGCTTCGGCCACGCCGCCCTTGTCGCGGTGCGAGACGTATGAGACGACGTCGCCGAAGTCCTCGCGCACGTCAGCGACGTTGCGCAGGTAAACCGGCGCGCCACGCGACGACACCACGACGCTGCCGACGTCGCGCGCGTTCACGAGCGGCGCACCGACCGCGATCAGCATCACACGGTTCTGCGCCGTAAGTTCGCCTGCGGGGAGGCGGGCATTGGTGCTCTGCAGCGCTGCGGCCACTTCGCCGGGGGTCACGCCGCTCGCGGCAAGTCGCGCCGGGTCGAGCAGTACGCGTACCTGGCGCGGCGCCCCTCCGGTCACATACGTCTCCGCGACGTCCGCAACGGTGCGAATCTCCTCCTCGAGATGTACGGCGATCTGGCGCAGCGCATTCGCGTCTGCGTCCCGCGAATGCAACGTGAGCGCGAGGACCGGCACGTCGTCGATGGAGTGTGCCTTCACGATCGGCGGCAGAGCACCGGACGGTGCGCGGTCCATCGCACCCGCAAGCTTCGCCTGCACGCGGGTCACGCTGCGCTCCTGCTCTTCACCCACCTTGAAACGCACCGTGATCATCGCGTAGCCGTCGCCCGACATGGTATAGACATGATCGACGCCGGGGAGTTCGAGCATGCGCTGCTCGATTGGCCGTCCAAGCAGATTCTCCGCTTCCTGTGGTGACGCACCCGGCAGCCCGGCGATCACGTCGATCATCGGCACCGAGATCTGCGGCTCTTCCTCCCGTGGCGTAGCCAGGATGCCGAGCAGGCCTACGGCGAGGGAGGCGATGGTGACGAGCGGGGTCAGCTTGGAGTGCAGGAACGCCTGGGCCACGCGTCCGGCGATACCGAGTGGGCGTGCCATGATCAGCGCCCGCTCGTAGTCGGTGCGGCGGTGGCCGGCGGCACCACGATCTGCTCATCGCCGCGCAGGCCGCTGGAAATCTCCACGTAAGCATCATTCCCGGAGCCCACGCGAACCCAGCGACGTTCGTCGCCCGCGCTGGTGCGCACGATGACGCCGGTGAGGTCTCCTTCGGTGACGAGGGCTCGACGCAGCACGAGCAAGGCACGCACCGTTCCTGTCGGAATACGAAGCGTGGCCACGCTCCCCGCTCGGTGCGCCCGCTCACGGTTGTCCACGATGGCGTTCACCGCGAACAGATTCCCCACTCCACCGGGCACGATCCCTTCGATGATGGCTGTCGTCGCTGCGCCGTCGATCACGGCATCGATGGACTGCCCTCGCGACAGTCCGCGCACGCTGTGGCCGTCCACGCGCGCGATGATGCGCAGCGCGCTGACGTCCTCGATGCCGATGAGCGGTGTCCCGGGTGCCGCGAAGCTCCCCGGATCGACTCCCCGCAAGGTGATGATGCCGGCGAACGGCGCCGACACCGTTGCGTACCGACGCATCGCGTCGAGTTCGCTCAGCGACGCACGGCTGGCGCGTACGCCAGACGCCGCGCGTAGAAGGTTGGTCTCTGCGGCTTCGAACTGCGCGCGCGTCGCCGCGCTGTCAGCGTACAGCGCCCGGAAGCGCCGCGCGTTGGCCAGTGCATCCTGTTGCACGGCTTCCGCGGCCTCGATAGCCGCGGTCACCTGCGTGGCACGGGCGTTCAGGTCGCTCGCGTCCAGACGGACGAGCGGCTGTCCGGCGCGTACCACGTCGCCTTCGTGCACGAGTACGGCTGTCACGGTTCCCATCAGGCGTGTGCTCAGCGTCGCGGATTGTACGGCATCGGCGATTCCGGAAGCGTCATAGGTGGTGGCGATCGTGCTGTCGAGAACGGGCGTGGCAGTGCCGGTGATCCGCGGCACCGCGTCGACGCTCCGGGCGGTGCTTTCGGGTACGGTATCGGCGCAGCCCGCGACGACCAGTGAGAACGTACCGGCGCCGAGCATGTTGAGGGCGGTGCGAAGCGAAGCAGCGATCGAATGCGTAGGCATCAGCGGCTCGTGTCGGAATCGGGGGGGCGATGACGTTCGTGCGCGTCGAGCATGGTGAGTTGCGCGGGATCGGCACCGACGGCGCGCGCGCGCGTTGCGATCGCCTCGATGAGCGCGTAGCGTGCGCCAGCCACGGCCAGCGCCGAGGCCGTTGCCATGGCCTCGACGGACAACATCTCGGCGATCGTCACCAGTCCACCGGCATAGCGCTTCTCCACGAGTCTCACGGCTTCGCGGCTTTGTGCCGATGCTTGCGTGGCCAGGTCGAGCCGCTCGAGAGCGAGGTTGAGTGTGCGTCGGGAGATATCGGCGTCGAGTACGCGCTGCGCCGACGCGGCGTCGAGCTGCGCGCGTGCTCCGTCGAGTCGCGCATTGGCGCCGGAGAGATCGGCGAGTTCGCGATTGCCGCCGAACACCGTCCAACTGCCCATTACGCCAACCGTCCAATTCTTGCGACCGTCGAAGAGCGTGGTAGGCGAGTTCCAGTCGTAGCGCGCGAAGCCATTGAGCCGCGGTAGCAGCGTGCTTGCCGCCCGCTGGCGATCGCTGCGTGCCGCGTCCACGCCGCGCTCTGCCGCACGCAGATCAGCGCGCTGCTCGTCGCGGCCGGCGTTGCTGCCGTCGAGCGCTTGCCGAGCGAGGGCGCGCACTACGGCGTCGCCGGGGAGCGCGTCGGGGAGCGTCGGGGAGGAACCGTCGCGTCGTCCGAGGAGCACGGCCAACTGCTGGCGCGCGGTGGTGCCGTCATGACGGGCGGAGAGCAGCGCTGTCTGCACGTCGCTGCTGCGGACGCTGGCTTGCAGGGCGTCGGCCGTGGTCACGAGTCCTTGTCTGACCATGGCGTTCACCTGCCGCACGGCGGACTGCGCAGCCGCGTACGTCTGCTCAAGGGTACTGATCTTTTCCTGCGCCAGCACGGCGCCATAATAGGCGCGCACGACCTCGACGCGGATCGAGAGGCGCGTCCAGTCTTCGCGAGCCGTTGCGGCATCGGCCGATGCACGCGCTGCCTTCCAGCCGGTGTACGCATCGAGGTTGAGGAGGGGTACCTCGAGTACGAGCCCGCCGAGCGCATTCGTGACCGCTGCGGGGTTGTTCAGCTGCGCCGGATCGAACGCCTCTGCCGTGATGCGACGTTGGCGCAGCGTGGTACCGAAGGCGCCGATGGGATCGGTGGTGCGTAAGGCCCCCGCTTCGACCCGGAGCGTCGGGAGGATGCCGGCGAGCGGCAATCGGGCACCGGCGTCAGCGCCGTGGCTGGCGGCCCGCGCCAGCCGGTTCTCGAAGGCTCGGGCGTCGGCCTCGAGCAGGGCGTCGGCGAGTGACAATCGCGCGGCCGCGGCCCCCGCTCCGGCCGACGCCGGGGGCGGGGCGACCTGTGCCTCGACGCGGGTGCCGATGACGGCGGTGAGTGCCAGCAGTCCAGCCAGAGCGGCTCCGGCCCCGTCCGCCACGAATCGGCCGCGCCCGCGCGGCTGACGTACTCGTAATTTGAGCATATGAGTATATAAGTAAACTTGTATATGTTGATTGTCAAGACTATGGGCCTGGTACCGTGTGCTGGTACCGGGCCCGCTGGGGCGGCACGGTCAATCGTTCCGCGCGGTCGCGACCGGACCGCGTGTGGGACCGCGTGCCGTTACTTGCCGAGCGTGCGCGCGAAAAAGGCCCAGACGCGATTCCAGCTGTCGATCTGTTCCGGAGAGTCCTCGAGCTCGAGCGTCTGGCGGTTCACGCGGCGGCTGAACGTATGCCCCACGCTGGTCGGACCGGGAGTGGGATTCACGTACACCTTGGTTTCCCCGAGCACCGGTTGCCGTGCGACCAGCGCATCCACCAGCGGACGCGCTTCCTCGAAGTTGACATCTTCATCGTTGGTGGCGACGTGCACGAGCAGAGGCACCTTGAGACTATCCACCCAGTAGTACGGCGAGCGTCGGACATACTCGTCTCGCTGTTCGAACGGCAGGCCACGCACCTTCTCCTGCGTGGAGAACGACCGCTGATAGCCGGGTCCCTTGAAGGACAGCCGGAACAACAGGTTGGTGACCGGCACGATGGCGGCACCGCTTTTGAACGGCGAGCCCTGCGCCTCGCGGGTGACGAGCAGCGACGTGATGTAGCCGCCATGGCTCCAGCCCATGACGCCGATGCGCTCCGGGTTCACGCTCGGCAGGTTCCTGAGCACCTGCACGGCCGATTCCACGTCGTCGACCTCCATGCCGCCGTAGTCGATGGCATTGTGGAATTCGGCACCGTAGCCCGTGCTGCCGCGATAGTCGGGCGCGATGACGACGTAGCCACGGCGTATCGCCTCCTTCACGAACGGCAGGTAATTCTGGTCCCAGTTGCCATGCACGCCGCCGTGTACCCACACCAGCGCGACGTGCGCGCGCGCACCCTTCGATGTGAGTGGCTCGTACAAATACGCGGGGATCTCGCGACCGTCCGCCGTGCTCGTGTACTTCACCTTGGAGAACTTCATCACGCCGGCACTGCGTGCAGCATAAATGCTGTCGGTGACCGCCTTGCCGCGGATCGCGCGCTCGTAATCCGCCACCGGGTGGTCCTCCGGTCGGTTGCTCACGTACAGCGCGGCCATGCGAGCGGAGTCCATCACCACGGTTTGGCGAGGGCGTGACCCGGTCGGCTGCGCGAAGGCTGAAGCGGGTAGGGTCAGCGCCGCCAGCACGGCAGCTGGCACGAGCAGATGCAGGCGTCTCATCATCGGTGCTGTTCGAAAAGGGCGGGAGTGACGGCAGGTGAACGGCGCATCGTCGCGCGGCGCATCGTCGCACGGCCAGGCGGGTACGCAGCGACGCGGCGACTCGTTGACGGAATCTGCAAACGTGATGGACGGCGCGCCACAACGGGCGCACGGGGGCGGGCGTATTCTTCGTGATGCGGTGCCGTGGTGGCACCGATGCTCCCCGTCTCTCCCCGCCATGCCCCGACTGATTTCCCGGGTGAGCGCTGCCGGCATTGGCGCGCTCGGTTTTGCCCACGCTCTCGCCATCGGCGCGCTCGGCGCGCAGAGTCGCCTCGCCGATTCGCTCCTCGTTCGGTCGCTCGCCTTCCGCAGTATCGGCCCGGCGCACATGAGCGGCCGCATCGCCGACCTTTCGGTGGTCGAAGCCCCACGCGCGGTGCGAGGTGGACGACTGGGTACCACCATTTACGTCGCCGTCGCTACCGGCGGTGTCTGGAAGTCGACCAACGGTGGCACGACATGGGCGCCGATATCCGACTCCATCGGTGTGGGTTCCATCGGTGCCGTAGCCGCGGCTCCTTCCAATGGCGAGATCGTCTGGGTCGGATCGGGCGAGGCGAACAATTTACGCAGCTCGTCGTGGGGCGTCGGCGTATTCAAGTCCGCCGATGGCGGGCGCACCTGGTCGAAAGCGATGCTCCCGAGGACCCAGCACATCGGTCGCATCGTGATCGATCCGCGTGATCCGGACGTGGTGTACGTCGCCGCCGTCGGCCCGCTATGGGCGCCTGGTGGTGAACGCGGCCTGTTCAAGACCACTGATGGAGGCAAGAGCTGGACGAACACCAGGGAGATCTCCGATCAGACCGGATTCGGCGAAGTGGTCATGGATCCGTCCAATCCTGACGTGCTGTATGCCGCCTCGCTGCAGCGGGAACGGCGCGAGTACGGTTTCCTGCCCGGTGGCACGGAGAGCGCCATCTGGAAGACCACCGATGGCGCAAAGAGCTGGACCAGACTGTCAAAGGGATTGCCCACCGGAGAAATCGGACGCATCGGCCTGAGCGTATGCCGTTCGCGCCCGAAGACCGTGTACGCCTCGGTGCACGCCAAGGGTGCAGCCAACGGCTTCTATCGAAGCGACGACGCCGGGGCGACGTGGCGTCAGACCAACACCAGCAACGGTACGGCGTGGTTCTACAGCCAGGTGCGCTGTGATCCCACCGACGCGGAGCATGTGTATCGGCTCAATGCGGCGTCACAGGAATCGTCCGATGGCGGTCGCACGTGGACGCCCTTTGCCAACGGCGGCGGCGTGCACAGCGATGCACATGCACTGTGGATCAACCCCGAGGCGCCCGAGCACATCATTCTCGGCAACGACGGGGGTATCGACATCTCGCACGACCGGGGTCGTACGTGGTACAACGTGGAGAACATTGTGGGCGCGCAGTTCTACGCCATCTCGGTTGACGACGCCCGCCCGTATTACAACGTTTACGGCGGGTTGCAGGACAACTCCACCTGGGGTGGACCGAGCCGCACGCGCAACAGCTATGGCCCCACCAGTGCGGAGTGGTTTCGCATGGCCGGCGGCGACGGATTTTTCAATGTGACCGATCCGCTCGATCACAACATTGTCTACGCCGAGTCGCAAAATGGTGGCATCGTGCGCTACGACACGCGGACCGGGCAATCGAAGGGGATCAAACCGCTGCAACCCACAGGCGAATCCCATCGGTACAACTGGAGTGCGCCGATCGTGCCGTCGCGTCACGCCGCCGGAACGGTGTACCTTGGGGCAAACTATCTGTTCAAGAGCAGTGATCGCGGCGAATCGTGGAAGACGATCAGCCCCGACCTGACACGCCACATCGACCGCAACACGCTTCCCATGCGTGGCGTGAGGCCCGCACCGGATGTGCTCGGGCTTCACGAAGGCACGGCGGAGTTCAGCAACATCTCCTCAGTCGATGAATCGCCACGCCGCAGCGGTCTGCTGGTGGTCGGTACCGACGACGGCGTAGTGCAAGTGACCCGCGACGACGGCGCGAGCTGGACGAAGACGACAACATTTCCCGGGGTGCCCGATACGACATATGTAAGCCGCGTGATCCTGTCGCGCCACGCCGAAGGAACGGTTTACGCCACGATGGATGGTCATCGGAGTAACGATTTCACGCCGTACGTGCTCAAGAGCGCCGATTTCGGCAAGACGTGGAGCGCCATCGCAGGCGACCTGCCGATGGGTGGCTCGGTACAGGTGATCCGCGAGCATCACCGTCAGCCGGGGCTGTTGTTCGTGGGTACCGAATTCGGCGCCTTCTTCACCGTCAATGGCGGCGCGCAGTGGACGCCACTCAAGAGCGGGCTTCCCGGCGTTCCCGTCTGGGACCTGCAGATTCAGGAACGGTGGAACGATCTCGTGCTCGGCACGCACGGGCGGGGTATCTACATCCTCGATGACCTGGCGGCAGTCGAGAAGCTCGCGGAGGCGAAGCAGGCGCCGGTCGCGTTTCTTTTTGCACCGCGCGACGAGATCGCCTCCCCACCCAACACCAGCCGCAATTCCGGGATGGGGTCCACCGGCTTCACGGGCCAGAATCCTGACCACGGCGTACGCATCGCCTACCTGCTCAACCGTCTCCCCGATAGCGCAACCGTCACGCTCGAGATTGTCGATGACGGAGGACGGGTGGTACGCGAGCTGCCGGTGTCGCGCACGGCAGGATTGTATCGTCTGGTGTGGGATATGCGCGTCGGCGCGCCGCTCACGGGTACCGCAACCGCAACCGCAACCGCTGCAGCTTCGGCGGGTGACAGTCGGGGCGGCTTCGGACGTAGCGGTGCGGGGGCTTCTCCCACCTACACGGCCGTTCCCGGGCCGTACATGTCACGCCTCACCGTCACGCCCGTGCGCGGCACCGCCACGGTGCTCACGCAGCGCTTCACGTTGCTCAGAGACAGCCAGCAGGTCATGACCGTAGCAGAGCTGCGCGATCTCGATGCGTTCCGGCTCACGCTTGTGCGCCTCCAACGGTCGGTGGCCGATGCTCAGGCGGTAGCCGAGAGTACGATGCGTCACCTCGCGCAGCTCAGGCACCTGGCCGATTCGAGCCGAGACAAGGTGACCCCGGCGATCACCGCAGCTCTGAGCGAAGCCGACCGTCAACTCGCGCGGTTCACTCGCGTCATGGGGCAGTCGCCTGCCGCACGCGCCGCGCCACAAGCGCCCCGCAACGCCAATGACGCCGCGGGCGCCGCTGTGGCAGCACTGGTCGAAGAGGACGAACAGGTGGGAACTCCCGGCATCTCGTTCGCGAGCCGTCTCGGATCGCTGGCGAGCGTTTTGAGTGCTTCTTTCGAGGTCTCGCAAGCGCAGCGCATGCTCTTCCGGTCGTTGCAGAGTGATCTGCAGGCGGAGTCGGCGCGTCTCTCGCGCGTGCGTGCCGAGCAGCTGCCGGCGCTGGCGAGACAACTGGAAGCGGCAGGAATGAGCGTTCCCACACGGCCACGATGACGGAGCCTTCTGACCATGAGGGTTCGATGTGCAGGCAACGGCGCGCCTGGTTTCGTCGTCTTGCACGGCCCCGATCCGCGCATTCCGCGTAGATCCGCAGAAGGCTGCAGCGCACACGGAGTTCGCAGGGGAAATCCGGCGAATTGAGCGTTTCGGCCCGGACTTACCCGCACGAAATCACGGCGAGGCACAACATCAGGAAATAAGGAAGCGGCATCCCGAAGCGCCGCTGTTAGCGGCGAAACGAGGTATCTCGCCGTGCTGAACGGGCGCGTGCGCGGAAGGCGTCGAGGGAGTAGCGTCCGGGGCCGGCAAATGCGGTGGCGCTCGCAGCGCCAACCAGCAGCAGCGTGAACTCGTATCCTTTCGGGAGGAGAAAGCCTGCCTCGAGATGGACAAGTACCGTGGCGATCATCATCGCGCCCATCAGCAGCAATCCGGCCTGACGAGCGAAGAGTCCCACAACCAGCAGGGTGCCCCCCAGCAGCTCGAGCATCGCGACGCCCGGGCCCAGCAGCTGCGGCAACGGTACGCCAACCGCGCCGAAGTAGCTGACGACCGCAGGCAGGCCGGTCACAAAGATCTTTTGCGCACCATGCACGATGAAGATCACGCCGGTGATCACACGAACAAGCAGCAGGCCGATGTCGGCCGTGCGGGCGATAAACGGCGGCGGGGCCACGGGGGTGTCTACAGTCATCCCTGTAAAGAGCAGAGGCGCTCCGATGGAGGCAATACGCCAACTCCGGTCCGAGCGACCTCAGCGCCTTGTGCGTAGACGAATCAGGAGGCATGCTGGCGATCACGCGACCGCTATGCTCTCGCCACGGCAAGCGGCTGTTCCCCCTCAGAGTACCGGAGTGTCCTGTCATGCTGCGTGCGATCCGTTCACGGCTTCTGCGGTATCGGTTTTCTGCGCGCGCCGTCGCGGATTGCGCCGTTGCCGTCTCGGTGCTTGCCGGGCCGTTCATGCGACTCGGCGCACAAGGCACCACCCAAGGCACCACCCAAGGCACCACCCAGGGTGCGAGGGCCGGCGCCGGCGCACGTGCCGGGAGCACGCAGCCAATCGACCAGGAGTACACCGCGAAGATCACGGAGTATTTGCAGGATGCCCGCATTACCACCGAGCTGGTGGATCACCTTCCCGCGTCACCCACGGTGCCCACACCGCTCAGCTTTCACGGGCGTATCGTGGGAACGCCGGGTGTCCTGACGTACGCGAAGGACATTCATCGCTACTTCGAAGCGCTGGCGAAATCGTCGCCGCGCGCGCGCTACTGGACGATCGGCAGGACCGAGGAAGGGCGCGACATGGTCGTGCTGGCGATCGCCGATTCGGCGACGATCGCCAATCTCGACACGTACAAGGCTGACATCGCCGCGCTCACCGATCCCCGTCGGACCACCGATGCGGAAGCGCAGCGCCTGATCGCGAGCACCAAGCCGATGTATTGGCTCACCAGCGGCATGCATTCCCCGGAGAACGGCGGCCCCGAGGTGCTGCAGGAACTCGCGTACCGGCTGATCGTGCAGGAGACTCCGTTCATTCAGGAGATCCGCAACAACATCATCACCTTCATCACCCCGGTCATCGAAGTCGACGGCCGTGAAAAGCAGGTGGACACGTACAACTACAACAAGTCGCTGCCGCCGGGCAGTGCGCGGTTGCCGCTGATGTACTGGGGCAAATACGTCGCGCACGACAACAACCGGGACGGGATAGGGCAGTTCCTCTCCCTCACGAAAAACGTGAACGACTTCTTTCTCGCGTGGAAGCCGCAGGTGATGCACGACCTGCACGAGTCGGTCGCCTACCTCTATTCCTCCACCGGCACCGGCCCGTACAACGAAGCGATCGACCCGATCACGGTGAGCGAATGGTGGATGTTCGCGCAGAACGACGTGCAGCAGCTCACCAAACGTGGCGTGCCCGGCGTGTGGACGTACGGATTCTACGACGGATGGACGCCGAACTACATGTTCTTCGTGGCACACACCAAAAACGCCATCGGGCGCTTCTACGAAGTGCAGAGCTATGGGCCGGACAATTACGAAGTCCGTCCGCCGGCGACGACGACCAGCCGGGAATGGTTCCGCCCGAATCCGCCGCTGCCGTACATCAAGTGGGGCCCACGCAACAACGTGAACATCCAGCAGTCGGGAGTGCTCTTCTCGCTCAAGCACTTCGCCGACAACCGGACCACCTATCTCGAAAACTACTGGCTCAAGAACAAGCGGGCTGTGGAAAAGGGTACGACCGGCGCCGGTCCGTATGCGTGGGTGATTCCGGCGGGGCAGCGTCGTCGTGCCGACGCCGCCGATGCAGTGAACGAATTGCGCAAGCAAGGGCTGGAAGTGCATACGGCGACCGCCGGCTTCACCGCTGGCGGACTTGCGGTGCAGCCGGGCGACTACATCGTGCGCGGCGACCAGCCGTATCGCACGCTCGCCGATATGTATTTCAGCATTCAGAATTACTCGCCGTCGAATCCGCGACCGTATGACGATACGGGATGGACCTTTCAGTTCATGCGAAACGTCGCGGTACTTCCGATAGCCGAGCGTTCCATTCTCGAGCAGGGAATGACCATGCTCGCCATGCGTGCCCGCGCGCCCGGTGGCGTGCAGGGCCCGGGAAACGTGCTGATCGTGGATCACACCACGGATAACAACCTCATGAAGTTCCGCACGTCGTTCGCGAGCACGCGCATGCTTGCTGCGGAAGCGCCCTTCGACGCCGCCGGTCGGTCGTTCCGCGCCGGTGCCTTCATCATTCCCGCCGGCGATCGGAGCCGGATCGAGGCGTCGCTTAAAGCGCTTGGCCTCACCGCGTACGCCGTGGCGGCTCTTCCCTCCGTGAAGACGCATGAACTGGATCTGCCACGCGTTGGGTACGTACACGCCTGGCAGCGCACGCAGGACGAAGGATGGGTGCGCGCCGCGCTCGACACTTACGGCATGCCGTACACGTACTTCGCCGACGTGAAGCTGCGCGAGGGGAATCTGCGAGCGAAATACGACGTCATCATCTATCCCCACGTGGGCGGCAGTGCGCAGGCGCACGTGGCCGGCATCATCAAGAGCGGCGAGACGCCGCTGCCTTACAAAAAGACGGCTGCCACGCCGAATCTTGGCGCCAATGACAGCGCGGACGATATTCGCGGTGGGATGGGCATCGACGGCCTCGCGGAACTGTACAAGTTCGTGCAGGCGGGCGGCACGCTGATCGTCGAAGGCGCGACGTCCGCCATCTTCCCCGTCTACAACCTCACGAGCGGGATCACGGTGGAGTCGCCGGACGGCCTGTTTGCGCGAGGCACCATTCTGCGCGGCGTGGTAAGCGATCGCACCAGCCCGCTGGCGTACGGCTTCGATGCGCAGCTGCCGGTGTATTTCAACCAGGATCCGGTGCTTGCGGTGGGAGGATCGGCCGGTCTCTTTGCCGGCGGTGGGGGCCGGGCGGGCGCGAGCGTGAGCCAGAACGTGACGCCCAACGCGAATCCGTTGCGTCTCTCCACGTGGAGCTTCGGCACGGAGGACTCTACCGGCGTTCCCATGCCGGGTCGTTCGGCGGCTATTCCCGCCGCTCCAGCCGTTTCGTCCCTTCCGCGCGAAGCCGGAGCGAATGCCGGAACCCGAGGCGGTAGTACGCCGTCGGTCTTCGGCGGTGCAACGGGCATCGATGGCACGCGTCCCCGCGTCATCATGCAATTTCCGGCGAACGCCAACGACATGCTGCTCAGCGGCACGCTCGCCGGCGGCGATGCGCTGGCGAATCGAGCTCAGCTCGTGGACGCGCCGATCGGCAAGGGACACGTGGTCATGTTCGCCATCCGTCCGTTCTGGCGGTGGCAGACGCAAGGCACGTTCTTTCTTGGCTTCAACGCCATCCTCAACTGGAACGACCTCGACGCTGGCGCGGGGAAGTAAGCCCCGGGCGTCGCGTGGGCGGATTCGCCGGCGAGGCGTCGATCGGACAGGCCGAACAGCGCGGCGGGCGTGTCGGTCGCCGCGCGCTACTTCACGGTAATGGCGATCAGCGTGGCGTCATGGGCGGAATGGCACTGTCGCTCGTTCCGCGCACGCTGTCCGACACGGGTGGCGCTTTCGCCGCGATGCTCGCACTGTCCGGCGCACGAACAGAATTCGTGCGTACCGGAGTGGACGACAGCTTCGGCTTGCGCGCCGGCGCCGGGCGTTTCACCGGCTGCGAAGAGGAATCTGTGGAAACCGGCGCCGCGGTTTGTGTTCCCCCCGTGAGATTCGCGACCCACTGCCGGGCGGACAACCAGCCTGTCTCGATGCGATCGGCCATCTCGCGAGCCGGACCGCGCTCCTTACGCGAGCCGTACCACCAGGTCCCGTAGGTGAGCACCACCGCCATGACGAGGTACGGGAGCAAGGCCGGCCGTCGGCGCATGCGGGTGGGATCGCGCCGCTGTCGCTTGTTGTCGGCGACGGCCTTCGTTCGCGGCGAGCGTTGGTCCATCGGCTCCGCCCGTACACTCCCCATGTCTCCGGGCGTGCGCGAGGCGACACTCGCCATACGCTGTCCCAGCGCGTGACGATAGATCTCCGCGGTCTGCGTCGGCGTCATCTCGGAGACCGCGTTGGCGAGATCGGAGCCAAACTCGGCGACGCTCGGATACCGGTCTACCGGATCAGGAGCGAGCGAACGATCAATGACATCCTGTAGCGTGACTGGCCACTCCAGATCGCTGCGCACTTCCTCGAGCCGCCGGGGACGACTGGTGAGCCGGGCAATAAGCGATTCCTTGGACGACGAGTTGGCAAAGGCGTCGTGGCCCGTCAGCGCGATGAAGGCGACCAGCGCCAGTGAGTACTGGTCGGAGCGTCCATCGAGCACGTCTCCGGACAGCTGCTCGGGAGACATGAACTCCGGGGTGCCTACCGCGAAGCCGGTACGCGTCACCTGTTGCGTGCCGCTGTCCATGGTGCGTGCGATGCCGAAGTCCACCAGCTTTACGACGAACGTTCCGTCGGGACGCTTGGTGAGCATCAGGTTGTCCGGCTTCAGATCGCGATGCAGGATGCCGAGTTCGTGCGCGGCGTGCAGAGCATCGGCGCTTTGGGCGATGATGTCTGCCGCCACCACGGGATGCAGCGCACTTTCGCGCTTGAGTGTCGCCGCCAGCGATTCGCCATCGACGAACTCCATGGCCAGATAGACAAGGCCATCGTCAGTTTCCCCGAAGTCGAAGATCGACGCGACGTTCGGATGCGAAATCTTGCTGGCGTTCTCCGCCTCGCGCGTAAATCGCTGCAGAGCTTCGGCGTCGCCGACCAAGGCAGGGCGCATGATCTTGATCGCACTCTTGCGCTTCATGCGGATGTGCTCGGCGAGGTATACCTGACCCATGCCTCCTTCGCCAACGCGAGAGACCACGCGATAGCGGCCGCCGATCACTGTACCGACCAACTCCGTTTGCCGGGAATTGCCTGTGACCAGGCCGGTGCCATCGCGCGGGCAGAAGGCCACCGACTCATCGTACTCTTCCCCGCACTGGGGGCACACCTTGCGCGGCTCCACGATGGGCAATCCTGTAAGCTGGTAAGCATTTATCGAGCGATCGCGTTATCTTTACTGATGGCCCTCCCCCTTCGATCTGCTTCGTGCCGACGCTGAAGCTGGCCGTATGCCCGGGCCTGATACAACTTATCATGCGGGCGCTGCAACTGCGCTGTCCGCATTGCGGCGGCCGGAAAATCTTTTCCAGCTTCTTCGAGATCAAGAGCAACTGCCCGACGTGCGGGATCCGGCTGGAGCGGGGCGAAAGTGACTACTTTGTGGGCGCGTACCTGTTTAATCTGATCGCTGTCGAACTGATTCTGTTCTTTTCCGTGTGCGGATTCGTGTATGTCACTTGGCCCAATCCGCCCTGGGACCTGATCACCTACGTGACGGCGTTCCTGATGCTGTCGGGATGCGTGCTCTGCTACCCCTTTGCCAAAACCACGTGGCTGGCTGTCGATCTCGCCATTCGTCC
Organism: Gemmatimonadales bacterium; assembly: GCA_038250435.1. Lineage (GTDB taxonomy): Bacteria > Gemmatimonadota > Gemmatimonadetes > Gemmatimonadales > Gemmatimonadaceae > Gemmatimonas. The sequence goes on along the minus strand of JBBSCJ010000021.1, from coordinate 43,283 downwards.
GCTCTCGGCCGAAGAGCTGGACTGGCGTTTTCAGGGCGGTGATCCTGACAACCGTACACTCCCGCACCTCTGAAAGCCGGGCGTTGATCAGGACACGAGGGCGCGCGGCGATGCGCGCCGTCTGCACGTTCGAGATCCGTCAACAGCTGCGCGAGCCCCTCACCACGCTCTATGCGCTCGTCTTCTTTTTACTCGCGCTGGGATTTACCGCCTCCGATGCGGTACAGTTGGTGAATGATCGCGGTGCGGTGCCGGCCAACAGTCCCTGGTCGCTGGCGCTCGCATTTGGCGGGTTGACGGCCTTTGGACAGGTGATCACGACCATGGTGGTCGCGACAACCATGTTACGCGACGATGCCCTCCGTACGCGTGCACTCGTGGCGACCAGCGGCGTATCGACCCGCGACTGGTTCCTCGCGCGCTTCGCCGCCGCGCTGGTGGTGCTCTCGGCGGTGTACGCCGCCATGCCATTGGGAGCGGCCATCGGTGCGCGCCTGAGCGCCTTCACGGGAAACGAGGTGGCGTGGGGAGGGGTGACGCGCTATCTGCGCGCCTTCGCACTCATCTCACTGCCCACGATGGTGGTGGTCGCCGGGCTGCTGGCGGCGGCGGGGGCGCTCACCCGGCGCATCCTTGGGGTGCTGGCCATGGCGCTCCTGCTGGTGGGTATCTGGCAGCTGGCGCTAGCGCTCGAGGGGCATCCGCGCACCCGCCTGCTCGGCGCTCTGCTCGACCCCTTCGCGAATGCGCCCGTTCTGACCAGCACCCGGGGCTGGACGGAGACCCAACGCCGGACGCGTGAGATCCCGATCGACGCCCGGTTGGCAGGCAACCGGCTGCTCTGGCTGACGATCGCGGCTGCGGCCACCGCCGTGGCGGCCCGACGCGTAACGTGGGCGGTACCCGAAGCTGGTGCCGGGCACCCACCTACGGCTCCATCGGAGCGAATGGCAGCGCATGAACCGGAGGCGGCGACGGCGAAACACCGAACCACTGGCGTGATCTTGGCGGTGCGAAGCGTTACCACTAAATGGATGATGCGCGACGGTGGGTGGCGAGTGATCACGGTGCTCGCCGTGCTCAACGCGTTAATCAACGGGTGGGCCGGGACAGGCTCGGCGGTATCGGCTGGATCCGCATCGGGGACACCAACGTCGCTTGCCGGCGTTCTCGGTGCCGTCTCCACCCACTCGCGCCTGTTTCTTATTCTATTGGCGACAGTTTATGCCGGTGAGCTGCACTGGCGGGACCGTGATGTGCGCGTGGATGCGCTCATCGACTCATCCCCCGCGCCCACGTGGAGGCTTGGGGCGGGCCGCCTGATGGGAATGCTGGTGGCTCAGCTCTCACTCGTGGCCCCGCTGGCCGTCGGCGCCCTGCTCATTGCACTCGCGCGGGGCGCATGCGGCGGGAGCTGCACGGGAGCTGCGGGGGGCCGCGCGCTGGAAGAGTGGAGCGCGTGGACGGTATTCGTACTCTGGCTTCCCTTCGTACATCTCACCGTACTGTCTGCTGCCGTCCACGCGATTCTCGATCACAAAGTCGGGGCGCACCTGCTGCTTATTCTGGGCTGGGTGCTGGCCGTCGTGCTCAACACGCAAGGAGCGAATGGCTGGTGGTATCGCTTCGCCGAGCCTGCGGTCGTGCTGCACGACGGGCACGTGGCGTGGGTGTCACTTGCACAACGCGGCGCGTACTGGAGTGCCGTAAGCGCCGCGTTGACAGCCGTCCTGATGTGGCGCCTTACTTCTCGGCGATGATCAGGTAACGTGAGGCTGCCCAGAATCTGGTGGGATCGGTGATGCGGATGCTCGCACCTCGAAACGATCCATCCTTCTCCTTTTTGCCCGCTTCGATCAGACTCACGTCGTGTCGCGAGACAATCTTGTAGGCCCGGTCGTTTCGTGGCAGCGGAATCGTGAGCACTTCACGGCGATCGGCGCGTGTGAAGTCGGTATCGTCGAGCGTCCGTGCAGGCACGAGCGTCTTGCCAAGCTTGACAATGAGCAGGCCACGTGATCCCCCTTCCTCGATCACAACGCCGTCGGCGATGAGCTGGCGGCGTGTCCCTACGGTGTAATAGACGCGATTTTCGCGCACGTCCATGGCCTTCACCGTATCGGAGAGCACGGCCTTGTCGGTCGTGAGCTGCTCATTCTGCTCACGCAGCTGTCGCACTTCATCCTGGAAAACTGCGATCTCCCGGTCGCGAAGGGTGAGTCGCGCATTCAGGTCGGTGAGAAGCGTAGCGGCACTGGAGGAGTCCGCGCGTAACGCTGACAGCGTATCGAGCAAGGCGCGAAGCTGTGACTGCCGCGCGGCGAGTCGCTGCCGCATCTGCTTCAGCCGATCGAGAATGTTTTTCTGCGCGGCGGCGGCTTCGGTGCGTCCCGATTCATCGCTGGGATTCACCTGCACTTTCGACGTGAGCCCACGCACCTGCCGAAGCTCGGCATCGACCAGATCGGCGAACTTCGAGGCCTCGACCACCTCTGCCAGCGCGCGGTCGCTTTCGGCGGCGCTTCCCTGGATGAGCCCCTGCAGTGAATCACGCGCAGCGCTGGCCGTGGCCAACGCCGCAGCAAGGGAGTCGGCGCGCGTCCGGCTGGCGGAGTCGCTGCACGCCGCTAAGGCGGTGACCGCGACGATCGCCAGCGCGGTGCTTTTCTTACAGAAAAAATGTGGACGCATGGAGTGGGTTGGGCGTGGGGAATTCACTCGGAAAACGTACCGGTCTCGAGCGTCCCATGACAGTGTCACACATCACACCGGCGAATCTCGCACCACTTCTGGCACTGGTGGTGATCTCCACCGACTGTCGGGGACCCGAGACGCCGACGACGGCGCCCGACGTGCGTACCCCGCCGATCGAATCCCTGATCCTTCGACTTCCGGAGCTCCTCGAGTCGGCGCGCCTCATGGTGCGCAGGGCGATGCTCGCGGCCAAGACGCAGCTGTCCGCAGAAATTCGGCGGCAAAGCCGGGTTCGTGCCTAGGCAGGCGGATGGGCGGAGCGCAGGAGCGCGCTGCATCAGTATCACATCGTCGTGGTTTATGAGCCTGACAGCGGTCTGCGGAGCACGGTGGTCACGCTACGCGCTATCGACGTGACCACGACATACATCACCGATACGTTGCAAGCGTGGACAGACAATGGCGTCACCCGGCCGCAGGGAGTCAATCGTTTGACCAGCATCACCGAACCGCAGGGAGTCAATCGCGTCATCAGCATTACCGATCGCGCGGGTGGGCCGGCCGGCGCTGCATGGCTGAGCGAGGCGCCACGATCGCTCCGCGTCAGGTCGTGTTCGACCATCGCGGCGCTCAGCGCATCCAGCCGCGCGCGAGATAGAGGGTACGTGCGGCCGTTTCGTACAGCACGTCGGCGAAGGCCAGGCGTCGGTTCTCCGGGCGATCGAGTCGTGACACGGCATAGTCGCGCGGCACCGACGGAACACAGTGGACCGCGAGCCCGGCGACCTCCAGCGCGCTGCAGGCGCGAGCCGTATGCGTGGGGGACGTCACCGCGAGCACGCGTCGCCACCCGTGCGTGCGCGCCATCGCGCTGAAGGCGAGCGCTTCATCGCGGGTACTGTGCACGTCGTAAACGAAACGGACGTCGAGATCGGGAGCGAAGAGCGAAACCAGTTCCCGCTGATCGCGCTCCGAGCTGGCACCGATCGCGCCAGGTTCGTCGCGGACGACCGACAGCGCCAGCGTCCCGATCTGCCGATGCTTAGCCTCTGCCAGGCCGCTCAGCAATCGGTCGAGCGCCGCTCCGGTCAGGCGTCCCTCCGAGGTCACGCCACCGGAGAAGACCACCACCGCGCTCGCCGGGTCACTCGCCGCTGCCGGAGCCATGAGATCGTCACGCCGGATGAACTGTCCGACAAGTGGTTGCACGACGGGCGTGTATGTCACGAACAGCAACAGCGCACCGAGCCCACCCGTCGCCAGCCACAGCACGCAGCCGACGCGCGTGGGGGCGAGCACGGCGCCGGACAGCATCCCCACAACCCGGGCCGCGGTGTGCGAAACGCCGGTGGCATTCCACAGGCCGAGGACCACGGCGATCTGCACGAGCGCCAGCCCGAGCACGGCGCCGGCAAGACGCAGTTGCCATTCGGGGGCGCGCGCACCGATATCAGCGCCGCGCCCCCGTAGGAGAAGATCCCTCACGTCACGGCTGCTCGTCCTGCGTGACGCGCGGGGCTTCCGGCGGCCGCTGATATTTGTCGAACCAGCTGCGCAGATAGAGCTGTGTGCGCAGGAAGTTTGACGGGGTGGAGCTCGTGCCGTGCCATTCGCCGTTGAAGCGTACCATCGCCGTCGGCACCTTCCGGATCTTGAGCGCCTCGTAGTACTCCTCGGTCTGCCCCATCGGCGTGCGCAGGTCGTTTACCCCGGTCATGAGCATCGTGGGCGTCTTCACATTGCCGACGTACATCAGCGGCGAACGACGCAGGTGCTCGCTCGGGTCATCCCACGGATATCTGGCGAAGTTGTAATACCAGCTCGCCCCATCGGTGGTGCCCACGAAGCTCAGCCAGTTGGTCACGGGGCAGTTCGCACTGGCGGCCGCGAAGCGATTGGTGTGCCCGACGATCCACGACGTGAGTACGCCGCCACCCGAGCAGCCGAAGACATAGAGTTTGTTGCTGTCGATATAGCCGCGATTGATCACCGTATCGACACCGGCCATCAGGTCATCGTAATCTTTTCCGGGATACGCGTTCTTGATGGCGTTGCCGAACGCCGATCCATAGCCCGTTGAGCCGCGCGGATTCGTGTAAAGCATCACGAAGCCGTTCGAAGCGTGATCCTGTCGCGCAAAGCTGAATCCCACGTTGTACATCGCGTGCGGACCACCGTGGATCTCAAGCATGAGGGGATACTGCTTCGACGGGTCGAAATCCGCCGGCTTCACCACCCAGCCCTGAATCCGGAAGCCGTCCACCGAGGTGTACCACACTTCTTCCGTCGTCGCGAGCTGCTTCCCGGCGAGGATGTCACCGTTCACGTCGGTGAGCTGTCGCAGCACCGGGGTGCGCACATCAAACGCAACGATGTCGTTGGGCTTGAGCGGCGACGTGGCGGTACCCACCGCCATGAAGTTGTCGCCGATGTCGGCAACCGTGAGCACATGCGCGCCTCTCGTGACGGCCCGAACCTCCCCTTTCAGGTTCACGAAGTGCAGATTGCGCGAACCGTCGGACTCCACATTGAAGTACACCCCGCTGTTGTCCGGCGACCACATCATGCCGCTGGGCGAGCGGTCGAGTTGCTCGGTGAGCGCGCGTACGTTGCCACCATTGGCATCCATCACGTACAGGGTGGCATCCTTCCACGTCGCGTCGGTGCTGTCGTAGCCGGTGTACGCGATGTAGCGACCATCAGGAGACGGTAGCGGACCGTTGTCCGGACCCTTGCGGCGCGTGAGCTGCGTAATCGTGCCGCTCGCGACATCCACCTTGTATACGTCACTTTCGCGCCAGGCATGCTCGGCCTCTGGAATGCGCAGTGACGTGAACACGAGGCTCTTGCCGTCGGGCATCCACGTGGTGCCGTTGGCCGCCCACTCCCCGCTCGTCACCTGTCGCGGCGTACCGCCGTCGGAGGGGACGGTGAACAGCTGGCGCACGCCATCCTCGAGAAATCCCTGACGGTCGGCGCGATAGCGCAGCTTCGTCACCACGCGGGGCGGCTCTGTCCACTTGGCACCCTTCGGTGCCGGCGGCATCGCAATTTTCCAGCTGTCGGTGCCACGCACGAGCAACCCGAAGGCCAGCGACTTGCCGTCGGGAGACCACTCCACGTCGCTTGGCGGCTCGGTGAGTCGGGTGATCTGTGTGGTCGCACCTTCGGCGTCCATGTAACGCACCCAGATCTGCGCCCCGCCGGGCTCGCCGGGCGCCACGTACGAAATGCGCGTGCCTTCCGGTGACCACTTGGCATCGGAGCCTTTCACCAGGAAGCGATTCCGGCTCCCGTCCGCGTGCATCAGCCACACTGACGACTCGCGCTTATCGTTGATCTGGTCGATCCAGGTGCGGGTGTACAGAATCTGTTTGCCGTCGGGAGCGAGCGATGGCGAAGAGACGTCCTCCCAGTTGAAGTAGTCGGCGATGGTGAGCCGGTCGCGCGGTGCGCCCGTTGGCATCTGCGCGGGGAGCACCGCCGGAAGCGTCAGGGCAGTGAGCAGGACAACGCAGAAGGTCCAGCGGGAGCTGGGAAGCGAAAACATGCGATTCCTCCGGGGAAAGCACGGCTCACGCGCAAGGGGGCACGGGACACGTCCACATGACCTGGCGTTTGACCGGCGTGCCTATCCTGTGGCTCCGTCGGCGTCTGCGCAACCGGTGGTCCTGCGCGAGCGATCAGCGCAGCGTGTCGGCCATGGCGAGAAAACTGTCGCGAACGGCGATCGCCGGGCCATTCACGAGGCGTCGCACGCCTTTCCACTGGCGAATGAGCGGAGAGCGCGGGTTGAGGGAGGTCTCGATCACCCGACGTCTGGTGGTGCTGGCGTGCACCATGCGCCCATCGCCGACGTAAATCCCGATGTGCGAGATCCGGTTGCCACGCCCGAAGGTGAGCAGGTCACCCGGCTTGAGCGCGGCGAGGTCCTTCGCGACCGCCTCGCCTACGGCCGCCTGCTTTTGCGCAGTGCGGGGGAGCATGACATCCAACGCGCCCATGACGTACCCTACCAGCCCGCTGCAATCGAGTGCCGCGTTTGGCTTCGTGCCGCCGAGCTTATAGCGGGTGCCGATCTGACCCCGGGCCTTGGTCACGATGGAGTCGCGCATCGACTGCGCCGAAGCACTCCACGCGGCGAATGGCTTTTTTGCCTGCTCCTCAAGCGCCTGCGCCGCTGCGGATGGTGCCGACGCGACCAGCGCGACGCACAGACTCAGCGGGAAAAGGGCGCGACGGGAAAGGAGCACAAGGTCTGGAAAAGGGGCGACCGTTCAATGGACGAGGCTGAAACTATCGCCGACCCTGCCTGGATGGGAGTGGCAATCGTCACCGTCCCGGCCAAGGATGCCTCAGCGGTGGCCGCCGTGCGGGTTATCGGATGCCCAGCGCCTTGTGGGTCTGCACGGAAAGGCGCCACTGGGGATGCTCCAAGCAGTAACGAAGCGCCGCTGCCGTGTTTGCCGCAGCCTCCGGACCGTCCATCGGCTGAAGCAGGAAGTGCCGAAACTCCAGATGAGCGAACCGCTCCGGCATCGCCGAAGGCTGCGGAAACACCAGCTTGAGTTCGTCGCCACTGGTCAGCCGTAAGGGGGCCTCTGCTTTGGGACTCACGCATATCCAGTCGAGCCCGCTCGGCGCCTGTTGGGTGCCGTTGGTTTCTACCGCGATCTCAAAATCTTCTGCGTGCAGGGCCTCCACCGCCGCCCTGTCGAGTTGCAATAATGGCTCGCCGCCGGTACACACCACAAACGGCCGAACCGAGGCCTCCGGCCAGCGCGATCTTACGAACGCCGCGAGCTCGGCTGCCGTGGCGAATTTCCCGCCGTCGGGGCCGACGCCCACGAAGTCGGTATCACAGAACGTGCACACCGCCCGCTGTCGGTCGGCTTCCCGACCGGACCACAGGTTGCATCCGGAAAAGCGGCAGAACACGGCGGCGCGCCCGGCGTGCACCCCTTCACCTTGCAGCGTGTAAAAGCACTCCTTGACCGTGTACGACACGTCAGGCCGCCGCGTAGGCGATGGGGTCGCTCGATCCGGCATCGGCGAAGCCCCGCAGCCGCAACTGACAGGCGTCACAGTGCCGGCAAGCGGTCCCGTCAGCCGCCGGATCGTAACAGCTGGTGGTCACGCTGTAATCCACGCCCAGCGAATGCCCGAGCGCCACGATCTCCGCTTTCGTCAGCTGCTGCAGCGGAGCATGGATCGTCAGGCGATCCGTTCCCTCCACTCCTGCGCGCGTCGCCAGATTCGCCATCTGCTCGAAGGCGGTGATAAATTCGGGACGGCAGTCCGGATAGCCGGAGTAGTCGAGAGCGTTCACCCCGACGAAGATGGCGTGCGCGCCCACGACTTCCGCCCACGCTAGGGCGAACGAGAGAAAGATCGTGTTGCGGGCCGGCACGTAGGTAACGGGGATTTCGTCGCTGGGGTGCCTCAGGTCCCGATCTTTGGGCACCTCGACGTCGCCTGTGAGCGCGGAGCCGCCCCATTGGCGCAGGTCGATGTCTACCACGACGTGCTGGGCCACCGCTTGCAATGCAGCGACGCGACGCGCGGCGTCGATCTCGACCGCGTGCCGCTGGCCATACCGGAAGGTCATGGCGTACGGGGTGAATCCGTCCCGCCTGGCGACCGCCAACGCGGTCGCCGAGTCGAGACCGCCGGATAACAACACGATGGCCGGACGGCCCATCGGCAGGGAAGTCGCATCAGACATCATCCGAACATAATGGCGCGGGAAGGGATGAGGGCGAGCGCGTCGCCTGTCTAAATTCCCTCATATCGCTGCAACTCCTCCACACGACGTCTCAGAACTTCTGATCATGAACCTCGATTGGCTGGCCGACCCGCAAGCCTGGATTTCCCTCGTCACGCTCACGATGCTCGAGATCGTCCTCGGCATCGACAACATCATCTTCATTTCCATCCTCGCCGGCAAGCTTCCGATTGAGCAGCAGCCGAAGGCGCGCTCCCTCGGGCTCATGGGCGCTTTTGTCACGCGCATCCTGCTGCTGCTGTCGATTGCGTGGGTGATGCGCCTCACCAACCCGCTTTTCGGCGCGCTTGGACGAGAGTTCTCCGGGCGCGACATCATTCTGCTGCTCGGTGGGCTGTTTCTGATCGCCAAGGCCACCATGGAGATCCATCACAAGCTTGAGGGGCCGGAGGAGAATCTGGCCGCGGGCGGGCGCGGTCGCTCCCTGCGGGCGACGATCATTCAGATCATGCTGCTTGACATCGTGTTCTCGCTCGACTCGGTAATCACGGCCGTCGGTATGGCCGATATCGTCGCAATCATGATACTCGCCAATGTCGTCGCGCTGGCGGTGATGCTCGCCGCAGCGGGACCGATCAGCAACTTCGTGGATCTGCACCCCACCGTGAAGATGCTGGCGCTTGCCTTTCTGGTGCTGATCGGCACCAATCTCGTGGCCGAAGGACTCGGTCAGCACATCGCGAAGGGCTACACCTACATGGCGATGGCCTTTTCCGTGATCGTGGAGATGCTCAACATCAAGGCACGTTCGAAGCCCGACATACCCACCGCGCCATGACGACCGCCGTAGCACCGTCGCGCGGTCGGCACAGCGCGGTGTCCTTAACAGTGGACACCGCGACCTGCTTCCGAGTGCGTGAGAGTCAGTGTAAGCGTTTACTGCACAACAGGTTGCGATATTCCGCCGAAGGCAGGTAATCGTGCGGTCTGTCCCATGCACCAGCAATCCGTGAATTTCTTTCATGGAGATGCGATGCGCCACACCTCGTTGACGTCCTTCCCGTTTTCCGCCCTCGCCGCCGTCCTGTCGTTTGCCGCCGCCGCCGCGCAGGCGCAGACCGGAGTCGGAGCAACGCTCGCGCCCTACGCCGGGTATCTGGTGACCGGCAGCTGGTACGACGGTCCGATCGGCACCAATATCGCAGCGACCAACTCGCCGATCTTTGGCGCGCAGGGTAGCGTTCCGCTTGTTCGCGGCGTTTCGTTGCTGGGCAATCTCGGCTACGCGTCCGGCGACCTGCGGGTGGGGCTTCCGCTGCTTGGTGGTGTCAACGTGGGGAGCGTACAAACCTGGGCCTACGACGCCGGACTGGAATTGGGTGGACTCTCCGGGCGTCGTCGCGGACTCGCACCGTTTGCCCAGTTGGGCCTTGGCGGTATGACCAACACCATCCGGAATTCTTTCCTCAGCACCCGCTCGTCGAACATCGCGTATACGGCCGGGGTAGGGGTGGATGTTGGCGTGAGTGAAACGTTCGGGCTGCGCATTCAGGCCAAGGATTACATCAGCCGCTTCAACTCGCAGGATGCCGTGGGTTTCCGAGCCGAAGGCAATCTCGCGCACAACATTGCGCTGACAGCGGGCGTCCGTTTCGCTTTCTAAGTCGCTCGCCCGGGCACCGCACGTTACACTACATCATCTCGAAGGCAGGTTCATGGCCGCAGGAATCCGATGACTCAGCTACCACGTACGTCGCGTAATTCGCATGTCCTGCCGTTGGCACTCCTGGTGCTGTCGGCAATGGGCGCTCCGGCCATTGCGCAGGGCCAGGGTGCTGGTGGAGCGAGCGCCGACAGCGGTCGCCTGACGGCACCCGCAGTTGATCCGCTGCGCGATGCGAGCGCTGCCGGTGGCATCGGCTCCCTCGGCTCACAGGCTCGCTCGCGACAGGACCAGTTCGAGCAGAACCATCGCCTGGGTCTGCGCTTTTACAACGGCGGCGCCGATGCCTTCTGCGAAGTGCAGATCGGCCGCATCTGCTATTGGAACAACAACGGCGACGTTCCGCCGCCGGCGGAACGTGCCGATGCCAGGATCGAGCGCGAGGAACTGCTGGAGCTGCTCACCAAGGCGCAAGCCGCCGATCGCTCGGATGACTGGGTCAACGGAATGCTGGTGCGCTACCTGATCGAGTCGGGCCGTCCGGGTGTCGCAGTAGCTACGGCGCAACGATGCACCGGCACATCGTGGTGGTGCGCGGCGCTCGAAGGACTGGCCCTGCATGAAGAAAATCGGCACGCCGCGTCGGCTGTGGCGTTCGACAAGGCGCTGGCGGCAATGCCGGCTCAGCAGCGATGTGCCTGGACCGATCTCGTCCTGTGGATCGATCCGTTGGCGCAGGACGCCTATCGCGCGGTCCCGTGTGCCAGGCGCGCAACGGAAAACGCGCGCGTGTTGCGGATGGCGCAGCCCCTGTGGATGCTGCCAGGCAACGATCTCGCCAACGAAGTGCTCGCTCGGCGTACGATGTCACGTGTGCACTCGCTTGGCCGTATTCCGTACGACCTCCAGTGGGGCGATGATCTCCTCGAGTCGCAGATGCGTTACGGTTGGCCGACGGCGTGGTCGGTGCAGAACGGTGGTGTGGCCGATCCGCGGCCGCCCTCGGTAACGGGGCATGAGCCCACGCCCAGCTACGATTTCATGCCCGTGCGCACAGCGATCGAGACGCCGGTCGGTGCCAGCGACGACAGCTGGGAGCTGCGGCGTGCCAAGGCGCGTATGCGCTACGCGCCCCGCTACGCATCCGGCTTCGGCGAGTTGCCGCATCAGTTCTCGCGATTCAAGCGTGGAGACACCACCTTGGTCGCGGGTGCTTATCGACTGGTGCGCGAGCTGGAAATGGGCCGCGCCCCGTACGTCGCCGGCCTCACGCTCGACGCGTTCGATGGTAGCGTCGCGCAGCAGGTGATCCGCGACTCCGCGAAGGCCAACGGCGCACTGATCGCACCGATTACCGCGCCGGTGCTGGCCAGTCTCGAAGTGCTCGCAGCTACGGGGCGCCGCGCGGCCCGCGTGCGCACCACGGTGCAGCCGCTGCCGCGTGAGACGCGGCTGTCCGACTATCTGTTGCTGCAGCAAGGCGACGCGTCGCTCGCGCCATCACTGGAGCGCAATGCGTTGCAGGCGTACGGCTCTCTCGACATCGAGGCCGGAACCGCGGTCGGCGTTTACTGGGAGGTATATCGTCCAGCGACCCCGAGTGCACCACTCCAGGTCTCGTTGCGCGCCACCAAGCTGGGCTCGAGCTTCTTCCAACGACTCAGCGCGTCGGTCGGACTGTCCAAGGCGCTCACGCCGGTATTTATCCGATATGCCGACAACGGACGACCGGACGGCGGTGCCGGTCGAAGCTTGACGGTGAATTTCCCGGCGGGGATCGCGGGCGATTATCAGTTGACGTTGATCGTGGCGGCAGCGGGCGTCACCGACAGCACCACGCGAGTCATCCGGGTGCGTGGCCGTTAGTGGTCGCTGATGGCCGCAGCGGGTACGCTGGACGGCCGTTACGGCTTGCCTCGGATGATAATCATTCCGACCGGCGAGCCGTAATCGTCGTTACCCAAGGGTAATCCCGGCGGAGCGATCCAGCCACGGCCATCCGCACGCACCGTGAGCCGATGCACGCCGGGCGCAAGCTTGAGCTCCTTGCGCCAGCGCCCGTTCCGGATTCGCGTCATCGGCGTCACCATCCACCCGGTCGCATCGCCCATCAACTCTACCGATTCGGCACGCGGCGCATCGATGAGCAGGATCACGCGCAACGTATCGCTCTCTGATGCACTGGCTCCCTGCTCGACCGAAAGCGAGTCCACTGCACCCAGCGTCCGCGTCTCGAAGGAGAGAATGCCCTCAGGCGTGAGGTCGTTGCGGCCGCGAGAGGGGAGTCGAGCGATACGAACGCCCAGCGCCACGACTGGCGAGAAATCGCCGCGCCCGCGTTGACTGACTTCATCCCGTAATGCCGTGCCACCAACCGTAGACCGATTCGTCGCCGCCGCGCCGACCAGGGAGAGCCAACCCGAAACAGGCTGGACGACCGCGAGCGACGCGACGGTAGGGATGCTACTCGGACGGGGCGCCAGCGCGTCGCTGCTGATCCACGTGGCGACGGGCGCGGTGACGGACACAAGCCAGGTGGTTGGCCCGGTGTTGAATCCGAGCGACGCGATCCCCGTGGCCTGATCGCGGTGCTGTAGGGTGCGCAGCGTCTGGGTGCTCGTCAGTCGAGTGGCGTCGGCGGAAGGCGGCGGCGCGACGTCGGGCTCGTCGATGCTGAACGTTTGCGTGCTCACGCGCGTGGCCCGTTCCACCGAGAAGCCAAAAGACAGCTCCATGCCGGAGAGATGCGTAACCATACCGGCTTCGGCACGTCCGATGGCACCTACATCGACGCGACGGGACACGGTAGTGTCCGAGCCGCTACGGACATTGAGGTTCGAAAGCGCTGTCGCGAGCGATGAGAGCGTTCCGCTTTGGGCGAGTCCGTTCGACGACGCATAGCCGTAGCTGATCGCACTCCACACCCGTTGCTCGCCGAGTCTGGTGCGGGCGCGCAGTGATACGACGCCCTGTCCCTGCGCGTCGGAGGACACGCCATCCCGCACGCGCCATCTCCCGCTGCCAAGCGCCGAAAAGCGCACCGCGCCCAAGCGTCCGATAGGCTGCGTAGCGCCGAACCATACATCGTTACGTTGAGCGAGTGATCTGCCCGCTCCGTCGGCGAGCGCGGCCATGCCCAGCACCGACAGCGTAGGTGCGTCGGTGACTGGACCGATCGTCGCTGCGGGGGCAATCGGCGCATCGCCCCGGTTCTGTGCCTGCATCACGCCGCCGAGCGAGAGCGACGCCAACGCGCATGGCATAGCTAGTCCGCTGCTCGCAAGGGAGCGGCGGTGCGACAAGCGAAGGAGGCGGCGGACGAACGTCACGGAAATGGAGGCCGGGCCTGTTTGCGGTCAATCGTCGCGGGAGCGGGCGGCGACATGGTACCGGATAACGTACCCCGAACATAACGATTCAGCGCATCGAGAGCCATACCCGGTCCGCGCAGCGAATTCCGCGCCACCGTCACCTGTAACCCCAGCAGAGCGTCGTCGGAGTGAGGCATTCGGGCAATACTCGTGACGGCTTCGCGCGCGGTGGATGTGGGAACTCCCCGCTTCACGATATCGGTAAGCACCACCAGCGGTGTGACCGCTTCGCCAGCCGAGCGGGACGCGCGCACCGCTGACAACGTATTTGCATCGATCCCGACCTTTAATGCCGACGCTCCGGCGTCGAGCTCGGCCACCGTGGACTTCTCGCCCAGGACGACTTTGGCGTTGGTCAGAGCGGCAAGATGTTGTCGCACCACGGCGATGATCTCGCTACCGCCCCGCCGTCTGGCGGCCCCTTCGAGCGCCCTGTTGATAAGCGGCGCGGTCGGGAGCCCTTGGTGTCGCGCGCTGTCAAGGATCGCGCGAAGCGTGCTCGCCGTAAGCGTATCGAAGCGTGCCGCATCGAATTGGAGCTGCGCGTCGGCCGCGGCATCGCGCCCGCGCACTGCATGCGTCTCGGCGCCGGCCGCGCCGGGGGCGGCAGGCCCTTGCGACTGCGATTGGGTAATCGCGAACAGCGCCACGAAAGCCAGATGGACCATCAGTTGGTGCCGTCGACGATCAAGGCATTGGTGGGACCATATCCGGCATCGGGGACCTGCGGCGCAAGCGGATCGACGAGCCAACGACGTCCGTCCACCACAAATGCATAAATATGACGTCCCGGGGGGAGAGGCACGCGTGCCGACCACGTCGTATTGCCAGCCCGGCGCACCATCGGGGTCGCGTTCTCGTCCCAGCCGTTGAAGTCGCCCACCAGCGCAACCTCCTCCGCCTCGGTGGGGAGCACCAAATCGAATCGCGTGACATCCCCGCGCTCCTCGACGGTCGCGCCACGTGGCTCGGTAATCGGCCGGGAGGCAGTAAACGCCGAATCCGCCTCGTTGCGGGCAAGCTCCGGACGCCATGGACGCGACGTCATCACGACCAGCACGGCAGCCGCGGCCACTCCCCACCACCAGCGTGGGCTTACGACTCCCGTGCGACGCTCCGCCGGGGCGTGCATCGCGGCAGCGAGCACAGCCCGTGCGCACCGTTCGACCTGAGCGGGATCGGCAGTCGGCACGGCCTGATACGCGGCAGCGACGCGAGCGCGCAGCTCGGCGTCTTCGTATTCGTCGGGCAACGGAAAGTGCAGCGTTCGATCAGTCATGGAGCGTCCCCAGCAGAGCGCGCAGTCGTTCGCTGCCGCGTTTCACGCGCATCTTGAGCGCCGACTCGCCGGCTCCCGTCATCGCCGACATCTCCGAGTACTCGAGCCCCTCGGCGTACTTGAGCAGCAGTGCCTCACGCTGCAGCGGGTCGAGTTGCGCCAGCGCTCGCACAATGGCTGCATCTTCCACGCCGGTGGCGAGTCCCGGTGGCGGAGCCGGGGCCGACTCGATGGCAAGCTCATCCTGGATGAACCGCTTCGTTCGGCGACCGCGGGACGTCTGCGCGTTTCGACATTGGTTGGTCAGAATGCGGAAGAGCCAGCCACGAAACTGATCTCGTTCGTCATAGCGACCGATCGCGAGATAAGCCCGTAGGAACGTCTCCTGCACGACATCTTCCGCATCGGCGCGCTCTCCCAGCATATGGTATGCAAATCGCCAGCATGCGTCGTAATATCTGCCCACGAGCGTGCCGAACGCATCCGGCTCGCCGGCACGGGTCCGGACAACCAGCTCCGCGTCAGTCATCGACGAACAACATCTCACGTGCGGTGTGCGTCACCTGAGGTTCCACGCGGTCTGTCACACAACCGGCACAGATCATCTCGGGCCTGGCCGCAGAGCAGATCGTCATCCCCTGAGTTCAATCGCCGTCAGGACGACCCACAACAGAAGGAAGAACCACGAGCCTCGTCTGTTCACCCCTCCAATACGCGTGAGCAGCGCCAGGGATTCGTCGTTCGGCAGCTGCTGCATACTGATGAGCCGGGCGGCCACACGGGCGCGACGGAACAGAAACCAGTTGGCGGTGCCGCCGGCCGCGAGTGCGCTCGAGACCATCACCGCCAGGAACATTTTCGCGAGCCACTGATTTTCGGGATTCCGGAAGGTATCCATCGTGAGCGGGGCATCCGCGCCGGTCAGCATACTGAAGGCGATCCCCGGCACCAGGAAAAAGAGGGCGAAGGCGAGATACAGTTTGCGGTAGAGAAACCAGATGCCCAGAGGGAAGGCAAAGGCGGCGCTCCAATTCCAGGTGGGCACGAACGCCGCGTCCTCGAGGAAGGGGGCGAGCTTTTTCCGGTACACGCGATCCCACTTCGGGCCGATGAAAGCGCTCATGCGCTCGTCGGTGAGCAAGGATTCCTGTGGACGTTTTCGCGCCCAACGTGGCAATCCCGGATCGTTGTTCCCCGAGCCACCGGGGCCGCCGGTAGCGCTGGTGGGAGGCAGAGTCATGCGAGACCCTCGACGCGAGCGGCCGGCTGCTGTTGCGTAAGGCAATGCAGCGTTCCCAGGCCCCACACGAGATCGACGGCGTGAATGCCCACGACCGCGTGCTGCGGTAGCAGCTCGGCGAGGGTGTTCAACGCCACCCGGTCGTTCGGATCATTGAAGGTCGGGACGATGCAGACACCATTGGCGATGTAGAAGTTGGCATAGCTCGCCGGCAAACGGATGTCGTCCATGATCACGGCGCGTGGATACGGCAACGTGACGACGTGCAACGACTCGCCTCGGGCATCGGTGGCTCGTCGTAAGCGCCGCCGATTGTCCATCGACCGCGCGTGATTCGGGTCGTCGGGATTCTCTTCATGGGCCAGCACGACGACACCGGGCGCCACAAACCGGGCGATGTCATCGACATGCCCATGGGTGTCGTCGCCCACACACCCTTCTCCAAGCCAGATCGTTTGAGTGATACCGAGGTACTCCCGAAAGGCGCGCTCGTAATCCTCGCGTGTGAAGCCGGGGTTGCGCACCTGAACATCCGACAGCAACCACTCCTCAGTGACCAGCATCGTGCCGCGGCCATCGGTCTCGAGACCGCCGCCTTCGAGCACCAACCGTTGCCCGGTATCGTGGCGCAGCGCCTCGATGCGCGGCAGGCCGGTGATCGATGCAATCGCCGTTGGTACCTCGACGTCCAGCGCGTAATTGTCGTATTTGCTCCACGCATCGAAATCCCAGTGCACCAGTGCAACCGATCCGTTGGCGCGATGCACGCCAGTCGGTCCCGAGTCACGCAGCCACACGCGATCCGTGGGCTGGAGATGCAGGCGGTAGCGTGTCGGCGCCACGCCGTGCAGTGTGAGTGCTTCGCGCGCTTCGTCCTGCACCTCCGCGGAATGACAGAGAATCTCCACGCGCTCATACGGGGCCAGCGCACGCACGATCTCCGCATACACCCAGGGAATCGGTCCGAGCTTGCCGGGCCAGTCGGGCTCGTGATGCGGCCAGCCTATCCAGGTGGCATCGTGCCGTTCCCACTCTGCCGGCATGCACACCGCCGGTTGA
Source organism: Gemmatimonadales bacterium (assembly GCA_038250435.1). Classification (GTDB taxonomy): domain Bacteria; phylum Gemmatimonadota; class Gemmatimonadetes; order Gemmatimonadales; family Gemmatimonadaceae; genus Gemmatimonas. Next base: position 26,252 of record JBBSCJ010000021.1, on the reverse strand, counting down.
GTCGTTCCGTGCGCGGAGGTCGATGCGATGCTCAACGCCCGGCGAGCCAGCGCTGCGCGATGGGGCCGTAGGCATCCACGCGGCGATCACGGAGAAACGGCCAATTGCGGCGCGTCTCTTCGATGAGCCGCAGGTCGCATGCGGCCGTGAGAATCGCCGGCTCGGTGCCTGCCTGCGCGAGATAGCGGCCGAACGGATCACAGATGAACGAGTGCCCGAAAAACTCGAGCCCGTCGGTGCCCGGCTCGTCTTCGTGCCCTACGCGGTTGGGGGACGCAACGAACACGCCGTTGGCAATTGCATGCGCGCGCTGCGCGGTGCGCCACGCGTCTACCTGCGCTTCACCGAACGTCGCTTTCTCAGCGGGGTGCCAGGCGATGGCGGTGGGGTAGAACAGAATTTGCGCGCCGAGCATCGCGGTGATCCGCGCGCCTTCGGGAAACCACTGATCCCAGCAAATGAGCACGCCGATGTCGGCGTACCTGGTGCGCCAGACGCGGAAGCCACTGAGTCCCGGATGCGGCTCACTCCGCTGGTCGCCGGTCACCTCTCCCGGGGCGAAGTAATACTTCTCCTCGAAGAGCGGATCATGGGGAATGTGCATCTTGTGATACGTACCGAGTACGCTGCCGTCGGCATCGATCACGGTGGCGGCGTTGCGATACAGCCCGGCGGCCTGCCGTTCGTAAAACGGCACCACGATCACGACCTCGAGCTCACCGGCGAGCGACTGGAAGGCGCGAATCGTCGGGCCGTTCACCGGCTCGGCCAGGTCGAATCGTTCTGGGCGCACGCTCTTGCAGAAGTACGGCGCGTTGAAGAGTTCCTGGAGACAGATGATCCGCGCGCCCTGCGCAGCAGCGTCACGCACGCGCGCGATGGCGCGCTCGACGTTGGCTGCGGTGTTGTCGGAAGCGGTGTCCTGCACGAGACCGAGAGTCACGATGGTGGTCATCGGGGAAAGCTCACCGATCGCGAGGCGCAGGGCAACGCTTTCAGCGGCGCGATCGCCTGCGCGCGGCTGTCGCCGCCGTGGTGCTCGTGCGCATCGTTGGCGGCCCGGCCCCCTTCCCGGCAACCGGCTCCAGCAACGGCTGCAGATATACGAACAGCAAGCGGCGCAGGTCGTCGAGCAGCGGCTTCTTGTCGGCGGCGACGGCACGGCCTCGACGCGCGAGCAGCGCTTGTCCCACGGATGCGGCCACCAGTGCCGCCCGGCGTCGTTCGCGTGTGGAAAGCGTGCGGTTGCGCGCCGAGAAGAGTACGTCAAGGCGGTCGACGAACGACTCGAACAGCTGTGCGCGCAACCGCGATGGCGCGCTGCGGGTGTCATCCACCGGCCCCTCCACCGTGGCGAAGACGCGGCGGAACGCCGGATTCCGGTCGTGAAAGTCGGCGAGGGGTTTCACGATCCGGTCGATGAGTCGCTCGAGCGACAGCCCATGAGAATCCATGGGAAAGGTGCGCTCGTGGATCGCGCGCATCTCGTCGGCATACCGGAGGGCGAGTGCCGCCAGCACTGCGTCGCGGTTGGGGAAGAACTGATACAGCGAGCCTTTGGCGGTTCGCGCGCGCAGAGCGATCGCCTCGGCGGTGGCTGCCTGCAGCCCGCCCTCGGCGATGACCGCCGCTGCTGCATCGAGTAGTAACTCGACGCGCTTTTGCCCGCGCGGCTGCCGCGGTTGTCGGCGAAACGCCTCGGAGGCGGCGTCATCGCCCGGGGCGATGGCGGCATCCGGGGTGGGGCGAGGAACGCGTTTCGCGGGCATGGCGACAGCTCGGGGGAAGAAGGAAACGATCGCGTCTCAGCGCTCGATGAGTACCGCGACTACGTCCATGACATTGGTGCCGGTGGGGCCAGTACGCAGCAGTGCGCCGGCGCCGTCAAGCGGGTACCACGAGCGCCCGGTTTCGAGATCGGTTTCCGGAGTGCGGCGCGCGCGGCGGGCGAGCGCCGGGACGGCGGCATCGACGATCGCACCGGCCGCGTCGGTGGGGCCGTCCCGGCCATCGGTGCCCGCGGCGAGCACGGTCACTGCGGGAACCGTCTCGTCGCCGCTCATGGCGGCCTCCTCCAGCACGAGCGCCGCCGCGAGGGCGAGCACCTGCATGCGCCCGCCGCGCAACGGTTCGTCTTCGATGAAGGCGTCCGCGTCGTCTGTCCGTTGCATAGCGCGTTCCACGGTGTCGCGCAGATGCACGACCGGTTCGCCACCGCACAGCAGCAACGCCTGCCCACCACGTGGAAGGGTGCGCGCCACCGCGAGTGCGCGCCGGGCAAGGGCGTCGCCAAGAAGTGCGGCGTCACCCTCGAGCGGCGCGGCATCGACCACCACGGTCGTCAGGCCGTAGTCGGCGGCCCGCTGCGCCATGGAGCGCAGCGCATCCGCGTTGCGAGCCACGATCGTGTAGCTGACGCGCGCAAACGCGCTGTGGGAAGCGAGCGGCACCGCCGGCGGATGCGCGTTCCCTTCGAGCCCCAGCACCGTACCGATGGCTCGCTCTACGCGCGTACGCATATCGTGGGCGTCGAGCAGTGCCAGAAAGGTGGTCTCGTCCAGCGGGTCGGGGGAGCAGGGACCTGAGCCGATCACGGCCGGATCGTCGCCGACCACGTCCGAGATGGCGAATGTCGCCACGTACGCGGCGCCATGCACCTGCAATGCGACGGCGAGTCGCCCGGCGCCCCAGCGCAGCACGCGACGGCGAATCGCATTCATCTCGTGAATCGCCAACCCCGACTCGAGCAGCGTCTGGGCGAGATTCGCGAGGTGCGCCTGCGCTTTGCCGGCATCACCCACCGTTTGCGTCAGCGACGCGATGGGCGCGGCGCACAGAGCGGTCGTCCCCCCGGAAAGCAGGACGAGCACCACGTCACCCGTCGACACCTGCGCAACGGCATCCTCGATGGCATCGGCGGCGTGCAACGACGCGGGGCCGGGCACCGGATGATCGCCGACGCACACGACGAGGTTGCGGGGGAGCGACACACCGTGCAGCTCCGCCGTGCCGGGTTCGTGTGAGGAGACGACGATGCCGCCCTCCACGCCCCGCCGGAGGCCCTCCAGCGCTGACAATGCACCCGCCGCCATGGCGGGTGCCGCTTTGCCCAGGGCGAAGACATGCACTGGCACGTTTTCGGCGACGTCGTGTCCGGCGAACCACTTGCGTACCGCGTCGCGGGAGCGCGGAAACGGCGACGCGCCCTCCACCGCGGCCTGATGCAAGCCGGCGAGAAGGGCGCGTGCACCAATCAACGGAGCTACCGCGCCGCCGTGGCCTTGGAGGCCTGCGTGACCGCAGCACCAAGATCCGTGTAGGCCGTGGCCGACATCTGGTTGAACGGGGTAGTCACGTACGTGATCTTGCCGGCCGGGTTGATGACGAACAGATGGCGGCTGTGAGATCCGGTGCCCGTGCTCGCGCCATAAGCCTTTCCAACGGTACGCTCCGTATCAGCGGCGAAGTGGAAGGGGAAATTCGCATCCTTCGCCCACGACACGAGATCCGCACCGTTGTCCACGCTCACACCGATGAGTGTCACCTTTTTGCCATTACTGAACAGCTGCGCATACTGGTCGCGGTACGACTCCATCTGTACGGTGCATCCGCTGGTGCGGGCCTTCGGAAAGAAGGCGAGAACGACCGTTTCGCCCTTATGCTGCGAAAGCGTGAAGGGCTTGGCAGCAATGCCGGCTGCGGTCACCACCGTTACGGTGAAATCGGGAGCGACATCGCCCACCTTCGGGACGACGGGCGCCTGAGCACCGGCAAAGCTCGGAATGAAGGCAAAGGATGCGGCGACCAGCGCCAGACGCGTACGGACGGACATGAGGAAAGCTCCTGAGCGATAGGGACGCGCTATTGCGTTCACGGAAAGGTACTCGGGTGCGGCGTTGCAGATTGCTCGCCGCAGACATTGTCCTCACAGGTGACAGCCAGGTGACGCCTCAGGAGGACAACTGGGCCGCCGCCCGCGCAGTTTCATAGGGAATGCGAGCGGCATGCGATGGCACGGCCCATGCCTTTCCCGGGGGTGTCGGCGGCGCATATCGCCCGCCATCTGCACGAGGGAGGCATCATGCAACTGATTCGTACGCTACGGCGATCCTCAGTGTTGTCACTGCTGGCATCGCTCGTCTTTGGTTTCCTCACCGCGTGCGGTGGGTCGGATGCGAGAATCGACGAGCAGTTACGCGCCGATCTTGCGGCTGCTGCGCAGGCGCCGGGAGCGCGCGGGCAGTTCGCCAGCCCGGCGGAACTGGGATACGGTCAGGGCTACGCGCCCAACTATTCGCCCGGTGCCCAGGCGTATGGCCCGCAACCGTATCCGCCGCAATACGGCTATCCGGGATATCCGCCGGGAGCCTATCCGCAAGCACCACAGCGCGTGGTGTACGCGCCGGCATCAGCGCCGGTTCGTCGCTCCGGCGGCGCGGGACGTGTCGGTGCGAGGGGCACCGCTGGCACCGTGGCGCGGCCTGCTGAGCGACGGAATACGCAAAAGGGTGCCGTCATCGGCGCGGCGACGGGCGCGGTTATCGGCGTGGCCACGTCGCGTGACCGCGTGAAGGGTGGCGCGATCGGCGCTTTGGGTGGCGCGGTGCTCGGCGGCGTCATCGGGCATCAGATCAAGACGCCGCGAAACTGAGCGCGCTCCACAATGAAGCGCGCGGCGTTGGGGAGTACGCCGATATGCACTACCCGTTCGCGTGCCTGATGCAACTCGCCGTCGGCTTCGAACATCGGCGGGAGGTCGAACGCCACGCGGTAGGCGCTGCCGCGCGCCATCCGCACTCCCGCCGAGGTCACGTGACGACCACGTAAAGCACGCCCAAGGACCGCCAAACGCTCCCGGATTGACGGAAGATTGCCCACCAGCACGGCGTCGAGCGCGCCGTCATCCAGCAAGGCATCGGGAGCGATGCGGAAGGCACCGCCGAAGCAGCGACCGTTGGCGAAGATAAGCATCAGCTGCGCGCCCTCCCCTATCGTTTTTCCGCGCGTGTCGCCCACCGTAGCAGTGAAACATGGAAAGGAAAACAGCGATCTGACGGCCGTTGCCAGATAGGCGCCGTGACCGGAGCGCTTCGGCGACGGCAGGAGTGCCGTGCGACGCAGCACCTCCACATCGAAGCCGAAGCCGGCGGCGTTTACAAAGGGGATATCGTCGATCAACCCTGCATCCACCGACATCGTGTGTCCGGCGGCGATGCAGCGCACCATCGCCGCCACATCGTGGGAAGGTGCAGGAAGCGATTTCACAAGGTCGTTGCCGGAGCCGGCAGCAAAAACAGCAACGGGGATCGTGGCCTGCACGCGCAACAGGCCACGTACCGCCTGACTCACCGATCCGTCGCCGCCCACAATGGCGAGCAGCCGTGCGCCATCGCGCGCGGCCTTCATGGCCAACATGATCTCGTCGCCCGGTGCACGCGTCTCGTGTAACTCTACCGGGCCAAGGCGCTGCAACGCCCGATGGACCTGCGCGCCCCGGGCCCGCGCGCGTCCCTGTCCCGCCGCAGGATTCACCAGCAGGGCAATGGCTTCGCTCACGCGATGACGCCGCCGGAGACAGGGAAGGGCACGCGATTATTTCGCGACGAGACTGCGCAGCACATACGGGAGAATGCCGCCGTGCGTGTAATACTGCATCTCTTCGGGCGTATCGATACGGCATCGGGCACGGAAGCGCTTCACCGCGTCATCCATCGACGTGGCCTGCACCGTAAGCACCGCGCGTGCCGTCAACGACGAATCGAGCCCTTCGATGTCGTAGATCTCGAAGCCGGTGAGCCCGAGCGACTGTCGGGTCTCGCCATTGACGAACTCCAGCGGCAAGACGCCCATCCCCACCAGATTCGAGCGGTGAATGCGCTCGAAGCTTTCGGCGATCACGGCGCGCACGCCAAGCAGCATGGTCCCCTTCGCCGCCCAGTCACGGGAGCTCCCGGTGCCGTATTCCTTGCCGGCGATCACGATCTGCGCCAACCCGCTCGCCTGACGCGCCATGGCGACGTCGTACAGGGCCTCCGGCTCTGCCCCCGGCGCCGTGGCGGTCCACCACCCTTCCTTGCCGCCCACGAGTTCATTCCTGAGGCGGATGTTGGCGAAGGTGCCCCGCATCATCACTTCATGATTGCCGCGCCGCGCGCCATACGAATTGAAGTCCTTTCGCTCAACTCCCAACGATTGCAAATATCGACCAGCCGGACTCGCGCCCGCAATCGAACCCGCCGGTGAGATGTGGTCGGTGGTGATGGAGTCGCCGAACATGCCCAGAACCCGCGCGCCGGTAATCGGGCGGATCCCCGGCGGCGTCATTGTCATCCCCTCGAAATACGGGGGATGCTGCACGTAGGTGGAATCATGCGCCCACGCATACTGATCGCCCGCTGCGGCGTCGATGGCCTGCCAGTACGTGTCGCCGGCGAACACGTTGGCGTACTGCGTCGTGAACTGCTCACGCTTCACTGACGTGAGAATCGTGTCTTCGACTTCCTGCGCGGACGGCCAGATGTCGCGCAAGAACACCGGGCCGTCGTGGCCGATGCCGAGCGGTTCGGTGGCGAGGTCGATGTCCATGCGTCCGGCGAGCGCATACGCGACCACCAGCGGCGGTGATGCGAGATAGTTGAAGCGCGTCTGCGGATTGACACGCCCTTCAAAGTTCCGGTTGCCGGAGAGCACGGCCGCGACATTCAGCGTGCCGTTATCGATCGCCTCGCTGATCACCGCCGGCAGCGGGCCGGAATTGCCGATGCAGGTGGTGCACCCATAGCCCACCACATTGAAGCCGAGCGTGTTGAGCGACTCCATGAGACCGGCCTTTACAAAATAATCGGTGGCCACTTTGGAGCCCGGCGCCAGTGAGGTCTTCACCCACGCTTTGGTAGACAGCCCCTTCGACACGGCGTTGCGCGCCAGCAACCCCGCGGCCAGCATCACGCTGGGATTGCTGGTATTCGTGCAGCTCGTGATCGCGGCGATCACCACGTCCCCGTGCCGCAACGTGAACTCGCGCCCGCGGTACGACACCGCGACGCCCTCTTCCTCGGCGACGGCAACGCCGGCCGGAGTGGCGACGGCCTGCGTGGCCAGCTGCGCCGCGAGCGCCTCGCGATACATCGCCTTGCTCTGCGACAGCGGCACCCGATCCTGCGGACGCTTGGGCCCAGCGAGGCTCGGCACCACGGTACCGAGATCGAGCTCCAGGATGTCGGTGAAGACGGGATCGGGTGTGTCATCGGTACGAAAGAGTCCCTGCGCTTTCGTATAAGCCTCGACCAGCGCCACCTGTTCGTCGCTGCGTCCGGAGAGGCGCAAATACTTGAGCGTCTCCGCATCCACCGGGAAAAAGCCCATGGTGGCGCCATATTCGGGAGCCATGTTGGCAATGGTGGCGCGGTCGGCCAGCGCGAGCGAGGAGAGACCGGGGCCGAAGTACTCCACAAACTTGCCCACGACCTTTTTCTGACGGAGCATCTCGGTGCACGTGAGCACCAGATCGGTCGCGGTCGACCCGGCGGGCAACTTGCCGTGCAGCTTGAAGCCGATGACGTCGGGGATGAGCATGCTTACCGGCTGGCCGAGCATGGCCGCTTCGGCTTCGATTCCGCCAACGCCCCATCCCAACACACCGAGGCCATTGATCATGGTGGTGTGTGAGTCCGTCCCGACCAAGGAATCGCAGTACGCGAGCGTTTCGCCGTGGTGCGTGGCGGTAAAGACCACCTGCGCAAGATATTCCAGGTTCACCTGATGGCAGATACCGGTGCCCGGCGGGACGACGCGGAAGTTGTGCAGCGCGGTCTGTCCCCACTTGAGAAACTCGTAACGCTCGCGATTGCGCTCGAACTCGAACTCCGTGTTGAGCAGCAGTGCCGCCTCGGTTCCGTATTCATCCACTTGCACCGAATGATCGATCACCAGATCGACGGGCTGCAACGGGTTGATGCGCGTCGGGTCGCCGCCCAAGGCCACCATGGCATCACGCATCGCGGCGAGGTCCACCACGCACGGGACGCCGGTGAAATCCTGCAGTAGCACGCGGGCCGTGCGGAAAGCGATTTCCTTATCCACCGGCGAGGTGACGTCCCAGCGGGCCAGCGCTTCGATGTCGGCGTGCTTGACGAAGGCCCCGTCTTCTCCGCGGAGCAGATTCTCCAGGAGGACGCGCAGCGAAAACGGGAGCGTGGCGGCGGTGCTACCCGGCAGCGCATCGAGCGGCGCGAGACCGAAGTACGCGTACTGCTGGTCGCCCACCTGCAGAGTGGCGCGGCTACCGAACGAATTGGGATGCGACATGAAGAAGTTGGGTCCTGCGTGGGCCGGCCCCATGGGTGACCGCACGCGTTCTGGACAGAGCCACTCATCGCGCCGTGACGCCACCGCAGCGGCGACCGGTTCCGACAAGGCTACAGGGAATATCGACGGCCGCGAGCGCCTTGGCTATGGAGACGCGGCCGGCGCGCGAGCCTAAGCGCTGAACGCGAGCAGGTCGACTGCCCCGGCGGCGTCGGCCTGGAGCGGACGCACGCTGACGGCATCCACCGGGCAGACGTTGGCGAACGCGCCATCGGCGGGGGAGAACTCATGCGTACGGGCGAGTGGGTACGCTTTCTGCTCGTCGTCGAGGGCCATCGCCTGCGGCGCGCGTACGACACACAGGGCACAGCCGGTGCAGGCATCGCGGTTCACGACAATCTCCACCTGGCGTCGCGGAAAGATGCCACCGGAGGCGGAGAGCAGCGCATCGAGATGCGTCAGGGCCTCGCGCGTGGCCTCATACCCGATCTGCAGCAATGTCTCCGTGTGCGAGAAGCTGAACCAGCCGATATGCGATACCTTCGGCCGGATCAGCAGCATGGGCGGAGATGTCCACTGTTCGAGCGTGTGCTGCTGTTGCTCGTGCATCATCATGGTCGCGGCACGCATGAAGATCGACGCGAATCCCTGCTCAGCTACCCCTGCGGCGAGCGGTACGTCGGCGATGCCCACGTCGATCGCGATCAACGCATCGACGCTCAACGCGGCGATGTTCACCGGCAGGTTGTCGGTGGTCCCGCCATCGATGCACACGCGGTCGCCCACCAGCCCCGGTGGGAAAAACCCCGGGAGGGCGCAGGAGGCGTACACCGCATCACGCACCTTGACGTCCCGGAAGCCCGGACGCCCGAAAACCACCGGAATCCCCTTCTCGATATCGACGGCGGTCACCAGCAGCGGCGTTTGGAAATCGGTGAAGGTACCGTCGGCGACCAGCTCGTCGCAGAGGGCGCGCAACGGCGTCTCCAGGTAGATGGAGCGGGAAAGCATGCGCTCCATCAGCATGCCCACGTGATTGATGCGGAACAGGTCGCGCCGACGGAAACGGAGTGCACGCTCGGTGAGCTGTTCGACGGACAGCCCAGAGGCCGCAGCGGCGGCGATCATCGCACCGATGCTCGACCCCGCATAAAGCCGAGGCACGATCCCCGCCTCGCGGAGCGCCCGGAGCGCGCCGATATGCGCGAGGCCTTTGAGTGCACCGCCGCCGAAAACGACGCCGATCCGGGGGCGAATGCGGGGCTGCGTAAAGGCACTGTCAAGCGACAGCGCGGGGCTACCGCTGATCATCCGTTCATGCTGCCGGCAAGGCGGCGGTGAAATGCGAGAATGCGTCACCTGCGTGTATAAGACGACGAAACGCTCATGGGGAGCGCAACAGCCTGCTGACAGGCGAAGGGATTGTCCATAGATACCGTCGGTACCCTCGGTACCCTCGTCCCGCCGTGGCATCTGGCGTTACGGCAGAGATTTACCCGCACGGTAGCCCGACGATCCCTTACATGATGTACGAAGCGGCGGGATGATGCGCGCCTGTGCGCTCTTCATCCCACCGCGTTCGTGCCCCATCTCACTTCCGGGAACGAGCTCCCGGATTCATTCGACCATCCGGTCGCCGAACCGTTGAGGAACCGTTCAGGAACCGTTCAGGAAGCGATACAGGCCGTAAAAGCCGATTACTGCGCCACCAACGATAAGCACCGTCCCGGCATCGTCACCGACGGCAGCCCCTACGAGCAGCGTGCCAAGACCAACCAGCATGAGCGCCGTGTTCGTACGCGTCCGGCCATCCTGGATCAGCGGCGCGGGGGTGTTCGTGAACGCGTCGTGACGCATGCGAAGCGCCGCCTGCTGCGGTGTGGCCATCGAGGAGGTGGCAGCGGCTCGCGACGGCGAAGCGTCGAGTCGCGCTTCGGGCTGAACCGCTTCGGTGACGGGTGCCCATTCGGTGGGTGCAACCGTGGCGGATATGGCTGTCGGCGGCGTCGCAGACTGAGCCGTCGCGACCGCTGGTGCGGCGAAGAGCACGGCTACGACGGCGAGGCGCGGCAGCACGGACAGAAAAGCAATACGCATAGGTACTCCAGGTTCAGGTGCGGTTCAGGTGCGGCTTCGGAGCCGCGAGGTGCGATTCGCCCAGCAGCGTACGCCGCAGCAACGTGCACACCGCACCGATGTGCGGCAAGGCAAAGCCCATTCTCAGCAACGATCGTGCCCGGAAGGTGCAGCCGATCACTGATCGCTGTCTACCGATTACTGTTCGACCGTGACCACCGATCACTTGCTTCGCTTCCGTGGCGAGTTCCCGATACTCGCCAGCTCCACCTATCTCGTGTCCAATTCCCTGGGCGCGATGCCGCGCTCTGTTCCCGACAGATTGCGTGAGTACACCGAGCAGTGGCAGACGCGAGGAGTACGGGCGTGGGCCGAGGGGTGGTGGGAGATGCCGCTCACGCTGGGGTCGCTTATCGCCCCGCTGATCGGGGCCGCCGCGGACGAGGTCGTCATGGTGCCCAGCGTAACCCACGCGATGAGCACGATTCTTACGTCGCTCGACTTTCCCGCTGAACGCAACGAGATCGTGATGACGGCGCTCGACTTCCCGTCGGTACGCTACGCCTACGACGCGCTCGCGCCGCGACTGGGTGCAACGGTACGAGTGATTCCCAGCGAGGACGGGATCAGCATCGCGCTCGATGATATTCTGGAAGCGATCACCGAGCGCACCCGACTCGTCGCCATTTCTCACGTGCTCTTTCGGTCCGCGTTCATCATGGATGCGTCCGCCATCTGTGCGAAGGCGCGCGCGGTTGGCGCGGCGGTCGCGCTCGATGCCTATCACAGCGTCGGGGTGATACCCGTGGACGTGCACGCGCTCGGCGTGGATTTTCTCTGCGGCGGTGTGCTCAAGTGGCTCTGCGGCGGTCCGGGTGGCTGCTTTCTCTACGCCTCTCCCGGCGCCAGCGCGCGCTTCGCCCCCGCACTCACCGGCTGGCAAGCGCATCGGGCACCGTTCGCCTTTGCGGAGCAGATGGATTATGCCGACGGGACGTGGAGGTGGCTTGGAGGGACGCCGGCCGTTCCGGCGTTGTTCGCGGCTATAGAAGGGCCGCGCCTGGTTGCGGAAGCCGGGATGCCCGAAATTCGCGCCAAGAGTCAGCGACAGACGCAGCGACTGATCGATCTCGCTGATGCGCGAGGCTGGAGGGTTCACGCGCCACGCGAGGCCGAACGTCGGGGCGGTACGGTGGCGTTCGATGTCCGGCACGGTGCCGATGTCGCGCGGGCGCTGCTCGCCCGTGATATGGTGATCGACTACCGCCCGGGCGCAGGCATCCGTGTAGCGCCGCACTTTTATACGACCGACGACGAACTCGAGGACTTCATCGCTGCGCTGGATGACATCCTCGCCACCGATGCCTGGCGGGCATTTACCGGCGTGCGAACGACCGTCACGTAAGCGTACTCGTTCGTGTCCCTGCGGTCGTGCTGGCGTTCGTGCAGCACCGGCCCCATCTTCTTCCCGTTCCCGTCCGACCTTCTGCCTACGAGACTGATGAACGCACTAACCAATCATCCGCCGAAGAAGCTGCGCAAGCAGTACCGCAACACGGTACATCCCTTGATCGTGCTCAAGTTCGAAGACGGGCACGAGATCAAGATCTATCAACACACCGGCAAAATCTTCGACGCATGGGCGGGTGAGACCATCAAGGTGATGGCCGTGTACGATCCGACATCCAGTGAATGGGAGTTGGTGGAGTCGAAGAAGAGCGACGCGTTCGACGACGCTGCGGACTGATTCGCGTGAAGCTGCGCCGCACCGACGACATCGAGGCCGCGCTCACTCGCGGCGGCGCCGTCGTCGCTCTGGAAAGTTCGGTGCTCGCGCAGGGGCTGCTGCCACCATACAACCGTGAAGCGGCCACGCGCATGTGCGATGCGGTCGCGGCAGCAGGAGCCACTCCCGCCATTACCGCCATTGTGCGGGGGGTGCCGTCGCTGGGCCTCGCCCCCGACGCGCTCGAACGGTTTCTGGCCCGCGATGGCGTACGTAAGGTTTCGGCGCGCGATCTGGGACTTGCCGTAGCGCAACGTGCCGACGGGGCTACGACGGTTGCAGCCACGCTGGTACTCTGCGCCATGGGCGGGCTCGAGGTGTTTGCCACCGGTGGCATTGGTGGCGTGCACCGCGATGCGCCCTTCGATGAATCCGCCGACCTGGTGGAGCTGGCGCGCTCACCCGTCGTCGTGGTGTGTGCAGGCGCCAAGTCCATTCTCGACCTGCCGGCCACGTTGGAACGCCTCGAGACGCTGGGCGTGCCGGTCATCGGCTATCGCACCCGTGAGCTCCCTGGCTTTTTTACCGTGAGCACGGGGCTGACGCTCACCGCCAGGGTGGACTCGGTGCTCGAGATTACCGATGCGTGGCGCGCCCATCACGCCCTCGGCCTGCGCAGTGCCATGCTGGTGGTCCAGTCGCCTCCCGCAGACACGGCGCTGCCTGCGGAGCTCGTGAACGACGCCACGCTCGCGGCGCTGGCCATGGCGAGTGAGCGCGGCATCCGGGGCGCCGCCGTTACCCCCTTCCTGCTGGCCGAAATCCAGCAGCGTACCGCCGGGCGCTCCGTGCACGCCAATCTGGCGCTGCTCGAAGCCAATGCCGCGTTGGCAGGGCAAATCGCTGCCGCGCTGGCATCGGCACCAATTCCCGGTCGCCGCAGTTGAAGAAGTGATGGGAAAGCGCCAAAAATCGGCGCCGTGGTTGAACCAAGTGCGAAGCGTACGGTACTATCCCGTAACCCGCTTGCTCCGGAGGCCAGACAAGCATGCCTACGCCGTTCCTGAGTTCCGAGGAATACGATGAGCGCGCCCACGCCCTTTATAACGAAGGGCAGTACGACGAGGCGCTCGACTTGTTGCGTGAAGGAGTCGCGCTCTACCCCAGCGCCGTGGAGCTTCACGTGGGGGTTGGATACGCGCGCCTTGCCCGCGAGGAATACGCCTGGGCCCGTCGCAGTTTCGACGAGGCGATGATTCTTGACCCCGATCACGAGGATGCCCTCGCCGGTCTGGGTGAAGTGCTCCTCAAGTTCGGACAGGTCGATCAAGGACTCGCCGCCTTCGATCGCACCATTGTGCTCGGCTACGACGACGATATCGACCTGATGCTGCAAATCGGTCGCGCCCTGTTTCGCGAAGGGTTCGTGGAGCAGGCGCTCACCTTTTTCGAGCGTGGTGTTGCCCACGCGGAGGATTCCGCCGAGGCGGCCGCGTGCGTCGGCTATGCGCAGCACCGGCTCGGGAACGACAAGGAAGCGATGGTGGCGCTGCGACGAGCGCTGTCGCTCGACGGTGAGTTCGCCGAGGCGCGCGTGTACCTCGCGAATCTGCTGTACGATGAAGGCGCCATGGACGAGGCGTTGGCGGAATTCGACAAGACCACGCCGGACGATCACTGGGACGAACTCGGGATCTGGCGCCTCGTAGAGCTCAAGAAGTCGATCTACAAGCTCGACGAGCAGGACGCAGAGCTGAAGCCGTGGGATGCCCGGCTGGTCGAATTGGCGGGGGAACCCGACGATATCGACGACCTCCTCGAGGAAGTCGAGCAGTCGATGCTCGAAGCGGAAACCGCTGCGGCCACACAGGCGCAGGGGCAACTCGAAACGCTGGGCACGTTGCTTACCGGGCTCGTGTCCCAGCAGCAGGGCGAACAGACCGCCGACTTCGCCGCGACCGATGTGCTGGCGCTGGAGTCCTCGCATCGCGTGATCATGCGTGATGGCGGCATGTACGTGGGGACGTGGGAAGAAATCGTTGAAGCGCTGCGTGATGCCCACGACGCCGGTAGTCCTATTGATGCCTATATGGTTCGTGAAGCGCGCCGCTTTTACGGCGCGACGGGGATGCGTGTCGCCTCAGACGCCCCAGAGGCGTTCATCCGCGGCAGTGCTGACGCGGGCATGCTTCGCATCGTTCGTTGATCCCCGAACCCGCCTCGTTCGCTCCTCGCGCAGCTCTCGATACGGCGCGCATGGTCTTCGATCCGCAGCACGCCGCCCTCGCACCGGAGGTCTGGAACGCGGCGCAACACGTGATGCAGGTCCTGCTGGCGCGACCGGATCTTGACGGTAACGCCTTGGTCAGTGAAGCGCGACGCGTGGAGCGTCTCACGCTTTCCGATGCGCATGCTTTGGTAGCGCTCGCCACCTGGGCCGATCGGCACGCCGGACCCGCCTCCACCGACGTCGAGCGGGCCACGATGCGCGAGGCGTGGATGGCACTGGAGCACGCCGTTCACACGGCGCCCAGCGTCACCGCGTCTGCCGACAGCAGCTACGCGCCGCCTCAGCACGGCTGGACGCCACCACCCATCCCGCCGCCGTCCATCCCGCCGCCGGTCGCGCCGTCGCCTCCGGCCGCAGCCTCCGAGACGCCCCGCATAGCGGACCATCCGAGTTCGCTGTCGGGCGGGATCGCTCGCACTCGCCGGCCGACGCGTGCAACGCTCATCATCGTCGCCGGCGTCGTCGTGCTCGCGATCCTGGTCGCCGTTGCCTGGTACCTGCGGCCCGGACCCGGCAACAGTCGCGCGTACGACGACGGCGTGGCGGCCTACACCCGCGGGGCGCGTGAAGTCGCGCGCACGGCGTTCGCACGCGCGGCGCAGGATAAGCCGGACGATCCACGCCCGCTCATCTTTCTGGGGCGCATCTCTCGCGAAGACGGCGAAATTCCGCGCGCACGCCGCTTTCTCGAAGCGGCCGTTCGCCTGGCGCCAAAAAGTGCGCTCGCCTCACGGGAAATGGGTTCTGCCTTGCTTGCCGACGGACAGCCGGAGCTCGCTCGGCGCTTTTACGTGCGCGCCCTGCAGAACGATCCCACCGACCGTGCCGCACAGGGATTTCTGAGCTGCGCGCTCTTTCGCCTGCAGCGGTACGACGAGTCCCGTCGATGGAGCGAGCGTGCTGGCCCCGGTGACTGGTCACCCTGCGTAACGCCGCCCCCCTTGTTCTCTCCCGGCGCGCTGCCGCCGGGCGTTCCGTCTCCCCGCTGATGCCCACCTTGATCTCCCCGCCGAGTGCCGCGCTGGCGCTGCATCATGACACCACGCGCGAGCTGCTGCCAAATGGCCTCACCTTGCTCGTTCGCCGCGACGTCTCGGCACCCGTGGTGTCCATCGTGACCTACGTCAAGGCCGGATACTTTGACGAATCCGACGACGTGGTCGGCATTGCGCACGTGCTTGAACACATGTTCTTCAAGGGCACGCCGACACGTGGTGTCGGGCACATCGCCCGCGAGACCAAGGCGAACGGCGGGTATCTGAACGCGCATACGATTTACGACCACACGAGCTACTTCACGGTGTTGCCGTCGTCGTCGTTCGTGCAGGGACTCGAAATTCAGTTTGATGCGTACGCCCGATCCGTCATCGACGGAGAAGAGCTGTCACGCGAACTCGAAGTGATCATTCAGGAAGTGAAACGCAAGCGGGATACCGCGTCGGCGGTCACGATCGAATCGCTGTACGCGCTGCTCTTCGACACGCATCGCATCCGGCGCTGGCGCATGGGAGAGGAAGACGCGCTGCGCGACTTCACCCGCGGACAGCTGGTCGCGTTCTACCGGCGCTGGTACCGGCCGTCGAACACGATTCTGTCGATTGTCGGGGACGTCGATCCCGATGTGGTGCGCCGTGAAGTCCTCGCGCGACATGGGGCGCTCGAGGATAGTCCGCTGTTGCGTGATCCGACGCCCGCCGAGCGCGCCGCGCCGTCGTTTCGCGTGCGGGAGTGGGCCGGCGACATCGCGCAACAGCACATCGCCTTTGGCTGGCGCACGCCCGGCATGACACACGCGGACGCGCCGGCCCTCGAGCTCGCGGGAATCGCGCTCAGCGCCGGCCGTGCGTCGCGTTTCTATCGCGCATTGCGTGAGCGACAGCTGGTCTCCTCGGTATCGGCGTGGGACTACACCACCGGCGATATCGGCGTATTCGTTGCGCACGCGGAAACGCCGGCCGAGCAGGGCCGCGAGGCGGCGCGTTATCTGTGGCGCGAACTCCACGCGGCACGCACCGTGGGGCTGCGTCGCAGCGAGATCACGCGTGCGCAGAGCATCGTCGAAGCCCGCTGGCTCAGAAGCCTGGAAAGCATGGACGGGCAGGCTTCCTACCTCGCCGGATGGGAAGCGATCGGTGGGCTGGAGTTTGCCAGCCGCTATTACGACACGTTGCTGTCGCTCACGCCGGAGCAGGTGCGTGACGCCCTCGAGCGGCACTGCGATCCGTCACAGGCGGCGGTCATCAGCTATCGGCCAAACGGTGCCGAGTCACTCGCCGACAGCGCGGAGTCGTTGCGTGAACTGCTGCGTGCCGAGGAGGGACTCGCCAGTAGCGTGATTCCTTCCGCCGACCTCGATACTCCTCCGCATGTCCGCACCATCGAGGCGCCGGCGCTGCACCTGGAGGTAAGAGCCGAGCGCGTGGAAGCGGGCGTCCACGTCTATCGCACCGTCGCGAATATCCCGATCCTGGTGTTACCGCGTCGTGGCGCGCCGTTGGTAAACATCGGCGTGATACAATCCGGTGGCAGTCTGCTCGACGCCGACGATCGCGAAGGACTCGCGCGTCTTGCCGCGCAAGTGATGCTCAAGGGTACGACGACTCGTACCGGCGCGCGCATTGCCGAAGCCTCCGAAGCGCTGGGGAGCAGTATCGGTGCCTCCACGTCGTTGGAAAGCGCGAGCTGGTCGCTCTCCGTGCCGGCGCGACACTTCGGCACTGCCGTCGAGTTGCTCTCCGACGTGTTGCAACGTGCGGTGTTCCCCGACCAGGCAGTCGATACGGAGCGCGCCTTGGCCATTGCCGAGATTGCGCGCGCCCGCGACGACATGTACCGTTGGCCGATGCGCCTCGCGATGCGCGCGGCGTATGGCGCGCATCCGTACGGACGCTCAGTCCTCGGCAGTGAAGAGTCGCTCACCGCGATCACGGCGGACGACTTGCGGGGCTTCCACGCCGCGCGCATCCGCACCGGAACGTCGGTGATTGCGATGGTCGGTGACGTAGACCCTGCCGACGCGTCCGCGTTGGTGGCGCGCGCCTTTGCGGAGCTGCAATGGCGCGACGAGACGATGCCCGCTCTACCGGCGTGGAACGCCGAACGGTCCGTGAACCACGAACGGCGTGACAAACAGCAGACCGCGATCGCGCTGCTCTTCCCCGGACCGGCGCGACGTGACGCCGATCGCTTCGCGGCGCAGGTGCTCTCGGCAATTGCCAGCGGTCTGGGCGGACGCTTCTTCGAACAGCTCCGTGACCGGCAGTCGCTGGCGTACACGGTGAACGCCCACCCCGTGGAGCGTCGGGCCTCCGGACTCTTTGCCGCGTACATCGCGACCACGCCCGCGCGCGAGGAGGAAGCGCGCGAGGGGCTGCTTCACGAGTTTGCCAAGTTGCGCCGCGAGGCGCCGACACCTGAAGAGATCGAGCGCGCCCGTCGGTACATCATCGGGACACATGCCATCGCACAGCAGTCGGGGGGCGCCGTGATGAGCGAGCTCGTGGACGACTGGCTGTTCGGTGACGGACTGCACGAGCCTGAGGCACTGCCAGCCCGCATCAGCGCGGTGCAGGCAGAGGACGTCTGGCGACTGGCCACGCGCTATTTCGATCCGTTACGCGTGGCCGAGGGCGTGGTGCGCGGACACGCGGAGTCGCTCCCGGCCTGATCTACCTGGCCAGTCGCAGTTCGATAGGCTGGCCGACAGGCGCGATCTTTACCAGGCGTCGCGCGGCGTCCTTGGAGATGTTCAGCATCTTGGTCGCCTCGCCGCCCTTCTGCTCAACCTTCCAGGTATCGAAGGTACCAGCGGGCACCGTCACCGACTCACTGCCGACAACCGTCAACGTGACCGGCTGTACCACGCCCGTTTCACTCGAGAAGACGTTGACGGTAAACGAAGCGTCATCAGTCCATCGAAAGAGCGGGATCGCCGCTTGCAGCCCCTCGGCCATCAGTGTTCCCGTAGGTATGTCGATGTCGATGGTCTTCGTGGTCGGACCGGTTTGCGAGGCCGCGCCCGCCGATCCCTTCGCGCGGCCGTTGGCGAAGTCGATGCTGGTTTGTGTCTTCTGCCCTTGCATCGACGCCGATTGTGTCAACTTTTGTGGAGCAAGCGCGCCGTCGGTCTGCAAGCTGGTCTCCTGCGCGATCACCCCGTTCATCACATTCGTCTTCTCGCCGAACGTCCATCCACCATCGCGCCGCTCCAGCTCATAGACGGCGCTGCCGAGCGGATTGCCTTGCACGAACACCACGAACGAGTCGCGCCGCGCCGCGAGCTTGCCGAAGTCAAGCGCCAGCGTCATTGCTTTCGGCGTGAGGTCGCTGGGTTGCATCACGTCACCCTCGACGTTCACCAGACGCACCGGCGCGATCTTCGACAGCTTGTCATATAGCTTCTCGCCGTCGCCGACGACCACCACGAGCGCCTGCGACGGGCGCATCACGCGTCGCGCCGCCGCCTGTGCCTGCGCCGGCGTCACCGCCGACATCTTCGAGCGATACGTCTGCAGGTAGTTGGCCGGCAGCCCATACAATTTCACCGACGCCACCCGTTCGGCCATCTGTTGCGGCGTCTCGATGGTGAGCGGGAACGACCCGACGATCGAGCCCTTCTTGAGCTCGAACTCCTGAACGGGAACAGGCTCGGTGGTGATGCGCGTGATCTGCGCCATCGCTTCCATCACCGCCGAGTCGGTCACCTCGGTACGCACCTCGGTGCTCGCCAGAAAGTATCCGATGCCGCGCACACGCGTGAGCTGCGCAAAGGCGCCGTAGGTCCAGCTCTTCTGTTCGCGAAGGATCGTGAACAGTCGGCCATCGGCACCGCCACCGAGCACGTTCACCGCCAGCGTGGCCGCCAGGCGTGCGCTGTCGGCCGGGCCCATCGCGAGATTGCCGATCATCACGTTCGACTGCACCGAGCCGGGACGGTGCACCAGGACGATCATGCGCTTGGTGCGCGTCGGCGCCGCCGCTACGACCGCAGGGGCGGCGGGCGCGCCCGTCCATCCCGTGAACGCCTTTTCCGATAGCTGCTTCAGTACCGGCATCGTGATGTCACCGGCCACGACCAACACCGCGCCACGGGGACGGAGCCGCGCCGCTTGAAACGTCTCGAGGTCGGCCGCAGAAACGGCGCGGATCGTGGCAGCCGTAGCGCTCGCGCCGTAAGGGTGCGCGCCGTACAATCCGGCCGTGAAGACACGCGACGCGACGGACGAAGGATCGGCGGCTTCGAGCTGCAGCGCCGACAAGGTTTGCGTGCGCATCAGCTCGACTTCATTGGCGGGGAAGGCGGGGCGCGCAATCACATCCCCCAGCAACTCGAACGCCAGAGGTGTCGCGTTCGACAGGACGTTGCCGGTCACGCTCAGGAAGTCGTTTTCTGTGAAGGCCGCGAGACTGCCGCCTGCTCGTTCAATCGTCTCGGCGATCTGTTCTGCCGAGCGACTGCCGGCCCCCTTGGTGAGCAGACGTGCCACCATTGAGGAGAGTCCGGTTTTCCCTTTCGGATCGTGTACCGAACCGGCGCGCAGCGCGAGACGGAAGGCGACCACGGGACTGCGATGATCTTCGACCAGGACCACCCGCACGCCGTTCGCGAGCACCGCTTCCTGAAACGGCGGAAGTGACGCGGGCTTGATCGGCGCTGGCGCCGGTGGCTTCGTGGGAAATTGTGCATCCGATTGTGTCGGCAACGCGCCGATGGACAACAGGGCGACGCCGCCAAC
The DNA here is from genome assembly GCA_038250435.1 of Gemmatimonadales bacterium. Classification (GTDB taxonomy): domain Bacteria; phylum Gemmatimonadota; class Gemmatimonadetes; order Gemmatimonadales; family Gemmatimonadaceae; genus Gemmatimonas. Next base: position 6,118 of record JBBSCJ010000021.1, on the reverse strand, counting down.
GCGGAGCGCTGCGGTAAACGTGACGGAGCGCTTCACGGTGTCCTCGCCTCGGGCTTGATAAGGGTGATGACGCTGTTCTCGGGACGCAGGTACCTGGCCGCCACACGCTTGATGTCCTCGCTGGTGACGCGCATGAAGCGGTCGAGCTCTGCGTTCACCAATGTCGGATCGCCGCGGAACATCGCCGCCGCGTGCAGTGCTTCCGCCCGCCCCATGGACGTTTCCAGTGTGGCGATTCGCTGAGCGCGGTACGCGTTCTTCGCCTTCTCCAACTCTTCTGCCGTAACGCCGTCGGTGATCACGTTGGCGACTTCACGCGCCACCAGCGTCTCGAGCGAGTCGGTGGTGAAGCCCTGATTGGCAATGACGAGGGCACCGAACACATTCGGGCCGCGGCGCGGACCGAGGCCGGCAAGCGCCTGCGCAGCCACGGCCGCCTGTGCATCGCGCACGACCGAGCGATTAAGGCGTGAGCTCTCACCGGCGCCGAGGATCGTGGCGAGAAACTCCAGCGCCGGTGAGTCGGCATGGTTGTTCTCGGGGATGCGCCACAACATCAACAGGGCAGGGAGATTGGCCTTGCTGTCGGTGACGCTCGTCCGCTGCTGTCCGATGTTGAACGGCTGATCGCAAGTCACGGCCGGCGGATCGGCACGGCGGGGAATGCCGCCGAAGTACTGCTCGATCAGCGCCTTGGTTTCGGTCGCTTGAAAATCGCCGGTGACCACCAGCGTGGCGTTGTTCGGCACGTAATAGCTGTCGAAGAACTCCTGAACATCCTTGAGCGTGGCCGCATTGAGGTCGTCCATCGAGCCGATGGTCTCATGCGCGTAGCCGAAACAGCTCTTGCCGTCGAAGACGCTGGTAATGCCCTGCAGGAAGGCGCCCGTATAGGGCTGATTGTCGATACGCAGCCGTCGTTCTTCCTTCACCGTTTCACGCTGGTTCTCGAAGTTCTCCTTCGTGATGGCCAGCGAGCGCATGCGATCCGCCTCGAGCCAGAGTCCGAGGTTGAGACGATTCGAGGGCAGCGTCTGGAAATAATTGGTGCGATCATCGGTGGTCGAGCCGTTCATGCTCCCGCCGGCTTGTTGCACGAACGACATGTGCTCGCCCTTCTTCACGTTGGCCGAGCCCTGAAACATCATGTGCTCGAACAAGTGCGCGAATCCGGTGCGCCCCGGCCTTTCGTTCCGGGACCCGACGTCGTACCACACGTTGACCGTGGCGACCTGCGCGGCATGGTCTTCGGCCAGTACGACCTTCAGGCCGTTGGACAGCGTGTAGCTGTCGACGGCAATGGGCGCGGGGGCCTGAGCGAAAAGGGCCGGGGCGACGGTGAGAGCACCGGTCAGCGCGACCGCAGCGGGCAGAACCCTTCGCCACGAGGTGTTCAACGACATGGACACTCCTGATTCGACTGAAGAATTCCCGGAAACCGGGGGAAACGCATCGAGCCCCCGGAAAATATACGGGTAGCTGTCCGGATCACAGCCAGGGGTGATGCCCGGATCCAGCGCTCGGCGGTCCGCTTGCGGAAGTGGTTCGGTCAAGGTGGAAACGGCGCTCTCCGGACCTCCGGAACAACAGGAATCTGCGGAGTGATTGCCCGTTCGTCGAGGTCCCTGAAGCCGCGACACGCTCATCGACACGGACCCAAGCCGTGCCTTCTCGATCATTCGTGGCGGCGTCATCGCCACGTATAAGCTGCCGGACGCGGCCACGCGCGTCCCGATCGAAAGCGCCAACCAAGCCGCGAGTGACAGTTGATGCGCCTGTCAGCTGGGTCAGCTGGCGCCGTTGATCGTTGCGGGAATGGATCGTCGCCTGAGCCACCACGCGTCCACGCCCCAGTAATCTGCGGCCCGCGGCGTCGCGAGAAGAAAGAGAACCAGTCCGGTTCGCGGAATGACATGTACGTGGAACTCGTACAGCGGCTCCTTGAGCACGTGCCCAAAGGTCACGATCGCCAGCGCACACCCGAGGCTGAACAGCGCGGAGCGGGTGAAGAGGCCGAGCAGCAGGAGTCCCCCCGCCCCAAGTTCGACGATCGGCACGATGGTACCGGCGGTCCAGAGCGCCCACCGAGGCAGAAACGTATCGGCGTACGGTTCCACGAATAATTGCCGCGCGTGTTCCAAGGGACCGAGGTCGAAGACCTTGAATTCACCGGCCGCAGCGAAGATCAGACCAAGGATCAGGCGTGCAAGCAGAATCGCCCATGCCAGATCACGACGGTCGGTTGGTGTCATGAGGGGGAATTGAATTGCCGTCTTCGCACCGGAGACCGATGTACGCCGGATGTCTGACAAGCGGAAAACCGCAGAGGTTGGGAAAAGGTGGTTCGGCCGACACCGAGCGCCTGGGCCCCGGCGGTCCGATCGCTACCGTGCGAAGAGCGCGCACCGATGGCCCGCCCCGTTCCGGTTGAGGACATGCCGGTAGCTCGGGTACCTTGTCAAGGCCGAAGGCAATAGTGCGTCGCTCGCCATGCAGGCCATCCGCAACAATGATGACGTGGTGGTGATCTCTTCTTCTGCATGGGCTTCCGTGAACTGCGATCTTCAGGTCATGGCACTATCCAGCATACGCCGTCGCGCCACGACGAACCCTCGCGCCAGACCGTTCCAGTGAAGCTCTGGATCGACGCTGACGCCGCACCGGTGGCCGTGAAAGAGATCTGCTACCGTGCCTCCGACCGCCTCCAGATCGAGACGATCCTTGTCGCGAACCAACGGCTGCTGCTTCCCCCAGGATACGCCTTTTTACAGAGCGTGCGTGTAAACGGCTCCGCCGATGCCGCCGACCGGTACATCGCTGAGCAGGCGGTCGCGGGCGATGTTGCGGTAACGCAGGACATTCCGCTCGCAGCGGTCGTTGTGCCCAGCGCCAGCGGACCCGCGCATCAATACCCCACGCCGTAACGGCACATCGTGACACGTCGGTTACATCTCGCCCGCTCCTCCGGCGCCGAGGTCTGGCAAATTTCCGTAAAATTCCCCGACCCTTTTACCCGATCTCGTGCGTAACACTCTGCGCTTTTCGCTTGGCGCCAAGCTTTACTCGATTCTCGGCTCCGTCATCGCGGCCGCCGTCACCATTGCCCTGTATCTGCTCAGCTCGCTCTCGGAACTCGATCGAGGGTATCGGGCCATTCTTGATCGGCAAGTCCACGAGCAGTCACTGGCCCGCGAGATGCAGGTGACGTTCAAGAAGCAGGTGCAGGAATGGAAGAATATCCTGCTGCGCGGATCGGTTGCTGCGGACCGCGAGCGCTACGTTGCGGCCTTCACCGGCCTCCGCCGTGAAGTGCTCACGTACGCTGATTCCTTGGAGCGGGACGTCACGACTACGGAGATCGCCGAGCGCGTGCGGAAATTCCGTCGGGCGTATCTCACGCTCGATACGGCGTACGGACAGGGCCTCGCGCGTTTCGAGGCCGCAGGCGGCCGCAACCCGTTCGAGATCGACAGCCTCGTGCGAGGCAAGGACCGGCCGCCGACCGACCTCATTGATGCCATGGTGCGTGAGCTCGGTCTTGAGGCGAGCGGCTTGGTAGCTAAGCAGGTGCAGCTCGTGGAACGGCGTCGAGGTCAGAGCCTCATGGCGCTCCTTGCCTTCATTGCGCTCCTTGCCTCCGGTCCGGTGCTCGTGCGTTTTGCGATTGTTCGGCCGCTACGTCGCCTTGAGGAGGCTGCTCGGCGAATCGCCCAAGGCGATCTTTCAGCGACGGTCGAGCACGTGAGCACCGACGAGATCGGCGATTTGGCGAACTCGTTTCGGCGCATGCGCGACGCCCTGCGCACGCTGTTGGCGGAGATTGCGGCGGGATCGACCACGGTCTCCGCCACGGCACGCGACCTTGCCGCCGCAGCGCAGCAGGTCACCGCCGCCACCCTGGAAGTCGCGCAAGCCGCGCAAGGAATCGCGATGGCCGCAGCAGAACAGACGACGGCCGTAACCCGAGCGCTCGAGGCATCGCAGGGGGTAGCGGCGCGCGCGCGCGAAATCGCCGTGGACGGCGCGGCTACGGAGTCCGCGGCGCTCTCAGTGGAGGAGCGGACGACTCGCGGTCGTGTCGTGATGGCGGCCGTGTCCGCCGGATTGGACGACATTTCCGTGGCCGCGCGGGAGGCGGCACCCTCCCTCGACGCGCTCGCGATCAAGTCTCTCGGTATTCGCGCGTTCGCTGACGTCATCGCCGGGATCGCGACCCAATCCAAGCTGCTCGCCCTTAACGCGTCAATCGAAGCGGCACGCGCCGCACAGCATGGACGCGGATTCGGCGTGGTCGCCGACGAAGTCGGTAAGTTGGCAGTGGACAGTCAGGCGGCGCTGGCCCATATCCGCTCGCTGACGGTCGATGTCGAGGATGCTGGAGGCGAGATCGGTGAACGGATCGATCGCGTCCAACGGGCTGTGGCAGCCGGATCAGACGCGTTTCGCGACTCCGAGGCGGTCTTGGTCGCCATTGATGAACAGGCGCATCGCTCGGCGGCATCAGCCGCACGGATCGGGCGCTCGACCATCGATCAGGGAGAGCGGTCGAGCAGGCTGTCGGATATCATCCAATCGCTCGCGGCCACGGCGGAGCAGAATGCCGCGACGGCGGAGGAGCTCAGCGCGCTGAACGAGGAACAGGCGTCCGGAATGCATCGGATTGCCGATGGCGCGCAGGAGTTGCAGGGACTGGCGGATCGTCTCGACAACGCGGTGCAGCGCTTTCGACTCTGAAGGAGGTCACGCGTCTCCAAGGTGGCAATCCTTGAAGACCCTGCCTGCCCCAAAGCGAGGTCAGGAGGCGGCGGTTGGGTTTGCTCCGCGGCGCGACGTTCTCCTGGCGATGTTCCCGGACGGTGGCGACTTTTGACATTGGGATTAGATGGATGGTGGCTTTCCGACCCGATCGCTGAGCAGGCGCTCCGTGAAGAGCTGCCCTTCAGTGAGCCTTTCCAGCGCTTCGCTCTGTGCGTCAAGCTGTTGTTCGAGCTGCTCAACCCGCTCACGCAGCGCCACGGACTCCGGCGCCGAGCTCCCTTGACGTTCGAGCGCGCGAATCGCACGCAATGCCAAGTATCCACTACCGCCGAGAGCGCAGACGAGGAAGGCAAGCCAAATCAGAAGTGAGGCGTACGTCAGGATATCAAACACAGGCTCTTCGTGCTTTCGTGTGGGTAATTTGAGCGGTTTCCTCGTGGTCTGAGGTCGCTATTTGAGAGGGAAAAACGCTCTTGCGTGGTGGCCGGCCGGCGGGAAAGTTCGTGATATGACTATTGAGCAGCGGTGCGCGAGTGAATTGCGGGACGCCTATCGGTTCCCTGGGTTCACGCCAGCGCGGGCCATACGCCAGGCCGTTGCGGATCCGGACGCGGTGGTCGTCACCCTCCACCGGCGCCCAAATAACGGTTTGCGGAGCCTGTGGCACGATCTGTCGGACGTGGTATGATCGGCGGGTGCGCCAGGTGCGTGATCTGCCCTGCGGCACGTTGCATGTGCTCGTGGAGTTCAAGCTGCGTCGCGTCGCGTGTCACACGTGTGGTGGCATGAAGCAAGAGCGACTCGATTGGCTGGCGGAGAATCCCCACTACACACGCCGGTTTGCGCTGTATGTGGGAAAGCAGTGTCGGTCCGCGTCGATCACGGAGGTGGCGGAGGATCTGCGGCTCAACTGGCACACGGTGAACGCGATGGACCAGCTGTACATGCAAGCGCAGCTGGACGTAGCGGGCGCGCCGGCGCCCGCTGTGATTGGCATCGACGAGATTGCGATTCGCAAAGGGCACGTCTATCGCATCATCGTGAGCGATCTTGAGTTGAGACGACCAATCTGGTTTGGCGGTGTGGATCGATCAGCGGCGAGCATGGCGATGTTTTACGACCACCTCGGTGTCGAGCGCACGAGCCAGATTCGGTGAGCCGTGATGGATATGTGGAAGGCGTTTCGGAAGGCGACGGAGATGCATGCCCCGCAGGCCGCCATCCTGTACGACACGTTCCAAGTCCTGCGGCAATTGAACGACGCGATGGATACGGTACGCAAGGCGGAATACAAACGGTTCACCAATCGCGAAGACCGCACGTTCATCAAAGGACAGAAGTACGTGCTGCTGTCGCATCG
>JBBSCJ010000020.1:0-63746 GCA_038250435.1 Gemmatimonadales bacterium | reverse complement strand
TCGTGCGCAGCGGATGGTCCGCCGGAATCCGGTCTTCGACCGAGACATAGCTGAACATCGTCGTCTGCGGTTGATCGGCACCACGCATCGCCACGCTCCATTTGAGGATGCGCCAACATATACGAATGTGCGGCCTACGCCAGGCGAAATTCACCCGGCTTTTTCATCACCCTGCTAAGATAGCGTAATGCATTGCGAAGATAACATAGTAGCTAATTGCGGTTGGTCTACGACCGTATGCGTCAGAGCACGTCGGTTGAGGAGACGTTCATGCTCGGCGAGATGCCGGGGCCCGACGATCTCCGGAAGCGCTATCAGACGTGAAAGGGCCTCTACCAGGCCATCACCGGACCCGCGGAACGGCAGAAGCTCTTCCGCGAGTGCTCTCCAGACGTCTTCGACCTCATTGTCCTCGACGAGTGTCACCGCGGCATCGCCGCCGAAGACTCGGCGTGGCGCGAGACCCTCGAATACTTCGGCAACGCCACGCAGATCGGCCTCACCGCGACGCCGAAGGAAACGGAGTACGTCTCCAACATCCACCACTGGCTACGCCGCAGAACGCGACGCCGCGCTCGAAATGCTGACGACGCTCGAACCCCGCACACGACGCCGTACGCTGGGTGCCGACAACGGCTATGACACCGCCGGCTTGGTCGAGGGGGCTCGCGCGTGCGGGGTGACGCCGCACGTGGCACGCAACATCCACGTGAACAAATCCACGAGCGCGATCGATGGGCGCACGACGCGGCACGCCGGCTACAAGATCAGTCAACGGAAGCGCAAGCTCGTCGAGGAAGGATTCGGCTGGGGCAAGACGATTGGCGGGCTCCGAATACTGCAGCATCGAGGGCGCGAGAAGGTGGCGTGGATCTTCAGCTTCGTGAACGCGGCGTACAACCTCGTACGCCTGCGCACGCTCATCCGCGGCGGATACGGCGAAACGACCCCTGACGGGGCGCCGCCGAGGCGCGCACGGCGCGTACACCCGTCTCAAATCACCGTTTGAACTCGTTCAATGCGAAAAATCGAGCAGTTCGCCCGCAGATCAGCGTTTTCAGCACCCTGATAAGAACAGCGGCACAGCCCGAGCAGCTTGTCCCCCGGCGTACGGTCGTCGAACTATTTTCGTTCAAAGAGCGCGCGGATTCATCGCGTGCTGTAGGATAACAGCTATGCAGGCCGCCTCATCGAACAGCTGGCACGCTTCTCCGCATCGTTTTCGTGCGGTAAACAGCAGCTCTGGAAGAAGGTCGATGCGTCGGATCCGAGGAGATGGATGCCAGAGACAGCGCTGAGAGACGACGCGGAAGTTTATGCCCAGAACATCGTCGATACGGTTCGCGAGCCACTGCTGATTCTGGATGAGACCCTGCGAGTGCGATCCGCCAATCGCGCCTTCTATCGGACATTTCACGTCTCGTCGGAAGAAACCGAAAACCGACTGATCTACGAATTGGGCAACGGTCAGTGGAACAGCCCGGACCTGCGTCTGCTGCTCGAGGCCATTGTACCCCGCGACGCAGTCTTTCAGGACTTCGAGCTCGAGCACACGTTTCCCGTGATTGGTCGACGGGTGATGCTGCTCAATGCCCGTAAGCTTCAGGCGGGCCATCACGGCGAGTTGATGGTCCTGGCCATGGAAGACGTTACGCCGAGAAAGCAAGCGGAGGAAGCACTGCTCAAGGCGGGCGCGCTGCAGAACGCCATCTTCAACAGTGCCAATTTCTCGAGTATCGCCACCGACGCGAACGGCATCATCCAGATCTTCAACGTCGGTGCCGAGCGGATGCTCGGCTATACCGCTGCCGAAGTGATGAACCAGATCACGCCGGCCGATATTTCTGACCCGCAGGAAGTGATCGCCCGCGCTAAAACACTGAGCGTGGAACTGGGAACGCCGATTACGCCTGGCTTCGACGCCCTGGTTTTCAAGGCCTCGCGCGGGATCGAGGACATCTATGAGCTGACCTACATCCGAAAAGATGGCAGCCGATTTCCCGCCATCGTCTCGGTCACCGCGTTGCGTGACGCGCAAAGCGAAATCATCGGCTATCTGCTGATCGGGACCGACAACACTGCCCGAAAACAGGTTGAAGCGGAGCGCATGCTGCTTGATCAAGCGGTCCGGGATCAACAGTTTTACACGCGATCACTGATCGAATCGAACATCGACGCGTTGATGACGACCGATCCTCGTGGGATCATCACCGACGTGAACAAACAAATGGAGGCCCTTACCGGATCGACGCGAGATGAGCTCATCGGTGCGCCCTTCAAGGATTACTTCACCGACCCCGAGCGAGCCGAGGCGGCGATCAGACTGGTATTGAGCGAAGGCAAAGTCACTGACTATGAGTTGACAGCACGGGCCCGCAACGGCGAGGAAACGATGGTCTCGTACAATGCGTCGACGTTCCACGACCGCGATCGAAAGCTGCGGGGCGTTTTTGCCGCCGCTCGCGATGTCACCGAACGCAAACGATACGAACAGTCGCTCCAGGAAGCCGACCGTCGCAAAAACGAGTTTCTGGCTATGCTGGCCCACGAACTCCGAAATCCCCTCGCCCCGATCCGCAACGCACTGCAAATCATTCGGCTTACCTTACCTCGCGAGAGGCAGCGCCCCGAGGACGAGGCAGTGCAATCCGCCTCGGCGATGATGGAGCGACAAGTGAGCCAAATGGTGCGCCTGGTCGATGATCTCCTCGACGTGAGTCGCATCAGCCGAGGCAAGATCGAGCTGCGACGTGCGCGCATCGAGCTGACCTCTGCCGTTTATCAGGCCGTCGAGGTCGCACAGCCAATGTGTACGAACTTGGACATTTCGCTGACCGTGGCAATGCCGTCAGAACCGATCTACATCTCGGCCGACTCGACGCGGTGGGCTCAAGTGCTTGGAAACCTGCTCAACAATGCCTGCAAGTTCACGGACAAGGGGGGGCGGATTTGGCTCACCGTGGAGCGAGAAGATCAGGTCGCCGTGATTCGTGTGCGTGACAACGGGATCGGGATCGCCGCTGAACAGTGCCCCCGCATCTTCGAGATGTTCACGCAATTGGATACCTCGTTGGAGCGTTCGGTCAGCGGGTTGGGTATCGGTCTGACCCTCGTAAAGACGCTGGTGGAGATGCACGACGGTACGGTGGAGGTCGAGAGTGCAGGCCTTGGGCATGGAACGCAGTTTACGGTGCGCCTCCGCATTCTCGACGACGTGCTGCCGCCGCCCCCTGTGGCGGTCAAACCGAAAACCTTGCTGCCACCCCGCCGTATACTGATCGTCGACGACAACCGCGATGCCGCCACGTCGCTCGCCAAGCTCATGGAGATCACCGGCAACGAAACGTACATCGCGCATGACGGGCTGGAGGCCGTAGACGCGGCGACGCGATTGCGACCCGACGTGATACTGCTCGACATCGGCCTGCCGAGGCTGAACGGATTCGAAGCCTGCCGCCAGATCCGCGAACAGCCATGGAGCAAGACCGTCCTGATCGTCGCTCTCACCGGATGGGGACAGGATGACGACCGGCGTAAGTCCCTCGAAGCCGGGTTTGACGCGCACCTCGTGAAGCCAGCCGACCATGGCGAACTGACCAGTCTCCTCGACGCGCTCCGATCACCTCTTTCGGGAGAAGCATGAACGATGAGTGCGCCAGCCAGCCGGCCGCGTGGTGCCGCCGTCGCGGCCTTCCGTGCGCAGGCGGAGCGTCTTGACCCTGGCTTTGGCGAGGCGGTTGGCGACCGAAAACGCGTCATTCGCTTCCGGACGCATGAAGTATTCGATGCTGCTCCAGTGTCCAACCGGCGCTGCCATACGGAGGAACGGGCGGACTACCGGGAAAGCGGAGGTCGTTTTGCTACAGCGCAATGTCGCGTGCGCCGTGACGATGCACTTCGCAGATCTGCCATTCAAAGCTGAGATCGTCCGCGAGATACTCAAACTCAAGATTTGTGCAACGGCCCAGCGCGACCGATCCGACGGGGGCCGCAGTTTTCCCGATGTGCTCTCTCACATGCGAACGCCCGGACTCGAACCGGGACCCCGTGAAGGACCAGCTCCTAAGGCTGGCGCGTCTACCAATTTCGCCACGTCCGCCGCGAACGACCCTAATGTAGCACCCCATCGACGGCGTTCGCTGCATCGGCGCAAAGCCAGCCGGGTACTCCATTCAGAGTCGGCTTTACCGGCGTTCCATGTGCGCGGCACATTCCCCACACGAATGCCGTCGTGCCTCCCACCTCGCCCGTTCCTTCCCGCCGGCGGCTGGTTGTTCGTCATGGAGATTCCGCCAATCACGCCGGAAATGGAACGCCCTTGCCGATGATCGGCGGGCCCTCTCGTTGCGCCTTGATTCCCCGTTCGCGCTCGGCGCGTACCATCTTGAATGCCGAGCCGAGCGAAAGTTGGTCCGCGAGGTGAATGTGGAACCCGCCGTTCGGCTGTTTCCGTGCACCGCGTGCGGCGCGTCGTTGCGCTTTGCGCCATCGGTCGGTCGCCTGACGTGCCCGTCGTGCGGCACGGAGAACGAACCGCCAGCCGTTGATGCGCAAACGCGCGCCGAGACGCACGAAGAGCTCGACTATCTCGCGCATTTGCACCAACAGGCCGGGAACGAGCCGGAGATCTCCCCGCAGCTGGTCGACTGTCCGCAGTGCGGCGCCCAGACCCAATTCGACGCCCACGTGGTGGCGGCCGTGTGCGCGTTCTGCGCGACACCGCTGGTGTCGGTGGCGGCCCATGCCGAACGACGCGTGCGACCGCGCGCCGTCGTTCCGTTCGCGCTAGAACCCAAAGGGGCGCAGGACGTCTTTCGTCGCTGGATCGCAGGACGCTGGTTCGCCCCCAACGCGCTCAAAGAAACCGTCAAATCGGTTCAGGGGGTGCGCGGTGTGTACCTGCCCTGCTGGACCTTCGACGCGCGGACCACCAGCCAGTACGCCGGCCAGCGCGGGGTCGATCGTCTCGTGCGCGAAACCCGCCGTGATGCACAGGGCAACAACGTGGTGGTCACCCGCACCGAGACCGACTGGTACTTCGCCTCCGGTACGGTGACTCAAGCGTTCGACGACACGCTCGTCCCCGCGTCGCGCAGTATCCCCGCGCATCTGGCCACGGTGTTGCAGGATTGGGACGTGTCCGGCATGCGGCCCTTCTCCGACGACTACGTCGCCGGGTTCACCGTCGAGGCGTATCAGCTGGCGCTCGAGCCGGCTTTCAGCGAAGCCAAAGCCGTCTTCGATGCGGCGATCAACGGCGCGGTGCGCGCGGATATCGGCGGCAACCACCAGCGCGTGCTCAGCGTGTCAACGCACTATGACGACGTGACCTTCAAGCACATCCTGCTCCCGGCGTGGATCTGCTCCTACCAGTTCCACGGCAAGACGTGGCGCGTAGTCGTGAACGGACAAACGGGCGCGGTGAAGGGCGATCGCCCGTGGTCCGCGTGGAAGATCGGCTTCGCCGTACTGGGACTGATGATCGCGGGGACGATCATCGCGTTGCTGTCGCAGCAGTAGCGGGTCGATACGGGGTCACGGGAATTCCGCCAATCACGCCGGAACGCACAACGCCCCCGCCGATCATCGGCGGAGGCGTTGTGCGTTCCAACAGGGTGACCCGATCGGCGATCAGCTGCCCACGCGGATGTTCACCACGCGTTGTCCGCTCCGCCGCGGATCGTTGGAGAGCACCAGCAGGCTGATATAATCGCCAGCCTTCAGTCCGGCCGTGACGTTCTGCAGGTCGGCCACACTCTTCACCGCGCGACGCGGCGTGGGGTAGAGGACCTCGAGCACGATGTCACTCCCCGAGAAGAGCTTTTCCGACGCTGGGCCGTCTGGCGATACCTGCGCAACCCGTACACCCTGCGTCAGCTTCATCCGCTGAGCGACGTCCGCCTGCAACGGCTCGACGACCACGCCCAGCTTACCGGCCGTGGGGTTGCTGCGAACATCCGGCGTGGTCGGCACAACCGCCACCGACGGCGCGCTGGGGGCATCGGTGAGCTTCACCTTGAACGACTTCTTCGCGCCGAAACGGAGGACTTCCACCGGCACCACGTCCCCCACCTGGCGAAGGCGCACGATGCGCTGCAGCGCGCTCACCCGATCGACCGGCTTGCCGTCTACGGTGATGATCACATCGCCCACTTCGATGCCGGCCTGCCTGGCCGGACCTTCTCCGGGCGGAGTGAAGCCTGCCACCTTCACGCCCGCGACCCGTACGAGACCGTTAATACCGGCGTCATCGGGATCGATGCGCGCCACGGACACGCCCATTACGGGCAAACGAACGCGCCCTTCCTTGATGAGGTCATCGGTGACGGCCTTGACCAGCGTGATCGGAATCGCGAATCCGTACCCCGAGTAGTAGCCCGTGGCACTGGCGATCGCACTGTTCAAACCGATCACCTCTCCACGCAGGTTGATGAGCGGACCACCGGAGTTGCCGGGGTTGATCGCCGCATCGGTTTGAATGAAGTCGGAGATGGTGAAGTTGCCGGCATTCGGGAGCTGAATTTCCTGACCCCGTCCCTTGGCGGAAATGATGCCGGCGGTCACCGTGAAATCGAGGCCGAGCGGATTGCCGACCGCGAGCACCCAGTCACCGATGCGCGTGGTCTCATCGTCGCCGATACGGAGCGTGGGGAGCCCCTTCGCCTCGATCTTCACGACGGCGACATCCGTTGTGGAGTCGGTGCCCACTACCTTCGCCCGGAACGACCGCCCGTCGGTCAGCGTGATGGAGACCTGATCGGCATCGGCTACCACGTGATTGTTCGTCACGATGTAGCCGTCTTCGGTCATGATGAAGCCCGACCCCTCGCCGTGCTGCGGGCGCTGCTGCGGCCCGAACTGTTCGAGGAAATCTTCCACTCCCTGCGGTGGTCGCCCGCGGAGTTGCGCCCGTGGCCGCGCCGCCCGCGTGGTATTCACGGCTACGACGGCCGGCGTGACGCGTTCGGCAATGTCGGCGAACGAGCCAGCACTTTCTGGCGACATCGGGCCGCGGACAGACGGCGCTTGGGCACTCGTACCCCCTTGTGCCCAGCTGATTTTCGTCCAGTCCATACCAGACGCGAAGAGCACCCCGGCCGAGAAACAGACGGCGGCCGCGGTCGCGGAGCGAAAGCGGGAGAAACGTGCAGCCATGTGGGAGAACCTGTGTGGATTGCCCGGCGATGAGTGCCGTACTCAATAAGACACCAAAGCCCCGCCGTCAGTTTCCGGCGGGGCGCGGTTTTCCTCAGTTATTTCTTGTCGTCGACAATTTCATAGTCCGCTTCGACCACATCGTCCTGGCCACCATCCGCCGGACTGGCGCCCGCGTCGGCAGCCGGGGCACCTGCACCTTCCGCCGCCGTGCCTTCCGCCGCCTGCTGCTGATAGAAGGCCTGACCGGCTTCGCTGTACGCCTTGCTCAGCTCTTCCTGAGCGGCACGGATCTCGTTCATGTCATCTCCGCGCAGCGCCTTGCGTGCGCGTTCGATAGACGTTTCGATCCGCTCCTTGAGTTCGGGGGCCACCTTCTCGCCCCACTCCTTCACATTCTTCTCCACTTCGTACGTCTGCGAGTCCAGACGATTCCGCGTTTCGATCTCCTCGCGACGCTGCTTGTCCTCGGCCGCGTTCTTCTCGGCATCCTTGACCATCTTGTCGATGTCGGTATCCGACAGGCCGCTGGACGCTTCAATGCGGATCTTCTGTTCCTTGCCGGACGCCTTATCGCGCGCGGTCACGTGCAGAATGCCGTTCGCATCGATGTCGAAGGTGACTTCCACCTGTGGCAATCCGCGCGGAGCGGGCGGGATGCCCGTGAGTTGAAACTTGCCGATCGTGCGATTGTACACGGCGAGGTCGCGTTCACCCTGCAATACGTGGATCTCCACCGTGGTCTGGTTGTCCTCCGCCGTGGAAAACGACTCCGCCTTCTTGGTGGGGATGGTGGTATTCCGCGGGATGAGCACCGTCATCACGCCGCCCAGCGTTTCGATACCGAGTGAGAGCGGCGTCACGTCGAGCAGGAGAACGTCCTTCTGTTCGCCGGTAAGTACGGCGCCTTGAATCGCCGCGCCGACGGCCACGACTTCATCAGGGTTCACGCCCTTGTTCGGTTCCTTGCCGAAGAAGTCCTTTACGACCTGCTGGATTTTCGGGATGCGCGTGGAGCCACCAACGAGAATCACTTCGTCGACCTCGCTCGGCTGCATGCCGGCATCCTTGAGCGCCTGCTTCATCGGTTCGAGGGTGCGCTGGATGAGATCGTCCACCAGCTGTTCGAACTTGGCGCGGGAGAGCGAGTAGTTGAGGTGTTTCGGACCTGACTGGTCGGCCGTGATGAAGGGAAGATTGATATCTGTCGAGCTGGCGCTCGAGAGCTCCATCTTCGCCTTTTCGGCCGCTTCCTTGAGCCGCTGGAGCGCCATCGGATCCTTGGACAGGTCGATGGCCTGATCGCGCTTGAACTCGGCCACGAGCCAATCCATCACGCGCTGGTCGAAGTCGTCTCCGCCGAGGTGCGTGTCGCCGTTGGTGGACTTGACCTCGAACTGACGGGTGCCATCCACGTCGTACAGCTCGAGTACGGAAATGTCGTACGTGCCGCCGCCGAGGTCGAACACCGCCACCTTTTCGTCCGTTTTCTTGTTCTTGTCGAGACCATAGGCGAGCGCGGCCGCGGTGGGTTCGTTTATGATGCGCAGCACGTCGAGGCCGGCGATTTTTCCGGCGTCCTTCGTGGCCTGGCGCTGCGCGTCGTTAAAGTACGCCGGGACCGTAATGACGGCCTTGGTGACGGAGTGGCCGAGGTAATCTTCGGCGGTCTGCTTCATTTTCTGCAGAATCATCGCCGAGATTTCCGGCGGCGTGTACCGCTTGCCACCCACTTCGACGGCCGCCACGTCGTTCGGGCCGGCAACGATCTTGTAGGGTACGCGGGATTGGTCGCTCAGGGCTTCAGCCGCCCGGCGTCCCATGAAGCGCTTGATGGAAAAGATGGTGTTCTGCGGGTTGGTTACGGCCTGACGTTTGGCGATCTGACCAACGAGGCGCTCACCATCTTTTGTGAAGCCGACAACGGATGGCGTGGTGCGGCCGCCTTCGGCATTGGGGATGACGACTGGGTCGCCACCCTCCAGCACGGACACCACCGAGTTGGTGGTGCCGAGGTCGATGCCGATAACTTTTTCAGCCATTATGGTCTCGTTGTGGAGGAACAGCGATAGGGATGCCCGTCGACGGCGGTTCCGTCGTCTTCTCAATGCCGACTGGAGAGCAAGGGATGGGCCGGTGTCCGTCGGCCACTCCGGCAGATTTCCGACGCAAGCGAGCCGCTCCAACGCTGTCGCCCTGACAGCCTGCCAATTTGACCTGCAGGGAGTCTTTATGTTTCCCATCTCTGACGATAATCCGACGTTGCGTACGCCGGTCATGACGCTCACGCTGCTGGCGACGACCTGGGCGGTTTGGTTTTGGGTTCAGGGGGCGGGGAGTCCGCTGCCGCTGGCGTTGAGTGTCTGCAACCTTGGACTCGTTCCAGGCGAGCTGAGCGGCATGGCGCCGGTCGGCTTCGGAGTGCCGCTCGGGCGGTTTGGCGATCAGGCCCTGGCCTGCGTCATCGACCAGGAGCCGATCAATTGGTTCACGCCGGTCATTTCCATCTTCCTGCACGGCGGATGGGGCCACCTTCTCGGCAACTCCTTGTACCTGTGGGTGTTTGGCAACAACGTGGAGGACAGCATGGGGCGCCTCCGTTTCCTCGCGTTTTATCTGCTTACCGGCGTCATCGCGGCGCTGGCGCATCTGGCCGTTGATCCCGGGTCGCCCGTTCCAACGGTGGGAGCATCGGGTGCGATCTCGGGGATCATGGGGGCGTACCTGCTGCTGTATCCGCGCGTGCGGGTGCACACGTTCATACCGCCATTTTTTCTGTTTCGCTTACCTGCGTGGACCATATTGGTGTTCTGGTTTGTCAGTCAGGTGTTGAGTGGCCTGCCGTCGCTGTCGCCACTGCGTCCGGAGATCTCCGGGGGAGTCGCCTTCTGGGCGCACATCGGCGGATTTCTGGCGGGATTGCTGCTGGTGCGCCGGTTCGAGAATGCGCAGCTGGTGCTTCGTCGTCGTGCGGTGGGCGACGCCAAAGTCGTTTGGTCCTGAACGGTTCGGCAGCGTTCGGTTTGTGAGACGCGACATGTCGTCGGGCGATGGCGCTATGGCTGCAGTGACGCGATCGTTACCGTCGTCACTGTTTCCGTTGCAGGCGGTTGCAGGCTTCTTTTACCCCTCAGGCGCGCGGCACCCGATCACCGCGCCTCTCATTTAGCCAGATCTGACTGTGAAGCTTTTCGCGCGAGACGAAACCTTTTTCGACTTTTTTCGCCAGCAGGCGGTTTTTATCGGACAGGCGGCCACGCTGCTCAAGGAGTTGATGCAGAATCCCGCGGAGTCGGCGCGCCTCGCGATTGCCATCAAGAAGGTCGAGACGGACGGCGACCAGATCGTCCACGTCATCAACCAGCGCATCGATACGAGCTTTGTGACGCCGCTCGATCGCGAGGACATCCACATTCTCGCCAAGCGCCTCGACAACGTGATCGACCTGATCAATGGCGCGGCGCGGCGTGTCCTGATGTTCCGGGTGACGGCCCCGCGATCGGGCGGCATCGAGCTGGCTGACGTGCTGGTGCGCGCCGGGCTCGAGATACTCGCGTCGGTGGGCGATGTCACCCGGCGGCAAAAGATGTCGGCGCATGGCCGCGTCATGAAGCTGCTCGAAGAAGAGGGAGACGCGTTGTACGCGAAGTCCGTGGGCGCCCTCTTCGCGAACGACGAACCCGCCATTGAAGTGCTCAAGTGGAAGGAGATCTTCGATGCCCTCGAAGAAGCGATCGATGAGTGCGAGGACGTGTCGAATGCCCTCGAAAGTATCGCGCTCAAGAACAGCTGACGGACGCCGTGGTCAACTTTGTCATCTTCATCGTTCTGGTCGCGCTGGTGTTCGACTTCATCAACGGCTTTCACGATTCTGCCAATTCGATTGCCACGATCGTCGGCACGCGCGTATTGAGTCCGCTGGCGGCGGTCATCTGGGCCGCCGTCTTCAATTTTTCGGCGTTGTTCGTGGTCGGTACGGCGGTGGCCAAGTCGGTCGCGGCCGGATTCATCGATCTGAATATCGTGGACGCCAACGTGATTCTGGGCGGACTGCTCGGTGCGATCATCTGGAACCTGCTCACGTGGTGGTTCGGCATTCCCTCCAGCTCCTCGCACGCGCTCATCGGCGGCTATGCCGGTGCAGCGGTAGCCAAAGCCGGTTTCTCGGCGCTGCTCTGGGGACGGAAGTGGATTGAAACGTTGTCGGCCATCGTCCTGTCGCCGGCCATGGGAATGCTGATGGGCTTTTTACTCATGGTGTTCGTGCTCAACGTGTTCCGACATGTCGCCGCACAGAAGGCCGACCGGTTCTTCCGGGCAGCGCAGCTCGCCAGTTCGGCTCTGCTGTCGCTCGCCCACGGCGGCAACGACGCGCAGAAGACCATGGGCATCGTCGTCGGGCTGCTGGTCGCATCGCAATCGCTGTTTGTCGGCGAAACCGGGATACTCCGTTACCTGCATGTCACCTCGCTCGACCGGATTCCGATCTGGGTTGAGCTGAGCGCGTATACCATGATTTCGCTCGGGACGTTGTTTGGTGGCTGGCGCATCGTGCACACGATGGGCACCCGGATCACCAAGCTGCGGCCGGTCGGCGGGTTCTCGGCGGAAACCGGTGGGGCGCTGATCATTCTGGCGGCATCACAATTCGGCATCCCCGTGAGCACGACGCATACGATTACCGGGGCGATCGTGGGCGTCGGCGCGACGAACCGTCTCTCTGCCGTGCGGTGGGGGCTTGCCAGCCGGATCGTCTGGGCGTGGGTGATCACGATCCCGGCGTCGGCCCTTCTGGCGGCGCTCGCGTACTTCACGCTCGCCGCGTTCATCCCTCTCTGAGACGTTGCGCCGGGACGTCATCGTCGCATCCCGGCCTGATCACTTATGTTCTCTTCGACTACGCTGTCGGTGCCGTACCTGAATCGCGAGCTGAGTTGGCTCGACTTCAACGGGCGTGTCCTTGAGGAAGCGCTCGACCCGCGTGTCCCGCTGCTGGAGCGGCTCAAATTTCTTGCCATCTTCAGCACCAATCTCGACGAGTTCTACATGGTGCGCGTGGCCGGGTTGCGGCGCAAAGTCACGTTGGGCGCGACGCCGTATCCCTCCGAGCCGTTGTCGCCGGCGGAACAGCTCGAAGCCATTCGCGTGCGCGTGGCGGAGCTGCTCGCGCGCCGTCGACGGGCGTTGCACGACGAGCTGCTTCCCGCGCTCGACGCGCATGGGATCAAGCTGGTGCCGATGGAGGCGCTCTCGGATGTCGAGCGCGCGCAGGTGCACGGCTATTTCGAGTCGGAAGTGTTTCCGGTGCTCACGCCACTCGCCGTTGATCCGGGGCACCCGTTTCCGTACGTCTCGAATCTGTCGCTGTCGCTTGCCGTGGAGGTCCGGGATCCGGCGACGGGCAAGGAGCACTTCGCGCGGGTGAAGGTGCCGCGCTCCCTCCCGCGATGGGTACCCTTGGCCGGCCGCCCGCGCTGTTTCGTACCGATGGAGGCGGTTATCGGTGCGCATCTTGGCGCGCTGTTTACGGGAATGGAGGTGCAGCGGACCTACACCTTTCGCATCTCGCGCTACTCGGATCTCGATCTCGGACAGATGGATCAGCCGGACGATCTGCTGGAGACGATCGAGGAACGGGTGTTCCAGCGGCGTTTCGGTGAAGTGGTGCGCCTCGAAGTGCAAAGGGACATGCCGCAGACCATGCGCCAGCTGCTGCTGGAAGAGCTGAGCGAAGGCGAGACGCAGCGGGTGGCGCCGTTGAGCCCGAACGATGTGCATGACATGGATGAACTGCTCGAGATGGGTGATCTGCTGCAGATCGCCGGGATCGAGGATGCGGAGCTGCGCGACCCCGTCTTCACACCCGTGACCGTGCCGGCGTTTCGCGATGGTCGCTCGGTCTTCGACGTGATCCGGGACAAGGATGTTCTGGTGCATCATCCGTACGAATCGTTTGCGTCGTCGGTGGAGCATTTCCTGGAAGCCGCCGCCAATGATCCGCACGTGCTTGCGATCAAGATCACGTTATACCGCACGTCGGGTGATCCGGCGATCGTGCGGGCGCTGACCGATGCGGCCGAAGCTGGGAAGCAGGTGGCGGTGCTCATCGAGCTGCAGGCGCGATTCGATGAGCAGAACAACATCACCTTCGCACGCACCATGGAGAGCTTCGGCATTCATGTCGCGTACGGATTGCCGGGTCTCAAGACGCACGCGAAGACGGTGCTTGTGGTACGGCGTGACCCCGACGGCATTCGTCGCTACGTCCATCTCGGTACGGGCAACTACAATTCGAAGACCGCGCGCCTGTATACCGACCTCGGGCTGTTCACCTGCAATCCCCATATCGGCGCCGACCTTACCGATCTGTTCAATTCGCTCACCGGCGTGTCGCGGCAGACGTCGTACCGACGGCTGCTCGTCGCGCCGGCCACACTGCGGCCGCGAACCCTCGCGCTCATCGCGCGCGAGGCTGCCCATGCGCGCGCCGGTCGCGGCGGGCGCATCATCGCCAAGATGAACGCGCTCGTCGACCCCGAGGTCATTGCGGCGCTGTACCAGGCCTCGCAGGACGGCGTGGAGATCGATCTGATCGTGCGGGGAATCTGCTGCCTGCTCCCGGGACTGCGCGACGTAAGCGCGCGCATTCGCGTGATCAGTATCATCGGTCGTTTCCTCGAGCATTCCCGTGTCGCCTACTTCGGTAACGCCGGACATGGCGAGTATTACATCGGGTCAGCCGACTGGATGCCGCGAAATCTCGATCGCCGCGTCGAGGCGATGGTCCCGATCGACGATACCGCGCTGCATCCCCGGTTGCAGTCGTTGTTGGCGACCTGCCTGGCTGACAACCGTCAATCGTGGGAGCTTGGTGCGGACGGGACCTATCGTCGGCGGGTCAGTGAAGGCCAGCCGGTGCGCGCCACGCACGAGACGTTCATGCGCGACGCGTGGGGGATGGTTCCTGCAGCGCCGAGGTCAAAGAAGAAAGCGATCGGCAGGACGAAGGCGCCGAAACCGTGAGCCGCTACTCGCCGTCGCCGTCGTCGTCAGCGCTGATTTCCGTGCCGTCGGGGGTGAGCACCATGATCGGGCGTCCGAGGACTTCCTCAAGCAGCTGACGCTTGCGGCTGGCTCCCCAGCACTCCAGGCGCACGTTGTTCGCTCCGTCGGCCTCGAACAGCTGCACACGCACGGCCTCCGGATTCCATCGCAGCGTCATGGCGCCGACGGCCGCGACGTGGCCGCGGTCCATGCCGTCGGCGAATCGCAGGATGGCCGACAGCTTCACGATCTGGTCGCGCAACGACCGATCGAGCTGCCCGAAACCGCGGTGTTTGGGTTTCGGCGTGGCACCGCGGTGGTAGCGCGCGATGTGCGCGATCACGACTTGCTCGGCGGGTGTCATCCCCAGCAGATCGGCGTGGGAAATCAGGTGAAATGAATGCTTGTGGTGCTTCTCGTAATTGATGTGATAGCCCACATCGTGGAGCAATGCGGCGTCTGCCAGGACCCGTCGGTCGGCGGCGGTGAGTCCCACGCGCGACGCGAGCACATCGAAGAGCTGCAGCGACAGCTGCTGCACCTGCTTCGCGTGCGGTGCCTCGTACTGGCAACGCTCCGCGAACTCACGCACGGAACGCTCACGCGCCGCGCCGGGGTCGGCGACGACCGGATCCACCATGGCGGCTTCGAGCAGCAACCCCTCGCGGATGCCGTATCCCGACGTCAGCAGGTCGCGCGGATCGAAGCGCGCGATGACTTCCGCCGCCACAGCGAGTCCGGCCACGATGATGTCCGCGCGAGCCGGATTGAGTCCCGGCACCTGGAGGCGTTCACCGGGCTCGAGTCGTTGCAACCAGTCTAGAACGTGTTCGAGCTCGACGCGCGTGACGCGCGTCCCGTGCGGTGACTTTGCCGTGACGCGCTGGCGGGCGAGCACGATGCCGGCAAGGTTGGTAAAGGTTCCGCCCGAGCCGATGACCTGGGCCCCACGCCAGTCCTTCACCGGGACCGCACGCTTGAGACCTCCACGCACGTGCTCGCGCAGCGCCCGCACCCGTCGCGGACGGATAATCGGGGAGAGAAAGCGTTCGGTGAGTCGCACCGCCCCGAAGGGCAGCGACGCGACACGCTCGATGAGGCCGTCTTTCGCGAGTACGAGCTCGAGCGAGCCACCGCCGATGTCCATCACCACGGTGCGCCCGGCGCCCAATTCAAAATGGGCGAGGGCGCTCCGAAAGCAGAGCAACGCTTCCTGTTCCCCGGTCAGGACACGCACCTGGTGCCCAGTCGATTCAAACACGCGTGTCGTGAACTCGGCGGCATTCGAGGCGTCGCGCACCGCACTCGTAGCCACCACATCGATGCGTTCGGCGTTCAGTTGCCGAGCCAGCGTGACCATGCGGTGCACGGCGGTCACGGCGGCGTCGAGCGATTCCTGCGCCAGCGCGCCGGTGGTTTCGAGCCCCTCGCCGAGCCTCGGCATGGCTTTCATCTCATCGACGACGCGGATCTGGCCGGCCGTTGACACGTCGGCGACGATCTGCCGCACGGAGTTGGAGCCGATATCGATCGCGGCAATCCGGATATCACGCCCCGTCGCGCCACTCACGGGCAGCGTCATGTGGGCGCCTGTTCATCGTAGCGATGGCGGATCTGCTTGCCTTCGGCGAGGTAAACGGCATCCTCGCCGATATTGGTGGCCAGATCGGCCACTCGCTCAAGGTTGCGACTCACCAGCAACAGCTCCAGAGAAGGGGCGATCATGCGAGGGTCGGCCATCATGTACGTCAGCAGCGTCCGGAAGATACCTTCGTGCATCGCATCCACCTCGTCGTCGAGGGCACGCACCTGCCGCCCCAGCGTGCCGTCAGCCCGGATGAACGCATCGATGGCGTCGGAGAGCATGCGTCGCGCGCGCCGTGCCATGTCGGACAGGGCCGGCACCGGAGGAGGCGCTGTCCGCTGCGCGAGGAGGCGCTCGACGCTCTGGGCGATGTTTACCGCGTGATCCCCGACCCGCTCGAGATCGCTCGACACCTTGATGGCGCCAACCAGGAAACGAAGGTCGCGGGCCATCGGCTGCTGCAGGGCCAGCAGGGCGATCGCGGCGTTCTCGGCCTCCACCTCCATCCGGTCGAGCTGTTCGTCGCCTTCGATGACCGTAATGGCCTTGTCGGCGTCCCGCTCGAGCAGCGCCTCGACGGACAGCTCGACCAGGCTCTCGGCGCGCTCCGACATCTCGAGCAGTCGCTGTTTGAGCAGCGCCAGCTCGTCGTGAAAATGTCGGTACGCGCTGTCAGCCATCAGCCGTATCTCCCCGTGATGAACGCCTCCGTGCGGGCGTCCCGTGGACTCGTGAACAGGCGACGGGACTCGTTGACTTCGACGAGTTGGCCATCGACCAGGAGGGCGGTCCGATCGGACACCCGTGCCGCCTGCTGCAAGTTATGCGTCACCAGCACAATCGTCAGGTCCTTCCGCAACTCGTACAGCTGTTCCTCGATGCGTTGGCTCGCCTGCGGATCCAGGGCGCTCGTGGGCTCGTCGAGCAACAGCACCTCGGGCTCGTTGGCGAGTGCCCGGGCGAGACAGAGTCGTTGCTGCTCGCCTCCCGAGAGCTGCCGCGCATCGTGTGTGAGCCGGTCGTGCACGTCCTCCCACAGCGCGGCTCGGCGGAGTGCCCGTGTCACCACCTCGTCGAGCGCAGCGCCGGTCCGTACGCCGCGCAAACGGGGCCCGTACGCCACGTTCTCGTAAATGCTCCGCGCGAAGGGCGACGACCGCTGAAACACGATCCCTACGCGCTGCCGGAGTGTATTCAGATCGGCCTCCGATCCCTGCACCTCGCGCTCATGGAGCAGAATGCGGCCGTCGCGCACCATGTTGGGCACGTCGTCGTCGAGCCGGGTGATGGCGCGGAGCATCGTGGTCTTGCCGCACCCCGAGGGGCCGATCAACGCCGTGATCGTCCCGCGTGCGCAGATGAGCGACACGTCCCGCAGTGCGCGCGCATTGCCGAAGCGTACCGACAGATGGTCGAGCGTGATGCTCATACGCGACTCACGAAACGACGATGCGGATCATCCAAATCGCCCGGTGATGTAGGCCTCGGTGCGTGCGTCGCGAGGCGTGGTGAAAAGGGTGCGGGTGTCACCGTGCTCGATGACACGCCCGTCCATGAGGAAGGCCGTGTGATCGGAAACGCGCGCCGCCTGCTGCAGATTGTGCGTCACCAGCAAAAGGGTCATCGTGGCCCGCAGTTCGTACACCAGCTCTTCGATGCGCTGTGTCCCTTCGGGATCGAGTGAGGCTGTCGGTTCGTCGAGCAGCAGGACATCGGGGGCCATCGCCAGCGCGCGCGCGATGCACAGACGCTGCTGCTGACCTCCCGAAAGGGTGAGCGCGCTGCGCGTGAGTCGATGGACGACTTCGTTCCATAAGCCGGTCCGCCGCAGGGCGCTCTCTACCCGGTCGGCGATGTCGCTGCGCGGCGTGGACGTAGCACGAAGGCCGGCGGCCACGTTGTCAGCGACGGACATCGTGGGAAACGGTGTCGGGCGCTGAAACACCATGCCCACGCGACGCCGCACGTCGCCCGGCCGAGCATCGGGATCCTGCACATTGCGGCTATCGAGACGAATGGTGCCGCTCATCCCCGCGCCGGGTGTGAGCTCATGCAGGCGATTGATGCACCGCAACAGGGTGGTCTTGCCGCATCCGGACGGCCCGACGATTGCCGTGACGGTGTTCGCGCGCACATCAAGCGACAGCGCGCGCAACGCGGCACGCCCCCCGTACCATGCGCTGAGCGACTCCACGGCTATGGCGGGCGCCGGGACCCGATCGTCGCCCGTCGGCGTGCGCAGGCGGAATGTCGCCTCAGTCATCGCCCGACCGCCGCGGTGCGGCGTGCAGCAGCCGATGTCTGGCGCGCAACACGCCTTGGGCGATCAGCGAGAAAATGGCGATCAGCACGATGAGCAAGAGGGCGCCGGCCCATGCTTGCGCGCGCTGCTCGTCGTACGGACTCTGGGCGTAGGAGAAGATCTGGAGCGGCAGCGCGGCGATGGGTCGTGTGGGATCGAGTGACCAGTAGGCGTTGCCCAACGCGGTAAAGAGCAGTGGGGCCGTTTCTCCGGCGGCGCGTGCAAGCGATACCAGCACGGCCGTCAATACGCCAGGCATGGCGGTGTGGAGCACGATCGTGAGTGACGTGCGCCAGTGCGAGAAGCCAAGGGCCAGTGCGGCCTCGCGAAGGGCAGTGGGAACGAGTCGCACCATCTCTTCGCTCGCCCGCGCTATGAGGGGAATGATCAACGCGCCAAGCGCGACGCTGCCGGCGATGGCCGAAAATCGTCCGGTCGGGCGAACGATCAACTCCCAAGCGAAAATGCCGAGCACAATTGACGGAAGTCCACTCAGCACGTCGGCGATGAAGCGGATGAATCTGGCGAGTCGGGTGCCATGGCGTTCGGCGAGAAACAGCCCCGCCGCGACACCGATGGGCGCGCCGATGAGGGCGGCGAGACTGACGAGGATCAGCGTACCCGCAATGCCGTTGGCGAGTCCGCCGCCGCGCGTGCCCACCGGCACCGGTGATCGAAACACCAGGGCGGGGGAGAGTTCCGAGGCGCCGCTCAGCATCAGATGCGCGACGATGGCGAGCAGCGGCAGGATGGCCAGTGCGGTTGCTGTCCACAACGCCAGACGCACGACGGTGTTCGTGCGTCGCCGGCGCGCGTAGACGCGATTGCCTGCCGTGTGGTCGAACGGCGTGAGTACCGCCTTCATGCGATCGCCCGGCGCGTGCGCGATACGAGCAGCCGCGCCAGCACATTCACGACCAGCGTGACGGCCAGGAGCACACCGGCGACGGCCATCAGTGCGGAAACATGGAGATCACCCGACGCTTCCGCGAACTCGTTGGCGAGCAACGAGGAGAGCGTGTAGGACGGATCGAACAGCGAGCCGGGGATTTCATACCGATTGCCGATCACCATCGTTACGGCCATCGTCTCACCGAGGGCGCGACCGAGTCCGAGAATCACAGCACCGGTCAGTCCGGAGCTGGCGGCGGGAAGCACGGCATCGCGGATCGCTTCCCATTGCGTAGCGCCGAGCGCGCGGGCGGCCTCGCGTTGCGCCACCGGAA
The DNA here is from genome assembly GCA_038250435.1 of Gemmatimonadales bacterium. GTDB lineage: Bacteria > Gemmatimonadota > Gemmatimonadetes > Gemmatimonadales > Gemmatimonadaceae > Gemmatimonas. The sequence goes on along the minus strand of JBBSCJ010000020.1, from coordinate 44,434 downwards.
CCGCCATCAGTACCTCTCGCGCCACGGAGGTGATATATGGCAGGATCATGATCGCGAGCACGAGTCCTGCAGCGAGCACGCTTGGCCCGTACTTCACGCCGGCGAAGAGTGATACGCCTGGAAAAGTGCTGGCCAGCGCCGGCATGACCGTCGTGCGCAGGAGCGGCACGAGAACCGCCAATCCCCACAGACCGTAGATCACACTGGGGACTGCCGCGAGCAGGTCGAGCAGGAAGGCGAGCATCGCCCGCAGCCGACGAGGGGCAAGTTCGGCCGTCACGATGGCAGCGGCGATGCCGAGGGGGGCCGCGATGGCGAGCGCCATGGACGACGTGAGCAATGTTCCCAGTATCGCCGGGAGCACGCCGTAGCGGTTGTCGGCGACATCCCAGCTTCGTCCAAACAGGGAGACACTCCCTGCCTGCACCGCCGGATACGCCGACCGGGCGATCAGTATCGCGAGCACACATAACAGCGCCGGGATGGCGAGAGCGCTGGCGGTGGTGACGACGCGATAGATGCGGTCGGGCTTGGAAGACATTAGCCCTGAAAGCTAGAACCGGAGGTCCAATTGCTGTGCTGGCACCGGTAACGTCTTTGTCACGTCGATCGGGTCACAGCCTACATCATGGCGACGTTGCGGTCGCCTGCTCCAACCGTTCGATCACCTGTGCGGCAAGGGCGCTTGGCAGGGCCACATACCCGAGGCTTCCGGCGATCGCTGCTCCGTCGTCAAGCGCCCACCGTACGAAGTGCACGAGCTGCCGCGTCTTCGCCGGTCCCAGCTCCTGCGGCGCGATCAACAGCCATGTGAACGACGCGATCGGGTACGACTGGGTACCGGGCGCGTTGACCAGCGACACGCGGAGATCCTGCGCCAATGATGCGGTGTCGGTAGCGGCAGTGGCTGCACTCGCAATCTCAAACGGCATCGGCGAGATGAACCGTCCCTCGCGATTCTGGATGTGCGCGACCGGCAGCCGATTCTGGCGGGCGTACACGACCTCGAGGTATCCAATGGAGCCGGGTATCTGCTTCACCTGTCCCGCGACCCCCTCATTCCCTTTGCCGCCGATGCCAACCGGCCATTGCACTTCACGTCCCCGACCCGGACCATTCGACCAGTCGGCGCTCACGGCCGCGAGATAGTCGCTGAAGATGTACGATGTACCGCTGCCGTCGGCGCGATGCACCACGAGGATTTCGGTATCCGGAAGTCTCGCCTCAGGATTGAGTGCCCGCAGGCGGACATCGTTCCAACGCGTGATACGCCCGAGAAAGATATCGGCGACCACCAGACCCGAAAGCCGCAGCGGTCGGCTGACATCCGGCAGGTTGTAGGTGATCCCGACCGCACCCAGCACGGTAGGCACATGCAATATGGGCGTGGCCACCCGGGCGAGTTCCTGATCGGACATGGGGACGTCGGTCGCGCCAAAATCGACGGTATTTGCCGTGACCTGTCGGATGCCGCCACCGGATCCGATGGATTGATAGTTGATCCGCACGTTGGTGAGTTGCGCGTACTCGTTAAACCACCGGGCGTACAGCGGATACGGAAAGGTGGCTCCCGCGCCCGTGAGATCCACGCGGGTGCCGAAGCCCAGGCGGAAAGCAGCGGAGTCGTCGACCTTGACGGCTTGTGGCTTATCGGCGCTTTCGCAGGCGATACTCGCGAGGCACGCGGCCGCTGCGAGACACCGACACGCCGCGCGGACGATACGGCTCACAGGTCGTTGGCATAGCCGACGAACTTGAAGCGACCATCCCGCTCGAAGATCGTTCCGAAAAACCGGCCGGTGGACGGCGCCTCGTTGCCGATCTGCAGGGTGACGAGGCACTTGTCGTACAGCAGGTTGGCCCCTTCCCGCGTTGGCTCGGGACATTGCAGCGAGACGACGCGCAGTCGCTGCGCCCCCAATCGTCGCAGTACGTCGGTGGCGCCCTTGTTGGAGCTGGCCAACAGCTGTCCCCAGAGCAGTTCCGGTGGCGCCTCGTACGGGGGCTTGCTGATGAATGACGTGGGATAATACAACCACGCAAACTCGGCGCGGTCGAGCAGCATCGCGTTGAGTGCAAGGGTGTCCGACGTGGCAAGCGCGGCAGCCCAGCGACCGACGAGTGCATCACGGCTGTCGCTGGCGCCTCGCAACGTGTCCGGCTGTTCAGTCACTGACGCCTGAAAGCGACGGAGATGCTCGGCGATGGGGAAAATACTGTCGATCGTGCCACCGGACGCCGCTACCTCACGGATGTGCGCGGCCTGGGAATCCGCCGCAGTCCGCAGCGCTGCGTCGCGACATGCGGTGGTAGTGAAGAGCACGGTCAGGAGACAAAAGCGCAACGAATAACGAGACATGCTTGAGAGCAGGATAGGAAATGACAAAGGAGCTGAAACGGCAACGGTCGGCGTCACCGCGGCGACGCCGACCGTTCGCAGACGAACAATGCACTGCCCGCCGCAGCTACGCTACACCGTGGCGGTGACGGTGATCAGTTGCGAGCGTAGTTCGTCCAGCCCACCCACCACTTGGTGCCATTGGGAGCCGCCGCACCGCGGTAGGCGGTGGGGGTGATGAAGTTGCCGACGCGAGCCAAGATGCGCGGCTCTGCAGCAAAACTGTTCAATCCGCCCGTCGCGATCGGCGAACCCACCGCCGGCTCCCAGTCAAAATTTGCACCGGTGGTTGCAGAAGTCACGTTGGGAAGCGCGAGGAAGAGACTCGAGGCCGTAACGGCGCCGCCGGCCACCACGATGTTCGAGTTCCGAGCCGAGAAGGCGCCTTCCGTCCCGAACGAGGTGGCGGTCACGGCGGCATCGAAGTTGAGGCCGCTCGTGAGCGTGCCGTTTTCCGCGAAATACAGGTTGCGCACGATGAGGGAATCGACCAAAAAGCGATTGTTCGAGGTGGAGTCGCGCAACGAGATGCCGCCGCGCGGCCAGCGCGCAATGACGCCGTTCAGGTAATACCCACCGGTGCCGCGGCGCAGCACCGCGCCCATACCGCCATTGCCGGGAACCGTCACGCCGGTGGGCGTGCCGATGAGCGTGAAGTTGGCAAACACATTCATGTTGAACAGTCCGTTGTCACGACCGGCGCTCTGCGCGTTCGCACCGCTGGGCGCCACACACCCGCCGCCGTTGCAGCCGTCGATTTCGAGACCCTGAGGATCGGTCGAGACGGCACCGGCGCCGGGACGCGGCGTGAGGAAGGTGGTCTGCATGCCGATCAGGAACTGGTTCAGGCCGCGATAGCCTTCCGACCCGTCGAAGTGGTCGTCGCCTGCCTCGTACGACACGAGGAACCTGCCGTTCACGGTACCGCCAAACCACTCGAAGTTGTCGTCGAGACCGGCCAGCGCCTGCACAAACTCCACGGTGGTCCCGCTGCCGACGGCGGCGAAAGTGAAGGAGTTGAGTTCCGCGTCGGTGATCGTGGCGAAGCCGGCGAATTCCACTCGCACGTAGCGCAGCGTACCGCTGTTATCGTTATCTACGGCGCCGCCGGTGTAGGTGACGCCGGCTGGAGAGGCGCCGATCACCGAGCCGTTGGAGCCTTCCACGATGATGTCGCCCGTCCGGTTCGACCGCGCGTTGCCCACGATGATTAGTCCGCCCCAGTCACCGGGTGCGCGAGTGCCCGGAGCGCGCTGCGAGGTAAACACGATTGGGGCTGCGGCCGTGCCGTTCGCCTGAATCCGGCCACCGCGCAGCACGAAGAGCGCCGAGCCAAGCGCCGTGGTGTCGCCCACCAGTCTGGTGCCGGCGGGGATCGTGAGCGTCGCGGCGCTGTTCACAAACACGAATCCACGGATGGTGTAGGTGGTGTCGCGGGACAGCGTCCGATTCGCGGCAATCGAGCCACTCAGTACGGCCGCGCCGGTTGGGGTACTGCCGCCGCCGGGAGTCACCGGATTGTCGTCGCTGCAGGCCGCCAGCGCGAATAGGGCAAGCGATCCCATGGTGAGCACGCGGGCGCGCAAAAGTATCGTCATCGCATATCCTGTTGGTTGGTGATGAATCGAGCGGTCGCCGCATCGATGTCCAGACTGCAATAACACCAGCGTGTGTGGTGACAACGTCATGGCCCGGTCACGATTGTGTCACCGTTCGGGGGCATGGTTGTGCCCGGGTGGGTGTAACGCAGCGGGTCGCCGCTACTGACGCCAGGAGAAGCCCGCAGAGAAGGTACGACCGGCGTTGTAGCCTTCGCGCTCGAGATTGCCCTGCAAGAAGCGATAGCGAGCATCCAGCAAGTTTCGCGCGTCCATTCGCGCCGAGAGATTGCCGACCACCGGAAAGCGCAGTGACAGATCGATGACGTTGCGTGCCTTTTCCACAATGTTCGGCAAGGGGAGCACGCCGGCGGCCGAGATGCGATCCCCCACGATATTGTACAGGATCGTGGCGTTGGTGCTCCCGGAGAGAGACGAGTAGGTCAGGCCGGCGTTCACCACGAAGGGCGCCTGACCTACCAGACGGCGCGTCCGATCGGTCACCGTGAGACCTCCGGTGGCATCGAGCTCTACAGAGGAGCTGAGGAGCGTGACATTGCTGAAGCCGGTGAAGGACTCCGCCCAATGGCCCAGGAAGCTCATCCGCTTGCGCGCCTCGAATTCCACCCCAAAGTTGGTCGCGCTCAACGCGTTCTGGAAATTCGCCTGCGCCGCGCCGGACGTGGCCTGCTCGACGCGCTCGATCGGGCTGTCGAAGCGCTTGGCGAAGACGCCGACGCTGAGCACTTCACCGGCATTCGGGAAGGCTTCATAGCGCAAGTCGAAGTTATCGATCAGGGCGCGACGCAGCAGGTTGTTGCCGGTGACACTCACGCCACCGAGCACATCACGAAACGTGACCGGCGCCAGCTCACGGTACTCCGGGCGGGCCAGCGTTCGCGTAATCCCGAAACGCAGATTCTGATTGTCGGCGAGCTTGGTGTTGACGAGCAGCGACGGCAGGACGTCGGTGTTGAGCAGTCCGGCGTTGGCGGTGAACCCGCCCTGCGTTCTCGCCGCGACCGCAATGTCCGCTCGCTCGACCCGGGCGCCGGCGATCACGCGCACGCGCGATCCGAGTCCCCAGTCGGCCATGAGGTATGAGGCAAGGGTCAGGTCGTCGGCGACGTACGATCCGGCCTGTCCGATCGGCTGCACGTTGATGAACGCGCAATCGGCGCAGGCCTGCGATTCACCGAAGATCACATCGGCGCTCTGGCTCCGTACGAAATCGTCGGCCCGGCTCAGAAAGGCAAAGATCGGGGCGTCGGCGGTACGATCGGTCGTACGGGCATACACGCCGACCTTGAGCGTATTCTGCGACGAGACATCACCGATGTTGATGGTGTGATCCACCTGAGCGGTCGTGTTGTTCTCCTGCAGGTCGAAGTACAGGCGGCGCGCACCGTCGAGAGAGCTGAGCAGCGTGAAGGTCCCCGTGGTGTTGCGGGCATACACCAGGTCGGAACGGTCAGGCTCGCGACGGCCCGTGTTCGCAAAGGTGGCCGACCACGACGTTTTGTGCCGCTCGCTGAGCTGGTGCTCCCCCTGTCCGGTGATCGTAGCCACGCCGCGTTCCACATACCGCAGCGTAGTGCGCGCGATGGTGTCGCCGAGATTCTCGTCGAAGCCGCGATCTTCGCGCGCCTCGTTGTCGGCGCTGCGGGTCACCGTGGTGTTGAGGGACAGCCGCGAACTTCTGCCAACCAATGCGGATAAGTTCGCGATGCCGCCCCACTGCGCACTGCTGCGTCCCGTGGTGCCGCTCACGGAGGTGAGCGGTACCACGGTATTGTTCGCGCCCTGGTTGCCGACAGCGAACGACTCATTGGCGCGTACTTCTTCGGTATAACCATAGTTACCGCTCACGACATAGCCGATGCGCTTGCCCAAAATGGTATTACCCCCGGTGGACGCACCGAATGATCCGTTCAGGCCTCCGGCACGGGGCTGCGGATTCCAGACGTTGCGCTGCTGCAGCGCGATCTGGTTGAACTGATTCTGGTCGATGTTGCCGAGAAAGTCGGCCTGCGAAAGCGCGCCGGGGATCTGGCGCGCGGAATTGCTGAAACCGATCAACTCTCCACCCGCCCGTGGGGCGAAGGGTAGTGTCTGGCCGATGACGCGACTGTTACCGCCGAAGCTTGCCGAATAGTTGATCTGTCGGGTCGCCGGAAATTCCTTGGTGCGAATGTTCACGTTCGCCCCGGCGAAATCTCCCGGCTGGTCCGGAGTGAAGGTCTTGCTGGTGGTCACGTCCTGCAGCAGGCTGGCGGGGAACAGGTCGAGCGGAACGACCTTGCGCTCAGGCTCGGGGCTCGGAAGGCGGGCGCCATTGAGCGAAGCCGTGGTATACCGTTCGCTGAGACCGCGAACCTGAAGGTACTTGCCGTCCTGCACCGAGACGCCACTGACGCGCTGGGCGGCTTGTGCCGCATCGCTATCCGGACTGCGGGCAATCTGCTCGGCAGTGATGGCATTCACCACGTTGGTGGCGGTGCGTTGCTGATTGAGAGCATCGTTGACGGTGCCTTTTTCCTGCGATGCGGTAACGCTGACTGCCGAGAGCTGAATAGTGGCCGCACTCAGCGAGACGTCCTGCTCCACCACGCCGTTTGCCGGAAGAATGATCCCGGTAACGGTTTTCGGTCCGTATCCGATACGTCGCACCTGCAGCGTAATCGTGCCGGCGGGGACGCGGACGATCGCGAATCGTCCATCCACCCCGGATTGCGCTCCGAGGGTTGTACCAACCACTTGCACACCGGCGGCGGCGAGACCCTGCCCGGTTGCGGCATCGACGATGCGGCCCGTGATGCGGCCAGTGGGGGGGGCGGTTTGTGCGGCAAGTGCTATGGCGGGAACGACGGCCATCGTCGTTGCGAGCGTCAGGTGACGCGCAAGACGGTGAAGCACGGTAGCGTAGGTCCGCATGGTTTTGTCGAAAGAGTGAAGCGTTCAGATAACGGGCGGCGGGCGACTGCCCTGCCACGCATCAAACTTTCGTGACGTTGGTTTCGAATTTCGTACGGATGTGCAACGAACGTGTCACGACGGAGCGGGGCGCGTGGGGAAATTGGCCGACATCGGCCGGCTGTTCGCTTTCTCGTCGTCTCGTATTGCTGATTCGGCTCCGGCGGGGTATTCTCGCCGCCAGATGGTTTTCTTCGACCCTACGCCCCATGGTCGGCGAGTCGCCTCCCCGCCGACGACTGACCCGCAGACACGCGCCGAGGCGCTTACGGTCGCTGCGCGCGCCCTGCGTGCCGCCGAGCAGGTGTGCGTGCTGACTGGCTCCGGCTCCTCGGCGGAAAGTGGTATCCCCACCTTTCGGGAGGCGATGACCGGCATCTGGTCCACGTTCTCGCCGGAGCAGCTGGCGACGCCGGCCGCGTTTGCGGCAAACCCGCTGCGCGTCTGGCAATGGTATGCCGCCCGTCGGAAGGTGGTACGCGCGGCCCGGCCCAACCGTGCCCACCTGGCGCTGGCAACGCTTGCCACACGTGTCTCGCACTGTACGCTCAGCACGCAAAATGTCGACGACCTGCATCAGCGAGCCGGGTCCCGTGACGTGCTCCGGCTCCATGGGTCACTTATGCACGTTCGTTGCAGCGCAGGGTGCAGCGGCAATCTCGACGCGACTGGAATGCCGGAAGACGTGGTGCCGACCTGCAGCCGGTGTGGTGCGCTGCTTCGCCCCGACGTCGTCTGGTTTGGCGAAGCGCTGCCGTCGGCGCAGTTCGAGGCGGCGCGAAGCGCGGCGGTCGCGTGCGACGTTTTTTTGTCCATCGGGACGTCCAACGTGGTCGAGCCGGCCGCGTCGCTTCCATGGATTGCCGCGTCTCACGGCGCCACGGTTATAGTTGTGAATCCGTCAATGGAGGGACAGCGGAAAGGGCCTAGCGTTTTGCCCGTGGAGGGTCCCGCCGGCGTGATGCTCCCCTGGCTGCTTGCCGAGGCGTTTGCCGGAAGGCGCCCGCGGAGGCAGGAGCACAGCAGTAACGCTCCGCCGGGGTTCGGGCGCGTCGATGCGGGCGATCCGGCGCCGGCCCTGCTGTTGGACGATCGACCGACCAATCAGCCCGGCGATTGAGGGGCGGGGAACCACGCCGCGATCGTGGTCCCGACGCCGGGCAGCGATTCGGCGCGCACGCGTCCGCCGTGGGCCTCCGCCAGATGCTTCACGATGGCCAGCCCCAGGCCGGTTCCTCCGGCGTCCCGTGCCCTCCCCGGATCGGCGCGGTAGAACCGCTCGAAGATGCGGGGCAGGTGGTCGGCGCTGATGCCGACGCCCGTATCACGCACGCCGATCCAGCTGCCTTCCGCGTCGGTGCGGGCGAACAGTACCACCTCGCCGGAGCCGGTATGGCGCAAGGCGTTTTCGGCGAGATTGGTAAGGATCTGCCGCGCCGCCGTGGGATCGGCATACAGCTTTCCGGCCTCGGGCGGCAACTCGGTGCCCAGCCGCACTCCTTTCTGGACGGCCGGTGCCTGCAGCGGCTGCAAGATTTCGGCAGCGAGCGTGGGCAGATCGAGCTCGATCGGATTGGGGAGCCATCCGCCGGACTCGATTCGCGACAGGTCGAGCAGGTCATCCACGATGCGCTGCATGCGCCGCACGCTGTTGTCGGCCATATTGAGGAACTGCCTGCGCAATGGCGGAGGAAGCTCGTCATCCTGCAACGTCTCCACGAAACCGCTGATCACGGTAAGCGGCGTACGCAGTTCATGCGAGACGTTGGCGACGAAGTCACGCCGCACCGCTTCGAGCCGACGGAACGGCGTGAGATCGTACAGCGCTAGGACGGCGCCGCCATCCGGCAATGGTCGCGCGGTGAGCGACAAGGTGCGATCGTCCACGCGAACCTCATCCGGTTCGGCGTCATGGCCGGCGAGCACCGACGCCAGTGCCTCGCGCAACGTTCGATCGCGGGGGAGATAATCGGCCGGAAAGGGTACCGGTTCGCGCAAGCGCAACAGCTGACGACCGGTTTGGTTGATCCGCACGACGCGTTGCCTGGCGTCCACGGCAATCACCCCCTCGTTGAGTGATTCGGTAAGCGCGACAAGCAGCGCTTCCTCCGCATTCAGGGCGCGCATCCGTGCCTCGAGCTGTTCGGCGAGCTGGCGGAGGTCACTCGCCAGCTCCCCCATTTCGCCGCCGACGATGGACGACGACGGCCGTTTGGTGAGATCGCCGGCGGCGAGTGCGCGCGCGACGTCACGCAATTGCTCGATGGGGCGGGCGACCGGACGCGCGAGCACCCGCGCCAGCCCCACGCCCACCAGCAGGACGGCGATGCCTGCCACGAGAATATCGCCGCGGATGCGCGACAGAAATTCATCAGGGGCGAGTGTGGTCGCACTCGATTCCTCCGCCCGCACCCGTTCGGTCACGCGTCGTTCGACCGTGATGAGGACGATCGCCACGAGCAGTGTGGCGACGACGAAGCTGTTGAGAACGAGGCGCTGCGCGAGACGCACGCGCGCTCAGCTGCCGCGTGGACTTGCCGCGCGGATGCGGTATCCGAAGCCGCGCACCGTTTCGATCAGGTCACCGGCGAGGCCGAGCTTGGTCCGCAGGCGCTGCACGTGCATGTCGACGGTACGCGTCTGAATGTCGGGGGCGGCGTCCCACACTGTCTCGAGCAGGTGACCGCGCCCCTGCACGCGTCCGCGACGCTCGGCGAGGGTGAGCAGCAGCTTGAACTCGGTCGGTGTAAGCTCGACGTCCACACCGTCCGCTTTGACGGTCATCGCGGCCCGATCGATGTGCAACGGACCGATCACGAGGCTGTCGACGTTGACCGGGGTCGGCGTCCCGATACGACGCAAGATCGCGCCGACGCGCAGCACCAGTTCGGCGGGGCTGAAGGGTTTGGTGAGATAGTCGTCGGCGCCGAGCGACAGGCCGCGGATGCGATCGGGCTCCTCGCGGCGGGCCGTGAGCATCAGGACGGCGACGTCGCGGGTCGTCTCGTCGGTGCGTAGCGCCTCGAGCACATCGAAGCCGGACATTCCGGGCAGCATGAGGTCGAGAACGATGAGCGATGGTCGTTCTCGGCTGGCGACGTCGAGTGCATCCTGGCCAGAGGCCGCCGTCGCCACGCGATAGCCGGATTTGGCCAGATGGTAGGCAACAAGCGCCACGATCTCGGGTTCGTCATCGACGACGAGAATGCGTTCTGCAGCAGGCGGCGCGGAAGTCATGCGAGGGGGTCAGGTCTGTTCAAACTCGACGGCGACCGGCAACACCATCGGCGTAAGCGCCGCAGTCCTGCTGATCAGTCGTCGCTGGATTTTGGCGACGATCATCTCGATCGCCACCGTGTTGCTGCCGCCGCGTGGCACGATCACATCGGCGTATCGCTTGCTTGGCTCGACAAACTGCAGGTGCATCGGCTGTACCGAGTTGAGATACTGGTCGAGCACCGACTCGAGCGAGCGCCCGCGGCCGGCCGTGTCACGCCTGATGCGCCGGATGAGCCGGATGTCCGAATCGGCATCGACGAAGACTTTGACGTCGCAGAGCGCCCGGATGTTCGCGTCGGCGAGCAAGAGGATCCCGTCGATGACCACGACATCCGCCGGTTGGATACGGCGCGTGTGCGGGCTCCGCGAGTGAGTCGCAAACTGGTAGATCGGCATCTCCACCGCGTCCCCGGACGACAGGGCGACCAGGTGCGCGGTGAGCAGTTCCACATCGAAGGCGTCAGGGTGATCCCAGTTGACATGATGTAGCTGCAGCAAGGTCAGCTGTCGGAGATCCCGGTAATACGCATCCATCTCGATGAACGCGACCGACGCGTCGGGTAGCGCCTCCGCCACCTTGCGCGCCACCGTGGACTTCCCCGATCCGGTTCCACCGGCGATGCCGATGATGAGCGGCTTCATATCCGGCGGCCCCGATTCCGAAACAACACAATGGAGAACGTGTAGCAGAGATATGACCGAGTCGCCACAACGGTGTAACGTAATGGTATCGGAGGCGGGTCGATGGCGGTGGCGGCCGAGGAGGGTGATGCTGGCTGCCGGAAGTTCGCGGTCGCCTTGAGGGTGGGCAAGGCACAGCTGATCCCGTCGTCGGATATGGATCCGCACCGACGAGGCGTGAAGGGGCCACGACGCGTCGGCAGGTACGGGCGGCGCGACCGGCACTCCATCTCCGGTGGCGCAACCGCTAGCATTCCCCTATGAAAAGACTGTCTGTCGCCGCTGAGGCGGCGCTGCTTGCAGCGACCGCGACCGTCTCGCTGGCCGGTGAGCCGCTTTCTGCGCAATCGCGCCCATCGCGTCACGCCGATACCCGCTTCGCGCTTGTGGTGGCAGCAACCACCGACGTTCACGGGCGTGTGCGCGGCTGGGATTACTACGCGAACGCCGCTGATCCGGCGCATACGCTGGCCGGTGCGGCGACAATCGTGGATTCGGTGCGACGGGCGAATCCTGATGGCGTCGTGCTCGTGGACGGGGGCGACATTCTGCAAGGAAATCCCCTCACATATGTTGCGGCCAGGGTGAAGCCACAGCCGGTGCATCCGGTGGTGGCGGCCATGAACGTCATCCAGTACGACGCCGCCGTGCTCGGCAACCACGAGTTCAATTACGGGGTGCCGCGACTGCGCGACGCGATCCGTCAGGCTGGGTTCCCCTTTCTGGCCGCCAACGTGCGCGACGCGTCGGGGAAGTTCTTTGTCGCGCCGCTCACGGTGATCGAGCGCCGGGGTGTGCGGATCGGCATCGTGGGAGCGACCACCCCCGGTGCGATGGTGTGGGATCGCGAGCATCTGCGTAACGCGCGACTCACGGTGACGGATATCGTGCCCGCCGTTCGCGCGTCGGTAGCCGACGCGCGTCGACAAAAGGCCGACGTCATCATCGTGCTTCTGCACTCGGGGCTGGAGGAAGCGGCGACGTACGATACCGTGGCCACAGGCTTGCCATCGGAAAACGTGGCCGCACGCATCCCCCGCGAAATTCCCGGGATCGACCTCGTTGTCTACGGTCATTCGCACCGGGAACTTGTGGACTCGACGATCAACGGCGCGATGCTGATGCAGCCCCGCAGCTGGGCGGCCTCGGTCGGACTGGCTACGCTCACGATGGAAAAACAGAAAGGGCGCTGGAGCGTGGTGGCGCATCAGGGGCAGTCAGTGCGCGTCGCCGGTCACAGGGAGTCGCCTCAAGTGCTGGCGGCCACGACTGCGTCGCATCGCAATACCGTGGAGTGGGTCACGGCGCCGGTCGGGCGGACAGCGGTCGCGTGGCACTCCGACAGCGCACGGGTGGTGGATATGCCGATCACGGACCTGGTCAATGAGATCATGCGCCGAGCAACGGGTGCGGATCTTTCCGCCACGGCGGCGTTTTCCCTCGATGCGACGCTCAATTCCGGCGTAATCACGCGTGCGGAGCTGTCAAAGCTCTATCCCTACGACAACACGCTGCGAGCGGTGCGTATCACGGGCGTGCAGCTGCGCGAGTACCTCGAGCATGCGGCGCGGCACTATCGGACGGTGACCGCTGATGGTCGCCCGATTGCAGGGGAGCGCCTCGTTGATCCGCAGGTACCGGGGTACAACTTCGACGTGCTCGCTGGCGCCGACTACACGATCGATCTCACCCGCCCGGTGGGCGAGCGCATCACGCGCCTCGAGGTGAAGGGACACCCGGTGCGCGAGAACGACAGCTTCACACTTGCCCTCAACAATTACCGGCAGGGGGGTGGCGGCGGGTTTTCCATGGTGTCGAATGCTCCGGTCGTGTACGAGAAGGATGTCGATATCCGCCAGCTGATCATGGATGAAGTCACGCGTGTCGGGGCAGTCGCTCCGGCGCAGTATGCGACGCGCAATTGGCGGATCGTGCCGGCCGCGGCGGTAGCGGCCATTTATGCCGAGCAGCATCGCGGACGTCAGGGGCAGGCGTCCGGTCGAGCCCCCAACGCCAGCTCGAGAACCGTGCGGATCATTGCGATGAGCGATTTTCACGCGGCGCTCCGCAACCGCCCTGATGATGCCGGCCGAACCATGGGCGGCGCGGTGGCACTGTCAGCGGCTATCACCGCAGCGCAAAAGGAGTGTGCCGAGCGTGGCCGGTGTGAAAGCATCGTGGTCGATGCCGGCGACGTCTTCACGGGGCACCCAGCCTCCGACTGGGACGCCGGAAAGCCGACAGTGGCCGTGCTCAACCGCCTGGACATCGCCGGTGGGGCGCTCGGCAATCACGAGTTCGATTTCGGCCAGGATACGCTGCGTCAGCGGCTTGCGGGTTTGCGGTATGCGGTGATGGGGGCCAACGTGCGCGGCCCGGACGGTGCCCTTCCTTCGTGGATTCGCCGTGACACCATCGTCACTCGGGGCGATATCCGCATCGGCCTTGTCGGCACCTCGGGCGCACACACCGCCACGAGCACCAAGAAACGCAACGTCAGCGCTCTCACCTTTCTCGATCCAGCCCCGGTGATCAGCGAGCGCGTGCGGGATTTACGGGCACGCGGCGCGCAGGTGGTCATCAGCATCATTCACGACGGCGGTCGGTGCGAGCGCAACCGTCCGACCGACTGCCATGGCGACGGTATCGACGTGGCCATGCGACTCACCGAGAAGCCGGACGTCTTCGTGATGGGGCATGCGCACGTGAACATGGCGCTGCGCCTCAACGACATGCCTGTTGTCGAGGCGACGTCGAGCGGACGTGGCATCGTGATTGTCGATGTGCCGCTGGATGGAGGTGAAGCCACCATGGCGATTCGCCCCGTGCACGCCGATTCCGTATCGGGCGCAGACCCGCTGGTCGATTCGGTCGTGCGGGTGTCGATCGAAAAGGTGCGATCGCGTATGCAGCGGCAGGTGGCGACGCTTGTCGCGCCGATGGAGCGCACCGGCGCGCAACACGCGCTGGGCAATCTCATTGCCGACGCTGCCCGTGCGCAGGGGAACGCCGACTTTGCCTCATGGAATAACGGCGGCATGCGCACGAACTTCGCGTCGGGGCTTCTCACCTACGGCCACCTTCATGAACTCACCCCGTTCGGCAACGTGCTTGTACGGCTGCGCATGCGTGGCCGCGATATCCTGCAGCTGGCCGAACGGTGGGTTTCGCGCGGCGCACCTGAAGTGCACGTGAGCGGCCTGCAGGTGGAGTTCGACCGATCGCGTCCGGAAGGATCACGGGTGCTGCGCATGATCGACGCGAAGGGAGACCCGCTTGCCGGCGATCGCATCTACACGATGGTGATCAACGATTACATGCTCGACGATCCGGGCTCGGCAGCCACGACCATCTCTCAGGAGATTCTTCCGATCCGTGACATCGATATGCTGGCCGCGTATCTGACGCGGCAGCCGCAACCCGTGCGCGGCGACCGCGCGGTGCGCATCCGCGACATTTCAGCCGGAGCATCCCGATGAGCAGCGGCGATACGTCACATGGCGTTCCAGTGGTGGATGTGCGGGCGTACGTGAATGAGCGGGGCGTCTCGGTGCCGACCGGCTCGGTGGTGCTCGACGCCGTTCGAGCGCTCTTTCCCGACGAGGCCCTGGCCGTGTCGGCCGGCACGTTGCGCGTGTCCGATAGCCGTGGCCTGCCAATCGCGGCCGATGCTCCGCTCACAGGTGGGTCCATCCTCCGCCTGGTACCCGTTCGCGTGGCACCCGATGTGTCGGCAACAGCTGACGCCGTTGACGCGGGTCAGGTATGAGCGTCCCATCGCCCGCGCTGGCGGAAGTCGTGCAGCGCATGCCGAAGGCGGAGTTGCACTGCCATCTCGATGGGTCGCTTCGTCCGGCGACGCTGCTGGAACTGTCGCATGCGCAGGGGCACTCCTTGCCGGTTGCGACCGCGTCGGCGCTCGCCGACTGGATGCGGGTGGACGACGCGCGCAACCTGGACGATTATCTGGCCCGATTCGACGTGACGCTCGCCGTCATGCAGGATTCCGAGTCGCTCGAGCGCATCGCCCACGAGTTCGTGCTCGACGCCTCGCGTGACGGCGTCCGCTACACCGAGGTGCGCTTCTGTCCGGCGCTCAACGTGCGCGCCGGACTCTCGCTCGATGATGTGATGCACGCGGTGATGCGCGGGCTCACACGTGGAGAACGGGAAACCGGGACGGTCGCTCGCGTCATTGTCTGCGCCCTGCGCAGCGTCCCCGCGCCGCACTCGATGGAGATGGCGGAACTGGCCGTGGCGTGGCGCCACAACGGCGTCGTCGCCTTCGATCTCGCGGGCGGGGAGTTCGGCAATCCGGCACGCCTGCACACGGACGCCTTCAGCCATGCACGGAGACACGATCTGGCCGTCACTGTGCACGCCGGTGAAGGCGCTGATGCGCAGTCGATCCGTGAGGCCATTCATCACTGCGGAGCCGACCGCATCGGACATGGCACGCGACTATTCGAGGATCCCTCGCTCGAAGCGTATGTGGTCGATCGCCGGATCACGCTTGAGGTCTCACCCACCAGCAATGTGCAAACCCGCGTCGCCGCCACGTTCGCCGAGCATCCTCTTTCGCGGTACGTAGCGCTGGGGGCTCTGGTCACGATCAACACAGACAACCGTCTCATGAGCGGTGTCACACTCACCGATGAGTACGTGAAGTGTGCGATGCATCTCGGGTATGATCTCGCAACGCTCGGACAGTTGGCGCTGGCGTCGTTCGAAGCGTCCTTCGCCCCCTTCGCGCTCAGGCGGTCGATGCACGCTCAGGCGTCGCGGGAGATCGCGGCGTTATTGACAGATGCGTCCTCCATGACGGTGCTGGCATGAGCCCCCCCTTCCGAACTGCCGCTTTCCGAGTGCGCCCAAACACACCCGGTGCCTCAGAAGCGCGTATCGCCGCCGACTATATCCGCGCACAGGTGGGGAGCGATATGGTGGAGCCCGCCTGTGGCATCGTGCTGGGGTCGGGACTTGGCGGGTTGGCGGATCGGCTGCAGCACGCGATTCGGATCCCGTTTTCTCACGTGCCGGGCTTTCCTACCGCCACTGTGGCGGGTCACGCCGGGCAGCTGATCCTGGGCGAGCTCGGGGGGCGTCCCGTCGTGGCCTTGGCCGGTCGCTTTCACATCTATGAAGGGCACGATGCGGCGCTGGCCGCCTTCCCGGTGCGCGTCATGCACGCGCTTGGCGCACGCATCTACCTCGCGTCGAATGCGGCGGGAGGCGTGCGACGCACGTTCATTCCCGGCGACCTGATGGCGATCGCGGATCACATGAATCTGATGTTCCGCAATCCGCTGTCCGGGCCGGTTGAAGCGGGAGATGAACGGTTCCCTGACATGTCCGAGCCGTACGACCGTGCGCTACGCGCCCTGCTGCACGCTTCAGCGCTCGCCGTCGGTACAACGCTACACGACGGCGTGTACTGTGGCCTGCCTGGCCCGACGTACGAAACGCCGGCGGAAGTCCGGATGCTGGAAAAGCTTGGAGCAGATGCGGTGGGGATGTCCACCGTTCCCGAAGTGATCGTGGCCAGAGCCCTCGGCATGCGGGTGGCCGCCGTATCGTGCATTACCAACCCGGCCGCAGGGCTCTCGCTCCAGCCGCTCAACCACGAGGAAGTGATGAGCATCGGGCACGCCGTGGCGGCGCGATTCGAGGCTCTCGTTACTACATTCGTCCGGCGACTTCCTTGACGGAAATCACCGGACGACGCAGCGGGAATGCCGTGATCAGCGGCGCGTGGCCTGTGGCGGCATCGAGGCCAGCCGGGACTTGAAGGCGCGGAATGCCGGTGTGTCACGGGTGAGCGAGCCGAGGACCACCGGGTCGATGCTCTTGATGGCGGCCTCCGTGTTCTCGACGCGGCTTTCCTCGGCGGGATGCGAGGCGAACCACGCATCGACGCGGCCGGGGTTGCGCGTTCGCTCCGCGAGCAGCGTGCGAAACATGCTCGGCATACCGCGAGGATCGATACCGGCGCGCGTGACGTATTGTACGCCGAAGCGGTCGGCCTCCGCCTCGTCATCACGGCTGAACTTGGCGAAAACCGCTTGCGCGCCAAACTGCGTCAGCGAGCCACCCGCCCCCTGACATAAGGACGGGAGCGCAATGCATACGCCGGCGAAGCCGACGTTCGCCCGCTGGGCGTCGCGCATCTGCTGCATACTGTGACGCTTGGTGACGTGCGCGATCTCGTGTCCGATCACACCGGCAAGCTCGGACATATTCGCGCTGCGTTCGATAAGGCCGCGGTAGATGTAGATGTGTCCACCCGGCACGGCGAACGCGTTAATCTCGTTCTGATCGACCACGTTGAAACGCCAATTGAGGCTGCGGTCGTCGGAGACACGCGCGATGGAATCGCCGAGCACGTTGATGTAGCGGACGATCTCCGGATCGCGGATGATCGGCAGCTGCTGTTCGATCTGCTGCGCGAACTGACTGCCCAGCTCCACTTCCTTCTGAGTCGATGCCAGGCAGCCGGTGACGCCTGCACTTACCAGCGCGGCGGCCACGATCGTGCGGGCCCCGCGGCGCGGTACCATCGCCTTCCACGTGTTTCGTCGCATATTCTCACTGTTCAGGTTGTGGGCGCCGTCGCCTGGACGGCTCATGCTCGTATACCCTCGATCCACTGATTTGCCCCGTGAAGCTACTTACCCTAGCGCGTGATCTGCAGCGCCGGAAGGCGCGTGATCGACAGCAGCGATTCGTGGCGGAGGGAGTGCGCACGGTGGAAACGCTCCTGGAATCAGGAATCGAGCTGTCCGGGCTGCTGTCGGCCGGCGATGCCCGTGCCGATCCTCGCCGCCGGGCGGTGCTGGACCGAGCCCTGGCCCGAGGGGTGCCGGTGCTCGAGCTGTCCGAACCGGAGTTTGCCAGCGCGGCAGACACCGAGGCGCCGCAGGGCGTATTGGCGATTGCGGCGATTCCCCGACGGGCGGTGCCGTCGCTGGCTGCTTCCGGGACCCGGATTCTCGTGTTGGATGCCCTCCAGGACCCTGGCAACGTGGGTACGGTGATTCGGACGGCGGCCGCGATGGACGTCCGGGCTACCGTTGCGTTGGAAGGAACCGTTGACCTCTGGAACGCGAAAGTCGTCCGTAGTTCGATGGGCGCACTGTTCACCCACCACGCCATGTCGATGAGCTGGGCATCGCTCAACGAGTGGCTGGCAGCGAACGCTGTGCCCTGCTGGGCTGCCGACACCAACGGCGCGGCACTTGAGGCGATCACGAGACCGCTTCCGGATGCACTGGCGCTGGTGGTCAGTAACGAAGGGGCCGGGCTGTCGCCGCATGTGGCTGCACACATCGGTCGTCGGGTGGCCATCCGGATGGCGCCGGGCGTCGAGTCGTTGAACGTGGCGGTGGCGACCGGCATTTTGTTGCACGCGCTACGCGATTCGTATTCGATCCCCTGATCTCACGCGTCAGGCCGCACTCCCCGCGATCCCCACACCGTGTATCTGCTGACCGTCGAAGTTTTCCTGCTGATGTTTCTGCCGGTGTTCATCCTTGGCGCATCCATCGGGTCGTTCCTGAACGTGTGCATCTCGCGCTGGCCGGCAGAGTTGAGCGTGGTGTCTCCCCGCTCACGCTGTCCCAACTGCGAGCGCGCCATCGCCTGGCACGAAAACATTCCGTTGCTGAGCTGGATGATGCTGCGCGGCAAGTGCCGAGGCTGCGCGCTGCCCATCTCGGCGCAGTATCCGCTGGTGGAGCTCATTGTGGCCTTGGGCTTTGTGGCCTCGGTGGTGGCGTTTCGATCGACGTTCGAGGCGATGCGCGTTGCCCTTTTCGGTACGCTGCTCTTCGGCATCGCCGTGACCGACGCCAAGCATTATCTCATTCCCGACGGCTTCACCGTGAGCGGACTGGTGTTCGTGCTCGGTGCTTCAATCGCCAACTTCTTCGTCGGCGACGCCTCGCACTTCGCGACGCCGTGGAACGCGTTCGTTGGTGCGTGCGTCGGGGCCGGCGCGATCACGATTGTCGGATGGCTGGCCGAGGTCATACTCAAACGCGAGGCAATGGGTTTTGGCGATACCACCCTCATGGCCGTCGTTGGCGCGGCCGTGGGAGCCGAACGCGCCTTGCTCACCATCTTCGCAGGGGCAATTCTCGGCGCCATGGTGTTCGTCCTTATCGTCGGACCGGTGGTTCGCTTGCGCTCACGCGACCAGGAGTTCGCATATCCCGACGTACCGTTCGGCGTATTCCTTGCGCCTGCTGCGGTACTCGTCTTGCTTTGGGGTGATTCCGTGATTGCGTGGTACCTCCAACGAGCATTTCCCACCTGAATTCCGCGATGCGTCTTTTACCGCTCGATGCCTCCACACGCCGGCGCGCCCCCATCCGACGCCTGGCCGTCACGTCCCTGTGCGCGGTATTGACGGTGGCGGCAGTGGCCGCGTGTCGCGACAAACCTGCGACCGATGGGCCGTACGCGGATCTGGTGGCGAAATATGTGCCGAAGATCGAGCGGGAGATGGGGCTGACGTTCAAGACGCCGCCCAGGCTGGAGACGCGGTCGCCGGAGGAGGTCGCGGCGTTTGTGCGGAAGCAGCTCGAGACGGATAAGGCGCGACAGTCGCTTGCCGGCCAGGAGGGGGCGTATCGCATTCTCGGCCTCATTCCCGACACGATGCAACTCGCCGGATTGCTGCAGCGGTTGCTGCAGGAGCAGATCGTCGGCTACTACGATCCCGCCACCAAGGTGCTGTACGTGGTCGAGGGTGCGCCTTCGGTACTGATTGATCAGACAGTATCGCATGAACTCGTGCACGCCCTGCAGGACCAGTATGTCGCGATCGATTCCATTCAGGCGCAGGTTGAGGATGCCGATCGGCAGTCGGCAGCACAGGCGGTGCTCGAAGGGCAGGCGGTGTTCATGCAGTTGCGCGTGAACGCCAGCGCCGGCCCGATGCTCAAGATGCCTGGTGGGTGGGATCGCATTCGCGACATGATCCGCGACGGACAGGTGGGGATGCCGGTGTTCTCCACCGCGCCGCGTGCCGTGCGCGAAGGGTTGCTCTTTCCGTATCTTGGCGGTGCCGATTTCGTTCGCCGGTTCATCACGAAACGCCCTGAAGCCGAGCTGCTCGCCGACTTGCCGATCTCGACCAGGCAGATTCTCAATGAATCGGCGTACTTCGCTGCCGATCGCACGGCGCGAGACCATCCCGTTTCGGTGACCCTTCCGGCACCGCGCATCGGTACGGTGATTTACAGCAATACCTTGGGTGAGTTCGAGACGCGTCTCATTCTTGTCCAGCATATCAAAGATGCATCGTCGGCGCTCCGCGCCGCCACCGGCGTCGACGGCGATCGCTTCGCGCTGGTGCGCACGACGCAGGGTGACGCGTTGATCTGGGTGTCGGTATGGGAAACGCCCGTGGATGCCGCCGACTTTCTCGAGACGATGGGGAGCGCCGCGCGTCAGCGATACGACCTGGGGCGACGCGAGCCCCTCACGGGGAACACGCGCCGATACGACGCACCGGCGGGACAACTTCGCGGTGCGCGTACCGTCACCATGTCGCTGGAACAGATCGATGGTCGCCCCGTAGTGGTATACATGGATACGCCCGCCGCTATCACGACTCCGCTCATCGACATCACGCGCGTCTCCGTAGGCAACTGACGACATGCCGGAGGCGTCGCGAGGGCCTGCGTCCACCACGTCACCCGCGTTCCCGGCGCCTCTTGCCCTGCAGATCACCGCAGACGATGAGAGCAAGCGTATCCGGCTCGTCCGGATGAAACGCATTGCGTCCGCCATGCTGGTGGTGGTGGCGGTGTTGTTCGTCGTGGCGCGCAGGTACGAAGCACAGTATGCGTGGGTGGGGTACGTGCGTGCCTTCGCCGAGGCAGCGATGATCGGCGGTATCGCCGACTGGTTCGCGGTCACCGCGCTGTTCCGCCATCCGCTCGGCATACCCATTCCACACACCGCCATCGTGCCGGCGCGCAAGGATCGTATCGGCACGGCACTCGGCAACTTCGTGCAGCGCAACTTTCTCACTCGTGACGTGGTCGCGCACAAGTTGCTGTCCATGAAGCTTGGCGAGCGCGCGGCGGAATGGTTGGCGCAGCCGGAACACAGCAGACGGGTGGCGCGTCATGTCGCTCACGGCCTCAGTGGCGCGGTGAGCGTGATGCGTAATGAGGATGTGCAGCAGCTGGTGGATCGGGGGATCGTTTCGCGGTTGCGTACCGTGCAGGTCGCGCCGCTGCTGGCGCGCGTGTTCGGCCTGCTCACGGCCGGTGGGCGCCACCAGACGCTGCTCGACGATGCGCTGCGGCTCGCGGCGCGATTTCTGGACGAAAACGAGCAGGTGATCCGTGACCGGATCCGCGCGGAGAGCCCGTGGTGGGTGCCGGGCGCGGTGGAGAATCGCCTGGGCGACAAGATCCTCGACGGCGTGGAAAAGACGCTGGTGGCCGTCGTCGCCGACCCTGATCATCCGCTCCGTCAGCGATATGATGAAACCATCGATCGCTTTGTCCTCTCATTGCGTGAGAACCCCGAGGTGATCGCCAAGGCGGAGGTGATGAAGCTCGAATTGCTCGCACATCCGAGTGTCCGCGACTTCTCGACCGAGGTGTGGGGCGACGTGAAGGCGCGCTTGGCCACATATGCGGAGCGCTTGGCCGATGACGCGGAACAGGAGCCTGATCAGATCGAGCGGTGGCTCACCGGGCTGGGACGCAAGGTGCTCGAAGACCCGGAGCTGGCCGCCAAGGTGAACGGCTGGGTGGTGGAGCTGGTCACCTACGCCGTGGAGCAGGCCCGCGAAGAGGTGGCAAAGCTCATCGCCACGACTGTGGAGGCGTGGGACGCAAACGCCACATCACGGAAGATTGAACTGCAAATCGGGCGGGACCTGCAGTTTATTCGCATCAACGGCACGCTCGTTGGTGGACTGGTGGGGCTGTTGCTTCATGCCGTCAGCACGCACTTCTGAGCTATGCAGCGGGGGAGCATCGGCGGGATGTCCGTCGGGGTGCGGAAGGAGCGCAAGATGCAACACTTCGTCCATGGTACTGGCAAAGGTGAACGCCATTCTCTCACGCACCTCCTGCGGCACGTCACGTACATCTTTCTCGTTCCCTTTCGGCATGATCACTTCGCGCAATCCTGCCCGGTAGGCGGCCAGCACCTTTTCCTTCACGCCCCCGATTTCGAGCACGCGTCCGCGCAGCGTGACTTCGCCAGTGAGCGCCAGATCGCGGCGCACGGGACGGCGGGACAGCGCGCTCGCCAGCGCCAGCGTGACGGCGATACCCGCTGACGGCCCGTCTTTCGGGATCGATCCAGCCGGGAAGTGCAGATGCATGTCGGCGTCGCGGAACTCCCGATCTTCAATGCCGAGCGTGGCCGCGCGTGAACGTACGAACGAGTAGGCCGCATCCACCGACTCGCGCATCACGTCGCCGAGCTGCCCGGTCACGGTGAGTTTGCCGCTGCCGGGCATGCGCAGCGCTTCGATCGTCATGAGTTCACCGCCCATGCTTGTCCACGCCAATCCGGTCACGGCTCCGATCTCGGGCTCCTTTTCCGCTTCTTCCATCGAGAAGCGCGGTGTGCCGAGGATCTCTTCGGCACGCGTCACGCTGATCTCCCATGAACTGAGATCGCCATCAGCCTTGGCGCGCGCCCGTTTGCGGAACAGCGAGGCGATATTGCGCTCAAAAGTTCGCAGCCCTGCTTCGCGGGAGTAGCGGCTGGTAATGAAGCCCAACACCGACTCCGCGACATGAATGTCCGTTTCGACGAGCCCGTGGTCCTCGAGCAGGCGCGGAATGAGATACCGCTGCGCGATCTCCACCTTCTCTTCGAGCGTGTAGCCGGCGATGCGGATCACTTCCATGCGATCGCGTAGCGGTCCGGGAATGTCGAACAGGTTGTTGGCGGTGCAGATGAACAGCACGCTCGATAGATCGAAGGGCAGGTTCAGGTAGTGATCCACGAACGAGCGGTTCTGCGACGGGTCGAGCACTTCCAGCATGGCCGCTGTCGGATCGCCCGACGAGCCACCGGAGGTCATCTTGTCGATCTCGTCGATCATGATTACCGGATCACGTACTTCCACGCGGCGGAGCGCCTGAATCAGCAGCCCCGGCATCGCGCCGACATAGGTGCGGCGATGACCGCGAATTTCGGCTTCGTCGCGCACGCCACCCACGGAGATACGATAGAACTCGCGCCCGATGGAGGTGGCGATCGCTTCACCGAGTGATGTCTTGCCGGTGCCGGGCGGACCAACGAAGCACAGGATCGGTCCGGTCGGATCACCGCCGCGGAGCTTACGCACGGCGAGATACTCGATGATGCGCTCCTTCGCCTCATCGAGACCGTAATGTCGGTCATCGAGCGCTTCCTCGACTTTGGCCAGCGCGATTTCCTGATCGTTTGCCGAGCGCTCGTGCCAGGGGAGTGCGAGCACCCAGTCGAGATAGGTACGCAGCACGTGATATTCGCTCGAGGCCGGCGAGAGCATGCGCAGTCGCTCGGTTTCGCGCCGGGCTTCGGTGGCCACCTTGTCGGGAAGACGCGCGTCTTCGATGCGTCGCAGCAGGTCGACCGATTCTTTCTCGTTGGGATCCGCCTCGCCCAGCTCCGACTGAATCGCGCGCAGCTGCTGGCGCAGATAGAACTCGCGCTGGTGCTGCTCGATCTTGATCTCGGTCTGCTTCTTCACATCTTCCATCACGCGTGCCCGGGCGACCTCCCGCTCGAGACGAGAAAGGATGAAGCGGATGCGCTGGCCGATGTCGAGACGCTGCAGCACCTCTTCCTTATCGGAGATCCGCAGATTCATGTTGGTGGCGGCGAGGTCCGCGAAACGTCCCGGGTCGGAGACATTCATCTTGAGGATCTGCGGGACCTCATTGGGAATACGGTCTACCAGTTCGGCAAGCGTCTCGGCCGCCGACACTGTGCGGGCGACGAGTTCGTCGAGCTCGGCGGAATCAGGAGGCGTTTCCTTTGCGCCCTGAATCTGCGCGATGGCAAACGGGTTCACCTGATCAATGGCGTCGATCGTGATGCGCCGAAGCCCCTGCAGCGTGATCTGCACCGTCTCGCCTGGGAGATTGATGCGTTCGTGCACGCGCGCGGCTACACCGACCCGTCCCACGAACTTGAGCGGATCGATCGCGTCGTCCCCTTCACCCGACGCCACGACGAGCGCGACGACGAGTCCGGATTCCTCATGCGCGCGAAGAAGCGCCAGATTCTCCGGGGCGCCCATCTGCACCGCAATCGTCCCCAGGGGGTAGACGATCGTGGACCGGAGGGCCATCAACGGAAGCGTCGGGGGCAGCTCAGCGCGAAGGATTTCTTCCTTTCGCTGCCCTCGTGGCATCGGCATCGCCGGAAATCGCGGAGTGGATCGAGACACGTGCCTGCCGAATGAAAGTGACGGCGCACACCCGTTTGGGGAGTCGAGAGGGGTCCGGCCCGGGGTACGTGGGAAGCGATGGCAAGTTGCGTCGGGGGTGGCCTCTTTCGTCACCCCCCGGGCGAAGATCAGGGAGTTGGCATCAGGGCCGGGCCCGGCTCATCCGCCTGTTGTATGCGCTCTTGTCGTCGGTTAGCCTTGAACATCTATGTTTGACGAGCTCTCAGATAAACTCGGAAACGTCTTCGCGAAGCTTCGCGGGCGTGGGGTACTCACGGATGCCGACATCAAGGAGGGGCTGCGTGAGGTGCGCCGCGTCCTTCTGGAGGCGGACGTCAATTTCACGCTGACCCGTGAGTTTCTCGAGCGGGTCGAGCAGAAGGCGATCGGTGCGGCGCTGATCAAGCAGGTGCAGCCGGCGCAGCTGCTCGTCAAGATCGTGCACGATGAGCTCACGTCCATGCTTGGGGAGCGACGCGAAGGGCTCAAAATCAGCACGGTTCCTCCGACGATCGTAATGATGGTGGGACTGCAGGGCTCCGGAAAGACGACCACCGCCGGCAAGTTGGCCCGTCGGCTGATGGCGGAAGGGAAGTCCACGCGACTCGTGGCCGCCGACGTGTATCGTCCGGCCGCCATCGATCAGCTGGAAACGCTCGGCAAGGCGCTCAACGTGCCCGTGTACGCCGATCGCGACACCAGGGATGTGGTGAAGATCGCGAAGGCGGGCATCGATCAGGGGCAGCGGAATCGCGATCGCGTGGTCATCGTGGACACGGCGGGTCGCCTCCAGATCGACGTCGACATGATGGAGGAGCTCAAGCGTCTCAAGGCCGCGATCAAGCCCGACGAAATCCTGTTTGTGGCTGACGGCATGACCGGGCAGGAAGCGGTCAAGATCGCGCAGGGCTTCGACGCGGCGCTGAACATCACCGGCGTGATTCTCACCAAGCTCGACGGCGATGCGCGCGGCGGTGCCGCGCTCTCGATCTACGGCGTGCTCAAGAAGCCGATCAAATACATCGGCGTGGGCGAAAAGCCTGACGCGCTCGAGGAGTTTCATCCCGAGCGCATGGCCGGCCGCATCCTGCAGATGGGCGACATCGTCTCGCTCGTGGAAAAGGCGCAGGAGACGTTTGACGCCGCCGAAGCCAAGAAGCTCGAGAAGAAGGTTCGCAAGGAAGGAATGGACCTTGAGGATTTCCTCGGCGCGATGCGGCAGATGCAGAAACTCGGGCCGTTGGAGAACCTGCTCAAGCTGTTGCCGGGCGTGAACTCCAAGATGCTCAAGGACATCAAGGTCGATCCGAAGCGCATGAAGCACATCGAGGCGATTGTGCTGTCGATGACGCCTCAGGAGCGCAAGAAGCCGGAGATTCTTAACGGCTCACGTCGCGCGCGCATCGCCAGGGGGTGTGGCCGCCCGGTGAGCGAAGTGAACAAGCTTCTCGAACAGTTCCGCGAGATGCAGAAGATGATGAAGAAGATGAGCGGCGGCGCGGGTGGGAAAGGAGGCGGCGGCATGCCGCGCCTCCCGTTCGGCGGCGGCGGTGGCATGTTCGGGATGCGCTAGGCGGACTGCGACATGGTCATGATTTTTTCAAGACCGGGCCACGCCACGAGGTTGTAGACGACGAGTGTGCGCAGGTACAGCATGCCATTCTCGCCGTGAGCGGCCATGACGGCCATCGCCGCTTTTTCCACCGCCTCGTCGCTGGCATACGGGGCCGTGAGGTCGTCCTGAATCACGCCGTTTTCGTGCGGTACGCCTGCGGTATCGAGAAAGGTGATCTGATACTGCGGCTCCATGTCCACGTACAACAGTTGCAGCAGGTCGAGTTCATCCTGCGGCGTCTGTGTGTTCAGGCGCAGTATTTCCTTCGCGAGGCGTTCGGACGACCACGCGAAGAGGGTGGCGGCGCGAAAGCCTCCGCCGCGTGCGACGAGGCGCTGAATGTAGGTCGCGCGCGTGCCCTTGTGATTTGTCAGCGCGTGCGTGAGCAGCGCGAGGCGTCGCTCGGCGGAGAGCGACTTGTAGGGGGAAGAGTTTTTGGCCATGACCGAACCTTAGCGGGAAGATGCAGGCGAGGGCACTGCGGTCGCCGGTGAGGCGTCTGGACATTGCCGGCGGTCCGGCCGGTACCCCGGACAACCGACGCTCGGCCAGCTGATCTGCCGCTTCCTGAGAGTCGATTTCTGTCGTCAGTTCGCGCAGCAAACCGCGGTGCATGTCGTACACGAGGCCGTGCAGCAGTGCGCGCTTGCCTTTGGCCCATGCCCGCTGGATCGCCGGCGTTTCGGACAGATGATACAGCTGTTCGAGCACGTGGAGTTCGACCACACGATCGCAGCGCGCCTGTTCGTCCGCGATGGCATCGAGTTCGGGCGTGTTCCATCGCGCCACATTCCGGATAGGCTGAAGCCAGTGGTCGACCAGTCCGTTGGTCTGGTCGCCCATGGCCGCCTTCACGCCGCCGCAGCCATAATGGCCCGTCACGATGACGTGCTGCACATCGAGCACTTCCACGGCGTACTGCAGCACGCTCATCGAGTTGAGGTTACTGGGCACCATGAGGTTCGCGATGTTGCGGTGGACGAACAGTTCACCCGGCTATCGGCGCAGCCGATGTACAGGAACTTCGAGTCCTGACGGCGCGCCCGCTTGAGGAAATACTCCGAATCCTCGGCCAGCATGGCTGAGGCCCATCGACGATTGTTCTCGATGACCCGACGAAAATTTCCATACCGGAATCTCCACGCGATCAGTGCGCTGGTGTGAGTGCGACGTCGGGGAAGCCCACGAGCCGATAATCGATTTCACGCTCCCTGGCCGTTTTGCGAAAAGCGAACAGCGCTTCGAGCGCGTCATAATCAAAACCCGTGGTG
Source organism: Gemmatimonadales bacterium (assembly GCA_038250435.1). Taxonomy (GTDB): domain Bacteria; phylum Gemmatimonadota; class Gemmatimonadetes; order Gemmatimonadales; family Gemmatimonadaceae; genus Gemmatimonas. The sequence goes on along the minus strand of JBBSCJ010000020.1, from coordinate 17,199 downwards.
CGACGGCCGTCGATCTCCACTCGGCTGTCAGGCGGGAGCGCGTCCAGCGCACGCGCCAGACTGGCCTTGCTGAGAAACGTCAGGTGATCGGGCAGCGCGCCCTGCCTGAGAATCGCGCCGTCGGAGCTGATCCGGGTGAACTCGGACGGCGCATGTGTTCCGCAAGAATGAACAGCAGGCGTCAGGTAGTAGTTTGCAATCAACGCGTCGCTCCCTCCGCAGCAAGCAGGCACAAGGCTAACCTGAGCTGGATCGACGAGATATGCTCCCGAGGCGGAAACGGACAGGCGAGCTGCCCGTTTGCGCCGTGAACGGCCTCAACGTCCGGCGCGCATCAGCGTAGCTGAAGCTACAGGCCCCTCGCACCGTTCTTCAACACGGCAAGGTCATGACACGTCGCACGTTTTCCGCGTTCCCGCTCGCCTCGCTGTCGTTGGGGTTAGCCCTGTCGTCGACGTCGGCCATGGCACAAACGCCGAGGCCAAGCCGTCCGTCCCCCGTGGTGGCCCCTCGCGCGCCGCGTACGCCGATGATGGCCCGCGTCGATAGCGCCCTGTTTCGCGGTCTGGAGTACCGTCTTGTGGGACATTCCCGTGGGGGTCGTGTCACGTCGGTAACAGGCGTCCCGACCCAGCCCCGCACCTTTTACATGGGCGTGGCCAGCGGCGGTGTGTTCCGCACGATGAATGGCGGCGAGAGCTGGGAGCCGATCACCGACGGCAAAGTGAACGTCGGCTCCATCGGCGCGATTGCCGTGGCCGAGTCGAATCCGAATATTATCTGGGTCGGCACCGGCTCCGACGGCGTGCGCAGCAACGTGTCCACGGGGCGCGGCGTGTATCGGAGTACGGACAACGGCAGCAGCTGGCAGTTCGTGGGGCTTTACGACGCGGGACAGATCGGTGCGCTTCGGATTCATCCCGCGAATCCGGATATTGTCTGGGTGGCGGCCTACGGTGACATCTTCAAGTCCAGCAGCGCGCGCGGCATCTTCAAGACTACCGACGGCGGCAAAACCTGGAAGAAGACGCTGTTCGTGAACGACAGTACCGGCGCGATGGATGTCGAACTGCAGCCCGGGAATCCGAACGTGGTGTTCGCGTGGATGAATCGCATCGAGCGCAAGCCGTGGTCGATCATCTCCGGCTCTCGAGATGGTGGATTCTACAAGAGTACCGATGGCGGGGAGACGTTCGCCAAGATTACGGCGGGGCTGCCCACCGATCTGATCGGCAAGGGCAATATTGCCGTCACCGCCGCCGATCCGCACAGACTGTACGCGCTGGCGGAGGCGCTGCCTGGTGGCGGTCTGTATCGCTCGGACGATGCGGGGCAGAGCTGGGCGTTGGTGAACCGTACCCCCGGGCTCATCACGCGCCCATTCTACTACACGTCGCTGGGAGCGGATCCGTCGAATGCCGATGTGGTCTTCGCGGGTGCAGAAACGTTCTACAAGAGCACTGACGGCGGGAAGACCGTGCATCCGTTCCGGACGCCGCACGGCGACAATCACGACATCTGGATCAATCCGACGAACAGCAACACGATGGTGCAGTCGAATGACGGCGGCGCGAACGTTTCACTTGATGGCGGCCAAACGTGGAGCACGCAGGACAACCAGCCTACCGCCGAGTTCTATGGCGTGTGGCTTGATAATGCCTTTCCGTATAATCTGTACATGGCGCAGCAGGACAACAGCACGTACATCGTGCCGAGCCTGAATGGCGCGTTCAACATGGCGGCGATCCGCACCGGTCCGGGGTGTGAAACGGGCCCGATCATTCCGCACCCGAGCGACGAGAACCTCATTCATGGTAATTGCAAGGGGCAGTACTCCGTGATGAACGTCGGTGCCGGCGTGACGAAGCATTACTGGATCGGTGCGCAGTCGCTGTATGGCAACGACGGCGGCGACCTGATCTATCGTATGCAGCGCACCACGCCCATGGCGACGTCGCCACATGATCCGCGGGTCTTGTACTATGGCTCGCAGTATCTGCATCGGACGCGTGACAACGGCATCACCTGGGAGAAGATCTCTCCCGATCTCACGGCATTTCCCACGTGCTGTCAGGGCGGCAGCGGTGAACCGATCACGCGGGACGTCACGGGTGAGGAGTTCTACAGCACGCTCTATGCGATCAGCGAGTCGCCGCTGGAGAAAGGAGTGATCTGGACCGGTGCGAACGACGGGCCGTTTTCCGTCACACGCGACAATGGCAAGACGTGGCAGCGGGTGACACCGAACGATCTTCCCGCAGGCGGCCGTGTGGCGTGGATTGAAGCATCGCCGCATCGGAAGGGATCTGCCTACTTCGCGACCTACCGCTATCTTCTCGGCGATTACCGGCCCTACATCTACCTCACCAACGATTACGGCAGCAGTTGGAAGCTGCTCACCGACGGCACCAATGGCATCGCCGCCGACGTGCCCACTCGCGTCGTGCGAGAAGACCCGGTGCGTGAAGGGCTGTTGTACGCCGGCACGGAATTCGGGCTGTACCTCTCGTTCGACAACGGTGCCAACTGGCACGCATTCAACCGCAACCTGCCGGTGGTGCCGATCAACGACATCCGGGTGCATCGCCAGGACCTCGTGATCGCCACGCAGGGACGGGCGGCGTGGATCATGGACAATATCACGCCGTTGCAGCAGATCGGACCCGCCACCGCGAGCGGGGCGGTCACGCTGTTCCGTCCACGCGACGGCTATCGCGCCAATGTGGGACAGTCGATCCTCGGTCCGACGGTGGACTATTATCTGCCCGTGATGCCGGCCGATACCGTGCATATCGAGATCCTCGACAGCTCGGGGAAGGTTGCGGCGAGCTACCTGAGCGATGTGCCGCCTCGCCCGGCGCCGCGCGGCCGCCGTGGCGCCGATAACGACGACCCGGACGAGTCAATGATGGAAGGTCGGACGGCACGTCCGGCGATGGCTTCCGGACCGATGATGAACGTGGTCACGCGCAAAGCGGGGATGAACCGCTTCGTGTGGGGACTGCAACATCTCAATGGCCTCGGGGCACCTCCGGGGCAGTATTCGGTGCGACTCACGGTGGGACGCACGGTGCAGTCGCAGCCATTGCGCATTCGGATCGATCCGCGACTGGCGATGGACGGCACGACGGAATCAGACCTTCGGGCGCAGTTTGCGCACAACACGAAGATGCGCGAGATGGTCGCCGAGGTGGAGACCGTGGCGGCACGGGTGCGTGCGGCAGAGACGCGACTGTTCAATGCAGGTTTTACGGCGACAGATACGCTCGCGAAGGTGCGCGTGGTGGCGGCGAAGGTGACTACACAGGCCATTCGCTACGGTAAGCCCGGACTCCAGGCACATATCAGCTACCTCGCCGGTATGACGCTCCGTGCTGACCAGCGGATCGGGCAAGACGCGATCGAGCGGCACGCGGTGCTGCGCAAGGAACTCGACGCCGTGACGCGGGAACTCGACGCCGCGCTCGGCGTCGCGTCATCGAAGACTTCCACCTCGATTCCCTGACTATCCATGTTGGACACTATTCGACGTTTCATCGGCGAGAGCGTAGCGGGCACACCCGGCGAGCAGTCCCGCGATCATCGAAATGATGTCCGGCTCGCCGCCTGCGCGTTGTTGGTCGAACTGGCATGTGCCGACGGGGCGTTCAGCGCGCCCGAACAGCAGCGCATCTCGGAGATTTTGCAGCGCCACTTCGCGGTGGCTGCCGATGGGGCCTCCGCGCTCATGCTGGAAGCTGCGGCGGCCAACCATGACGCCGTCGATCACTTTGTCTTTACGCGACCGGTGGTCAAAGACTACGACCTCTCCCAGCGCATCGTGCTGGCTGAGCTGATGTGGCAGGTGGTGCTGGCCGATGGCGAGCTTGCCGGGCACGAATCGTACCTGATGCGCAAGCTGGCCAGCCTGCTGCAACTGGAGCCGGCCTACCTTGCCCAGGCGCGTCGGAAGCGTGTGTAGACGGCTCCGGCCGGAACCCATTTGACAGGTGGGGTATTGTTCGAGGGTCGTCTCGGTATACCCCAGGGCTTTTCCTCAACACGGCTATTTATGATCCTGACCCGTTCGATTCGGCGTAGCGCCTTCGCGCTCGCGACTCTGGCTCTGCTGGCCGGTACCGCATCCGCACAGGGCGGCGGCCAGCCTGCGGCGCGTCGCGCACCGGCATCGCCGCGCGACTCCGTCGTGACCACGATCAGCGGCGCAGCTATCAACGTGAACTACGGCCGTCCGTCCAAGCGTGGCCGCGTGGTGTTCGGTGGTCTGAGCGACATGAAGTGGGGGACGGTGTGGCGCACGGGTGCCAATGAGGCCACGCATTTCACCACCAGCAAGGCGCTGCAGTTCGGCGAAGTGTCCGTACCGGCCGGCACTTACACGCTCTTCACCAAAATCGAAGAGAATGGGAAGTGGGAGCTGATCGTGAACACGCAGACAAAGCAGTGGGGAACCGCGTATGACGGCTCGAAGGATCTGGTGCGCATTCCGCTCACCGTGAGCAAGGACGAGCCGGTGGTCGAGACGATGGAGATCACCGTAACGCCTGCCGGAAAGGGCGGTCAGCTGGCGATTACGTGGGATTCCTACAAAGCGGTGGCCGGCTTTCAAGTGAAGTAATTCTCCTCACGGACCTCCGTGCGGCAGGCAGATCACTGGTTGCCGCATGAAAGGTGCTTCCTGATCGGTGGCGGAGCGGCTATGCTTAAAGGCTGCCCCTGAGAGGGCCACTGGGTGCGACCCGGAAACGCCGGTTACGCGAGGAGCCCAACGGCAGGCCGTCAATGCTGCCAGTTTCACTTTCCGACAGATCTCATCATGGCCGTACGTATCCGCCTCCGCCGCGAAGGCCGGAAGAAGACCCCGATGTACCGCATCGTTGTTGCCGATTCGCAGGCGCCCCGCGATGGCCGCTTTATCGAGATCGTCGGGCAGTATCAGCCGCAGATCGGCGAGAACGCCATCAATCTCAAGCTCGATCGCGTCGAGTACTGGATGAACGTGGGCGCCCTCCCGACCGACACCGTGCGCTCGCTGTTGCGTCGTGCCGGCGTGCTCAAGACGCGCCACGAGGCTCGTCTGGCGGCCAAGCTCCAGAAGTCGGCCGTGGCGCTCCCTGCCGACAACGGCGAGGCCTGATCTGGCTGCCTATGTAGTGGTCGGTCTGGTCCGTCGCGCCCACGGTGTGCGCGGCGCCTGGGCCGTCGAACCGCTGATGAATGCGCCGGACGCGATTTTCGCGTCCGGCGCAGTCATTTATGCGGGCGACCGGAAGGGTGGGGTCACGCGCGAGGGCGGCGAGGTGGTCGCGCTGCACATCGACGACGGGCGCCAGATGAATCGCGACTGGCTGGTGCGCGTGGCGGAAGTGACTGACCGGGATGTGGCGGATTCGTGGCGAGGGCGGCATCTGCTGGCGGATACCGCCGACATGCCGGAACCTGACCCCAACGAGACCTACATCTTTGCACTGATCGGTATGCGCGTAAAGGTGGACGGACAAGGCGTGGTCGGTCACATCCGCGACGTGTATGAAGCGCCGCAGGGGTTTATTCTCGAGGTCGAAACGGCCACCGGTCGTCCGCTCGTACCGTGGCATCCGGAGATCATCGCCCGTGTGGACGACGCGCACCGTATGGTGGTGCTGAAGCCACTCGAAGGGCTGCTCGATAGCTGATATTCTTGCTGACATTTTCGCGCCCGCCGCATGCTGCGCATCAACATCGTCTCGATCTTCCCCGATTTCTTCTCCGGACCGCTATCGCTGAGCATACCCGCGAAGGCGGCCGGCGTGGGGCAGGTGTCGTACGCCTTGATCGACCTGCGCACGTTCACGCACGATCGTCACCGCACTGTGGACGACTATCCGTTTGGCGGAGGTCCGGGCATGGTGATGAAACCGGGCCCGTTTTTCGACGCGGTGGAGTCGGTGCAGGCGAAGGCGCCGATCGTGTTGCTGTCTCCACGCGGCGCGCGCTTCTCGCATGCCCACGCGGTGCGGTTCGCTGCGGGTGCTGAGCTGACGTTGCTGTGCGGGCACTACAAGGACGTCGATGAGCGGGTGGCGCAGCATCTCGCGACGGAGGAGATCTCGCTTGGCGACTTTGTGTTGAGCGGCGGAGAACCGGCGGCGTTGGCGATCGTGGACGCCGTTGTGCGCTTGCTCCCGGGCGCGATGAGTGACCTCGACAGCGCGCGCACCGACTCCTTCTTTGATCGGGGGATCAGCGCGCCGAGCTATACACGCCCGGCGGCGTTCCGCGGCTTCGTGGTGCCGGAGGTTCTCGCGGGAGGCGACCACGCGAAGGTCGCCCACTGGCGCGACGCCGAGAGTCTGCGGCGCACGCGGGACGCGGAGGCACGCGACCGCGACGCGCAGCGGATACGCGAGGGTGTCATCGCCGTACGGGAGGCAGGGATCGTGCAGGAGGAACAACAGCTGGCCGAGCAGCAGGCGAAGAAGGCGCGACGGAAGGCGGCGAAGGTGCGTGTGCGGGCGCGAGCGCAGCGGGACGCACTGGCCGACGACGCACCGAACGAATCCACCAAGGAATAACGATGCCGGTGCGCGTGTTCGTCACGGGCGGGACGTTCGACAAGGAATACGACGAGCTGACGGGCACGTTGCGCTTCAGTCACACGCACGTGGAAGCGATGCTCCAACGCGGCCGTTGCCATCTCGATGTGCAGGTGGATGTGCTGATGATGATCGACAGTCTGGAGATGGAGGCGACACACCGGGCGCGTATCTGCGCGGCGTGCCGGAACGCCGAACAGACGCAGATCGTGATCACCCACGGCACCGACACCATGGTGGAAACGGCGCGTGAACTTGCGACCGCCGTATTGGACAAAACGATTGTGCTGACCGGTGCGATGGTCCCGTACACCTTCGGCAGTTCAGACGGGCTGTTCAACCTGGGCAGTGCATTGAGCTTCGCACAGCTCCTGCCGGCCGGTGTCTATGTCGCGATGAACGGGCGGTGCTTTCCTCACGATCGCGTGAGGAAGAACCGCGCGGCGGGGGTGTTCGAGGAGACGGCGCCGAGGTGGTGAATTCGCGCGGGAGGCGCTGTCGACGCGCGTAACCCGGCACGGGGCGAGCACTGGCCTCCGTTGCGTCCATGCCCCACTTTCCGCCGATGTGCACGAGCAGCTAAACTGCGCGCTGTGAGATGATGCTCCATTATGGCCTCTGCGCCCCCACCGATCCGTAACCCCGGTACTTACGCATGGCGAAGATCAAGGTAGCGCATCCTGTCGTCGAGATGGATGGCGACGAGATGACCCGCATTATCTGGCAGTTCATCAAGGACAAGCTCGTCCTGCCGTATCTCGACGTCACGCTCGAGTATTACGATCTGAGCATCGAGCATCGGGACGCCACGAACGATCAGATCACGATCGATGCTGCCGAGGCCACCAAAAAGCATGGCGTGGCGGTAAAGTGCGCGACCATCACGCCCGACGAAGCGCGGGTGAAGGAGTTCGGGCTCAAGAAAATGTGGAAGAGCCCGAACGGCACCATCCGCAACATTCTTGGTGGCGTGATCTTCCGCGAGCCGATCATCATGTCGAACATCCCGAAGCTGGTGCCGGGATGGACGAAGCCCATCGTGGTGGGACGCCACGCGCACGGCGATCAGTACAAGGCGACCGACTTCAAGGTGCAGCGCGCGGGTACGCTCACGATGACCTACACCCCGACGGACGGCAGCGAGCCGATGCAGTTCGAGGTGGCGCGCTTCGGCGACGACGGGGGCGTGGCCATGGGGATGTACAACTTCAACGATTCCATCCGGGATTTCGCGCGAGCCAGCTTCACCTACGGACTGCAGCGCAATTATCCGGTGTACCTGAGCACGAAGAACACCATTCTCAAGGCGTATGACGGCGCCTTCAAAGACATCTTCGCCGAGGTGTTCGAGCGGGAGTTCAGACGCGAATTCGAGGCGAAGGGTCTCACGTACGAGCACCGCCTCATCGACGACATGGTGGCCGCCGCGCTCAAGTGGGAGGGGGGCTATGTCTGGGCGTGCAAGAACTATGATGGCGACGTGCAATCCGACATCGTCGCACAGGGATTCGGATCACTCGGACTGATGAGCAGCGTGCTGCTCACTCCCGACGGCCAGGTGATGGAAGCAGAAGCGGCGCATGGCACCGTCACGCGTCACTATCGCGAGCATCAGAAGGGAAACAAGACGTCCACCAATCCCATCGCGTCGATCTTTGCGTGGACACGTGCGCTGGCCCATCGCGGCAAGCTCGATGACAATCAGCCGCTCATCGATTTTGCGAACACGCTGGAGCAGGTGTGCATCGAGGCCGTCGAGGCGGGTGAGATGACAAAGGATCTCGCGGTGCTCATCGGCCGCGAAACGCCCTTTCTGCATACGGAAGACTTCCTCGACGCGATCGATCGCCGGCTGCAGGCAAAGATGGGATGAGCGCACGCCGCGGCCAACGCCGGGAACGAGAGCGGTCGTTGGCAAGGCGCCATCGGCCCTTACCTACGGTCACGGCGGGCGGAATCCGCCACGAAGACGAACGGCTGTTGCAGGATCTGCCGTACACGCGCGCCGTTGCGCCATGCCGGTGAATACCGCAGCGCCCGCACGGCACGGCGAACCGGCTCCACGAAAAGCGCGTGCGTCGTGGTGATCACGTTGAAGGTGCGCATGTCGGGTTCACCGCTGGCGCCCAACACAAATTCCGCGAGCACTATTCCGCTTGTGCGGGCGCCGAAAAGGGAATCCGGATAGATCGGTACGATGCCCGACGCTGAATCGAGACGTGCCATGCTGTCCACATCGGCCGCCGCGTACACTACGTGCGCCTCGAGCAGACGCGCAATATCGGCTGCGGCCGAGAGCTCCCCCGTGGTGCGCCGGGGCGCCCGTGATTCGCCAGGCGATGACCAAAGGATGACGGCGCCGCAGTTGGCGTCCTGGCGAAGATTGCCGACGAACTCCACCGGCAGGCCTACCGCACTATTGTAGATCTCCACCCCTTCGAAGGCTCCTGGATCCCACAAGTCGAGACCAATCTCACCGTCAGCGATGGTCATCCCATTCAACCTGACCATGGGCGGACAACGATGCCCGCCGATGCGCACGACACTCGTTCTCCCGCGCGATTCCACTCGTACTCCCGGCACTGCGCGAAGCAAGTCGAGCAGGGAAAACGGGGCGCGACGTCCGATTGCTGCGCGGGAGAAGTAATGACCGAGCCCTATGGACTGTCGCCGATGGAAGCCGGCGAGGGAGCCGCTGATGCCCCGTCGGCCGACCACCGTAACAGGGGCGATCTCCACCACAACCCGCTCCAGGCGGATCGACAGCTCCGTCTCAGCGCCGCGCACGATTTCGAAACCGATCGAGTCGGGGCGATAGCCGATGCGTCGCACGTGTAGCCATTGGGATCCGACCGCCAGCCGTACAGGACCAAAGCGCCCCTCGTCACCCGTTTCCGCGTGACGCCCGTCCGCACCGACCCGCAGCTGCGCGCCGCTGATCAGCGAACCGTCAGCGGTGATGACCGTTCCCCTGAGTAAGCCACTGTCGGCAGGGTCCGCTTGCGCTCCCGCACGGGGCCATGCCACGGCGCCCAAAGCGAACAGCAGAAAGGCCATACGAGATCTGGCATCCACGCCCTTCCTCCGGATAAGTCGCCAGATTGATACCCCGTGCCTGAGTAATCTTGCCTTCGGGGATGGGCCGTTCCCGGGCGGAAGTCAAACATTCAGCCAGCGTCGCGCGTACCTCCTGTATCCTCCGGTACGGCCGTTCAGCTGTCGGCGGACCTCCCTCTGGACCTGTGGCTATCCGATGCTCAAGATCCGACCACTGCCTCGCTCCCTGGTGGCGCCCCTGGCGCTTGCCCTGCAGGTGACCATCGCCGCACCTTCTTTCGCGCAGTCGGGCACACGACTGCTTCGCTCGCCAAGCGTGAGCGCGCAACACATCGCGTTTGCCTACGCCAATAACATCTGGGTGAGCGAGCGGAGCGGGGGGTCGGCCCGACGCCTCACCAGCTTCCAGGGGCAGTCGTCACATCCCAAGCTGTCTCCCGACGGCACGCTCGTGGCGTTCAGCGCCGAGTATGCCGGCAATACGGATGTCTATGTCGTGCCCGTCGAAGGCGGACAGCCGAAGCGTCTGACGTGGCATCCCGGTGCCGACCTGGTGCAGGGATGGACGCCGGACGGTCGCACGATCATGTTCGCGTCGCCGCGCGCCACGTGGGCGCCGAGTGCGGCCCCGCGATTCTGGACGGTGCCTGTCGAGGGCGGCGTCGAGTCGCCAATGTCGATGCCGCGTGCTTTCCAGGGGAAGATCTCCCCTGACGGCGGACGCGTCGCTTACCGCATGCCTTCGTCGTGGGACGAGGAACGTCGCAACTACCGCGGGGGCCAGAACAAGCCGATCTGGATTCTCGATCTCAAGACCTTCGCGCTCGACACCACGCCGTTCGCCGGTTCGAAGGAGATGGATCCGGTGTGGGTGGGCGATGCCGTGTACTTCCTCTCTGATCGCGACGGCGTCTCGAACGTGTGGTCGTACCACACGAAGGGCAAGCAGTTGGCACAGCTCACCCGCTTTACGGACTTCGATGTGAAGTCGCTCGATGCCCACGGCACTCGTGTGGTGTTCGAACAGGCGGGATACGTGCACGAGATGGACGCCGCGACGGGGCGTTCGAAGATTGTCGACATCACGGCGGTCGGTGACTTCCCGTGGATGATGGCACAGTGGAAGGATGTGTCGGCGCGCGCCACGAATCTTGCGCTGAGCGCGACGGGTAAGCGTGCGGCCGTGGAAGCGCGGGGAGAAATCTTTACGGTGCCGGCGGAGAAGGGTGACGTACGCAACCTCACCAGTGCCAGCGGGTCGGCAGAGATTCTGCCGCTCTGGTCGCCTGACGGGCGTTCTGTGGCGTACTTCAGCGACAGGACGGGTGAGTATCGCTTGATCATCGCCCCGCAGGATGGGCTGGGGGCGACGCGCGAGATCACGTTACCCGAGCCGAGCCGCCCGTACGCGCCGAGCTGGTCGCCGAATGGCCGTCGTATCAGCTTTCAGGATTCGCACTTCCGCGTGTGGCTGGTGGATGTGACCACTGGTAAGGCGATGGTAGCGGACCACGATCCGTACTTCATGGCCGATCGCTCCATCGTACCCGTGTGGAGCCCGGATTCTCGCTATCTCGCCTATCCGAAGCGGCTTAAGTCGCTGTTCCGCGCGATCTTCGTGCACGACGTCGAAACGGGTACGACGCGCCAGATTACCGACGGCCTGGCCGACGCGACTGCACCGGCGTGGGATGCGAGCGGGAAGTATCTGTGGTTCTTCGCCTCCACGAACTTCGCGTTGAACTCGTCGCTGCTCGATATGTCGAAGTACGATCGTCCCGACACGCGTTCGTTGTATCTCACGGTGCTGTCCAAGGCTGATCCGTCGCCGCTGCTCCCGGAGAGCGATGAGGAAGCTGCGCGTACCGGCGGTGTTCCTCGCGGGGATAGCACGACTGGTCGTCCGCGCAGCGATAGCGCACGCGCACCGCAGGACACCACACGCATTCCTGCCGCAGTTGCCGGACGTCCGATCCGTGTGGACTTCGACGGCATTCAGCAGCGTATCATCGCGGTGCCGGGCATTGCCGCTCGTGACTATTCCGGACTGCGGGCGGGGCCGGCCGGCACGATTTTCTTCCTCGAGCCGATGCCGCCGTCCGGCACCGGCACCAGTGGTGGTGGTGCGGATGGCGGCAACACCCTGCATCGCTATCAGCTGAGTGTGCGTCGCGCGACACCGTTTGCGCAGGGCGTCGCCCAGTTCGTGGTGAGCGGCGACGGGCGTAAGCTGCTGATGCGCAGCAGCGGTGCACAGGCCGCGCTGTTCCTCGTGGACGCCGACAAGACGGTGCCGGCGGCCGGCAGCGGCAGGCTGAATGCCACCTTGCGTGCCTACATCGATCCGCGCGAAGAGTTCCAGCAGATCTTCGCGGAAGGATGGCGTAACCAGCGAAACAACCTGTACGTGCAAAATGCGCACGGTTCCGACTGGCCCGCGATGCGAAAGATGTACGAGCCGATGCTCGCGCACGTCAACCATCGTGCGGATCTCAATTACCTCATGGACAACATGGGAGCGGAGATCGCGATCGGGCATTCGTACGTGCGTGGCGGTGATCTTCCCGATGTGCCCGATGGCAACGTGGGATTGCTGGGCGCCGACTTCACGATCGAGAACGGCCGCTATCGCCTGTCGCGCATCTACGACGCGGAGAGCTGGAACCCCGAGTTGCGTGCACCGCTGGCTACGCCGGGAGTGAACGTCGGTGCGGGTGACTATGTGCTCGCCATCAACGGTGCGGAGTTGCGTGCGCCGGAAAACATCTATCGGCTGCTGGACGGCACGGCCAACCGCCAGACCGTGCTTACGGTGAACAGCCGCCCGGAGATGCAGGGGGCGCGGCAGATCACGGTGCTACCGGTGGCGAATGAGCAGGGGCTTCGCACGCGGGCATGGGTCGAACACAACCGCCGTTTCGTGGATTCGCTCTCCGGGGGCCGTATCGCCTATGTGTTCCTGCCCAATACGGGACAGCCGGGATACACCAGCTTCAATCGCTATTACTTTGCCCAGCAGGACCGGCAGGGTGTCGTGGTCGATGAGCGTTTCAACGGCGGCGGCTCGGCTGCTGACTACATCGTAGACCTGCTCGGTCGCGACTTCGACGGGTACTTCAACAACCCCGTCGGTGATCGCTACCCCTTCACCAGCCCGGCAAACGGCATCTGGGGACCGAAGGTGATGATCATCAACGAAATGGCCGGATCGGGTGGCGACCTCATGCCGTTCATGTTTGCGCGTCGGAAACTGGGACCGCTGGTCGGTACGCGTACGTGGGGCGGGCTGGTTGCAACCACCGACACGCCGCCGTTCGTGGACGGCGGCTCGATGATCGCACCACGCTTCGGCTTCTTCTCGCGCGACAACAAGTTCGCGGTGGAAAACGAAGGTGTGGCGCCGGACATCGTCGTGGAGAATTTCCCGCGTGAAGTGATCGGCGGACGCGATCCGCAGCTCGAGCGCGCCACGCAGGAAGCGTTGCGATTGCTGTCCACGTACAAGGATGATCGGGCGAAGCGCGAGCCGCCGCCGCCGGTGTGGGGCAAGCGTGGCCAGTAAGTGAGGCTCTCCGGGCTTTCGTGAGCACGCTGGAGCGACCTCTGTGGCATGCGTCGGTCTTTCGGCCCGAATTTGCCAATACCAAAGCCCGAGGCGCCGCAATGGACCTGGCGGTGCTTCACCGGATGGGATCGAGCTTGGTAGAATACGCGATGCCCAATCCCCGCCTCTGGAACCGCAAGCTGCACCGTTGGGGTGCCATCGTGGTCGCGCTGCCGTTTCTGGTGGTGCTCTGCTCGGGGCTGTTGCTGCAATTGAAAAAGCAGCTCAGCTTCGTGCAGCCGCCGGAGAAGCGTGGCGCCGCCACGACGCCGGCGATCTCGATGCAGCGCATGCTCGAAGTTTCGCGTGCGGTGTCCGAGGCGGGCGTCAGCGATTGGGGCGACATCGACCGGCTCGATGTGCGTCCGTCGAAGGGGGTCGTCAAGCTGATTTCCAAGGACAGCTGGGAGCTGCAGATCGATCTCGCATCGGGTACGGTGCTGCAGTCGACCTATCGCCGATCCGACATGATCGAACAGCTGCCTGACGGTTCGTGGTTTCACGAGCAGGCCAAGCTGTGGATCTTTCTCCCCACCGCACTTATTGTGCTCGGCCTGTGGATTACGGGAATGTACCTGTACCTGTTGCCGTTTCGCGTTCGCGCCCAGCGTCGGGCGCGGCCGCAGGCACACTGAGCGTGGCGCCGCGCTTCAGTAATCGTTCCGGCGTGAACGTGGATGGCGCCGGCGTGCCGACGTGGATGCTGCAGCGCGCTCGCGAGCGGCTCCCGAAGCCACCGCGTGTACCGATTCTCGGCGTACCTCCCGATCTGGCCTTTTTGCACGGCAACCGTGGAGAGCCGGCGCTCACGTGGATCGGCCACTCCTCGCAGCTGCTGCAGATCGACGGCGTCAACATCCTCATCGATCCGGTCTTCAGTACGCGTGTGTCGCCGGTGCCCTTCGCCGGACCGAAGCGCCATCAGCCGCCGGGCCTCACCCCGGCAGAACTGCCCCACATCGATCTCGTGGTGCTGTCGCATAACCACTACGACCACCTCGACCGGGCATCGATGCGCGCGGTGGCCAGACAGCCGGGTGGCGCACCGCAGTTCTGGATCCCGGCGGGGCTCGAGTCGTGGTTTGCGCGTAATCTCCCACGCACGTCCAGCGGAGTGATGCCGGTCGTGCAGGCCTTCGGGTGGGATGACAGCGCTGTCTGGCTTGGTCGTACGGGTGACATTACCGTGCACTTCCTGGCGGTACAGCACTGGAGCAATCGGACGCTGCTTGACCGGAATGCGTCCCTCTGGGGAAGCTGGGCGTTCATCCACCCGACGTTGCGCTTCTGGTACTCCGGGGATCTCGGCTACTCTGACGAGCCGCGGGCGATCGGTGAACGATTCGGCGCATTCGACGCCGCCAGCATTGCGATCGGTGCGTACGAGCCGCGCTGGTTCATGCGCACGCAGCACGTGAATCCCGACGAAGCGGTGCAGGTGATGCTCGACGTGCGTGCCCGCGAAGCGATCGGTGTGCACTGGGGCACGTTCGAGCTCACCGACGAATCGCTCGATGAGCCACCGCTGGCGCTGGCGCTGGCGCTACAGGCGCGTCAGTTGCCCGCTGAGCGTTTCGGCGTACTCCGACCGGGTGAGACACGCCGTTTCACGCCCTAGTAGCGCCTGACGTCGTCGCCGCTGATGGCGTGGCGATCGGTTGCACGGCGTCGCGACGGGCGAGATACACCAGCAGCGGCGGACAGCCGAAAATCAGCGTGGCCGGCCACCACCACATCGATCGGTTATGGGCGCGTAGATCGCGGGCGAGCCAGACGAGTACCAGCGCGGTGAACACCGCCATGTCATTCCACGCCATGAACACCATCGGATCCTGACGCAGGGTCATCCATGCGTGTGACAGGCCGGCGCCCACCGAATCATGCATGCGCATCCATGCCTGAAAGGCGATCTGCTCGTACGCAAAGAAGAGTGCCGCAGCGGTATACAGAAGAATGCGGCGCATCAGGTGGGTGGTTTTTCGTATTCTTCGGTGGGGAGCTTGAACGCGGTGACGAGCGCCGGATCGCCCGTGATCCCGAGCACCCGCTGGGCAACATACTCGCCGACCACCGGGCCGAACTTGAATCCTTCCGCTTGACCGATGCCGGCAATCCACGCGTTGGTGGTGCCGGGCACATGATCCACGATGAAGTTCTGATTCACGCTCGATTCGTAATGACAGGCGCGCGTTTCGAGCAAGGGCGCATTGGCGAGCAATGGGAAGCGCGCCTGCAGGAACCGTCGGGAGCCGTCTACGCGATCTTGATTGGTCCAGCGCGAGCTGGTGTCCGGATCCTGCTGCAACGGATCGATCGGCGTCGTAAGGGCGGGTTTGGGCGTTTCGTCGGCCGCACCGGATGGCGGTGCGGCTGACGCCGGAGAGGCCGCCGGCGCGAGCGCCCCGCGCACGCGGAAGCCGCGGCTGTCCACCGGCAGGATCGGCCAGCCGGTCACACCGGGAAAATTGAAGCTCGGCAGGTTGGGGAAGCTAAAGCGCGAGTCGGCCACGGGGACGCCGAAGTAGCAGACGTATCCCAACGGCACGCGCATGCGATTCTCGAGGTACGGGAAAAGCTTGCGCATCCAGGGCCCGCAGGCAAATACGTAGGCATCGCCGCGCACGATGGTGCCATTCTCGAGCACGACGCCGTCCATCTGCCCGTTGACGATGGCACCCGGGCGCACCCGATCGATGATCATCGTGACGCCCATTTTTTCGCTTACCGCGGCCACGGCTTGTGTCGCCGCGCGCGCGCGCACGACGCCGGCATCGGGTTCCGTGATGGCGATTGTGATATCGTCGGCCTTGATCAGCGGCCACCGTTTGCGGGTTTCGTCACCGGTGAGCACTTCGTGCTTCACGGTGTGTGCGCGCCACAGTTCGATCGTCTGCTTGATGAAGGGCTCTTCGGTGGCACGCATGATCACGTCGCCGGTCTCATGGAAGAATGAGGTGCGGAATACCGGCGCCCACTCTTGCTCGAACTGCTTCCATCGGGCGATCGCCGAGCGCGCCCACGGCGTCCACAGCTCACCGACGGCGCGATCGCCATACGAGGAGCGGACGCCGCGTGTCTCGTCGCCACTGGTTGAGCGCGAGTTGCCCGGGCCGTACGCGTCGATCAGCGTGACCCGCGCGCCGCGCTCGCGCAGATGATATGCCGTCCAGCCTCCCCACGCGCCCGCGCCGATGACCACCACGTGCCCGACGCCGCGATCGCGGGGCGCTCGACTATCGATCCCCCGCGCCGGGGCAGGCGTCGGCGCGGCGGCACCGCCCACCGTGGCGCAGCCGGTCGCCAGCAGCGCCCCCGCTCCGACCCCCGCGATGCGAAGAAAGTCGCGTCGCGGGAGTGAGGCGTCGGCGTTGGGTGGCGGGGGGCTCGAATCCTTCGACATGGCGGTCGTGGGGCGTCAGGGAAAGTCGGTCTCGGTGGCGCTGGTCGCCGTCGCGAACATGTGGTTCTGTACATCGCTACGCCAGAGCCGAGGAGGCACCGGCTTGCCAGCCGTGCGCGAACCTCGCACGTTAGGGGATGCGTACACGTCTCCCGTTCTCTTGTGTGCTTCTCGCGCTTACGACCGGCGTAAGTGTCGCTGGGGCTCCCCGTATGGCGGCCCAGCCTCCGCGATCCACAGCCGCGCCGGCAGCGGCCGCCGCGCCTCGCGTCGCCACGCGCGCGGCCACTGGCGTCTCCACCCGGTCGCCGGGTCGCGCACACACGGCCGCCACACGGCCGGATACGACGGGGCGCTATACGGCGGAGCAAGCGGGCACTGGCGCGGTGGTGTTCACGCGCGTCTGCATTGAGTGCCATGAAACGAAGGACATGTCGAACGCTGATTTCCGCGCCAAGTGGAGCGGACGTCCCGCTTTCGATCTGTTCGAGCTGATTCGCTCCACGATGCCCGACGGCAATCCCGGTTCACTGAGCCGCGAGGAGTATGCCGCCTCGGTGGCG
>JBBSCJ010000019.1:0-65836 GCA_038250435.1 Gemmatimonadales bacterium | reverse complement strand
GCGGTTCAGATCCACCGCCGTACGCGACGGCAGTAGTCGGCGTACGCGTCGGGGAAGCGTTCGCGCAGATGCCGCTCCTCACGTCGGATCACCTGTGTGCGAACCAGCAGCAGTACGATTGGCAGCAGCACTACCGCCCACCACGAGGTCATGAGCAGTGACACGCCGGCGTACAGGATCGCGAGCCCGAGGTACATGGGGTTTCGCGTGTACGCATAAATCCCGGCATCGACCACCAGCTTGGCCGGACGATTGGGGTACACGGCGGTACGAAAGCGGCGGAAGGTCAGAATGCCGGCGGACATCAGCGCCAATCCCCCGACCACCGAGGCGATCCCCAACGTCACCGAAACAATGCCCGCATGCAGCAGCGGCGGCAGCGGCGCCACTCGTTGCAGCAGCACCGCCAGCAGCAACCCACCCCCGAACAGCAGCGGAGGGGGAAACGGCACGGCAGGACCAAGGTCCTGAACTGCTGCGGGGGACTGTGATTCCGTGGTCATATCTGAAACGTAGCGCGAGCGACACGGCCTGACGATCGGTCAGTCGCCGGGAAGCATCGCCCAGAGCGCCGGACGCCCCACATTGCAGTGCACGGCGCGCGGAAGTGGCGTAAGCGCCGCCCAGCTCAACCAGAGCGCGTGACGCGCCAGATGATGCGCGTGCCAGACCGGTATCGTGCCCTCACGCGCCGTGCGCGGACCGGCCGAGGACTGCGCCAGCTTCATGGCGCGGGTGGTGCGCGATGGTACCGGATGGAAGATCGTTTCCACGCGTCGGGAGCGGGATGGCTCGTCGTCCTGCCATCGATCGAGCAGTTCGACGGCATTCTGCACGGTGGGGCCGCCCACCAGTTGGGCCGCTGCACGATCGACGGCAAAAACGGCCAGGCGCGATGGCGTTGGCAACACCAGCACGCCCAGAAACGCCCAGAGCGTCATCCCCGCCGCCATCGTGAGGATTCCCGCTGACGTCGCGAGATCGGCGCCGGTGGCCAGCACCACCGTCGCCAGGCCAAGCGTATTCCACGCGATCGCGCCGAGCACTCCACGTAGGTGCGCCCCGCTTTCGCCGATCAGTCGGCGCCTCGTGAGCTGCGCCGTGAGCGCCGATTCCGGAAGCTGCGCCCAGAGCAGCGGCACCATCAGGGTCCGTGCCCGAATTCCGGTGTAGCCCCCGACAAAGCCTTCGTCGGGGGTATCCACGCAGCGGATGCGCGCCGGATCGAGCCCGGCTCGCTGCGCCGCCTGACGCATGACGTCAGGAAGCGGCTGGGGCGTGAGTTGCGCGATCACCCCGGACAACGCGCCTCGGCACGCCGCCAGCGCGAACTGCAGGAGCACGAACGCCCCGATCGCTCCCGCGGCGCCCGCCGCGCGCGCCGCCATGAGCAACAGCGCCGCACTCCCGAGCCACAGCATCAGCTGCACGCTGGCGCCACGCGCCCAACGGGCCAGCCACATCGACGCCCAGACGCGGCGCCGCACCAGCCACGCCCCGCCGATGAGGTCGAATGACAGGAACGCCAGGATGACCAAGAGCAGAAACGCGCCGAGCGAGAACAGCGCGCGCGGAAGTGACTGTGCCGCCGAGGTGGAGAGCCCCTGTGCCGGCACGTCGAAGAACAAAAGCAGCGCGGCGGCCAGCGTCGCGGAACCCACACCGGAAATGCCGAGGAACAACCGCGCGCGGGCGTAGGTGATCACGCGCCGCGAGGCATTGAATGAGACAGGAGAGGACGGCATGCGGGGGTAACGCACGCGACCGCCGTTCGGTTGCCGGACGCACCGTGGGGCCCCGTGGCGATCAGACGCGGGTTACATCCGTCCCGACGGGGTGACCGGAGGCATGATGGAGCTGAACTCCCGCGTGGCCATGCGCGAACCGCCGCGCAGGGCGTGCACGATATCATCGGCGCGATCGTCGTCGCACCCCAACGCGCGCAGGCTGTAGTAGGCCATGCCGAACGCCAACTCGCGTTCTCCCATGATCGCCTTCTCCACACCCAGCTGCTCGAAGAGGAGCTGTTCCGAATCGCTGTGCGTGCGCACGATGATGTCGATCGCCGGATTCCTGCCGCGGGCCAGTTCGATCACCCGCCGCGCGTGATACGGGTCGGGAGAGGCGACGATGAGCAGCTTCGCCGATTCGGGATGGGCATGATCGAGGATCCCCGGACGGGTCGCATCACCGTAGATCGCCGTCACACCGATCGTCCGCATCGCGTCCACCACTCGACGGTCCTGCTCGATCGTCACGAAGTTCACGCCGAGCCGCTGCATCGCATCACCGATCGTCCGACCCACACGCCCGTAGCCGACGAGTATCGCATGATCACGGTGCTGGGTGGCGTAGACATCGGTGGCCATCATGCGCGGCGCCTTCTGTCGCTCGAGCCGGTCGAGGAGACGCGGATAGCGCTGCAGCCACGCGGCGGTCTTTCCGGCGAGGGCGAACAGCAGCGGATTCAACATGATCGTACCCAGCGCCGCCGCGAGCACCAGACTGCGCCCTTGCTCGGTGAGGACGCCCAACGACACACCCAGGGCCGCAAGAATGAACGAGAACTCGCCGATCTGCCCCAGGCTTGCCCCCAATCGCAGTGAGGCCGCCAATGGATGGCGCAGCAACACCATAAGGACGGTGGCAGTGAGTCCGTTGCCCACCAGAATCACTGCGGCGGTCGCGGCCACCTTGAGCGGCTCGTCGAGCAGGACGTGCGGATTGAACAGCATGCCCACCGACACGAAAAACAGCACCGCAAAGGAGTCCTGCAGCGGCAACGCATCGGCGGCGGCGCGATGACTCAGGTCGGACTCGCTGATCACGACGCCGGCGATGAAGGCGCCCAGTGCGAAGGACATCCCGAAGAGTGCCGCGGCACCCACCGCGACGCCGAGCGACACCGCGAGCACCGCCAGCGTGAACAGTTCGCGCGATCCGCTGCGCGCGACGTGCATCAGCAACCACGGCACGGCGCGGCGTCCGATCACTCCCATGATCACGACGAACGCGGCCATCTTCACCACCGTGAACGCCACGACGCCCGCCAGGACGCGAAAGGTCTCGGTGGGATTCGCGGGCGTTGCGGCGCCGGCGCTGCTGGCATCGATGGCCGTGAGCACCGCCGGCAGCAACACGAGCGCAAGGACGACACCCAGATCCTCCACCACCAGCCAGCCGACGGCGATACGCCCATCGACCGAATCGAGCAGACCGCGGTCTTCGAGCACCCGCAGCACCACGACGGTGCTGGCTACGCACAGCGACAGCCCGAACACCAGCGAGGAGGACACCGACCATCCCCATGAGCTGGCCAGCAGATAGCCAAGCGTGCAGGCGATCAGCATCTGGATGATCGCGCCGGGAAGCGCGATGCGTCGCACCTTGAGGAGGTCGCCGGGAGAGAAGTGCAGCCCCACCCCGAACATCAACAGAATGACGCCGATCTCTGCCAGTTGACCGGCCAGTTGCACATCACCGACAAACCCCGGCGAATACGGGCCCAGCGCTACGCCGGCGAGGAGATATCCCACCAGCGGTGGCAACCCGATCTTCGAGGCAGTGAAGCCGAAGATGAAGGCAGCGCCGAACGCGCCGGCGAGTGTGAAGAGCAGCGCAGTTTCGGGGTGCATGTTGCGACAAAGATAGCGGTGCCGATGCACCCGGTGGCTATGCGTCGAGCGCGAGCATCGCAAACGTCGCCAGCCAATGTTCCCCCATATAGTCACCGGAGACGTGCGGCAGGCTGGCGGCGAGGTGCACCGACGCAGCGTCGCGCGCGAGGCTCCGGCGCGGGTCGGTGGGCATCATGGTGGTCGCGAGCACCCGCCAGCACCAGGCGCGACTGAGATTGAGACCGTCGAGATGCGCGATCTTGCCGTCGGAGCGATCGCTCACGATTGCCGGCGTGAACAGCGACGCCGGTTCGCGTTCGGCCAGATGTGGGAGAAAGGCCGCGAACCACGCAGCGAACGCGGCCGGGAGCAGCACGGCGTGCATACATGTCGCTTCCATCAGCGCTGATGACAGGAAATCGTCTCCGCCAGGCTCCCACCCCTGGCAGGCGCGGTCGTCGCGATACCAGCGCGTCGCCGCGTCGCACAGGGTGCGCTCGAGGGCGGTATCGTGCATCGTGCGTGCGTAGTCGAGCGCGAGCCGCAGCGCGAAGGCGCTGTTGAAGTGCGTCCCCACACGAATCGGGTATGTGGCCTTGGGCAGAAAGGCGCCGAAGCGCGACGAGAATAGGCGCGCCAGCGGTGCGAGCGCCACGCGCCACCCGACGGCCTCGGCTGCCGGGTGTGTCTCAAGTTCGGCGGCCAGCTTGAGCAACCACGCCCATCCGTACGGTCGCTCGAATCCACCGCGTGTCGGGTTCGCGGCGTAGGACACTTCGGCGGTCACTTTCGCCGCAGTGAGCTGCTCGTCGAACAGCGCACGGATCTGCGCCTGCTCCGGCAGCGCCGGGAAACGTCGCAACAGACGCGCGAGCATCCAGTAGCCGTGCACGCACGAGTGCCAGTCGAAGCTGCCGTAGAAAACGGGATGCAGCGCCCGCGGCCCGCAGATATCCGTGGCATCGAGCAACACATGATCGAGCTTGTTCGGATACTCCCGTCGCACATGCGCGAGCGCAAGCCGTGCGAAGTGCGAGGCGGTGCGCGCATCCAGCGTAAACATTTCAGCGGAAGGCGAAGAGAGACATGATCACGATGTTGGCCGCCAGCAGCATGAGCGCCGTGGGGAGCTGCACGCGAATCACCCCATTGCGGTCGCGCAATTCGAGCAGCGCGGCCGGAACGATGTTGAAGTTCGCGGCCATCGGCGTCATGAGGGTGCCGCAAAACCCTGACAGCATGCCGATCGCCGTGACGATCACCACGTCTCCGCCGTATTGCTGCACCACCAGAGGCAAGCCGATGCCGGCAGTCATCACGGGAAAGGCCGCAAACGCGTTCCCCATCACCATCGTGAACAGCGCCATCCCCACGGCGTAGGTCACCACGGCCGCCACGGGGCTCCCCAGCGGCAGGTACGACGTCGCGAGGGTCGCGATCACCTTTCCCACTCCCGCTGCCGCGAATACGGCGCCCAGCGCCGCGAGTGCCTGCGGCAACACCGCCGCCCACCCCACCGAGTCCATCAGACGACGCGCCTCCACCAACGGCGCGGAGAGGGGCGGTCGCAGCATCACGAGCCCGGTCAGCAACCCCAGGAGTGTGGCCAGCCCCAGCGCGATCTGTGTGACCTGTTTCGGATCGACCAGCGGCCGCCCGTTCCACTCCGGGTACTTGAGCAACACCGAACCGACGAAGGTAGCCACGGGGACCACCAGCACCGGCACGAACAGCCGACTGCCCCAGCGTCTCGCGGACGCCAGTCGTTCTGACGCGGCCACAGATTCGCAGGTCCCCTGCCCCAGTCCGGCGCTGGCTACGGCGACCATGACCAGCACGAGGATGCCGTTCGTCAGATCGCCGAGATACGAGCCAGTCAGAAAGATCACGGCGTACACCCCCCAGAAGGCCGTGTTGCGCCAGCGTCGTGGATTGCTCGCGTCGCGTGCGTTCACCACACTCACGCCCGTCAGCAGCAGCCCCATGAGCACGTAGATCGCTTCGAGCTGGATCATGCGTCGCTTTCCGGCGCGACACGTGCGGCAGCCTGCTTCGCTGCCTGCTTGGCCGCGCCGACGTCGCGCGCGATACGGCGGTCCATGAGCAGCAGGCGCGTCCCGTGCACGGCGAACGCGACGAGGGCGGTGGGAATGGCCCAGCGGGCGAGCTGGAGTGGCTCCACGAGAATGCCGTTCTGCTCGAGGAATCCGCGAATGAGCAGAATGGAGCCGATCGCCACGAAGACATCTTCGCCGAAAAACACGCCCACGTTGTCGGCTCCGGCGGCCATCGCGCGGATGTGCTGCCGCGTGTCGTCGGGCACCACGTCATGTTCCTGCTCCGCCGCCCCTTCGGCCATCGGGGCCACGAGCGGCCGAACCATCTGCGCGTGTCCGCCGAGCGAGACGAGGCCGAGGGCGGCGGTGATCTGCCGCAGGGCGAGATATACCAGCAGGACGCGACCCGCCGTAGCCATCTGGATGCGCGCAATCACGTCGCGCGAGCGTTCTTTGAGTCCCGCTCGTTCCACCATGCCGATCACCGGCAGCACCAGCCACACGATGGCGACGTAGCGGCTCTCGACGAACGCGCGTCCGAACGCGGCGATCACGTCGGGGAGCGACTGGCCGCTGGCCACGCCGGTCGCCAGTCCGGCGACGGTGACCACCAGCAGGGCGTTGAGGCGCAGGGCAAAGCCGGCGATGACGATAAGTATTCCGATAAGCGGCAGCATGAGTGCTGCAAGATGCAAGCGGGAGCGCCACGCGGCTATTTTTCGCGAATCACCTTCAGCCACCGGATATGCCCACGTTGCCGCCCTGCCGCGCGCCCTGGCTCCCTGCCGCGCTTCGTATTGTTGCTCTGCCTCTTGTCCTGCCCGCGTCCGTGCTCGCTCAACAGGTTGTTGCGCCGTCGGCGCTGGTGGCCGACATCGAGCGACGCGTACCCGAGGTGATGCCGCGCGTGCTTCAGTGGCGCCGCGACATCCATGAACATCCGGAGCTGTCGGGAGAAGAGGTGCGCACGTCGGCGCTGGTTGCCGCGCACCTGAAGCAGTTGGGGATCGAGGTGCGCACCGGCGTGGGCGGACATGGCGTGGTGGGGGTGCTGGTCGGCGGCAAACCCGGGAAGGTCGTGGCACTGCGCGCCGACATGGACGCCCTTCCGGTGGAGGAACTGGTGGACCTCCCCTTCAAGTCGAAGGTGCGGGGAACGTACCGTGGCCAACCGGTGGGTGTCATGCACGCCTGCGGACATGACACGCATGTGGCGATGCTGATGGGCGTCGCGGAGATTCTCGCTGGCATGAAAGACCGTTTGCCGGGCACGGTGAAGTTCATTTTCCAGCCGGCCGAGGAAGGGTTGCCCAACGGCGGCACGGGGGCAGTGGAGATGATCAAGGACGGCGTACTCGAGAATCCAACGGTCGATGCGATTTTCGGAATGCACGTCGGCAATCGCCCGGCCGGGCAGATCAGCTATCGCCCGGGGCCAGCCATGGCCGCCTCCAACGGCTTCACGATCACCGTGCGCGGACGGCAGACGCACGGCGCGATACCGTGGGATGGGATCGACCCGATCGTGATCGGCGCGCAGATCGTGACGGGACTGCAGACGATCGTGAGCCGCCAGACGGATGTCGGTGATCTGCCCGCCATCGTCACCGTGGGCTCGTTCCAGGGTGGTGTGCGGGGCAACATCATCCCCGACAGCGTGGTAATGGTGGGGACGATCCGCACCTTCGACAAGACGATTCGCGACGGCGTGTTCCTGCGCGTGACGCGCACCGCCGAACAGATCGCCGCCGCCAGTGGCGCGACGGCGCGCGTGGTGATCGACAGCGGCAACCTGGTGACCCGCAACGACAGCGCGCTCACCTTGCGCATGGCACCGGTGCTGCAGCGCGCCGCAGGGAGCGCAGGCGCCGTGCCCGTTCGTCTCTGGACCGCGTCAGAAGACTTTTCCTGGTACCAGGATCGCATTCCGGGGCTGTTCTTCAATCTGGGCGTCACGCCCAAGGATCGGGACTGGCGAAGCGCACCGGCCAACCACTCCCCACTCTTCTTCTCGGATGAGTCGGCATTGCCCACGGGCGTGCGTGCGATGGCGTCGGTCGCGGTGGCGTACCTGCAGAGTCCGCTGCGCTGATAAAACCGAAGATCCATCAGCCGGCGATTCACGCGTACACCTGCAGCCACGCGGCTGCACTCCCGGCAGAAGGCCGGATATTCAGCATTTTTTGAGTCGTATCTGTGTGTGTCGGGTTACACTCCCCTCTCGATCCGGATGAGTCCTGATCTCCGGCTCGCCTTCGTTCACGACGTGATCGCGAACGTGCAGATGGCCACTGGTGTGGACTTTGGCGTGTACCGTCAGCCCATGCTGCACCGGCGTATTCGCAACCACATGCTGGCGGCCGGCGTGGAGGACGAAGCGGTGTATGTGCAACGCCTGCGGGAAAGTACCTCATTCGTCACCGCGGCGATCGAGCGGTATACGATCAAGGTCAGCCGCTTTTACCGCGACCCCGACGTCTTCGCCTATCTCGCCGGCGCGCTTCGCCAGATCGCCGCACAGAACCGCTGCACACCGCTTCGCCTCTGGTCTGCCGGCTGCGCCCACGGCGAAGAAGCGTACACGCTGGCCATGCTGCTCGAAGATGCCAACGTTCCCGGTATGGTCGTCGCCAGCGATATCGATGGGGCGGCGTTGCACGACGCGCGTCTCGCGTGCTACGGAGAGTCGGCCCTCTCGACGCTGCCCGACACGTGGCGCGAACGATTCCTGGAGCCGGTACATGAGTCCACATGGATGGTGCGTCCCGCCATCCGGTCACGCGTGCACTTCATGTCACACGATCTGACCGGCGATCGTCCCCTTGATCAGGCGTCGTTCGACGTGGTGTGTTGCCGGAACGTGTTGATCTACTTCCAAAGCGCCGCCCAGCAGCGTGCGCTGCACCATCTCCTCGGCGCGCTCCACCCCGGCGGCACCGTCGTGCTCGGCGAGGCCGAGTGGCCGGTGGCGCCCTTGAACGGCACCCTCACCGCCGTTTCCACACCACTGCGTATCTTCAGGTCGGCGCTCACCACGAGGGAGGCCGCGTGATGCGTGACATGAGCCTGACCCGACGCATCTGCATCGGCTTGCCCTCATGCTGGCCGTGCTGGTGATCGATCTGCTGGTCGTTCAGCAGCAACAGCGCACGAGTGCCCGAGCGCAGACGCAACTCACAGAGTATGTCGAGCCCCGGCGCGTCGCCGCCCGGGAGATCGAGCGGAATGTTCTGTACACAGCCATCCTGACACGCAGTGATCTGCTGGAAGCTGATGGTAAACCTCGCGCGGCAATGGGCCGCGGATTTGCTGCGACGCGCGCATCGCTGACGAAGCTCACCGCGCTTCCCAAGGAGCCCGACGGCGAACGCCTGTTCGCGCCGATTCCGCTGCTCGTGGAGCGCTACCTCGCCCTCACCGACACACTCGTGAATGCGGGTGCGCCATACAGTGCTGAGGTCGATCGGCGTCTCACGGAGGCGCGTGAGACGTTGCTCGCGAATATTCGCCTGTACGGCGAACTGCAACTGCAGAAGCGCCGAAGCGCGATTCAGGCGGTGGATACCGCGCGCGATCGCGTCACCGTCAGCGCCTCCGTCAGCATCTTCTTCTGCGCTGGCATCGCGCTGCTCATCAGCCTCGTGACGGTGCGCTCCATTCGACGCCCCACGCGTAAACTGGTGTCCGTTGCGTCAGCCATGCAGCAGGGAGACTGGGCACCAGCGCTGGCGTGGGCAGAGTGAAACGAGGTGAGCACGCGAGCACCGGCCTCGCGAAACGAGCTCCTGCAGATCGGCAACGCGTTCACGGCAGCCAGCCGGGCCATCGACGAGCGTGAGCAAGAGCTGCAGAAGCTGCTTGCGGAGGTCACGCAACAGCGAGAGCGCCTCCAGCACCAATTCGAGCAGTTGCAGGCACAAAATGAGGAGCTCCAGGCGCAGCACGAGGAGATTCAGGGGCAAAACGAAGAATTGCAGGCGCAGGGCGAAGAAATTCAGGCACAGCATGCGCAGCTCCTGACACAGGCGCAGACGCTCGCCGAGGCGGACGAACAGAAAAATGGCTTCCTCGGGTTGCTCGCGCACGAGCTCCGCGATCCGCTCGCCGCCGTGTCCAACAGCGTGTTCCTGCTTTCGTCACTGCCCGACGCGGGTGATTTGTCCCGACGCGCCTGCGCGGTCATCGAACGTCAGACGCGGCAGCTCACGCGACTCATCGACGATCTGCTCGACATCACGCGCATCTCACGCGGCAAGATCCATCTCGACCGCGCCGACGTCGATCTCGCCGACGTGATCCGCGACTGCGTGGAAGATCATCGCCTCATCTTCGACAAGCAGTCGCTCATCGTCGACATGGTGCTCCCCGAGGCACCCATACTGGTCTACGCCGACCGCGCGCGGATCTCACAGATCATCTGCAATCTCCTCGACAACGCCGTCAAGTTCACCGAGCCCGGTGGCCTCCTGTGCATATCGGCGTCACGAAAAGGGAATCTGGCGTGCTTCTCCGTGAGCGACTCGGGGATCGGCGTGGACCCGGCGGAATTGTCGCGTCTGTTCCGGCCATTCGTGCAGGCCGACCCGTCACGTACGAGATCACAAGGTGGACTCGGGCTCGGCCTCGCGCTCGTAGAAGCGTTCGCGGGCTTGCACGGGGGTACGGTGCAAGCAAGCAGCGAGGGACGCGGCATGGGCGCCACGTTCATGGTCCAACTCCCCATCTCCATTGGAGATCGCACTCCGACCTCGACTGCCGCCATCACCGACCACGAGCGGGTGACCCGCCGGCTTCGCGTGCTGGTGGTTGATGACACCTCTGATGCGGCCGAGAGTCTGCGCGACGCACTGCGATTGGACGACCACGACGTGCAAGTCGCGCCGACGGCGTCCGAGGGGCTCGCACGGATGCGCGAATTTCGCCCCGATGTCGTTTTTTGCGACATTGGGCTACCGGGCATGGATGGCTACGAATTCGGGCGTCGGGTACGCAATGATGCAACGTTGCACGACAGCTACCTGGTCGCGCTGACGGGATACGCCAGCGCGGACGACTGCGCGAGCGCGCTGGAGGCAGGATTCGACCTGCACCTCTCCAAGCCGGCTACGATCGCCTCCGTACGTCAGGTGCTGGCCATGGTCGGCGCCGGTGGGGTCCGCTGAGCCGTCGAGGCTGACAGATTATCCGTATGCGCAATTCCCGTCGTCTTCTCACGCTCGTCACGGCGAGCGCCTGGTACCTGAGCTCCGCCTGCGCCACGGCGTCCCGAGGGGGTACCCGTACCGGCGGGATGGCCACGAGTACCGATGTGCCAGCCGCCATGCGGGTGTACGACAGCAAGGCGAAGCGGTTCATCGCGTTCGGTGAACTGGCGGATGCGGTGGCCGCAGCCGATCTCGTCTTTTTCGGTGAGCAGCACGACGACCCGGCCACACACACGGGGGAGATGGCGCTACTGGGCGCCATGGCCGACCGGGGGCGGACCGTGCGGCTGTCCATGGAGATGTTCGAGCGCGACGTCCAACCGCTACTCGACCGCTACCTGATGGGTCAGATTCCTGAAGCCGAGTTCCTGGCCGGCTCGAGACCGTGGGACCAGTACGCGACCGACTACCGACCGTTGGTGGAGTTGTCGCGGCTGCACGGCTGGAGCGTGCGCGCCGCGAATGTACCGCGTCCGCTGGCCAGTGCGGTTGCCCGACGTGGACTCGTCGTGCTCGACACCATGAATGCCCGCGATCGCGGCTTCATGGCACGGGACAACCTCTGCCCGCGCGATGCGTATTACCAGAAGTTCGTCGCCACGATGCAGGGACATGGTAGCGGTGGTGCCGCGCCGTCAGACGCCGACGCCGCAGCGGCCAGGCAGATCATCGATCGCTACTACGAAGCGCAGTGCGTCAAAGACGAAGCGATGGGTGAGACGGTCGCTGCCGCACTGCTCAGCGGCCCCGGAGGCACATTGGTATTTCATGTGAACGGTGCCTTTCACAGCGACGAATTTCTGGGCACCGTAACGCGGGCGGTGCGTCGCGCACCGAAGGCCCGCGTCGTGGTCCTCTCGGCTGTGCCGGTCCCCGACCTGAACAGCGCCGACCCGAGCGCCTTCGCGGCGCGCGGCGACTACATCCTGCTTACGCGCGCGCCGAAGAAATAGCGGCGCGCTCAGGACGACTCGTAGCCGTAGCCCCGATCGAGCAGAAAGGTGCGCACCTTGTCGGGGTCCCGCTCCACGTCCACCGTCATCGGCTTGAGCCCAGTGCGGACCAGCATCCCCGTGCCCTGCGCGGTCGCGCAGACGAACGCGTCGGTGGTGATGCACACGATCTCTGCGCTATCGGTCAGCTGACCGGGATGACCACTGAAGTGCATCGCCGAACCCTCGGTGAGCCCTTCCGCCCGCACGGCGCCTTCCGGTTCACTCCACGTGACACCGGTGAAGAGCACCACGTCATTGCCGCCGTCGGCAAACTCCAGGATCGGCACACCGAACACGCCCGGCGCCACTTCCAGCGTGGCGCGCAGGCGATACGCGTCGAACGCGTCTTCCACTTCGGCGGCATCGACATCGATGCGCACCGCGAAGCCGTCACCAAGCACGATGGTGACGGCATGCTCCGCGATCGACATGCCGCGCCACGCCGCGCGAAGGCGGCGTAACGCTTCGACGGTGTCGTCGGTGGCCTGAAAACGATACTCGCGCACCAGATCCTCGATGAAGTCGCCGCCGGAAGTTAGCGCATCGACGCGCCGGTCCGGTCTTCCACGCGCAACGTCTGCTTCTCCACCGTGTCACCGCTGCGAAGCACGACGCCGTAGTCGCCCGTTGCGGCAGCGCTTCTACCGCCGAAGCTGAAGAAGCCGCCGCGGCCACCCGGTGCGGGGACGGGAAGACCGATAAGCGCAAAGATCCGCTGCACCGCCGGATCGTCGCTGGCATTTTGCAGCTGCTCCGCCCGCTGCTGCACGGCGAGGGCGGTGGCCGAAGGGGTCGCATTCGTCCGGGACGGCGCCGTCTCTGCCGGACGCGCGCAGAAGGTCTCCCACTGCGTGAGCGGACGTTCGCAGGACGTGGCCGGGCCACGTGCGCCGCCGCCGCCGCCGCCGCGCACACTGAAGCCACCACCTGCCGGAGGATTCAGCAGTTGCCGAGCGAGCGCAAGCGCGGTGCTGTCGTACTTCATCTTCGTGAGCGAATCCAGCACCTGCGGCGCGCGTGTCGTACGCAGGATGCTGTCACGCACCTCGCTTGGCGTAAGCGCCGCGCGCGCGGTCGTGGACGGAGTGAGCGAGTAGTTCCACGTGACCGAGTGCAGCCCCGGGCCGGTTGGCCCCGTTAGACGCGCCACCGTGTCACCGGTCGCATTCACGATGCTGATGCGCGCCGGTGTGGTACCGGCGCCGTTCACACGGTACACAATCGATGCGCCGTACGACGGATTCGGCGTGGTGAAGAAGTTCTGCGCATTCCCGTTGCCACTGGCACCGAGCAGAGGCAGCTCGCCCCATTGAAACGCCGGCTTCGGCTCGAACAGATGCACCGGCTTCGCAGCAACCGCCGGCGTCAGCTGCTGCAACGGCGTGATGTCCACGATCCAGAACCCGCGTCCGTGCGTGGCCGCGATCAGCTCGCCGTCGCGCGGATGGATCTGCAGATCGTACACCGGTACGCTCGGCAGGTTGGCCATGAAGCGTGACCACGACGCGCCGCGATCGAGGGAGACGTACACGCCGATGGACGTACCGACATACAGCAGATCACGGTTCACGGGATCTTCGCGCACCACGTGCAGGAAGTCACCCACGCCATCAGCCGGCAGATTGTTCGCGATGGACGTGAAGCTGCGACCACCGTCTTTCGATACGAAAAGGTATGGGGTGAAGTCGCCCCACCGATGATTGTCGAAGGCCACGTACACCACGTTCGTATCGAACTTCGAGGCTTCGATGCGCGTGACGTACACTTCGCCGCTGTTCGGCAAGCCGGGGATGCGCGACGACAGGTTCTCCCACGTGGTGCCGTCGTTGGCGGACTTCCACACATTGCCGTCGTCGGTGCCCGCGTACAGCAGCCCCGGGCGCGCCGGGCTTTCCTCGAGCGCCACTACCGTACCGTACGTTTCCGCACCGGTGGGGTCGAGGGTGATGCCACCCGTGAGGCGCAGTGCCGTATCGAGCTTCGCGGTGAGCTTCCTGGACAGGTCGGGCGAAATCAGCCGCAACTCCTCGCCACGCTTCACCGACTTCATCACGCGGTTACCGGCGAAGTAGATCACCGCCGGATTGTGCGGCGAGATGAAGAACGGCGTGTTCCAGTTGAAGCGTACAGTCAACTCCACCGAATCACGGGCCTGCCGCGTACGCAGAGCCACGATGGCGGCCGTCTGCGCCTTCGTGGCCGGCGTGAGCGGATTGCCGCGTACCACGGCGATGGAATCCTCCCACTCGCGATGGCGCGCCTGCCAGCCGGGCTTCACGAAGCGCATGGTATCCCCCGTCTTCAGGTTCACCCGCACCGCGTTGCCACCCTGCGATTCTGCATACACGATGTTCGGGTCGGTGGGGTCCATCGCGGCATAGAAGCCGTCGCCACCGGCGATCGTGTACCACGAGCCGAGGCTGGTGGTGGCCGATCGCCGCTTGCTGGGTCCGCACCAGGTGCCATTGTCCTGGGCGCCACCGCAGATGTTGTACGGTACAGCCATGTCGTAGGCCACTTCGTAGAATTGCGCGATGGGCAGGTTCTGCAGCTGCTGGAAGTTCCCGCCGGCATCGTACGTGATGGCGATGCCGCCGTCAGTGGCGAGCAACCACCGTTGCGGATCGTTCGGGTCGATCCAGATGGCGTGATCGTCCACGTGTACTTGCTGCGCCGCGGCGCGCGACGTCTTGCCACCGTCTTCGGAGAGTTGCAGCTGCGTGCTCGAGAAGTACACGCGGTCGGGGTTGGTCGGATCGCTGCGCACCTGCGAGTAGTAGAACGGGCGCACGTTGATGTTGTTCATCTGCGTCCAGGTGGCGCCCCCGTCGGCACTGCGATACAGGCCATTGGCCGCAGGGCGGCGTTCGCCGACGATCGGGCCGCTCGCGTTCTGCGCGGCCTCGATCATCATGTACATCACGTCGGGGTTGGCGGCGTTGATGTCGAGGCTCATGCGCCCCTTGTAGCCGGCGGGAAACCCGCCACCCTTGACCTCCGTCCACGTGGTGCCGCCGTCGGTGCTCTTCCAGAGTGCCGATCCCGGTCCGCCGCTGCGCAGCGAATAGGGGGTGCGCAGCCGCTCCCAGCTGGTCGCGAAGATGATGTTGGGGTTTTTCGGGTGAATGGCCACGTCCACGAAGCCCGCCTTGTCGCTGACGAACTTCACCAGCTGCCAGCTCGAGCCCCCGTTCGTGGTGCGATAGAGGCCGCGCTCGGGGTTGGTGCGCCACGCGGCACCGAGTGCGGCGACGAACACGATGTCCGGGTTCGTCGGGTGAACGGCGATGCGCCCGACATGCTCCGTCTTCTCGAGCCCCTTGAGCGTCCACGTGATGCCACCGTCGCTGCTCTTGTACACCCCCCCGCCCGGCTCGATGGAGTTGCGCGAGTTCGGCTCACCGGTGCCGGCCCATACCTGCTGCGTGTCCGTGGGGGCGATGGCGAGCATGCCCATGGAGATGACGCGCTTGTCGTCGAACACCGGACGCCACGTGGTGCCGTTGTTCTGACTCTTCCAGATCCCACCGGCGGCAGCGGCCACGAAGATTGTCTTCGACGGGCTCGGAATGCCTACCACATCGGACAGGCGCCCCATGAAGTTGGCAGGACCAACGGTACGCCAGGGCATGCCGGCGATGGCCGCACTGTCGAGTGTCTGGGCGCCCAGCGGCAGGGCACCGATCAGCCCGATGGGGAGGGCGAGTCGAGCGAGACGAGTCAGTCGCAGCGGATGGGAACGCGATCGGAACATGAGGGCGGGCAGGGAGGAGAGGTCGGAGATGGTGCGATCGGCGCGATGCGGGATGCGTTCACCCGAATCAGGCGCCACATTACGAAAACGGCTATCCCTTCCTCCTCGTTCAAAAGTTTATGATGCCGACTCTTGGCTACGCAGCGCACGACGCGACGTCCCCGTTGGCGCCTTGGACCTTCGAGCGCCGCGATCCGGGTGCGACAGACGTCCAGATCCAGATCCTGTTCTGCGGGATCTGCCATTCCGACCTGCACACCGTGCGTGGCGAGTGGGGACCGATCGCCTATCCGCAGGTGCCGGGTCATGAGATCGTCGGGCGCGTGGTCAGCACCGGCGCGGACGTGACGCGCTGGAAGGCCGGCGATCTGGTGGGCGTCGGGTGCCTCGTGGACAGCTGCCGCAGCTGCGCCTCCTGTCGCGAAGGGCTCGAACAGTACTGCGAGGCCGGGATGGTCGGTGGCACGTACGGCGGCATCGAGAAGCAGACCGGGCGCCCGACGCAGGGTGGCTATGCTGACGCCATCGTGGTGGACGAAAATTACGTGTTGCGCATCCCGGAAAACCTCGATGCTGCGGCGGCCGCGCCGCTGCTGTGCGCCGGCATTACCACGTATTCGCCGTTGCGTCACTGGAAGGTTGGTCCGGGAAGCCGCGTGGGTGTGGTGGGGATCGGCGGACTTGGCCATATGGCGGTCAAGCTCGCGGCGGCGATGGGTGCTCACGTGGTGGTGCTCACCACCACGCCGTCCAAGGCCGACGATGCGCGCCGGCTCGGCGCCCATGAGGTGATCGTGTCGCGCGACGGCGAGGCCATGAAGGCGGCGGCCAACTCCCTTGATCTGATCATCGACACCGTGGGCACGCCGCACGATCTGGAAGGCGAGGTTGCGCTGCTCCGTCGCGACGGTGCGCTGTGCCTGTTGGGTGGATCGCCCGAGCCACATCCGGCCGTGGGCGCGTTCTCCTTCATCATGAAGCGCAAGTCGTTGTCCGGTTCACTCATCGGCGGCATCGCCGAAACGCAGGAGATGCTGGACTTCTGCGGAGCGCATGGCATCACCTCCGACGTGGAAGTGATTGCGGCGGACGAAATCAACGACGCCTACGAGCGCATGCTGCGATCTGATGTGAAGTACCGCTTCGTGATCGACATGTCGACGCTGGCGGCCGTCGCTGCCTGAACGCGTGACGCAGCGAATGCGGTGGCACATCATGCGGCGTTCTGATCGGGTCGTAACAGTCGCCGAAGACGCCGGGTGTGGAGGTGACGGTGTGCGGGTGCCGCACGCCGTTGCCCTTCGGCCCCGGTGAGCGCCGTGGAAACCACATGAAACTGGCGCGGTGGCTCATGGCGGCGTTGGTGATTCTGGTGCTCGCCCTGCTCGCGTATTCGGCCAACGCCGCTCCGCAATAGTTCGGTGCCCGGAGGGCTGAACGCGCGTGGCTCAAATGCGAGGGTTTCCTGCCGGGCGCTACCGGCCTGTTCGCAGCGTCAGCAGTCGCTCGCCGGCCGCGCGCAAGGTCTCCTCGCGCTTGGCAAAATGAAACCGGATGTAGCGTTGCTCCGGTTCACGGAAGAAGCTCGAACCGGCAACGCCAGCCACGCCGATGTCGCGAATCAGCCACGCCGACGCGTCGGCATCGGTGGCAAATCCCAGGGCGCTGATATCGACCATCACGTAGTACGCTCCCTGCGGCTCGCTGAAGGGCAGCCCGGTTTCACGCAGGTACCCGAGAAACAGTTCGCGCTTCGCGGCATACATGGTGCCGAGTTCGCGATAGTACGACGCGGGGAGCTCGAGCGCCGCGACGGCCGCCTCCTGCAAGGGCGCCGCTGCACCGACCGTCAGAAAATCGTGCACCTTGCGCGCCTGCGCGATGACGGCTGGCGCCGCATGCACATAACCCAGGCGCCACCCGGTAATCGCATACGTTTTCGACAATGAATTGCAAACGATCGTGCGCGCGAAGGCGCCGGGGAGCGTATTCATGTACACGTGCTGGTGCGGCGCGTAGACGATATGCTCGTACGGTTCGTCGGTAATCACGAACACATCGAACTCCTCGGCCAGCTCGAGAATCGCCAGCAACTCGCTCCGGGTGAACACTTTGCCCGTGGGATTGCCCGGATTGCACACCACGATCGCTTTGGGGCGCTGCGCAAAAGCGCGGCGGAGTGCGTCCATGTCGATGGAAAAATCCGGTGGCGCGAGCGGCACGTAGATCGGTACCGCACCGGCCAGGATCGCATCGGCGGCGTAATTCTCGTAGAAGGGCGAGAAGACAATGACCCGGTCACCCGGATTGCACGCCGTCATCATGGCGACCATCATCGCCTCCGTACTGCCACAGGTGACGACGAGGTGCTGATCCGGGTCCACCGCGAGCCCGCTGCTGGCGGTGATTTTGCGGGCGAGCGCCTCGCGGAACCGCGGTGCCCCCCACGTGACCGCGTATTGATGGTGCGGCCCGCGCGCCGCCACCTCGAGCGCACTCAGCAGCACGGCCGGCGGCGCGAAATCGGGAAACCCCTGCGCGAGGTTGATGGCGCCGTGTTGATCGGCCAGCCGCGTCGTTCCGCGAATGACGGATTCCGTGAACGCCTCGAGGCGTGTGGCAGTGGAAGGCATGCGCACATATATCGCACGGTCGCGCCTCTCGCTACTTTCGCCGCCATGTCTTCCCGTGTCCGCGCCCCGCGTCTCCGCGAGACGCCCATGCCGTCCCGCGCCTTCTGGTTCATCAGCGCCTCCGGCCTCGTGCCGTTAATTGTGTGCCTCGCACTCGCGTGGCGCCTGCCCGCCCTGCGCGAGGCCGCCGTACACACGTTTCTCGTGTACATGGCCCTGACGCTCGCCTTTCTGGGCGGAACACGGTGGGGCGCCGAACTCGCCCGCGCGCCGGCGCACCCGGATCTCGTGCGTCTCGGACTCTCCGCCGCTCCGACCGTGATCGGGCTCGTAGCGCTGCTGCCACAGCTCCCCACCCGCATAGCGCTCGTCTGCCTGGTCGTGGCGGGGCTCGGACAGCTGACCTGGGACATGGCGGGCTCGCGCGACGGGCTGCTCCCGCCGTGGAACGCATGGGTGCGCCTCGTGCTCACGATGGCCGCCACACTGTGCGCGCTGGCGCTCTGGCCGGTCATGCCGTAGCGAAGTCGCGAGCGCGAGGCCAAGCGCTGTGGCGTGACGACGCGTGAATCGTCTTCAGCAAGGATTGGCGAAATTGTGCCAGCGGCAAAACGGCGCGAAGTCGCCCTGACGTGAAGTTCTCCCCTGCTGTGATACCGTGCCACAACTTGACCGCGTGCTGCCGCGCCTCGAATCCGGGGCCGCCAGCCAGATCATTCTCGAAGCTGATACCCCGATTCGCTGTCTGACCACGACCGGCCCACAGCCGGTCAGTGCGCAGGTACTTACCCGTCAGCAAGTGCTCGGCCTGGTGGGTGAGTTGGCCGGCGTCGATGACCAGCAGGCAGTGGCTGCCGGTGCCGGCATTCGGTTCGTGTATGTCTGGAACGAGCAGCGGTGGCTGGTGGCGCAGGAAGAAGGCGCCGCGACAACCCGCGTCGTGATCCGAAAGTGGATCGATAAGCCCACCCCCGCCGACCCGATTGTCTCGGTCACGGAGAACCATCAGCGCCGCCGCGCCGCCGACCGGCCGTACGGCCGGTTCGAGAACGAAGCCGCTGCCCGCGCGGCCCTCGAGCGGTTGTTGCAGCTGCAGGTGAGCCGCGGAGCGGCGGACCTGCACCTGCGCGTGGGCGAGCCGCCGCTGCTGCGCATGGGTGGCGATGTCATTCGGGTCGAGGACGAACCGGTGCTCGACAACGACGCGGTCTCCGGGATGCTGTGGGGCGTCATGCCCGACAAGAATAAGGCGGAGTTCGACGCGCAGTGGGACACCGACTTCGCGTACGAAATCGAGGGAGTCTCTCGCTTTCGGGTGAACGTGCTACGCGACCGCCACGGCGTGGCGTCGGTGATCCGGACCATCGCCAACGCTACCGTGACCGTGGAGCAGATGGGGATCTCGCAGGAAGTGCAACAGCTCTGCCACCTGACCAAGGGGCTCGTGCTGGTCACGGGCCCCACCGGGTCGGGGAAATCGACAACGCTGTGCGCCCTGGTGGATCTGATCAACCGCTCGCGCGCCGATCACATCATCACCATCGAAGATCCGATCGAGTTCGTCCATCAGAGCAAGAAGTGTCTGATCACGCAGCGGCAGGTGGGAACGCACACGCAGTCGTTCAAGAGTGCGCTCCGGGCAGCGTTGCGCGAAGATCCGGACATCATCCTGGTTGGCGAGCTGCGCGATCTGGAAACGATCGCCATTGCCATCGAGACGGCAGAAACGGGACATCTCGTGTTCGGCACGCTGCACACCTCGACCGCCGCGTCCACGATCAATCGCATTGTGGACCAGTTTCCCGCCGACCGTCAGGAGCAGATTCGCGTGATGCTCGCCGAATCGCTCAAGGGGGTCGTCTCGCAGACGCTGTGCAAGAAGATCGGCGGCGGCCGCGTGGCCGCGCGCGAGATCCTGCTGGTGAACAAGGCCGTGAGCTCGTTGATCCGCGAAGGCAAGACCGTGCAGATCAACAACGTCATCCAGACCCAGCGGAAGCTCGGCATGGAGACCCTCAATGACGCGCTGTTGACCTTGGTCAAGAACAAGTCGATCGAACCGGAAGAGGCCTTCGTGAAGAGCGCCGAGAAGAAGGACATGATCGCGAAACTCAAGGCGATCGGCATCGACACGTCAGCCTACGCCACCGAGGAGTAGGCGCCGCGCTCAGCCGGCAGGAGCCACGCGCGCTTCAGCGAACACCGGCGCCAGCAGCCCCGCACGCGACCGTCCGTGCGGATCCTGCTGCGCCCGGATCGCATTCACCAACTCCAGCGCGGTGCGATCGCATGACGGCAACGCGGCGGCGCTCTCCCGCAGCGGTGTCACGCGGCTCCCCCAGCGCACCAGCAATGCGCTGAAGGTGAGCCCTCCGCCAAACCCCGGCATGAGCAACAGGCTTCCGGGACGCACGCGCTGATCGCGCAAGGCTTCCACGAGACTCACCGGTACCGTGGCCGCACTCATATTGCCGTACTTGTGCACGGTGACCATCACCCGCTCCATCGGGACGCCCGCGTACTTTGCCACCGACTCGATGATGCGCAGATTGGCCTGATGCGGCACCATCAGATCGATGTCGTCGGCGGTGACACCGTGCTCGCGCATCACCCGCTCCGACGCCTCGCTCATGCCCTTGACAGCGCGCTTGAAGATCACCGGTCCGTCGAAGTCCCACAGGGTATCACCGAACGATACGTCGCGCCCGGCGTAGCTGCAGCCGATGCCCCGCACCCGTAACGCCTGACGTGCCTCGGCGTCGCATCCCAGCACCGTGCCGATGACGCCTTCCTCGTTCTCCGACGCTTGCAATACCACCGCAGCCGCGCCGTCGCCGAAGAGCACGGCCACATTGCGATCGCTCCAGTCCATGTAGCGGCTGATCAGCTCCACGCCGATCACGATGGCGTTACGCACCACGCCGCTCTGGATCAGCGCCGTTGCCGTCGACAAACCGTACAGAAAGCTCGTGCACGCGGTGTTCACATCCATCGCGGCCGCGCGCGAAGCGCCAAGTGCGATCTGTACGCCGGAGGCGCTGTTGGGCACCGTCTCCTCGTTACTGCAGCCGCCGTAGATTATAAGCTCGACGGCATGCGCTTCGAGATCCGCGCACGCAAGCGCCCGCTGCGACGCGACCGTGGCCATCGCGATGGCAGACACGTGCGAGACGCGACGCTCCTTCATGCCGGTGCGCTGCATGATCCATTCGTCAGACGTCTCGAGGAAGGTGGACAGATCGTCGTTGGTGAGCACCGCCGGCGGCAGGGCGTCACCCCAACCCGTGATCGCGGCGTGGATTCTGGACATATGTGGTACGGAAGGAGAGATCAGCCAGCGGGAAGGTGAATCGGTGCTTCACCTTCACCTATCAGCAAGACGCGTGTATCCTGCCCGCTGCGCCCGGCCAGTTCGTCGAGCGGTACGTCGTTGCGATCGGTGTCGAACTCGCGTAAAGCACAACAGGCGTCAGCGTGCGGAATACCGGACGGTGCGGGTAGTCGAACAGGAGGCGCGGTCCGCTCGTCGGATCGTAAATGATCCTATGTGCGGGAAGCTATCGCGCTGCGCTGTTCCCGACCACATCTTGGAGAATCGTCGGCGCCGTTCCCGCCTTTCCCGCCAGTGCCGGCACGTGGATGCAACGGACCCCTCCCCCGGGGTCTGCCATCAGGAGGATGCCGTGCAGGCAGTGCCAGTGACAGACTTCGACGCCATTGTCGTGGGTTCGGGAATTTCCGGCGGCTGGGCCGCGAAAGAGCTGACCGAAAAAGGGCTCAAAGTGCTCGTGCTCGAACGTGGTCGCAATGTGGAGCACATCAAGGATTACGTGAACGCCGTGAAGCCGCCCTGGGCGTATCCCCACCGCGGCAGTCGCACCCAGCGGATGATTGCCGACTATCCGGTGCTCAAGCGCGACTATCCGCTGAACGAGAAGAATCTCGACTTCTGGGCAAACGACAGGGATTCGCCGTACACGGAGGAGAAACGCTTCGACTGGTATCGTGGCTATCAGGTAGGCGGACGCTCGCTCATGTGGGGTCGGCAGAGCTATCGCCTCAGCGAGATCGACTTTGAGGCGAACGCGAAGGAAGGCGTCGCGATCGATTGGCCGATCCGCTCCGCCGATATTGCACCGTGGTACGCGTATGTCGAACGCTTTGCCGGCGTTTCCGGTACGAAGGAAGGATTAGCGCATCTTCCCGATGGTGATTTCCAGCCGGGCTTTCCGCTCAACTGCGGAGAGGAGCTGGTTGCTGGCCGCCTCGCCAGACACTTCGGCGGAACGCGCCGCCTCATCATCGGGCGCAGCGCGAACCTCACGCAGCCGCTCGACGGTCGATCGCCGTGTCAGGCGCGCGATGCCTGCTGGCTCGGCTGTCCGTACGGCGCATATTTCAGTACGCAGTCGTCCACGCTTCCCGCCGCTGTCAAGACCGGCAACCTCACGCTCAAGCCGTTTCAGATCGTTTCCGAGCTGGTCTACGACAAGGACGCCAAACGGGTGTCGGCGGTGCGCGCCATGGATGCGATAACCAACGATGTCGTCGAGTACAACGCCAAGATCGTATTCCTATGTGCCTCCACGCTCAACAGCACGTGGTTGCTCATGCGGTCCGCCACCGATATCTGGCCGGGTGGTCTGGGGAGCAGCTCGGGTGAGCTTGGCCACAACCTCATGGATCACCATTTTCGC
The DNA here is from genome assembly GCA_038250435.1 of Gemmatimonadales bacterium. Lineage (GTDB taxonomy): Bacteria > Gemmatimonadota > Gemmatimonadetes > Gemmatimonadales > Gemmatimonadaceae > Gemmatimonas. The sequence continues at coordinate 42,879 of JBBSCJ010000019.1, read as the reverse complement.
CTCGGTGCATCGGGCGTGCTGGAGGGACTCGACGACCAGTACTACTACGGACGGCGTCCCACGGGCTTTTACATTCCGCGATTCCGCAACCTGCGCGGAGAAAAGCGCGATTACCTGCGTGGCTTCGGTTACCAGGGAAGTGCAAGTCGTGAGGGCTGGTCGCGGGCAGTCGCCGAGCTGGGCATGGGTGGCGCATTCAAGGATGAAATGGCGCAACCCGGACAGTGGACCATCGGCGGCACCGCGTTCGGCGAAATGCTCCCGGACCACAGCAACAGAATTTCCATCGACGAGTCGAAGACCGACAAGTGGGGCATGACGGTGCTCAACATCGACTGCGAGATGAAGGAGAACGAACTGCGCATGCGCAAGGACATGACCGCGGACATGGCTGAGATGCTCGAGGCCAGCGGCGTGAAGATCGTGAGCACGCACGACGACGGGTATTTCCCCGGCATGGGGATTCATGAGATGGGAACGGCGCGAATGGGGCGCGATCCCCGGACGTCGGTGCTGAACAAGCACAACCAGGTCTGGGACGCCCCCAATGTCTTCGTCACCGATGGCTCGTGCATGACGTCGGCGTCGTGCGTCAACCCCTCACTCACGTACATGGCGCTCACGGCGCGCGCGGCGGATTTTGCCGTGGGCGAACTCACCCGCCGCAACCTGTAGGAGCCGTGATGAGCGAAGAAACATTCGGGTCAGCAATCACGCGCCGTCACGCGATCGCGCGCGTCAGTGCCCTGCTCGGCGGCGTCGCACTCGTTGGCGGCTCGTCGTTGTTGAGCGGATGCGCCCGTGAGAGTGTTTCCGTCAACGCGCCAATCGGCACCTTCTCTGTGCAGGACCAGGCGCTTCTCGCCGAGGTGGCCGACACCATTCTCCCCGAGACGGCCACGCCCGGTGCGAAGGCGGCAGGGGTGGGGCCGTTCATGGCGGTGATGGTGACCGACTGTTACACCCCGAACGACCAGGAGATTTTCGCGCAGGGGATGACGGCCATCAACGAAGGCTGCCGAACGATGCACAACACCACGTTCATGGAGGCGACCCCGGAGCAGCGAACCGCGCTGCTGATGGCGCTGGATGCGGAGCAACGGGCGTACATGGCGACACGCGGGCCTGACGACCCCACGCACTACTTCCGTATGATCCGGGAGTTGACCATGCTCGGCTACTTCACCTCGGAGATCGGCTACCGGCAAGCCATGCGGTACGTGGAGTCACCGGGGCGGTACGACCCCTGCCTCCCGCACGTGACGGGAGAAAAGACGTGGGCTCCCCACGCGTGATTGACGCGCGATGTGTTCGTCACGCAGCAGTCGCATCACCGCAGGCAGCTTATCGTGGTGATGCGCCGGCCATTTCAGGGCGACTCAGGTGGCGAAGGTTCGCAGCGCGCGTACCGTATTGAGATGCACCTTTACGGTGTCGCTCACCTCGCGGCCGTATCCGCCGGAGATCGCCACGCACAACGGCACGCCGATTTCGCGGCACATCTGCATCACCAGCACGTCGCGACGCGACAGGCCGGCGAAGGTCAGCTTGAGGCGTCCCAGCCGGTCCCCTTCATGCGGGTCCGCGCCGGCCAGGTAGATCACGAGATCCGCTCGTGCGTCACGCAGCACACGCGGGAGATGATCTCCGAGCAGCTCGAGATAGGCGTCGTCGCCCGTGCCGTCCTCCAGCTCGACATCCAGCGTGCCTGGTACCTTGTGGAACGGAAAGTTCCTGGCGCCGTGCATGCTGAAGGTGAACACGTGTGGATCATCGGCGAAACAGGCGTGCGTGCCATTCCCCTGATGGACATCGAGATCCACGATCGCCGCGCGCTGGATACGACCATCGCGCTGCAGCCGGCGCACCGCGATGGCCACGTCGTTGAAGGTGCAAAACCCTTCGCCACGATTCGGGAACGCGTGGTGCGTGCCACCGGCGAGATTCATCGCCACGCCATGCTGCAACGCTGCCTCCGCGGCCGCGCAGGTCCCCTGCACCACCCGATAGGCGCGTTCCACGAACGACGGAGACCATGGTAAACCGATACGGCGCTGCTCAGCCGGCGGCAGCGTCCCCTCGGTGATCTGCTCCACGTACGCGAGCGTGTGCACCAGCAGCAGGTCGCCGACCGATGCCCGACCAGGATCGTGCAGCCGTTCGGGGGGCACCAGTCCCTCACGCAGTACGCCTTCACGCAGCAGCTGATACTTGGACATCGGAAACCGGTGTCCTTCGGGGAGCGCAATCGCATACTGCGCCGACGACCAGAGGTGCAGCATTTATCGCTGCGCGTGATCGAGTTCGGTCGCCGAGCGTTTGGCGTGGCGCCGCAGCAATGGCCCATGCCTGTTGCGGCGCCGCAATCCAGCCAGATCGGCGGCGGCGAGGCGAGGCGAGCCCTGCGGCGGACGAGCCGACGAGGCACCGAGCACGAACCAGGCGGCCAGGAGCGCGGGCGGCAGATGGCGGTTGCGCATGAGGCGCTGAATGGTTGGATTTGGACGGGCCTGTGCGGATGTCACTCCAAGATGCGCCACGACGCAGCGGTGGAACAGGCGGCGACATTCCAGGCGCAGTCGGCGTCTCGCGATGCACCCGGGCACAGCGCGCAACATTCAGCCAGATTGAACACCTCGAGGTCTGACGGCGTATGCCATCTGCGGTCCTGCGTCGTGATCGATGCCGCACCGGCTCCGCGTGTTGCCCCTCCCGCTTCAGGATATCTGCTCGTGCCCTCTTCCACACGCTTCGCCGCCGTGACGCTCGCGCTGCTGGCCGGCGCCTCTGCCGCACTCACCGCCCAACCACGCTCCACGGCGGCGGAACGACCGGTGTGGCCCGACGAGGGGCCGCGCAGCTGGGCGCCTCGCCCCACCGTGGCGGCGATTACCGCCGACGACCTGCGTACGCGCTTGTATGGCTTCGCCGACGACTCCATGCAGGGCCGCCGTATCGGCGAGTTGGGCAATACGAAGGGCACGGCGTACGTCGCACGCGAGTTCGAGCGGCTCGGGCTCAAGCCGGCCGGCGACGAGGGGAGTTACTTCCAGACACTGCCGTACGGCACGATGGCGGTCGAGCGGGATAGCTCACGCCTGACCGTGGGTGGACGCTCGCTGGCCATATCGACCGACTGGATTCCCGCTTTGCCCAGCGCCGGCAATGGGCTCTCGACGGGGATGCGCGTGAACGGCGCTCCCGCCGTCTTCGCCGGCAGCTGGGGTGATGCCGCGGTCACGCTCGATCCCACGGCGTTCACCGGCAAGGTCGCGGTGTTTCTGCTGCCGCCCGCGCTACGGACGGTGGTGACCAACGGTGGCGGACGCGCTCCGGTCTCGTTTCTGAGCTGTGCCGATGTCCCTGACACGTTCGGCGCCGCCGCCATTATTGCCGGGGAAGCCAGAGCCGGCGCGACCGCGCGCCTCTCGCGCCCGTCATCGAGCGCGGGCCCCGACCGACGAGCGGAGCGCGCCGGAGCGGTGGCCGTATTGCTGATCGGCCTCGAGGACCTCTCACCGACGGCACGCACCGCGCCCTTCCTACTGCGCAGCGGGATGCGCCCCGACGATCGCGCCTCTGACGGGCCACCGGGTGGCGCGACGATCTCCCGCAGCGCGGCCGCACGCCTGTTCGGCAAGCCGGTAGCGCAGCTCTTGGTGGGAGCCGTCGGCGCGAATGTCACCGCCGAATGGTCGCTGAAATTCCGCATGGCGGCGGCCCCGGCACGCAACGTCATCGCCGTGCTCCCCGGCTCCGACCCCACGCGTGCCGGCGAGTATGTGCTCGTGGGTGCCCACAGCGATCACGTGGGGCTCAGCACCACGGTGGTCGATCACGACTCGCTGCGCGCCGTGAACACCGTGACCCGTCGGCAGGGAGCCAACGATCCCATCTGCGTGCCCACGGCGGCACAGCAGCGTCGCATCGACTCGCTCATCGCGCACGCCCGCCGCATTCGCCCCGCGCGCCGCGACAGCATCATGAACGGCGCCGACGACGACGGTTCGGGAACAGTGGTGCTGCTCGAGATCGCCGAACAGTTCGCCGGGCAGAAGCCGGCGCGCTCGATCATCTTCGTGTCGCATCAGGGCGAGGAGGCGGGGCTGCTCGGCTCGCGCTGGTTCGTTGACCATCCCACCGTGCCGCTCGAGCAGATCGTCGCGGCACATAACATGGACATGGTGGGCAAGGGCCGCGTCGAACAGGTGAAGTTCGGCGGCCCCAATTCCGTGCAGATGCTCGGCGCCCGTCGGCTGTCACGCGAATTCGGCAACATCATCGACTCCGTGAACGCGGTCAGCGCCGAACCGATGGCCATCGACCGGAGCTGGGACGTGACCGCGAATCCGCTCAATCGCTTTTGCCGCAGCGACCAGGTGAATTACGTGCGCAAGGACATCCCCGTGGTGTACCTCTCCACCGGCTACGCGCAGGACTACCACCAGCACACCGACGAACCGCAGTACATCGACTACGATCACGCCGCACGCCTCGGACGGTTCGTCCATGACGTCATGACGGCGGTCGCCAACCGACCGGATCGACCGGCTATCGCGGGTCAGGACCCGGGTTATCCCAGCTGCAATCGCTGATCTTGCCGACGGATAAACGGTGGTGACGACTTTCGCGGCCTCCTGACGTGATCCCTCTAGGGAACGGCCGGTCCGCACTGTAGCTTCGCCCCGTTCTGCGCAGCGCCGCGTCGGCGCCGCTGCCTTTCTTTCCGGAGCGTTCGTGAGTCAGTCGACCGGTTTCTCCTCCAGATGGGCCATGATGCTCGCCATGCTCAGCATGGCCGTCGGCACCGGCAACATCTGGCGTTTCCCACGCATCGCAGCCACCAATGGCGGCGGCGAGTTTCTGGTGGCATGGGCCGTCTGCCTGTTCACCTGGTCCATCCCGCTGATTCTCGTGGAATTCGGCCTGGGACGCATGAACCGGCTCGGACCCGTGGGGTCGTTCGTCCGCACGATGGGGAAGAAGTCGGCGTGGATGGGTGGCTTCATTGCCTTCGTCGCCGTGGCGATCATGGCGTACTACTCCGTGATCACCGGCTGGACGCTCCGTTATGCCATGGCGGCCGTCACCGGTCAGGTCACCGGCGACAACTCGGTGAGTTTCTGGCGCGACTTCTCCACCGGCACCGCGCCGGTGCTCCCGCACGTGCTCTCCATCCTGGGCGCCACGCTGATCGTCGCGAAAGGCGTGCGCGGCATCGAACGCACCACCAGCATCCTCATGCCGCTGCTCATCGGCATCATCGTCATTCTCACCGGGCGTGCCCTGATGCTGCCGGGCGCCAGCGCCGGACTCGATTATTTTTTCGGCGTGGAGTGGAAGCGCCTCGGCGACGCGACACTCTGGCTGCAGGCGCTCACGCAGAACGCGTGGGATACCGGTGCGGGCTGGGGGCTCGTCCTCACGTACGCCGCGTACATGCGCCCCAACGAGGATACGGCACTCAACGCGTTTGTTCTGCCGGCCACGAACAACCTGATCTCGCTCTGCGCCGGCATGATGGTGTTCTGCACCGTCTTCACCGTCGTCCCGCAGCTTGTCGCTTCCATTGCGAGCAACCCGCAGGCACTCGCCGATTTTCCGGACCTGCAGAAAGCCGTGAGCGGCGGCGCCGTACTCAACGCCGATCTCGTGCAGCAGACCATCTTCGGCGCCGGTAACGAAGGCGTGACGTTCATCTGGGTGCCCAAGCTCTTCTCCACACTGCCGGGCGGAGGGGTCTTGATGGCCTTCTTCTTTCTCGCCCTCTTCTTCGCCGCCTTCACCTCGCTTATCTCGATGGTCGAACTGGGCACGCGTGTGCTGCTCGACATGGGATGGACGCGGGCGCGCGCGGTGTGGGTGGTCGGATCCTTCGGATTGCTTCTCGGGCTTCCTTCCGCCTTCTCACTCGACGTCCTGCACAACCAGGATTGGGTCTGGGGCGTCGGACTCATGCTCTCCGGTCTCTTCTTTGCGATCGCCATCAACAAGATCGGTCCGGCGAAGTTTCGGGCGGAGCAGATCAATCACCAATACTCCGACATCCGCGTGGGGGCCTGGTGGGACTGGTGCATCCGAGTGGTCGTGCCCGCCGAAGCCATGATCCTGATGGGGTGGTGGCTCTGGCAGGTAAGCGGACCCGGCGCGCTCGATCCATTCGGGATCGAAAACATCGGCACGATCCTGCTGCAGTGGGGCATCGTGATCGGCCTGCTACTGCTCTTCAACAACACGCTGTCGAAGGTGGCACCGAGCGAAACGGCCGAAGCGAGTACGGGGCGCCTGCCTCCGAGTATTCCATAACCGTTACCGCCCTTCGGTCACCAGCAACGCACCCAGGGCGGTCGCCGACCCGCCATGCTCGGGGGTGAGAATCGTCGCGCCGTAAAACTGCGCCACCAATCGGAAAGTGCGGCGGATGCTCGGGAGGTCGGCGAGATGCCCGACGATCACGATATGCTCGAGCTGCTGTGCCCCTGCAGCGTTGATCGCGATCACCGCGATCACCTGCCCCACCAGGTTCACCAGCGCGGCGGCGGTATCCGCGCGCGTTGCCGCCACCGCGTGCCGCGCGGCCCGTCCGAAATTCACGGCCGTGGTCTCCGGCGGCAACGAGCCAATCGCTCCGCCGAGTACTTCCCCGATCGTGAGGTTGAGCACGACATCCTTCCCGACGCGCGCGAGTGCGTCGATCTCGCGCGGATCCACGGTGTCGAGCATGAGCCGCCCGAGTCCCACCAGCGTACCGCCGCCAACGCCGGTGCCGGTCACATGGTGCGACCCGGTCATCGACGCGTGCACTACCGCCGTCCCTGAGCCGGCACTGGTCACGAGCGCCGATTCCACCCCTGCCAGGGCGAGACCACCGCGTCCGATTGCGCGCACTTCGTCCACACGGCACAGCGGGCGTCCGTCGATGCGTGCCGGGACGCGCTCACGATTGCCGCCAGTGATCGCGATCCACTCCACCGCCTTCGGCGAGAGGCCTCCCGCCTCGAGCGCTACGCGCACGCGCGCTTCGTCCGGCTGCCCGTCACTTGGCAGTGTCCAGTGTCGCGTGGTGTCACCGGTACGCAACACCACGTCGGTATTGCTGGCGCCGAAGTCTATCGCAACGGTCTGTCCATCAGCGTCGCGCACCGTTACTTCCCGGGGTGGTACGTACGCTTCGCGTGCCGCTCGACATCCTCGCGATAGTAGAGCACGTCCTTGAACGCACCTGTTGCGTAGCGCTCCGCCTGATTCATGAAGTACGGCGAAGCGGGATCGCCGCTCACGCCACCGGCCAGACTGCTCTTGGCTGTCACGCGTGAGCCAAACTCCACCACCGCCACGAAGCTATTGCCGCGATTGCCGTAAATGCGCTTCGTGGTGCGCGCGCCACTTTGCGAAAACGCCGCGAGTGATCCCCAGTTGGCCGACGTGAACGCCACCGGAATACTCGGCTTCGTGTCGTCGTACGTCGCCTGGATCCGGCCATCGAGCCGCTGAAAGCGGTTGATGTCGCCCCACGGCGTCTTCCAGGTCCCGAAGTCGCGCGTGAGCGTCTGCACGGCGCGCGTCAACGCGTCGAGGTGCACCGTCGCGGTTGCCGTCGAGGGCGCGGCGACGCGGGTGCCGCGAGCCAACGCTTCGCCGAACGCGTTGGCGAGCGTCATCGGCACGGAGTGAACCGCGTAGCGCAGATCCCATGCCCGCAACGTCTGCACCGGTTCGCGCAACGCCGCCTTGCGCACGTCGCTGGCCGGGAGGGCCTCCCACGCGGCAACGAGCGGCGGTACCGTCCGCTCGAACGCCGGGAGATAGCTGTCGTAGGCGGCGGCGATCAGCTTGTCGATCGTGAAATCGGTGCGATTCTCCAGCACCCGTATCGCGTGCACACCACGCGGGTTGTCGGTCTGATATTGCGACATGTACACCGGATAATCGCTGACCTTCGGGCTGTCCGGACCAGCGGCCGTGAACGGCCAGTTGTTGGTGTTCATGAGCCAACCGGTGGCCGGGTTGGTGATCACGATCGTCTCGTCGAGGGTATGCAGTCCCTGCCACTCCGTGGCGGAGGTGCTGCCATCGACCGGTTTGGTGAAATCGATGCGCGCATCGCGGCGCGGGATAAAATCGCCATTCACGAAGGCGATCGTGCCGCTGGCATCCGCGTACACCGTGTTGTTCGACGAATTCGTACGCAGGTCCATCACCTGCCGGAAGGCGGCGAAGTCGCTGGTCTTGGTGCGCAGGTAGGACTGCTGCAGCGCCCGGAGCGGCTCCTGCATGATACGCACCGCGACCCACTTGTCGTTCTCCGCGCGGATGATCGGGCCGTGATGCGTGAAGTACGCCGACACGGTTTTCCGTTGCAGGCCTGACGGCGTGACGTAGGCCAGCACGATCTCCTTGATCGTCATGCGCCGTTCGGCGTTGTCGTAACGGTAGTACGGCACCCCCTCGCGCTCGACGACGGTCTCGAGGTACTCGTCCGTCACGTCCCCACCGCCGGTGGTGTGCATCCAGCCGTTTCTGGCGTTGAATCCCTGGTAGATGAAAAACTGTCCCCACGTGACCGCGCCGTACGCGTTCAGCCCTTCGGTGCTCACCATGTGCATCTCCGGACGGAAGTAGAAATCCGTGTGCGGATTGATGAGCAGGAGCGCTGCCTTGTTCACCGTATTCTGCGGCGCAATGGCGAAGCCGTTCGACCCGGACGGCTCAGCGACAGCAGACGTGACCTCCGGCTCCTCACCTGGGATGCGCGGCGAGAGTCCTGAACGCGGCGCGTAAAACTGTTCGATCCCGCGCTCCTGAATGGCGGCGATGTCGCCGCCGATGCTCCCTTCGGTAAAGGTGAGGGCCATCCACGGTTCAAAGCGGGTCAGCAGTCGCGGCTTCACCTGCGGATGCGTATGCAGGTAGTAGTTCAGTCCATCGGCATACGCTTGCATCAGTGCCTTGAGCCACGCCGGACTGTCGGCATGGATCCGCTGAATCTCCAGCGTGTCGATGAACAGCTTCATGCGCAGATCGCGCCACAGCGCCGACTCCCCTTCCACCTCCGCCAGGCGGCCCATCGCATTGATGTAGTTCGTCTCGATGCGATTGAAGTCGTCTTCGGCCTGCGCGTATACCATGCCGAACACGGCATCGGCATCGCTTTTCCCGTAGACATGCGCGATCCCCCACTGATCGCGGATAATCGTGATCTGCTGCGCCTGCGCTTCCCACCGGGCTGGCTGCCCCGCCAGGGAAGCGGGAAAGACGGCCACTGCAGTCGTGAGGAGGCGACGAAGGAAGGTGCGCATGGGAATGTGAGTTACTTGCGGATTGCTGGCGGGTTACTTGCGGATTGCTTGCGATAAATCGTGAGTGCGCCTTCGTCGATGATGTGGCGAATGGCGCCGGGAGGAATGACGTGCGATGCCGCATGTTCCACCGCGAGCACCGTCGAGAATGGCTGCGTCAGCCAGGCCTCGATCACGCGGTCGAGCTGACGCGATTCGTAGGGCGGGTCGGCGAACGCGAGATCATAGCGGTCGGCCGAAAGCGCCTCCGCGAACAGCAGCGCATCCTTTTTGTAAATGCGCGCTTTCTCGCGCACCCGGAGGGCGGCAATGTTGGCCTTGAGCGCGTGAAGGCTCGACGGGCGAAACTCCACGAAGTCCACATACTTCCCGCCACGGGAAAGCGCCTCCAGCCCGACGGCACCCGTTCCCGCGAACAGGTCGAGGATGCGCGCCTCCTGCAGGTCGGCGCGCAACAGCTTCATCAACGCCACGCGCACCGGTTCCGCCGTGGGGCGCACACGAAAGTCATTTGGCGAGGTGAGATGTCGTCCAGCAAACTTGCCGCCCACGATTCGCATACGTTCTACTCCGGTTGGTAGCGCATAGGATCGGCCAGCGCATGGAGCCGGCGGCGAAGCTGCGCAGGCAGCGTGTCGGGCAGCGCCTGCTCGAACAGCGCCTGATCCATGCACCGCAGCCACTCGTCGCGCTCTCGCGCGCCGATCGCAAAGGGGAAATGCCGCATCCGTAATCGCGGATGCCCGAACTTTTCGGCAGACACCGGAGGATCGCCCGTCCAGCCGGTCAGGCAGAGCTCCAACTTCTCACGCGACACCTTGCGACCAGTCGCATGCAACGCGCGCACGTGAACCGCCTCGGGCGCGCTATCCATCAGATCGGGAAAGCGATCGACCAGACGGCAAATCCCGACCTCGCCCCCAGGTTCGTCGAAGTGCGCAGACATCGCGGAATGGTAGCGACCCCTCGCGCGCCGCAGCAACCCAACGGACGAGGCCGCGCTCGTTGATGCGCTCGACGTTTCCGCCTGCTCCGACAGCGCCCCGATCGACGCGATGCGTTACCGGGCGCGCATGATGCGCTACCCATTGGGTACTCCGCCACACAAAAAACGCCGACGTCAGGGATTTCCCCGTTGCCGGCGTTTCATATCGGACTACGTGCGCCACGCAGATCAGTAGCGCGGATACACCTGCGTACGGGTCACCGGATAGCCGTAGCCAGCGCGACCCCCCGATTGGTTGATGCGGGAGTTGACAAAAACGCCCGATCCGACATTCCCGATGCTCCCTCCTCCGCGACGTGTGCGGCTGACGCGACGATCATTCGTCTCACAGCTGCCACCGCCGGAAACGCCGATGGCGCCAGCGCGGATGACGGCGCCGATCAGACCGCCCCAACCGCCTCCACGCCGACCCTCGCCGGCCCTACCCGTTTCACCGCTGGGCGCGACGTTGCGATCGCTTCCTGCAGACGGCCCGGAAACGGTGATGACCTCGGCCACTGGTTCAGGTGCTGGCTCTTCCGCCACCGGTTCGGGGGCCGGCTCTTCCGCCACCGGCTCGACGGGAGCAGGCTCCGCTTCCGCTTGCACCGCGCCACCAGCTGCCACGAGGTCGTCGGCAACAGCCGGAGCGACCGTTTCCTGCTCGACCGCAGCCGGACGCGGAGCCGGGGCCGGCTTGGGCGTAACGACCGCGTCCCGTTGTCCGCTTGCCGTCCCACTTGGCGCGCCGACCGGCCCACCTTCAATGGCCGACACAATACCCGTTCGCACGGGCGGAATGTTGACCGCAAGCTGCAGGTCGCGCTCAAGCTCGCCCGTCGTACTGCCGCTGTCCCGCTCGGAAGCGCATCCCCCGAGCAAGAGCACGACGGCCAGCCCCGACAACGTGGCTGTGAACTTCATGGATGTTCGCACTCGCTCCTCCTGGCCACTCGGGCCACCGCTGCAGACCCTACGCAACGTGCCATTGGGCCCGTCGTAGAGGCGAGTGTGGCAATAGCCGCGCCAGTCTTTGCAACGTCGGCCACAGAGGAGAGTGTCGATGAACCAGCCTTCCGTGCGTCCTCGTTCTCGGACAAACACTGTCCTCAGATTGAGAGCAGGGGGACGATACGCCGGCGAGACCGGTATGGGTGATTGTCCGCCATCGAGGGGACCTCCCGCCTTCATCACAACTGGCCGACGCTCCCCCATGCCAACGCCCGCTCACGATAGCTGGCGTCGTCAAACCGTGAGGGGGCAAACGCTGCGGCGTACGAGGCGCGCGGCGAACCACGGATCGGCCTGTCGGTCATCTCCGCCGCAAGCAGCTCCGCTGCAGCCGGTGCGGCCATCAGACCGAAACCCGAGAAACCGGCCATCGCGTACGCGCCCCGCGCGCCAGCCGCGCCGATCAGCGGCCGGTTTTCGCTGGTCTTGGTGTAGTAGCCGCCGTCCACCCAGGTCGCTGGCAGTCGCTCGAGATACGCCGCAAGAGCCGGGGCAAGCCTGATCATCCCGCGCAACACCACTTCGGGATACAGCGGGTCGCCCGCCATGGGGAATAAAGGTTCCCCGAAGCGGTGGGCGCCGTGGTAATCCCACAGCATCAGCACCGTGCGGCTCGCGCCGTAGCCTTCAGGGCGCAGGTGAATGCCCGCAGGAAGCAGCTCGGTGAGCCTGCGCGTCTCCGTGTCGGCAGCCAGCTCCGCCCGCTCCTTGTCGCTCCATTCGAGCTGCTGCGGATCATCAAGAATCACCAGTCCCGTGTTGCGATCGATCGCCCCAGCCGTGTCTTCGATCGACACCGTGTAATGCGCCTCCGAGAAGAGCGGCAGCGCCATGTCCGCGAGCAGTCCAACCGCTTTGGCATGTGGTCCGGCCGCGTTCACGAACATCCGCGTACAGATCTCACCGGGGACGCCGCCCGAGATGATAGTGACGCCTTCCACTTCTCCGCGGGCGCACGATACGCCAGTCACGCGCCCGCTCATCACCATGGCTCCGGCGAGTCGCGCCTCCTCGAGCAGGTGCATCCCCAACTGCTGACCGCTCATCCACCCGCACCGGCGTGCGTGCACCACCGTGCAAACGTCGGGGTGCAGCCAGGGAAAGTGCGCGCGAATCGCGTCACGATCCAGAAAGACGTCGGCGCCATCGGGATGATCGTGAAATCCGCGATGAGCACTGGGCACGTACGCGGCACTCTCAGCCAGCGAGCGATAGAGGCGCAACGGCCCCGCCCCCTGCGCCGACGCGAGATGCGCATGCGCATGAGTCGTTGGGCGGTGTGGGCGTCGGTGGTCGCGTAGACATAGCCTCGACGATCGAGCCCGAACCGGTTGTCGCTCGCGTCCGCCCAATGCTCGAGCAGGTCGATGCTGCTATTCATCAACTGCACCGTGGCCTGGTCGGGGCCGGGCCACCAATTACGATACGCCTCCGTGGACTTGTCGCTGGTGAGCGAAAGCGGCGCACGGTCGTCCACGAGCATCACGCGTGGCACCCCGTGTCCTACCGTCAGGGCGTGCGCCAGACGATCCCCGCGATCCCTGCCCCGCAGATCACCACGTCGGCCTGCGAGACCGGCGCAGGCATCGGCGCGCATCCCTGCCCTCTCATGCGCCCGCTCGTACGCACGCGCCGCTGGCGATCGCGTGCGCCCAGAGCGCCCGCTCGATATGCGTCGGCATGAAGTCTTGGCCCAGCACGGCGGCGCGCTTACGCAGCGCTTCCGCGTACTGCACGTGGTACCCAACCGTCCATGCCACGTCGCCGATCGTCGGCACCTGCCGAGCCACCAGCTCATCGAAAAACGGGTATGTCTCCGGAGCCATGACGGCCAGTACCGCTGACGCCGAGGCCGGTCCCACACCCTTGAGCGCGGCGACGGCCCGCACGGCTTTGGCCGGGTGCGCAAGCAGCGCCGCCGCATGCCTGGTGGCGTCCTGCTCGCCGTACGAAGCAAGCGCGCGCTTCCAGGCCGTCGCGTCGGTCCGCTGCCACAGTCCGGCGTGCGCGCGGTCGTGATCTACCGTCAACCCGTCGCTCCCGTCAATTGGGCGGGAGCGGCAACGGTACGACGGCGCTGGTGTGCCACGCACCAGCGCCGTCGCGTACCAGCGCGAGCCGCCACGCCGACCGGCAATGTTGCCCACAGGCGCGCCCGATTACCAGCGTGGCGCGCTCCGGCTCTCCCATCCGCACGCGCGGGCGGGTCAGCTCAACGATGCCCCCGCTCCCCGGGTTGCGCGCCAACCACCCGTCCCACTCGTTGGCCGCCTCCCGACCGAGCGCCTCGACGTCACGCACCGTCACGCGCGTCGTGGGAATGTCCATGGAGAGCCGCTCCGGATCCGGCACGTCTACGGCCAGCGTATCGCCGCGTGTGCCGGCTCCCGGCAGCAAGGAGAGTGCTGGCGCGTTCAGGCGATCGCCGCTCCAGAGCACCAGCCGAGTCGATCGCTCGCCTTCGATGAACAGCGAGGTGAGCGCCGCCCGCTGAATCGCGGCGCTCATCGCATCGTTTACCACCGCCATGCTCCGAATCGCCACGCCCGCGCGCCGCGAGCCAGGCTTCTCCGCCAACGGGACGGGTGGCGCCCTGAACAGCCACAGCGCGATGACGGCACCCGCCAGTAACAGCAGCGTACGCATCAGTCGTCTCGGCCGCGCGTAGGCGTGAGGAATGCGTCCGTTGGCGTAGGCATGGTCCAACCTATCTCGCGCGCACCGGTGCGCCTACCCGGGCACTTACGGCTTCCTGCCTCCGATTCGGAGCATGACCGGACGCGACCGCGTTGGACCCCGAACCGCGCGCTTCGCTCGCTCGGCCCCCGCAACAGCACGAAAATCGAGAAATGTGGGAACATCGCGAAAAAGGTGTTGCGCAATGCGGCTCACCTTGTTAGGATCATGCCTAGCGATGCACGTGCGAAGGTGCGTGGACATGTTCCGAACAAACGGGCCTGCCAAAGCGAGCGGGCTCTTTTTTTGTGTCGCAGTCACTGAATAGTGACGACCGATCGTGCGGTTACTCACGAGTAGGATGAGGTCGGTATCGTTTTGCATCAGGTCGTCAGGCCGTGCTCCGACTTACACCGTAATACATCAAGCAACAGGAGTAGGGCCATGCGTACTACCGGCACCGTCAAGTGGTTCAACGACGCCAAGGGTTTCGGATTCATCACCCCGGCCGACGGCCAGAAGGATTGCTTCGTGCATCATTCGGCCATTCAGGGCGGCGGCTTCAAGTCGCTTACCGAAGGCGAGACGGTTGAGTTCGACATTGTGCAGGGCCAGAAGGGCCCGGCCGCTGAGAACGTCACTCGGATGGGTCGCTGAATCGGGCAGATTGCCCTTGCCTCATAACCACGCCGCCCTTGGCGTCGTCGCTGTGATGCTCCGAAGCGCCGTGTGGCTGGACGCCCGTCCGCCACACGGCGCTTCGTCGTTGTATGCAGTCAAAGTCCATGCACGCTTCAAAGGGAGCCACCATGATCGATAGCGCCCCCACAGAACACGCCGTCGACCCGCGGGATCCGCAGTCGCGAATGGCGTTTTTGTCGTCCCATCGCGCGCAGGCAGTCTGCACGCGAGAGTTTGCCCGCCTGTCCGAATCGCTCGTCGCGGCCGCGAAGGTCTATGCGGCCAACGAGTTATCTGATACCCCCACCGTGCGTCAGTCTCCAGAGCGCTGCATTGTGCAGGTCGGTCCGGTAGCCCTGACGGTCGCGTGGCTCAGAAATGGCAGCGATGTGCCCTCGGCTGGGCAACTGCTCGCTATCGTCTGGCGGGGCATCATCGCCCCGCGTGGGGAGCACTCGCCCGAACGGCTCGGTTTGCGTCGTGTCCCCGCGACGCCGGTCGCCGTTTGGGAGGAAACTCTCCTTCCATCGGCAACCAGCGAAGCATCCTGGCATTGGCATCCCGAAGAGCTCACGCGAGAAGGATATGCGTCAACCGAGCTGGCTGGTCGCTGTATTGCACAACTCCGAATCGCCTACGACGCGCTCATGCTGGAAGCGTCGGCCGATACTGAGTCAACGTCTTAGGAGGTTTGGTGAGTAAAGAAGAGGCCATCGAATTCGAAGGCACTGTGTCGGATGTGCTCCCCAGCGCGATGTTTCGCGTGGATCTGGAGAACGGCCATTCGTTATTGGCGACCATGGCGGGAAAGATGCGGAAGTTCCGCATCCGCATCCTCGCAGGTGACAAGGTCACGGTGGAAGTTTCACCGTACGACCTGAGTCGCGGGCGCATCACGTTCCGCCACAAGTAGGCCGCACGGACACGAGGCTGATGACGTGGCGCTGTATCCCATCGCCCGTCATCAGCGTCCATTGCAACGGGCATGTACACTGAAACGCGGAATGGTGTAGCACCTTGCTCCCATTTCGGAGGGAATGCCGCACCATGGGGTGGACCGAGCAGATCTGGGCGTGGTGGAGTGGCCAGAGTGAGCAGGGGTCGACGACACATCCCGAAGCGGGAGCAGCCGGGTATGAGGCGCCGGAACGTATCCTTACGGTGGTGCGCGGCATTCCGGTGGAAGTGCTGAACAGTCGCCCGGATATCCGGAGCGCCGATGTGCTCGTTCGGCTCAATGAGTCCTTGGCGCTGATCGAGTATACGCAACCATGGCGTTTTCGGCATCTGCAACGGGACGTCCGCGGTATACGGGTGGAACGCTTCGCCTGTCGCGGGGCCTACGATCCCGGCGACAAGACCATCATTACCGAGCTCACATTCCTTGCACGAACCGACATCGGTCCCGAGACGGTCGCGTCTTCGATTCTACACGAAGGAGTGCACGCACGTGTGGATTCGAGGGGTGTGCGGCATGAAGGGCGTGAGATGGCGCGCGAAGAACGCCTGTGCCGTCGCGCTGAACTCGCCTTTGGAAGAGCCCTCCCTGGTCACCAAGGGCGTCCCGTGGTGGAACGGGCTCTCGCAAGCCTCGCGCTCGATGATCACGACGTCGCGCCCGCGGTGAACTGGCATGACGCCATTGCGCGGCAGCAGGCGATAGACGCCGCCGCGCGCTCGGTGAACGGCTGAGACGCACGCAGTTCCGTACCGCGTGAGCGGTACGGAACTGCGGTGACAGTGTCAGCGCCGATCGCGATCGTCAACCTTTTGCTGGATCTTTCCAACTTCCTGCTGGGCGCGTCCTTTGAGCTCTTCGCCCTTGCCCTTGACCTGCTCACTCGTGTCACCGGTGAGTCCGCCAAGAGCGTTGCGAGCACGACCTTTGACTTCGTCGATCGTGCCCTCTACGCGATTTTCCGTGCCTTTCTGGTGCAGATCCTTTTCCGTCCGGTCGCGTTGGGAATCGCGGTTCTTATCGGTCATGAACTCCTCCGTGTCATGCGGCACTCGGTGATTCAGGTCCGGAAGCTTCTCCGCCCGTTCATCACCGGTGCACTGCGCGTGCCAGATGCGTCATCATGCGGTATTCTACATGAGCGCCGTCGTTCGGTCGCTCACGGCCACGGGAGCGTGATCACGGGGTAGCGCGGGCGCAGTGTCGGCGCGTCTTCTCCCGTCAGCAAGCGGGCAATGTCACGCCGCCCCAGCGCCACATGCGCCCGTGTGATCGTGCTGACGGGAGCCGATGCGGCCATGCGTTGATCGAGTTCCCGCAGCTGCAGCAGCGCCGCCGCACGCACGTCGGGCAGTGCGCGTGCGTCTCCCGCAAGATCGAGAAGCGCATCGAGCGTCGCGCGCTGCGTCGCGCGCTGCACCGCCCGCTCCGCCGACTGGACGGCTGGTGCCGCTCCCCACGTGCGCCGGATGATCGTGCTCAGCACTTCATCCAGGCTGAGCGCGCTCGCATCGCGCGCTTCGAACAGCACAAGGCGCGCGACGCGCTCGCGATCGAGCAGATATCCGATGACCTCGGTCGCCAGCCCGCCGGCGAGCGTGATCGGATCGAAGGCGGTACCAGCCGCCGTTTCCAGCCACATCATGTCGCTGTTCATCCCCGGCGGTGGTGGTGGGATGAGGGCGATCACCCGATCCGGCACCGTAAGCTCCGCCGGCGCCAGCGCATCGAGTGCCATCGTGAGCGCCCGCCGCTGCTGCGCGGCGGGAATCACCTGGGTCGGCCGCTGCCCGTCGCCGCGCATCGCGAACGTGAAGTCCATCCCGCCCACGTATTTGGCCAGCCCTTCCAGTGAGTAGCGGTGATGGAGATACACGTGGGCAAAGCGCATGTTGAGCATCGCCAGCGGCTCGCCCGGCTGTACCGCGCGCTCATCGAACCGGTCGATCAGCACCCGGCGAACGCGCGAGGTGCGCTGCACGGCGTCAAACAGCGAAGCCCCTTCATCCCATCGCGTGACATCCGGGTTGGAGCCATTGGCTCCGGCGTACGTGTCGTTGATGAAGCGCACATTGCGTGCGAAGCCGTCTTTCAGGATTGCGGCGAGACCCGCGCGCTCTGCGGCGCTGTCGGGATACCAGGCGTATCCCAGTTTGACGGCCAGCGTGTCCCATGCCCCGGGGCCATCGCGATACGCGTCGCGCAGGTCGATCGTACCGTCCGCAGCGACCGTGATCAGCGGAACCGGATAGTCCATCACCGACGCCCGCCCTTGCGTCGAGGCGATGTAGTTGTGCTGCAGCCCCAGCGTATGCCCGATTTCGTGGGCCGAGTGCTGACGCCGACGGGCCATCGTGAATGCCTCCGCACTCACATTCGGTCCCGACGGCCCAGAAGCCGGCACGGTACCCGCCCAGATGTTGTAGTCCACCAGCGAACGCCACGCGTCCATGCGCACCACGGCGCGGAGAATCTCACCGGTGCGCGGATCCGCGTAGCTGGGGCCAACCGACGGGCCGGGCCCGGTGCGATGCACCCACATCAGCATACTGTAGCGCGCGTCCATCGGATCGGCATCGGCCGGCAGGTCGAGCACGCGAAACGCCTTGCGGAATCCGGCCGCTTCGAACACGCGGGCCCACCAGTTGCCGCCTTCACGCAGCGCTTCACGGTACGGTGCAGGAATACCGGGATCGAGATAGTACACGATGGGCGTGACGGGATCGACCAATTCGCCACGCGCGTACGCCGACGGATTGGTGGGCACCAATCGCCAGCGGTTGAGGAATCCGGAGCGATACGTGCCGTCGAACCCCTGTGAGAGATCAGCAAACGCCGTACCGAAATAACCAAAGCGTCCATCGTTGGTACGCGGGCGGTATGTGGCCGGATCAGGAAGCACCACCAGCGAATGATGGAGTTCGAAGGTGAGCGCCCTGGGATCGGGGGCGATTCGGCGCGCGGCAGCACCCGGCGCGTCACTGACGAACGTGAGCACCGCGTGCACCTCCGCATTGCGAGGAAAGGACTTTGTGCGCGCGGTGTCCAGCCAGCTACGACCCGCCTCCACGCGGTAGCTGCCGGCGGACCCGCCGGCCCCCACTCCGCCCGGGCCAGCGCTGCCGCGTAACGCGTCGGCAACACCGTATGCGTCGGCCAGAAAGAGCGAGGTGGCATCTACCGTGAGCACACCCGCTATCTCGCTCTCTACCGGAAACGATCCCACAACCGAGCGAGGGAAAGCCTCGCGCGCCGCCTGCCCGTTGGCGGCATTGCCACCGGGCGCACGCACGCTCCAGTTCTCCCGCACCAGCAACACGCGGGCTCCATGCCGCTCCAGACGCACGACGGCATTGGGTCCTGTTTGCCCGCGATCGAGCCCGGGACCGTTGCTGACCCCGAGTCCGGTGGCGAGGGTCACCTGGTGCAAGACATCGCGATCGAGCTGTTCGTTCGGAATCTCGAGCAACGCGCGATTGCGCGCCTCGTCGATACGCACGCGCAGGAACGGAGGATCCTCTTGCGTGGCAGCGGTCGCTCCGACACCGAAACGCGGAGGAAGGGCGCTGGCAGGAGCCGCCGTACCCATGACGGCCAGCACAGTCGTACCGGCCAATGCCACGGCGCGGGCAGTTCGGCTAAACGGTCGAGATCCAGACATGTCGCGGAGCGGGAGAGAGGGATGTAATGAGCCGTACACGCCGGCGGGCCTCGCCGATATCCCGAACTTGCACACGGACCGCAGCACTCACCAGTGACCGTTGAGCGAACGCCTCGGCAGACGTACCGCCAGGACGCGAATCGAACTACGCGCTCCCGGGCGTCTCGCTCATCGCGATCACCGTTCTCCATTCCTCGCGCTGCACCGGCACCACCGACAGGCGACCCACGCGCAGCAGCGACATTTCCTGCAATCCCGGATGCGCCTTCAGTTCGGGTAGCGTCACCGGCCGCTGCAGCGCGGCAACGGCACGGACGTCGACCATAAACCAGGTGGGCGCGTCGGGATCGGAGTGCTTGTCGTAGTAGTCATGCGACGCGTCGAACGCCGTGGGATCGGGATAGCCTTCACGTACCACCTCGCAAATGCCGACGATCGCTGACGGCGTGGCATTCGAGTGATAGTAGAACGCCCGATCCCCCTTCTTCATGCCATCGCGCAGAAAGTTGCGCGCCCCCGAATTGCGCACACTGTCCCAACAGGTCGTGTTCTCCGGCGCGGCGAGCAGATCGTCAAACGAAAAGACGTCCGGCTCCGACTTGATCAGCCAGTACCGCCGTTCCCCACTCGAACGGGGCGCAAACACCGCCGCCCACGCGCCCTGCTCGTACGGCATGGACCTGGGCGTTTTCTTCGCGGACTTCTTGGCGACCATCGCGCAGAGCTCCTGAAGTGGCAGACGTGGGCGCCAAGCGACGCCGTCTCGTGCGATCCCCCTGAATCTCATCACTCGCGCCCTGCAGGGGAATACGATACAGGCCGTGGCCGGATGATGAATACCAAGCGGCGGGGCGCGCGCACGCGGTCTTCGCAATACACTGCACGGATGAACTCACCAATCGTGCGTCGCGCCTCCTCCATCGCCGCGTACCCTGTGGTGATGGCCCTGCTCAGCGTGCTCCCCCCGTCGCTGGTCGTGGCACAAGCGCCTCCACCGCCGTGGCGCGGGACCGTCGAAGCGAACGGCACCCTGCTGTACGGCGCCGCGAGCCAGCGGGTTTTTACCGCAAGCACCGGCGTCTCGCACGCATCGCCGCGTACCCAGTGGCGGCTCGATCTGCAGGGCGGCTATGGGGATGCAGTCGACCAGGATACCCGCATACGCAAAGTGATCGTACGGAATGCGCGCGTGAGCACGAGCGTGGATTTCGAACCGCGTGCCGTGGTCAGCCCCTTCAGCTTCGGCAGCGGAGAAAGCAGCCTGCAACACCGGATCTCCTCACGATTCGCCGCCGGCGCCGGCGCCAAATGGACGATCTGGCGCCCTGACAGCGTGATCGGCGGCTTCGTCGAAGATCTGAGCCTGAGCGGCGCGCTGCTCGCCGAGGAAACGCGGGCGCTCGTCACTGCTCCGTCGCCCGATGACGCGCGAGGTGCCGGCACCCGGTACCGCTGGTCGGTGCGCACGCGCTATCGCCGTCGTCTTTCCTCGGCGCTGCGCCTCTCTCACGTCTCGTTCTATCAGCCGACCCTCAACCAGCCAGGACGTTACACGCTCGAGGCCACCACAACCCTGGCGATGCCGGTGTTCGCACGCGCGGAGTTCATCTTCACGCACCTCGAACGCATCGACAGCGAAGCGAAGGAACGTGGTGCCTCCAGCATCCGTGACGGGCAACTTCTCTTTGGCGTGCGCACACGCTTCTGAGATTACAGCGCGCGGTCCGCGCCCGCCGCGATGCCTGCCGACCGACCGGTCGACCAAGCCCACAAAAAGTTGTAACCACCAATAGGACCGAACGCATCCAGTACCTCTCCGCACAGATAAAGCCCTGGCTGTCGCCGGCTTTCCATCGTGCGGGGATGCACTTCGCTCAGCGCCACGCCGCCGCCGGTGACCTCGGCTTTCTTGTATCCCTCGCTGCCATTCCACGGCAGCTCGCCGCGCACGAGCGTGTCGATGAGTCGCACGCGCTCCTCACGACGCAACTCCGAGAGTGCACGGGTCGGCTCTACTTTCGCGATCTGCAGCAACGTGGCGGCGAGCCGATCAGGCATTGCCGCACGCAGAGCACCCGTTACCGTACGCGCGCCGTGGGGCTTGAGCGCCGCGTCCCACTCCGGCTCCCCCATTGACGTCCACTGCACCTGCACGTTGGCGGGCTTCCACTGTCCGGCCGCGGCGCGCACCGCGACATGCGACACGTCGAGCACCGATGGGCCGCTGTAGCCGTGATGTGTGAAGAGGAAGCCGCCCTGCGCCTGCGCCATCTGAGCGCCGCTGCGTGCGGTCAGCGACACCGTGAGCGACACCCCCGACAGGTCGGTGAAGGCAGCGGTGTTCGTGGTGAGCGGCGTCAGGGCCGCATAGGTCGGGTGCATCGTATGCCCCAGCGAGGCGAGCATGTTGAGCCCCGCGCCGTCGCTGCCGGTGTTGGGCACGGAGAGGCCGCCGGTAGCCACGATCACGGCATCGGCCACGAGCGTATCCCCCGCGTCGGTGAACAGCTCCCACCCCTCGGCCGCGCGCGGCGCAATACGGGTCACGCGCGTTTCCATCCGCATTTGCACCCCCTGCTCCCGCGCGTAGTGCAGCAGGCGGTCGCGCACGTCACGCGCCTTCTGCGAGCGAGGAAAGAGCTTGGCGCTTTCCACCTCTTCCTCCAGCGGGATGCCGAGCGTCTCCTCGAAGAAGCGACGCTGTTCGACGAGCGGCCACGCGCGCACCATCTTGCGCAGCAGATTCGGCGACGAGTCCGTCACGAAACGCGACTCGTCGACCCGCGCCGGCAGCACATTGCACCGGCCGCCGCCACTGATGAGAATCTTGCGGCCACCGTCTTTGGTGCGTTCGACGAGCGTCGTCTCGGCTCCGGCCTGCGCGCTGAAAATTGCCGCCATCGATCCGGCCGCTCCCGCCCCAACCACGATCACCCGCCTCATCGTCGCTCCCTTGCCGTGTTCGCTGTATTACGAAAGATAACCGTTCCGTTCTCCGGCGAGCGCCCCGCACCCTATTGCGAGCGTGGCCCTGCTGTTGCGGAATCCGCGATGGCCGCTGCTTGCGGCACACGAACTTGGCGGAAACATCGTGTGGCCATCGCAATTCGAACGGGCGCGGCGACGCGAGTAGCACGGTGCGGGCGGGTTCGCCGTGTTGGCGTGACGTCGGGAGTGATTTGCGACCGTCGCCCCGGCTCCGTAGGATTCACCGATGCCCAATAGACGCGACTTCTTGCGAAACGCGGCGCTGCTGAGCGCCGCGACGGCCGCGCTGCCGAGCGCCACGCACGGTACCGGCGCACTGGCGGCCGCCTTACCGGGCGCCGGTGCGCTGGAGCCGCTCGCACGGCCTTCGGTCGATCCGGAAACGCTGGCGCGCGACGAAGCCTATTGGCGTCGGGTGGCGCAGCGGTATCGGATCATGGATAGCGTCGCCAATCTTGAGGCCGGCTATTTCGGCATGATGGCGGCGCCGGTGCTGGCGGCGTATCACCGGCACATCGACCGCGTCAACCGGGAAAGTTCCTATTTCGCGCGCCGCTCCTATCCGGCACTGCTGCGTCAGGCACGGCAGCGCGTCGCACGCGAACTGGGCGCCGGTGAAGGCGAGATTGCATTCACCCGCGGTGCGACCGAAGCGCTGCAGGCGCTCATCGGCCAGTATAAGCCCGTGCAGCGCGGCGATACGATCATGTACGCCGACCTGGATTACAACGCGATGCAGTGGGCGATGAACGCACTCGCGGAAAAGCGCGGCGCAACGGTCGCACGACTGGATATCCCGGAGCCGGCCAGTCACGATGCGATCATCGCCGCGTACACCGCAGCGCTTGATGCGCACCCACGTACCCGCCTGTTGCTGCTCACGCATTGCAACAACAAGACGGGGCTGCTGCTTCCCGTGAAGGCCCTCACCGCGCTGGCGCATACCCGCGGTGTGGATGTGGTGGTGGACGCCGCACATTCGTTCGGACAAGTGCCGCTCACCCTGCCTGATCTCGGTGCGGATTTCGTGGGTATCAACCTGCATAAGTGGGTAGGTGCACCGGTGGGCGCCGGGGTGATGTACATCCGACAGGACAGGCTCGACGCCATCGATCGCGCGCATGCCGATGAGAGCGCGGCGATTTCGAGCATCGAGAGCCGTATTCACACCGGGACCACGCACTTCGCCACCGTCATGACGATCTCCGACGCCTTCGATTTCCAGACGGAGATCGGCGTGTCCGACAAGTCGGCTCGACTGCGCTACCTGCGGGATCGCTGGGCTATCGCGGCGCGCGCCATCCCCGGTGTCGACATCCTCACGCCCGACGCTCCAGCGCTCGTGGGCGCCATCACGGCGTTCCGATTGCACCATCGCGGCGGACGTGCCGAGAATCAGGGGATCGCCAACGCGCTGCACGACGAGTTCGGCATTTTCACCGTTTATCGCACCGGACTCGCCAAGGGCGATTGCGTGCGCGTCACGCCGGCGCTGTACAACAGCGTGACCGATGCGGACACGCTGGTCTCGGCGCTTCGCGTGCTGGCGGCGCGATGATATCGTCACCGACCGGTAGCCGTCACTGACGATGCCAACCGGCGGACGCTCCACGC
This sequence comes from Gemmatimonadales bacterium, assembly GCA_038250435.1. GTDB lineage: Bacteria > Gemmatimonadota > Gemmatimonadetes > Gemmatimonadales > Gemmatimonadaceae > Gemmatimonas. The sequence continues at coordinate 19,006 of JBBSCJ010000019.1, read as the reverse complement.
TGGCGCAGTTCATCATCAAGGAGCGACGGCGCGCGCTCAGCGCGACGGGCGACTTCGATGCGCTGCTCGCCGATGTCGCCCTGGCCTGCAAGGCCATTGCGCAGCGTGTGGCGTGCGGCGCGCTTGGCGACCAGACCGGCAACGCCGGATCGGTGAACGTGCACGGCGAAGAGCAGAAGCCGCTCGATCTCGTGAGTAACGACATCTTCCTGCGTGCCACCGAGTGGGGCGGGCACCTCGCCGGAATGGTGTCAGAGGAGCTCGAGGCACCATACGTCATTCCGCCGGCGTATCCGCGCGGGAAGTATCTGCTGCGCTTCGATCCGCGTGACGGCTCGTCCAATATCGATGTGAATCTCACGGTCGGGAGCATCTTCTCCGTGTTGCGGGCTCCGGTTGCGGAAGTCGATGCCGCACCGGTGGATTTTCTGCAGCCCGGCGTGCTACAGGTGTGCGCCGGCTATGCGATCGATGGCCCGAGTACGATGCTTGTGCTCACCATCGGGCGCGGGACGCACGGCTTCACGCTCGACCCGCGTCTGGGCGAGTAGGTGCTCAGCCATCATCAGCTCCGTCTCGCCAGCGAAACCCAGGAGTTCGCGATCAACGCCGCCAACAGCCGCTTCTGGGAGCCGGCGGTACAGCGGTATGTGCGGGAGTGCCTCGAGAGGCGCAATGGTCCGCGTGGCGTAGACTTCAACATGCGCTGGGTGGCCTCGTTGGTGGCGGACGTCCACCGCATTCTCCTGCGCGGCGGCGTATTTCTGTATCCGCGTGACAGCATGGACCCCGCCAGGCCTGGGCGCTTGCGCCTGTTGTACGAAGTGAATCCCTCGCCTTTCTCATCGAGCAGGCCGGCGGACTGGCGAGTACCGGCGCTTCGCGCGTGATGACGGTGCAGCCGCTCGCGTTGCATCAGCGTATCGGCTTCGTATTCGGCTCCGCAGCAACAGTCCGGCGCATCGAGCGCTACCACGTCGACGCGGACGCGGACTACATTGCTCGAGGTATCGACTGAAACCGCGCCGACGACCGCGCGCGGAACCGCGAACGCCGGCACTCCGGATCGTCCAGTCACACGCCAGGGCCGTATGAGCGACGAACGCAAGGCGGATCCGCTGCACGGCATTACGCTCAAGGCGATGATCGAGCATCTGGTGGAGCGCTACAGCTGGGACGGGCTCGGGCAGCGCATCGAGATCCGCTGCTTTACCCACGATCCCAGTGTAAACTCGTCGCTCAAGTTCCTGCGCAAGACGCCGTGGGCGCGGGCGAAGGTCGAGTCGCTCTATCTGCATTCGGCGGCACATCCGCGAAAAAGCGCCGTGCAACCGGTGGTTCCCGACCTCGCGAGCGATTCGGATCAGTCGCGTCCGAGCTGACCGACGAAAGCGTCGGGCGTCACGCTCGCTGCAGCAATCTCGCCCGGACCACCATCGTGGCGATATTTACCCCGAGCGTCGCCACCAGGCACCAAGCGAGGTCGGGAGAGCCGCGAAAAAGCTCGCGCCATGTCAGGCCGATCACCCTCGGGAGCCACAGCATGACGAAGAGCACCCACCCCGCGTCGAGGACCACCGCCTGCACGAGGCGCGGGCGCGACGTTTTCCGTCCGCTGCCCACCAACAGGCGCCACATGCCGCGCAACTGGGAAAGCAGCACCAGCGACGTTCCGAGTAGAAGCGCCCAGCGCATCACCCGATCCCCCGTGGTGCACAGCGCGGGTGCTCCCGATGATACTCACTCGCCACCCGAAACCGTACGCGAAGCCTTCCGCCTCGATGCCACCGGTTTGCATTGCCGGGAAGGCTCTTCCTCGACAGCAGCCGTGGCGATGCGGCTGTCCCGGAGCTATCGACAAAGCGCTGCGCGAGGAGAAAACGTGCAAGGTCATTGGCGCTGCTGATCAGCGCCGCCGTCGGAAGCCTGTCCGCTTCATGCCGCAACGTGGCAAGAACCGGATACCCGAACCAGTAGCGATGACCCTGCGCCATCCCGTTGGCGATCGCGCGCTCCTGAATCACGAAGCTGTGCGCCATGCCGAGCGGCGCAAAATCTCCCGTTGCACGTACGTGGCAAACGGCACGCCGGAAACGGCTTCCACGATGGCGCCGAGCACGAGATAGTTGGGGCTCGCGTACGCGTGGGCCGTGCCCGGTACGCTGGTGAGCGCCACCGCGCGCCGGGCGCGCACATGATCAGCAGGCTTGCCCGCGTCGTGGTCGGCACGGGCCGCCCGCGTGGGGATGCCGCTGGTGTGCAGCAGCAGCTGTCGTACGGTGATGGCGGCAGACGCCGTGGAATCCGCCACCCTCAACCAGGGCAGATCCCGACGCGCCGGCGCGTCGAGCTCCACGCGACCTTGCTCCGCCAGCTGCATTACGGCCGTCGCCGTGAAGCTCTTGGACATCGAGTCGAGCACGAAAGGCGTGTCGCCGGTTATTGCTCGGCCATCCGGAGACGAGCCCGAAGCCCCGTGAATACACCACCGAGTCGCCATGTACGATGACCAGCGCCGCGCCGGGCACACGGTCGACTACAAGCCGCTGAAGACGCTGACGCATAAACAGCGATACGCTTGCGGGTACACGTGGTTTCAACGCGCCCCGGCTTTCAACCGCGAACCCCTGGTGTCAGCGCGCCACGGCCTCAAAGGGGAAGCGCCGCCACCTGGGCAGCGTACGGCGCGTGAAGCGGAGAACGTTGCTGAAGGAGAGGACATTTTCACCAACAGAACAGCGCGACCCCCTCTCGCGCCCCACAACCGGCCGATCTCGGGCACTGGTGAGAAGTTCGGCTAGTTCCGGCGGCCTTGCAGCCGCGACAACAGCCGTAGCAGTTCGAGATAGAGCCAGATGAGCGTGACCATGAGGCCGAAGGCGGCAAACCACTCCAATTCCTTTGCGGCCCCCGAGCGGGCCCCTTCTTCGATACGGTCGAAATCCAGCACCAGATTCAGCGCCGCCACACCCGCGATGGCGAGATTGATGCCGATTGCCAACGGGCTGCTGGTGGTGAAGTAGCCGATGTTCATGCCGAAAAACGACAGCGCCATCGACCCGAGATAAAAGAGCGTGATGCCGATCGTCGCGGCCATGATCATGCGCCGGAAACCCTGTGTCGCCCGAAGCACGTTCATGCGATAGAGCACGAACACCGCAGCCGCCACGCCGAAGGTGAGCAGCACCGCCTGCTGTGGCAGCCCGGCAAACCGGGCGTTATACATCGCTGAAATCGCGCCAAGAAACACGCCCTGCAGCGACGCGTAGATCGGCGCGCTGTACGGCGCGCTGAGCGGTCGGAAGCTGGTGAAAATCGCGACCGCGAATCCACCGATACCGCCCATCAGGATGGCGGGCGTGAGCAGCTCTGCACGACCGCCCGCGATCTCGCGCCACGTGATCGTGGCCGAAAAGAGCACCACCGCCAGAAGGATCGCCGCTTTCCCAGCGGTTCCCTGTACGGTCATTGTACCCGAACGGGCCGCTGCAGCAGTAGACCGCGCAGCCTCCGTCAGGCGGGAAAGTACCGGATTGTTCGTACGCATGGGCTACCGGGCTGGAGAGCGCGAAGGACAGACGATGCCCTCAAGATAGCAGGAGTTCGGCGCCTTCAAGGGCCGCTGCGTACTCCAATCTCAGCGTGACGGTTCCGGGGCGCCTCGTCGCTCGCGCGCGCCGCTCCGTGCATTATTGCGCCAAGTAGCCGCCATCCACCGGGTGGTACGAACCGGTCACGAAGCTCGCGCGATCACTGCTGAGCCACACCACCAACTCGGCGACTTCTTCTGCCGTACCCAGTCGGCCGATCGGATGCAGCGCGACCAATCCCTTGCGTTCATCATCGGGAAGCGCATCCAGCAGCGGTGTGTCGATGTAGCCCGGCCCCACCGCATTGATACGGATTCCGCCGGCGGCATTCTCGAGCGCCGCCGCTTGCGTGAGCCCCACGACTCCGTGCTTGGCGGCCACGTACGCTGAGAGGGCCGGAGTGCCCACCTGACCGAGAACGGAGGCCATATTCACGATCGCCCCTCCTCCAACGGTGCGCATCTGCGCGATCTGCGCGCGCAGCGCGTAGAACACCCCTGACAGATTCACCTCGATCACTTTGCGCCACGCTTCTACGCTCAGCTCGGCCGCAGGCGTGAGTTCGCCCGCGATGCCCGCGTTGTTGCAGGCGACATGCAGCCCGCCGTATTGCTGCACGGCCTCGCGGACAAGTCGCTCGTGATCATCAGGGCTGGACGCGTCCGCCATCACAAAACTCGCCGTGGCCCCCTTCGTGGCTTGCCTGATCAGTGCCACCGTTTCCGCGCCGCCAGCCTCGTCTACGTCGGACACGATCACCCGCGCTCCCTCCCGGGCATACGCCATGGCGACCGCCCGACCGATTCCCGATGCACCGCCCGTGACCATCGCCGTCTTGTTTTCCAACAGCATCACCACCTCCACCCATGAGTACGCACACAATCCTCCGCGAACAGGCCATGCAACGCGCTCACAGCACTGCACACATCGTGCGAGGTGGGCGTGCTCGGGCGATTTATTGCCGAAGTTCGATGAGTATGCGCAGCAACAGCTCTATCTCGCCCTGAGCGCGCAGATAGTACGCGGCAGCCGAGCGCTTCGACTCGCCGATGCGCACGGTGAGCACCCGACCATCGGCGACCTGGCGAAAAACATCCTCATCCGTATCATCGTCGCCGATGAACAGCGCCCGCGTCGCCTGTTCCCGGGCTATCGGCGCGTACAACGCCTGCCCTTTGTCGGGAGCGCGCTCGGGCACCACGTTGATGACCAACTTTCCCGCCACCAGGCGCATATCGGCGGGGAGCGTCGCGATCGCCCGACGGATCGCGAGGCGCGCCTGGCGCTTTTCCGCAGCCGTACGGTAATGCACGGCCAGTGAATGGTGTTTGTCCTCCACTGCCACGCCGTTCACGGCAGCCAACGCTTGCATCAGCCGCGGTCGCGGGCGCGCGACATCCGCAGCGCATCCCGCGAGATCGCCACCGGGCTCGAGCCCGTGATTGCGAACCACGTATTTCCCGCATGCACCGCCAAGCCGGGCGGTCACATCCGCGACACTGCGACCGGAAATGACGGCAAGGGTGGTAGCGGCACACCGTCTCGCACAACTTGCGCGTGCTTTCCCGCACCACGGCGGTGTCGCGCAGCGCCACGATGGGCGCGAGCGTGCCGTCGAAATCGAAGGCGAGCAGCGTGGGCGCGGCCGCCAGCATGTGCAACTGAGCTGCCGGCGCTTCATCCATCAGGTATTGCATCGGTCTCCACTCATGGCTTCACGGGACTCGTCCCCAGGCGTCCCCACATCCGCTCCTTTCACCGGAGCTCTGCTGCATCGGTGAGCATGCGCCCCGCCCAGCGATAGACGTTGAAATCGGCTACGATACGCCGCATGGATTACATGCGCACGCGCTGCTCTTCACGAGGCACCTGCAGTGCCGCAGCGAGCGCATCGCTGCTCTGACGCAAATCGTACGGATTGACGATCAACGCCTCGGTGAGATCGCGCGCGGCGCCGGTGCACTGGCTGAGACTGAGTACGCTCGCATCGTCATGACAAGCGGCCACGAACTCCTTGGCCACGAAATTCATGCCGTCGTGCAGACGGCTCACGTAGCACAGATCGGCTGCGCGAAAGTAGCGAAAGACGATGTCCGACGCGTGATGGGAGCGGATCGATCTTCGTGCGACTGGGTGCCGCCAGCTGCACGAACGTGAAGCGCCCGCGAAACTCCGGGTATCGTTCGAGCAGCGCCTCCACCGCGGACAACCGTTCTTCGATCCCGTTCGTATAATCGAGGCGATCGACGCCGACGCCCAGCAATAGATTCGCATCGAGACCCAATTCCGCACGCACCTGGGCACGCGTTTCGGGCACCAACGGCACCTTCTCGATTACCGGCATCGGCCAGGCGACCGAAATCGGATAAGGGCGAATGAGTGTTCTGCGCGACGCCCGCACGACGGCACCGGTCTCGCGGTTGAAGCGGCTTTCCATGAACGTATCGACGGAGTCGATGAAGTTGTTACCGTGCTGCTGCGTGTGAAACCCGACAACGCTGGCGCCGAGCAGGCCGGAGATCAGCTCTTCACCCCACGGGCAGATGCCGATACGTTCGGCGTTCGGCCAGGGAATGTGCCAGAAGGCGATAATGATGCGCGGGGCAGCTGCGCGCGCATCATGCGTGGTGCGAGCGCAAAGTGCCAATCCTGTACCAGGATGAGCGGATCCCTCGAGGTCGCTTCACTGCACACCGCGTCGGCAAACTTCTGGTTGACGGCGACAGAGTGCACCCAGTCCTCTTCCCGGAAGATCGGCCGGGTGTGCGCGACATGACACATCGGCCACAGCCCTTCGTTGGCGAAACCATAGTAGTATCCGTTCTCTTCTTCCTCACTCAACCAGACGCGACGCAACAGGTAGGACTCTTCACCCGGCGGCACGCGGGCTCATTCACGCGGCCTTCGCCGCCTCGCCCCGATGGTCAGGATATGGCAGCTGACCTGAAATCGACGTGCGCCTGCTCGTGCTAAACGCCGGGCGGACGGTACCCGAGCTCGCGCAGGTGCGCGATGGGCAGAAAAAGCGGCTCCGGGATCTCGTTCCATCCGCACCAGCGCCACTCGAGACAGAGCTCCGGTTCGCAGCGCTCGGGCTCACCGTCCGGCGCTTCCGCCACCACGAATAACGTCACGTAATGTCGCTGATTCTCAGCGAACACATCATTGGTGTACGGCCCGCGCGAACGGGCGTGCACCACCAGTCCCGTTTCCTCGAGCGCCTCGCGTTCGGCGCACACCTCGATGCTCTCGAGAAATTCGAGATGACCGCCCGGAAACTGCCACGTGGCATCACCGTGCGTCGCGCTGCGCCGTAATCCCACCAGCACCCGTCCGTCTCGCACGATGATCACCCCCACGCCGATCCGTGGCACCGCTCGATCGGTCATGGACTGGCCGTTGGCGGAGTCCACGGTGGAATCCAGGCGTTCGCCGGGAGCGGGCAGGCAATCTTCTTCGTGTCCACCGTAATGTCGGCAAAGCCGCCGCTGCCGATACCGAACCGCGCGTCAGCGAGTCGCAAGGTGCCGTCGTCTCGCGCCTCCCATACCGGTACTCGCATGAATCGCAATGCGGCCGCGACCTCGCAGTGCTGCCCGGCCAGCAAGGCGAGCGTCCCACGTGAGCGTGACCAGTCGGCGCGCCAGGCCACGGCATCGGTGCTGACGCGTGTGGATGGTACCGCATCCGCGATCGGCAACTGCCCGTTGTCGCGCGCACGCTGGCAGGCTGCAGCGGTGCGCCAGGTGGGCCAGGGCGCGACCGTGGCCGTGCTGACGCGAATCGTCGAATCACCGGCGATCACGAACCCCGCGAAGCACAGCGGATTGGCGGCGCCGGGCGTGAGCACGATGTCCTGTATCGTTGCGTCATTCACCGCACTACGCACCGCGTGGCGCGCGCGCGCGGAAGACGCGAAGAAGGCGGCCTCCGCCATCACCAGCGCCGCCACCGCAAACCACGCCGGTGTTGACGTGAACGGCGCTCGCGACGGCGTGCGATGCGTAAGTCGCCACTGCGTCATCGTCCACAGTGCCGCGACGACGGTGAGCACCAAGGCGACCGGGGGGCGCACCTCGCCGAGTGTCCATGCGGCGACGAGAATCAGGAGGAGCAGGAGCGTCAACAGCACACGTCCCCATCTGGTGCGCGGGCCGAAGAGCAGTGGCGGAATCATGGCGATCCACAACCACGGCTCAATGATGAAGACGGCGTCGCCGTAGTACCATCGATTGTCCAACGGCCAGAACGGGTGGACGCCGTAGCTGTTGGTAAAATCGAGCAGCAGATGGGAAAGCGTGCCCGCAACCGCCACACCCGCCAGCGCACGCCGTTCGGATCGCAGCGCCTTGGGAAGGCCACGGGTGAACAGCCACCAGAGCAGCGCGGCGGACAGCAGGGCAAAGACGATCGTATGGGTGTGCCCGCGATGATGCAGCATATATCCCAGCTTTCCCATCCCCACTACGGGACCCGAGTATAACAGGTCGGCGTCAGGGAGTTCGGCCGCAATCACGCCCAGCCAGATCGCCCGACTGCGAAACCCGGTGGTTGGCCTGGGCTCGTGTCGGCGTTGGACTGCGGCGAGCGCGACATCCGCGAAAACCAGCCCCGCGAGGGCGTGGGTGACGTTATCCATGCGGAGGAGTGTACCGGGGAAGACGAGCCGTCAGCAACGGAACGCCGCCAGTCACCGTGATCGGCTTGCGAAGAGGGGGATGAGCGCGGCTGCCCCGCCTACGACGGGGAGCGTGAGCGACGTCTTCGCCAGATCCACCGTGAGCGCGGTACCCGCGGTGGGCCACACCGTGAAATCGCGGTCGCTCGACATGATCATCACCCCAAGCTGTTTGCCGGGTGGAAGGATCTGATCATCCGGCTGCAAGTCGAAGGTGAGCGAATGGAATCGTCCCGGCTCGAGCGGGGCGCCACGCGTCATCGTGGAGAAATTACCGCCGCGCGTGAGAGCCGCCGCATTTTGCGGATCGGCCCAGCCGCGCGTGACCACACCGATCATGCCTTGAGATCCGATAGCTGTGCTGTCAAACGGGAGCGTCACCAGCCACACCGACAGATTGGCGGCCGACTTGCTCGCGGCGACGCTGATGGTGAGCGTGGGCGTACCGGAGAGATGGACGCTGTCCCGGAATACCGGCGTCGCGTACAGCAAACGCGAAGTTGCGGCCGGTAGCGATGCGTTGCGCGCACCGCTCACGCGCACGTCGTCGACGAACCGTTCGTGAGCACGGGCAGCCGCCCCGAGACTGAGCATCCCCACTGATTGACCGCCGCGCTGCGGGTACAAGGTCACGGGCTGTGCGGCGGGGTTGGGAAACGCCGCGTACTCAGCCGGACGCGAAGTGTGCGGCGCATTCTCGCGCATCACGCGCAGCGTCGATTCCCGTTCGATCCCGTTGGCAACGTCGTACAGAAAGCGGCTGAACCACCGATTCTGCAGGTCGAGCGGCGGCGGACCGCCATGACCGCCTTGATGCAGATAGAGCATCGCCGGGGTGCCCTGTTTGCGCAGTGCGTCGTAGATACGCACACTGTGCTCCGGCATCACGTTCCAGTCATTCAAGCCGTGCGAGAGCAGCGTGGCGGCGTGTACCTGCGGCACGAGTGGGAGCAGGTCGCGTACGGCCCAGAACGCGTTGAAGTCGCCGCTTCGGCGATCACGACCCCCCGCCATGACGCTGTCCCGATACACGCGGCGGCAGTAAGCACGCGCATCGGGATCTCCGCTGTGCACGAAGTCAAACAGGAAGTCGACATCCTCGCCGAGCCATCCGCCGGGATGTCGGACGAGTCCGTTGCTGCGGTAATAGTGGTAGTACGACGTGTTCGGCGCGACGGGAATGATGGCTTCGAGTCCGGGAACGCCGGTAACCGCCGCTGCGAGCGACAGCGTGCCGTTGTACGAGGTCCCGGTCATGCCGACTTTCCCCGTAGACCAGAAGGCCTTCACTTCGTCGGTTCCGCTGGCGGTGGTATAGCCCTTCGCCCGGCCGTTGAGCCAATCGATGACCGCCTTCGGCGCGAGACGTTCGGGAGCATCACCGATAGTGGGACATCCCTGCGACAGACCGGTGCCCGGCGCCTCCGAATGGACGACGGCAAAGCCGCGCGGCACCCACGTGGCGACTTCACTGGTGGAAACGCGCAGGCGATTCGCCTTGAACGGCACCTCGGACTGCGGCACACGTACCGGCGGCTCGGCGCCAACTTCATGCTCCACGTTCCAGAGACTCCGGCGTGCCCCGGACGTGCCCGCGAAGTACGGCGACGATTCATATACGACCGGCACGCGCAGCCCTTCGGTGGCGGTTTGCCGCGGTCGAGTGACATCGACATGCATCCGGTCGCGCTGACCGTCGCCGTCGCTGTCGAACTCCGTTTCCACCCACAGATGCTCGCGCACCCAGGCAGCAGGCGTATTGAACGCCGGCACCACCTGCGCCTGCCCACCGACAAAGACCGCACGCGCGCCGGATACGGGCGGCGCCAGCTGCGCGGCGAGAGGCGCGACGAGAGGTTCGACGAAAAGGGCGACGACGCCGAAGAGCAGCGACGGCACGATGGCTCTGAGCTCAGCGCGGGAAGGCAACGAGGCTCTCCTGTCCGTTGCGACCGACAGCGGCGACCCCGAAGAAATAGCTGTCGATGATGACATTGGGCAACGTCGCCTGCGTCACGTTCCCCACGAATTTCGAGTGCGTCCAGTTCACCGCGCTCGGTTTGCGCCAGTAAATGCGGTAGCCGAGCACGTCGGGCGACGACGACGCCTTCCAACGAAACTCCGGCGAAGGCTGCACGGCGCCACGGATCGTCACCGAGTCGGGCGCGGCCGGCGCCCACGCGAGTGAGAGCAGCGTGGCCGCATCGAGGGCGGTCATCGACGCGGCGTACTCGAAGTCGACCCCTGCGATCACGTCGCCGTATGCGATGCCGTTTTCCGTGCGCAGGTCCTGATGTTGTTTCGTGTAGTCCTCGTGCGCCTCCATGAGGCGAACCGCAGCAGACCCCTGATTGAAGAACGGCGTGTGGTGTCCGCCGCGACCATAGCGATCGAGACGGTAAATGATCTCGACGTCGAGATTGGGGAAATACCGATCCGCCACCTTGTCGATGTAGCGCGCCAGCTGCCGTGACGGCGTATCCAGCTCGCCGCCATTGGTGAGAATGCGCCGCAACTCCGCTGGCGGGGTGTTCGCCGGCAGTCCTGGCGCAAAGACGCGCGCCTTCGTGTTCTCGATCACGCCATCGATGCCCCTGATGTTGCCGACCATGTCGTTGTTGATCACCGCGTCGATGCGCCACCCTTCCTGCCTGGCCACGCGCGCCAGGATCTCCCCACCGAACAACCCCTGCTCTTCACCGGAAAGCGCGGCAAACACGATCGACGCCGACGGCTGATGCTTGCTGAGCAGCCGGGCCGCCTCGAGAAGCGCCGCGATACCGCTGGCGTTGTCGTTCGCCCCGGGGGACTCGGCGGTGGCGTTCAATACGTCGGTGACGCGCGAGTCGATATCGCCACTGAGCAGCACATGGCGATCAGGTTCGGCACGCCCGCGCAGGATCGCCACGACGTTCACGATATTGACATCCTCGCGGATGCGTGACGCGGGTGACGCCTTCTGCACGTCGCTGACATAGCGCACCGCGATGCACCCGTTGCACGCCGTGCCGATCTTCTCGAACTCCGCAAAGATCCACCGCCGGGCTGCACCGATGCCGCGCGTTCGTGACAGCGTATCCGAGAGCGTATGACGCGTACCGAAGTTCACGAGCGTGCGAATGTCTGCGGCAATGCGCGCCGCCGACGCCGACGCGACCATCTCGTGAATGCGCGGATCTTCGCTGGACGGCAACGGGGCAGGGGTGGGTGAGTGCGCCTGCGCAAGCAGGGGCGAGGCCGCAATGCTCAGGAGCAGGGCCGTATGGCAGGCAAAGCCGGAGAACGTCATCGGAGATCCGGGAGTGAAGGCGTCTGTTGGAACGAGTCGGAGCGATCAGGTGACCAGCTTGTCGATCATGGGCTGCGTGATGAGCACGGTCCCGCGCTCGGTGCGCCGGAAGCGTGCCGCATCGAGTGCCGCGTCTTCGCCGACCACCAACCCTGGCGGAATGACGACGCCACGATCGATCACGACGTTGCGCAGACGCGCCGAACGGCCGATGTCAACGTACGGCTGGACAACCGCGCCGTATAGCGAGGCGTACGAATGTACCGTCACCCCGGTGAACAGCAGCGACTGCTCCACCTCCGCTCCCGACACAATGCATCCACCGGAAACCACCGAGTTGAGAGCGTGGCCGCGGCGCGTGTCGTCGTTGTGCACGAACTTCGCCGGGGCGGTGATCTCGCTGTACGTCCAGATCGGCCAGTTTTGATCGTACAGATCGAGCGACGGAATCACGCTGGTGAGATCGATGTTGGCCTCCCAGTAGGCGTCGATGGTACCGGCATCACGCCAGTACGCCTCCACTTCGGTATCGGACTTCACGCACGACGCATTGAACCGATGCGCGACCGCCTTGCCGCTGGATACCACGTACGGGATGATGTCCTTGCCGAAATCGCGTGAGGACCCCGGGTTTGCGGCATCGCGGCGCAAGAGGTCGAACAGGTACGCGGTGCGGAATACGTAAATCCCCATGCTTGCCAGCGCCAGATCCGGAGTGCCCGGAATACCCGGCGGGTCGGCCGGCTTTTCGAAGAACTGTACGATGCGATCGGTCACGTCGACGTGCATGACGCCGAATCCCGACGCCTCCAGCCTCGGCACCTCGAGACAGCCCACCGTGACATCGGCATTCTCCTCGACATGCTGCTGCAACATCTGCTCGTAATCCATCTTGTAAATGTGATCACCGGCCAGGATCACCATGAACTCCGGGTGGTACGTCTCGATGATATCGATGTTCTGATAGACCGCGTCCGCCGTCCCGTCATACCATTGCGTCTCGCTCACCCGCTGGCTGGCGGGAAGGATATCGAAGCTTTCGTTCCGCTCCGGACGCAGAAAGTTCCACCCGCGCTGCAGATGCCGGATGAGGCTATGCGCCTTGTACTGTGTCGCAACGCCGATGCGGCGGATGCCGGAGTTGATGGCATTTGAAAGGGCAAAATCGATGATGCGGGTCTTGCCCCCGAAGTACACGGCCGGCTTCGCCCGACGATCCGTAAGTTCGTATAGACGAGACCCACGCCCTCCGGCCAGTACGTAGGCCATGGCGTTGCGGACGAGAATGCCGGCGCGTTGTGGAGACGTCATGATGTCCATCCGCCTGAAATGAGAGCAATGCAGTGACTCTCGGATTCTGCCCTGTGGGTACGCGCATCGGAAGGGTGTGCGCGCTAGCTTTTTCGCATGTCGAAGCATGTACTCTTCGTAGCGGCCGAAGTCGCACCCCTGATCAAGACCGGCGGCCTTGCCGATGTTGCCGGCGCACTGCCGGCGGCGCTGCGGGGCGCGGGGCACGACGCGCGCGTCGTTCTACCGTACTTTCGGCAACTGCGAGAGCGTGGCGTGAAGGTCGAGGGACCGATCGCCGCCGGATTTCTTCCCATCGGCGAGCGCGCGGAGGAGTTGCGCATCTGGCGGCTCGCCGCAAGCGAGACGCCCACCTATCTGATCGATATTCCCGCTGCCTTCGAACGGCACGCGATCTACGGCGAGCGCGACGACGATCGCCGCTTCATCCTCTTCTGTCGCGGCGTCTTGTCGCTGATGCAGCATCTACGCGAAGTGGATGGATGGCAGATCGATGTCGTGCATGCGCACGATTGGCACGCGGCCCTCCTCTCCAACTACCTGCGTACGTACTTCGCCTACACCTTCGGCCGCATTGCCACGGTGTTCACGATTCACAACCTGGCATACCAGGGACAGTTCAGCCCGCAGACGCTCGCGCTGGCTGGCCTCTCCGAGGGAGGGCTCATCGAGGACGGGATGGGACCGGGGCTTGCCGGCACCTTCGACTGCATGGCCCGTGGCATCGTGTTCAGCGATGTGGTCACCACGGTAAGCCCCACGTACGCGCAGGAAATCATGACGCCCGAGTACGGTGAACGACTCGATGGCGTCATGCGTCAGCGGCGCGCACGCGTCGTCGGCATCCTCAACGGCATCGATGTAGCCGAGTACGATCCCGCAACCGACCCGGCGCTCGTCGCTCCCTTCTCGGCCGACGATCTGCAGGGCAAGGCGATCGGGAAGGCGGCCCTCCAAAGCGAACTCGGCTTCCACGTGGCCGCCACGACGCCGCTGCTCGGCATCGTATCCCGGCTGGTGGAGCAGAAGGGATTGGCGCTGCTCGATGACGCGATTCCATGGCTCATGACGCGCACCGACGCGCAGCTCGTCGTGCTCGGCTCCGGTCAGCCTCACCTCGAGCATCGGCTGCGTCGGCACGCCGCCACATATCCTCGCCGTATCGCGGTGCGTGTGGCGTTCGACGCGGCACTCGCACAACGCATCTACGCCGGCAGCGACATGTTCCTCATGCCGTCGCGCTTTGAGCCGTGCGGACTCGGTCAGATGATCGCCCTTCGCTACGGCAGCGTACCCGTCGTGCGGGCAACCGGCGGCTTGCGCGATACCGTGCGCGAAGGCTTCGACGGCAACGGCTTCCGCTTTCACCCCTTCGACGCGTCGCACTTCACCGACGCCATCGGGCGCGCATTGCACGCCTACCGCGATCAACGCAGCTGGTCGATTCTACGGGAGCGAGGGATGCGGGAAGATCATTCGTGGGCGCGTGCCGCCACGCAGTACGGGCAGTTGTACGATGGGGTCTGTGCCACCAGGCACGCGTAAACGGGTACCAGGACGCCATGAATCGCGTAACCACCATCCTCGGTGTTGCGGCGCTGCTCGGCGGCGTCCTATCGGTATGGGCCCTGCCGACCGACGCGTTGCCGGAGTATCGTTGCGTCGACCTGGCAGGCCTCTCCTGGGAGCCGGAAATACCGCGGGCCGGCAGCCTGTTTCGCGCCGCCAATCGCGGCATCGTGCGCTTGGTCGATCGCTTCACCCTTGGCGGCAACGTCATCTACCTCGATCACGGCCAGGGGCTCGTCACTGCCCATCTGCATCGCAGCAAGCAGTTCGTGAGCGCCGGCGATACCGTACGCCGAGGCGATGTGACTCGGACGCGAGGGGCCGACCGGGCGTGTTACCGGACCACATCTGCACGTCATCGCGCGCTATGGCACTATCACGATAGATCCGGCCAGCCTCCTGCTGCTCCGCTCACGCGCGCAACGTCTCTGTCGTCGACTCCCACAACGCCGGATACGGCTTCTGCAGCACGTCGGGCTTCGGCAAGTGCGCGCAGGAGCGCCAAGGCGTCACCTGGCCGCTCTGCTTCCGCGCCGGACCAACGGCAGCATCACGTACGTATAGACCACGCACCCGGCGCAGAAATTCGCCAGGGCCTCGAGCAGCGCGAAGAGAGTGAGCACTGCGGCGATCAAACTCGCGACGGTCGGCGCCCACGAGGCGCTGCTGCTGTGCGCGACGAGAAGCCCGACACTGAACACGAAGCCGATGCGTGCCGCAAACTCTTTCGGGGCAAAGTCGATCATCCGCGGCGTGCGGCCGCTCAAACGGACGAACAGCTGGGCCAGGCGTGCCAGTGGACTCACCGTGCGCCAGCCAAAGCCGCGCACCGAAAAGTCCACGATCAGCAGCAGCGGCATCCAGAACGCCTTCGTAATCAGAAACGTGAGACTGAGCATCGCGACGAGCAGCGCCGTCACACGCACCACGTTTTCATTCACCCGCTCACCCGAAATCGGACACACCAGCTGCGCAAGCCACCGGTCATCCACCACTGTTGCATCGCTCAAACGTTCACCTATATCGGAAATCTGCTTGTACGCGCGAATCGATCACCACGACCGCACACGCTGAATACTGTGCACAGGTTGCGCACGTGCGTAACGCTGCTGCTCCGTGTGATAGCGCCCGGTGACCGCAATGGTTCCCGTCGTCGCCCGCTCCATCGCACGCTCAGGTCGTGTTGATGACGAAACATGGCGAGGCGAGGCACCGACCTACCGCTCCGGCGTGACCTTCCAGATTTCGCCGCTATCGGTTGCCACGTACAACGATCCATCCGGCCCCATCGTGAGCGCACGATAGCGCGTGCCGGGCAAGTTGGCGTTCACGCGGTCGGTGGTGATGCCCGCGCTGTCGATGGTGAGCACATCCATGCGCTGGCCGCCCATGATACCCACGGCGAGTCTGCCATTCCACCCGCGCCATGCCGCTCCCGTGAGAAACACGACCGGACCCATGCCCTGTGACGACCCGCTGTTCGACCACGACGGCCGCAAGGCGCTCGGGAAACGCGCAAGATCCGTCATCGGCATCGTGCCCGCATTGCCAGCGTATCCGCAATAGCCGTCGGCACAGTTCAATGACGCGCGATTCTGCGGATCCCATCCTCCGTTACCGCCGGCCCTCAGCAACGTGACTTCGTCGCTGTGATTCGGCCCATGCTCGGCGACGAACACCTGTCCGCTGCCAGGGCGGAAGCTGATGCCCTGTACGTTGCGATGACCATACGTATAAATGCGCGCGTCGAAACCGGCTGGAGCGTTGTTGCCGGGTGCGGCGGCACCGCTTGTGGTCACGCGCAGCACTTTGCCGCCGAGCGCGGTCGGGCTTTGCGGTATCGTACCGTTATGGTTGTCACCGGTAGTGACGTAGAGGAAGCCGTCGGGTCCGAATCGCAGCCGACCGCCACTGTGCGAGCCGGCGTTTCCGTGAGCGTTTCCGACATTCTTGTACGCGATATCGGTGACAATGTCGGTACGGCTGCTTGCCGTACGCAGGTCGACGCCGAGCACGAGTCTCACGACACGATTGGTCCGCGGCGTGGTCGCGGTAGACGCCATGAACACGTAGGCCACGCGATTTATCGCGAACGCCGGATCGAGGGCGATCCCGTGCACGCCACTCTGTCCCTGACAGAGCAGGTCGGCGGCTACCAGCGACGACCCGGCGGTGCCGAAGAGTCGGGTGACGGAGCCGTCCGCGTGCCGAACGGAGAGCCCGCGGCATCGTTCGGTGAAGAACAGTGCGCCATCGCTGCTCGCGGCGATGTCCCACGGGCCGTTGAGCCCCGACAGCACCACTGTACGTATGAGCCCGGGCGTGGCCGTGCTGACAGAGTCCGGCCGGGACGCCTGCAGAGGCGCGTCAGCAGAACTGGAACAGGCCGCGAGTGCCGTAAATGCAAACGCATAAGCGCTGAGCGCGCTTACGATCGCCGGGCACCGAGTGCGTGCGGCCGTTTTCCGCGCAAGGCGGCCAGCACCGCGATCGTCCACTACCGTTGCATCGTTCAGGAGTGCGATCATGCCGGGAATATGCCTGTACTCAGGTATCGATCTCCGCGGTCGCACACGATGAACACGATGGTGGCGTGCGGCACGTCCTCCGCGACACGTAAGGCAATCACGCACGCGCCAGCGGCCGAGGGTCCACACAAGATTCCTTCCTCCACTGCGAGCCGCCGCGCCATCTCCTCCGCCTCCGCCTGCGTCACCTGCTCGATCCGGTCGACGCGCGCCGCGTCGTAGATTCGCGGCTGATATGCCGGCGACCACTTTCTGATCCCGGCGATCTGAGAGCCTTCGGCCGGTTGCGCCCCCACAATCTGCATCGTCGATTGCTGCTCCTTGAGATAGCGGCCGGCGCCCATGATCGTTCCCGTCGTTCCCATGGCGCTCACAAAATGCGTGATGGACCCCTCCGTATCGCGCCAGATCTCCGGCCCGGTGGTCTCATAATGGGCGCGCGGATTGTCCGGGTTCCCGAACTGATCGAGCACCCGCCCCTCACCGCGGGCCTGCATGTCCATCGCGAGATCGCGCGCGTACTCCATCCCCCCGGCTGCGGCGGGAGTGAGCAGCAACTCCGCGCCGTAGGCCCGCATGGAGGCTCGCCGCTCCATGCTGAGGTTGTCGGGCATGATCAGCGTCATCCGGTAGCCGGTCATGGCGGCGATCATCGCCATCGCGATGCCGGTATTGCCACTCGTGGCCTCGATGAGCCGGTCCCCGGCGCGAATCTCCCCCCGCGCCTCCGCCCCACGGATCATGGACAGCACTGGGCGGTCCTTAACTGACCCCCCGGGGTTGTTCCCCTCCAACTTGCCGAGCACGACGGTTCCGGGGGCAATCCCGGACGTCAGGCGCTGCAGCCGCACGAGCGGCGTGTTGCCGATCGTGCGATCGATGGTGGAACCCAACGGAAGCGTACCCCCCTCCGTCTGCGTGTGGTTGGTAGACATAGGCTGATCGAGCACTGGAGCGAGCCGCATCCCGTGAGACACCGCTCTGAGTACGTTTGCCACTGAAGCACTTTCCTACCCCTACATATCTGCGGCTGCGCATTTCGTTCCTGTCGGCGTTCGCCGCGCGGCTGCAGGCCCGTGCGGCCTGCGGCGGGCGGGTACTCTCCACGGTCCGGTAGTGGTGGACCACCCACTGGTCGATCTCGGCCCCGCCTTCCCCAACGACCGGTCGAGTGCGGTGAGGTCGTACTCGATCCGCGGCGGCACCGGCTGAAAATTGCGGCGGCCCCCCGGTGCTCTCCTTGGCTCGCGACAACGTCGAAGGCCCCGTTGTCCCCACCCTCCGAAAGGCCGCTCCCTGACGTGCCTTTACACGCTGCTTGACGAAACCGCTTGACTTTTTACTAGAATAGCCACTGTAGGCTCTATTGAAAAGGCCGCATGTTGAGCCTCAGAAGTACGAGAAGGCTGTAAGTGAATCGTGCGGTGCGTTCTGAGCTCAGCTGCCGGTAATTCTTTCTTCCGGCTCTTCGTGGAATCGTGTGGGTGCATTTCACGAATTATGGTCCCGAGGCAGCGGTGGCAGCGTACTCGTGAGCACCGTGAGTCGGAGGTACTCTCCGTCGCGAATGCCGGAGCAACGGCGTTGGATCATGCGGATCGTGTTGTTCAGCCCTTCGACAAATCCGAGCGCGAGCTTGTTGTCCGGCTGACAGTACGCCGCGATGCCCTCCCAGTGACGTTCGATGAGTGCAGCGAACTTCTCGAACGGCTCCAGGCGTTGCCAGCAAAGAGCCTTTCGCCAGTTCTCAAAAAACTGCCGGATCTACGCTTCGCTCCGATATTCCCAGATCTGCGTAAACTGCTCCTGCAGCACGTAAGCCGTATTGAGTCGTTTGTTCGCCGCCAGGAGCGTTTGCAAGGCGCGCCGCTTTTCCGCACTCAGGTTGGCGCGATGCGACAGCAGCACGTACTTCTGTCCTTTGATGAACGTGCGGTCTTCGCGATTGGTGAGCCGTTTGTATTCCGCCTTGCGTACCGTATCCATCGCGTCGTTCAATTGCCGCAGGACATGGAACGTGTCGTACAGGATGGCGGCCTGC
>JBBSCJ010000018.1:0-68866 GCA_038250435.1 Gemmatimonadales bacterium | reverse complement strand
GTGAGAGACAAATTATTCGTTGCGCGGCTTATGCTGCAGGATTGGCGGCGGGTGGGTCAATGGTGTGAGCCCGGCCTGCACCAGCAGCACCGGCTCCTCGTGCACACTGTTGCCGAACATCACGAGCGGGAAGGGAAAGGCCGCGTCGGTACCGGCGAGAATACCGGTGCCGCCACTTACCGCCGTGACACCACCCCGATCCATCGGCTCGTATTCCCGCGGCCATCTACCCACGACACGATCAGTTTGCAGTCAGCCGGCCCGGGCGCCTGCGCAATGTCGAGGCACACCTCCTTCCCCGGTCCGAGGACGCGAGGCCGCGTGCCGACGAGCCAATCGGTCCGGTCTTCCTTCTCGGCCATGAACTGGATGCCGAGTTCCAGTGCGACCTCGTCACCGACGTTGCGGATCGTGATTTGGCGCATTCGGCCACGACCGTGAGGGACTGCGGTGAGAATGGCCGAACGCTGCATGAGGCTCCGAGGATGAAAGGAACCGAAGCCAGCTCGCTATTGCTGCCAGTTTGCGATGGCTGCCGTGAGATCGATTTCGGTGCTGTTACCGAGCACCGTCCCACCGCCCTGCGCGAGCACGTCGGTCGCCCGCGAAACGTCCGGATCGGCTACCAGCAAGACCAGCATCGAGCTTTCGGGTGCCAGTCCCTCGCCCATCTGCTTGAGTAGCGCGTCCGGAAATCCCCGGTCAATATAGTACGCGGCCAACGCTCCGCCGGCAGCGAGGGTGATGGTACCGATGCCGGGTAACAGCAGGCCGGCGATGGCGCCCACGAGCGCGCTCTTGCCAATGCCCCAGTCCTGCGACTCCGTGAACTTCACCTCGCCGCTGTCGTCGCGGGTTACCACGGCCGTGTTCCCAAGGCTCACGGTTCCACTTTGCAGCAGCGATAGGGTCTGCTCGGCGCCCTTCGGCGTGTTGAAGCTCGCAATCACGATGCGGCGCGCCATCTCTTCGGCCATCTCTGCTCCGGTGTTATAAGGAAGACGTTCGACTCGCATTACCGTCGCGCCGCCACATCCACCACTACGTGGTGCCGCTGCCCGTCGTCCACCAATGGAATGGTATTCGTTCTGAAGCGTGTGCCATCAAGCGTGACCCGCGAGCCGCGTTGACGGAGCAGCGCCGGATTCCGCACCACGATCTCGTAGATGGTTCGGCCGAAGCGATAAGAAATCGAAAACTCCTCCCAGTCGGGCGGGGCGCACGGTTCGATGCGGAGGGTATCGCCGATCTTGGTAAACCCGAGAATGTTCTCGAGACCGACTCGATACATCCAGCTGGCGGAGCCGGTGTACCACGTCCACCCGCCGCGCCCGAGCAACGTCGGGGCAGTGTACACGTCGGCCGCCACAACGTACGGCTCCACTTTGTATTTCGCCACCTCCTCTGCCGATTGCGCATGTGTGAGCGGATTGAGCATCTGAAATAACGCGTATGCGCGCTGGCCGTCGCCGTGCATGGCCGTGGCCAAGACCGCCCAGAGCGCCGCGTGCGTGTATTGCGCGCCGTTTTCCCGAACCCCCGGCACGTATCCGGCGATATAGCCCGGGTCGTGCTCGCCTTCGGTGAACGGTGGGGTGAGCAGCATGATCAACCGCGCGTCGTCGAGTACCAGCTGTTTGTTGAGCGCCTCCATCGCCATACGCTGGCGCGCCGGATTGCCGGCACCGGAGATCACGCTCCAACTCTGCGCGATGGAATCGATGCGACATTCCGTGCTCTCCGACGAGCCCATGGGCGTGCCGTCGTCGTAGTACGCGCGGCGATACCATCCGCCGTCCCACCCGTGCGCCTCGACCGCCAGGACGTAGGCGTCGGCCTTGCGGCGCATGTCCTGCGCCTCGCCGTGATCGCCGCGCGATTCGGCATGGTTCGAAAAGGTGCGAAGCGTGGTCACGAGAAACCACGCCAGCCACACACTCTCACCTTTACCGTCGGCACCAACCCGGCTCATCCCATCGTTCCAGTCGCCAGTACCGATCAGCGGCAGACCGTGCGCGCCAACGGTGCACGCACGACGCAGCGCTCGACGACAGTGTTCGTACACGCTGCCGAAGTCGTCGGTGACCGTAGGGAGATCGTAAGTTTCATGCTCGTGCGGCAGCAGTTCACGCATGGAGAGAAACGGCACGTACTCCTCGAGCACGCTGATGTCGCCGGTGACGCGGATGTACTGGTCCACCACGTACGGCAGCCACACCAGATCGTCCGAGAACCGCGTCCGTACGCCTCGTCCGGTATGCGGGTGCCACCAGTGCTGCACGTCGCCCTCGAGAAACTGACGTGCCGCTGCGCGCAGGATATGCTCACGCGCCACGCGCGGTTCGGCATACAGGAACGCCATGACGTCCTGCAGCTGATCACGGAACCCGTAAGCGCCACTGCTCTGGTACAACCCCATACGCGCCCACATGCGGCACGACAGCGCCTGGTACAGCGACCACTTGTTGAGAAGGAGGTCGAATGACGGATCGGGGGTCTTCACCGTGATCGCACCGAGGCGCGTCTCCCATTCGCTGACCGTGTGCGCCCCTGCGGACCTGGCGCCAGCGACGCTGCGGAGACGATCCGCCAGTCGTCGGGCCTCGGCCTCCGTACGCGCCGCGCCGAGCACGACGCAGATCTCTCGCGATTCACCTGGATTCAACACGATCTCGAACTGCAGCGCCGCGCACGGGTCGAGCGCAACGCCCGTGATGCCATCGAGCGCGTCCTGTCGGAGCGCTGCCGGATCCGTGAGGCTGCCGTTCCTGCCGAGAAAGCTGCGTCGGTTGGCGGAGTAACTGGAGACCGGTTCGCTGACGGCGAGAAAGGCCGTCCACTCCGCAAAGTGCGCATCGAAGGTGTTCTGCGCCAGAATTGCCTGCTGCTCAGGGGCGAAGCGCGTGCGTACCTGGTGCTGCGTGTCCTCGCGGCGCGAACCAAGTGTCCATTCGACGAACGCCGTGACGGAGAGTCGCCGAGTGTCTTTCGAATTATTCGTCACGCGCAAGCGCGAGAGCTTGGCTGCGGCATCGTCGGGCATACCGAGATGCAGCAACGTCAGAATACCCTCGTGCTCATGCTCGAACGTCGACTCACCGGCGCCATGTCGCACGAGATAGCGGCCATCGTTTCTCGGCGCGGGGGTGGCACTCCACCACGCGCCCGTGTCGAGATCCCTGAGAAACAGTACGTCACTCGCGGGGTCGCTTACCGGATCATTGTGCCACGGCGTCACGCGGTAGAAGAACGCGTTCTCAGCCCACATGCAGCCGGCGCCGCGTTCGGTCACCAAAAAGCCGCCGTGAGGATTGCCGATCACATTCGACCATGGCGCCGGCGGAAGCTGATCGTCATTGACTCGGATGAGATAGTCGCCCCGCTCGTCGAAGCTGCCAATACCGTTGTCGAACAGCATCGGCGAGCGCGGCACCGCCGCGCCGTCCGACACCCCGCGGGGACGAGCGACGCCCGGCAGGAGGGGGGCAACCAACGGTCGCAGCGCCGAAACCAGAGACGCGATGGGGCCGGGACGGTCGGTGGGCACGATGCCGAGGGCCGCGCCGCTCGGCGTGCTGTGTTCCAGCGTGCGCGTCGAGAGACTCTGCGACGCGCGCGGACGATCGCTGGCCTGCAGGGCCACACTTTCGAGGATGCGGGTCAGCGAGCGCCCGTCGCACATCAACTGCACCCGTGACGTGGCGGACAGCATGAGGTAGTCGACCGTCGAAAAGCTCTCAAGCCCGCGCACGAGGACGCCGCCTGGCTTGTCGATCAGGGCGGCGTCGTTCGTCGATACGACCGCTTCGGTGATCGCGTCGCGCAGTTCCTGCAGATAGTCATGCCCCGACGCGTTGATAATCACCAGATCGACGGTCAGCGCGCGCCGTCTCCAGAAGCGATGGGCGATCAGCAGCTCGCGCAGCGTTGGTAAGCCCTGAATTGAGTCGATGATGGCAAGCACGATGGGACGGTCACCCGATATCCCATACATCCACAGCTGCGGCTGCGAACCGCGATTCCGCCGAATCTCATCGGGTGGAGGAGCCAGCGAGCCATCACGAAAGAGCAATTGGGTGGCGATCTCCTGAAACGTGGCGGCGCTGGCCGGCGTGATCCCGAGCTCGCGGAGTTCGAGCTGCGTGGACGTCCACGCGAAATCGAGCGCCCGTTGCGCGGCATGGTCGTCGTGATACCGACCGGCCAGTTCAAACGCGGCCCTCCGGTCGGTGGCGACCAGCGTCGTGAAAGCTACGCTCACGGCTCGGCCCGGCGTGACCCGCACCCGCGTGCGCAGGGCGAAGACCGGATCGAGCACGGGACCGGTGGAGCCACTCAATGCGCCGTCAGTCTGCATCGCCGCCGGATCACGCACACCGCGTCCTCGACCCAGAAATGCGGATCGGTCGGTTTCACAACTCACGTCCCCGATGCGATCGGGTCCGGCATCGACCACATGCACGCACCACAACGTCGGCTCGTCGGGCGAACGGGGGCGTCGCGTGGCAGTGATCGCGGTACACCACGCGTGCCATTCGGTCTCCACGAACAGATTCGAGAATGCCGGATGGGCCCGATCGGCATCGGGCGGTGCCATCACGATCTCTCCGTAGCTGGTGAGTTCGATATCGCGCGGTTCGCTCCCGAGATTGATCAGCGTCACGCGACGTACCTCGGCACAGTCGGCGGCCACCACCGTGATCTCGGTACGCGTTTCGATATCACCGTCCACGCGATGCATCGTGACACGATCCGACTGCAACCACACCGTGCTGTAGCTGGTCGGCGCGCACACCGGCTGGTGCGACGTCGACCAGGTCCGGCCGCTCTTCAAGTCCCTCACGTAGCAATACTGACCGAGATCGTCGCGGGTGCTGTCGGCACGCCAACGGGTAACGGCCAGCGACTCGTAACGGCTGTAGCCACTGCCGTTGTGATTCAGCATCACGGTGTACGGCAGCGCGCCCAACAGGGCTACGCGGGGCGTCGTGCGTGTCGTCGTGTCCACCTCACGCACAACTGGTTGATCGCTGGCACTGATCGCTCGCGCCACGGGATCGCTCGTCGACTGCGCTTCCCGCAGCAGCAGCCTCCGCGGTATGCGCTCGTGCAGCAGCAGTTGCGCCGACTGGACAAGCGGGGACGCATGGAAGCGATCCTGCCAGATGTCGCCTTTCAGCAGGTTGGTGATCGCCACGACAGTCATGCCGACGTGGTGCGCCATGCTCGTGTTGACTATGGCAAAGCGCGCCCCCGGTGCAGCCCGCGTATAGTCGAGCGCGTCGGCGAATCCGAACTCGCCGAGTGCGCCGAGCGCCTCCAGTCGGCGCAGGTTCTCGAAGGCGCGCGTCGGATCGACCAGGGCCGCGAGGGCCGTCGCATACGGGGCGATGACGAGGTCGCGCTCGAGCCCGCGCTTGAGCGCCAGGTCGGCAATGCCGAATGCGCGATACTGATAGGTGAGATGCAGATCGCGCACGTTGTAGGCACTCTCGCTCACGCCCCACGGAACATTGTGGCGGCGCCCGTAGGCGTGATGTCGCTCCACGACACCGTGATAGGTCTGATCAAGAATGGTGAAGGGCAGCGAACGCATGACGAGCAACGGCATCAGATACTCGAACATGCTGCCGCTCCACGACACGAGAGCGGTGGCCGAGGACGTACGATTGAGCGGCCGTGCCAGCCGAAACCAGTGCTCGACCGGTACGTCGTTTTTGGCGATCGCCACGAAGCTCGCCAGACGGGCCTCGGAGGCCAGCAAGTCGTAGAAGGAATCGTCCGCCGTGAGCGATTCGGTGTGATAGCCGATCGTGAACAGCTTTCGCGTCACATCATACAGGAAGCTGAAGTCCATCTCCGAGACGTAGACGTCTGCCTGTTCGGCAAGTGCGAGCAGGCGGCCTTCGAGTGCAGGCTCGCGTGCCGCGAGATCAAGACACGCCTGTCGGATCGCCACGAGGTGCCCGGCGATGTTGCCGCTGTCGACGGTGCTGATATAGGCCGGCTCGAGCACGTGCAGATCGTGGAGGTCGTACCAGTTGAAGAAATGCCCCTTGTGCCGGCGTAACCGCTGCAGGGTGTCAAAGGTCTGCTCCAGACGCGTAATGAGATCGGTGCTCGCAAGCAGACCGAGGTCGTGCGCGCTGACGGTGGACAGGAGTTGGAGTCCGATATTCGTGGGCGAGGTTCGCATGGCCACCACCGATTCCGGATCGAACTGCACGTTGTCCGGTGCGAGCCAATGCGTGGAGGCGTTGACGAATCGATCAAAAAAGCGCCAATGCAGCGCCGCGTACCGAAGAGCGGTGTCCCGGTCCGAAGCTGAAAGGGCCGCACGCACCTGTAGGCGCTGCTCACTCAGATACGACGCCAACCGTGGCGCCAGGCTCCAGAGCAGCACGATGCTTCCCGGAAGGAGGTCGCCGAGGAGCAGCGACTGGCGGAGCGATCCCTGCGTTGGCTGAAGACCCAGGCGCTGATATACGACGACCGCCGCGATGCCGAACGCTGCCAGCACCGACAGCCGCATGGCGTCCCACGTGTCTCGTCCGATCTCTCCAACGCTGTGCTCCACGGTCGACGCCGAACGCCATTCGAGCAGGCGCTTCCGCGAGATGGACAGGCGGTAGAGGGTGCGCGCGATCGCATCGATGGAGATCAGCGTCTGATGGAGCAGGAACGCGAGCGCAAGCGCTGCCTGTTGCGCCGACACGATTGCGTCTTGCGTCACCGCACCGAAGTATGCGCGCCACGACTTGTCGCGGGGAGGACGCACCAACGCCAGCGCAAGCGACGTTGCCCAGGGCGCGATGATCGCGCCGAGCGCCAGAAACGTCCAGCGTACCACCGACCCCGGAAGTATCGTCCAGGCCGCCAGCAGAAAGGCAAGCTGCGCCAGCTCGACGGTGCTGCGACGCATATTGTCGAGCAACTTCCATCGCGAGAGCAGCGGGAGTCGGTTGGGTTCGCTACCGTGCGCACTTGGCACATTCCGCCCCAGCCACGGAAGCAACTGCCAATCTCCACGAATCCACCGATGCTTGCGCCGAGTGTAGCCGATATACGTCGACGGATAGTCGTCGTACACGATCACATCGGTGGCGAGCCCGGCGCGGGCGTAATTGCCTTCGATGAGATCGTGCGACAGCAGCGTGTTTTCGGGGAAGCGCCCGTGCGTGGCGATCTCGAAGGCATCGACGTCGTAGATGCCCTTGCCGGTGTAACTGCCTTCGCCGTACAGATCCTGATACACATCGGAGACAGCCGTGGAATACGGGTCCACTCCAGGGTGCCCTGAGGAGATCGCGGCAAAGCGTGAGCGATGTGCGCTCGGCAAGGACACCCCGACTCTCGGCTGGAGAATCCCGTAGCCGCGCACGATCCTCCCACAAACGGGATCGTACACGGCGCGATTGAGCGGATGCGCCAATGCGCCAATGAGCGACGGCGCCGCGTCCGGAGGGAGCACCGTGTCGGCGTCGAGCGTGATGACGTATTGCACACCGCGAAGCGCCTCGGGGTTGCCCACCACGACGGAGAAGGCTGCTGCCGCATCTGGCGCGCTGACGGAGGGCGGTGCGGTGGCGCGTCCATCAGCGCGGAGCAGTCGATTGAAGTTTGCGAGCTTGCCGCGCTTCCGCTCCCAACCCATCCAGACACCCTGTGGCGCATTC
Source organism: Gemmatimonadales bacterium (assembly GCA_038250435.1). Classification (GTDB taxonomy): domain Bacteria; phylum Gemmatimonadota; class Gemmatimonadetes; order Gemmatimonadales; family Gemmatimonadaceae; genus Gemmatimonas. The sequence goes on along the minus strand of JBBSCJ010000018.1, from coordinate 61,190 downwards.
CAGCGCCGCGGGCGATGCAGGAGGTGAAAGGGCGCTATGTCGTCGTGTCCATAACGCGTATTCAGCAGCGTGACGCCATCGATGGCCTGCCTCACGAGCGCCGCGTCGGTCGGCGTGGCTTCCGTAGCGGCGTCGGTGAAGTCGCTGAGAATCGCAAAGTGGAGATTCGCTTCGCGATTCGCCAGGAACTGGACCTCGATGGTCTCGAGGGCGTTCGTGACGTCGTCGACGCTGCCGAACAGGGTTGGAATCACGACCGCCGTGCGGTACTGCGAGGGTACGCCACGGGCGTGCAGATCCAGACGCGGCAGCACATGCGGACGAAGCCAGATGGTGATCAGCTGATTGAGCACCGTCACCGAAATGTCGAGTGCGGGCAAAAACGCGAAGAGCAGGATCAGCCACAGCGACGCACGCGCCTCGGGATCGACAGTCAGGAGCACCGCCGAGATGGCAAGTATCGTACACGTCATGAGGCCGCCGGCGAACACGAGGTTCGGATGCGTCCGCACGGCGCGCTCCACGCGCTCAATCGGCGTCGGCGTGTAGCCCGCGGTACGCTCGAGCTCGCGGAGTCCATCGTCTACGAGAAAGTAGCCGATATGCGTCTGTCGCGCGTGAATCGCAGCGACCGCGTTGTCGGCTGTATCGGGCGCGGGTCGCTGGCACAGGTCGACGGCCCACTGCGCGACACTGGCCTCCCGATGGCCGGTGCGTTTGGCGATCCGTTCGACGACGTGCCGGTAGGAATCGCGCGTGGCGAAGGTCATCAGTGGATAGAACCCCGATGGGTCTTCGCGTAGCGTGGCCTCCATGATGCTCTGATGCTCGACGAACGAATGCCAATCACGACGGCCGACATCGCGCAGGCTCGTGATACCGTTTGCCATCATCAGCTGCGTGAGCGCCAGCCGTTGCGCCGAGAGTGCGACGGCGTGCTCCGGCGCGAGCCCGGCGTCGCGCAGCCACTGTTCGAGCCAGGTCAGCGGTGGCGACGCACCCTCGGCATGGCGGAGGGTTTGGAGAAACTGCGAAACAAAGTGGGGCGTGAGCGCGAGCTCCGCTTCGGCGAACTCGCGAAGCGCCGCGCGGAGCTCGGAGCCGCCCTGCACGTTTGCCTCGAGGATGAGCGTGGCCCATCGTTGCGCCGCCTCGAGTTCGTCGAGGCGCTGAACGCTGCGCAAGGCCATCCGGCGAATGCTTTCGATCAGACCGAGCCGCAGCATCGCCGGCATCGCCCACAGCTCGCCGATGGCCAGGGGCGTCACACTCTGAAAGGCCTCGACGAACAGGTCCACGTTCTCGAGATCGATGCGCGCCTCACTGTGCGAGATCAGTGAGATGGCGATCTCATACACACGCGGGTAACCGGTGAGTGGTCCGGCGGCGAGTTCCGGAAGTTCACGATAATAGCTGCCGGGCAGGCTCTCGCGTACCTCGAGCAGGTGCTCCAGCACCACGTAGTAGTTGTCGAGAAGCCACTCGGCGGCTGGTCCGACGTCCACTCCGTCTTCGCCCGCTCTGAACAGACGTGTATGCGCGTCGGCGAGCACGTTGCGCGTACTCGCCAACCGCGCGAGCAGGCGCGCGGGACGCAGCGCCCGTCGCCGATCGGCGAGCCGCTGGCCGCGCGCCACTGCGCGGGCGCGCGCCGCGAGATGCTCGGTGCCGAGCAGGTCTCCGTGAATCGGCCCGGCCAATAGCTCATCCGAGGCATCGATGCGATCGCGCGCCAGCCACGAAATATTCATGGGCGACCGCGCGCGCCTGAACATACTCCTCGCCCGCGATGGGTGAGCAGGCGATTGGAGCAGGAGGGAGCACGACGATGGTGCGAATAGCGAGTCAACGGGCAGATCCGTGCGAAGGGGAACGCGGATCAACTGCTGATGGCTGATCCGTAGCGCACTTGGTGCACAACTCGGGCCCGCCTGACGGCCGGGTTGAGCTGTTACCCGGACTTCGCCATCGTTTGCTCAGGCGGGCGCGCCTGGCCCTTGGTTTGTCGGCACGCATCTCGCAACGGATGGTAAAAGATCATTTACGATTCAACGACGGGAGCAGCCGTGTCGGAACGACAGAAGCAGCACCACGGACGCAGCACAGGCGATAACACCACGCTCGAAGGACGAGACATCAAGGCCGACGCGCTTGAAGGGACCGGGTCGGAGCGCGTGAGTGCCATAGACGGCGGTGCTGAAGCCAGCGAGGCGGCACAACGGATCGAGGAGCGGCTCGAGAAAGACCGCGAAAAATCCGGGAAGGGCGCTCGTTAAATTGCGTGTGGCGGAAGTGGCGCGCAGCGTAGATTCACGGATGAAACCGCTTGCCAATATTCGGGACGTCTCCAAGCGCTTCGCCTCCGCGACGGCTGTTGACGACTTTTCCCTCTCGATTGAAGCGGGGGAGATGCTGGCGCTTCTCCGGTCGAACGGTGCCGGCAAGACCACACTGATCAGGATGATCGTCGGACTCATCAGAACGGACGACGGAGAGATCGCGCGCGCGTTTGCCACGGGTGGCGAGCGTCCGCGAGGGGTGCTTGGCTATTTGCCGGAGAAACGGGGCCTGTAAGAGGATAGGCCGATTCACGCATCGCTGGCCTTCTTCGGCATGTTGCAGGGCTCTCTACGCGCAAAGCGGGGGACGTCGCGTAGACGTGGCTCGTACGCCTCGGTCTCGCTAGCCGCGGGAATGACCTGATCAAGTCGCTGTCCAAGGGAAATCAACAGAAGGTGCAATTCGCCGCCGCAATCCTTCATCGATCGCGCCTGGCAATTCTGGATGAACCGTTTTCCGGTCTCGATCCGATCAATCAGGAAGTCTTTCTCGAGCTCATCCGCGAAATACGTGCAGTCGGCACGACGGTCACTTTCAGTGCGCATCAGATGACGCTGGTCGCGCGTCTCGCCGATCGGGTTTGCCTCATGAGTCGAGGGCGGCTGGCGCTCGAGGGCTCGATTGCCAAGTTGCGACAACGCTGGCGCGTGGGCGACCAGCTCGTCATCGGTATCGCAACTGCTTGCGGTAATGTCGGCCAACCTTCAGGTGACGTACATCCGGTCGGATCAGACCACGCTCAACGAGATTTATCAGCGCACGGTTGAAACCGACGTCGGTTCGTTGCCGCCCTCGACGTCGGAGCCAGCATGAGCAACTGGCCGACAAGGCTCCTCATCGCACAATGGGAGGTCCGGCGGTTCATCAAGCCGAAACAGCTCTTTCTCTCCTTTGTCATGACGCTCGTGTTCGGCGCCGTGTGCTTTGGCGTTGGCAAATGGGCCGAGGGATCGAAGTCGACTCTCGCGCCGGCCGCGATAACAGGCGGCCGTACACTTGGCATTCGCAAGGTTGATACGCCCTCATCGCTGGTCCGGATTCCGGCGTTGCCGTCGCACGTCGACTCGCTACGCCGCGCGCTCATCGCTCGGGACATTCATGGAATTCTGATCGTGCGCAGTGCCGATACGGCGCAACTGATCGTGCGGCGGAGTCCCGCCTGGCTGGGTGCGCTGGAAACGCGAATGAATACGAGATCGCGTTTGCCCACCTCAGCGACGGGCAGATGCGAGTGCTGCGGGCGTGGGGCCAGGAACAGGATGCTCGACGCGTGCACGTGGTGATTCGCGGCGCCGATCTCAATGCCGGCACGTCGCGCTATCTGGTTGAGCGGCTCGTACGACTCGGGAATGTCGAGCTTCATACCTCGAGCGTCGTCCAATCGCTGGCTGGCGACGATCGTCTGCAATCCATCACCCTCGCCCGTACTGACACGTCCGACCGCGAGACCATTGCGGCCCGGGCGCTCTTCATCTTCATCGGCGCCGAGCCTCACTCCGGTTGGCTCAGCGACGGCGTCGAGCCCGATCGTGCGGGTTTCGTCGTAACCGGACCGGCGCTGTCACTCGCCTCCCTGACGTCGGAAGCGTGGCGGCAGGTGCGTCGTGCTCCGCACTTTCTCGAAACCAGCCTGCCGGGCGTCTTCGCGGTTGGTGACGTCCGGAGCGGGTCCGTAAAGCGCGTGGCGTCGTCGGTCGGCGAAGGCGCGATGGCTGTGACGTTCGTGCATGCCCACCTTGGCGCCGTGCGCGGACATGTGCCCGGTAGAGACCTTCTCCCACTCGAGACCTCTTTCATGAGCTCCCCACGGTGCGTGCATCTCGACCAGGTGCATGATGTGCAGCCTCACACGCCTGACGGGTGCGAGGAATGCTTGAAGCACGGGACACGCTGGGTGCATCTGCGCCACTGCGTCTCCTGTGGTCACGTCGGCTGTTGCGATTCTTCACCGCAACAGCATGCGTCTAAGCACTTCCGACAATCGGCCCGTGCCGTCATGCGCAGCTTCGAACCCGGCGAGGACTGGGGATGGTGCTTCATCGACCAGCTCGTTGTCGAGCCGGCGACGCGACCGTCGCGCACGTAAACTCGGGGAGATGCGTCGGCAATCAAGGCGGCGCGCACGTGGCGTTGCGCTTCGCGAAACAGTCTGGCGGGTCGGCCTGTTCGGGGGCAGCGCTTGCCAGACGGCCGCGCAGAGGGTCTCGTACTGCTATGCCACAACGCCCCCCTCTCGCCTTCGACCAGCCTCCCGGACCACGCGCGCGGTTCCCGGGCGAGCTGCTGTTGCGGTTTCAACGCGATTTGCTGGGATTTGCGGAGCAGGTGACCGCGCAGCATGGCGATGTCGTGGCGTTCACGCTGGCCGGCGATCGGTGGGCCTTCGTCAATCACCCGGATCTCATTCGCGATGTACTCGTGACGCACCACCGGACCTTCGTCAAGGGTCGTGCGCTCGAGCGGGCACAGCGCGTGGTTGGCACCGGACTGCTGACCAGCGAAGGGGAGTTTCACCTGCGGCAACGCCGGCTGGCGCAGCCTGCGTTTCATCGTGACCGGATCGCCGCGTATGCGGACCAGATGGTCGCGCTCGCGTCACGATGCCGCGAGCGATGGCAGCCGGGCGCAACGGTGGACATGCACGAGGAGATGATGCGCCTTACGCTCGCTGTGGTGAGCAAGACGCTCTTCGATGCCGACGTCGAGAACGAGTCGGAAGCCCTGGGTGACGCGGTCACCAACATTCTCGACTCATTCGCCATGATCATGCTGCCGTTTCCGGGGCTGGTGGAGCGGTTGCCGTTGCCGTTCGCCAGACGCTTTCGCCAGGCCCGCGCGCGGCTCGACGACACGATTTATCGCATTATCGCCGATCGTCGCGCCAGCGGCGAGGATCGTGGCGACTTGCTCTCGATGCTGCTATACGCCACGGACGCCGAAGGCGATGGCACCGGCATGACGGATCGGCAGCTTCGCGACGAAGCGCTGACGATCTTTCTCGCCGGGCACGAGACGACGGCGAACGCCCTCACCTTCACGTGGTATCTGCTGTCGCAGCATCCGGCGGTGGCGTCGCGTCTCAACGCCGAAGTCGACGCGCTCGACGGGGCGCCGACCTTTGCCGATCTGGGTCGGCTGCCCTACACGCGCCAGGTGGTGTCGGAGGCGCTGCGGCTCTATCCGCCGGCCTATGCCATCGGACGTCGCGCGCTCGAGGACTACCACTGCAACGGGTACGTGCTGCGTAAAGGCACCGTGGTGTTGGTTCTGCCGTGGCTGCAGCAGCGTGATGCACGCTGGTGGTCCGATCCGCTGCGCTTCGATCCGGATCGATGGGCAGCGGATGCCGTAGCCACGCGCCCGAAATTCAGCTACTTCCCGTTCGGTGCCGGAAGCCGCATCTGCATTGGAGAACAGTTCGCCTGGACGGAAGCGATTCTCATGCTGGCCACGCTGGCGCAGCGTTGGAGCGCGACACTCGTGCCGGACCATCCGGTGGGGCTGCAGCCCAGAATAACGCTACGGCCATCGCACGGGATGCGCATGGTGCTGCAGCAGCGTACAGGCACACCGCCTGACTGAGGAGTCGGTCGCCACCTGCCTCCACCTGTCGCAACAGGTCGTAATCACGCACCCAGTCGAGGCGTCGCCGATGGTGCTGCCACATCTTTTTAACGAACCGCGCCCCCGGGTCTGCTGAGATCCGAGGGCGTGGTCCGCGTGTCGGAGCGAACGATTCAGCGTTTACTACGCGTTTACTACGCGCTTACTACGATGCTGCGACGACGGCGGACGGCCAGACCAAGGGCCGCGAGGCCAGCGGCCATCAGCGCGTACGTGGAGGGTTCGGGAACGGTGGTGCCGGGCACCTGGTCGAGATTCGTCCCGGTGCCGAAATCGAGCTCGAATCTCTGGGCCTCGTTGTTCGCGCCGGGCCCACCGAACGTCAGGTCGCCGGTGATGGCGAAGCTCTCAGCGGCATTGAGACCGCCCCACGCTAGCGACGCGAAGCTCGTGCCGGGCACCGCCGCGCCCAGCAATTGAGCACCGTTGAATTGGAGCGAGGAAAGCTGGGTGAAGTTCACGCTGTTCCCCTGAAGCTGGAAACGAAACGCATCGAAGGTCGGCGCAGTGGTCCCGGACACAAGGGTGTACGCGGTACCGGCATTGAAGCCCGCGTAGGAGAAGCTCCACGTCCGAAAGACGTGGTCCCACGAAAACGAGAAGCGGTTGCTCTGGCCCAGCACGAAGGTGCCACCGACGTCCGGCGAAATGCGGTTACCAGCGACGCCAAGATCCGATCCGAAGCCGCGGAAAAGCTCCTGCGTGCTCACTCCTGCGTCGGTGTCTCGCAAACGAAAGCCACCCTGTTGTACAAACTGCGCCTGCGCGACTGAGGTGCCGAAAACGAGGAAGGCCCCGGCGGTGAGAAACGACTTCGCGTTCATGCAAACTCCTACAGAGGTTGGGTTTCAGGTCGTCACAGGCAGAACCGTGACCGGATCTTACAGACAGACTCATCAGCAAGCCACGGTCCATCCCAAAATCTGTTGACGGCTCAGTCTGCTACAGGTAAACACTGCATTATCAACTACTTGACGGGTACCTGGTGTGTCATCTGCGCCATACATGCTGTAGGATTGCGCCAACAGTCCTGAGGATCACGTAGCGCTTCAGGCGAATATCCGGATCGCCAGCTTCCGCAGCTCGCTGTAGATCAACACCCCACTGCCCATCGCCGCGCACACCAGCCACTGCTCAGGCGATAGTGACGCCGTGCCGAAGGCGATGTGCAGAAATGGCACATGCACCACCAGCACTTGTAACAGCAACGACAGGGCGACCGCGCCCCACAGCCACCGGTTCGCAAAGAGCCCGACGAACGCACTTGTGGTGCCCGAGCGCGCCGTGAAGCAGGTAAACAAGTTGGCGAGCACCAGCACCGTAAAGCCGGCGGTACGAGCGGTAGTCAGGTCGCCGGTGCCGGCAATCATTCCGCCGGGCAGATGCATGTCCATTGCGAGCAAGGTCACCGTCGCCACCACCAGCCCCGTCTGCATCACGTTCCGCCACATGGCGGCGTCGATGAGCCGGTCGTTCATCTGTCGCGGTTTACGGGCCATGAGATCGTCGGTAGCGGGGTCCACGCCCATGGCGAGCGCGGGCGATGAGTCGGTGATGAGGTTGATCCACAACAGCTGGGTCGCCAGCAGCGGCAACACCACTTCGCCACCCGTGCCCGTGCCCGTGTCAGCGGCCGTCAATCCAATCACGTCGGCCCCCACCACACCCAGAAACACCGTCAGCACTTCGCCCATGTTGGACGACAGCAGGTAGCGCAAGAACTTGCGGATGTTATCCAAAATCGCACGCCCTTCGCGCACCGCCACCACAATGGTCGCGAAGTTGTCGTCGGCCAGAATCATCGTGGCCGCCTCCTTCGTCACGTCGGTTCCCGTCACGCCCATCGCGATGCCGATATCGGCCGATTTCAACGCGGGTGCGTCGTTCACGCCGTCGCCGGTCATGGCCACCACGTTCCCGTCCGCCTGCAGTGCGTCAACAATGCGCAGCTTGTGCGTCGGCTCGACACGGGCGTAAACAGACGTGGTTCGTACGGCAGCGGCAAAGGCCGCGTCGTCCAGCGCCTCGATCTCGGCGCCCGTGAGGGCCGGTGCGCCCGCGCTCACAATGCCTAAGTCCGTCGCAATGCGCGCGGCCGTTTTCGGGTGATCGCCGGTAATCATGACCACGCGGATGCCAGCCCGGTGTGCTTCGCGGATGGCCACCGCCGCCTCTTTGCGCGGCGGGTCGATCATGCCGACGGTGCCCACGAAAATCAGCTCGCGCTCCACCGTCCCGGCGTCGGCTTGGTCGTCGCCAGGCGCCAGCGGCCGATAGGCCACGGTGAGTGTGCGCAGCGCCGCCTCGGTGAGCGTGTCGACATCCGCGACCAGCCGTGCCCGCCAGGCCTCGTCCAAAGCGACAACCTCCAGCCCCACACGCACCTGCGTGCACAGGCCAAGCAGCACGTCGGGCGCGCCCTTGGTGATGGCCACCAGTGCGTCGTCGTTTTCATGATCGCGCTCGATCGTCGTCATCAGCATTCGTTCGGATGTGAACGGAATTTCGCTCACCCGGGCAAACCGCTTCGTCCGTCGCTCCGTAACCGTACCTGCTCCGAGCTTTCGTTCGGCCACCAGAAACGCGGCTTCGGTGGGGTCGCCGAATATCTCCCATTCGCCGCCCGAGTGCTGTCGCAGATCGGCGTTGCCGGCCAGGCTGCCACCACTGAGCGCTACGCGTATCTCCTCGCGCAGCGGCCCCGCCGCCAGCGTAACGCCGTCGTGCTCGGCCTGACCCTCCGGCGCATACCCCACTCCACTGATGTGCGCGTCGCCCGACGCCGTCATCACCCGCTCGATGGTCATCTCCGATCGCGTCAAGGTGCCGGTCTTGTCCGTGCAGATTACCGTGGCCGACCCCAGCGTCTCGACCGACGAGAGCTTCTTGACGATGGCGTGATGTTTAGCCATGCGCTGCACGCCGAGCGCGAGCACCAACGCCAGGATGGCGGGCAGCCCTTCGGGCACGGCGGCCACCGCCAGCGACACGCCGAGTAGCAGCACCTGGACCACCACGACGGTGGTGCGGGTCTCGGACATCAGCAGAATGGTGCCCACCACCACCACGGCGATCGCCACCACCGCCATGCCGAGCGTGCGTCCTACGCGCGCGACTTCGTTGTCCAGCGGTGTTGGTGCATCGACGGTGGCCTCCAGCAACGCGGCGATGTGGCCCATCCGGCTGTCCATGCCGGTGGCCGTGACCACCGCGCGGCCTGTGCCCTGCGCCACGGCCGTGCCCTTGAAAACCATGTCGAGCTGGTCCGCCAATGGCGCCGGCTTGGGCAGCGTGGCGGCGTTTTTGAGCACCGCTTCGCTCTCACCGGTGAGCGCCGCCTCCTGCACGCGCAACGTCGCGGCCTCGAGCAAACGCGCGTCGGCGCCCACGGCATCGCCCTCGGCCAACGAGATCACGTCGCCGCGCACCAGCTGCGCACCGGATACGCGCTGCAGCCTGCCGTCACGCCGTACCGTGGTGGTCGCGGCCGTCAGTCCGGCGAGCGCCGCCACGGCGTTCTGCGCCTGAGCCTCCTGCCCCAGGCCAATCACGCCGTTGAGCAACACGACCACCGCAATGACGATTGCGTCGATGGGCCAGCCGTTGCGTCCTTCAACCCACCACGCGACCAGCGCAACGACGACGGCCGCCAGCAACAGGTAGATGAGCGGGTCCTGAAATTGCGCGAGTGCGCGCCGCCACGCGGGGATGCGTGGGGAGGCACGCAGTTCATTGGGCCCGTCCTGTGCGAGCCGACGGGCGGCTTCCCGTGCGCTGAGTCCGTTCTCGATGTTCGTCTGCAGGGCGGTCGCGACGGCGCTCGTCTCCATGACCGACGGATCGCCGATGTTGCCGGGCTGGCCGGTTTTCACGGACTCAACGGATTGCGTTGGGTTGGCTGAAAGCGATTTCACAGCTCACCGAGGCGCAAGACCCTCTCCAATGCACCGCGAACGTTCAAGCTTCGGATAGCGGGTTGGCGTGAAGCGACGTCAGCACGCCCTGTTGGTCGGTCCGCGAAGCGTCAAGGTCTGGCCGTCGCGAAGAGCAGGTCGTCTCGATGGTCACTCACGAACTGCGGAAACTCGATCGGTGCTCGCCCAGTCAGGTTGGCCACCGTGTGCGTGACGGGTTTCGTGCTCCTGAATCGCGGCAATACGTGCAGCAGCAGCATTACGAGAATCAAGCCGAGCTCGCGACCGTCGCGACGCAGCGACCGGTAGAAGTGCCAGGGACTGGGCGACAGATACGTGACGGGAGTACCTAAACCGGTCGTCAGCCGATCGGCCATCTGTTGAAAAGTCAGCGGCGTGCGCGACGTCAGCGTGTAGGCCTGCCCGCAATGCTGCGTGCCGGGATGCGTCAACACGAGCGCTGCCACCCGGGCAATATCGCGCACATCCACGAGCGTGAACCGGGCGTTTCCTGCCGGCAAGAAGATTCGATGCCGGCGGACCAGTTCGTCGTGGAGCGTGCTTGTGAAGTTTTGCATGAAGTAGGCCGGCCGCAGCATCGTGTACGGCACGCCGCTGGACACGAGCCGCCGTTCGATTCGGTGGTGCGGCACCAGTCGATTGTTCTCCGCTCCTTGCACCGACAGGAACACTATGTGCGACACGCCATGCTGCCTGGCCAAGGCGATCACGTCAGCGAAGTCGGTGTTGAGCTGCGGTGGACGCAGCAGAAAGAGACAGTCGCAGTCGGCCAGCGCCGCGTGTTGACTGGCGGGGTCGAGAAAATCGAAGGCCACCGGCGTCACTCGCGCGTCGTCACGCCAGAGCGCGGCATCCCGAGTGATGTCACGCACGCCCGCGCGAACGTCGCTATCGTCAAATGCACGCAGCGCTGCAATGACGGCCGAGCCGACCTGACCGGTGGCGCCCGTGACAAGAATGCGTCTCATGGCGTTGCCTGCATCACGTTACCCACGACTGATCCGGCGCTGATGCCGGTCGCGTACCCGAAGCATTGTCGACGTGTAGGCATGTGATGTCTCGGCTGGAGAGGACGGCGCCTGCGCGTGCTGGCAAAATCGCATGCGATCAACCGCGAGGACCCGCGCTGCATGAATGCGACCGCGTAGCCGGGCATTCTCCTGGCAGCGATCGTACAGTTCGCGTCTTTACCAGGTAAAGCGAGCGGTTCACCACGTCCCGGAGTTTGGGCGGCGCATCGAGGGCGCTGTCTGACGACGCCGCGGAAGCGATCTTCGGCCAGGAGTCGCCGTGATGCCGTAACGCGGCGAAAACGTTCCATGGAGGCCCACCCTCACGTTCCGCCGGCGTTTCATGAAACATCCCATCGCGGCAGCGCAATCCGCGTTATTTCCTGTATCTTGTTTTGCGACAACATCTTTCGCGCGTGCCGCATCGCTGATATCTACGGCGTCATTCCTGCTCACTCCTCGTGGCGCGGCCCACCCCGGACACGCAATCGGTAACTCACTACGGAGCACTTATGACGTTGAAGATCATTTTGACCACGACTGCGGTCCTCGCGATGCTGACATCAGCTGCGCCGGCCACGCTGCATGCGCAATCGACGGGAGCCCCTCAGGACAGTGCCAAGGCTGCGATGATGAAGAAGGAAGCCATGGCGAAGGCCGACGCGATGAAAAAGGACGGCATGGAAAAGGACGCCATGGAAAAGCCCGATGCCATGGAGAAGGACGCGAAAATGTCGAAGTCCGAGATGAAGAAGGCCGACGCCATGAAGAAGGATGAAATGAAGAAGGCTGAAGCCATGAAGAAGGACGAAATGAAGAAGGCCGACGTCATGAAGAAGGATGAAATGAAGAAGGCCGACGCCATGAAGAAGGACGAAATGAAGAAGGCCGACGCCATGAAGAAAGAAGACGCGATGAAGAAGGGCGATGCCATGAAGAAGGAAGACGCGATGAAGAAGGAAGACGCGATGAAGAAGGAAGACGCGATGAAGAAAGAAGACGCGATGAAGAAGGACGGAAAGTCCAAGCCGCCCGTCTGAGCGGAACTGCCGCTGGAGTGATGAGGTAATCGGGCTGTCTTCCCGGATCAGCAGCACTCCAGCGACGCCCCGATGGTCAGTTGCGGCCGGCCATTACGCCGCCGTCGACGTTCAACACCGCACCAGTGGTCCATGCGGTGTCGTCCGAAAGCAGGAATTTCACTGCGTGAGCGACCTCGCCGGCTTGACCGATGCGGCCAATCGGATGGAAGGCGTTGAAGCCCTGCAGGGCTGTGGACACTTGTTCGCGCGGGATGAAAGCCTCGTACACCGGGGTCTCGACGACAGCCGGCGCGGTCGTGTTGGCGCGGATGAGGTATTCGGCGAGCTCCATGGCCAGGTGCTGCGTGAGCGCATGCAGCCCTGCTTTCGCCATCGAATAGGCCGACGACGGCGTGGCTTTCACCGCTTGATGCGCCCACATGGAGCCGATATTGACGATGGCGGGGATGTCGCCACCCCGGGAGAGGTCGGTCTGCACGAAGACACCGTTCGTGAGCGACCGCGCTGCGGCCTCGCCTTTTTCGATGTCGCGTCCCAGCAGCACCGTGTGCGCACCGGCTTGGTCGAGCAGTTTGGCGGTAGCAAAGCCGATGCCGCTGGTTTCGCCAGTGATCCCCGCGATGGAATCTGCAAAGTGCATGGAAATCTCATTACCTATTAAGAGGTAGTTTTCGGAGCGAAATGTCAGTGACGTAGCTGCCTGAGAATATCCGCTGGCAAGCGGTCGAAAAATGCGGGGTCGTTCGTGGCCCTGGCGATCAACAAGCCTCCCTGAAGGGTGGCTAGTACAAACTTGGCCCGATGCAGCGAGCGGCCGAGCGGGCCCTCCCATTCCTCGCGGCGAATGCCATCATCGAGCGTCTCCGTCAACCAGGCGATCTGGTCTTCGAAGAACCCCTGCAACGGGATTCGCAGCGGCGAAGGCAGCGCCGCAATATCCGATGCCATCATGCCGCACAGGCAGAGCGCGCCGCCTTCGAGCGTTGCCCGATACAGCAGGCAATAGCGCCGGATGCGCTCCGCCGCAGACTCGGCCTCGCGGTCGATCGCGTCCAACAGATCGCGAAAGCGAGAGCGGTAGCGCACCACCAGCTCACGCTCGAGGTCTTCCTTTGAGGCGAAGTGGTGGTGGATACTGGCCGTGCGGATGCCGACGGCTTCGGCGATATCGGCGTAGCTGAACGCGTTGAAGCCTCGCGACTGAGCGAGCTGCTGGGCGACATCGAGGATGCGATCGCGGGTATCCACGCTGCCATTCTACCTACTAATTGATAGGCCGTCAACCGTTTTTTACCACGACTCTGCAACAACGGTCGCTCCGGCGCGCTCATTGCAACTCCCGGACGCACCGAAGCAAAAGAATCGATGCGCTTCGACCAGCATTCATCCAAACCGGAGTGCAACACTTATGCAGACCGAAAGCAACGCAAATGACGGGAACGCGGTGTCATTGCTCAACGATCTGATCGAAACCTGTCGCGATGGCGAGAAAGGATTCAGGTCGGCGGCGGAGAAAACCGAGCGTGGGGATCTCAAACAGCTGTTTGACAGGCTCTCGGCGCAACGCGCATCGTTCGTGACCGAACTCGAAGTACAGGTGAACAATCTGGGGGGGAAGCCGGCAGACTTGGGACACGTGGCTGCCGTGGCGCATCGTGGCTGGATTGCCGTGAAGTCGACGGTCACCGGCCACGACGACGGCGCGATTCTCGAGGAATGCGAGCGCGGAGAAGACTTCGCCAAGAAGGCGTACGCGGACGCCCTCACCAAAGAGCTGCCGGAGAGCGTGCAGCCCGTCATTGCGCGTCAGGCCAGCGACGTGCGCGCGGCGCATGACCAAGTGCGCTACCTGCGAAACGCCGCACGCGCTGACTGACCCCCGGTAAGGAATGGGTGGATCGGGGTGGTAGGGTGCTCCCGTTGAACGCCGTATCTTTCGGGACGATCTATCACCTCACACCGACTCTCCGGCCGCCATGCCCTCGCTCGTACTCGTGCTTGCCATGTTGCTCGGGCAGGAACTGCCGACCGAACAGCCGCGTCCTTCGGCTCGCCGACCACCCACGGTGGAAGAACTCGCTTCCGCCTTTGCCACCCTCGAGACACGCGCGTTCGTGGAACGTGCGCGGGTCGAGCGATTTCGCGTCGACTCTACGCTGCTGAGCTACAAGGCCACCTCGTACGAACGCGTGACTGCGGGTGGTAGCCTCGCCGGAGTGGGTCGGGAGCGACTTCTCGGTCGACGGGAGACGGTTGGTGACGTGACATGGTCGCGCGCCGCCGGCGCACACATCACCCTGACGGGACGCCGCCGGGAGCGCAGCACCGGCTTCGCCTTGCCCAACCCCACCGGCGATCGGCTCGTCCCCATTCCTTGGTATCCGGGACAGGACGCCCTGTGGCTGCCCTCATCGAATGGGCCCACGGGAACCGGTGGCCGCGCCGCCGAAGTCGACACCACCGACCTTGTACATCCGCTCTCCGCCGGCAGCGAGGCCTACTACACCTTCACACTCGGCGACAGCGTCAGCATTTCGCTCCCTGACGGCCGTCGCATCAGTCTGCGGGAACTGCGCACCCGGCCGCGCGCGCCACGGTGGAACCTGTCGATCGGGTCATATTGGTTCGATACCGATCGTATGCAGTTGGTGCGTGCCGTCTACCGGCTGTCTGTGCCCTACGATGTCTGGACGGAGGTTGCAAACGCGGGCGAGAAGGGTCCACCCTGGTACGTTAAAGCGATTGCGCAGCCGCTCAAGGCCGAGTTGCAAGGGGTAACCGTCGAATACGGTTTGCACGATCTGCGATTCTGGTTGCCGCGGGTGCGGCGTGTCGATGGCACCGTGCGAGCCGGCCCATTCGAAGCCACGGTGACGATTGAACAGGGGTTTCGCTATCAGAGCGTCAACGCGCTTGCCGACGTGCCCACGATTCCCGACGAGAACCTGGCGCTGGGTGTGCAATACGATTCACTCTACGGCCTGTGGCAGGAACTGTGGCGTGATCGCCGGGTGTTGCGCACGGCGGCAGACAGCCTGCGTTGGACCACGCGTCGGGCCAAACTGGACAGCAGCTTCACGCAATACGGCACACGGTCTGCACGCCAGGCGGCAGCGGATTGTCTTCGTGGCGGACTACGTTACGGGACCGGCACACGACTCGGCGGTGCCGTCGTGACGCGCGTAACCGTTCCCTGTGACTCCGTGAAGTTGGCCAACGCGCCCGAATTGTCGGGCGGCCTGTTCGGCACGCGCGCAGAGGTGTATGCCAGCACCCTGGATGCCGAAACCCGTGAAAGGCTGGCGCTCGATGTGCAGGCCGAGTTCAACCCGCAGCCATTGACGGCTCACGCCGGATTGCAGTATCTGCGGTTCAATCGCGTCGAAGCCTTGTCGGTTGGCGGAGCGGTGCGGCAGCAGCTCGGCGCCGGCTGGAGTTGGGAGCTCAATGCGCGCGGGTCGCTCGGTGATCAGCAGCTCAACGGGGAGTTGAGTGCCACGCGCACCAACGGTGCCAGCGAGTTCAGCGTGGCGGGATATCGCCGTCTGGTGCAGGCGGATGATTACGGCGACGCGTTCGGTCCGTTCGCGTCGTTGCAGAATTTGCTGCGGGCCCGGGACGAGCAGTTCTATTCACGTGCCGCCGGCGCCGAAGCGGTGTGGCGTCATAACGGGCGCGGGGTGGGCGCCGTGCGACGTGAGCTTCGTCTGTTTGCTGAGTGGCAGCAGGGCGTCGGGACGCAGAGCACGGTATCGCTGCCGTGGTTGTTCGATCGCGCCCGCACCTTCGATCAGCAGGTGATCGACACACTGCCATATCCGCGAGGGGCGTCGTACGGCGTACAGTGGCGCCTGTCCGCCGCGCGCGGTGTGGAGCAGGAAGGGTGGCGACTTGGCTCTGCGTGGCGTATCGAAGCCGCGACGGGCGCGTGGGATTACGTGCGTGCCGCCACGGATCTGTCGGTGAACCGCGCAATCAGACGTACCGTGCGCGCCACCGCTACTATCAGCGCAGGCACCAGCACGGGCACGTTGCCCCTGCATCGCTGGTGGAACGTGGGCGGGTGGCAAACCGTGCGAGGACTGCAGGCCGGTTCGCTGCGTGGCGACGCGTTCTGGATGAGCCGCGCCGAATTGAACTGGGCGCGGACCGGTCGATTGCAGCCCGGCCTCTTCTGGGATGCAGGATGGGCGGGAGATCGTCGCGACCTCGGCGCGTCTCGCAACGTGCGAACAAGCGTCGGAGGTGGTGCTGCCCTGTTCGGACTGCCCGTCCGACTGGACGCCGCACGCGAGATCGCGGCCGACGGGCGCTGGCGCGCCAACCTTTACGCACCGATCCGATTCTGACGGGGCGTCCGCAGGTGCGGCGGTGCCAACGCTCGATCTGCCCGTCGCCTCCTCCGCCACCGCGACAACGTTCACGGCAACCGTCCGCATCACGTGGCCCGCATCGGCCGTCGAAGAGAGGTATGGCGCGCGCGGCCGCTGTCAGCGCGCGCGCCGAAGCGATTGGATGGAGTCCGCGTGACCCACGACCGCAAGCCGTGGAACAGCTACGCCGAACCGTTGGATCGACTGCGGACGCGCGGCATGATCGTGACCGACCGAGCGCTGGCGCGCGAGTATCCCGAGCGTATCGGGTTCTGCCTCTTGAAGAGCTAGTGGTATGCGTGCCGCGAGCGAACGCCTCGCACGCGATCCGAGTGGACATGTCACACACCCGCGGGACACTCCACGCGTTCGGCAACATCCAGCCCGCGTTCGTCCACGGCGATTCCAGCATAGACTCCTCAACCGATGAGATCGGGCAAACACTCGTACACGAAGCCGATCCATCGCGCAGAGCGGAGCGGCCAATGTCAATCGAGAACGCGCCTCCACCACGCACTACCGACAGAGGAGCTAACGCGCCTCCACTTCCCCTACGCGCGTCAGGAACGCCCGTACCGTCTCTGTTACCCGTTCCGGTTGCTCCACGGTGCTCGAGTGTCCCGCCTGCGGTACGCGCACCAGCATCGACCCGCGGATCGCCGCGTGTAGCCGCTCGGCCTTCGCCGGCGTCGTGGCCACGTCCTCCTCTCCGACCACGATGAGCGTGGGCGCGGTGATCCTGCCGATCTCCGCTGTCACGTCGTCGCGCGTGATCACGCCGTTCACAGCGCGCCAGATGTCGCGACGGTTTCCCGCCATCGCCGCGCGCCACGTTGCGCGCTCGGTGGCACGTGCAGGATCGTTGAGCGCTGTACGACCGAACATGATCGACATGACCTGGCTCACCACCACGCGCAGCCCGACCCACCGGGCAACAACATTGAGCAGCCGGTACCGACTGACGTTCTCCGCAGGCTCGGCGTCGGCGCTGGTTTCGATCAGGACGCACGATCGCACCAGCGCGGAGCGGCGAGCGGCGAGGCGCATGGCGACGAAGCCGCCCATCGACAGCCCGACGATATGCACGGGTGCTACCCCGAGCTGCTCGATGAGCGACACGGCGTCTTCGTAGCACTGCTCTATGCTGATCGTGTCGCTGTCCGGGACATCGCTCTTTCCCTGCCCACGATGATCCCACGCGATGCATCGGTAGTCGGGCGAGAGTGCGGCGACCTGACGGTCGAACATCCGCGTGCTCCAGAGCAGCCCGTGTGAAAGCAGCACCACCGGTCCGCTGCCGCCGCTGTCTTCCACCCACAGCCGGACGCCGTTCACCAGCAGGTAGCGCCCCGTTACGCTTTGCTCGTCTCGTGCCATGTGCATCGTCGCCTCCAAAGCTCAGCCGCTGGTGCACACACGCATTTCCAATTCCGACCCTAAGTTATACTCCTGACGATTACGATTCGCGATAGCGCATCGCCGCATGTCGCTCATCTCTTCCCGGAATCGTATGGCGGGCCTGGCCTTCGCGATCGCGATCATCCTCCTGTTGCTCGTGTGCAATGGCGTCTTCTCCATGTCGGAGATGGCGATGGTAGCCGCACGCAAAGTGCGTCTCGACCATCTGGCGAAAGCGGCAGACAAGGATGCGCAGGCCGCGCTTGAAATTGCCACACACCCCACGAACTTTCGCTCCACCGTACAGGTTGGTATCACGCTCATCGGCGTATTGGCCGGCGCGTTCGGCGGCGCGGGATTGAGCGACCGTCTCGCTGCAACGTTTCGTGCCGTTTCGTGGCTGGCGTTCTACGCATAACCGCTCGCGTTCGGGTTGATCGTCACCGTCATCACGTATTTCTCGCTCCTCATCGGCGAGCTGGTCCCCAAGCAGGTGGCACCCGGCCACCCGGAACGAATCGCGTCGATGGTTTCGCGACCGATGCGCGCCTTGTCATACGCCGGCGCGCCGCTGGTGTCGCTGCTTACCGGCTCCACCATTGTGGTACTTCGCCTGTTCGGTATTCGCGCGAGCGTGGATCCGGGGGTGACCGAGCAGGACATCCGCGCGATGATGGAGCAGGGTGCCGAAAGTGGCGCCGTGCAACCCGCCGAGCACCGGATCGTGGAGAACACGTTCCGTCTTGGCGACCGGCAGGTGGCGGCAACAGTGACGCCGCGCGTGGACATGTCGTGGATGGATGTGACGGCCAGCGCCAGCGCGTTGCGCGCGGAGCTGAGCAACGATCACCGCGGACGCGGTCTGCGGATCTTCGTCAGCGAAAACGACGTGGAGCACGTGATCGGTGTGGCGTATCCGGACGATATGTTGCAGCACGCGCTTACGGGCGCGCAGATGGATCTGCGCACGGCACTCGTCGAGCCGCTCTTCGTGCCCGAAACGATGCCAGTGCTGGGGCTGCTCGAACCGTTTCGCCGCGCACGCCAGCAGGCCGCCGTCGCGCTCGACGAGTACGGCGGCGTGGCCGGCGTCGTCACGCTCGACGACATCCTGGAAGCGCTGGTGGGTGAACTGCCGTAGCCTGGCTCGAACGCCGAGCTTGAAATCACGCGGCAACCTGACGGGTCGTGGCTGGTGGACGGCGCAGCAGCGGTTGACGACCTGCAGCCGTTCATCGACCTCGATCCCCGCACCGCCGAGGAGCGGCGCGGGTCAACAACCGTCGCCGGCTTCGTGCTGTCCGTGCTTGGTCGTTTGCCGCCCGTCGGCGAGCACGTGGACTACAGCGGCGCGCGATTCACGGTGGAGCGAATGGCCGGATGCCGCGTCGATCTGGTACGGGTGCGCCCCCTGCCGCCGGGCCGCGCGCAGTCCACTCCGTAGCGACGATTATGACGCGGCTGTGCGCATGTCGTTGAGCAGCGCGTCTTCCCATCGGTACTCCCGCGCCACGCGAGGCTGCGGCGCATACCACGCGTACGTCTCGCGCATCCCCTCTTCCAGTGATGTGAGCGCGAGTCCGAGATGCTCGGTGACGCGCGCCGCATCTGCCGTGATGGCGGGGATGTCGAGGTACACGCCGAAATAGTTGGGCGGCTCCATCAGGCTGCCGCCGTGGTCGCGGATACGTGTGCGCGGCACCTGCACCAGCTTCGCCTCGCGCCCGACGACGCGCGCGAGCAGCTGCACGAAATCGCGCTGCGTGATGGGCGGACAGGTGGCCAGGTTGTACGCCTGCCCGATCGCGACATCGTTGGTGGCCGCGAGAATTGCGGCGCGCGCCACGTCTCCCGCTGACACCCACTGCATCGTTGCCTCGCCCTCGTCGGGGATGATGATCGGGCGGCCGTCGCGGATGCGATCGAAGAAGAAAGCCTCCCGGTCGAAGGCGTTGTGCTCGCCGTAAATGAACGCCGGACGTAACGTGGCTACCGGCACGCCTTCACTCCGGTGCAGCGCGAACAGGGCACGTTCGGTGTTGGCCTTTTGCGCGGCATAAATGTCGGGGTGATCGACCGGTACCAACGCCGCGTCTTCGGTATGCACGCCGCCGGCGGGGTAGACCGCTACGCTGGAGGTAAAGATGTAGCGGGAAAGCCCGCGCGCCGTGGCGCGCACCGCCGCGAGCACCTGTTCGGGCGTGGTGCCCCGCTGCCAGTCGTACACATTGTCGTATACAACAGCGAAGTGCTCACCGCGCAGTGCCTGCTGCACCGCAGCCTCGTCGTTGCGGTCGCATCGTATCGCCTGCACGCGGTCGCCATGTGGAGTGGCGCTACCGCGGTGCAGGAGCACGACCTCGTCGCCACGCGCGAGCAGCTGCTGCACCAGTGCGCGTCCGATGAGCTGGGTACCGCCGATGACAAGGACGCGTGCCATGAGTGCTCCGGTGTTCGAATGAATGTCGAGTGCGACGATGCGGCGCTTACGGACGGACGATCACGGCGATCACGATGATGAGCAGCAGCACGGTGGGCACTTCGTTGATCCACCGACAGGCTTTCTCGCTGAACACGTACTCGCCTTTCAGGAACTTCTTGCGGGTGTACGAGGCCAGGCCATGATACCCAAGCAGGAAGGCTATCGCCCCGAGTTTCGCCTGCATCCAGGACATACGCCAGAGCGCCGGCTGCAACAGCAGCATGGTGATGCCAAGCCCGACGGCTACCACCATCGCGGGGGTCATGATCGCGCGTAACAGGCGGCGCTCCATTACTTCGAGGGTGGCGACCACAGCGGGTTCGTCTCGCTTCTGCACATGATACACGTACAGGCGGAAGATGTAGAAGAGTCCCGCATACCACGCGATCACCGCGATCACGTGAAAGGCCTTGATCCAGAGATATCCCGAGCTGCTCACCGTACCCCCGCCGATCGTGCGGTACGGCGCGCGTTACGACGCATCGGACGCCTTGCCAGCGCGGCGGTCGCCGATCACGATGAAGCGGGTCCAATTGGCTGGCACGTCTTCCACATGATGCATGATGATCTCGAGTCCATAGCGCTCGGCGGCCATCTCGCCCGCGATGGCCGCACGGGTGCGGTCACGGGCGGCGGCCACCTCACGCGCGGCGCCGGCGGTATCCTCGTGCGGCACGGGCTCAAGCCAGCCGTGTCGGGCGAAGAAGATGCGGCATTGCGCGAGCGCCATGGTGTGGCTTTGGACCCGACGGAGGTCGGCGAGCATTGCACCCGGTGCGGCCATCACGCACAGATGAATCATCACGCGCAGCTCACTGTGCGTCACCACGCGATCACCGACGGCGGCGAGAGCGTCGAGGGCGACGCGCACGGGGCCGGCGATGGCGTTCTCTACCGGGATCACCGCGTAATCGGCACGCCCGTCGAGCACGGCGGCAACCGCGTCGGGAAAGGTGCGACAGGCAATGACGTCGGCGCCGTCGGGCCACTGCTGGCGGATGGCGAGCTCGCTGAACGCGCCCGACTCTCCCTGAAACGCTACACGTGGATTCATGCAGGAAGATATTGACAGCAGGGGGGCTCCGCCGGAACCTCTGGGGTGTGTCGTGTCGCTGCTTCGTCAGCCGATGGTATTGTGCGCCGTCCCACCGAGGTGGGTCGGGTGCAACGCCCGATGCTTCTCAAGCGCGGGATTCGAACAGCTTGAGACAGCGACGCGCCACACGCTGGATATTGCCGCGATCCCGGTGCTCAAACTCGAGACGCAATTGCCCGTGATCGTTGATTCGAGGCACGCGGGCCCACCAGCGCCAGGTCCGACGGCGAGCCGTCGCTCGAGCCGCGCGCCCTTGCGCTGCTGATTGATCCGCTTCGGGCCGTCAGGGGCGCCGTTGGAAAAGCTATCAACTGGCTTGCTGGTGACGCTACTGTGGCGCCATGATCTTGCAAAAATCCGTCGTTAGCGAATAAGTAGCGGCCGTGCAATGACGGCGCTGAGACACTCGGTCGCGTCCGTTACGGGGGACGCGTGCGTTTTCGTTCGGCCTCGCGACGCCGGAACCAGCTGGCCACCAGGTAGAACTCGTCGAGATCATGCGTGGGAATATCGCGTCCGTCGGGGTCGGGGCCGGAAAAAATGCGAGCGGCGAGGGCCGAGAAGGCCTCGTGCTCCAGCGGGGTGCTCGGCGTGGGGAGCTCGGCGCGCACGGTACCACGTCGAACGAGATACACCCATTCCTGCTCACCGTGTCCAGCGGCGTGGTACCGGAAGGTGAGGCGGTCCACGTTAGCGTGAAAATGCTGCACGCGGTCGTGAAGCCATCGCACCAGCGCCAAGCGATCGCGGATGATGCCGGCGCGTTCGTAGTGCATCTGTTCGGCGGCCTGCAGCATCGCGGCCTCGAGCGTGTCCACCGGAGCACGGCTGCGCCCGTCGAGGAAGTCGCGCACGGCGACGGCAGCGGTGCGGTAGCTCTGACCATCGCCGGCGCCGATGCAGGGACCGGCGCAGGTACCCAGGTCGTGTCGCAGGCAGCCCGGAGCGCGGGTGCGCACGACGCCGGTGCGGCGCGAGGTGGTGGCGTCGGTGGCAAACCAGAGAGGGCTCTGACGGACGCCGCCCGTGGTGCGCACCACGTCATCCGTTTTGCAGTCGCGCAACCCGGTGGCCTCGGCCAGTGCGCGCACCGCTTCGCGGAGCTGGGCGACGCGGCGGAACGGACCGAAGAGCGCGATCGCTGCCGGGTCGTCGGAACGCGCCACCACACGCAGCCCCGGCACGGCGCCACCGGTGAGTGCCACGTAGGCACGTGGCCATTCGTCTTGCACCATCATCGTGTTGAAGTGCGGGCGGTACTGCTTGATGAGCCGCAGCTCGCGGAGCAACGCGCCGAACTCGGTGTTGGTGTACTCCCACTCGATCCGGAACGCCTGGCGCAGGATGCGCTCGGCCTTGTTGCGCCGTCCGGTGGCGCGGAAGTACGAGAGCAGCCGAGATCGCAGCACGCGCGATTGCCCCACGTAAATGACCGTACCGGTGACGCCAAGCATGCGGTACACACCGGGGCGGTTCTCGCACCCGTCGCGCACCAAGGCGCGCAGCTGTTTGCGGTGCGCGGTCGTGGATCGCGGCGCACGGACATGCAGGTGGGGCGTCGGCGACAGTTCTGGCGAGTCCACTCTCGCAAACTAAGAGAGCAGGCACCGCTCAGGCCAGCGGTTCGAGTTTCTTGAGAATGGTGGGAAAGAACTCCGTGACGGTGGGGTGCACCGGGAGGAAGTCGCGCAACGCTTCGTACGGCACATCGGCCTCCATGAGAACACCGATGATCTGCACGATCTCGTCGCCGCCGATGCCGAAGATGGCGGCGCCCGCGAAGCGGTGCGTGTCGGCGTCCACGAGCACCTTGATCACCCCGGTGGTCTCGCTTTCTTCCTTTGCGCGGCTGACGAACTTCATGGCATGCGTGGCCATCAGGAAGTGGCGACCCTTACCCATCAGCTCGCGCGCGTCCTTTTCCGACAGTCCGACGCGACCGAGCGGCGGATCGGTAAACACCGCGTAGGTGCTCACGCGGCCGTCGGCGGTACGATTGCCACCGCGCCGGTTGGCGATGACGATCTCGTGATCCTGATAGCTCGTATGCGTGAACGCGCCGCGCCGGTTCACATCGCCCAGCGCAAAGATCCCGGGGATGTTGGTTTCGAGCGCACCATTCACGGGGATGTACCCCTGCGCGTCGGTATACACACCGACGCTCTCGAGCCCAAGCTCCGCGCTGTTCGGACGACGACCGGTAGCCACGAGCAGATGCGAGCCGCTCACACTGAACGGTTCGGGTTGAGAGTTGCTGCCGTCGGCCGTCGTCGTGGCCCGCGTGCCCGAGAGGGTGACTTCGTGTCCGGACGTACCGCTGAAGGCCGTCACTGCCGCGCCGCTGATGATGGTGATCCCCTCGTCGGCGAGCAGCGCGACGAGATGCGCACTCACGTCGGCATCTTCCCGCGCCACGACGGTGGGGGCACCCTCAATGATGGTGACGTCGCTCCCAAGCCGACGAAAGATCTGCCCGAGTTCGAGGCCAATGTAGCTGCCGCCCAGAATGAGCAGATGTGCCGGACGCTCGCGCAAACCGAGCAGCGTATCATTCATGAGCGGTGATGTGTCGGCCAGTCCGTGCACCGGCGGCAGCGAGGCGTGGGCCCCCACATTGAGGTAAACACGCTCCGCCTGATACGTGGTGTCGCCGGCGCGAATCACGAAGTGGCCGCTGTCGTCGCGTCCCTGAAGCCGCGCATGCTCGTGTACCACGGTGACACCTTCGGCGTTCCCAAGCCACTTGCGCAGCCCTTCGCGCGAAGCCTGTACCACGCCCGCCATGCGTTCCATGGCCGCACGGAAGTTCACCGTGACGGGACCGACCTCTACGCCGAACTCCGCGGCGCGCCGCGCGACGTAGGCGACGCGCGCGCTCTTGCGCAGCGTTTTGGTGGGCGTGCACCCGTCGTTGACGCACGTGCCTCCCAGCTGCGCCGCCTCGAAGAGCGCCACCGACTCACCGTCGGCGGCAAGCGCAATAGCGAGCGCCGGTCCTGCCTGTCCGCTGCCAATGATGGCCGAGTCGACGATCACGGCACGACCTTCACATTTTTCCAGAACGCCACGCGTTCGCTTACCGACTCGGCGCCTGGCATCGGCGACGGATAGTACCACGCCACATTCGCGTGATCCTCGCCATTCACGCGCACCGTGTAATAGCTCGCTTCACCCTTCCACGCACAGCGGGTATGATACGTGCTTTCCACGAAATGTTCGCGAACCAATGAGGATTGCGGAAAGTAGTGATTGCCTTCGACCACGACCGTGTCGTTGGATTCGGCGATCACGGTGTCGTTGAGCATGGCTTTCATGTGCCTGTACCGGAAAAAGGGTGCGGATCACTTCGGTTCGAGCCACGCCAGCCAGAACCACTGACGATGATCGGTGAACAGCTCGACCACCTTGAAACCGCCGGCGCTCACGACGGCGTCGAGCATCTTGCGGTCATACTTGTACGAATACTCTGTGCGCACCGTCTCGCCCACGGCAAAGTGTACCGACTGGCCGGCTACGCGCACATGCTGCGCGGTGACCGCTTCCAGGTGCATCTCGATACGGCTGGCGGCATCGTTGAAGAACGCGCGATGCTGGAAGGCGGCTTTGGAGAAGGTGGCGTCGTATTCACGATTGAGGTGCGAGAGCATGTTCAGGTTGAACTCTGCCGTCACCCCGGCCTTGTCGTTGTAGGCCGCGTGCAGGATACGCGGATCCTTGCGGCGATCGACGCCAAGGATGAGGCCACCGGTGTCGCCGACGCTTTCGCGAATACGCGACAGGAAGTCACTGGCCTGCTCCGGCTCCATGTTGCCGATGGTGGACCCGGGAAAGAAGCCGACGCGACGTACATCCGGGGCGAGTTCCGGAAGTGTGAACGGCTCGTGGTAGTCGGCCCACACCGGCATGATGGGGACTTCGGGAAATTCCAGCGAGCGTTCGGCGGCCACCTCGTACAGCTGCTCCCGTGACACGTCCATGGGGACGTACGCGGCGGCGCGGGTGAGTGCCGACAGCAGGTAGCGCACCTTGAGAGCGGCACCGCTGCCGAACTCGATGAGCGCCGCATTGGGCCCCACGAGCGAGGCAAGACTGGCCGCGTGTTTCTCGAGAATCTCGTGCTCGCTGCGCGTGAGATAGTACTCGGCGAGCTGCGTGATCTCCTCAAACAGTGCGGCACCGCGCGCGTCGTAAAAGAGCGCGGCCGGCAGCGTTTTCGGCGTGGCGCGGAGCCCGTCGAGCACCTCCCGGCGCCGCGAAGCGGAGAGCGAGGCGTCGTGCCTGGAGGTAGCGATGTGCGGCAAGGCGGTCATGCGATATCCTGGGCAAGACGGATGGCGGTGAATTGCCATCGCGCGTCGCTGGGAAAGAAGTTGCGGTAGGTCAGGCGAGCGTGGCTGGTGGGGGTGGCGCACGAGGCGCCGCGCAGCACCCACTGATCGCTCATCCATTTGCCGTTGTACTCGCCGAGCGCATCACCGGCAGCGCGGTAACCGGGGTAGGCGGTATAGGCGCTCTGCGTCCACTGCCATGCGTCGCCGAAGAGCTGTTGCACGCCGGGCGTGGCGTCACTGCCCGGGTGGAAATGCGCCGCCTCTACGAAGCGGCCGAACAGCGTTTGTCCGCTGTCGACGGCACGGGCGAGTAGCTCCCACTCGAACTCGGTGGGAAGGCGCATGCCGGCCCAGCGGGCGTAGGCGTCTGCCTCGAAGTAGCTCACGTGCGTGACGGGCGCATGGTCCACGAGGGGAGCTAAGCCGCCCAAGGTGAACTCCTGCCATGATCGGTCGACGCGCTCCCAATACAGCGGGGCAGTCCACCGGGCTTCCTGTACCATGCCCCATCCTCGGCTCAGCCACAGCTCCGGTCGGCGATAGCCGCCGTCGGCGATGAAGGCGGCGTATTCGGCGTTGGTGATGAGCCGGTTCGCGATAGTGGTGGGCTGTACGTAGGTCCGGTGCGCCGGCTTTTCGTTGTCGAAGTGAAAGCGGTGTCCATCGAAGCCAACCCACTGCACGCCGCTGTCGATCGTGGTCCACCCTTGCGACGTTGCCGCAGCGGCGACCTGCAGGTCGTGGCGATACGCAGGCCGCAGCGGGTTGGTCCAGAGCACGTGCTTGATATCCGTCACGAGGAGCTCTTGATGCTGCTGCTCGTGGTGCAATCCAAGCTCGACCAGCGTTGCAGCCGGATGGTCGGGGTCGCTGTCGATACGCCTGAGCAGCTCGCGCATCGCCGCATCGACGTGGGCCCGGTAGCTGAACACTTCCGCTACCGTGGGACGTGTGATCAGTCCCCGCTGGGCCCGGCAGTGCCGCTCACCGGCTTGTACATAATAGGAGTTGAACAGAAACGCGTATCGCGGATTGGGGGTGCGATACTCTTCGAGGTGCGGGGCCAGAACGAACGTCTCGAAGAACCAGCTGGTGTGCGCCAGGTGCCACTTGGTGGGTGACACGTCAGCCATGCTGCTCACCACGTAATCTTCAGTAACGAGCGGCGTGCACAGCTGTTCGGTGGCGAACCGTACGGCATTATAACGCGCAGTGAGTGTCTCCGCGGCGGCAGTTGGCGCGGGTGCGGGACGAACAGAGGTCATGGTCTCGAACTGAAGGAGCGGGTCGTCGGAACCCCGACACGTGTAAAGCGGGTTCAGCAAACGGGAGTTCCCCGTTTTACCCCCGATCCCGGATGTCTTTCAACAAAAACGTGCAAGATATGGCCCTCAAGCTCCATGTGTCGTCGTACACCCATCGATACGGAGAGGTCGTCGCACTCCGCAGCGTGTCGCTGCTGGTGCCCGCCGGCTCATTGCTGGCAATCGTGGGAGAGAGCGGGTCGGGGAAGACCACACTACTCCGGTCTTTCAACCGTATGGTCGAGCCCGGAACGGGGGCCGTGTTTGTAGATGATGTGGACGTCTCGTCGATGGATGCAGTCCAGCTGCGCCGGCGGATCGGCTATGTGCCGCAATCGGGCGGACTGCTGCCGCACTGGACGGTCGGACGCAACGTAGCGCTGGTGCCGACGCTGCTCGATCATGCCGATCGGGAAGGGGCGGCCCGGCGGGCCCTCGAGCGATGCGGGCTGCCGCCCTCGGAGTATTTCGGGCGCTATCCACACGAACTTTCCGGGGGGCAGCGACAGCGGGTGGCGCTTGCGCGCGCACTCGCTGCCGAGCAGCAGCTGTTGCTGCTCGACGAATCGTTCAGCGCACTCGATGCGATTTCGCGCAGCGAGCTGCTCGACATCTTCGCCGACTTGCGCGCGACGCTGGGATTCACGGCCGTCCTCGTGACGCACGACCTCAGTGAAGCCGCACGCCTGGCCGACGCGGTGGCGGTGATGCGCGCGGGACGCATCGAGCAGCACGGTACGTTGCGGGAGCTGTGGCACGCACCGGCTACGGAGTACGTGGCGATGCTGGTGGACCGCGCGCGGAGCACGGCGCAGCGGATACTGGACGCATGAGAGACCTGAGACGCAAGGCGGCGATACTGGGCATGGTGCTCATGCCGCTGCCATCGGCTGCCGCGCAGAGTGCGGTGCCGCAGCGCGCCCCCATCGTGGTGGCATCCAAGCCATTCGGCGAATCGTTCCTGCTTGCCGAGATGTTCGCGCAGCTGCTGGAGCGCGGCGGTCGCCAAGTGGAGCGGAAGCCGGGGCTCGGCGCGACCGACGTTGCGTTTCAGGCGATCCGCGGCAACAGCGTAGACGTCTATCCCGAATACACCGGCACTGGTCTCATTACCGTGCTCGGGGATTCGCTCACTTCGGCGATGCGCGCCGATCCGCGACGGGCCTTCAGTCATGTCGCCGACGCAAGCCTGCGGCGATTCGGCGTGACCTGGTTGCCGCCGCTCGGGTTCGCAAACGGTTATGCCATCGCGGTGCGCCGCGAAACCGCCGTGCAATATCAGCTGCGCACGCTCTCCGATCTTGCGGCCTCACCGGCGCGGCTCACGGCGGGATTCACCGCCGACTTCATCGGACGCGACGACGGATGGTTGGGACTGCAGCGCGCCTACGGATTGCAGGTGGACGGCGTGCGCCCGTTGGCGCCGGCGATCAAATACGAGGCGCTCAACCAACGTGCGGTAGATATCATTGACGGCTATTCCACCGATGGGCTGCTGGCCCGCTTCGATCTCGTGACACTCGACGACGACCGACGCTTCTTTCCCCCGTACGACGCGGCGGCACTCATCTCGCCGCGGCTCGCCGCGAACGATCCCGGCGCGCTCGTCATTCTGTCCGCGTTGAGCGGTCGTCTCACGGAAGCCGATCTGCGCAAATGGAATCAGGCAATCGAGGTGAACGCAGAACCGATCCCCGCCGTCGCGCGCCGCGCGCTGGCGTCGCTGGGGTTGGCCGACAGCGCCACTGCCGCCACGCTCCGGCAAGAGGCTGCCGTCCGCGCCGCGCGCGCTGGCCGGGCGCAAGGGTTCTGGTCATTCTTCTGGGACCGGCGAAGCGACACCGTGCGCTTGGCCGGTGAACATGCCCTGCTGGTCGTCATCGCGCTGGTGCTCGCGCTCCTCGTGGCCGTACCGCTGTCGTTATGGCTCGCCGCCCGGCCGCGATTGGGTGAGCCGGTGCTGCAGCTCGTCGCCGTGATACAAACGGTGCCGAGCATCGCCTTGCTGGTGTTCATGATTCCGTTGATCGGTATCGGAGTGGTGCCGGCCATCGTGGCATTGTGGGCCTATGCCTTGCTCCCGATCGCGCGCGCGACCTACACCAGCGTGCAACTTGCCGACCCGGACGCGGTGTCGGCGATGCGGGCGATGGGGGCAACGTCACGGCAGCAACTCTGGTGGGTGCGCGTGCCGCTGGCCGCGCCGGTCATCCTCTCGGGAATCCGGACTGCTGCCGTGCTCACGGTAGGTACGGCCACTCTTGGGGCGTTCATCGGCGCCGGCGGACTCGGTGATCCGATTGTGACAGGACTCGGTCTCGCCGACGCGCGCCTGGTGCTGTCCGGGGCGCTCCCGGCGGCGGCAATGGCGGTCATCGTGGATGGGGCGCTCGCGTGGTTGTCACGCGCGCTCGTGCCGCCGCACCTGCGAAGTGTGGCGACAGCGAAGGCGTGGTAGCACCCGTTGTTCAGCTCGCGATTTTCTTCTTTTGCTGATTGATCTTCTCCAGATACTTCTTGAAGAAGTGCTTCTGGATGTCGTTCATGTCGATCTCGCGCCCCTGGATGTACGACTGTATGATATCGGTCGTCATGTCGAGCGGAGTACCGGTCGTGATGATCAGTGTGGCCTCCTTGCCCACTTCCAGCGAGCCTACTTTATCGGAGATCCCGAGCATCTCTGCGGCGTTGATCGTCACCGCCTTGAGCGCCTCTTCCTCGGGTAAGCCAAACGCCACCGCGACACCGGCGTCCCACGGCAGCCGGTAGCTGTATAACGCGCTGGCCTCACCGGCGATAGCGAATTTCACCCCTGCCGCGTACAGCTGCGCCGGAGCGCTGTACGCCTCGTCGTAGCTCTCGTGGTTGCGCGAGGGCGCGCCCATGGTGGAGGTCAGGATTACCGGCACCTGCTCGGCCTTGAGCCGCGCCGCCACATGCACGGCATCGCGACCACCACGAATCACCAGGCGCACCCCTTCCTGCTTCGCCCACGTAATGGCGTCGTTGATCTGCGAGACGCCCTCGGCGGCCACGACCACCGGCATCTCGCCGCTAAGCGCGGGGATCATCGCCGCATAGCGGGAATCGCTACGCACCGACTGCCCCGCCTTCACTGCGTCGCGGTATGCGCGCGCCTCCGCGAAGTAGTTTCTGATCTCTTCCACCTGCTCGGCGTACGTCTTCGCTGCCGGCTGCGGCCGCGCACCGGCGCCGGCTTGCGGACCGCCGACCCGGCGCGGACGTGCGCTGGGGTCAGGCCAATTCATGTTGAGCGCGGCCGCTCCCTTCAGCGACATCTCCTCCCACGTCCACCCCTCGAGCGACATGGCGGAGGACAGCCCCGAGATCACGCCGCCACCAGGAGTCGAGAAGGCCACGAGCACGCCCGCGGAGCGCGTGGTACCGATATGACGGCTTTCGGCGTTCACGGCGACCTCCGCGCGCACGTTCGGATTGAAGTCGCCGATCTCGTTGATGTCGTTCGACACGTCCACCGAACCGATCTCCGCGATGCCCACCGTGCTGTAGGCGTCGATGAGCCCGGGATAGATGTGCTTTCCGGTCACGTCAACCACGCGTGCCCCGCGCGGCACGGCCACGTCAGCTCCACCGATGGCGACGATTTTGCCGCGGTCCAGCACGATCGTGCCGCTGGTGATCGTCCCCTTGGTCACCGTGTGAATGGTGGCACCGCGCAGCACCACGGTCTGCTCCTGCGGTGCGACCGGAATGACCACCTGCGCCCGTACCACCCCCGGTGTCAGCAGCCCGGCCACGCCCAAGGTGAGCGCAAGCGTAGTGCGGCGAGCCATCGTATGCATGGTGAAATCCCTGATGCGAGTCAAAGAAAATGGCGTCATTGCCGGCGCGCCGTGCCGCGCCCGCGGGCCGACGCACCGGGTGCCGGGGTCTCTGCCGGCGCAGCGGCGAGAATCGCCTGAATCAGCTGCGCGCGCTGGGTGGCGATCTCGGCGCGCAACACCTGGTCTTCCTTCAGCGAGAAGTAGCGACGTCCATCGACCCATGTCTGCTCGGCCTTCGTGAACTGCGAGAGTGGGTTGCCGTTCCAGATCACGAAGTCGGCGTCTTTCCCGGCTTCGAGGGAGCCGATGCGGCTGTCGATGGCAATAGCCTTCGCCGACTGGTTGGTAACGGTGGAGAGCGCATCGATTTCCTTCACGCCTGAGCGCAGCAGTTTACCCGCTTCCCAGTTCATGCGCGTCGAGATCTCGTTGTCGTCGGAGTGCAGCGACGTGACCACGCCGGCCTCCATGAGCAGTCGGGCGTTGTAGGACGTGGCGTCGTAGGCCTCGAGCTTGAAGGCGCCCCAATCGCTCCACACCACGGCTGCCACCCCGGCCGCCTTGAGCTCACTCGCGATCTTGTACGCTTCAACACCGTGCTGCAGCGCCTGCACCTTGAAGCCGAACTCCTCGGCGAGGCGGATGAGCGCCAGGAACTCGTCGGCGCGATAGCCATGCGATGAGATGAGCAGCTTCTGATTCAGGATGTCGAGAATCGCTTCCATGCGGAGATCCCGGCGCGGCGGCAGGCCGGTCTTTTCCTTCTCCCAGCGCTTCCACTCCGTCTCGTAATCGCGCGCCGCGAGGAAGTGATCGCGAATGATTTCCTGCACGCCCATGCGCGTGTTGGGATAGCGAGTAGGGCTACGCTTAGGGTTCTCGCCGAGCGCGAACTTCACCGTGCGTGGTGCGCCCACGATCTTGTATTCGTCGGGGAGCGAGCCCCACCGCGTCTTCACGTACACATTCTCGCCGCCGATGGGGTTGGCTGAGCCGTGCTTGATCATGGTGGTGGTGAGCCCGCCGGCGAGCTGACGATAGAACCAGATGTTGTTGTGCGTGATCACATCGCCCATCTGCACTTCCGGCACGATGGCGAAGCCGCTCTCGTTGACCGAACTCACCCCGCCGTGCGTGTGCGGATCGATCAGCCCTGGCGTCACGTGCTTGCCGGTCGCGTCAACCTCGACGGCACCGCGCGGCGCGGTGAGCTTTTGTCCCACGCGCATCACTTTACCGCTCTGTACCAGGAGGTCGGCATTTTCGAGGCGTCCCTGCGGGCCCTGCGTCCACACCGTAGCGTTGCGCACGACCACTGCGGCGGGCTGCTCGGGTGGGGCGGTGCGTCCGAACTCCATGGACGGACGGATGAACGGCAAGTCCAGCTTCGGCACCTTCATGGCAACGGCGCCGCGCGCCGGCCCTTCGAACGGCTCGGTGCGCGTGCCGCGGTAGGTGGCATCGGTCCCATTGGGGAGCGACATCCATCCGAAGAACTCGTCACCGCGCACTGAACCGGCAAGGAGCACCGACCCTTCGAAGCCGAGGGGTTCGCCGTTGAAGGTTGCTTCGAGGCGACCGGTTTCGGCGATGATGCGCGCGGACGCAATGTTCACCGGGCGACGGCTGCCGACTTCGATCGTGCCGCGGATGCGATTGAGTGGTCCCTCCAGGCGCAACGTGGCCGTCTTGAAGGTGCCTTGATCCGCCGAGGTGATCGTCCACGTGCCGCGCGGATCTACCTGCGGTGGCCGGGTTACGCCGTAACGCGCGCCCTGCACCCACACGTCGCGCACCGCGCCGTCTTCGGTAAAGAGATCCCCCTCACTGACCACCAGGTTGGCCACTTTACCCACGGCGATGGTGCCGTGTGTGCGTTCGATGCCCAGCCACGTGGCGGGCACGGTGGTGAGCGCAGCGAGTGCCTTGTCGGGGGCGAGACCGCGCGCCACCGCCACGCGAAGATTGGGTATGAACTGGCTGAGTGACGAGAGGCCGTCGGCGGTGATGGCGAAGGGCACGCCGGCCGCCGCGAGCTGCGCCGGGTTGGTGGGCGCGAGATACCAGTGCCGAAGCTCGGCGAGCGTCGCGTTGAGCGCCGCTTCCGGGCTCGTCACATCAGGGGCATCGGGGAACGAGAGCGGCACGATGAGCGGCTGGGTACGCCCCTTGAGCACGTCGAGCAGCCGGTATTCCTGACCGCTGCCGCGAAACCACGGGGTGAGCTTATAGTCGGCGGCGAGTTTGAAGGCGCGAAGGTACTCCTCCTCGCTGTCGGTCTGGAATAGCACGCCCTGCTTGCCCTGCACTGCCCGGCCGAGGGCGGCGAGCGCTTCACTCGTTTCGGGGGGCAAAATGGCGCGGCCGCTGGCTTCATAGGCGCCCCAGGCCCGGGTGTACCACTCGGCGTCGAGGAACGTCTGCTTCATGAGCGCGACGGTCCCCATGCTGGAATTGGGATACATGCCACCCAGCGCGAACGACCGCTGGAAGCCCAGTGCTTGCACCAAGTCGGAGCGAAGCACGCGCTCCCGCACGCCGGCGTCGCTGAGGTTCACGACTGATGCGGTGCCGCGAAAAATGCCCTGCCTCGGCACAGCGAGGGCAGCACCGAAGCCGAGCGAGCGCAGCGCTACGCGACGGGTGGAGTCATCCTTGAGATTGGCGGTGGTGCTGAACCACGCCCGCACCTGCGGATTCCAGTGCGTGGGGCCCACGTCGCCGCCCTGCGGAACGGCGTCCATGCCGAGGTCGGCGTGCGCGTCGACAAAGCCTGGGTATACCGTCAGCCCCTTCAGCTCCCAGACCCGGGCGCCCGCCGGCGGCTGCAGGGCGGCGCCGACTGCCGTGATCAGCCCGTTTCGAATGACGATGGTAGCGTTGTCGAGAACCCGGCCCGGTGCGGTGACGACCTTGGCACCCACCAAGGCGTGAAAGCCAGTGGCGTTGTCACGGAGCCCGGTGACTGGCTCGGTTCTGGACGACTGCTGGGCCTCGAGGGTGCCGGTGGCAAGCACCGCAAGGCTCAACAGAGAGCGGACAAGTTTCACGAAGGACTCCCGGGACGGTGGCAGCGCGAACGGGCACCGGTGGTAAGGAAGGGGGGCGGTAGGCGGGTGATTTCCACACGAGCGGTTGGGCGCAAACCGGTTGCTCAGGAGATTGCGACCGAGCCCGCCCATATGCAAACGGAAAATTACCTCTTGTGCGCAGCGAGGCGCGTGGTACCTCAGATGGGGTACCTGCTACGAGTTCCTGCGGGTAGTCAACCACCCACGCGTGCTGCGGCAACCGTGGACCGGTCATGCAGCGGGCGAGTTTGTCACTGCCGTCCAGCAGTCGCCGGGGCTGTCGATGCTCGTGCCTACGGATCGTCACCGTTGGCCTCGATCCCGATGCGCTGGAGCGCATCGTACGCGGAGCCGATGCGCCACCACGCGGCTGGTGTTCTTACGTGGCGCGCCCGAAAACGCCGCCATAGGGTACGGCCCGCTTTCCGGAGGTGGCACGGGTTCATGGCACTCGATGGTGTACACCCATCAGCGCATTGCCATCGACTCGGCACGCGACCTGACGAGGTCTACTCGCCGGCGCCGTACGCGCGGATGTAGTCCACTTCCAGTCGGAACGGCCCGTCCTGGCCATCCACCATGTACAGCGCGACGCCACGGATGCGCGCCAGGTCGATCGGCGCGGCATTCACCGCCTGCCCGAAGATCGTGCTCCGGAGTGTGGCGAATGGCACGCTGACGAGCGTCCACTCCGTGGATGACGGGAACGCGGCCCGACGGGACACGCTGCGCCCGTAGCTTCGCAGGCCATCGTCGACCTCGAGCTCGAACCGGCGACCGCTACCACGCACCCGGAGCTCGATGCCGACGTGGCCCGTGAGGTCGACCGCACGTCGAGCCCGCACCAAGGTGAAGCCGCCACCCTGCGTTACGAGCGTACCGGTAAAACGGAGCGTGCCATCCGCCACCGTTACGTAGCCAGCGGAGCGACCGCCCATCACGCCGTCGTTGACGACATCCCATGACGCTTCGCCGGTGTCGGCGAATTCGAAGAGTGTGACCGGCATTGGCACCTTTGGTGGGATCGGCGTGGACCACCCACCCACGGCGAGCACGAAAAGCAGGACGGGCACGACCCGCCGCGCGGTGCGTGGCAGGCGTCGCGTTGCGGGGCGGAGAGGCATCATGTCTGAATCGGTCAGCGGTGTGCTCGCGTGGGGACTACAGATGGAATCCTCGCAGCGTTCACTGGGTTCCGAAGCGACCACCAGAACCGAGTGTTGCATGCGGCCGCGTCATGCGGAGTGGCCCCGCCTCCGGCACGCCAAGGTTACATTTGCCGCGTCTCTTTCACTCAGGAATCGCCTATCCTCCGTTCTCGACACCCAGACGCAGTGCAACCTGCGTCCGCGCTCTTTCGTCGCGAGGACGTGGGACGGAGTGATTTCAGCCGAAGCGAGGAACTTCGCGCGACGTTGCAATCACGTCTCCGCGTCATCTCGTTCTTTTCTGCCGCAGCCAATGGCGGATTCGCGCTCTCATTCCTTTGGTCGCCTGTCATGCAGGCGAGGAACGCCAATGCGCCTTTCTCGTTCGGTTCTCTGTGGTTTTACTTGCTGCTGGCGACTACTTGGACCGTAGTCGGGTTCGTGCTGCGAGCCTCGCGTCCCCGCGGGCTCGGATGGCTGCGCGCGTATGAGGCCGCGATGTTCACGTTGTCGATTGGGCTGAACATCGCCACGAACGAACAAGACCTCTCGAGTCTCGTCGGCGTCTATGAACTGGCACCCATCGACATCACGATGGGTCGGGCGGGGCTATGGATTTTTACTGTCGTGGCCTACGGAACGCTGATTCCGAATACCGCACGTCGCACCGCGGTCGCCATGATGATCTTTCTCGTGGCATCGTTGATACCCGTGGCGTCGGGACTGGCAGATGGCACCATTCCGGCCCCGCTCGCTCCCTTGGTCGTCGTTCTCACGCTCATCGTTGTCGGATCGGCGGCGTTGATCGCCTGGTTCGGCTCATATCGCTACGAGACCGTCGCCCGTCGCGAAGCCGTGGCGCGTGAGCTCGGCCAGTACGTGCTTGGAGAACGGCTTGGTGCCGGTGGCATGGGCGAGGTCTATCTCGGCGAGCATCGCATGCTGCGCCGCCCCGTCGCCGTGAAGTTGATCACGCCCGCGCAGGCTGGCTCCCCCGACGCCATCGCGCGTTTCGAGCGCGAGGCGCAAGCCACGGCGGGTCTCACGCACCCCAACACCGTGCAGATCTTCGACTACGGTCGGAGCGACGATGGGACGTTCTACTGCGTGATGGAGTATCTCCCCGGCGATACACTCGAAGCCATCGTGCACCGCGACGGACCGATGTCCGCTGCGCGTGCGGTGCATGTGCTCACGCAAGTGTGCGGCGCGCTCGCCGAGGCGCACGTCAAGGGGCTCGTGCACCGCGACATCAAGCCGAGCAATGTGATGATGACCGAGCGAGGGGGCGTGAAGGACGTCGCCAAGCTGCTCGATTTCGGGCTCGTCGTGAGCGGTGCACCGGCACACGGCGGTCGACTCACCGAGGTCGGCATGTTCGTCGGCACGCCGGAATTCATGAGTCCGGAGCAGTGTGCGGGAGGCGAGATCAACGTGGGTCCGGCCAGTGACCTCTACTCGCTTGGCGCGCTCGGCTACTATCTGCTCACGGGGCGCTCACCCTTTGCCGGCCGCAGTGCAACGCAGATGCTGGCGGCGCATTTGTATGAGACGCCCAAGTCGGTAATCGAGCAGGCCGACGTACCGCTGGCGCTCGCGGCGGTGCTCGAGCAGTGTCTCGCGAAGTCGCCGGACGAGCGCTTCGCCGATGCGAGTGCGGTCGCTGTGGCGCTGCAGGCGTCGATCCGTGCGGCGTAGGTCGGAGATTTGCGCGTTCCGCATCGGCTCGCGTGACTCGACTCCACGGTCGAGACGTTAGATTCGAGTTTCGCTGCTATCAACGCCGGCCTTTCCGTAACCATCCGTCGCGTGCTCTCGGATCCCGTGGTGCCGTCGCGTTACGACGCCGAGATTGTGCAGCTCACTCCAGAGGCACGCTTCCTACGTGCGCTGGCACTGTCGGAGTACGTTCGCGGGCTAGCGTGGCAAGGGGCGCGGCTTCATGCGGAGACGCCGGATACCGCAGGGGTGGCGCTCCGTTTTGTGAGACAGCTCTACGGCGATGGCATTGCGCTGATGTGGCAGCGTCGAACCGCCGCACGGAATCGCGAATGACCGAAATGAGCGAAACGAGCGAACTGCTCGACGTGGTCAACGCGACCGCAGCGGCGTTGCATCGGCACGGGATCGAGTACTGCGTGACGAGTTCGTTCGCCAGCAGCGTGCACGGCGAGTTCCGCGCAACGAATAACATCGACATTGTGGCGGTACTGGATGAACCGCGCCTCGAGTCGCGGCTCACGGAGCTTTCAGCCACGTTCCTGACCGACCTGGATCAAGCGCGTGAGGCGCTCGCCATCGGCGGGAATTTTAACCTGATCCACTCGACCACGTACCTCAAGGTCGATGTATTTTCCTGTGTGTCGGCGTTCAATCATGAAGCGATCCGCCGTGCGATCGCGATTTCGTTGCCGGGTGCCAGCGAACCGCTCAGCGTGGCCAGTTTAGAGGACATCATCCTCTCCAAGCTATGGAGGTTCCGACTCGGCGGGGAGACATCCGAGACACAGCAGCGCGACGTTCGACGGCTGAATGCACGGAACCGAGTGCGTCTGGACGCCGCGTACCTCGAACAATGGGCGACGGAGCTCAAGGTGGACGATTTACTGTCGGTGTTTCTCCGGTGACTGACCACCGCGACGTGCTCGTGCGGTTGCCCACCAACGCCCGACTTGCCGCCGCCCTCGCTCCGGCATCTATCCCCGACGGGCGCGGTCCGCTTCCCACTCGGTAAAGCGGCCGTCAAAGTCTTTCAGGCGCGCTCCGTCAAACCACCAGACGCGTGTGGCCACCTCGCGCAGAAATGCCCGATCGTGACTCACGAGCAGCACGGTCCCCTCGTACTCGTCCAGCGCGTCCTCAAGCACCTCGATATTCTCGACGTCGAGATGATTCGTCGGTTCATCGAGCACGAGCAGATTGGCCCCCGACAGCGTGATCAGGGCCAGCGCCACGCGGGCACGCTCGCCGCCACTCAGCGAATGAATTTCGCGGAACACGTCGTCGCCCGTGAAGCCGAACGCGCCCAGGTGATTCTGCACCTGTCCGCGATTCCAGAGCGGGCGCTGACTGTTGATGGCGTCCGACAGCGACATGCGCAACGGCAGGTCGGCGAGATCCTGCCTGAACCAGGCCGGCGTGATCGAGCTGCCAACTTTCGCCTGCCCACTCGCCGGCGCGCGATCGCCGAGGAGGGTGGAGATGAACGACGACTTGCCGGCGCCGTTGGGTCCGACGAGGGCCACGAAGTCGTTGCGTCGCAGCACGGCCGTAAACTCCTCGACGAGCACACGGCCGGGGACTTCCACGCGAAGCTCGTTCACGGCGAGCACCTGATCGCCCCCGCGTTCGGCGATCGTGAACTCGAGCGACATCGCCGCCGGATCGCCCGGAGGAGGCGCCAAACGCGGCAGACGCGCCAGTCGCTTGCGCTTGCCCTTCGCCTGGAACGAGTTCACCCCCGCCAGATTGCGCATGATGTAATCCTGTTCCTTCTTCACGTACGCGCGCTGTTTCTCCAGCTCGCGCTCGCGGGTGAGACGGCGTTCGGCCCGCTGCGGCACGAACTGACTGTAGTTGCCCCGATACCACTCGCTCGTTTTCGCTTCCACGTGCAGGATATGCGTGCAGATCGCGTCGAGGAACGCGCGGTCGTGCGATACCACGATCACCGTTGCGTCAGCGTCCGTGAGCCACTCCTGCAGCCAGCTGGTGGTGTCGAGGTCGAGATGATTGGTGGGCTCGTCGAGCAGCAGGAGATCGGCCGGCGCGATGAGCTGTGCCGCCAGCCCCACACGACCGCGCTCGCCCCCCGAGAGCGACGACACCAATCGCAATCTCGACTCCTCGGCGTCGAAGCCGAGCCCCTGGAGCACTGCATCGACGCGAGCGTGGTAGATGTAGCCGCCGAGGTCCGCGAAGCGCTCCTGGTCGTGCCCGAACCGCTCAAGCATTGCATCGGTGACCGTATCGCCCAGTTCCCCCAGCGCCGTCGCCTGCTCGGCGATGCACGCTTCGAGCGCCATCACCTCACGCCAGGCGGCAGCACCGGCCTGCCAGACCGTGGTGGCGCCTTCGAAGGCCCGGTGCTGATCGAGGAGGGCGTGCCGCAGTCCGGGCCGGCGCGCGACCGCCCCCGTCGTTGGCGAGAGGTCGCCGGTGATGACGCTGAAGATCGACGTCTTGCCGGCGCCATTGCGTCCGATAATGCCCCACCGCTCACCCTCGGCGACGGTAAAGGTGATGTTCTTGAGCAGCTCGGTCGCTCCGAAGGAGATCCCGATGTTGGAGCAGGAGAGAAGGGTCACGCGGAGAGGGAGGAGGCGGAAGGAACGTTCTGCTCATCGTACGCGAGGCTCTCGCGAAACGCCTGCGCCTGTCGCCGGATCTGCACGAGCTCCGATTCGTCCATCTTCAGCACGTGCTTGATCATCAGGCTCATGCGCGGATGCTTTTCGAAGCGCACGCGGTGCCGGTCGAGAAAGTCCCAGTACAACACATTCACCGGACAGGCATCGGGGCCGGTGCGCTGCTTCACGTTGTAGCGACAGCTGCCGCAGTAGTCGCTCATGCGGTTGATGTACGCCCCCGACGCGACGTACGGCTTGGATGCCAGCGCGCCGCCGTCTCCCCAGGTACCCATGCCGATCACGTTGGGAAGTTGCACCCATTCGTACGCGTCGGTGAAGCCGCTCCAGTACCAACGGGAGAGCGCGGCGGGGGTCACGCCGAGCAGGGTGGCGAAGTTGCACTGCACCATGAGCCGCGCGATGTGATGCACGCGGCCGTGATCGCGCACGTGCCGTATGGAGTCGGCGAGACAGTGCATCTCGCATGGCGCGTTGACGGTCGTCGGCGCCGAAGATGCGTCGCCGTACGCTTCGCCGTCGGGCGCCCAGAACCACATCGGCAACGGAAGCGTCGCATTCAGCGCATTCGCGGTACGCAGCCCGGGCATGAGGTGCCAATACATGCCGCGAATGTACTCACGCCAGCCAAGAATTTGCCGGATGAATCCTTCGGCCGACGCAATGGGCACATCTCCCTCGCGCCACGCTTGCTCTGCACGCTTTACGACTTCCAGCGGATGCAGCAATCCCACGTTGATGAGCGACGACAGCGACGAATGCAGCAGGTCGGGGGCGCCGCTCACGAGCGCGTCTTCGTACGGGCCAAACTCCGGCAGGCGCTCGGTGATGAATCGCTCGAGCCATGTCCTGGCGTCGGCACGCGTGACGGGAAGCGCAAAAGCCGCCGCGGAGCCCCAGCGGTCGGGCCACCGTTCCACACGCGTCATCTGTGTGCGCGTGATCTCATCGGGTGCGGTACGCCACATCGCCGGTACCGGGCGCCCCTTCGGCCACGGCTTGCGGTTCTCGGTGTCGAAGTTCCAGGTGCCGCCGCTCGGCGAACCGTCGGGCTCCATGAGGATGTTGTGCTTGCGACGCATCTCGCGGTAGAACCACTCCATGCGGTATTCCTTGCGCGCGCGCGCCCAGGTGGCGAACTCCTCGCGCGTGGCAAGGAAGCCGCGATCCTCGCGCAGCAGGAGCGGAACGCCGAGCGCGGTCAGCGCTACGCGAGCGCGATCGAGCTCGTCGACCATGTCCTGTTCGCGTCCCTCGGTGGCCACCACGCGGGTGGCGCCGGTCTCACGCGCAACCTCGCACAGCCCGATGGCATAGGTCTCCGCACGCCGAAGCTCCACGCGATAACCGGCTGCCGCGAGCGAGGCCGCGAAGTGTCGCATCGCCGACAGCAGCAACACAAGCTTTTGTCGATGCCAGGGAAGCGAGGTGCCCTTCGCCACGGACTCGAGCAGGAGCACCGTGACATCGTCTCGCGGCGCGCGTGGGATGTTCGCTACGGCGCGCGAACATTCCCATGGTGCAACGAAGGCCAGCGTATGTGCCATGCGGGTCAGTTGCTCCGGCATGGCGGCACGTGGCCGGCGACGGGTCCGTACTCAGTCATTGGCGGGACGGGCGACGAGTTTCCGGGACAGCGCCCAGGCACACCAGACGGCGGCGGCCGCTACCAGCACAAACTTGATCGCCGCGGCGCTGGTCGCCAACAGCGCGAGCCCGCTGGATGCACCGGCATCGAGCATGCGCAGCAGGGCCAGGTTTTCCATGAGGTTAAGCGGCGCACACAGCAGTACGGCGCGGGCAAGCGGTGCGCCGATGCGGAAAATGCGCTCTCCGCTGTCCTGATACAGCCACGTAATCCAGCTCCGGAAGAAGAGCGGATACGCGATGAGGAACGCCATGTCGAGACCAAGGCGGACTTTGGCGGTTTCGGTGACTCCGCTGTTCTTCCAGCTGGTCAGGATGTCGGCGGCGCGTTGAGAGGTAACGGCCAATTCGTAGCTCAGAGTACCCCACCGCGCCTCTGTGGTCACCAGCGAGTAGTCTAGGCTCAGCAGCTGCAGGAAGAGCACCAGCGAGAGTGTGGCAAAAAACATCCAGCGCAGCAGCATGTGACGAGAGTAGCGGGTCGCCATCGCCTTCGGAACGGGTTGGGAGTATCCTTTCCAGATGAACCTTGAGGCGCTCCTGGCGGCCGACTCCTTCATTGGCGTGGCAATAGGACTTGGGCTCGCTGCGGCGGCCGGCTTTCGTATCTTCGTGCCGTTGCTCATTGCGAGCATCGCGGCGAAGACGGGAGTGCTTACACTGGCGCCGGGGTTTGACTGGCTCACCGCCACGCCGATGATGGCGGCACTCGCCACGGCGACCGTGCTCGAGGTGGGCGCGTACTCGGTGCCGTGGCTCGATCAACTGCTCGACCTCATGGCCACGCCGGCCGCGCTGCTCGCCGGGATGTTGGCTGTGGCATCTGTGGTGGTGGAGTTGCCACCATACCTCAGGTGGGCCGTCATTCTCATGGGTGCCGGCGCGGCAGGGGTCACGCAGGGCGCCTCGGTACTTACGCGCTTCAAGTCCACGACGGCGACTGCCGGAGCGGGGAATCCGGTGGTGGCGATGGCGGAGCTGATCGGTGCCGTACTGACCAGCATCCTGGCGATCTTCCTGCCGGTGATCACGCTGGTCATGTTGCTCGTGCTGGTGCTGATGGTGGTGCGTCGCCTGGCGAAACGTCGTCGCTCGGCCCCTCAGATCAGGCGAGGGTAAAGCCCTCTTTCTTCAATACCGACACGACGCGCTCGCGCAACGAGTCGGGTGGCGGGGCATGGGTGCGCGACGCACGGATAGTGTCCAGCAGCGCTCGCGCAAAGGTGTAATGCTCTTCGCATCCGCGACAGTGCTGCAGATGGGCGGTCACTTCGGCCATGCGCGCCTCGTCGAGCTCCTCGTCGAGATAGTCCCAGATGCGTAGCACGGCCGTGCGGCAGTCGATCGGGGCGGGAGATATCATCGGGATTTCCTGGATGGGGAAGGCTCGGTTCCGACGTTGGCTTTCGAGGCTGGCGGGCGAAAACCGGCGTCGGCGGCAAAAGCGAACAACTGATCCTGCAACAGGCGACGGGCCCGAAAAAGGCGGGACCGGATGGTCCCGACCGGCACCTCAGCCACTGCAGCAGCATCTTCGTACGACATGTCCTCAATGTCCACGAGCACCACGGCCAGGCGGAACGGCGGAGCGAGCCGGTCAATGGCGTCGCGGATGGCGGGCGCCATGTCGATCGCGCACACAAACGCATCGAGGCCGCTGCGCTGCGCAGCCACGTGCCCCATCACCGCCGCCAGTGTTTCGAGTTGGGCATCGTCGCCGTCGTCGGTAAGTACCACGCGACGGTCACGATGCTGCTGCCGCAGGAAGGCATGATGACAGATACTGAAAAGCCAGCGCCGGAGATCGCTGCCCGACTTGAACGAGGCATACCCTTTATAGGCGAGCAGGAACGTCTCCTGCACCAGATCGTCCGCCGCACTCGCCTCGCGCGTCAGCGAACGCGCAAAGCGAGCGACATCGGGGAGGCAGGCGAGCGCCTCTGCTTCGAACCGGGCGTCACGCTCGCTCGTCAGCATGAGCTGACCAGCGCCC
This sequence comes from Gemmatimonadales bacterium, assembly GCA_038250435.1. GTDB lineage: Bacteria > Gemmatimonadota > Gemmatimonadetes > Gemmatimonadales > Gemmatimonadaceae > Gemmatimonas. The sequence goes on along the minus strand of JBBSCJ010000018.1, from coordinate 18,222 downwards.
ACTGCCCGCTCCCGTCGACTCGCTGGTCGGCGCCAACAGCGGAGAGCGTCACGGTACCTCCCGCATCGAGGATCCCCACGTACAAGGTGCGAGGCATCTGCATAGACTCTTTCGATTATTGCTCGAGCGGGCGTCATCGGATGGATGCAGGGCGTGAGGCTGGAGAGCACGCCGTCAGTGAAGACGGCGATACACCCGGCGACACCTCCGGCGACCCACGCGGCTACCGGACTTATTATCAGCGGCTCTTTCGCCGGGAATGCGCTTATCATGTCTTCGGCGACAGCTAGACGTGAGCGGCGCGGAGAGTTCCATTACAGGGCTTCGACCGCTGCGCAAGTCTGGAAGAAGACTGCCCGGGAACCCCCGGGGAACCTCACGTCTACGTGGGCCATGACATCGTCAACCGGCACGTCCGATACCGAAGCACCCGTGGCGTCGGGGGGAAGGGGACACGCTGCCTCCAGCGACGGCACGACCGTACGCGGTACCCGGCATCATCCCATCGTGCGCGTCACCCATTGGGTGAGCGCGGTGGCGCTGGCGGTCATGGCGACCTCGGGGTTGCGGATCTACAACGCGTCGCCGGCCTTCGCACGCAAGGGCGAGGCGGCCTTTGCCTGGTGGCCGCTGGAGGGGATGTCGGCTCCCGCGTGGCTGACCTTCGGCGGGTGGTTGGGGGGGGCGCGCCATTGGCACTTCGCCATGATGTGGCTGCTGGTGCTGAATGCGCTGGTGTATCTGATATACCTGTTCCGTCATGGACGGTGGCGCTCGATCGTACCGCGGGTGAACGCGTGGCGTGATGCGATGGAAATGGCGCGCTTCTATATGTTTCTGCGCAAGGCGCATCCGGTGCAGGGAAAGCATAATGCGTTGCAACAGTATGCCTACACGATGATGCTGCTATGCGGCACGATGCTGGTGGTTTCAGGGATCTCCATCTGGAAGCCCGTGACACTGGGGTGGCTGACCAACGCACTGGGTGGCTATGCGCTTGCCCGCTGGTGGCACTTTCTGGCGATGCTGCTGCTCACCGCGCTTGTAACGGCGCACGTGATCATGGTGTTCACGGTCGACCCCTACTCGCTCCGCGCCATGACGACGGGCGGGTACGATCATGATCGATGGTCGCCGGAGGCTCGCAACGCGCGGCCGCTCTCGCGGATGCTCCCGGCGCGAACGCCGGCGATCGAGACATCGTCCTTACCCGCGTCGGTTCACCCTGACGACGCGCCCACCATGCCGAATGGACCCCCCCATGCATGATCGCGATGCACTTACCGGTCAGCGCGCGCGACTGGAGCGTGTGCTGCGAGGGCATGTGCACGACTCCGCCGAGCGCCTGCGGGAGAGCGGACAGGTGGATCGGCGCGGCTTTGTATCGCTACTGGCACTGGGGCTCGCCGCCCCGCTGCTGAATGCGTGCGACAGCAGCGGCGGTCCGGGCGCGGAGAAGCTGTTGGCGTCGATCGGGGCGCGCAACGAGAAGCTCGAGCGGTGGCTGCTGCAGTTTTCCGGCGACGATCGTGTGGGTGCGCGCACACGCGCCGCCGGTGCGGCATTTCCGGGCTACTTCATCTCGGACACGGTACCGCAATGGGACAGCGCGGCGTCGGGTGAGTGGGCGCTGATCGTGGACGGCGCCGTGCGAACGCCGCTGCGGCTGTCGCAGGACCAGCTGCGCAGGATGTCCACGCGGCAACAGCGCGTAAACCACTACTGTGTGGAAGGGTGGACCGCGGTGGTGGAATTTCAGGGAGTGCCGTTCTCCACGCTCGCTCGCATGGCTCAACCGACTGCCGATGCGGGGTACGTGGACTTTGCGTCGTTCGACGAGGATTATCACGAAAGCTGGGACATCGAAAGTGCGATGCACCGGCAGACGATGATCGTGACGGCGAAGGACGGAGAACCGTTGTCGCCGATGTACGGGGCTCCGGCGCGCCTGCACGGCCCGATCAAGCTGGGCTACAAGAATACCAAGTATCTCACGCGCATCACCTTCATGCCGGCGCCAAACGGCGGCTACTGGAGCGATGCGGGCTACGAGTGGTTTGGCGGAACGTGAGCGTGGCGAAGCGTGAACGTGGCGAAATCGGCTGACGAGGCGTCGTCCTACTTCGCTTTACGGATCACGATCTTGCGGTACTCCACGGCCGTATGATCACCCTGCAGATAAATCGGGCCCGGGAGTTCCTCGCTGGAGTCGAGTGCACCGCCGGTAATGCCGGGGATCGTCTGATCGACAATCACCGGCTTGCCGTTGAGCACGACTGTTACCCGACGGCCCACGAGCGTGATGTCAAAGCTCTGCCAGACACCCGGGCCGCGCGAGGCGTTCTCGTTGGCGGTGAGGAATCCGTACACGCCGCCCAGATGTACGGGCGTCGGTTCCAGGGTGCCGTTGTCCTCGATCTGCACCTCATAGCGGCCGCGCAGATACACGCCGCTGTTGCCACCCGTCGGGTAGCGAAACTCGAGCGAGAGCGTGAAGTCGGTGAACTGCTCTGTGGTCACGAGATTCGCGCCGCTGCCGCCGTTGGTGAGCACGCCGTTCAACGCCTGCCACCTGTTCGGACCGCCCTGGGGCTCCCACCCCGAGAGATCCGTGCCGGTGAACAGCGTGATCGGCTCACCCCAGACGGGTGCGGAGGTGCGGCGCAATAACGGGGCGCGCTTGCCGGTGAAGCGCTGCCGCTCTCCCATGGGTGTGACGATCGTTCCGGTCAGCCGGTCGTTGGAGATCGTAGCGTCGAAGCGCAGGTCATCGTGCGCCGCGTCCCACTGCGGCGCGATCGCGAAGTGCATGGCGCTGTCGGCATACACCACCCGCGCAATGGGGCGCGCACTCCCGCCACCGCCAACAAAGCGTCCTACGAGCGTTCGATTCCCCGACAGCGTCACTTCCACCCACGAGGGGTAGGGGCCATTCGCGCCCTCCACCGTGAGATCCCACCGGCCGATCACAGGCGTATCGGCCTGCGCAAACAGTGGAAAGGCGGCACCGGTCATGACGAACAGTGCAGCTGCCGTCGTGCAGCGCAGAAGCGGTGCGGTTTGCTGCACGTGGTGAGTCATGGGGCTGTGCGGATAGGTGGACAGGAGGAAGCACGGCAGTGCTGCGCCGCCTGATGAATGGCCGCGCGAATGCGTGGATAGGCACCGCACCGACAGAGATTGCCCTGCATCGCGTCATCGATCTGCTCGTCGGTAGGCGAGGAGCCCGTGCGCAACAGCGCCACGGCGGACATTACCTGACCGGACTGGCAGTAGCCGCATTGTGGCACGTCGAGAGACGTCCACGCGGCCTGTACGGCCTGAGCGACGGTTCCGTTCTCCCCGTCGCTCACCCCTTCGATGGTGGTAATCGCCGCACCGGCGACTGCAGACAGCGGAGTCACGCAGGCGCGCGTCGGGATGCCGTTCACATGTACCGTGCACGCACCGCACGCCGCGATACCGCAGCCGAACTTTGTGCCCGTGAGACCCAGCGACTGGCGCAGCACCCAGAGCAGCGGCGTGTCATCCTCCGCGGTCACTGTACGGGCCTGTCCGTTGACCTGCAAGGTGAACGCGGCCGTGGAAGGGCTCATGCCGATACCTGCGCCACGCGCAGGGGCAGGGCGCGCAACCGCGTGCCGGTGAGTGCGAACAGCGCATTCGCGATCGCCGGTGCCACCGGCGGCAACGCGGGCTCGCCCATGCCACCGGGTGCTTCCATACTGGGCACGATGTGCGTCTCGATCACCGGGACGGCCTTGATGCGCAGCAGCGCGTACTCATTGAAGTTTCCCGGTCGCGCCCCGCCGCGCTCGATCACCACCTCACCGTAAAGTGCCGCCGACATGCCGTCGATGATCGAGCTCTCCACCTGCTGCGCGATGATGTTCGGATTTACGGGGAAGCCACAGTCCACCACGCACACCATGCGATGCACACGAATGGCGCGGTCTCGGGTGAGTGACACCTCCGCCACCTGCGCCACCACGGTCCCGAACGCCGCGTGCAGCGCCACGCCGCGCGCCTTCGGCTGCCCATCGCGCGCCGCCGGCAGCGGCGTTCCCCATCCGCTCTTCGTGGCCGCCAATTGCAGCACGCGCAATGCACGCGGATGCCGTTGTAGCAGTGCCGCGCGAAAGGCGACCGCGTCGTCACCGGCGGCCGCGGCCAGCTCGTCGAGAAACGCTTCCACGAAAAAGCCCTGATGCGAATGGCCCACGGAGCGCCATGATCCCACCGGCACCGGGAGCTCCACGTTGGCGTGCGAGGACCGCATCGTGGCGAATGCATAGGGTTGATCCCACGTGCCTTCAGCGGTGGTGCGGTCGGGAGACATGCTCAGGGCGAGATAGCCGACGCGCTCGCCGAGTTTGGCAATGGGCGTCTGGCTGGCCGAGTGCGCGACGAAGGCCGTGACGCGGCCATCGGCATCGAGTCCTCCCATGAGTTGCGACACCGCCGCCGGTCGGTACAGGTCATGCCGCATGTCCTCCTCGCGCGTCCAGATCAGCTGAATCGGCACATTGGGATACACACCGGCGATGGCGGCGGCCTGCGCGATGAAATCCACATCCAATCGCCGACCGAAGCCGCCACCGATCAACGTCTGGTGCACCGTGACCTGCGACTCCGGGATTCCCGCGATGTCGGCCACCGCCTTCCGCGCAAAGCCAGGGACCTGTGTGCCCACCCACAGGTCGGCGGTCCCTTCGTCGGAGAGACGCACGGTGGCGTTCATCGGCTCCATCGTCGCGTGTGCCAGGTACGGCGCTTCGTAGCTGGCAGTCACACGCTGCGCCGCGTTGGCCAGCGCGGCGTCGGTGTCGCCAACCGTGCGAATCGGCAAGCCGTCAGTCGTGGCGGCGGCCGCGCGAAGTCGTGCCATGATCGCTGCCGACGACAGCGCGGCGTGTGGGCCGGCGTGCCACGCGATCTTCAACGCGTCGACCCCTTTCTTCGCCCGCCACCACGAGTCGGCGATCACCGCCACCCCGGGTGCATCACCGAAACGACTGCCATTCAGTCGCACCACCGCCCGGACGCCGGGCATCGCCATCGCGCTCGCGCGGTCGAAGCGGTCGGGCGTGCCGCCAAAGGTCGGACTCATCGCGACGGCCGCGTACAACATGCCCGGGAGGTTCACGTCGATACCGTATTGCGCGCGGCCGGTGGACTTGTCCGCCGAGTCGAGTCGTGCGGTGCTGCGCCCGATCAGGGTGAACGACGCCTCGTTCTTGAGGGTGACGCGGGTGGGGCGATGATTCACGGCGTCCTCGGCGACTTCGCCATAGCGCAGGCGCACCTCGCCGCAGATCACGAAACCGCGCGCGGTGCGACACGTGCCGACGTCGACCTGCAGACGGGCGGCCGCCGCCGCGAGGAGTGCGGCGCGGGCCGACGCACCGGCCTCGCGCATCGGCATCCAGCAGTCGCGCACACTCGAGGAGGCGCCGGTCATCATCACGCCCATTTCGCGCATCGTCTTGTCGGTCATCCACTTTACGCCGCGCACGAGCGCGTTGTCGGCGTCGGGATGAAACGGAAGTCCTTCCGACATCACGGTGAGATTGTTGTAGATCGAGTCGATGGGACTCTGCTCGACGCGCACCCGCGCCCAGTCGCAATCGAGCTCCTCGGCCAGCAACATGGCGAGCGCCGTGTGCGCCCCCTGCCCCATTTCGGCCTTGGGGATCACAATGGTCACGGTCTCGTCGGTGGCGATCGTGACCCAGCCGTTCACGCGAATGGCGCCATCGATGGGCCCGGGGTCTGCCGCGCCATATATTCGCTGACGCGGGGGGCTGAGCGACCAGCCGAGAAACAGGGCGCCGCCCCCTCCAAGACCAGCCAGCAGAAACGTGCGTCGTTTCACTTGGCGTGCGCCATGCGACATGGCGCTACCGCAGTCTTGCCGTTGACCCCGTGAAGTTGAACCCCGTTACCCGGTCGCACCATGCTCCGCATTCGTCTGCTCGTCGGCACCGTTGCCTTGCTGCTCGTCGCGGCGTGCCGGGATGAACAATCGAAGGTGTCTGAAGCGGCCGCCAAGGTGGCGAATGCCGCGCAGCTGCTCGGTCCGAACGACCTGCAAGTGCGGAGCACTGACCGGACGGTCGCCCTCGAGATCATCGGTGATTCGGTGCACGTCTTCATGACGAACAGCCGGGTGTCGGTGCCGGCGACATATCTCGAGAACGTGCGATACGCGGATGGGCGGCTACGCTTCGACATTCGCGGTATCGGCCTGCGCATGTTCGCGATCGGCGAGGGCCATGAGGGTGCGCAGTTTCGCCCCGACGAGGCGCTGCAGTTCGTCACCACCCTGGTGGGTCGCCAGGCCGAAATCGAGGCGCGCACCGTCATCCCCGACTCAGGAGCTGCACGATAGCATGGAGCAGCCGGCCTTGTTGTCGGCCCACGCCGGTCGGCGCGCCGCAAAGTGTGCGTATTCCGGCTGATCGGCATACGGACGCCGCATGACGTCAAGCAGTGTGTGCACGAGCGACGCATCACCCGCCGTGGCCGCGTCGATGGCCTGTTGTGCCAGGTAGTTGCGCAGCACGTAGCGCGGATTCACGGCGTGCATCGCCGCACGCCGCGCCTCGAAGGGTACTCCCAATGCCAGCACCTGGCTGTGCCACTGACGCAGCCAGGCCGTAAAGGCCTCGCGGTGCTCGTCCCGCTGCGCCTCGTTGTAGAATACGTCACCAAGCCTGGCGATCACATCGTCGCGCTCCGGCAGCACGTCGGGAAACTCGCCGAGCGCGCGGAAGAAGAGCGTGTAGTCCACGTTGGCCCGATAGAGTAACGCGAAGCCGTCGTGCATGATGCGCCCGTCGGTATCGTCCGGATTGGTGTTGCCGTGGCTGAGGTTACCCCCGCGCAGTCCGAACTTCGCAGCGTTCATCGCGTCGTAGTCCGCGCGATACACGGCGTCGAAACGATCGAGTCCGTTCTGCAGCGGCTGCTCCGATTCGAACACCGGGCGGATCGCCTCGGCCAGGCGCAGCAGGTTCCACTGCGTGATGGCGGGCTGCTGGCTGTAGCGATAACGACGCCCGTGTGCATCGGTGGTGTTGGGCGTCCACTGGGGATCGAAGTTGTCCACCCAGCCGTACGGACCGTAGTCGATCGTGAGCCCGAGAATCGACATGTTGTCGGTGTTCATCACGCCGTGTACAAATCCGACGCGCATCCACTGTACCACCATCTGCGCGGTGCGCTCGCAGATCTCCGCGTACCAGCTCGCGCGGCGCTCCGCGACGTGGTCGAAGCGGGTGAGGAGATGCGGAAAGTCGCGGGCAATGGTGAAATCCACGAGCTGCGTCAGGAGCGCGATATCGTCGCGCGCAGCGAGAATCTCGAAGTTGCCGAACCGGATGAAGCTGGGCGCCACGCGGCACACCACGGCTCCCGGCTCATCGTGCGCGTTACCGTCATAGAACATGTCGCGCAGTACGGTCTCGCCGGTGGTCACGATGGAGAGCGCGCGGGTGGTCGGTACGCCCAGGTGATACATCGCTTCGCTGCAGAGGAACTCGCGAATCGACGAGCGGAGCACGGCGCGGCCGTCGGCCGTGCGTGAGAACGGTGTGGGTCCGGCACCCTTGAGCTGCAGCTCCCATCGCTCGCCCCGCGTGTTGACCACCTCGCCCAGGGTAATGGCGCGTCCGTCGCCCAGCTGCCCGGCCCAGTTGCCGAACTGGTGCCCGCCGTAACAGGCGGCGTACGGTTGCATCCCCGTAAGCAGGGCGTTGCCGCCAAAGACGTCGGCGAACTCCCGGCTGGAGACGTCGGCTTCCGAAAAGCCGACCAATGCGGCGACTTCAGCAGAGTGGGCGAGGAGCGCCGGCGCCGCCACCGCGCTTGGCGAGACCGCGCTCCAGGCGGCATGCTGCACCTGGCGGGGCCGGGCGGAGGGTTCCGGATCGCCGGGAAGCATGCTGACGAACTGATTGTCAAACCGCAGCGCGCTGAGAGGCATACTGGAAGCTAATGGAGGAGTGCATGCGGGCGTGCCTGGAGCAAGCGACTGGCAGCACCTGCCACGGAAGGCACACCAGGGCCCGCGCCTTGACATCGTCGAGCTCGAGCGGAATGTGAGCCATTGCCGACGTAGTGGAGCGCCTCGAAGCCAGAGTCCGGGAATGTCCTGGTTGCCCGCAGCATGTCGAGCGGACGCCGCCTCAAGGTCAGCGATTGGCTACACGCGGGCCGCAATCAGCGGTCAGCCGGGAACCGGCCGACGGACCGTGCGCTATAATCACTACGTTCCTTTACCCTCCGATGACTGCCCATGCCTGACTACACGAAGCCGTCAGCCGACGAACTGGCCGCGCGACTTACCCCCGCTCAGTTTGCGGTAACGCAAGAGTGCGGCACGGAACCACCGTTCCGCAACGAATTCTGGGATCATCACGAGGCCGGACTGTACGTGGACGTCGTGAGTGGCGAGCCGCTGTTCGCGTCGGTGCACAAGTTCGAATCCGGCAGCGGGTGGCCCAGCTTCACCCGCCCGGTGGGGTCCAACGTGACCGAGGTGACGGATATCAGCCACGGGATGCGCCGGGTGGAGGTGCGGTCGAAACACGGAGATTCCCATCTGGGGCATGTGTTCGACGATGGACCGCGGGTCGAAGGCGGGCTGCGCTACTGCATTAACTCTGCGTCGCTTCGGTTCATTCCTGCGGCCGATCTGGAGCAGGAAGGATATGCCGAGTTCGCCCGGCTGTTTCGCGACGGAGCGTCGTCATGAGTGACAGCGGCGCAACCACGGGCGCGCAGGAAGTGGCTATTCTGGCTGGCGGCTGCTTTTGGGGGGTGGAGGAGCTTTTGCGCGCGGTACCTGGCGTGCTCGACACCGACGTCGGCTATACCGGCGGTTGGCTGGAGCATCCGACCTACCACGATACGCACGACAGCAAGTCGGGGCACGCCGAGTCGGTGAGGATCGTGTTCGATCCCTCGGTCTTGAGCTATGAGTCGCTGCTCGAAGACTGGTTTTTCCGGCTGCACGATCCAACGACGGTCAACCGCCAGGGCAACGACGTGGGGACGCAGTACCGGTCAGCCATTTTTTATACCACGCCCGAGCAACAGCAAAGCGCGGAGCGCGTGAAAGCGCGCGCAGCGGCGTCGGGGCTGTGGACCCGGCCGGTCACCACGGAGATCGGTCCGGAAGCCACGTGGTGGTCCGCCGAGGGATACCATCAGGATTACCTGAAGAAGAATCCCGGCGGGTATACCTGTCACTGGATGCGCTAGCGCGCACGTGGAAAGATCGGGGACAGGAAGCTGAGGTTGCGGTCGATACTCAAGCAGGATGCCCACGCGATTCGCCACTCACGACCCGGCCGCCGTCGATCAGGATGCGTCACCCGTGCGCATGCGCCTCGCGCGCATAGCAGAGGGAAACGACTTCCCGGCGCTGTCCAAGCAGATCATCGATGCGGTGTCGGCGCTCGACGACGACGCCAGTTCGCTGCAGCGGCTCGCCAACGTGGTGCTGCGCGAGTATAGCCTGACCCTCGGCGTGGTGCGCACCGCCAATAGCGCGCACTACCGTCGCTCCGGGCGCCCGATCCAGAGCGCCACCCATGCGATGATGATGCTGGGAGCCCGCACGGTACGTCAGCTGGCGAGCAGCCTCCTGCTCTTCGAGAACTACCACAAAGGCTCGCCGGCACTGAGGGAGTTGATGCTGATGTCGCTGCTCACGGCCAATCATGCCCGGGAAGTGGCGACCAAGCTGGGGATCGCGGAGCCGGAGGAGGCACACCTGTGCGGCATGTTCCGCAATCTGGGGGAGGTCCTCGTTGCCTGTCACTTCCCGGAGGATCACGCCAGCATTCAGGCGCTCATCGTCAACGACAGGAAAACCGATGTCGGCGCGGCCACGGCAGTTCTTGGCTTTCGCTTTGAAGAGCTGGGGGTGGAGGTGTCGCGGCAGTGGGGGATGCCCGACACCGTCACGCAGGGAATTACCGCCAAGGCGTCCGCATCAGTCTCGCTGTCGGCGGCCATTACCGCCTTCAGTCATGACCTCACGCTCGTGCTCTACCACCGCGATCAGGATGACAGCCGCCGCACGGCGGCGCTCGACGACGTGCTCGCTCGTCACGCGGGGAAGGTGAAGCTCACTCGCGAGCAGGTGCAGGCGGTGGTGGCCGGCGCGCTCAACGAAACGCGCGAACTGTTCACCAGTGCGCAGATCGCCACCGATCGCTTCCGTCTCAAGCAGTTAACCCAGTCCGCCAAGCTGGCGCTCGGCGTGGCAGCCCTTCCCTGCGGGGAATGGGACGCCACGGACGACCCGCGCGACGATGGTGATGGCGCGTTGACGTTACGCGATGCGTTACGCGATACGCTGCGGCAGGAGTTACAGGGAAAGGCGACGAACACCGCTGACAGCGAGCTGGGAGATGTCCTGCTGCTTGCACTTGAAGGAGCGCTCCGCGGCGGCCCCTTCGACCGGGTGATCGCCTGTGTATTGAACGCCGACCGCACCCAGCTCACGGCTCGCTCCGGGTTAGGTGTCGGGGTGGAGGAGCTGATGGCACAGTTCAGTTTTCCCATGAGCATTCGTGGTGGCCCGGTGGTGGCGGCGCTGCTGCAACGGCAGCCGGTGTATGTGCCGGCCGATCGGGGGATGAACGCGATGGAATTGCGGTGGGCGCAGACGAATGGCGCCAAGCAGTTCGGCGTCTTTCCCATTGTTGTGGCGGGGAAGATCGTGGGGTGCCTGTACGTGGACCGCGTCACCGTGGGCGACGTGCCGGATCGGGCCACGCTGCGATATGTGAAAACCCTGAGTGACCTGGTGGTGCAGGCGATCGCGGTGCGCCGACGGGCGGCGAGTACCCCGGCGAGTACCCCGGCGTTGCCCGTCGCCGAAACCGCCGTGCTGTCATCGGTGAATGCCACCGGGGGGGCGCCGGCGTCTCCGCCTCCGCCCGAGAGCCAGGCGGAGAGTGTGCTGCGTCTGCTGCAGGGGGCATCGGCAGACGTGATCGCGGCCGATGCCGGTGTGCCGGTGGAGACGCTGCTGCAATGGAAAGAGGTCTTCCTCGCCGGTGCGCTCGCCCGACTGAAGGGGAGTTGAGCGTGGGCTACCGCTTGCGGTAGCTCCGCGCTGCCAGCACGCCGGCCACGACTCCGCCCAAATGTGCCTGCCAGCTGATCCCGGCCTCTCCGGGGACGACGCCAAGCACCAGGGTTCCCCATACCGCGGTGACCAGCAGACTGAGCACGATGCTCATCGCACTGCGCGCGTACCAACCGCCAAGCAGCAGGAATCCGAGATAGCCAAAGATTACCCCGCTCGCGCCGATGTGCACCGATCCGGGCGCACCGAGCAACCACGCCGCGAGTCCGGAGCCCAGCATGGCGTAGAGGGTGACAGGGACGAAGTGGCGGGCATCGCGCAGCATTACCAGCCAGCCGAGCATCACGAACGGCAGCGTGTTGGCCATCAGATGCGCCGTGTTCGCGTGAAGGAACGGGGCGAACAACAGTCCCCGTAATCCCACCGCGGTGCGCGGGATGATCCCGAAGGAGAACAGCACTCCTCCGAGCGCAAGGTTCATCCCATGCGTGACCCACACCACGCCGATGGCGGTGCCGAGGATGCCGACCTGCTGTTTAAGCGAGCGGGTGACGCGACCGGCAGTCACCTTGACGGGGGAACGGGGCATGCGAGTCGATACGGGGAATGGTCGACGACAGTTGCAGAGATGCTCGCCGTGGAGCGCTTTCCCGAGGTCGTGACGGGGCCTATACTGGCGAACGAGAGTCTGCGCTCGTACTACATCGCCCTTCGGAGGAAAAATGGTCCCAAGTGACCCCGACGTGTTGTCATCATCTCTGGTTCACGCGTTGCAGCTGCGTCTCCGCCGTCGCACGGTGAGGGCGAACGTTCTGCCGGTGGCGCTGTTGGTGGCGGCCGCCTTCACCGCTACGTCGACGTGGTCCTCGCCATTGTGTGCGCAGGGAGTTACCGCGACGGCACGAACCGGCCGCGTCGTAGGTCTCATCAGCGACTCCGCCTCGGGGAAGCCACTCACGAGCGTGCAGGTCCTGCTCTCGCGCGGCACCACGCGCCTCGAAGGGCGCTCCGGTCCGGATGGTCGCTACACGATCGTGAACGTTCCCGCCGGCAGCTACAACCTTGAAGTGCTGCGACTTGGCTACCGCCGCATCACGCGCACGGGCATCGTGGTCACTGCCAACGGGGTGCTCACCCTGAATCTGGCCCTGAACGCCGCCTCGCTGAACTTGCAGGCGGTGGTGACTACTGGCGTCGTGGATCCGACGAGCGGTACCCGCGTGCCGTTCAGCGTGGGCCGCGTGAGCGCCGAAGACGCGCCCGTACCCGCCACCAATGCGCTTGAAACCATTCAGGGCAAGATTGCCGGCGTCAGCGTCGTGCCGTCAGGGCAGGCCGGCAGCGGCACGAACATCGTGCTGCGCACACCAACCTCCATCAGCAAGTCCACCGCGCCGCTCGTGGTGGTGGACGGGGTGATCCAGGCGCAGTCCTTCGATCCCGCCGCCAGCGCCGATCTCCAGAGCATGGATATCGAGAGCGTGGAGGTGGTGAAGGGCGCGGCCGCCGCTTCGCTGTACGGTTCGCGCGCCGCGTCGGGGGTGATCCAGATTCGCACGCGCCGCGGTGCACAGCTTGCCGAGGGGAGCACCAAGTTCACCGTGCGCTCGGAGGTCGGCTCCAACTCACTCGCCAACCGCGTGAGGTCAGCCAGCTCGCACTTCTTTCTTGTGAACGAACAAGGCGACTGGATAAACCAGCAAGGCACGGTGGTGCCGCGCGAACAGCGTGTGCCGGAACCGGTCGGCAATCGCTTTCAGGACAACCCGTACAAGGCCGGCACCGCGTTCAACCAGGTTGACCGATTTTTCGATCCGGGCAACTTCTCGCGCAATTCGCTCAACATCACGCAGAACAGTGGCAGAACGAACTGGTTTTTTGCGTACGTGAACTCTCGCGAAGATGGTGTGGTGCTCAACTCGGGACGGTACGACCAGAACGACTTCCGCCTCAATCTCGATCACCGTCCGAGGGAGAACCTCAGCTTCGGCGTCAGCGCCTTTCACAGCCGGAGCACGCGCCAGAATCTCTACGACGACGCCTTCTTCGACCTGTTCAATCAGGCGCCCGACGTGGACCTCCGTCAGCCGGACCCCGACGGTACGCCGTTCATCTTCCAGCCCGACTTCGAAGGGCGCGAGGAGAATCCGCTGTACGTGCTCTCCACCGAACGCAATACGCGTAATCGGGCGCGAACGCAGGGGAGTGTGGAAGCGCGCTACGCACCACGCACCTGGCTCGCCGTAGACGCGAATCTCAGCTACGACCGCTCCGACCGCAGCAGTGCGTTCTTTCTCGACCAGGGCCTCAGAACGGAAGGTTTCAGCGACGGCGGTCCCGGCGCGATTTCGCGCTTCAACGGCATCACGAATGCAGTGAATGCGGCGGTCTCGGCGAACCTGCTCAAGCAGCTGGGTGCCTTCACGCTGCGCTCCACGGCCCGAGGATTGCTGGAACGCGAAACGAACGACCTGGTCACGGCAGAGGGCAACACCTTTTCCGCCCCCGGCGTAAACAGTCTCAACAACGCCACTCAGAGCTTCATCTCTTCTACCAGCGAGACGATCAAGAGCAACGGCCTCTTCGTCTCGGGCGCCGCAGATTACAAGGGCAAGCTGATTGTGGACGGCTTGCTGCGGCAGGACGGCAGCTCGCTGTTCGGTACCGAAGAGCAGGAGAACTGGTACCATCGCGTGAGCGGTGCGTACCGTGTGTCGGAAGAACGATGGTGGCCGTTCCAATCGATCAATGAGTTCAAGCTGCGCGCCTCGCAGGGAACGGCGGGCGGCCGTCCCGAGTTCAACGACAGATTCGAGACCTTCAACTTCATCGCCGGCGGGGGCATCGTCAGGCAGACGCTCGGCAATCGTTTTCTCAAGCCCGAACAGTCGAAGGAAACCGAGATCGGTGTGGACGCCATCATCAAGAACCGTTACTCGCTGCAGATCTCGCGGGCGCGGCAGAAGACCACCGACCAGATCATTCTGATTGACCTCCCCGGCTTCGTTGGCTTCCCGAACCAATGGCAGAATGCCGGTACGGTGACCGGTCATACGTGGGAAGGGACATTTGAAGCGCAGCTCGTACGCCGTCCCAACTTCACGTGGCGCGCGGGGCTCGTGGCCGACCGGTCGCGCAACAAGATCACGGAGTTCAACCGCCCCTGCTTCACCACCAACACCATAGCGTTCAGGTGTGCGGGTGAAACGCTGGGTTCGATTCACGGCTTCCGGTTCGCACAGAGCGCCGGAGAATTGCCGGCGGACGTGGGGACTCGCGCCAACGAATTTCAGGTGAACGATGATGGCCTGTTGGTCTGGGTTGGTCCCGGCAACGATTTTACGCAGGGACAGACGAACAACCTGTGGGGGACGAGCACCACGATCGGCAACACGGCCTACGGCTGGGGACTTCCGATCACTGCTCTCGATTCGCTGGGAAACCCCGCAGTGCGGCGTATCGGCGATGGCAATCCGAGCTATCGTCTGGGCTTCTCCAACACGCTCGGCTGGCGTGGCGTGCAGCTGTACATGCTGTGGGATGCACAGGTCGGTGGGGATGCGTACAACCAGACCAATCAGCGCGGCTACCAGTTTGGCCGGAGTGCCGATGTCGATCAGACCGGCAAGGCGGAAGGGTTGCGAAAGCCCGTCGAGTACTACGTGGGGCTGTACGCCGCCAACAATCCCAACAACTTTTTTGTGGAAGACGCCAGCTTTGTAAAACTGCGCGAAGTCTCGCTGAAGTACCGCTTGCCGTCTCGCCTTACCCGTTCGCTCGCGGCCGTTGGCGCCGAGCAGATGTCGCTGTCCGTCATCGGCCGCAATCTGCTTACGCTCACCAACTATAAAGGCTTCGACCCCGAAGTCGGCAACGTGCAGAACCGGCTCGACAGCTTCAACTATCCACGCTACCGGACGTATACGGCCAGCGTCGAGATCACCTTCTGACCGGCGAGCACGAGAGATGACTGGTTCCGCCCGTAAAATTGCCGCGCCGGTAGCACTCACGCTGCTGCTGGCGTCGTGCCAGGATCTGTCGGTTACCAACCCCAACCGCCCGGATGCCGAAAGGGTGACCGCGCAGCCGCTCACGACGGAATCGTTCGTCGCGACGTCGTTCCGGACGTGGTGGCCGGTGGCCGGTCATGACGACTTCCCGTCATGGGCGTTCTCCACGATGGCTCGCGAGTTCACGTCGGGTTTCGCCGACTTCGGGCAACTCGAACTGTCGGCGGAACCGCGTTCGTCGTGGAACAACAGCCCCGTAAATGTACGTCGACTGGCGAACGAGCGACCATGGTTTGAGCTGTATCGCACCGCGTCGTCCAGCAACGACGTACTCGCGGCGCTCGACAACGGGTTGCTGATCCGGGATTCCACGCGCACGGCACGGGCGCGGGCGATGGGCAAGCTCATGCAGGGACTATCGTACGGCTATCTCGGTTTGTACTTCGACAGGGCCGCGCTCATCGACGAAACCGTACAGCTGGATACGTTGCGCGCGCCGACATTCAGCCCGTACCCGGTAGTGATCACCACCGCGATCGGCCAACTCGACCAGGCAATCGACGCGGCGAACACGCGCGCCGGCATGACATTTCCGGCAGAGTCGTGGCTGTTCCAATCGTTCACGAAAGATCAGTTTGTCCGTCTGGCCAATTCGTTCGCAGCGCGGCTCATGGTGTACTCGGCGCGTTCGCGCACCGAGCGCGCTGCGGTGAACTGGCAGGAGGTGATCAATCGCATCGACGCCGGCATCACCACCGATTTCGCTCCGGAAGCGCAGCCGGAAGTGCTCTTCGACGACTGGAAGCGCCTCATCGCGCGTTTGCGCACCGCCGGACGTCCGTCGGATTTCGGTCGGCCGAGCTACTGGCTCATCGGGGCCGCCGACTCGACGAACGGGTGGGTGAACTGGATGGCAACACCGCTCGAAAACCGCGTGGCGTTTCAGATGCGTACCAGGGATCGCCGTATTCAGGGGCCAACCGGTCCGGCGTCGCCCGGCAAGTACATGGGCTTCAACCTGAACAACATCTTCCCGATCAGCCGCGGGTCGTGGCGCTTCTCGCACTACTTCTTCCGTCGTTTCGGCACCGACATCTCCTGGCAGGTCGGTCCGCAGCTTGCGATGTCGGTAACGGAAATGAATCTGCTCAAGGCGGAAGGGCTGATTCGTCTGAACCGGGCAGGGGAAGCGGTACCGCTGATCAACCTGTCGCGTGTGGCCAACGGCGAATTGCCGCAGGTCACGATAAACGGCCCGCCCGACGAGCCCGGTTGCGTACCGCGCAAACCCAGCGGCGCCTGCGGCAGCCTGTGGGACGCGCTGCGCTACGAAAAAGGCATCGAAGGAGCCGGCATGAGTGGCGTCATCGCGTACTTCGATGCACGCGGCTGGCAAACGTTGCCGGAGAACACACCCATTCACTTCCCGATCCCGGGTCGTGAGCTGGGCACATTGCAACTCGCGACCTACACTTTCGGTGGACCCGGTGACGCCGCTTCCGCACCGGCCCCCGATCCCGAACGGTGCCCGGTCGCGCTGGCGCGGTGCGCGAACTGATCGGCGCTCGCTGCGGCAACAGTATGTGACCACACACAGCGACCCGCGAGAATCCGCCGTACGCTGCCGTCGCCTCCGCTGCCAACGCGGTACTACGCGAGCACGCCCTTCACCACCTTCACGATGTGCTCGGCGCTGATCCCCAGCTCCTTGTACAGCACCTGAAACGGCGCGCTCGCGCCAAAGGTCTCGATGCCGACCACGGCACCGTGGTCACCGACCCACCGATACCACGGCGCGGGGTGCGCGGCCTCGACGGCGACGCGCGGTACGCCAGCGGGGAGCACGTGATTGCGGTACTCCATCGGCTGCTGTGCAAAAAGCTCCAGGCTGGGGCAGCTCACGACCCGCGCGTGAATGCCATGGGCGGCGAGCTGCTCACGCGCGGCGAGCGCGATCTCCACTTCCGACCCGCTGGCCAAGAGCACCACGTTCGGCACGCGCCCAGCGGCGTCGGCCACCATGTACGCGCCGAGAGGTACACCCGCGTGGGCACGAACGGGTTCGTTGAAGTACGAGAGCGTTTGTCGTGTGAGCACGATGGCCGTCGGACCGGCGCGATGCGTGATCGCCACGCGCCACGCTTCGCTCACTTCGTCGGCATCGGCGGGGCGTAACACGAGCAGGTTCGGAATCACGCGCAGCGCCGCGAGCTGTTCGATCGGCTGGTGCGTGGGACCGTCCTCGCCGAGTCCGATGGAGTCGTGAGTGAATACGTAGATCGCCTGCACGCCCATGAGGGCGGCGAGACGGATGGCGGGGCGCATGTAGTCGCTGAACACGAGGAAGGTGCCGCCGTACGGGATCACACCGCCGTGCAGACCCATGCCGTTCATGATCGCGCCCATTGCGTGTTCGCGAATGCCGAAATGGAAGTTGCGACCGGCGGGTTCGGCAGGGGAGAAGTACATCGCCCCCTTCACATTCGTCAGATTCGATCCGGTGAGGTCGGCCGAGCCGCCGATCAGCTCCGGAACGACCGGGGCGATCGCGTTGATCACGGCACCACTCGCCGCACGGCTCGCCACGTTGCCGCTCTTCGCGTCGAAGGTGGGGAAGGCGTTGTGGAAGTCGGCCGGGAGTTCGTTGCGCATGCGCCGTTCGAGTTCTGTCGCCAGACCGGGGTGCGCCAACTGGTAGCTGTGCCAGCGCGTTTTCCATGCCGTATGCGTGGCGGCTCGCGTGGCCACGCGCTCGCGCCAATGCGTCCGCGCTTCCTCCGGTACGAAAAACGGCTCCCGGCTCGGCCAGCCGTACCCTTCCTTCGTGAGTGCGATTTCGGCAACGCCGAGCGCTTCGCCATGCGCCTTGGCGGTGTCCTGTCGATTCGGTGAGCCGTAGCCGATGTGCGTTTTGGTGATGACCAGTGTGGGGCGCTCGCGGTCGGCCTTTGCGGCGGCGATGGCGGCATCGATTGCGTCGAGGTCATTCACGTCGGCGATGTGCAGCACTTGCCAGCCATAGGCGTCGAACCGCTTGGCGGTGTCATCGCTGCACGAGAGTGCCGTGCTGCCGTCGATGGTGATGCCGTTGTCGTCGAAGAAGCC
>JBBSCJ010000017.1:0-72949 GCA_038250435.1 Gemmatimonadales bacterium | reverse complement strand
CTTTTGCTAGCGAGGAGAGGATCCGTGTCTTTCCTGTACCAGGAGGGCCTATGAGCAGAAGGCGAGCGCCTCCCTGCCCCGCGAGGCGTTCGTCGGCCAGCAGGGAGATTTCCTTGAGCACGTCGTCGTGACCGTGGACGCCTTGGGCACGCAACGACGCGAGAATTTCAACGTAGGTCCGCCTTGCCACCGCCACCTGCTCGCCAGCCGGGGCCCGAGTTTCGGCCGCGTTCTCTCGGACCGCACTCTGATCCTCCTCAAGTTGGACGCGAGCTGGCGTGCCTGCTGCAGGCGATGACTGGCGCGCCGCAGGCGCGACCCCGTGGCTTCCGCAAGCAAACGCGACGATCTCCTCGACCGAATACCCTGCCTGGCTGATGTCCGACTCGAATCCGTAGCGGTCGATCATGGCCCTGATGAGCTTGGGCCAGCCGCCGTCCGACGGGGTGCGACCCACGACTTGCCGCAGGAGCCCGGACCTTACGCTCGGTTCGCGCCAGGGGATCACTACCCCCCACCGTTTCAGTCCTGGCAGCAGAACGTGCGTGAGGAGGGCGGAATCGTCCAAGTGCAGCGGCGACGACTCAAGGGGCCCCACAGTGGACTCGGCGCGGGCGCCCGGCCACGCAAACCCCAGCCCGACACCGGGCAGGCGTAGGTCCGCGATCCGGCCTGACGGTGGCAGCGGCAGCAGGGCATCTCGTGAGAACACGCCGGCCGAGAGCAGACGGTCATGCGCGAGAGGATCCTGCCGTAGGACGCGCCCGCGCAGCGACTTATACGCGTCGGAGAGCCGACCCCATTCGGGAGTGCCGTCGGGAAAGATCTTCGCGACCGCGTCCCACGCCTGGCGTGACATCAACAGCAGCGCCGCCTCCGCGAGCTGGGTGACCACGATCTCGTGCCGGCCCTCCGCCGCGGCGAGCAGCCGCGCGACTCGCGCCATGCCGCCGTAGTCAAAATTCCACGTAGTGAAAGGCGCGGTGCAGGCGCGCTGCAGCCGCGCATGAAGGCTCATCACACTCTCCGTGGCCGGCTCTTTGAGCACGAGCCGAGCGAGCAGCGCGGCCACCTGCGCACCCGGCGAGTCGCTCTCATAAGCCAACCATGAGCAGGCGTGATCGGTCAGCACCGGGCGTGCGCCATCGCTCGTGTCGCCATCGACCGTTTCGAGCTCAGCGATGGAGACGGCGCGCCCCAACGGCAGGATCCCGATCATGTTGATGACAGCCTGTCTGCCGACGAGCTCGGTGAACGGCTGTGTCAGTTTGGCGGCGAGGGCCGGATGCAGCGCCGCGTAGTCTTGGACGAACATTTCGCCGAGAACCGGCCGGCGAAGGTCCGCAAAAAACTCGGTGAGTTGCTGTTGCAGCGTGTGCAATGTTGCTCCCTGAGGTCGCGTAGGTGGCAGCCAAAGAGGCAGCGTCGGTGCACGGTCGCGGGGGCGGCGTGGGACGTGGGCGCTTTCGCCCACGGCATCGCCTGAGCGGCCAAATGGCAGCCTTGACCCCGATTCGGTAGGCTGCCAAAGACGCGCCTGGCGTCGACGAACACAGCAACCATCTACCTGGGATAGCGCAACGATGCAGCCCTTTCCTTCTCCGTCCTTCACACCGGTGGTGAAGATCCAGACGCCCCACCCCGACTGCCGTGCACCGCTCTACGAGCCGCGGGAGTTCGACCAAAGTTGGCCCGCGCACTTTTGGATCGACACGAAAACGAACACGGCAGGATGGAGGTTTACCCACTACGTGAGCGGCGGACCGCCGGAATACTGGTACGGATTCGAGCAGCGTATCGACTGTTCATCACGGCTAACCGGAGCGCAGCTGATTTCCCTGTCGTCACAGGTGTCCCCGATGGTGGACCGCGTCTGTGCTGGCGCCGGCGAGACCTGGGACGGCAGAAATCTCATAGCCACGTTTACCAAGGAGGCGCGGCGCGCGCTCCGTGAGATCGAGGCGATCCTTGAGGAAGTCGACGGCGACATTGAGGAAGTCTGGGACGCGGGGGACTGGCTCAGCCAGAGTGAAGACCGCGTGACCCCCGGCGTCGAGGATGGGGCCGGTCTGGAGTGTATGGCCATTGTGGTAAGCGATCACGTCACGATTACGGCCACCACAAGTAATGCTGAGCTCCAGGAGGCGTTCGTAACCCTTCAAGCTGAAGCTTGGCGGGAACGCACGCTGATCACGGGACTCTCCAAATATCTCCAAGGACTCCGTGACGAGTGCGTGGAATAATCGGCTCCTTCTCTCGACGGGCGCCGCCCTGTGCGCGACGCGGACAGGTAGAACGTATTTCCTTGCTGGAAAGGCCATTCTAGAGGGCAAATCTCTTGATTCAGGACCCGTGAGCACGTCGCTGTCTTAACCGCGGTCCTGTCGAGCTACCAGTGACCAGTAGGCCTGTACAATCTGCTGAGAAAGCGGCGGTAAAATTTGTTTGACAGCGTGTACCGCGCACTCGACGGCGGGGGTTTCAGCGGGAGAGGGCGATGCGTAGTGCCGTTGGTTGCCCTCGTCGAGCGCCGCTCGTGGAGCGGATGTCCCGTCTTGCCTGCTCCCGTGACGAGGGCATTATCGAGGCTGGACCACCCACGTGCCACCAACGTCGGTCAGGAGGTACTAGTACGTGTCTTGGTTGCAATACGGTGAGATCTCCCGACTCGTGCCGAAATTTGTCGTAAGGAGCCCCGTGACTGAATCGCAGGTGTACCGCTGTAGGCGGACCGTGGCGACCGCTGCTCGGAGCAGCTCGTCGCTTCCGCGGCTGGTCGCGTCTGGATCGCGACGAATGTTGTCGGACGGCGCCGTGGCTTGAGCTGGAGCCGGCTGCTCTGGCACTGGGGCGCTCGAACAGCAAACGTCAGCTGTCGTGCCGATTGCTCATCCAGTCCAAGGAGCCAATGACCCGTCGCGCGCAGTGCTCACCATGATCGCGCGCAATGACGGCGGACCTCACGAAGAAGACAGAAGCAACGTGACAAGTTGTGAAAAGGCGCGTCCTGATTGTACAGTTGCGTGTCTTGTTTGTTGTTCACTTTGATAGTATCTTCATGCTCTATGCCGCCTTCCAAGCGCCTCCGGAATGCCCCGCTCGTCCAGGTACTGGCGCAGGTTGTTTTCCCGCCCATGCCAGGTTGGGAAGGTCGCTTGGACGCACTTCGGTCCGCTCTCTACGAAGTGGGCTTCCCTCGGTTCATAGAAGGCCACACTAGCGAGGTGAAGGTTGGCGTCGCCGCGCAAGGGACGCCGCCATCGGTGGAGCACCGGACGGCAGCATACGCCCAGTTTCTGGACAAAGACGAACGGTTTGCTTTCCACTGCAGCGAATCCAGCTTCGTACTTCACTCTACAGGGTATAAGACGTTTCAGCACTTCGTGGGGTATATGGAGCGAGGGCTGGACGCTCTTCAGTCCACTATGCCAGTGAGCGTCGTGGATCGCCTCGGTCTGCGCTACGTCGACTTGGTCCAGATCCGCGCTGGGGAGAGCTTCGGGCAATATGTGCATGCAGGCCTCCTTGGCTTTCCGTTCAAAGAGGCACCGGAACTTGGCGCCTCAAAGGTTGGATTCTCGACCGAGAGCATTGGCATCACTCCTCTCGGCGCGCTCGCGATACGGTCGGCCGTCATGGCGCCGGGGCAATTCTCGTCGCCGGATGTTGATGTTGCCGGCCTCAGGCCGCCGGCTCACATGGATCCGAACCGTCCGAGCCTACTCGTAGACTTTGATCACTTCTCTCTGTTTACAGGGCCAACGGCGGCGGCACCGATGGATTACGCGGTGCCTGCCGTGCTTGCTCACTTTGAGGCCCTCCACAGCACAGCGAAGGCCGCATTTGAGGCCATCGTGACGCCGCACGCCATCGCCGAGTGGGGGGGATGGGAGGAGATAACGGAATGACCGCCACTGCTGCTATGACGATGATGGACGTAGATGACAGTTATAACTCACTGGTGATCGCGTCCGCATGGACGGGTCAGCCGAGTGGCTCGAGCAAAGCTGCCGACGCGTTCTCCCGTGTCGACGGTCCGACGGGCCATGCTCCGTGGGCGCTTGGGTCCCTGATGTCTTACGGCGCACGCTCGGCGTATCCAGCAGCGGGCTGGGTTAGTTTAGAGGAAGCGCGACCAACTAAAGTCGTGGTGTTGGCCAAGCCCGCCAGCGCGCACGTCCCGCTACCGCTTTATCCCCTTGAGCCCGACAACGCTCGCTTAATTTTCTCTGCGGCTGCCGCCGAGCCGAGCACCCCGGTCAGCGAACAGGTCGATGTCGAAGCGCTGGCGATCACGGCTGGCGAGCGGCTCGCGGCGATTCAGCGCACGTTGTCTTTGTCTGTTACCGAGGTGGCGCAGGTGCTCGGCGTCGCGCGCGGTACGCTCTATGGGTGGATGAAAGGCACGGTGCCGGTGCCTAAGATGCAATCCGATTCAAATCGGCTGAGCGAGCTTCATCGGGTGGCGACTATGTGGCGTACCCGGACCAACGAGACCTTGGGTCGCTTGGTTGCCGCTCCAGTCGGAGATGAAGGAACAAGCCTCCTGTCGCTCTTGTCCGCGCCGGAATGGCAGTTTACCGCCATCGAGTCAACCATGGAGGCGCTCGCCGCTCGACTGGAGGCGCAGTTTTCCGAGCGTCGCGCCCAGCGAGGCGCTTGCATTGGCGTTGCCCGACCGATCACGGCGGAGAATATTGAGTTCGAGCGTTTGCGGCTACGTGGGATCGGTTGAGGGGAGCGCGCGACTATGCGCGTAGTTCCGCTGCTGTCGAATGACTGAGTTCCCCGATCCGTTAGTTGAGTCGGGAGGTCACGCCGCGAACGTTCGCACTCAGCTTCTTGCAAGCGGTTGGCGCCAGGGGTCGGTGCTACCGCACACCCTAGCGTTGAAGGTGCGGCACATCCCCGGTGGATTCACTCCGCCTGTAGACGGGACGTGGCCTCCTACACGTTTCTACATCGTCGTCTCGCAAGACTGTGACATCGCTTGCGACAATTTCGACCATGAGCCGGTTGTGGAGGTGGTGCTTGCCAAGAAGATCAAGACGCTCAAGGGAAGCCTAGAGCACCTGCGCTCGCCCCGCACCCTTCATGTGGCACTCACGAAGCCGGATGGCACGATGCAACCCGTCGAGATCGACGTGCGATATCGCGGCCATGTGTCGCACAGCTTATTGCTTGAGCACACTCCCTCTGACGAACTGAGAGCAGACCCCGCAATCGCCATCGAGCTCGCTACGATGGTGAGCCGCCGCTATCTCCGTGGCGCCCGACCAGACAGCTTCGATGCGCGCGTAGCGCCAGCGAAGCCACAAATAGAAGCGCTCTTGGATCGCGAGGTTCGGGCAAAGGTGTTGTTCGACATCATGCTGTTGATCGAACCTTTAGCCGAGCTGGACGCCAATGCCGAGTATACCGTTACGGTATACGGAGTGCTAATGGACTCATTCGATGACCGAGATAAACGCGAGACTCGTGAACAGATTGACGCGCTCGCGGATGAATTGAACAATTTGCTGATGCAATGCGATGGCATATTTGTCGACCATGTCGAAATCGTGGGGCGCGCGCAGATCAGCCTTCGGCAGGCTGAGTATCTGAGATCATTTGAGATCGTGTGGCCCCGGCTCTCCGCTGAGGCGGATGGCGATGAGAACGACGAAGACCTGGAAGCTTCCAAGTAGGAGAGCGGCGCCGCCCGGCCATCACGGTTGACGCGTTGCTGTCATTGTGAGACTCAATTGAACTGAGGCGTCCAAATTATTCCTATCGCCCCCACGCTTCGTCCCTAATCGCAGAGCGTTTCAGCTGAAGACCTGGCGCATCGGCTCCCCACTGCGGCGGCGCGCAACAGCTTTTACTCGGAACGCTATGCAGTCTTAACAGGTTAGACTGTGCGACTTCGTGGCTCACAAGCGGTAGGATTGGGTAACTGGAGCGGTTGCCGCATCGACGCGGACGTTGATGTACCCGCCTGAGAGCTTGAGCGTAGCTGGTCGATCCGTTATCGGGATGATTGCCACGAGTGCAAACCACACGGGTCCGAGCGAAGAACAAGAGGCTAACCAAAGTGCGGGACGTATGGGACGCACCGATCCTCAACACGAGAGTATCATCAGCGCCAGACTGAGGGACCCAAGAGCCCCAAACTGAGGGACCCTGCACCGCCATGCACGACTTTGCCCTGTGAAGCACGACCGAGAACGGCCGAGTGGCATGGGAACTGAAAATCCGCGTGTCGGGGGTTCGATTCCCTCCCTAGCCACTGGCTTTATAAATCAACGACTTCCGCGCACGGCGCCCCGCTTTGGCTGGGGCGCCGTTCTGCGTTATGCGATTCAGACGGGTCTGAAGAGGGAGGCAGGGCGACTCAAATCGGGAGGTTGCCGACTGAAGAGGAAAAAGCTCCGTAAAGAATGCGCCACCAAGTGCGACGCAAACATACCGCGTTGAAGGACATCCGCGACGTCGTCGCACAACGATCTGAATACCTCGTTGCCGCTGCTGTTCGCCGGAGCGTTGCACCTGGCCCAGCTGACACCGGCCGCACTCAGAAAAGCAGCGCGCTCGTTCGGCGTCACGCCGGCGCTGGCGAAGGAACGTGTCGCAGATGTCTGCGACCGTCTTGATGCCAATCGCGACCATGCGCTCCACGCCGCCGCACACGTTGCAGGGCATCACGACGTTCTGACCTCAATCGGTCTCGTCGTGGAGGCGACTGCCGCCGAAACACGTCGTCGACTGCTTGGCTAATCGCGACAGGCGCGACGGATGCTTCCGCAACCACAACTGCGGGAATGTGACGTGACTACCGGAGGCGGCTGCACAATATCGACGCGCGATACTTAACCGACGCCAACGGATCGCTCGCTCGTTCGCTTCCATAACGACTCAATGCCGGTTCCCGACGTTCACACGCTCATGCTCCCGGCACTTCGCGTGCTCGGTCAGCAATCCCCGCGTGTCCCGCCTCCCTTCTGGAACGGCGAACTCGTGAACGGCTCTGGCGCCGATAGTCGACCACCCGCGAGGCTCACCGGGGACTTAACGCCCCCGGCCGCCGGCGCGTCACTCCGCGCGTCCGTGCACCTGATAGGGCGGATGCGTGACTTCGATGGCGCTGAAGGTTTCGAGAATCTTGTAGCTGTGCTCTGCACCGAGAGGCACCACCCAGGAATCTCCCGGTTCGAGCAACACCATCTGTCCTTCGATGTGCAATTCCGCCCGCCCGTCGAGGACGTAGCCTACGGTTTCGTACTCCCGGCGACTCGCCGGTTTGGAGTCGGCCGGCGGCTCGTCGCGCCACATGCGCATGGACAGCGACTTTCCCGAGGCAAGGTAGACCTCGCCGTCAGCCCCGACCGGTGAGGTCGATGAATCGATTTTGGTGACTGTGGTATCAGCGCCGCGAGCCATGAAGTCCCTCCAGAAGTCGTGCCTGCCTGAGTGCGCGGTGTGCGCGGTGAACATCCGCGTCTCCCATGCAAGTTCAGGACGATCCCGGATTGTTCGTGATCTGTTCACGTCGCGGGGGGTTGGGAACGATGGTCAACGCCGCTCGCAAAGATGCGGGGGATACGGGTTACCAAGCCGTACGAGATCGCGGCATATTTCCGCGCGTCCATTTCGGGAGGCCTGCGTCAACTTGGGCGAGCCCGCTGGCAGGGCTGTTCTCATCGGCGTCCCGAGAGCGACCGCGCGCGTACAACCTGAATCGGTAGCTGTCGTGTCCCCAGCTTCGCTCCTGCTGGCCAGTGTCATCCTCACGCTTTCCGTTGCCGCGCTCCTCGCGTACTTCCGTGGGCGCGAGAGGAAGCTGCAGCACGATGCCGCACGCCAGCGGCAAGAACTCGATACCACGATTGGTGCGCTTGGGGCGGCGCGCGATGCGGCCACGGAGGCACGACAAAAGGCGGAAGCGGCAAGCCGAGCCAAGAGCATGTTTTTGGCAAACATGAGCCATGAGCTGCGTACGCCGCTCAACGCCATTATCGGCTACAGCGAAATGCTGCAGGAAGATGCGGCTGATATGACCGCTGTCGAGATCGCTGCCGACCTCAAGCGAATCACTGGCGCCGGCAAACACCTTTTGGGGTTGATCAATGATGTGCTCGACTTCTCGAAGATCGAAGCCGGGCGCATGGAGCTCAATCTCGAGAGGGTCGACGTGGCCACGCTCCTGCGCGAGGTGGAAGGCACTGTCGCGCCGGTGGTGAAGAAGCAGGGGAATGCGTTCGTGGTGCACAGCGACGCCGACGTCGGCAGCATGACCGCCGATCCCGGCAAGGTGCGTCAGGTGCTGCTCAATCTCCTGTCCAACGCCGGCAAGTTCACCACCAACGGTACGGTGACCTTGCGCGCCCTGCGCACCGAACGGCATGGCGAGGATTTTCTGGCGCTGAGCGTAGAGGACACCGGCGTCGGACTCACCCGAGAACAGTTTGGCCGTCTCTTTCAGGCGTTCGCGCAGGCCGACGCCACCACGCAGCGCGATCATGGCGGCACGGGACTCGGCCTTGCGCTCTGCCGCCGTTTCACCCTGATGATGGGCGGTGACATCGAGGTGGAATCGAAGGCGGGGAGCGGCTCCACGTTCACCGTGATGCTTCCTGCGAAGGGGCCGGCGCCCGACTCCATCGAGTCTGCGGCGGGCGATGAAGTGGACGACGCCGAACCGATCTCCTTTCAGACGCGCATGTTCCGGATCCCGCTCGCCACGGGGAAGAGTCTGCATGGCTGAACCCCTGGCGTCCGACGCCGAGCGCATCCTCGCCCTGTCTCCCTTCACCCTCGATCGACTCGGCGACATCCGGCAATTCCTCCGGGTGACGCTCGCCGAACTGGGCTGCGCCGGCGCGACCGATGCGCTCGTACTGTCCGTGGATGAAGTCTGCGCCAACCTCGTCGAACACGGGACCGACGGCCTCGCCCCGGGACCGACGCGCGTTTCCGTGCGGCGGAGCGGAGATGATGCCATCATTGTCGTGGAGGACCGGGGGGAGCCGTTCGATCCCGCCAACGCCCCGACGCCCGACCTCGTGTCCGACTGGATCGACCGCCCGATCGGCGGACTCGGCTGGTTTCTCGTAAGGCAGATGGTGGACGAGCTGCAGTACGACTCCGTGTCAACGGCGCAGGGCATGTTGAACCGATTAACGCTTATCAAGCGCGGCGCCGCCAGCGCTTCCCCTTCAGGACGTGCCTAGTCATGCAGATATCGATCACGCAGCAGGAACACGTCACGATCGTGGCCGTGACCGGCAGCATCGATACCCTTACCGCCGACACGCTCGTCACGGCTTTGCTCGACGAAGTGACCGCCGGACGGACGCGCATCGTCGCGCATTTCGGCGGCGTCGAGTATACCAGCAGCGCCGGGCTGCGGGTGTTGTTGTCCACGCTCAAGGAGGCGCGTCAACGCGGCGGCGATCTGCGGATCTCCGACATCCGTCCGAATGTGCGCCAGGTGTTGGAGTTGAGCGGCTTCACCAGCATTCTCAAATGCTTTGCGGATGTCGACGGCGCCGTTGCCAGCTTCGCCAACGTGGGCGGCGCCAGGTGAGACGTGACGGGAGCGGCATTGCGCTGGTGATCGGCTCCGGCGGCGTGAAGTGCGCCGCCGCCATCGGACTGCAGCGATGCCTCGCGCGGGAGTCGATCAACATCGACCTGGTGGTCGGCTGCAGTGGCGGATCGATCTACGCTGCCGCGATCGCCCTCGGGAAGAACGCCGAGGAAGCGGCGGCGATGAGCACCACGTTGTGGACCCGCGACGTGACCGCGCAGCCCGATCGCGCCGCGCTGATGCGCATGCTGTTTCCCAGGCTGCTCGGCTTCACCGAGCGGTTCGGCCTCAAGAAGGATCACGTGGTGTGGGAGCGTCTGACCACGGCCTTCGGTGATCTCACCTTTGCCGACTGCAAGATCCCACTGTTCATCACCGCCACCGATTTCCGCACCGGCGAGCAGGTCACGATCAGCGAAGGGCGCCTCGCTGATGCCGTGCGGGCCAGCATCGCGATTCCGTTTGCGTTCGCGCCGTGGGAAGTGAATGGCCGACTGTGCATCGACGGCTTCCTCTCCGATCCGCTGCCGGTAGGAGTGGCGATCCGCGAAGGGGCACACGTCATTATCGCGATGGGTTTCGAAAGCCCGTATCAGGACCGGGTGACGTCGGGGGGACGCTTCGCGTTTCAACTCAGCAGCATCATGACGAACAACCTGCTCAAGGCGTCGTTCGCGTTTCACGGCCTTGCTCACCACAGCGAAGTGATCGCCGTGATCCCGCAGTTCTCGCAGCGTATCCGGCTGTTCGATACCGGAAAGATTCCGTTGCTGATCGACGAGGGAGACGCCGCCATGCGGGAGCAGCTTCCGTACCTGCGCCGGCTCCTGGCCGCGGTGCCTGAATGAACACGCGCTGATGTCCCTCCGACTCGGCGCTACCGGTGAACGTTCGCTCGGCGACTTCGGCGAACGCCGCGCGCGCATCGGTTTGGTGATCGGGTCAGGCGGCATCAAGTGCACGGCTGCGGTGGGACTGCTCAAGGTGCTCGAGCGCGAAAACATCCCCGTAGACGTCGTGGTGGGGTGCAGTGGCGGCGCGATCTACAGCGCGCTCTACGTCCTCGGCGACAGCGCGACCGAAATCGAGCGGCAAACGCTGGTGCTTTGGAAAGACCTTTTCAACAAGCTGCATTACCGATCCCTCTTGCGCGCGATCGCCCCGATGTTCATGGGCTATCACGAGCGGGTGGGGATGGTGGACGATCGTCAGGTGTGGAAGGTGCTCGAATCGCTGTTCGGCGAGCGCACCTTTGCCGACACCAGAATCCCGCTGCTGCAGTCGGCCACCGATTTTCGCACGGGCGACAAAGTTGTGCTCGATTCGGGACGCATCACCGACGCCACGCGGGCCAGCATTGCGATCCCGATGCTGCTGCGCGCCTGGGAAGTCGATGGTCGCATGCTGGTGGACGGCGGCGCGTCAAACCCGCTGCCGATCGATGTCGCAATCCGCGAAGGCTGCGACATCATTCTCGCGATGGGCTTTGAAAGTCAGATGAACGCCGAGGTCCGCTCGCTGGTGAATGCGTTGGGGCGGACGTCCACGATCGTGACCAATCACCTGCTTCGCGCGACCTTCGCCTTTTACAGCGTCGCGCACCACGCCGAAGTGCTGCCGATCATGCCTTTGCTCGATCGCCACATCGGTCTCACCGAGACGCAGCACATTCCGTATCTCATCGAACAAGGCGAGCGCGCCGCCGAAGAACAGATGCCGTACTTGCGACGCCTGCTGCAGGCATCGATGATTGGCCCGCTTCCGACACCAGGCCTGTGGCCAGTTCGATGACTGAAGACCGGTCGGCCCCGGCACGGATCATGGTGGTCGATGATGTCGAGGTGAACCGCGATCTGCTGTCGCGTCGTCTGCAGAAGATGGGGCATGTGGTGACGACCGCCAGTGACGGACAGGAAGCGCTCGATCTCACGAGCGATCCGTCGTGGGATCTGATCATGCTCGACGTGATGATGCCCGTGCTCGATGGCCTGGGGGCGTTGACTGCGCTCAAGGCGAATGACCGTACGCAGCACATTCCGGTAATCATGATCTCGGCCAACACCGAGCTCGAGACGGTCGTGAAGTGCATCGAACTGGGGGCGGAAGACTATCTCCCGAAGCCGTTCGATCCGGTGCTGCTGCGCGCCCGCGTAGGTGCGTCGCTCGAGAAAAAGCGACTGCGTGACCGCGAGCAGGCGCGCGCGCAACGCATGCAGAAAGATCTCGAGGTCGGCGCCCGCATCCAGCGCGATTTTCTGCCGGAGAGCCTGCCCGCAGTGACGGGCTATGAACTCGCCGCGCGCTTCGAACCGGCGCGGGAAGTTGGTGGTGATTTCTATGATGCGTTCCGCCTGCCCGATGGCGCGGTGGCTCTCGTGCTCGGTGATGTGTGCGACAAGGGCGTCGGTGCCGCGCTGTTCATGGCGCTGTTTCGCTCGCTCATTCGCGCCGTATCTGCCTCGCAGGTCGGGTCGCACACCGTGGACATGTTGGAGTCCCGCGTGCTGTACGCGGTCACCGTTACGAACGATTACATCGCCAACACGCATGGGCGGGCAAATATGTTCGCAACGCTGTTCGTGGGAGCGCTCGATCCGTCTACCGGAACGATCGCATACGTCAACGGCGGGCACGAGCCGCCGCGCGTGGTGCGCGCCAACGGGAGCGTGCGCACGATGCTGCCGCCAACCGGACCGGCCGTGGGTATGCTGCCGGAGATTCCGTTTGCGGTGGGCACGATCGTGCTGGCACCCGGCGAAACGCTGCTGGTAATTACTGATGGGATCACCGAGTCCCGTGCGCCAAACGGGTTGCTGTTCGGCGATGACGCGACCGATGCACTGCTTGCGTCGCCGAGCGGTTCCGCCGATGTCCTGCTCGACCGAGTGCTCGACGCGGTTCACGGGCATGCAGCGGGCGCGCCACCAGCAGATGACGTGACGTTGTTGGCGGTGAGACGGCTGCCAGCGGCGTAGGGAGCGTAGCGCATGAACGGATGGCGCGATCGGCTGTACGCGCGCTTTGCGGGACAGGCCACGCCCTTGCTGGTGCTTCCCGATCACATCTGGACGGCGGCATCGCTGTGGGCGGGCTCGCGCCAGTGGGTGCGCGCGCTGCGCGAGGCCGGCATCAGGCGCGGCGATCGTGTGGTCTGCGCGCTGCCGCCCGGTGCGGCCTTCGTGCAACTGCTGATCGCGTCGCTGTGGGACGGCGTGACGTTGGCACCGGTCGCGCCGCGCGATGTCGAAGGAGATCGGCTGGAGGCGCTCCTGGCAATGCTGGATGCGCGACTGATTGTCCGTGATTCATTTGCTGCAGGAGTGGCGCCTGCGTCGTATTGCTTCGAGCCAGGTGACGCGGGCTGGCCGGACCGGTCCTTGCCGTCGCTACGAATCGCCGATGGTGCCGTGACTCCCGACGTGTGTGTGTTGCTGCGGACATCGGGTACCAGGGGGGAACCGACATGGGTTGCGCTCTCCGACGCGAGCGTGCTCGCCGTACTCGACAGCCATGCGCCGTTCGTCGCACCGACCGGCGGCTGCATGCTGAGCGTGCTGCCTTGGCATCAGGCCTCCGGCTTGGTGACAGGGTTGCTGATGGCGCTGCTCCATGCGCACGAAATCGTACGGGATCCCGATGGCGGCCAGGATATCCCGTCGCTGCTCGATCTGGCGGACGCCCATCCGATAACCCACGTGGAGCTGCGACCGGCGCTTGCCGCGCGTCTGTTCGCCCAAGGACGGGGAGCCTCCTTGCTTCGCCGGTTGACCGGCGGGGTGGTCGGAGGCGCACCAATCTCCGCAAATCTCGCGACGCAGCTGCAATCGACACGCTTGCGTGCCGGGTACGGACAGACTGAAGCGTCGGCGGGTATCGCGCTGGGCGGGGCCGGCGTGTGGTCCGCGCGATTACTCGGCCGTGCGATTGGGTGTGAGGTGCGCATCGACTCCGACGGCGTGCTCGCCTTTCGCGGGGCGAATGCCTGCGTCGGGCGCTGGACGCGCGATGGTCTACAGCGAAGCGACAGTGCGGCGTGGCAACGCACCGGCGATATCGTCGAAGCGATCGACGACGGCTGCTACCGTTTTGTCAGGCGCGCGACGCATACCACGCCACACGAACAAGGAAACGGCACTGCGGTAATTTTTTGATGACTGCTCCCCCGGTGTCCGCTCCCTCGGCGCGCTCAGCGTGGTCACTTCAACGCGCCGGGAACAGCTCGGCCGAGTAGACAGTCGGCGTATCGGGAAGCGTCAGGATCAAAACACGAGTGCGAGTTCGTCCGCGTCGTTCGGCGTCTGCGCGGCATCCTCGCAGTGTTCGCTTCCCCAGTCGACCATTTCGAGTCGCGCGGCCAGGCATTCGATGTCCGGGGCCAACGGCCGGTCGGCGACGAGCGGGGAGGCTGTCTCGCGAATCCATCGTACCATGGCACAGCTGGCGGGCGCGAAGCCGGACAGCTCCGAACCCCCCCGCATTTCGGCCGCCTGGGCAAGCGCCAAGGCTTGGATGCTGAGCACCAGATAAACGAGGTCCAGCACGTCGGCTGTTTTGCGCGCGGCGATCGTGCCCATGGTGACGACGTCCTGATTATTGGCGTTCGTGGGAACGGACTGGATCGACGCCGGCACCGCGCGGGTGCGCAGCTCTGCGATGAGGGCGCTGGCGGTGACCTGTGCGCCCATGAATCCGGAATTCACGCCATCGGGTCCGCCGTGCAGAAACGCGGGGAGTCCCTGGTTCTGCGCGCGATCGGTGATGCGTGCGACGCATCGTTCGGCATGAATGGCCAGCTTCGCTACGCCAAGCAACAGCGTGTCCGAGGCAAACGCGACATGCTGTCCATAGAAATTGCCACCGTGCAGGATCGCCTCGTCGTCGGCGAAAACGAGCGGATTGTCGGTGGCGCTCTGCAGCTCGGTTGCAACGATGTTGTCGTGGAACGCGAGGACGTCCAGCACAGCGCCGATGAGCTGCGGGACGCAGCGGATCGTGTACGGATCCTGCGGCAGCTCGCCTTCGGGCAACCAGCCCTCGCGGGACTCGGACTCGTCGAGTCGCTCAGGGGGCTGTATGGTGGCGCGGAGGCGTGAGCTACCGGCACTCCACCGCGCGAGCGCGGCGTGGGCGACCACCTGCCCGGCATGCGGGCGGGCGACCGCGAAGCGGGGGTCCCAGGCCTCGAGACGTCCGTTCAGGCACTCCGCAAAGAGCACCGACAGGCGGAGCGCGAGGTCAGCGGCCCGGCGCGCACGCTCGGCATTGACGGCGGCGATGCCTGTCATGCACGAGGTGCCATTCACAAGGGCGATTCCCTCCTTGTGGCCGAGCGTGATTGGTGCCAGGCCAGCCGCGCGCAGCGCTTGCGCCGCCGGCAAGCGTTCGCCGCGATACCACATTTCGCCCTCGCCGAGCATGGCCAGCGCAACGTGGGCGAGTGGCGTGAGATCACCGCTGGCACCCACCGTCCCCATCTCGGGGACCACGGGTACCAGGTCGCGTTCCAGGCAGTCGAGCAGCGTGCGGAACAGCGTCTCACTCACGCCGGAATAACCGCGAGCGAGACTCGCGGCCCGCGCGACCATCATCGCGCGGGTGTGGAGACGCGACAGCGGCTTGCCGACACCGCTGCAGAGGTGGTACACGAGGTTCCGCTGCAGCGTCGCGGCGTGCTCGGGCGAGATTGGATGCGAGGCAAGGGGACCGTAACCCGTGGTCACGCCATAAATCCGTCGACGCTCGGCAACCATCCGCGCCAATGTCGTGTGTGAGGCCTGCATGCGCGCCCGCGCCGCACTCCCGAGCGCCGCCGTGCGGTACCCGTGTGCGATATCGAAGACGTGCCGCGTTGTCACGACCGCGCCGACGTCGATCGAGGCAGGAGTTCGTTCGGACATGGTCAGGCCGCCCGCAAGGCTTCCCCATGGGTGCGCACGCGGTGCCCCAGGAGTCGGTCAAAATCCAGGACGGCTACGATACGGCTGTCCGTCTGCAGGAAGCCGCGGAGCGGGCTTGCAGAAAGCATCTGATGGGCCGACCGCACGCTGCCGCGGCAGATACCTTCCACCCCTCGTACCCGCACCGCGATGATGCCACCCGGCGATACGTCTGTGTCTTCCAGGCGTATGTGCACATATGTCCCGTCGATGGTGGGGATCGCGGCGCCGAAGAGCGCGTCGCCGAGATCGATGAGCGGTACGGTTCCGCCGGTCACTCGCTCGATGAGTCGCATCCCTTGCAGCGCGAGCGCGCTCTGGTCACGTCTCTCGATGTGATTGATCATGTGCATCGGGATGCCGATGAACGCGTCATCGTCCCCGGCACCGACGCGCAGCATGACGTATTCCCGGATGCTGGTGACATTGCAGCTGATGACGAGCGCGCTGCCGACGTTCGCTTCCTGCTGCAGATGCAGGGTGAAATCGCTGATAGGCCACGCGTTCCAGTCGGGCGTGTACAACACGGCGCCATCAGCGTCGTCGGCAAGCGTGAGCTCGACGCGATCGCCGATCTGGTTCAACGTCGCCGTCAGGGTGACGTACGATGGCCGTCCGGCTGCGAGACGTTCACGCGCTCCGAGCGACATGGAGCTGTCGCGCAGGGCAGTCATCCAGTCGCCGGCGGCCGACAGCAGGCCGTTGGCGACAGCGCTCGGCACGCAGAGGGAGGGATTCGGACTCGCGTCATACAGCACCACCCGGACCATCGCGTCGCCCAGTTTGCGCAGGAGGGTACCCTGGAGCGCACTGATGAAGTCATCGACCGTCACGAGCAGCGCGCCGCCGATGCGTTCCATGACCGTGCTGATCGCTTTTCGCATCTCGTTGCGCACGGGAATTGAATCCGTATGCTTGGCGATCTGATGTTGAACGAGGAGCAGCGCTTCCACGGCAGCGCGGCCGCCGGCGCTGGCGGTGAACAGGATGCTGAAGAGTCGGTCAGTCTTGTCGATAGCGCCGCGTGCAGCCCCCGACGGGTCAGCCGCGATCTTGTTGACAATGAACGCCGCCTCCGCATCCAGATGGAATTCGACGGCGTCAAGGATGGAAGACAGCGACGCGCCCCGGGCCATGAGCAACGGGTCGGCTGTGCCACGCAGGACGGTCTGGTACTGCATCTGCATGTTGTAGCGCATCCACTCGAAGCGCAGCTCGAGCCAGATCGAGGGGAGCATGGCGAGTGCTTCCGTGGTGTCGTCGTCGATGCAGACATCACGGAGCGACTCCGCAATACCGCAGAGGCGCGCGTTCATCGCCGCCTCCAGCGCTCGGGCATCGTCGTCGCCGATGCTCCCGAGCTCATCGATCATCTGGCGGATACGTTCCCGGACTTGTGTGCTCTCCAGAAGCGTCAACAGGTCGAACAGACGGTCGCTCATGTGACGATCACGCGGCGGTTGGAAGCGATTGCAGCGCCGCAACGGCGCGATTCACGGAGCCGGTCAGCTTGCCTTCGGTCCACGCGAGATCAACATCGAAAGGTTCCTGACGTCGTTCGGCATGGTCCGCGCGTTCGGCAAAGAAGATGGCTTCGGCGAGTGGATGACGTCCCCGCGCGGCCGCGACCCGATGGTGGGTGCCGATCGCGGTGGCGGCCCGGTCACCCATACCCCATTGGAGCGCGGCGAGGGCGCCGAGCGGCTCATGGAGCAGTTGGAGCAGCTGATGCACGAAGTCGGGCGCGAGGGTCACGGCGCGTCGACGTTTCGCGCGCAAAACGGAGAGGCGATCGAACACCACAAGTTTCCCTACGTCGTGGAGCAAGGCGACGGTAAACGCTTCATCGGCGTCGGCCGCAAACGCCGGTGCCGCCGCGCGGGCAATCGGCGCACTGCGCACCATGTGCGCCCACGTCTCGCTGGCGAGGCGGTTGAACTCGCCGCCCGGATGACTCAGCAGTCCATCGACACAGTTGGCGAGCACGACTCCGCGCGCCCCCGCCACGCCGATGCGATCGAGTACGGCGTCGAGTCCCACAGCGGGCGCGCGTCCACCGCCGATCGCGGCGCTGTTGGCGGTCCGCAACAGCCCCTGCATCAGCGCAGGATCGCGTTCCAGGCGCTGCGCAAGTGCGCGACGCGACAGGCTATTGTCGTCGCAGATGGCGAGCGCCTCACGAGCCGCCGCCGGCATCTGGCGAATCACCGTGTCAGGGCCTTCCGCGAGCAGCTGCAACAGCGCCGTCGCGTCAGGGTTTGTCGATTCAGTGGCATGATCGCTCTGCAACGCGTAGGCGGCAGCCAGCCGCTCCGTCCACGCCTCGGATGGCGCGTACGCCACCGTCGGTTCGGCGGGCGACACGACCGTCCGCGCTTCCGCTACTGGCGCCGCGGCTGCTGTTGGAGCGGGTGCCGGTGCCGCGATCTCGATCGAGACCACGGCGACGGTGGACGGCGCTGCCGACTCGCTGAGGAGGGGCGGTCGCGAACGCCATGG
This sequence comes from Gemmatimonadales bacterium, assembly GCA_038250435.1. Taxonomy (GTDB): domain Bacteria; phylum Gemmatimonadota; class Gemmatimonadetes; order Gemmatimonadales; family Gemmatimonadaceae; genus Gemmatimonas. Next base: position 54,946 of record JBBSCJ010000017.1, on the reverse strand, counting down.
TAAGCGCGCGGTGGCTGCGCGAAGCAGGCGTTTCAGAAGCGTCGTGAACACGTTACGCGGCCACGCCAAGATTGCCGCTATCCACGTCCGTTCGCACGCTGTCGAGCAGTTCGACGGCCGTGTCGCCGAGTTTATCGAGGTGCTCGCGGGCGAGCAACGCCTCGATGCGCTGGAGAAAGAACGAAGCCGTCGAGGCGCGCGCAAGAACGATCGGCGCGCACGAGCCGGTACCAATGGTGTCGTAGTTCGCCACCATGTTGTGCCGTTGCCAGGCGAAGCGCAATTCCAGCCACAAGGCGGCGAGGCTACGGTACAGGTCCGGTTCGTCGTCGGGATGCTGCAGCGACGACGCGAGTGACGTGATCTGCGCCGACAGGCTTTCTGCTTCCGCCGCCAGGTCTTCCTTCTCCCGGGCGTTCAGGTCGACAGACTCAGCGATGTTGCGGCAGGTCGGGACGACGATCGACGGGTCGGCGACCTCTAACAGTTGTTGGGCGAGCGAGCGCATGGGTTGTCCGGGAGCCATCGAAAGAGAAAGCGAGCACGCAGGGGCAGCAACGGGTGTGCTGCCCCACGAGTTCCAGCCGAGAAATGATTACGCGGCGCGCAGGCCGACAAGCACCCAGTTGGTCGCGGACGGGGCGTGGCGATACAAACGGATCTGCACGTTCGTCGGCTTCATCTTGTAGGTGAACGTGTAGTTGAACTCGGTGTCGAGCTCACCCTTGGCCACGCCATCCTTGAACTTGCCGAACATGAGCCGATTGTTGGTACACGGCGCGACGTGCGTGAAGAAGTTCCGGCCTTCGGCTGCACTCACGGCCACGCCGGCCATCTCGGACTCGAACCGGTTGTACAGCTTGATCACACCGGCGTCGTCAACCTGCACGACACCAAAAGACTGATCATCAGCATGGCTGCGGTCAACCGACGGGATTTGCGACATGAACTGCGAAGGAACAAACGACACAGAAACCTCCAGAACTGGCACGAGTGTTGGGTAGTCGAGCGCGATAGCGCTCAGGCGAATGTTTGATCGACCACGGCGTTCACGAGCTCACGGGCACGCCGTTTGGCGGTGTTCACGTCCTGCGCGGCGCGGGCGAGTTGCTCGGCGAGCTCGTTGCGTTCATCGAGCAGCGCGACCAGCTGCGCTTCAAGGCTATGCACCATTTCCACCGCCTCACCATGTCCGAAGGGCTGAAGCGAACGCTCGTCATAAAGCGCGTGCAGCTGCGCCTCGAACGACTGGAGCGATACGAGCAGCTCAGCGGAACTGCCAGCGCCGACTGCCGCGCCCTCGTGCTCGCGTCCCTCATAAAATTCGGCGAGTTGCGCCGAAAAGCTGTCCACGCTGGCCCGGAGATCAGCGATGGTACGGGCGCTCAGCCGCTGCTTGTCTTCATACAGCGCCGTGAGTGTCTCGTCCGGTGCAGCGGAGCTGGCGCTCCACTCTTCCTTCTCCTCGTACAGCGTGACCAACTGTGCTTCGAGGCTCCCTAACATCTCCCGGAGCTCGGATAGCGATTCCGGCGCGCTCGCGGAGAGCGCATGTCGAATGTCCAGTGCCAAGCGGCACCTCTGAATAGGCGTTAATGCGTGCTCACCGATTGTTCTCGACGAGTTGCGGGTGGCCAGACGCCGCGGCGCGTCCCTCCATCAGCAACTATCGGCGCCGGGTGCCCAGACTTGAGCGCAGATTCAGCTATTCAGTGCGCGCGTCAGCCCGGCCTCACGCGAAAGCCCGAAGCGCCACAGAAACGTGACATGTCCGCGCAGCACCGCCGACCACACGGCCGAGGTGACGACGCGCACAGAGCATCGCGGCTGTACGTCACAACTCCTCAACAAATGCGATTCGCATCCGGCGCGTCGGCACGGTTTCGCTAGCTTTTCCCACGCCTACCGCTTCAGCCAGTGGCCGACAGCGACACGACGGTACCCTTGTACGGGAGAGCGACCAGTGCCGTCGTTTCCATCTCGATCGACCGCTGTCATTGCTGCAGGGCTGAGCGCCATGTTGGTGTTTGGCGCATGCCGGGACGGCTCGACATCACCACCCACGGTCGCAACGCAGGTAGCCACCGTCTCCGTCGCAGCGCCTTCTACGATAGTGGTCGTGGGCTCCACCCAGCGGTTTGCCGCCGTGCCGCGCGACGCCGCCGGATCCGGGTTGACCGGACGTGCCGTCACGTGGAGCACCAGCGATCCGACGATCGCCGCGATCGATGACGCCGGTCTGCTGACCTCCTTGCGCGCGGGCACCGTGCTCGTCACCGCGACCAGCGAGATGCGACAAGGGTCGCTGAGTCTCACCGTTACGCCCCTGCCGTCGATTGCGGCTAGTACCCCATCGGTACTGCGAGCCGGGGCGAGAGCCCGCATCGATGGGGATGGGTTTGCGGCGTCATCCTTGGGCGTTTTCGTGACCGTGCGTGGTCAACGCGCGACCATCGTCGCCACCACAGGCAGGAGTCTGGACATCGATGTGCCGTGTATGGAAAGCGGACCCGCAGAACTGGTGCTGACTGTCGCCGATGCCCCACCCATACGGCGCTCCTTGTCGGTCGACGTGACGCCGATCTCATTGCTTGTCGGGCAACTGTTGATCACGCCCAACGCCAGCGCATCGACGTGCAACGAGTTGGTACCAATCGGCGGTTCGGACCGTTATCTGCTTGCGCTGTTCAATGTGGCCGTGTCGGCGAATGCCGTCGCGGATATCGTGCTGTCAGGCAATGCACCGCAGACGGCGCTGTCGGCGGTGCCGGCGGTGCCGGTGCGCGCCGAAGTGCTCGGCAGCGAGCAGCCCCGGGTACCGACGCCCGAGGCGATTCACGGCGAACATCTGGAGCGCGATCGCCGCGAGGCTGAGCGGTTGATGTCTGCCGCGCCCTCATCGTTGCGCGAACGACTGCCGGGTCAACGCGCTGCAGCGATGGCCGTTACGACCGGCGAGTTACGGGACTTTTTCTTTACCTTCGGCGCGAGCTGCAATGACCGTTCACGCGTCATGCGCACACGAGCGATTCGCGTGGGCACGCGTTCGATCATCTGGGAGGATACGACGAACACGCTGCAGTCGAACGCGGATGCGCGGCTCGCCGGCTACTACGCACGCATCGGTCAGATCTTCGATGAAGAGCAGTACGCGTCGGTGGCGCGTACTTTTGGTGATCCGCTGTTGCGCGACGCCGAAACCGACAATGACGGCAAAGTGCATATGGTGTTCTCGCAGCGGCTCAACGCTACCGGTGCTGCGGCGTACGTGACGACGTGCGATCAGTTTCCGCGCACGACGGCGCCCGGAAGTAATTTTGGCCAGCTGATGTACGGAGCGGTGCCGGTGACCCCCCTGTTGAACGTTGAAAGTACCGAATCGCCCGACGGATGGTTCGCGTTCATCTCGCGTAGCGTGGTGCACGAAGCAAAGCACCTTGCCTCCAACTCCGCGCGCGTCGCAGCGGGCGCGGCAAACTTTGAGCAGGTGTGGCTCGAAGAGAGTACGGCGCGACACGCCGAAGAGGTATGGGCGCGCGAATCGCTGTATCGCCAACCGTGGAAGGGCAATATCGGCTTCGGAAGCGCAGCGATATCGGGACTGTTCTGCGATTTCCATCTTTCGGATGCCTCCTGCGCCGATGGCGACGCGCTACGTCGGCCAAATTCGGGGATGCGGCGCCACTTCAGCGAGCTGCGCAACAAACTGCTTGAGCCCGCCAACAGGTCGCCCTTTGGGGACGCTTTTGGTCAATCCGGCTTTACGTTCTACAGCCCTGCATGGTCGTTGGTACGCTACGCCGCCGATCGATTCGCCGTTTCCGAGCCGGCGTTTTTCCGTGCCCTGACGAGCGCGACCGCCACCGGGATGACCAATCTGACCAGCGTATCCGGCACAACAGCCGATTACTTGATCGGCAGCTGGGGACTGGCGTTGCTGCTGGATGACAACCCCGTCCTCGCCACGCCGTCGCCGGCGCTGGAGATCTCCTCGTGGAATTTACGTGACATCTATGCGGGCCTGAATAATGCGCCCGCCTGGCGAGATCGATTTCCAACGGCGTTTCCGCTCGTCGCGACGCCGCTCGCGTTTGGTGGGTTCGGCACACACGGCGCGTTGATCCGCGGTGGCGCCCATGCGTTCTTTGAACTTTCGGGGACCTTCGCCGTTCCGCAGCTGTTGTCGGTCCAAGGCGGCCGCAACAGCGCGCTGCCGGCGGATGTGCGCATGGCGATTGTGCGCATCGAGTAGGAAACGGCGATGCCTGCGCGATGCGCGGCTGCTGGGAAGGCGTGATCATCGCCGGCAATGCGCCTCTCAACGGCGGCTCGACCACCCCCCCCCCGGCGCGAGGGATCGACGGGTCAGGGTGCGCGCAGCGTCGGTACCGTCAACGTGACCGTGACCTGTTCAACACCGACGATCGTCACGGCGGGAGTCGTGCTGTCCTCCATCTGCCGGAATCGCTTCCGGGTCCGCAATCCCGACGACGCGGTCAGCGAGAGCTTCTTCGAAGCCGGCATCACCGGCACCGTGCGGCTGTCCTTTCAAGGCATCCAGATTCAGGTCGAGGCCAACGGCGGCGTGCCCTGCGCGCCCTGAGCCCGCTCCCTCACCGCGTCCTTGACTGCAGGTCGGCGGCGACGATGATGCGAATGCGCACATCGCCTACCGTGGGATCGACAAGGAAGCCGACACGCCGCGGCGCTGATGCGGCTTGCGCTTCGAGCGCGCCAAACGGCTCGTAGCGGAAGCAATCGCTTGCAGTGGCTCCGCAGCCTGCATCGTTGAAAAAGCTGTGCGGAGCGCCGTCCCAGTCCGCGCTCGGCACGGCCGTCCCGGCGCGGGGGGATGCCACGGTGATCACACCGGACGTCGCCGTGACACCGCCCGCTGTCGTGAGGGCAACCACTTCCAGCGGAAACGCCTGAATCCCCGTCACGTTCGCTGGCGGATAGGGGAAAGTCGGGGTGATCAACCGCACCTCTCGCAGCCGGTTCACGATGGTCAGGTCAAAGGTGATCAGAATCTTTCCGGGGACCGTGCCCCCAATGGCCCCAGCCGAGTAGTTGGAGGCGAGGATCTCGACCGCATCTGATGAGAGTAGCGACGCATGCAGGCCTGTGCCGGGCTCTGGCGCGCCGGCGGCGCTGAAGAGGCTGGCGGCGCTCGCCGCCGATGGCGCCGAAACACGCACTTGGCGCCGGGTGGTGGAGATCTCCACCGCGAAGGCGGAACTGCGAAACGGCGACAGGGCGCTGTTGCCGTCCGTGCGCGGCAGCGCGGACTCGGTCGGCAGGGCACTGGTGCACGCGGCAGACGCGAGGCAAGTGAACAACGCACACCAACCAATCTGAGAACGTTGCATGAACCGGTCGCGTCTGGCATGAACAAGGGGGCGCCGACGCGCACCAGTTCATCTCCAACGACCGACGCAGGACACCGTCACCGAACTGTCGGGAATCGGGAATGTTTCGTCACGTACGCGGCCCGCCGGCGCGTTACGGCTTCACTGTGGCGCGCAGGATGTAGTCCATGTCGACAAACTCCTCGAGGTAGCGGTCGCCCTCCCTGATTATCCGCTCGTCGCCCAACCCCTGGCCGTATACGTCATAAATGCGCGGCAGCACCTCGAGCCCCTTCACCACGCGACCGACCACCGCGAGCCCACTGGCTTCCAGACCCTGGTTGTTGCGCATATTGAAGAACAGCAGGGTCGACCGGGTATTCGGCCCTTTTGAGGCAAAGGCGAGCGTCCCTGGCGCGTGCGGTTGCACGGACGGCTCGTCGGCGATTTGCATGGTGTCCCACACCGCGCTCACCTGGGGATTGCCGGTATAGCCGAACTGCGCGATGAAATCGCGTTGCACCTTGTAAAACTTCATGCCCGTGAAGAACCCGTGGCGCGCCAGATAGTGCAAGCGATCCACGCCGAGGGGAGCCCAGGCCCGCACTACCGCGACATTGATCGTGCCCTGACTGGTTTCGAACTCGATATGAAAGGAATCCGGCGCCGGCGATTCGAGTGCGACCGTGTTCGGAATGAGCAGCGCGGCAGAGGCCACGAAGGGCGGACGCGCCGGCCGCACGCTGTAGCGTACCCGCTTCGTCATGCTATCAACGACGAAGCTGTCATTGAGCACCGCCTTGGCGCTCGGTTTCGCTGACGCACGGTCAGCGTCGCCGCGGCACGCCGCGAGGAGGGCGATGGACAACAGCCGGGTACAAAAACGGTTTGAACGCATGGTGCCTTCGATGTGATGTTGGGAGCGCATGCAAGGCACGAGCAGGGGGGGCCGGATGAGCCACCAGGCGCGGTTGGAATGGTGCATGCGTTTGGAGGCGAAGTGATGGGCCGTGACCACACCTTGACCGCATTGGTGCACGTCGGAGCGTGCCCTCAGGCACGCGCGGATGCACGATGGAGCATCGTCGTCTTCATCGTCCGTTTCACCGCCGGCACGCGCCGCCAAACCGCCCACGCCAATGCGCCTTCCCCGTATGACCCGTCAGCTGTGTGGGCTTGTGGCGTCGATCACGATGCCCTGGCTGGTGGCCCCGACCTCGACGCCTGCGGCTCGCACCGATCGCCTGATTCGATCGACGTCTGCCGGTCCCGTCACCGCTGAGAGTCGGCGTCACGTGATCGGCACGGCAGCGTCGGTCACACATGTCCGCGAGCGGATTGTACTATCCCGCGGCGAGGTGCACGAGTTGGCCGGGCCGCTGTCAGTCGAAGCCGGCGGCGAACTCGTGATCGAAGCCGGAGCGCGGATCGAAGCGCGGCCGGGTGTTTCGCTCACGATTCAGCGCGACGGCGCGTTGATCGCGAATGGCACGTTGCTCGAGCCGATCATCATGACATGTACGAGTGTTCCGCGCTACGCCGGGTGCTGGAGGGGCCTGCGCGTTCATGGCTTCGCCCGTCTCAATTTTGGCACCGCCGACAGTCCCGCCGACCCCCAGGGAGGCGGCGCTGGATGTTTGCAGGCGATCAACGGCACGTCTGCGTACGGCGGCTGCGCGGATACCGACTCGAGCGGCGCGCTGCGGTACCTCCGCATCGAGTACGCGTTCGAAGGCCTGCGTCTGCTTGGCGTCGGCTCCAGAACGCGCCTGCAGGGGGTGCAGGTAAATCGTAGTCTGGGCGACGGACTGGCGATCGTGGGCGGAGCCGTGGACCTCCGGCAAGTGTTCCTGACCGCCAATGGCGGCTACGGGCTCTCCTGGCGCGCCGGCTGGCGCGGACGCGGACAGTTCCTCGTGGTGCAGCAGGACGCCAATGGCCTGGCCGGCGGGATCAGCGGCAGCAATGCGGGTGGTACAGGCGGCGGATCTGCCAACCTCCCTCGATCCGAGCCGACGCTCTACAACATAACGGTGATTGCGCCCTCGGCGGCGGCGCCGACCGCAGAGCGACCCGCGCTCCATTTTCGGGAGGGGACCGGGGGGATCTTTCGCAACATCCTTGTGCACAGCTCGGCGTTGGTGCTGGACCTGGATAACGAAGCGACCTGCAACTTTTCCGGTAATGCTGACGGCGTATCCATCCGCCACCTGGTCCTGGCTGCGAACGTGACTCTCGGCAGCCCGGACGTCGATCCCTCTGGATGTGCGCCGTATGCGTCGCCGACGGTCGAGGCGCAGCTGCTGAGCGACGGCCTAACCGCGACGGTCGTGGTGACGGATCCAGTGGCGATCGCTGCGCTGCTGCGCAATCCGACGAACCTGATCGTGCCGGACTTCCGCCCGAACGCCAATGGATCGGCGTCCACGAGTCCGGCTGCCACGCCACCCATCGACGGATTTTTCGACGTCACGGCGAACTATGTCGGCGCCGTAACGCCCGCGAACGCCTCGCGGAACAACGTGCCGTGGTACTCCGGCTGGACGGTGGCCGCGCCGGAGCCGCCGGCACCGGGAACCGTATCGGGTATCGTGAGCCCGCCGCAAGGTGTCGCTCTCGCAAACGTCGTGATCAGCGCGACGCTCGGCATACGCGACACGACCGACGCCAACGGCGCGTTCAGCCTGCTCCTCCCCGCCGGCCAGCATGTTCTGAGCCTCTCCGGACTGCCGGTCGGATGCAGCGCCACGCCGGTCTCGGTGAACTCGCCGGCGGGAGGGGCCGTCATGGTCGACATCGCTGTTGCGTGTACGCTCGCGGACGACGTGGTTGTCGGGTCGCTGCACGCCTGCCTCATGGCCCGCGATCGTCGCCTGCAGTGCTGGGGGCAAAATGACTTCGGCATGGTGGGCGACTGCACGAACACCTCGCCGCGCCTGCTTCCGGTGTGGGCCGCAGAAAACCTGCCGTACGATGCTTTTTCGCTAAGCGCCGGCATTACGCACACGTGCGCCACGCGCACGAGCTCCGTGTTCTGCTGGGGGCTCAACTTCTTCGGCGCGCTCGGTCTCGGTACCACCGGATTCTTCTCGACCACTCCGATCTCCGTCGGGACGACCGCCACGCCGACTTTCCTGAAGGTATCGAATGGGGGCTTCCACAGCTGCGCGCTGACCAACGGCGGTGAGGCATGGTGCTGGGGTTGGAACGCTGAAGGCCAGGTCGGTGCGAACTCCCCCCTGTTCTCGCTGGCAGTACCGACCGCCGTTGCCGCCGGTACCACCCGCTTCACCTCACTGGCGCTCGGTGAATCGCACTCCTGTGGACTGACGGCGGAAGGCGCGGCGTGGTGTTGGGGTGGTAACGCCCGCAGCGAGTCGGGGCGCGACACGGCGGGCGCGAACGTGAAGAGCCTCGTACCAGTGCCCGTATCGACGTCGCTGGCCTTCACCACGATCGATGCCGGCACGCTGCACAGCTGCGCCCTGACCGCCGATGGATCGGCGTATTGCTGGGGCTCGCGCGAATTCGGCCAGCTGGGTGACGGCAGCACGGGCGGCGTTTCGGGCGCGCCGGTTGCCGTACATACCACCGAAAAGTTCACGCAGATTGCCGCCGGTGGCTTTACCACGTGTGGCGTGACCGTCACCCACCGCGTGCTCTGCTGGGGGGCAGGCGCTTCCGGCGCCCTCGGCAACGGCTCCGATTCGCCGGTACAGGCCACCCCGGTTGCGGTGAACCCCGCGCTCGATGTTCGCCGCGTGGCGGTCAACCTCGCCGCGCCGGAAGGCACCACGGTGTGCGCCGTCACGAGAAGCGATGCCGTGTTCTGCTGGGGAGCCGGAACGGCCGGCCAACTCGGTAACGGCACGACCATCTCGTCCACCGCTCCCGTGCAGGTGCTGGTGCGCGGGTCGCTCTGAGCGTGCACGACACGGCGGTCCGCGTGGTTGTCCTTCCGAACGACTCGCTTGGTTCGGTACCGAAGCATGCCGTGTGTTTCGAGGAGCGCCGGGTCTGGTTACGTCAACGCGCGGTCTCGATAGCGCAACAATCGACGGACCGGCTTCGCGGCGTCTTGGCAGGGCTCCCGATGCGCGAGCACATTCGACTCGCTTGCGCATTCGCAGCCCGCGACCAGGAGTTGCGCGGCAGACGCCGCCTTCCATCTCGCGTGGCGTGCCATCCTTTGGAGCTATCAGCCGTGACCACGCTCTTTCGCCTGTTGACCCGCGCCGCCATCGCGCTCGGAGGTACCGTGCTGCTACAGGCTTGCGACGACAAGGTTGTCGCTCCCGAACAGCCGCGCATTCGCCTGCTCGAGGTGTTCCCGAATCCTGCGACGGTGCGCGTGGACGAGGACCTCGTGATGGTGGCCAGGATGTCTGCCGACTCCGGCGCCAACCGGGCCCTTACCTGGCAATCGTCCGACCCGCGTCGCGTTTCCGTGACGCCTTCAGGCATCGTCCGCGGCGTCTCAGTGGGTCCGGCGGTCATTATCGTGCAGAGCGACGCCGATCCCGAGTTCTCCAGCGTCATTCCGGTGATGGTCCTGCCCCCGTACAACGGCGTCAGCGCCATCTCGGCATCGCCGGCGGTGGTCGCGCTTCTGCCTGGACAGCGGCAGCCCGTAACGGCCACGATCACCGCCGATCCCGGCATCAGCCGCGCGGTGCGCTACAGCGTGGACAATGCTGCGGTGGCGACGGTATCGGCCGACGGTCTGCTCACGGGAGTGGCCCTCGGCTCGGCACGGTTGACGGTGCGAAGCGTTGTCGACACCAGTGTGCAAACCAGCGTGCCGATCTCGGTGCGAGCGCCCACCGGCGCGCGCGTAAGCATTCAGGCGGTCACGAGTCGTAGCACCAACTTGCCGGTGGATCTCAACAACGTGCATGGGCAGCTCGACGTGCTCGTCAACCTCGAGCCCGGCGAGGCCACGCTTTCCCGACTGGATCTCGTGGTGACGAACAACGGGCGCGACACCGTTGTCGCATCGCAAACCTTCACCCCGGCCCAGGCGGCGCTGGCTTTCGCGACCGGCGTCAATGGTTCCGTCAGTGCGGCGGTTGTCGTGCAGAGCTTCCGGACCGATGCCTTCGACGCTGGCCTTGGCACGGTGTTCTTTCGCAACGGCGCGACTACGATCAGGGCGGTCGCGGTGGACATCACCCCCGCCGGTACCACGCAGCAATCGGCGTCGAGCGCCGTGATCGGAAATTTGAATAATGTGAACGGGTTCGTGATGCAGGTGCGGCCACTCGCGAATACCATCACGTCCAGCGCGCTCGATCCGGCTGGTCGCCGTTGGGTGCAAGCGGGTCGCGGGCTGGTGTTCACCACCACTCCCGTGCTGTACTCGAACCGCGTGCTCGGCGCCCGGACGATTTCATTCCCCGGCACCGCGCCCATCGCCGCGGTGACGTCGACCGTCACCGGCGTGTCCATCGATACTCTTCGGCTGCCGCCCAATTACGTGAGTCCCATCGCCGGCGAGGGCTATGTCAATGGCGAGCTCCCCGCGATGCAGGCGTCCGACGCTGCGGGCAACCTGATGCCGTTGGTGCCCGCGCTTGCCAGCGGCTCGGGTGGGGGCATCATGAATGTTCAGCCCTCGTTCACAACCGGTGGTCGCCTCGAGGGGATCCGGGTGGACAACGCGCCCCCGCCGCCCGCCACGCTGGTGCTCACGAGCGACCGCGGCAACTCCAACAACTGGATCAACGGGAGCTATCCGTTTGCGTCCGGGCTTCAGAACCTCACGCAGGATCTCGGCGTGGGCCTGAATGGTCCCGTACCGATGTCTGCCCAGTCGGCCGGCGTGTCCTTCCGCGCCATCGGCAACGGCCTGCCAGACACGACGGAGGTCACGACCGGCGCCAGTCTCACTTCCTCGAACTCCAACCTGTCGTATCAGCTCTTTGCCAGCTACGCCGATCGACTGGGTAATGAGCGGGTGATAACGCTGACCGGCGCCGGAGAGCACCGCGGCACGCGCTTTGGCGTCGATCTGCAATTGCCGACGCTGCGATTCTCAACGGGGACGCTCAACGGCCGCACGTTGATCACAACCAACGCGGATTCGATCTTCAACTCGTTTTCCGGTGGTGCCGGCCATCGCGCCTTCGCCGTCGAAGCGATCGATGACCGCTCCGGGCTACCGTCCGGACGTGTGGGTGTCACCTTGCGCCGATTTGCGCAGCCCAGCCCCGCCAACAGCTTCACCGGCACGTTCACATGTGTCATCGGCACGGGTGCGGCGTGCACTCCGGTCTTCCGCGATTTCGATACGGTGCTACCGGACGACTTTCGCCGCACCTCTGTGCTGGTCGACGACGGCACGGGCGTGGAAGGCTACTACCTCTTTGCGGCGACCGCGCAGGACCGGGCCGGCAACGTGAGTGTCCCGCGCACCCGGAAGGCGCTGATCGACCTTGGCACCGACGCGTCGGCACCGGCGATGACGGGACTCGGCGTGAGCGGCGTCTTCAGAGGGAATGAGCCGGCCGCGTTCGTGGCTCTCGCGACCGACAACATCGAACTGCGAACCGGCGGGTTGCTGGTGCAGTACCCCAACCTCCCCGGCGCCAGCCAGATGCTCGCTTACGGCACGCCGTTTGGCGGGGCCACGACGATTGGCGTCGCCTTCGATACGCTGTTGACGTCGCCCATCGCGGGCACGCATAGCGCCTTCACGATCGCGCGCTTCATTCGCTCAACGGAATTGGTCGATTCGCTCGATCGTCCGCCGACGGGTGCGCTGGTTACGGTAAAGCCCAACGCGGCCAACGCCTGGGTCACCGACTTCGCGTTCGGGGGCGCACCGTCGACACTGCCGGCGAACATCACCATCGTGCCTGGTTCGGTCCAATCGGCGTCGAGCTTCCCGGTGTACGCTGGCAATGCGGGCACGCCGCTCGAAGTGCAGACATGGAGGCGCGCCGGCACCAGCGGCCTGCGATTCGAAGCCATGGGTCCGTCGGCGCAGATCGCCCCGCCGTTCTCCCGCGTAATCATTGCGCGACTGGAGAACACCGCGCTCATCGTCAACACGCAAGCGTGGCGGGTTATTGGCGAAGTGAACGCGCCAGTGGGCGTCGACAACGGGTTGCGCCGAGTGTGGACCTGGGATTTCGGCGGGCTGGGGAGTGGAAGCTTTGTAGCCATCGGCGTTAACGCGGCGGGCGACGGCTTGGTCACGCGCGTGGTGACACCATGAACGCCAGGGTTTCAAGCCGTCACTTGCGCACGGTCGCGTCATCAGGGCGTGCGTGGGTCATGGCGCTCGGCATGCTCGGTTCTCTGTACGCCTCACCGCTGCTCGGCCAGACCCTCCCGGTGCGACGGCCGCCCGCTCCTTCGCCGGCGTCGCCGCCGGCACCGACACCCTCGACCCAGCCGACCACCCAACCCGCCGCTCGTCGCAGCCGCATCACCGGTCGGGTCGTCGACGCCGCCAGCGGGCTGGGGCTCGCCGATGTCCAGGTGACGGTCACCGGAACGACACTTGGCGCGCGCACCGATCTGGATGGTCGATACAACATTCTGAACGTGCCGCTTGGTACCTATGCGATTCAGGCCCGTCGTTTGGGCTATCAACCCAAGCAGTTCGACCGCGTAGCGGTGAGCGGCTCGGACGCCACCATCGTGAACTTCAGCATCGGTACGGCGGCTGTCGGACTACAGTCGGTGGTGATTCGCGCCGAGGCGAGCGATCGGAGCGCGAGTGAGGCCAGTCTGCTTTCGGCGCAACAGAAGGCCGCCGCCGCGTCGGACGGCATCAGCGCTGAGCAGATCAAGAAGACCCCCGACTCCAACGCCGGAGAAGCGGCAACGCGCGTGAGTGGTGTGTCCATCGTCGATGGCAAATTCCTCGTCGCGCGCGGGCTCTCTGAGCGCTACAGCACGACGTTGCTGAACGGGGCCGAAGTGCCAAGCCCCGAGCCTTCCAAGAAACTCGTGCCGCTTGACGTGTTTCCCGCGAGTCTGCTCGAATCGATCGTGGTGACCAAGTCTGCGACCCCCGACAAGCCCGGCGATTTTTCCGGTGGCGCCGTGGAAATCAAGACGAAAGAATTTCCCGACAACGCCATTCGGCAGTTCAGCTTCTCGCAAGGATTCAACAGTCAGACGACCGGCCGCACGCTGCCCTTTCCAGAGCGGCGAGCGGTGGACTTCCTGGGCTTCGACCGCGGCTATCGCGCGCCGCCGTCCCGTAGCACACTCACGGGAGATCCGTCTTCGCAGGAGCGTTTCGCCGAGGGTGTGCGCAGCGCCTGGAATCCGACACCGGCGCGGGCGCTGCCGAATCTCGGCCTTGGTTTCACGTTGGGCAATCAACGACCGTCTGAACGATTTGCCCTCGGTTACGTGCTCTCGCTGACGTACTCGTCGGGGCAGGATTTTTCGCAGGATCGCCTCTTTCGGTATTACCTCAACACCGAAAACGCGCAGCGCGACTTCGTTTATCAAGACCATCGGAATACCGTGGACTGGGGCGGTGTGGCCAACGTCTCCTTGCGCCTGGGAGCGTCCAACAAGCTCAGCCTGAAGAACCTGTACACGCGCAACGCCGAAGAGCTGTTCAGCACGAATGAGGGATTCAACGAAGACCGCAACGGCAATCTGCGCAATTTCCAGGCATCGTACGTTGAGCGATCGCTGCAGCAGTCCCAGTTGAGTGGCGAGCATTTGCTGGGGTGGCTGGCGAACTCCAGGTTGGAATGGCGGGCCACACTGAGCCAATCCGCTCGTAATGAGCCGGATAACCGTCAGGCCGAGTACGTCCAGGCGGCAGGCGATGGACGCTTCGGGCTGAACTTCAACACCGACTTCTGGTTTCGCGTGCTCAATGACCGGCAGCGCAGCCTGCAGGCGGATTGGCAGTTGCCCACTCGGCTGCTGTCGATACCGGCCACCTTCAAGTTCGGTGGGGCGGTGCGCCAGAAGCGGCGCGTGTTCTCGGCCTTTCTTGGCTCCTTCAATATCGACAACCTTTCAGAGCCGCCCGCCGACCTGCAATTCCTGCCACCGCAGCTGCTGTTTACGCCGGAGAACCTCGGCACGTGGGTGCGTGTGGGCTTCCCGGGCGGCAGCGCGCAGCCTTACGACGCCAGCGATGATGTCTCGGCCGCTTATGGCCTGGTCGACCTGACGGTGGCGTCGCGCATCCGATTGGTGGTTGGTGCGCGGATGGAGAACTGGTCGATCGACCTGTTCGACGGTGGTCGCGCGCTCGCCGCTCAGGACACCTCGCGTCCGCCCACGATACGTCGGGTCAACGACCTCCTCCCCTCAGCGAATCTCACCGTCGCGCTGACAGAGCGCATCAACCTGCGATTGGCGGCGTTCAAAAGTGTTTCGCGGCCCGACACCCGTGAGCTCTCTCGTGACGAGTACACCGAGGTTGCCGGTTCCTGCGGCACGATCGGCAACCCGGATTTGCAGCGCGGCGTGATTTACAACGGTGATTCGCGGCTTGAATGGTATCCACGTCCCGGGGAGGTGTTCTCCGTGAGCGGCTTCTACAAATACTTCGAAGATCCGATCCTGCGCGCGGTGAGTGGACGTAACGGGTGCACCTTCGGATACCTCAACGGCGAGTCGGCCACGAACTTCGGCGGTGAACTGGAAGTGCGGAAGGATCTCACCTTCCTCCCGGGGCTCCTCGAGCGTCTGTCGGTGAGCACGAACCTCACGGTCGTGCGCTCGAGCGTTATCATCCCGGCGGCGTTCGGACGATTCGAGCCGGGTCTCGACCTCGAGGGGCAGTCGCCCTACCTCGTGAATGGCAACCTCTCCTGGCGTTCGAAAAACGGTCGTGTGAATTCGTCCGTGCTGTACAATCGCTTCGCCGACCGCGTCGTGCGATACGGTTTTGCCTCCGGAGGCTCCGACCAGGGTCCGAACATCGTCGAGCGCGGCCGAGGCACGCTCGATGCCAAGGGGCAGTTCACCATCGGACGCGGCACCACGCTGTCGCTGTCCGCACGAAATCTGACCAACGCCAGTATTCAGTTTCAACAGTCGGTGGACATCGGCAACGACCTCACCGGGCGGGCGATTCCGGGAACGACGTATTCGGTGGGGGTGAGCTTTGCGCGCTGATCTTCGCCTCCCTACGCTACGATGCGGGCTGCGCTACGGCATGCTGCTGCTACTGGCGTCCGGCTGCACGAATGCAAGCGAACCAAGCGGCATCGCCGCGCCTACGCGAGTGGTCGCTACGGCGCTCGGCCGCACTGCGGTGCGTGTCACCTGGGCGCCGCCAGACGACGGGGATGTCACCTCGTACGAGATCCAGCGCCGGCGCGACTTCGTTGGCCCGTTCGAGACGTTGTCCGATGCGGTACGCAGTGACGGCGCGGCGTTGGTGACTTATTTCGACAGCAGCGTCGAACCCGATCATTTTTACGGCTATCGCGTGCGGGCGCTGGACCGATTCGGCGCGCGTTCCGCCCTCTCCAATGTCGCTGGTGCCAGAACGGCGGCCGAGCCGGGCGTGCTCGTTCGCACGACGACCACTTTTGTCACGCCGTCGTCGGCCGATGCGGACGGGTTCGTGGTTTCCGTGCGCGGTCCGCGCGATACCACGTCGTTCAACGTGCCGATCAATGGGCAACGGCTCGTCTCGCCCTTGCCGAGAGGAAGTTATTCCGTGGTGTTACGCGGCCTCGCGATCAACTGCAACCCCACCACGCTCGGCGATACGATGAAGACGGCGCAGGTGACGGACGAAGGGCTCAATACCGTCGGCAACGTGACGTTCAGCATCAGCTGTCGGGATCCGCAGAAGGCGAGCATCGTAGCGACCGTGCGCACGTCGGGGGATACGCTCGACGCAGACGGAGTCGTGATCACTGTGTCCGGTATCATCCGGGAGGCCGGCACCCCGGCGAACGAGCGCGTGTTCTTTCAATCCAGAACGTTGTTGGGCGCCGAAGCCGCGACGCGCTTCGATGACCTCAGGCCGGGCGATTATGAGGTAGTCATCAGTGATATCGAGGCGCCGTGCGTTCTCGAGGGCGAGCGCCGGCGCATGTTGCAGCCGCGGGCGCTGGCCGTGGATACCGTGCCGTTCACGCTCACCTGTCGGCGGCCGGCAGTGCCAGTGGATACGGCGGCTCGCCCCTTCGTCGTGCGACAGACATGGTCAGCGTCGTCGGCGCGTCCGGGAGACAGGGTTTCGCTGCTGACATCGGTTGACCTGCGAGCCAGGCCAGCGGTTCTCGTGTCAGGTGTCAGTGCGACCACGTTCTTCGATAACCGCGTGGTTCGCTTCGACAGCGCACGGACGACCCGCGCGTTCGACATCACCGCCAACAATCAACCGCAGCCGGGAATTCTGATCGTGGCAGCGATACAGGTGGATAGCGACCCGCTCGGCGGCGATATCGCGGTGATTCGCAGTTGGTTCACGGTGGTAGGCGCGGCGGGAGCGCTGGTAAGCACCGCGACGACCGTAACCGACCTGCTCTCCGATTCGCAGCAACGCCTCACCGCGCAGACACGCGTGGTGGAGGGCACCCTCACCATCAACGCAAACGGTGGCGGTGCAAATCAGCCTCCCACGGCGGTGATAACCGGGCCGACCACGGGAGTGGTGGGGACATCGCTCGCGTTCTCCGGAGCCCAATCGACCGACCCCGACGGCTCCATCGCCTCGTACGCGTGGAACTTCGGCGACGGCCAGACCCGCGCGGGTGCAACGGTTGCGAACTCGTACAGCGCAGCCGGAACGTTCATCGTGCGGTTGACCGTGACGGATAACCAAGGCGCTACCGCGAGCCGAGACCAACAGGTAGTGATCACGGTGCCAGCACCGACTGCGGGAAGTGTCACCGGCAGCGTTACGTCGTCACTCGGTGGTGGGATTTCCGGCACCACGGTGAGCCTCACGGGTGGTGCCGCTGCGACGACTGGCGGCGGTGGCAATTACACCCTCACCAATGTGCCCGCTGGCGTGCGGACGCTGACGGTCAGCGGTGTTCCGGCGGGCTGCACCGTGCCGGCTGCGCAAACGGTCACCGTATCGGCGGGCGCCACGACAACCGCGAACTTCATCGTCACCTGTACGAACGGTAACGGCAGTGGTAACGGCTCGTTGCAGGGGCGCGTAACACGGGCCGGCGACGGCTCCGGCATCGGTTTCGTGCGGGTCACCGCGCTGCCGAGTGGAGGGGTTGCCGTGGCACCGGTTCAAACGACGACCGATGGTGGGTATGCGATCGCAAGCGTGCCGGTGGGATCGGGCGGAAACGCCGGCACGGGCACTCTGACCGTGACCGACCTGCCGGCTGGCTGCGCCACTCCTGCGCCACAGCCCTACATCGGTCTTTCCGCGAACGCCTCGCTCCTGGTGAACATCTCGGTGACGTGTGCGGCGTCGACCACGGGCACACTGACCGGGCGGATCACACGAAGCACCGGCGGTGATGCGGCCGGGGTCGGCGTAACGGTCATACCGAGCGGCGGCACCGCGCTTCCGGCGGTGAGCACGATCAGCACCGGCGTCTATTCCGTTGCGAACGTCCCCGCTGGTGGCGGGTCGCTTACCCTTGGCAATCTCCCGAACGGGTGTACCGCGCCGTCGAATTTATCGTACGCTGGAATCACCGCTGGCGGTACGATCACTCGTGACGTGGCGCTGAATTGCGTGGCCGCAGCGCAAACATATCCGCTGACTTCCACATTCGGGGCTATTACCAGCACCGGTCCCACCGGCCGTCAGGTCACACTCACCGTAGCAATTGATATGGGCGGCGCGCCCGGGAGGCTCGATGTTACCGGAGCGGACGCCGATCTGCTCGCTGCCATCGCCATTCGATTCGAGTACGACTCCACGAGGCTGGTGTTTCAATCCCGCACGCTGCTCTCCCCTGACGAATTCGACCTTGGCGTTCAGGGCACCGTGAACGGTACGGGCGTCACGAGAATTACGACGGTCGCGGTAGCAAGCACGTCGGCACAACTGAAGGGCGGCGCGTTCTCGCTGGTACGTCTCACGTTCAATATCAGAGCGGGAGTGACGGGCTCCGTGCCGATGTCGGTGACGATCGCCCAAGCGCTCGCTGGCACGTCGCCGGCGATCGACGTGACCTCGAGCGTCGTCGTTCAACCGCTGCCGCCTCTGGTGATTCCGCCGTGATGTGAGCCGATATGCGGCAAGGCGCGACGGCGCACCGGCGGAGCAATGCAGAATCGTGCGGGGCCGAACCTGTAACAACTCCCCGCCCCAGGCCATTGATACATCACGGTCGGTTGAGTCGTGACACGAGGACCCGATAATGCTCGCGCTGGACCACGCTACGGTCTTTCCGCGCGAGCCTACGACAAGAGCAAAACCGGCGAAAGCCAGTGACGCAAAACCACGAAGCTACCGCGCGACTTTGACGAGTACACGTTTCGGACGCCTTGGTGTTTTTCGATTCGACTCCGTCAGGGAGGGCATCCCTCCATTGCGCCATGCTGGTCGGGTTACCGAACGATCGAGCAGGAACAGACCTCTTGCCTTCCCCCTCCGGAAGAGGTTTCTGAACATGCGGTTTTCTGCTGCCCTCGGTCGTCGCGTCGCCGCGATGGCCTCCGTTATCCTCCTCGGCGCGTGTGCGAGCGACAGCACCCCGAGCCTCGTTGCACCAATTCTGCCCGGCAACCCGGCGATCCCGTCGCAGTTCCGCGGCGCCGCGTTCATCATGGATGTGAGTGCCACCAGGAAGACGGTCAGAGTTACCGCGCCGTCCGCGAGCATCAACAGTCCCGTCAACGCCAACCTTCTCAGCGGCGACGTGCAGTACTCGTTGCTCGGCGGCGACGCCGTCGAAATTCTGACGTCGAACTTCCAGGCGAGCGCCGTCGGCGCCGTGGAGCCAGGGAAGGTCAACATCACGTTCGACATGCAGATCCTGAACAAGCTTGACGGACTGCAGCTCAGCACTCCGACGTTTCCAACGCCGCCCTCAGGCGTCACGGGTGTGCAGGCGTTTCCCTTCGAGATCAGCGTGACGACGACGTCGGGTGGCGTGACCTCGAATGGCAACGAAATCGTCGTGGTCTCGCCGCGTTTCGGCGCCGTGGTGCCGAGCAGCGACTGGGGCAACCTGCCGATCGGCGACGGCAACTTCCACAACTTCTTCAACGACGTCGGCTGCACGGCCACAGCGAACGATTGCTTCCGTTACGAACCGTTCGCGCCGATCGCCCCGCTCAACACATCGGCAAACCAGCGCGTCGGCTTCAGCATCGACCCGACGGTGGGTGACTTCCGCGTGCGGATCCTCGTCGCCGCCGATCTCGTACCGACTGTCACGGCGGCCCCGGGTACGGTGGCGGGCACCGTCACGTCAAACATCGGCCCGATCGCAGGCGCGTTGATCAGCGTCTCGGGCGGTTTCTCGGGTAGCTCCAACCCGGCAGGCGCGTACTCGATCAGCGGCGTGGCTTCGGGCGCGAACCGCACGGTGTCCATCTCCAACCTGCCCTCTGGCTGCACAGCCAACCAGGCGTCGTTTGCGAACCAGACCGTTCCGGCGGCGGCCTCGCTGGCGATCAATTTCGTCGTGACGTGTCTCGTCCCGACCGGCAACGTGATCGGCACGATCACGGCGCAGCAGGGCGGCTTGGCGCTCGCCAACGTGAGCGTGGTGGTCACGCCGACCGGCGGCGCGGCGCTCGCGACGGTTACGACGGCGGCCAACGGCAGCTTCATCCGCACGGGCGTGCCGACGATTCCGGCGATGGGTGGCATCACGCTCTCCGGCCTTCCGGCCGGCTGCGTGAACGAGAGCCCGTACAGCTACACGGGACACACGACGGCTGGCACGACGCGCAACATCGTCGTCGATTGCCCGCCGCCGCCCGTGACGTACCCGCTCACCGGCACGTGGGCGATCGTCAACACCGGCACCACCGGCCGTGAAGCACAGCTCACGGTGGCGATCAACATGGGGAGCGCGCCCGGCAATCCGCTGATCAACGGCACCAACGCCGACGAGTTCGCCGGCATCGTGATCGCCGTGGGCTACAACGGTACGCAGCTCGTCAGCGTCGGCCGCACCCTGCTCTCGCCGCCCGATGCGAATGGCGGTCCAACGTTCGACTTGTTCGTCAACGGCTTCGCGAACCCGGGCACGGCGAACACCATCCAAACAATCGCCCTGACCAGTGTTGCCGGACTCACGCTGCCAGGCAACCTCCAGCTGATGCGCTTGCGGTATAGCATCGCGACCGGCTTCAGCGGCACGGTAACGCCCACAATGACCGTCAACCAGGCGCTGGCCGGCGTCCAAGGCCTGAGCAACATCACCTCGAGCGTCGTGGTCACTATCCCGGCCCTGATCGTTCCGTAACTCTGCCTTCGAATCGTGATCGGGACTGGCTCGCCATCGCGAGTCGGTCCAGGTCATGAACAACTACTTTCAGGAGATCCATCGATGAAAGGTTTCACTCTCCGCGGCGCCGTGTTCGGGATGGCTTCGCTCGGACTCCTTGCCGCCTGCGAGCGCAGCGAGACCCTGACCGCTCCGGCGGCCCGGGCTTCCTCGAGCGCCACGCTCGCGCTCGAGGTGTCCGACATCAACGCGGTGGCTGGCGCACGCATCGCGGTGTCTCTGTCAAACGAGACGTCGGCAAACCTTGGCGGCGTGCAGGGTACGTTGCGCTTCAACCCGTCGCAGCTCCGCTATGTCGGACAGCTGCGTGACGGCAGCAGCGATGAGATCCTCATGGTGAACGACCGCGAGGCCAGCCGAGGCGCACTGACGCTCGTCGTAGCCGATGGCACCGGCATCCAGCACAGCCAGCCTATCCTTTTCGAGGTTGCGGGTGCAGGCTACGCCGCCGGTCTCGACTTCGACGTGACCGACGCCATGCTGAACGGGTCGCCCGTCGCGCGTGTCGCGGCGCTTGTGCGTGGCGGCGTTCGCGAAAACAGGGCGCTGGTCACGACGGGTGCGGCCTCAACGCTGTCGTTGGACGAATGGCTCGCGGCGCTTGGCGGGCAGGTGTCGCAAGATCCCGGTGAAATCCGCCCGGGGCTCAGGTTCGGTGACGTCAACCTCAACGGTCTCCTGCAGCTCGACGATGCCCTGTTCGTCATCAATGTGGTCGTCGGCAACGCGGAGCTGATTATCGGCACCGATGGCACCGGACCGAATGGTGACGTCGACGGCGTCGTGGCCGCCAACGTGCAGCCATTCAACCAGCCGGGTGTCGGTGCCGCCGGCGATCCTCTCGCCCCCGGCATCGAAACGGACGGTGTTTCTCGCGAGATCGGGCTGGATGACGCCCTTGCCATCGTCAACGAGTTCGTCGGCAACGATCAGCCGGTTGTCGGCGAAATCATTCCGGGTCGGCCGTTGAGCCCGGCTTCGAACCGCGTGGTCGTGATCGGCAACATCACCACGAACACCACGTGGACGAATGGCAACATCTACGAGCTCCGCGACGAGGTGGTCGTGACGGGTGGCGCCACCCTCACGATCGAGGCGGGCACGCGAATCGAGGGCATCCGTGGTGGTGTCGGCCAACAGATCTGCGGTCCGCTGCCCTTCACGCCCCAGTGCCCCGCCGGCCAGCCGACGACCCAGTTCGCCTCGACGGACGGCTCGGCATTCTACGTTGCCCGGGACGGCCGGATCAACGCGGTCGGTACGCCGCTCCAGCCCATCGTGTGGACCTGCACCCAGCTTGCTGGGGAAAGCGCCCGGTCGAAGGGTTGCTGGGGTGGCATCTCTATCTTGGGCAACGCCTCGAACAACCGCGGCACGTCAGACAGCCCGATCGTTACCGGCCGTGCCACCGTGGGCGGCTGCGTGCAGACCGTGGCTGAAGGACGCACGGCCCGGCTTTATGGTGGCTGCAATGATGACGACAACAGCGGCATCATGCAGTACAACATCATCGACTACGCCGGCTTCCGTTTCACTGCTACCAACGAGCTGAATGGCCTCGCCCTCTACGGCGTGGGTCGAGGCACCACAATCGACCATATCCAGGTGCACGCCGGGCTGGACGACGGCATCGAGTTCTTCGGTGGCACGGTGAACGCGCGATACCTTTACCTCACCGCCAACTCGGACGACTCCTTCGACTTCACCGAGTCGTTTACCGGCAACGTGCAGTTCGTGATCGTGCAGCACGATCCGCGCGACTCGGACAGCGGCCTCGAGATGGATAACAACGGCCCGGATAACAACGCGCTGCCGCGCTCCGCGCCCAAACTCTACAACTTCACCGTGGTCGGTAAGGATCTGGCGAGCACCGGCGGCACTGTCGGTAACAACTCGATCCGGGGCCTGCACGTCCGCGTAGGCGCCCAACCGAAGATGTTCAACTTCATCGTGCAGAACTTCCCCTTCGCGTTGGACATCGACAACGATGCGACGTGCACGGGCTTCAACACGGCAGCCGGTATGGAAATCGCCCATTCGATCTTCACGCAAGTTGGGCGTTTGGACGAGCCTGATGGCAGCGATCCAGTTGGCTGCGCAGGCGTCGGCGGCACGGAAGTGAACGCGCTCCAAGCCGCCGGAACCAACCTGTTTCCGGCAACGAGCCCGCTGCTCAGCCCGCTGAACGTGATTGTACCCGACTTCCGTCCGACGTTCGGCACGGCGGGCGGCACCTTTGCCCCGCCGGCCAACCCGCTCGGTGCACCGGCTGGCTTCCTTGACGTGACGGCTACCTACAGCGGTGCCGTTTCGCCGGCGAGCCCGTCGCGCAACAACGTTCCGTGGTACTCGGGATGGACCCACGGTTGGGCGTCGGCCGTCACGCCGTGACCTGATCGATGCACAGCATGCGGGGACGCCGATGCGGCGTCCCCGTATTGTTCAATGAATCCCGAGTGTTTTCGGGGAGGTGCCTCTCGGCGCTTCCCCGCCTCGCGTCTCCCCGCTGGGCTCCATGTCATTTCCCGGTTCCGGCCCGCGGCCGCTGCAACGCCGCCTTGTCTCGCTCTGCCTTCCCCTGCTTACGCTGGGAAGCTGCGTCTCCGACCGGGTAACCGGGCCCTCGCAGCAGCCTCCCTTCCTCGCCATTCTCCTGCGAGTGGACGCCGTGGCCGGCGTGGCTACCGGCGGTCCGTATGCCTTCCGGGTGCGGGAGCTATCCGGCACCCTGGGCTTCGACACGACGTTTCGAGCCAGCGCGCGCGACACGGTCATCATCCCCGTCGCGGCGGCAACCTACCGCGTGGATATCTCCGACGTGCCGCCAACGTGCGGCATACGCGATGGGTCGGCTCAGGCGATCGTCGTACCGCCCAACACCAATACCTCGGTCATCCGCTTCTCCCTCACCTGCGCACCATCACTGGTTGTTGCGGCCTTCGTGGACGGGTTTCGCGCGGATTCCGACTTTGTCGTGACGGTGCGGGACTCGGTCGGCAGAGAAACGGCCGCCATCCTTCCGGCCAACGATACCATCAGGCTCGACGGCCTGGCGCCCGGCCGCTACGACGTGATCCTCCGTCACGTCTCCGACAACTGCACCATCACCAGCGATGGCGGCGCCACGGTGCCCGTATTCATTCGGCCGGCCGGAGGCGCCTTCGTGCCGTTTCGCGTCGTGTGCGCCTCCCCGGCCCAGCGCCCGCGCATCGCGTTGCTCGCCGGCAGCTATAGCGGAGGGTCGTTCGGCTACGTGATTCGCGCGGTGGATCCGGACAGGGATATTGAGCAAACCTTTGTGGACATCACCGATTGCAACCAGCGCACGGTGCTCCCCGGAGGCGGCCAACGACGCAGCCCCTTCAGCGGCCAGCCCAACGTTTCCGGACGCGATACCGCCGTCATTGTCGGGGCTTACGACATCGCCATTCCCGACTCCTTACTGGCCAACCGCTGTCTCGGAGCCTGGGTCGCTGACAGTCGCGGGAACACCTCGGCATACGTCGAGATGCCGATCCGGCCATCCAACGCAGCGCAACGGCCGGTGGTGAATCCGTTAAACGGGCGGCGCAATGGCACCAGGAGCATTCTGGTGGATGTCAGCGTATCAGATCCCAACGCCGATTTTGTGGGACTCTTCGTGGTGTACCTGCTGCGCGATGGCGTACTCACCACGGCCAACGGCCAGCCCGACCGCGTTGTCCTGCAGCCAGCCGGCACACTCGGCACGACCATTCCCGAATTCCTCGTGAATATCGGCTTCGGCAACTTCAACGACTATTTCGGCGTCATCGTATACGCTGTAGACCGCGCGGGCAACCTCACCCGCGTCGAGGATCTCCAGCTCGACATCTGACGACGCGACATCTGACGACATAACGGCGGATCGCGATCGGCCTGTCGGCGAACTGGCGCGTCGGCTCAGCGCAAACGGAGCAGATACACACGTGCGTCGGGAAATCCGACCAGGCCCCCGTTCTCGGCGCGCATGCGGAAGGTGAACGGACCGGAGCCAGCGGGGCGCGAGAGCAGGAAGTAATTGCCCGATCCGGACAGCGACTGCGTGATGGTTTCGACCGGAAGCGCCGTCAGTCGTAGCGGGAAGAAACCACCGTTGATGCCGGACATGGCATCACGGATGGCCCACGACGTGAAGCGGAACCGCGGAAGCAGCCCAGTGACGAGGGTGTCACCCAGCGCCGCCATCAGAAATCCCGGCTGAATCTCCGAAAACGGCACCCGAGCCCGCGCTTCGAGGTTCGCGACGTCCACCTGCGGACCGATCACCAGCGCGCGGGTGAACGTTGCCGGCGATGCGCCCGCGTATTGATCCAGCGAGTAGCGCAACAACGCCCACGACGCGCCGCGGGGAGCCAACTCGCTCAGGGCCTTGCTGCTGATCGGGGAGGCGAGGTCGGGACGGGCCATCCACGAGCGCAGACGAATGAGGTTCTGCCGGAAGAACGAATCGAAGTCGTCGAGGTCGACCAGCACATCATCGTAATCCAGTCGACGCGTGCTCGGGAAACCGCGGACGGCGCGACCCACCAGCTCCTCCGCGAAGTGGGACAAGCCTTCATTCAACCAGTCCACCTCCGGGGGCGCGCCCAGCCCCTGACGGACGCCCTGATTGATCAGATGCTGCAGCTCATGAGCCACGGTGCCGCGCATCGCACGCCGGACCGTTGTCACGGTGAACCGATTGCCGTTGACCTGGCCGTCGGGGTCCGGCGTCAGGAGATACATGATCTCCTGTTCGTTGCTGGCGGGACACGTGTAGTTCTGACTCGGCACGCTGCGCGGCAGTAGATCGGCCGCCCAGAAATATCCTCCGACAAAGCCCAACGATCCCGTGGGCGTCAGTCGGTTGACTGCGGGCGTGAACAACAGCGTTACGCGCCTATCGCCGTTGATATCGGTCGGTTCACCGAACCACTGCACCTCGGTGGGGTGCACGATCGCGTCGTACTCACTGGCAATCGCCGCGAAGTCTGCGGCGGTGAAACCGCTCATCGGCGCCGTCACGTCCTGCACCACCATCGCCCGCGTCCCGACGGCCCGCACCACCGCCCGGACGTTCGAGAATGTGGTGCACATGGTGGTCGTCCGCGCGTCACCGACCCGATAGCTGACGGTGTCGCCGACCGCCATCGCCGCCCGGCTGCCGCTGTGGGCCGGAACCGGACCCTCCTGATTTCCGCGCAGAAAAGGGAGCCTCGCAGCCGCCGCGACACGGGTAAGGTCATGACCAGCCAAGGGCAGGCGTGACCTGGCGCGCAACCCGGCCTCAAGACGGGCGGATGCGGCGAGCGCTGCGGATTCATCGATCGGTTGCGATGTACTCACATTGTTCGCCGCCGAACTTATCGCAACAGTGGCTGCGCCGGCCCCCGGCTCGCCGGTCACCCGATAGCTCTGCAGTTCATCCTGCCGTGAGGCGGCATTCGCCGTAATGATCGCATACTCGCTCACCTCGGCGGTCCCGGCCAGCACGATGCACTCGAGGCTCGCTCCCCCCGAAATCAGTTGCACTTGTCCGACCTGGAGGGAGCGCGCCGAGTTGCAGCCGGTTGGCTGGGAAAGAGAGGGGCCGGCAGCGCGGTCGGCGCAGGCGCCGAGGAAGGCGCTGCAGAGGGTGGCGGCCGCGCAGGCCAGCAACGGTCGCTGCGCATACCGACGCACCGGGCGATCCGACACGCGCGCTACCCCATGACTCGACGCACGCTGAGACCAACGTTCAGGGCTCATGACGACGTCCGTTTCAGCTCAGATATCGTGCGGAGAACGCTTCGCGTCTGGATCACATGCGACTGCATACGTTACCGGTCAGGAGGAAAGCCTCACCACTCATGGTGAGTCCGCTGCTGGGCCTTTGACCTTGAGAATTTACCGGGAGTTCAGCGACCCCTGTCGAGCGTCAAGAGGAAGTGACCGGTTCGCGACACCAGGGTGACAACGCTTGTCACGACGTCGACGTCGGCGGGGCCCTTCGTGATGCTCAGGGGTGATCGTGGCGGGCTCGGCGTTCGCAGCGGTCTCGGGTTTCGGCGGAAACGCGCGAATCAGATCACGCGAGCCGAAACGTGATGCGCCGCTGCTTGAGTTGCGCCGAGCGACAGCCGGCAATCACAGCTGGTGCGAAGCGCCGCCCGCGCATCCGCTTCGTAAGGTTTGTCACGCTAGCGCGCCTTCGCGTCGACGCAGCATGGCGGCGGCACCTGACGTCGCCTCACCAACCCGTGCCATTCCGAACGAGTCTACCGCACCCCATGCCGTGTTGTCCCAATCAAACGGTAGGCGATAAACCGCGCGCGCCGGAAGCGACTCGAGGCACGGAGTCTCGAAAACGGACGCCCACTGCGCTTGCGCAGATTGCGCGCAGGCGAAGATGAAGACGCGCCGCCCTGTTCCGCAGGTCATCATCAGCGAACGCGACGTTTCGGCGAGGAAGTTGCAGGTGACCACGACGTCCGGCAAGGTGGGGCGCCTACTGCCCGCCGTGCATCACCAACCGTTCTGGAGCGCTATGACCCGCATTCGTATGTTTGCAGCTGTCACTGCTTTCACTGCTTGCGCCTCCTCCGTCGCCGTCGCTCAAACGTGCGTCGGACTCCCTGACCTCACCGTAACGCGCGCGAACCTTGGCGCGAATGCGCAATTCGCGAACAATACGAACTCGTACGTCGGTCGCGTGGGCGTTAACAGCAACAGCGTGTTCGGCGGTCTGTCGGTTGGCTACATCCCGGCCGATGGTGCCGACGACGCCAGTGCGACGACCTTCGGTGGCGATCTTGGCCTCGAGCGTCATGTCGGAACGACCCGTCGTGTGCACGTCTGCCCGATCGTGACGCTTGACTATCAGAACGGCCCGAATATCGGTCCGTTTAGGGCGTCTGCACTCGCCGCCGGACTGAGTGCCGCGTTCGGGATGTCCGTTCCGGTCACGCCGACCGTGCCGTTCGTGCGTGCAGGACTGCTTTCGGTGCGTGCTCGTGTTGAAGTCTCCGGCGAAGGTGAGTCGGAGTCGGCGACGGAGACCGGCGGACAGCTCGGCTTCGGCGCCAGCTTGCGCTTCAACGACATTTTTGCGCTCACGCCGAGCATCATAATCCCCGTCGGCTTTGACGGATCGGGTACCTTGTTCTCGATCGGTGCGACCGTCGGCTTTCGTCGTCGCTGACGTGTGATGTCGTCGGACGCAGGCCGACGCTGGAGATGCCGCAGAAAAGCGAGCGCCAGCCAGTGCGTGTGCCCGCCGGCCACTCTGCGAACTGGCGCCCAGCAGCGTGACGTTCACGGTGACGTGCTTCACGTCAACTTCGAGGTATTGCGCCACTGCATTACGCGCGTCCATCGGCGATTGCGTGGGTGCCCAGATCTCCACCGTTCCATCGTGCACATGCGCCAGCGCGACCAGCGGCTCCATCTGCGCGTGCGACAGATGAGGCATATAGTACTCGGCGCTGACTTGCTTCGCGGCTTCGGCAAGCCCGCGGCTCACGTTGCCGCTGGTACGCCCCGCCTTACCGGGCGCGCGTACGGAATTCTGCAGCGCCCTTTTGTACGCGCTGCTGTCGTAGCTGGCGTTGGCACCATTGTCCCACGTAATGCGCAGTGCGTCGCGCCCTTTTATCGCGGCCCACGTGTTGGCCGCGATTACCGCGACACCACCCAATGGGAGAAACGCTCCGGGCATCGGTGACGCGGGAATTGGCACGATCCGGTCGACTCCGGCGATCTTGAGCGCCTCGGCGTCGTTCACGGGAAGCACCCTGCCGCCCCACACTGGCGGACGTGCGATCACGGCCACTTTCATGCCCGGAAGCGTGACGTCGGCGCCGTACTTGGCGGTTCCCGTGGTCATCGGCACCAGGTCGATGGAGGTCATCACCTTGCCTTCGTAGCGGCGTTCGTCCGGTCGCTTGACGCGCACGCGCTCTTTCGTTGGCATCGGGATACCGCGGGCGGTAGCGACGAGTGCCCCGAACGTTTTGCGGCGACCGCTTGCGCGGTGCACGACCGAGCCGTTGTGCGCGGCCAGCGCGCTTACCGTCACGCCCCATTCCTTTGCGGCGGCGTCTTCCAGCAACGCGCGCGCCGTGGCGCCGGCTTCGCGGTAGCGCACGAGAAAATCGCGCACACGGGTGGAGCCATCGGTGTGCTGGCTGCCGTATTTTTCTTCACCCGGCGCCTGCTCGACACGGCACATCGTCCAGTCGGCTTCCATCTCGTCGGCGATGATCATGGGCATCGTGGTGCGAATCCCCTGTCCCATCTCGGAGCGATGACAGAGGATCGTCACGATGCCGTCTTCGCCGATGCGCACGTAGACATGCGGCTCCCACGGATCGGCCGAGGTGACGGGAGAGATGTGGCCGGTCCTGTCGGCGGGGTTCAGACGGCGCACACCGAAAGCACCGGCGGCGAGGAGGATGCCACCCATGCCGAGCCGCATGACGAATTCCCGGCGATCGGTGCTGCCGGGCTCGATGTTGGCCGACATCCACGGGAGTCGTGCACGCGCGCTCATCGACTCTGCTCCGCAGCGCTCTTGATGGCGGCGCGAATGCGTGGATATGTCCCGCAACGGCAGATGTGGCCGTTCATCGCGGCATCGATGTCCGCATCGGAGGGCGTTGTGGTACGCGCGAGCAACGTGGCCGCCTGCATGATCTGTCCGCTTTGGCAGAAGCCGCACTGCGGCACGTCGATCGCGCGCCATGCCTGTTGCAGCGCATGCTCGCCGGTAGGGTGCAGCCCTTCGATCGTGGTGACGGTGGCGCCGTTCAACGTTGCCATGCGCCGCTGGCAGGCGCGCACCGCGGTGCCGTTCACGTGCACGGTGCAGACGCCACATTGAGAGATGCCGCACCCGTACTTGGTGCCGGTGAGCGCGAGTTCGTCGCGCAGAAACCAGAGCAGCGGCAGGTCGGCATCGCCGCTGAAGGTTTGAGCTTCACCATTCACCGCCAGGGTAATCGATGCAGCGTCCACCGGACCTCCGGAACGAGGGGGGAGTGCCTGGCGCCCCGACCTCGTCGGACTCACCCCCAAAAGAGGGTGCGGCCCTGGCCCCCGCGCCGGAGCGGGCCTTGCAATCCTGACTAATCAAACGCCTTATTGCGCGGCCGCAATTACCGAACGTACCGATGTCTCTACGCACCCCCGGCTGGCTTCCGACGGGGTGCCCGCCTGTTCGCCTGTTCACTCGTTGCCCATACCATGAACGCACTCCCTCGCGCCGACGATAGCGCGCTCAACCGGACGCCTACGCCGATTCCGATCTCGCGCCGCATGCGGTTGTGGCTCGGGCTCGCCGCCGCCGTACTGTTGTTGCTGCTGCTCTGGCAGGCGCCGAGTGTGTTGTCGGTGTTGCTGGGGGGTCTCGCGCTCGCGTTGGTGCTGTCGTTTCCCGTGCGACTGCTCACCAATGTCATGCGCCGATCATTCGCGATCACGCTCTCTTTCCTGGGCGCGATAGCGCTGCTGGCGCTGCTGATGGCGGGGCTGGTACCGGTACTCGTCGAGCAGTTGGGGGCGCTCATCGATGCGGCCCCGGGTATTGCGCAGCAACTCGATGAACGCGTGCCCTCGCTGCTGGATGCGCTGTCGCGGCGCGGCCTGCTTCCCGGCTCGCCCGAGGAGTTCGTGAATACCCTCAAGGAGAACCTGCTTTCCGGCATCCAGGGGACTGCGCGTCGACTCCTCGGCAGTCTCGGCGGGCTGGTTTCGGGAGCATTGAACACAGTCGTGGCGCTGTTCGGCATGGCGTTCGTGGCGGCGTACCTGCTGGCCGATGCACGGTCCATGCAGGCGCGGGTGCTGCAGCTTTCCCCCGGGAACTACCGCCACGATGTCCAGGCGCTGATTGTCGCGTTCAGTGACACGTTGTCGCGCTACCTCGTGGGACTCGGCATTTCACTGGCGGTCCAGGGCGCGCTGTCGGCGATCGCCCTTGCGGTGCTCGGAGTCCCCTATGCGCTGCTGCTGGGTGTGTGGGTAGCGATCACGGCGCTCGTGCCCTTCCTTGGGGCGTGGCTGGGAGCGATTCCCGCACTCTTGCTCGCCCTCACCGTCTCGCCGACGCGGGCGCTGCTGACCGCCGTGCTCTTTCTGCTGATTCAGCAACTCGAGGGGAATGTCCTCACCCCGCGGCTGCAGAGTGAAGCGGTGCGGGTGCACCCCATACTCGTGTTCCTCGCGGTAATTGCCGGTGGCGAGCTGGCAGGGATCATGGGGATCGTGTTTGCGGTACCAGCTCTCGCGGTCTGCCGGGTGCTGTATGACTTCTTCAGCGTCCGGCTGCGCGTTCAGGATGCGCCGATCTTTCTGACGGAGTGAGGTCGGGGAAAGAAAGCGCCGGACGGGGCTTTTCCCTTGCAGGTGGCACTGTTAGCGTTACTGGTAATGATATCGCCCACTCAACAACGAGCTGCTTTTGCCTGGTACTTAACTCTTCTGCTCCTCGCGGCGGGTGCGGTCGTGCCGGCCACGCGGGCGCTCGAGGCACAGAGCGGCCCTGAGACGTCGCACGGCAACGTGCGTCACGTGCACGGGGTCGTTGAGGACTCCGTTACCGGACAGCCGCTGAACGGGGCGGAGATCACGGTGCAGCCGGTCTCGCCGATCGGAGCGAGCGGAAAGTTGTCGAGTGCGCCGGTTCGTCTGCGGAGTGACCGGAATGGCCGGTTTGATTTCCGCGATCTGCCGGCTGGCGTGATCCGACTGCGCGCGCGCGCCTTGGGATACATGCCGATCGAACGCCTGATCGACCTGACGGCCGGCGACCGGCTCATCACCCTGCACCTCATGACCGCCACGACGGTCCTCGAGGAGCTGACGATCCGCGCCGATACGCTCGCTGAGCGGCTGGGTCGCGTCGTGGCGACGAACACGCTCGACCGGGCGGCGCTGGCCAGCACGCGCGGCCAGACACTCGGCGAGACGATCAAGAATCTCCCCGGCGTGACGGTGGTGCAGTTCGGTCCCAGCATCGCCAAGCCGGTGATTCGCGGGCTCAATTCGCAGCGTGTGCTGGTGCTGAATGCGGGCGTGAAGCAGGAATCCCAGCAATGGGGGACGGAGCACGCCCCCAACATCGACAGCTTCGACGCGAGCTCCGTGACGGTGGTGCGTGGCGCCGGTACGGTATTGTACGGCGCAGACGCGCTGGGTGGGGTGGTGCGCGTGGATCGCGAGGCGGTGCCCGACACGGGCGGCGTCCACGGCGATCTCGCCCTCAACACATTCAGCAACAGCCGGCAGGGTGCCCTGTCGATCGGCGTGCAGGGCTCGGCGCTACCGCTGCCACTCCTAGGCAAGACGGGCTACCGCCTCCGCCTCACTACCCGCGTAGCCGGCAATGCGGCGGCCCCCGACTACTTCCTGGACAACACGGGCTTTCGTGAGCTCAATGGCAGTCTTGCTCTGGGGACGTCGCGAGGATGGGGGAGCACGGAGCTGTTGCTGAGTCGTTTCGCCGCTGAGCTCGGCGTGTTGCAGCAGGCGCACGTCGGGAACGTCGAAGATCTCGAGCGCGCGATGACATCGGCCCCGCGTGACTCGGGGTTCACGTTTGGCATCGGGAGGCCGAGTCAGCGCGTGGAGCACACGACGCTTCGCGTACGCACGCTGCTGGACCTGCCGCGCGACGGTGAACTCGAAGTCGTGTACGGACTCCAGTTCAATCATCGCCGTGAATTCGACAACAACGGGCCGTTGCGCTTTCGAGACGAGGCGGCGTTCAACCTCAAGCTGTTCACCAACTCCCTGGATGTGCGTTACACGCACGCGCGTTGGAACAACCTGCGCGGCACCGTGGGCATCAGTGGGATTGCCCAGGGGAATCAGACGCTGGGGAAGGCCTTCCTGATTCCGGGCTATGACCTGTGGCAGGGGGCGGTGTATGCGCAGGAGGAGCTGTCGGCCGGGCGTTGGTCGATCACCGCAGGGGCGCGCGGTGACCTGATTTCGCAAACCACGATCGCCTTCGACGATCAGGGAATCCGCAGCGAAGCCGGCACCCGCGCCTGGCGCGACATGAGCGGATCGCTGGGGGTGGCGTATCTGCTCGCCGACGGGCTCGATGTTTCAGTGCGTTTTGCGCGCGCCTGGCGTCCGCCAACGGTAAACGAGCGATTTGCGCAGGGTGTGCATGCCGGCAGTGCTCAGTTCGAACTCGGTGACGCGAGACTGGATGAGGAGCGCTCGCAGGGATTCGAGACGTCGCTGCGCTACCGGCGTACGCGATTCACGCTTGAAGCGGCGGCGTACGACAATCGGCTGTCGAACTTCATCTTTCTCGAGCCGACGGCACCCGTACAAACGATTCGCGGTGCGTTTCCGGGGTTTCGCTATGCGCAAACGCGCGCGCGTCTGCGCGGTGTCGAGCTATCGTCAGTGTGGACTCCGCATCAGCGCGTGGAAATCCAGGCCAGCGGCACCGCCGTGCGGGGCACCGATCTCGTGCGCGCGGACGCGCTCTTCGACATGCCCGCTGATCGCGCCCTGCTGTCCGTGCGTACCACCGGCTCACGCGAAATCCTCGGTTCATGGTTTGCGGGGATCGGCACGACGCTCGTACGGAAGCAGGACGGCGTCCCGGATGGCACCATCTTCACCCTCCCCACGGCGGGATATGCGCTGCTGAATCTCGATGCCGGCACTCGCGCGTTTCGTCTGGCGGGTCGGACCCTCGACATCTCGCTGTCGGTGAACAACGTGCTCAATACGCGCTATCGCGATTACCTGAGCCGCTATCGGCTGTTTGTGGACGATGTCGGCCGCGACGTCGTGCTGCGGTTCACCGCGCCCTTTTAACGCAACAGAACGGCAGCAGGCCACTGCTTTGCGCAGTCCGGTCACGTGGCGCAACCAGGGGATGCCACGTGCCTCACCCTTCCCCCCAAACCCATGGAGTTCCTGATGTCTTTGATAGCCACAACCCGCATCCCCTCAGCCCGTTCGGCCACCACGCGCACGCGGGGTGCGACGCTGCTGGGCGCGGCCGTTCTGTCCATGCTCGCCGCGTGCGGCGATTCGACCGTGGCTCCCGGCGGTGAATTGGAGCTGGTGTCGCGTGTGACGCTTACCCTCACGCCAGTCGGCGGTGGAACGCCCCTTACGACCTTCATCGACGATCCGGATGGCAACGGCCCGCAGGCGCCGTCCGCGCAGGTCGGCACGCTTTCGTTGCTGCGCGGCGTAACCTATACAGGTAGCGTCGCGTTTGAAAACCGACTCCGTACGCCGATCGAAGACATTACCGCAGAAGTCCGCGCCGAGGCCAACGAGCATCGGGTCTTTTTCACGGCGAGCAGCAATGGCGTCACGGTGACCACCACCGACGTGGATCCTCAAAATCGGCCGCTCGGCACGCTCTTTTCGCAGGCCGTCTCGGGGAGCGCCACGGTGGGTGCCGGCACGCTGCGGGTGGTGCTGTGTCACTATGACAACGTGCCGAAGCTTGCCTCGTTCACGTCGTGCACCGCAGAGACGGACATCGACCTGACCTTCGGTTTCAACGTGGCGAACCCTGCCTGAGCGACGCCGGTAACAGTCGGATGCGAAACACGTCGGGTGACCCGCACGGCGATCAGCCGGTCGTGCGTGCGGGCGTCGCACTCGATCGAGCGCACGCGGTAATGATCATGGTGCACGGACGCGGTGCATCGGCGCAGTCCATTCTTACGCTGGCGCCGGCGCTCGACGTGCCGGATGTGGCATACCTCGCGCCGCAGGCCGACAACGGCCAGTGGTATCCTTATGGATTCATGGCCCCGATCGCCCAGAACGAACCGGGGGTCAGTTCCGCGATGCAGGCTGTCGCGCGTCTGCTCGACGACGTTGCTGCGGCTGGCATGCCGGCCGAGCGTGTGCTGTTGCTCGGTTTTTCACAGGGAGCCTGCCTGGTTACCGAGTTCGTCGCGCGGCACGCGCGCCGGTACGGTGGCCTGGCGTGCCTGAGTGGTGGACTGATCGGCCCGGAGGGAACGCCGCGCGCGTATGCCGGGTCGCTGGATGGTATGCCGGCATTTCTCGGGTGCAGCGACATCGACGGGCACATCCCGGCTCCACGCGTGCGCGAAAGTGCCGACGTGCTGCGCGCGCTCGGCGGCGACGTCACGCTGCGGCTATATCCGGGGATGGGGCATCTGGTGAATGACGACGAGATCGACGTCGTGCGCACGATGCTGACAACGCTTGTTGCGACATCAAGCAGAGCGTGACGTAGCGGGAGCGACGGAAAGGGAAGAGGCCGCTTCACGAAGCTTAAAGCGGACTCGCTCATGCGTAACGTCAGGGCACGTGGATTGCGCCTGTGAATCGTTGCTGGCGGGAACCGCTCTCACGTTCTCCAGGAAAAGCGATGACAGGTATACAGGGAATGCGACGCGGCGCGCTGCTTGGCGGCATGCTGGCGTCGATGGTCGCATGCGCCACCAACCCGGTGACGGGGCGACGCGAGCTGTCGCTCGTCTCCGAAGCGCAGGAGATCCAGATGGGACGCCAGGCGTCGCAGGGCGATCTGCAGCGCGTAGGTGCGCTGCAGAATCCCGAAGCGCAGGCGCTCGTGCGTCGCATCGGCGCGCAAATGGCGGCCAAGTCGGAGCGTCCAGGGTTGCCGTGGGAGTTTCACGCGCTCGACGACGCGGCTGTCAATGCGTTTGCGTATCCCGGCGGCTTCATTTTCGTGACGCGCGGATTGATGACGCATCTGAACAGCGAAGCGGAACTCGCGGAAGTCATCGGCCACGAGATCGGCCATGTGACGGCGAAGCACACGGTGGCGGCGATCAGCAAGCAGCAGGTGACGCAGATCGGGCTTGTGGGCGCGAGCATCTTTTCGCCCACGGTCGCGCGCTACGGCGACGTGCTTGGCGCCGGCGCCTCGCTCCTCTTCCTCAAGTTCGGGCGCGAAGACGAGCTGCAGGCAGACGCGCTGGGCTTTCAGTATTCGCTCGCGCAGGGCTACGACGTGCGGGAGGCTCCCAAGGTCTTTCAGACGCTCGGTCGTCTCGCCGGCGACGCCGGGCGCCTTCCGGAGTGGCAGAGCACACACCCTGATCCGGGCAACCGTGTGCAGCTCGCAGAGCAGCGCGTGGCGCAGCTGCCGCGCGGAGCGCTCGCCGAAACGCGCGTAAACCGTGAAAGTTATCTGCGGATGCTCGACGGCTTGGTATTCGGGGAGAATCCGCGTCTGGGGTTCTTTCGCGGTACGAGCTTCCTGCATCCCGACTTGCGCTTTCAGTTTGACTTTCCAATCGGGTGGAAGGCGCAGAACATGCCCGACGCGGTCGTCGCGGCGAGTCCGGACAACGGTGCACAGCTGCAGCTGCTTCCTGGTCAGGGAACGGCGTCGCAGGCGCTCCAGGGGTTTCTGGGCCAGCAAGGGATCACGGCGGGGCAGAGCGGCCAGACCAGCATCAACGGCATCCCGGCAGTGATCGCCACCTTCCAGGCGCAGGCGGAACAGGGCACGCTGAGTGGACTGGCGGCATCGCTGTCGTATCGGAACACCACGTACCTGTTGGTGGGAATCATGGTACCACAGGTGGCAGCGCAGCGGAGCGCGGAAGTGGAGCGGAGCATTCGCTCGTTCCGTCCGCTCACCGAAGCGGCCGCCCTCACTGTGCAACCGGCGCGAGTGGAAACGGTCACACTCCCCGCCGCGATGTCGGGACAGCAGTTTGTGCAGCGGTATCCCAGCAGCATCCCCGCCGAGCAGGTGTACGTCATCAACGCCATGAGCGCGGAAACGTCGTTGCCGCGCGGTGCGCTGGTGAAGCGAGTGGTGGGCGGCCTTGAGCGTTAGCCGGCTGGACGGCCGCTTCGGGTTCTGCTCACGGCGAGCGAGTGTTCGGCCGCCCACATAGCGGGCGCGGAAGTGCGGGGGATGCCACTTCCCAGCCGCCAACCTTTTCAGCGCTTCGGGCTTTCGTCGCGCAGGCGTCGCCACGCGTGCCTGCCCGTGCGCGAGCGATGCGGGCGGGCGTCGTTCGCATCGCTCGCGCTGCGGCTACGCGTCGGAGGTGGGGTTTTTCTCGAGAGCGTCACCGGCCGGCGCCTGCCCACGCGGACGCGTGTGAATGAGCACCACGCCAATCACGGACACCACCGCGCCGGCCACGAAGGGCCACGACAGCGACGTCATGCGCGCGATGCCGCTGGCCGCGAAAGGGCCGAGCACACGGCCCAGCGACGCCGCACTCTGATACGCGCCGAGTACCGCGCCGCGCTCATGCGGAGCGGCTACGCCCGCTACCAGTCCACTCATGCTCGGATTGAACAGCGCCGTGCCGATGCCGAAAACGGCGAGGGCCGCGAGCAGCCACGGAATCGAGTTGGTGGGTGGAATGAATGCCATGCCGACACCGATACACACGGCACCGGCGCTGGTGAGGCGTTGCGCTCCGAAGCGCGCGGTGAGCTTTCCGATGATTCCCACCTGCACGGCGACGGAAATCACTCCTACAAATCCGTAGATCCACCCCAGCGTGCGCGGACCGACCCCCAGTCGTTCGGCGGCCCACAGGGCGAGCGTGCTTTGCAGCAACGCCACGGCCGCGATCACGATGATCGTGGCCAGCAGCAGGCCGCAAAGGACCGGGCGCGTGAAGTACGTGCCCAGCCCCGCGCGCTTCGTGGCTCGCGAAGCGCGCTGGTCGGGGGGGAGCGATTCGGGGAGCCGGAAATACGTCAGCACGAATGCCACGAGCGATAGCACGGCGGCACCGTAGGCGACGCGCGCGAACGCCGAGCCGTCGTCTTCGTTCGTGCCGGCGAGCAGTCCGCCGAGTGCCGGTCCAAGCACGAAACCGAGGCCGAACGCGGAGCCGAGCAGGCCGAGGGCGCGCGGCCGCGTCCGGTCGTCGGTGATGTCGGTGCTGTACGCGTACGCCGTGGAGATGTTGCCGGCGGCGAGCCCCGCCACGATGCGCGAGACCGCCAGCAATGTTCCGGTGGTGCTGAAGGCGAGCATGAACGAGGCGCCCGCGTTCGCGAGCAGTGTCATCAGCAGTACCGGGCGTCGTCCGATGCGGTCGGAGAGGCTACCCCACAACGGTGCGCCCACCAATTGCCCGAGCGAGTACAACCCCAGAAAGAAGATCACCGACGACGGCGCCACGCCCACTTTTTCGGCATAGAACGGAAACACCGGGATGATCATCCCGAAGCCGATCAGGTCCAGAAATACCACAAGAAAGAGCGTGATCACGTGAGCGCGGAGGGTGGCTGCAGGACGGGCATGGGGAAAGATTGCAGGATGGCCGACGCTTCAGGAAATTCAGGGTCCGGGTCCGCCCCTGCGGGTGTGCCCCCATCGACGCGGGAATCGCGCATTCTGGACGATCTCCAGGATGCGGTCACCCGGATGCACCTCATTGCACGCGACCCACGAATTGTGGTGGCAAGCGGCACCCGTGTGCAGGGGGCGCGGCCAATGGCGTGGCAGGTGCTCTTCGAGCGAAGCATGGGGCCCGGCGCGCCGGCGGTACGCTATCGCGGCGTGGCGGCGACACGGCTGCCAGAGGTGCTTGCCCACGGCTTTGACAGCGAACCTACCCTCGATCCCGCCTGGTCGCAGCCGCGACTCGGCGACGCGATGGCCGACGGGCCGGTCATTCAGGTCTTTCGCGCGGACCGGTTGCCGGACGACGTCGCACAGGCGCTGGTGGGCGTTATCGTGTTCGAGGAAGACGGACTTCAGCTGGCCGGCGTGCGCGCCGTGGCAGGTGAGCTGGGACTCACGTAAACGCGCGCC
Organism: Gemmatimonadales bacterium; assembly: GCA_038250435.1. Classification (GTDB taxonomy): domain Bacteria; phylum Gemmatimonadota; class Gemmatimonadetes; order Gemmatimonadales; family Gemmatimonadaceae; genus Gemmatimonas. The sequence continues at coordinate 16,445 of JBBSCJ010000017.1, read as the reverse complement.
GGGAAACGGATGGGCGACGGCATCGAAGATGCAATGGAACGCGGGCAGATCACCGTTCACCTCAGCCGGGCTTCCGCCATGCAACTTCCACTGCGTCACCATTTCGGAGTCTATGCCGGTGGGCTCGAGCACGCACTGGCACTGGCGACTCTGGCACATGCCACGCGCCGCAATTCATTCGGCCGCGAACTGCTTCCGAGCGACGATCCCGCGATCTTTTCGCTCCCAGATACCGAATCCCGGTTGATCGCCTTGCTCGAGAACGTGCTGGTGGAGTCCGACTGCACCATCGAGGATCTGCGGCGCGAAGGGTTCTCCGAGCCCGTGCTATCGGCATTGCACGCGACGCTACCGGCACCGCGCCGGCGCGCGAAGGCGACCGTCACCCCACCCGTTGCCCGCTACGGGACGGCGCTCGGCATCCTGCAGGATTCCCTGCACTAAGGAACATACGGTCGGCTCCGCGCCGATATGCCGCTGCCGCGGCCAGTGCTGAGATATCGAGGAGCTCGCCACCGCTGCATCGGTGCAGCCCGCTGCACGCATCATGGAGAGTTGCTCTGCTCGGGGGTGCCCCAGCCTGAACGTGCGCCCGCGCGGACTCGTGGCAAGCGCTGTCAGCCCCGACGGCTACCTTATTGCCATGGCTCCCCGTGCGAAGCTCACCCGCTGGCTCGATCTGATCGCCGCACTCCTTCGTCGCCGCTCTCCGGCCTCCTTCACCGAGCTGGCCGGCGACGTACCGGACTACCGTGACTGCGAAGCCAATCCGGCCAGCGTCATGCGCGCCTTCGAGCGCGACAAGCAGGAGCTGCGCGCCCTCGGCATCGCTATCGACACGATCAGTGGCGAGACCAGCGACGACGCGCTGTACCGGCTCAAGCCCGACGCGTTCTATCTGCCGTATCTCGTGCTCAGCCAGCATGCGTACGCCACGACGGTGGAGTTGCGCGCGATCGCGCGGCCCACGGGACTTGGTTACGGTGCCCTGCCGGTGCTCGCGATTACCCCCGATGAACGTCTTCTCCTTACACGTGCGGCAAGCCGAACGCGTGCCCTCGGGAATCCGGCGCTCGACGCCGACGCGCAGTCGGCGCTGCGCAAGCTCGAATTCGATATCGGGCCGTTTCCCGCCACCGAACCGGCCGTTGCCACGAAATCCGCCATTGATGCGGCAGTCTTCGAGCTACTGCGCGCGGCACTGACGGCACGGAAGCGCGTCGGCTTCACGTACCGCAGCATGCAGCGCGATGAAACACGCCCGCGTACGGTGGAGCCATACGGGCTCGCGTTTGTTACGGGGCATTGGTACCTCGTGGCCCGCGACGTGGACGCCAACGCCCTGCGGCAGTTCCGCGTGAGCCGCGTCCGGTCGGTCAGGATCACCCAGCCGGCACGCCAGCAGGCCGACTATGCGATCCCGGCGGATTTCGATCTGCAGCGCCATGCCGCCTCGCGTCAGGCGTGGGAGCTGGGGGACGGCGACGTGACCAGAGCCACCGTGCACTTTCGCGGTGAATCCGGGCACGTGCTGCAAGGAATCAGGCTCGGAGAGTCCGCACCGGATCATGCGGAGCATCGCACCTTCGCCGTGCGACGGCGTGAGCCGTTTCTGCGGTGGCTGCTCACCTTCGCCGGCGACGCGCGCCCGGTAGCGCCACCGCCGTTGGTCGAGGAGTGGCGCACGCTGGTGCTCGCGACGATGCGGGCGCAGCACATCGCCGACGCCTCCGCCGCTGCGACGGACGAATGACGCGCGCCGATGATCAGTTGATGCGATTGCTGCAGGCATTTCCGCTGATGGCGGACGAGCCGCAACTCACGCTCGACGCGCTTGCTGAACGTCTGAACACCGACACGAGCACCTTGCTGCGCGATTTTGCCGCACTCGATCGCGACGACGTACCTGCCGGATGGGTGGACGCCGTGGCCGTGCACATCGGCGCGAACGACGTCTCCATGCGTTCGGCGCACTTCAAGCGGCCGATCCGGCTCATTCGCCCGGAGATGGCAGCGCTCGATCTCGGTCTCGGACTGCTCTCGCAGGAGATGGCCGCCGACGAGCGTACCCCCGTATACGCGCTGCGGCGCAAGATGCAGGACGTGGCCGCGCCCACCGCAGCAACGGTGGTGGATCGACGTCGCCGCGAGACCGCTGGAGCGGGCGATACGCAGCCGGCGCACAGCCCGGAACTTGCGGTGGAAGCCGCACCGGACGCCACGTTCGCATCGTTTGTCGGGCTGCAACAGGCGCTCGAGCGCTCGTGTATCGTGGAGCTGACATACCAGCGCGCCGATGGCACGGAGGCGGGCGCACGACGCGTGCGTCCGTACGCGATGGTCCGCGCCGCCGCCAATCTGTATCTGGTGGGTTTCTGCGAGCAGGCGCACGCGTTGCGCATGTTTCGTCTCGACCGCGTAGTGCACACCGTGACCACCGACGAACCGTGCGAGGTACCGGCCAACTTCTCGGTGGAATCAGTCCTGCAGCAGGGACATGTGTTTTCCGGGAGTGCGGCGCACAGTGAGATGCTGGCGGTGCGGTACAGCGCCGCCGTGGCGCGATGGATCGCCGAGCGTGAGCCGGCCACGGTGCAGCCCGACGGCGCCGTGCTCGTGGAGTATCCACTGGCAGATGCCGACTGGGCCGTTCGGCATGTCCTGCACTACGGCCCTGACGCCGTGATCCTGTCGCCGGCATCGGTACGCGCCGCCGTGAAACGGGCACTGCAACGCATGCTCGAGTGACCACCGACGCGTCGTCGATCTCCCGGAGACTGGCAACGATCCCGCGCAAGTACCGGCGCTATCGTGCCTGGGCTGCGGCGCGGCGCATACCGGGGGGCGTGCGTGCCCCCGCTTTCCGTGAACTGGTACAGCGCATCGATCGCGGGCCGTTGCACGATTGTCCGCCGGTGGAACTGCTCATCGACGGCGATGACGCGTTCCGAACGATGATGCTCGCGATGGACGCGGCGCAGGACGAGGTGTTGCTCGAGACGTACATCATGCGAGACGACCGCCTCGGTCAGGCCGTGCAGGAAGCGCTGCTGCGCGCGGCGGCGCGCGGGGTGCGCGTTTGTGTGCTGGCGGATGCCGTGGGCTCGCTGGGCACGGGTAACGCATTCTGGGATCACCTCGAGCGTCACGGCGTCACGGTGCGGCTGTTTCAACGGCTCTGGCATCACCCGCTGGAAGCGTTGCGACGTGATCATCGAAAACTGCTCGTGGTCGATCGCGAGATCGCGTTTACGGGCGGCATGAACATCGGGGAGGAGTACGGCTCGTCGGTGGTCACGCGCGGCGCGACGGCCTGGCGAGACACCTTCATTCGCGTGGGGGGATCGGTGGCGTTGGAGCTGGCGGCCGTGTTCGCGGAGGGGTGGGACCGCGCGCGCGGTGAGCCGCTACCGGCGCTGGAGTACGTCAGCTGGTCGGAGGGGATCGTGGTGCCGCCGTGGACGTCCAGCACGGCCTATGCACCGCGCGCGCTCACGGCGCGTGTGCGCAAGCAGTGGGCGCGTCGTCGGGATAAACGTGGGGGCCGCCATGTGGTTCGCCCGGAGGTCGAGCCACCGACGGATCGTGCCGTGCTGGTGCTCGACCCGCGCCCCGGACGCGGGCAGAACGAAATGCTGAGCGTCCTGTCGGCGCTCATCGGCGGTGCGCGGGAGCGGCTGTGGATTACCACGCCGTACTTCGCCCCGCCGTCGCGGGCGCTCACGCTGCTGCTGTCCGCCGCCCGCCGCGGTGTGGATGTGCGCTTGTTGTTGCCGGGCGAGCAGACCGACATGCCGATTGTGCGCCATGCGGCTCATGGGGCGTATGCCCCGCTGCTGAAACAGGGCGTGCGGATCTACGAATATCAGCGTGCCACGCTGCATGCAAAAACGCTGGTGGTCGACGGGTCGGTGAGCATGGTCGGCTCGTCCAATCTCGACTTCCGCTCGTTCTGGCTGAACGCGGAATGCAACGTGTTGCTGTTCGACGACGAGTGCGGTGCCACACTCGAACGCAGCTTTCGAAACGACTTGCAGCACAGCGTGGAGATCACCGCCGCCGCTTGGCGCACACGCGGGATCGGACACCGGCTGCTTGACCGTACGGCGCGCGCGCTGCGCTGGGCGCTGTAGCGCTTCCCTCTGCCGCCCGGCTGCCGGGAGAGCAGTGGAGCCCTTTACAGCGAGGCGGGAGTAGAATATCCTTCCATCCGGATATATAGATGTATCCCCTTATGACCTCTCCCCGACTCGCCATCCACGACCGCTTGGTCGAACTCGCCGACGCCACCCGCTGTCGGCTGATGCTGGCGTTGGAGCGCCAGGAGCTGGCTGTGGGCGAGTTGGCCACCGCGCTGCAGCTTCCGCAAAGCACCGTGAGCCGCCACTTGCGCATTCTCGCCGACGAATCGTGGGTGACCTTGCGCGCGGAGGGGGCGAGCCGATGGTACCGGCGCAGCGCCGTGCTCGATCAGGACATGGCGGCGCTCTGGGAGCTCGTGCGCGCCTCGCTCAGCGGGAACGCTGCCGCTCTGCAGGACGCTGCCCGCATCACGGCGGTGGTCGCCGCGCGCCGCACCGCCACGCAGGCGTTCTTCGCCACCGCGAGTAACGATTGGGACGCGCTCCGTACACAGCTTTTCGGGACCCGGATCGATCTCACCTCCGCGCTGGCGCTTCTCGATCCGGAGGCCGTGGTGGGTGACCTGGGCTGCGGCACCGGGCTCCTCGCCGCCTCTCTCGCGCCGCACGTGGCGCATGTGCATGCGATCGATGCGTCACCCGCGATGCTCGCCACCGCGTCGGCGCGCCTGTCGTCTCACGGCAACGTGAGCGTGGCCGAAGGGCCACTCGAAGCGCTTCCGCTTGCCGATGCATCGCTCGACATCGCGATGCTGATGTTCGTACTCCATCACGTGGCGGATCCGTTACGTGCGCTGTTGGAGGTGCGACGGGTGCTGCGCCCTGATGGCCGGTTGCTGATCGCCGACATGCGGGCGCACGCGCGCGAGCATTATCGCGAACAGATGGGACATGTCTGGCTCGGCTTCGATGCGCCGGAGCTCTCGACATGGCTGCACCAAGCCGGATTCACCGGCCTGCGCTACGTCCCGCTTCCCGTCGATCCTGATGCCACAGGACCTGCGCTGTTCACGGCGACGTCTTCACCTGCCTTCACCCACCGGACCCCGAAATGACCACTGCAGTCATGACTGAACATGGCGTCTCCGCCCTGGCGGCGCTCGACCGTCCCGCATTCGCCGTACGCGACCTGTCGCTCGCCGAGTGGGGCCGCAAGGAAATTCGTCTCGCCGAGCAGGAAATGCCGGGGCTGATGGCGCTGCGCATGGAGTACGCGGGCAAGTCGCCGCTCACCGGCGCAAAGATCATGGGCTCGCTGCACATGACGGTGCAGACGGCCGTGCTCATCGAGACGCTCGTCGCGCTCGGCGCCGACGTGCGCTGGGTGTCCTGTAACATTTTTTCCACCCAGGATCACGCCGCAGCGGCCGTGGCCGTCGGCCCCACGGGCACGGTAGACCATCCGAAGGGCACGCCGGTATTTGCCTGGAAAGGAGAGACGCTTGAAGAGTACTGGTGGTGCACCGAGCAGGCGCTCATGTGGAGCGACGGGACGGGGCCGAACCTGCTGCTCGACGACGGTGGCGACGCCACGCTGCTCGTGCACAGGGGTGCCGAGTACGAACAGCGCGGTGTGATCCCCGGCTTCGACAGCGATAACGAACCCGAAGAGTGGGGCGTGATTCTCGAACTGTTGCGCGCCGAACAGCGGAAGAATCCCGGCCGCTGGACCGCGGTGCTCGCCGGCATCCGCGGTGTGAGCGAAGAAACCACCACCGGCGTGCATCGCCTCTACGAAATGGAGCGCGCCGGCACGCTTGGCTTCCCCGCCATCAACGTGAACGATGCCGTGACCAAGTCGAAGTTCGACAACCTGTATGGCTGCCGACACAGCATCATCGACGGACTCAATCGCGCCACCGATGTCATGCTCGCCGGCAAGATCGCCGTCGTCATGGGCTACGGTGACGTGGGCAAGGGATGCGCGCAGGCGCTCAGGGGACAGGGCGCCCGCGTGATCGTTACCGAGATCGATCCGATCTGCGCGCTGCAGGCCGCGCTCGAAGGCTATCAGGTGACGACGCTCGACGACGTGGTGGACACGGCCGACATCTTCATTTCCGCCACGGGCAACAAGAACGTCATTACCGTCGAGCACATGGGCCGCATGAAGGACAAGGCGATCGTCGCCAACATCGGGCACTTCGACAACGAGATCGACATGGCCGGTCTCAAGAAGGTCGAAGGGATGAAGCGGATCAACATCAAGCCGCAGTACGACGAGTTCGTGTTGCCGAATGGCCGCTCCATCCTCATCCTCGCCGAAGGGCGCCTCATGAACCTCGGCTGCGCCACCGGCCACCCGAGCTTTGTGATGAGTGCGAGCTTCACCAACCAGGTGCTGGCGCAGCTCGAACTGCATGCAAACGCCGGGAAGTACGGGAAGAAGGTGTTCACGCTGCCCAAACACCTCGACGAAAAGGTGGCGCGCCTGCATCTCGACAAGCTGGGCGTGAAGCTCACCACGCTCAACACCGAGCAGGCGTCGTATCTCGGCGTCGATCCGATGGGACCGTTCAAGTCGGATCACTACCGCTACTAGACGCGCCGCAGAAGCAAGGGCGCACCGCCGATGCGCGCGGAAGATTTGCGGATCGATTCGGATCGATCTGCGGACTTCCGCGCCCGCCCGTCCCGAGATGGCGTTCCCCGATGCCGCCTGTCGCTCCGGCGCGTCCGGCTGCTGGTGGGTGCCGCGACGCTCGCGCTCTCAGCGCACGTGACCGAGGCGCAGTCGGCCGATTCGCCCGGGCGCGTGGGGCCGCTCCTTCCCGGCGACCGCGCCATCAACAGTACGCGCATCCTGACCGATAGTGTGCGCTACCAGCTCACGGCCTTTCGCGGTACGTCCGCGCAGCCACTTGGCATCATCACCGACGTCATCACCCTCGGGCCGGGCGACGGCACGTCGGGAATGCAGCTGCGGCGCGTACGCACCATCGTGAGCGATGCCACGACCCTCGTCGACTCCACCGTGAGCGATGCGCGCACCCTCGCGCCGCGAAGCCATCATGCATGGCATCCCACCAGACGCGTACTCATCGAGTTCACCGGCAGACGCGTAAAGGGCGCACTCGGCCCATACGCGATTCCGTCGGTGCCGATCGACACCACGTTCCCGGTACTGCCCTTCGATTCAGGGAACTGGGACCTGGTGGTGCGATCGCTGCCACTTGTCATCGGCTATCGCGCCAGGTTCGTGGTCTATGACACCGACAGTGGCCTGCGCGAGTATGCGATACACGTGACCGGCAGTACCGCGCTGGTCGGTGAAGAGGCGCTGGTGGTGGTCTTCTCCGTGGCGCCGGGAAAAGAGTCGGTGGTGTGGATCGGAAAAACGTCGGGGCGCCTCCTGCAGATCGAGACGTTGGTGAACGACGAGATCCTGCTGCGACAGGTGCGGATGGTTGATCGCTGAACGCGATACCTTCACCGCGCCGACAACCGGCGCGCCGCGCGCCACAGGGCGGCGACGTCGCGCAGCAGGCACCTCAATTGCGCGCGCCGGCCACTTCGGCCGTACACGATTGCGGCGGCGTGGAGTCGTTGCTGAAACGTCCCAGGCAACTGCTGATGTCCCGAGCGACGCGGACCAACGCCGCATCGAGTTGCGACACCAGGCCTCCGTAATCGCCGGCGCGCCACGGTCCACCGCGTTCGTCGGTGCTCCCGCGAATCAGGACGCGCCCATCGAGCGGTCTGATGATGTCCCATCCGGCCTGCACGTGCACGCGACCATCAGCGGCGCCTGAGTCCACGACCCCTTCGAAGCGCATCACATGCAGCTGCACGAGGTAATCGTGCTGCGCGCGTGCCTGCCACGGCGCGACCTCCACGGCCCTGACTGCCGGCATGTCGTCAAGGTGCGTGGCCACCACGCGGTTGATCGCCCTGCCGAGGTCTTCGCCCCAGCGATGAAACTGCGAGGTGATAAGGCGGTTGACCCCCTGACGCACCACGATGTCCGGCGTCGCGAGATACGTCGCGAGATCCATGCGGCGCAAGCCGAGCGTAAGATCGCTGCGCCGGGCCGCCGCCGCCACGCCGCTCCCCGTGGCTGCTGCTGCGGACAGCGCGGGCGCCGTACCCCCGGCAGCCGCCCCGCCACTCAGCACAAACCGCTGCAGCGTCGGCGATTCGCGAGACAGCCGGAAACAGCCGGTGAGCAGCAGCGCTGCTGCCAGGGTGACCATTGCTCGTGCGTCAGGATAGCGTGGCATCGTCAGTTCTCCGGTGGCTTCTTGCCGCGAATCAACATATCAGGGTTCTGCTCGAGCGACGTGATGAGCAGACGAAGCGCCTCGGCTGCTTCGCGCAAACTGGTGAGCGCGCCGGTGAGCGCGTACCCCGGGCCGGTATCTGCCGACAGCAGACCCTGTGTTTCATCAAGCGTCTTGCGCAACGACTGCAGCGTGGCGATTGCCTCGGTGGACACGCCGGTAAGCTGCGTCTGCATCGGATCGATCGCCCCGCCGGCGCGTGATGCCAGCCTTTCCACTTCCGCCATCGTGGCGGTGAGCTGCGCGGTCGCTCCCGGCATCTGCCGCAGTGTGGCCCGGATCTCCGGCGCGTTCATCAGCTTCTCAACCGCATTCGCCGACCGCACGACTGCCGTATTGATCTCGGGAATGTTCACGTCGGCGAGCATCCCGTTTACGCGGTTGAGGATCTTGATCATCTGCGACAGCAGGCTGCCGGCCCCACCACCGATCGCCGCCATCAACGACGGAGACGTCGGCACTTCGGGCCATTTCGTCGCCCGGGCTTCGAGTTGCGGCGGCGTGGAGTCGGTGCGATAGCTCAACTCGAGATAGAGCACGCCCGTGACAAAGCTTTCCATCTGCAGCTGCGCGCGCAGTCCCTTGGCGATCTGCTGTCGCAGCACCAGCGTGTCGGCCAGATTCACGTACGTGCCCTCGGGCGTCGTGAGGCGCGGCAGGTCGATCTCATACACGACCGGCACCTGGAAGGACTCATCGCGTTGATCGATCTGAATGTTGATGTCGGTGATCGAACCAACCGGCACACCCTGAAACTTCACCGGTGCGCCATTCACGAGTCCGTTTACCGACTCGGGAAAGAAGCTGATGAATTTCGCGCGCCGCTCAAACCACGTGGCTGAGGCCAGCGCAGCGGTGCCGGCGATCGCTATCGCCACGGCCCCGATCAGGAACAGTCCGATCGCCGTTGGGTTCGCGCGCGTACTCATGACAGACCTTCACTGCTGCGGGTGAGAAATCGATGCACTTCATCACTGGGCGGATTGTCGCGGAGCTCGGCGGGCGGACCCAGCGCCGTCATGGTCTTCTTGTCGATATCCAGAAACAGTGCGCGGTCGGCGATGCGGAAAATGCTCGCCAGATCGTGCGTGACCACCACGATCGTGGTGCCGAAGCTCGCCTTGAGCTCGAGGATGAGATCATCCAACCGGCTTGCGCTGATCGGATCGAGGCCGGATGACGGCTCGTCAAAGAACAACACGTCGGGATCCAGGGCGATTGCCCGCGCGAGCGCGGCGCGCTTGCGCATACCGCCGCTGATGGCCGATGGATAGAATGCGCCGAATCCGCGAAGGCCCACCAGCGACAGCTTGAGTGCGACCACCTCGGCGATCGCCTCCGCGCCGAGCTCCGTGAATTCCTCCAGCGGCAGGGCGACGTTCTCGGCGAGCGTGAGCCCACTCCACAGCGCGCCGTTCTGGTAGAGCACACCCATTCGGCGCAGCACGCGCTTGCGCGTCGCATCATTCTCGAGGTCAAACGCCTCGCCCTCGAACAGAATCGTGCCGTGCGCGGGCGCCTTGAGCCCGATGAGATGCTTGAGCAGCGTGCTCTTGCCGCTGCCACTGCCGCCCATCAGCACGAACACTTCACCGGTTCTCACGCTGAAGTTGAGGTTGTTCATGATCACCAGATCGCCGTACTGCATGGTCAGCCCGCGCACTTCGATCGCAGGCGTACCGGTAGTGGGTGTGCTGATGACGGGTGCGATGACGGCAGGTGCGGTGACGGCGGGTGTCATACTTCGAGGAGTGCCGCCAGCCAATCCATCACCGCGTTGGCGAGGATGATGAGCGTGATACCGACCACTACGGCGGAGGTCGTCGCACGCCCTACGGCACCGGCGTCCGATCCGGTTTGCAGTCCCTTCAGGCATCCCGCGATACCGATGATCGCGCCGAAAATGACACCCTTTATCACACCGAGGAGCGCGTCGGAGAGCGTTACGGCGTCGAGAAGACCGCCAAAGAATTGCGTGGCAGAGAGATCGAGCATCCACATCGAGACCAGCATGCCACCCACGATGCCCACGAAGTCCGCGTAGATCGTGAGCAACGGCATCATGACAAACAGACCGAGCATACGCGGCAGCACGAGATGCTCGACGGGAGAGATACCGAGTGTCGTGTACGCGTCGATCTCCTCGGTGATCTTCATGCTGCCAAGTTCGGCGGCAAAGGCGGCGCCCGTGCGGCCGGCCATGATAATACCGGTCATGAGCGCCCCCATCTCGCGCAGCATACCGAAGCCTACCAGATACGACACGTAATAGCCGGCGCCGAATCGCTTGAGCACGACGACGCCCAGGAACGCGATGATGATGCCCACGAGTAGCGCGATGAGCGTGACGATCGGGAGCGCGCCGGAGCTGTTGGATTGCACGACCACCCAGAAATCGCGCCATCGCATGCCTACGCGGCGACGCACCAAGTTGCCCGCTGCGATGGCGACTTCACCGGTAAAGGTGATCGACGCGCGCGCGCTGGCATATCCGGTGACAACCGACAGGCCCATGCGTGCCAGGAACCGCGCGCGTTCGGGGGCGTCCGGTGTGGTGCGTTCAGGGACGGCGCGCGCGAGTGCCAGCAGTCGAGGGAGCTGTTCGGGGAGCCCGGCGGTTTCGACGGTGAGCTGGTGCTCCTCGCCGTATGCCTCACACTGGGTGAGAAAGATCAACAGGCTGCTGTCCCACTCTTCGAGTGCACTGCTGTCAAATGCGACGGTGCGAAGGACGCCCGGATCCGCTTTTCGCGCGTCCAGGAGTTCATCGGCTCGAGGCAGCGGCTGTTCGAGCGTCCAGTCGCCACTGAGCACGATCGTTGCCACACCGCTCTCCACGCGGAGATCGGCTTCCGCTGCGGAGCCTGTAAGCACGATGCTACGTCCAGAAAAGGGGAAACCCGGGTCGTAGTTTGGTGCAAAGCAAGTTGCGTACCGAGTTCGAGCATGACTCCGCCGAGGGGGTGCCCGAAGTCCGTTCTTGCTTGCGGCGAAGGCGAGCAGTCATCCGGGCACACTCACCGGCGGATCCATCGTCTCCGCGCTCCGCCGGTCAGTTACGACAGTGACACACGCGCGACTGACGCGACCAGCACCGGATAATCCGTGTATCCCTGCTCGCCCGAGGGGTAGAAGGTCGTGAGGTCTGGCCCGTTGAGTGTGCCTGCATCGACTGGAGCAGGAACGACCGCTGCTCCTCGATACCGAGCATTTCGCGCTCTGGCGACACCGGGATGGCGCCGAACGCCGTGTGCTTGATAATGATGGCGGTTGGGCAGCGTTTTCCGCGGCGGGGTGTGGTTGCTCATCTTCGCCATGCCGATCGGGCCGTGCGCCTTGCGATAGTTGGCGTACGCGGACTGGCCGGCTTTCAGCGCCTTCTGCACCGCTTCATCGGGCTCGCCCTTAACCTGCGACTCGAGCACGCGATCGACGGCCTGCCGGATCTTGTGCAACGCGAGGAGGCGCGAGCGATGGTCCTTCGGAAACGGCGCCTCGGTCCACCGCCCCTTCTCGGCCACGAACAACTCGCCGTTGTGCTCGATCATGCTGCCATCGAGCGACGGCACCCTGACCGGCAGCCCGGGCGGGAGCGGCTTCTCCGGCTTCGCGGTGTCCGTGCGCGTCGTGTCGGGCGCCGCCGCTTCGCGCGGCGCCAGTGTGAGCGACGGCAGCGCCGCAGCCAGTCGCGCGCCGAGCCCTTCGGCCGAGCCTTCGACCGTGTACGAATCGGCGCGGTACATCGAGCCAGACGCGGCGTGCGTGCCGAGCACCATGCTCGGGTTGTCGTGGAAATACTGATTGACGGGGAACGTGGACGAATCGCCCACCCCCATCAGGATTGATTGCGTCCACGGCTCTTTGGCTGCGGCGGCTTTGGAGATCGGCGTCTCGCGCTTCCGCAGCACGATCACGTCCGTCACCACTTCCGTGCCGGCGTTCTGCTTGAACGCGGTGTTGGGCAAGCGCACGGCGCCCACAAACTCCGCGCGCATCGCCATCTCGATACGCGGCTCCGCGTTGCGCTTGTCGAGCGCGCCGTTGCTGGTCACGAGCGCGAAGAGCCCACCGCCGCGCAGCGCATCGAGCGCCTTCAAGAAGATCGCGTCGTGGATCTGCGGCGCGCTCGTATCGTACTGGGGATCCCCGAGCTTGAAGTTTCCAAACGGCGGGTTGCCGACCACAAGATCGACTGAGCCTGGCGCGAGACGGGTGGCGCCGAACGATTCAATGCGCACGTCCTGATGCGGATACAGCGCTTGCGCTATGCCGCCGGTGATCGTGTCCAGCTCGACGGCCGTCACCTTCGAGGCGCGAACACTTGGCGGGCGCAGTCCAATGAAGTGCCCCACGCCGGCGCCCGGCTCGAGCACGCGCAGCGAGGCGGGGTTGATGCCGCTCCGCTCTACCGCGGCGGCCAGTGCGCCCCACACGGCTTCAATGATCTCGCCGGACGTGTAGTGCGCATTGAGCGTCGAGGCGCGCAACGACGCAAGCTCGCGATCGGAGACGCGGCGCTCGAGCTCTTCGACAATGGGCTCCCAGCCCTTTTTCATGGCGCCCGTCACGATGTTGCGGAACGCGCCGGGGAGCCCGCCCCATCCGACATACTGTACCAGCACAGCGCGCTCGTCGGCCGTCGCCGGACGTTTCTGGATCTCGAGGATCTTCAGGATCGCCAACGCGCGCAAGTTCATGCGCGCCTTGGGCATGTCGCCTTTCACGGTCAGGAAATCGGCGGACTCAATGATGTGGTCCGCGCCCGGCTGCACGTCGGCGGTATGCGCCTCGGCGACCGTCGCCGGCGAGGCTGCGTCCGTTGCGGATAATGCCGCGAGGAACGCCGGATCCTGTCTCGGGTCTACAGCGCTTCCTCTGGATCCGGCCTCGGCGTCAACAACTGCTCCATCACCATCTCGCGCGCCATCGCGTGTGTCGCCTGCTCGTGGCCCGGCTGCTTCTTCTCCATCTCCTGCACGATCGACCAGTACGTCGAGTGCGCCCACTCCTCGCGCTCCGTCGCTTCCGCTTCGAGGCGTCCGCTCTGCTCCAACTCCTGATACGTCTCCGGTTGGGACGCGAGGAGGCTTCGCATCCACACGCGGCCCCAAGGTCCCACGATCGGCATTGGCTTTCGCATCATCGCGCGCTCCCTTGGTGGCGGTCTGGATAGTGGCAGCGGCATCCTTCGCCGCTTCTTTAATCCGTGCTACCCCGGACGCGATTGCACTGGCAATGGCATCGGCAATCGCGGACGTGTCTACTACAGGCTCGGCCTTCGGTGTCGGTGTCGGTGCCGGTGCCGGTGTTGGTGCCGGTGTCGGTGTTGGTGCCGGTGCCGGTGTCGGTGTCGGTGTTGGTGTTGGTGCCGGGCGCCCCACCTCCTGCAGCGGGGCGTCATCGCGCGTGAAGGCGCGGATCTTTTCTGGCAGCACGCGACGATCGGCGCGCGCGATGCCGCCGGCACCGCCGAGCGGCCGGAGCGACGTGCCGCCGCTCTCGTCCACGCGCACGGCCACGAACCTGGTACCAAACCGCTTGTTCGTGTACGTCGCGCCGAGCTCGAACCGCTCAGCGGGGCGGCATCGGGCTCGGCCGCCTGCGGCGTTACCTTGGCCGGCTTCCGTACAGATTCCGGCGACGTGTTCACTTCTGGCGCAGAACTTTGCACGTCCGGCGTACTCTCCCCGTCCGCCGCGAGCGCCCGCAACGCCTTGAGCGTCGGCTTGCCCTTGCCGCCAATGCGCTTCCATGCGGCATTCACGGCATCGCCATCGACCAGCCAGCTGTTCTCGTCACCACCGAGCGTAGCGGTCGCTTTCCCCATGAACCGATCGAGGCGTTCGTTGTCGTCTCGCGCCCACGAATACTGCGCTTTCAGTTCGTCGCGGTACGCCTCGAGGAACGCGCCGCGCGCACGGGACGGCGTGCAAGCCGGCATTCCGCTCGTCACGATCAAAGACGAACGCGCCGCGCGCACGGGACGGCGTGTCGTCGGCCTGCTCGTCCGCGATGGGACGCAACAACGCCTGGCCGGACCCGCCGGAGCGCTCTACCGCGGTGCGTGCGGCTTCCGGCCCGAAGTCGGAGACGAGGTTCACGAGCGCCGCGTCGTACTGCCGCTGCGCTAGGTTACGGAGAATCTCGAAGTTGGCGCGCTGCGCCGGCTTCTCGTCCATGCGGCTTTGCTCCTTGGCGACGACCTTGGCGAGTCGATCGCAGCTGTTCCGCAAAGTCAGGGTTCGCAAGCGTTGGACGACCGAAAGCCGCGAGATCGGCCGCACCGCTTTCGAGCACCTCCGCATGGGCGCGATCGAGTCCGCCCGGCGCGATGAATGTGCCGCCGAAGGCCGTCTTGAGCCGGGCCGGCAACGCTTCGAACAGCATTTTCTGGCGTGCTCAGCGGGGGCGGAGCCCTGTGCGCGGGACGCGTCGCCGGGGTGTCTGATCGTCAGCGAAGCAGCCTCGCCGCAATCCGGTTATTTGGCAGCGGTACGCGACGCGGTGGCGTTGGCGATGGCGGTGGCGATGCGCAACTGCGGGCCCGTCTGCTGCGGGCGCAGCGTGATGGTCAGCTACACGTCACCGCCGACGTGGATGCGCTGACCATGTCTTTCAGCGTGGTGATGGCCGGAATGAGTGCGCAGGCGCGGAACGGCCCGCCGCCGGAGGCGCTGCGGGGAGCCGTTCGGGCAGCGATGGGGGCGTGGGTGTCGGTCGCGGAAAGCCGCTCGCCGAACGCGGCCAGAGCGAGACTAGCGGACGACGATCCGATCGAGGATCGACTTGGCGAGATCCTTGTCGTAATCGACGACGCCGTCCTTGGCGATGACTTCCACTTTGGTAATTGCCGAGGTGGAGCGTTTCATCTCGACGGTAATGTCGGCAGAGCCTTTCTTCCCCTCCAAGCGGCGCGTATCTCCGCTGTCCTCGGTGCTTCGCCCGGTTTCGTTGATCTGCATGTCCGCAAAGGTGGTCACGGCGCGATCAAACATCGCGTTCACTGTGCCCGGCACCTCTGCTTGGGCACCGCGGTTGGTAAAGGCCACCGCGGCACCGGCACCGGCACCGGCTGCGATCAGGAAGCAACCATTGAGTGAGGTGCTTGCAACAACAAGGAACGCGCAGCGCGCGAGGATGGAACGACGGAACATGGCGGTCTCGTGCATGAATGAGGAAAGCTGGAACAGGGACTCGTGCAGCAAAAAGCGAGCCTCGCGGTGAAGGTTGGGGTTTGCGCTTCCCCGTCGCCACCGTGCCAAGCCTGCCGAGCTCCCTTATACAGACTGTACTTTCAAACCTCCAGCCATACCCCGACCTGCGTGCCCGCCGAAAGCAGCATCAGCAGGTGACCACGTCCGTTGCCGACGAGGCTCTCGATGATGTGGCAGAAAGCGCCTTACCCAAGCGTGTTTCCAGCACGTCCACCTGCTCGTTACGGGTTGTGTAAGCAAGCGCCCGCTACCCTGCTCACCGACGACGATTCGGTCACCGCGAGCATCCGCGCCCGATTTGTCCCGTGCCACGCGACGGCCGCGACAATGTCCAACGAATCGATCAATGCCTCGGTCACGGCACCTGCGGCGAGCGCCAGCGCGACCCGCGACGAGAGATCGCCGTCGGTGGGAGCCTGGTTGGCACAGCCGAGACAGATTCCCGACACCGAAAACAGCGCACCAAGTGGCGTTCTCATTAAACACCATCAGATTCACGGGAGTTTGTGCCCGGTGAGATGGGGCATGCGGAGGGCGCCAATAGGTGTGCGCAACGAGTGAGATCGCGGCATACGTCGTTGACCGTTGATGGAGCGGTGCTGTTTCAGCCGTTCAATTGGTGCAGGATTGTGGACCACGTGCCTCAGCTGGTGTCGCTCGGATCCCGTAAACCCGCCATCCCGGTTCGGTCACAAGAGCGGGTGCCCGCCGGACCGTTACCGCATCAGCACATTCACACATAGCATCTCGGCCAATGGCGTCACTATTTCGACATCGTGCCAGCAGGTCATCGCCGTAGTGCCACGGTT
>JBBSCJ010000016.1:0-85308 GCA_038250435.1 Gemmatimonadales bacterium | reverse complement strand
TCGGTCGCGAGGGCGCCATGGGCCGCGTCTGCGACCGAAGCGGGCGTCCGGTCGTTCTCCACGTAGGGCGACGGACACTCTTCGGACTGGCTGTAGGTCTCCACAAAAAAGCCCGGAAACGCCGACGGAGAGAGGGCTTCCTGCACCCGACCGTTGCTTGACGCCAAGGCGGCCAAACGCCGCCGCGCCACCTGTGATGACTCAAAACCCACGCGTGAATCTCCGGAAAGGGCATCTATAAAAAGAGTATTCCTCTTGACAGATGCTGACCTGTTACATAAATGCGACAGCGATGATGATGCATGCATAGGGTGTGTACCCCATGCTATGATGTTGCTTACTGAGGCGTTCCTCAGTTCGGACGTCGTGTAATCCCGGAGCGCGGCGTCGACCGTCGAATCGGTCGTCGCCGGCATGTTCGTCGATCAGATGTCTGAGGCCCGTTCCGGCACCATGTCGGGTGATTGACAGGGTTCGGTGCGGGCGCTCCCCTCGAGGAGGCTGGATGCACGTCCTCACACTGGCAGCTGAACGTGACCTCGCCGCGCGGACCTTGGCTGATCTCGCCAGGACTACGCTCGACGAGCATTGGGCCGTCGCCGCCATTCAGGCGGATCGCCGCGCCCTGCTGCTGGAACGAGCCGACGCGGCTGCCCTCATTCCCGGCGACGGACTGGGTGAGCCGATCGCCGACGGGCTCGCGCTGCTCGGCACGGCCTACGAACTCGCCGCGCTCAGTCAGCTCGATGCCGCGCTGCAGCCTCACGCCAGCGCCGGACGCGAGCTTGCCCAAGCGGTCCTCGCCCTCGGCGCTTCGCGCGCCTTTCGCTGCGCGGCCGCCCTGCGCCCCCCGCTCGACGAAAGCGAGGCGGCACTCACCTGGGCCCTCAAGCTGGGTGCCCTCGCCACGGTCTCCCGTCAATCGGAGAGCTACATCCAATGGTGGGAAGTACGAAGCCACGTGGCCGAGACCGTCCGCCGCGCGGCGCAGCGGCTCGATTCGGAGTCGTGGGAACCCTACGCTCGCGGCACGCTCTGGATGGCCTGGCTGGGGCTCATGGGCGCTCCAGCGGCAGCGCTGTCTGAGAGCGCCGGCGACGAGATGCCGACACTTTCGTCCACCCGCAACCGGCTGGCCGCTTTCCGTGAACGGCGCGGCCAACACGACCTGCCGGGTGAGGACACAGTCGTGAACACCGCCGCACTCCGTGCCCGCATGACGGAGTTCGCTATCCGTCACCTGGCCGACGCCACCGAGCTGCTCACGGTGGCCGTGCTGAGACGGACGCTCCCCGACGTGTCGGCAGAGTTCAAGCTGCATCTGAGCGCGGCGCGCTCCGCCATGGCTGGCGATCATGGGCAAGACATGTTGCTGGCGTGGTTGCAGGCTGCCGGCGTTACGCTGGCAGGCGGCGTGACCGCCCAGCTCGAACTCCCAGGATTCTAGTCCGCTTGCCGGCGGCGCTGCGGTTGGAGACGCGCCAGACGCGGAAAACCGTGCGCCCGGTGCTTCCCACCGGGAAGAGCACCCGACCGAGCCCCATCGGTATGATATCGGCCATAAGGGCACCGATCACGCGTTGCGCGTCCTCGTCCACCCGCTCCGCCGCCGAACCGGTGTCTCCGCGATACCACGACGTTCCCGACTCGCCCTGCGCACGCACGACGTATTCGTCGTCTCCGGTCCAGAATGCCACGACGTGCACGCCGGCCACAGCGATGTGGAGAGGCAGATCTGTGAGCGGGGCGGGCTCGATCAAACCACGTGGCGCATCACAGGCAATGAGCTGCATGAGCGGTACCGGACAGTGACAGAAACGTGAGCATAGGTCAATCCGACCGTAGTCGGTTGATCAATGGGGGGTGATGTTATGACGATTCAGCCTTCCACGCAATACGACAGCTGTCAGCTAACTTGTTGACAGGACTGTTGATATACGTGCGAATGGTGTGGATAACGCGCTAAGTGGTGCAGTGGACAGCAGATGCCGGCGGGCTGGGTGTTGATAAGACGGTCTGTGACACGCTGCCGCATTTGGGCTGAGGGGGGGAGGTTTTCCACAACGGGTGCAATCACAATTGTACTGCAATATTGTTTACAAACACGTGAACTCCGTTATCTGGGAACGCGAAAATTCTCTCCGTGCCGAGGAAATCGCGCCCGAAGTCACTCCGGTGCCGCGCCGCTATGGCGATCTCCGTTACCGATCGCCATATCTCGGTGATCTCACGTACCTCATCCGGAGTCCAGACGTGTCCTTTGATCCACGGATCGGATTGCTGGTGGGACGGGAATGGTCGTTCCCTCCTGCCTTTATCGACGCTGTCGCCCGCCGACAGTCGGGCGTAAGTGCCGATTACATCAAGCTCGACGCCACCCCTATGGCGCAGCCGGTGCCGTATACGCTCATCATCGACCGCATCTCCCATGAGGTGGGCTTTTATCGCACGTTCCTCAAGCATGCCTCGCGCATGGGGACGACGGTGGTGAACAACCCGTTCATGTGGTCGGCGGACGATAAGTTCTACGACGCAACGGTGGCGGTGCAGGCCGGCGTGGCGCACCCGAAAACGATGGTGCTCCCCAACAAGGACTACATCGCCGGGATCTCGCACAGCGAATCGCTGCGCAACCTGACCTATCCGATCGACTGGCGTGGCGTGGCCGATTACATCGGCTTTCCCTGCGTGCTGAAAGACGCCCACGGTGGCGGCTGGCGCGACGTCTACGTGTGCGACTCGATGGAGGAGCTGCTGCACCATTACAACAACAGCGGGCTGCTCACGATGGTCGTGCAGGAGTTCATCAAGTGGGACGCGTACGTTCGCTGCATGGTACTCGGGCGCGAGCAGGTCCTGCCGATGCCGTACGACCCACGCGAGCGGCGCTATATCCCCGATCCGGCGTACCTTGGCAAGGCCCTCGAAGAGCGCTGCATTCGCGATGCGCTCACCCTCTGTCGGGAACTGGGCTACGACATGAACACGGTGGAATTCGCCGTGAAAGATGGCGTCCCCTACGCCATCGACTTCATGAACCCGGCGCCTGATATGGACATTTACTCGCTCACGCCAGGCTATTTCGAATGGGTGGTCGAGCACATGGCCGACATGGCGATCTCGCTGGCCACGACACCGCGCATCGCGGTACCGCCACTGGTGGGTGCCGCCGATACGACATTAAAACCGGCCACCATCGCCAGTCGCTGACCTCAGAAACTGTTCATGTCCACAACCGCAATCGCGCGGTACCATGACGCGCTCGCCACCGGAGACTGCGCCGCCGCATCGGCCGAGGTGCTCGACCGGCAGCTGCGTCACGACGGCCTGTTTTTCGGTGATCGGGCGCTGTGCAGCGTGCTGCGCCCTCGGTTTCTTACGATCGCGGATTATCGCCACATCGCGCGGGCCAGCTCACTGATCGGGTCGGCGTTCGAAAAGGTCCGCCAGGTCGCCATGCTCGATTCGGCCATGCGCGCGCGCTTTGGGTTGACCTCGTGGGAGGAGCAGCTCATTCATGCCGATCCCGGTTTTTCGGTCGCCAGCCCCACGTCACGCCTCGATGCGTTCTACGCCGGCGGTGACAGCCCGCTGATGTTCACGGAATACAATGCGGAAACGCCGGCAGGGGCGGCCTACAACGACGCCCTCTCCCGCGCCTTCATGGCGTTGCCGGTCATGCACGACTTCGCGAACACGCACATCGTCCTCCCGCTCCCGGCTGCAGGGTCGGTGGTACACGCCCTGCTCGACGCCTACGCCGCATGGCGCGGCGTGCGAGACAAGCCGCAGCTGTGCATCCTCGATTGGCGCGACGTCCCGACGTACAGCGAGTTCGTGCTCTTCGAGCGTGAGTTTCACGCACTCGGCATCGATGCGTTCATCGGCGACCCGCGCGACGCAGAGTTCAGCAACGGGCGCCTCACGGTGGCGGGGAACCCCGTGACCCTGATCTACAAGCGGGTGCTCATCGATGAGCTGGTATCTCGCGAGGGGCTGGACTCGCCTGTCGTACGAGCTGTACGAGAAGGTGCGGTGTGTATGGTCAACCCGTTTCGGTGTAAGCTTTTACACAAGAAGGCCTCACTCGCGGTGTTAAGCGACGAACGGCAGGCGCCGCTGTTCACGATGGATGAGCAGGCAGCCGTCGCCGCCCACGTACCGTGGACGCGCGTCGTCGAAGAACGTCGTACGACACATCAGGGGAGCTCCGTCGATCTTCTCCCCTTTATCGCCGCGCGTCGCGAGCAGCTCGTGCTCAAGCCCAACGACGACTACGGTGGCAAGGGCATTGTGCTCGGATGGACGGTCGATGATTCAACGTGGCAGCAGGCGATCACGACGGCTCGTGCAGAACCGTACATTGTTCAGGAACGGGTCGACCTCCCGGCTGAGCCTTTCCCGGCATGGATCGGGGGAAGCCTGCAACTCGCCGACCGGATGCTCGACACCGCCCCGTTTCTGGTGGATGGCGTCACCGTCTCCGGATGCCTGACCCGTATTGCCACCGATCCGTTGTTAAACGTTACGGCAGGGGGCGGATCCAACGTCCCCACGTTTTTGGTTGAGGAACGTTGATGTCTACCCTGACGCGCCCGGTCATCGGGCTGACTACCCAGTCGCTGCATTCGATAGACGGGATCCCTCCGGCGCTCCCCGCGTCCTGGGTCATGAACCAGCGGTATTTCATGGCCGTTACCGTGGTGGGCGCGGTGCCGTGGATGATTCCCTTGCTCGACGACGACCTGCCGACCCTCAGGGAAATCTATGAACGGCTCGACGGTCTGCTCATCCCCGGCGGGGTGGACATCAACCCCGCCGAGTATGGCGAGTCCGTGCGGCCGGAATGTGGGAACCTCGACCCGGCCCGTGATCGCGTGGAGCTACAGCTGGTGGCGTGGGCCCTCGAAGACGGCAAGCCGGTCCTGGGCTTGTGCCGCGGTCTGCAGATCATCAACGTGGCATGTGGCGGTACTCTGTGGCAGGATCTGGCGTCACAAAATCCTGTTTTCCACAAGCACGATTTCTTCCCCACCGCCGGCTTCGAGCGCCAACATCTCGCACATCAAGTGCACTTGGTACCGGGAACAAAATTGTCACAATTACTCGATTCCACACGCGTGCCGGTCAACAGCATGCATCATCAGGGAATCAAGCAACTGGGACGGACTCTCACCGCGTCGGCCAACGCTGATGACGGCTTGATCGAAGCGATCGAGGGAACGGGAGAAGCGTTTCTGGTCGGCGTGCAATGGCATCCGGAAGTGTTCGAGATGGCTGACCCGCACACTCGGCATCTTTTTGGCAGCTTCATTCGCGCCGCGATGGATTGGTCAACTGAAAACGGAATCGCCCGCGTGGGCGATGGGGGATAAATGCGCGGTCCGAGCCTGACCGTAGGAATCGAGGAAGAGTACCAGATCATCAACCCCGTCACGCGTGACCTGACGCCGGGGTTCGATGCACTGGTCACGAGCCACCATGCGCAGCTGGCCGACGTGAAGGCCGAGTTGCATCAGTGCCAGGTGGAGATCGGGAGCAAGCCGTGCGCGTCAATCGCGGAGTTGCGCACCGAGCTCGTGCACCTGCGACGTCTCGTCATCCAGGCAGCGGGACAGCATGGCCTCACCATCGCATCGGCCGGCACGCATCCATTTTCGAACTGGATGAACCAGGAGATGACCCCGAAGGAGCGATACCTCGGCGTCAAGGCGGAGCTTCAGGACCTGGCGCACCGCCTGCTCATCTTCGGGACCCATGTACATGTGGGCATTGAAGATCCGGAGTTCCGCATCGATTGTTTAAACGCCGCGCGGTATATCCTTCCTCACATATTGTGTTTGTCCACCTCCTCGCCGTTCTGGTTCGGACGCAACACCGGCCTGCATTCGTATCGCAGTATCGTCTTCAAGAATTTTCCGCGTACCGGAGTGCCACGCATTCTGAACGGGTGGAGCGACTATGCCGACCTTATCGACACGCTGACGCGCACGCGCAGCATCCCTGACGGATCGAAGATCTGGTGGGATGTGCGACCGCACCACGTGTATCCCACGCTGGAGTTCCGCGTCTGCGACGTGAACACGCGGGTGGACGAAGCGGTGTGCATCGCCGCCATCCTGCAGGCCGTGGTCGCCAAGATGTGGAAGCTGCGCCGCGACAACATGACCTTCCGCGTGTACGCCTCCGATCTCATCGAGGAGAACAAGTGGCGCGCGGTGCGGTGGGGACTTGGCGGGAAGCTGATCGACTTCGGCAAGAAGGAGGAGCTCCCCGCCGCCGTGCTCATTCGCGAGCTGATCGAGTGGTTTCTCGATGACGTGCTCGACGAGCTGGGCACGCGCAAGGAAGTGGAGTACGCCTTTCGCATTCTCGAGGAAGGATCAAGTGCGCAACGACAGCTGGCGACGTATGCGCGGACGGGCGACCTGCGCGCCGTCGTGGACCAGCTGATCCGCGAGACCGCTGAAGGCGTCTGCGAGCCCACGCTCGGTCCGCCGCTGGAGCCGTTGCGCGACGGAGTGGTCACGGCTACACCCGCGCACGCCATCGGCGCGGTGCGGGGGCAGTCGGTACCGTAACGCCGGATCGACGTCGGCGTGACGCGCCTTCACGAACGCGAAATGGCATCTCCGGTTCAAAAACGAGGTTGTTCGGCGGTACGCCCCTCCTACTCCGCCCCGAAGGATCAGGATGCGTATCCGGTCGTTACGGCGCGACGAAGAGCGCGTGGTCTGAAAGCGATGTCGGTAACAGCAGCTCTCGCGCGATCTCTTCGGGGAACTCGTGAATCGTGAGCTCTTTCTCCGCGCCGGGTTCTGCCTGTTCACCAGCCAATTTCACCACGAGCTGCGGACCGCTCCCGTGCACCGTGCCCACTCGTATGCTCTCCTTTCCCGTCCGTCGCTGCTGCACGGAAGCGGTGAAGGTGCCTCCGTCATCGCGAACGTGCACGTCGAACGTGGTGATTCGCGTCTTGCGTGTCCCGGCCGCCGCGCAGGCCATGGCGGCGGCGGCCACGCGGTCCACGGCGTCGCGGTACGGTAGCGCTTCCCGGACGAAGAGTTCGCTGGCGCTCCCCGCGTCCGGAGCTCCGGATGTGGCAGGCGTCAGCCACTGCACGAAGTCGGGTGTCAGTCGAGCCGCGCTACCGGTGAGTTCGATGGCACGAGCGGCGTAGCGCAACACCTGCCGCACTTCAATGCGATCGACTTCATCGAAGAACCATGCGCATGACGTGAAGGTGCGAAGTGACGCCCGCTGCATCTCCAGCAGCTCGCGCGCGCGCTGCTGCTCCCCGTCGTTGGCCCCTTCGCGAACGAGTGTACGCACATGCTGGTGCAGCACGTCACCATCGCGGGCCACCACGGCACCATATGCGTCTCGCGCATGCCACGGGTCGTCGCGAAAGAGCGAGGTGCCTTCCCGGACGAACGTGTCGTTCACCTGTCCCGCGAGTCGTTCAAGCGCATGGCGCAGCGGACCACGCCACTGTTGCGCCGGATGCTTGCTGCCATCAAGCCGGCAGCCGCAGTTGCTGCGCCACCGTTCCACGCCGTGCGCGCAGCTCCACGCCGAGGGGGAGACCAGCGAGACGTCGGTGGTCGGCGGATACATCGCGACGAGTGCTGCCGCATTGAGCACGCGGGTACCGGGCTGCTGCGCGGCCATCGAAAGCGCCTCGGTGAGGGTGCTTTCTCCCGCCTTGTGATGGTGGCCGAACGTTTCCCCGTCGGTGGCCAGCGTCGTACATCTTGGCGATTCGTCGCTGTGCCCGTGATGCACCGGCGCGAGGCGCCGCGCGAGCGTCGGCGCATCGCGGAGCAGGCCGCCGAACGCCACCTCACCGGCCAGCGATCCGTCATACGGCACGATCGCCAATGACCGTCCGCTGGCGCCGCGCCATCGTACCGGCATGCCGTTTCCGTGATGGCCGTGCACCTGATACGGCGCAAGAATCGTGAACTGTATGCCTTCCTGCGCAACGAGGTCGAGGGTGTCCTCGTCCACGGCGCACTCGGGAAGCCACATCCCCTCGGGATCACGCCCGAAGCGCTGGCGGAAGTCGGCGATTCCCCACCGGATCTCCGTGCGTCGGTCGCGCGGCGACGCGAGGGGGAGGATCACATGATGATAGGGCGCGGCGATGGCGTTGCCATGCCCCCAGCGCCGCACGCCGGCCGCGTCGCCGGCCTGCATCGCCGCGAGCGTATCGGGGGCCTGCGCGTCGAGCCATTCACACAGCGTGGCGCCCACGTCGAAGGAGCACCAGCCAAACAGGTTCACGATGCGGGCGAGCCCCGCACGCGCGTCCGGATCACGGGCCGCAGCGCGGCGGTCACGTCGATGCGCCTCGGCCGCGCCAAGGCGTGCGTAGCACTCGCGATTGATGCGGCTGTTCCAGTCGTGGTCGGGAGCGGCCGACGGTTCCTGGGGCACGACCTCGAGCCACGGATCTTCGCGCGGCGGCTGGTAGCAGTGTTGGTGAATCACAACGTGTTGCATGGCCTTCAGCTCCGCGGGTTCACGAGCGCCGTTGCCCGTGCGTAGACATCCATGTACCGTTCGGCCGAGCGCTCCCAGCCGAAGTCGCGCTGCATGGCGTCACGCATCCGCGCGAGCCACGCGCCGGGATCGGCGAAGCGGGCGAGGGCGCGTGACATCGCGTGATCGAGTGCTCCCGGTTGAAACTGATCGAAGAGGAAACCGCTCACATCGTCTTCGACGGTGTCAGCGATGCCGCCGACGCGACGGCCGATGGGCAGTGACCCGTAACGTTGTGCGCGCATCTGCGTGAGACCGCACGGCTCGTACTGCGACGGCATGAGGAACATGTCGGCGCCGGCCATCAGGCGATGTTCCAGACGGTCGGTGAAGTCGAACTGCACACCGACATGGCGTGGCCGCGCCTTGGCGAGTGCGGTGAGGGCGCGCTCGTATCGGCGATCACCGGCCCCCAGGAACACGAACTGCGCATCGAGATTCCAGACGAGCTGCGAGTTGAGGATCAGGTCGAGTCCCTTCTGGATGACCATGCGGCCGGTCATCCCGAAGAGGGGAATACGCCGCCGCTGCGGCAACCCGAAGGAGCGTTGCAGCGCGGCCTTGCACCGGGCCTTGGGACCAGGATCGGCGCGCGTGTAATTCGCCGTGATCTGATCGTCCGTTCCCGGATTCCACGCCGTCTGATCGATGCCGTTGGTAATGCCGGTGAACCGCGTGCCGAGCCACTGGAAGACGTCCTGCAGGCCGAAGCCACCGCCGGGCGTACGCAGTTCCTGCGCATGGGTGGGGCTTACCGTCACCACCATGTCGGCAAACGTGAGTCCGCCTTTCAGAAAATTGATGCGTCCGTACCACTCGAGCTGACGGAAGTTGTACAGTTCGGGGGGAATACCGCACTCGTTGAGCATCGAGGCCGGGAAGTGTCCTTGATACCCGGCGTTGTGTACCGACAGCACCGTCGGGGTACTCGCGTAGCGCTCGCGCAATCCGTCGTAGCTGCGCATGTACATGAGCGCAAGCGAGGTGTGCCAGTCGTGTGCATGCACCAACACCGGGCCGCTGATGAGTCGCGGCATCGCCTCGAGGACCGCACGTGAAAAGAGTGCGAAGCGGCGCGCGTTGTCGGCGTAGTCGGCCCCACCTTCGCCGTACAGCCCCGGGCGGTTGAATGCCGCAGGAATGTCGACAAACACCACCTTCGGACCCGGGGCCGCGTTGACTTCACGGAAAAAGCGGACTTCCTCACCGCGAAAGCCCAGATCCACCGTGATCGGTCGTCCAAGCGGCGCGAGATCGGGCGCGAAGTCGCGGACCGTGCGATAGAGCGGGAGGAACACCACGACATTGGCCCCGCCGCGCACCTGAAAGTGCGCCAGCCCCGCCACGGCCTCGGCGAGTCCACCGGTGCGGGCGAACGGACTGTACTCCGCAGTCAGGTGCACGACCGTTGGCGCTCCGTCTTCGGGCGCCTTGACGACCGGCGACCCGAAGGCGGGCGTGGGCAGGGCTGGGGAGATCATGAATACCGTGAAAGATTGCCGCCGCTGAAGGATCGTGCGGAACTACGCGATGGGTGGATCGTCCGGGAGGGTGTCGCCCAGAATCGATGGGGCGTAATACGCCCGCGCGTACTGTTCGACCATGCGACGTGCCGTGAACTGCTGGCCGGCCACCCGAATGGCATGCTTCATCATCACGAGCCAGCGACGCGGCAGCCCGTTGACGTCGCGATCGTAAAAACGGGGGACCACGTCGTTCTCCAGCAGCGAGTACAGCGCATCCGCCGTACGGTCCCCCTGATCATCATCCACTTCGGGTGGGATGGCCCAGCCGTTGTTCTCCTCGAAGCCTTCCTCCCACCAGCCGTCGATCGTGGACAGCTGGGGCACGCCGTTGAGCGCGGCCTTCATACCACTGGTTCCCGACGCTTCGAGCGGCACGCGCGGCAAGTTCATCCACAGGTCCACCCCCTGCACGAGCAGATGTGCGAGGTGCATACCGTAATCTTCAATAAAGGCGACGCGTCCCTCGAAGCGCGGATCACGCGTGAAGTTGTACACGTTCTGCAATACGTGCTTGCCGGGGGTGTCGGCCGGATGGGCCTTGCCGGCAAAAACGATTTGCACCGGGCGCGACGTATTCGTGAGCAACCGCTGCAGGCGCTCCACGTCGCGGAAGATCAGATCGGCACGCTTATAGGTGGCGAAGCGTCGGGCGAAGCCGATCGTGAGCACTCCCGGATCGAGCAGCGTTCCGGCGCCCACCAACTGGGTGGATTGCATGGTCCCCTGCGCGAAGGCGCGACGGGCGTCGTCGCGCACCAGACGCATGAGCGTGTGCTTGAGGCGCGAGTGTGTGTGCCAGAGCTTTTCGTCGTCGAGGAGCAGTACCTGCTCCCAGAGCGACGGGTTGTTGCTGTGACCCCATGCCGGGCCAAGCTGCTCGTCGAGCAGCTTCATGACCGGGTTCGCCATCCACGTGGCGAGATGCACGCCGTTGGTCACGTGGCCAACCGGTATCGACTCGGCGGGGCGATGCGCCCACATGGAGCGGCTCATCTCGCGCGTCACGATACCGTGGCGGCGCGAAACGGCGTTCACGCGCCGCGACAGCCGGATGGAAGCCGCGGTCATGTGGAACGTGCCGGCGCCCGCTTCCGGCTGGTAGCCGATGCGGAGAAACGCCTCGGCATCGATTCCCATTTCGGTCCAGACATCCCCGGCGCACTGGCGCACTTCATTGACGGCAAAGTGATCGTGTCCCGCCGGTACGGGCGTATGGGTGGTGAATACGCTGCAATTGCGCACCGCCTTGACCGCCTCCCCGTACGACATGCCGCTCTGACACAGTTCACGCACGCGCTCGATCATCATGAACGCCGCATGTCCCTCATTGGCATGCCATGCCGCCGGCGCGATACCCAACGCGCGAAGGGCGCGGACACCGCCTACACCAAGCAGCCATTCCTGGCGAAGACGCCTGGCGGGGCCACCGGAATACAGCTTGGAGAGGAGCGGACGGTCTTCCGGGTGATTCTCTTCGAGGTCGGAATCGAGCAGATACACCGGCACCCGACCCACCTGCATTTTCCAGACACGGATGTTCACATCGCGCCCGAAGGTGTTGACGGTCACGAGGTGCCGCGCACCGTCCTTACCGGGCAGCGGCACGAGGGGCACCGTATCGAAGTCGATGCGCGCGTCGGAGTCCTCCTGCCAGCCATCCACGGTGATGCGCTGATCGAAGTAGCCGTTACGATACAGAATGCCGACGGCGACCAGCGGCACGCCCAGGTCGGACGCGGTCTTCAGATGATCGCCGGCCAGCACGCCGAGTCCGCCAGAATAGATCGGCACGGAATTGTGAATGCCGAACTCCGCGCAGAAGTACGCGACCGCTTGGCCGCGCAACTCCGGAAAGGTGCGCGCATACCACGTATTCTCGTCGGAGCGCTCAGATGCCAGCCAGTGCATTGCGCGGTCGTAGCGGGCGCAAAACACGGCATCGGCCGCCAGCGCCGCCAGCCGGCCGGGCGCGACTTCCTGCAGCAAACGGATGGGGTTGTGCCGGAGGCGGGCCCAGAGCGATTCGTCTATTTCCCGAAACAGCATGCGGGCGTCGCGGTTCCAGCTCCACGCCAGATTGTGAGCAAGGTGCGCCAGTCCGGCCAAGCGTCCCGGCAGTGGGGAAGCGGTGCGAATGAGCGGCGCCGTGGGCGGTTCGAAAAGAGCGGTCATGAGGTAATGACGACGGGACAGTCGGCCACCCCGGATGGGTGGCTCCTGAGGAAACCTCCGAAAAGTATGCCAGTGCGCACCGGTGTGGACAGGCGAAAGGGGGCGAACTACTCTGCCAATCGTCCCCAGCGACGAGTTTTCCGGGGCTTGTGCCTTCATCGGCGCGTCGATTCACTTTCCCGAACCCACTCTGCATGACCGGCATGACCGGCATGACCGACAACGCCTTGGTGCCGGAATCGGTGTTTCTCCCCGCCTCGCACGCGTCGGTGAGCCTGCAACGGTGCGCATCCTGCCAGATGGTGCTCGATGCGCTCGATCCATCGCCCGACTGCCCGCGATGTCGCGGGTTGCTCGAGATCGTGCATCGGGCGCCCCGCGACCGGCAGGGACACGCCATGGACGCGTCGGCGCTCAGGGCGAGCTTCTCGCAGCACTGTTGCGTTCGGTCGCTGGGGCACGGCGATCCCGAGAATGCGCCGCTGGCGCAGGCTTCGGGCGTGTGGCGCTTCGAATCGCTGGTGATGCCGGGCGCCGGTACAGCGATCGTCAGCCACCCGGAGGGGAATACGCCACTCTTGTCGCGACCGGCCATCTCACGCTACGCAGGCCTGGTCTCGCTGCTCATCAAGCATGAAGGGCACAACCCCACCGGCTCGTTCAAGGATCGCGGCATGACCGCCGGAGTGACGCAGGCGATGCGCATCGGCGCGCAGGCCGTGGCGTGTGCCAGCACCGGGAATACCTCGGCCGCGCTGGCGTCGTATGCCGCACAAGCAGGAATTCCCGGACTGGTGTTCGTGCCGGCCGGAAAGATTGCGATAGGCAAGCTTGCGCAAACGCTCGCGTTTGGCGCCCGCACGCTGCTGGTGCGCGGCGATTTCGATGTCTGCCTGCGCCTCGTGCAGGAAGCGTCGAGGGAACTGGGCATTTACCTGCTCAACTCGATCAATCCGTGGCGCGTGGAAGGGCAGAAGACCATCGTGCTCGAGCTGTTGCAGCAGCTGGATTGGCAACCACCAGATTTCCTGGTGCTGCCGGCAGGGAATCTGGGCAACACCTCCGCCTTCGGGAAAGCGCTGCGCGAAGCGCGGGAGCTGGGGCTGATCGATCGCGTGCCGAGACTCGTGGCGGTGCAGGCGGCGGGCGCCGCACCGTTTGCGCGCGCCTTTCCCGAGGGCTTCAGCACGCGCTATCGTGTGCAGGCGGAAACAGTCGCCACCGCTATCCGTATCGGTGATCCTGCTTCATGGGATCGCGCGGTACGGGCCATCACCGAAACCAACGGCCTCGTGATCTCCTGTTCCGACGCGGAGATCATCGACGCCAAGATGATCATCGACGCCGCCGGCGTCGGATGCGAACCGGCGAGCGCGGCGAGCGTCGCCGGTGTACGGCAGTTGGTTCGCGAAGGTATCATCGGAGCGCAGGACCGTGTGGTCGCGCTCCTTACCGGACACGTTCTCAAGGATCCAGGAATGCTTGTCGAGTTGCACCAACAGCGCGAGGACGTCATGCACGCCAATCGCCCGATCGAGATCGACGCCACGGTCTCCGCGGTCGCCGACGTGCTGCAGCGCACGCGCGCGGCTGCGCTGGCGGGTGCATGATGGCCCCGTCCGCTCGCCGTACGCTGGTGGCCGGAGCGGCACGACCGCTCGGCGTAGAGCTGGTACGCCAGGCGCTCAAGCGCGGTGATCGGGTGTATGCGGCGGCCCGCAACCCGGCGCGCGTGCCGGTGCTCGCCGATTTGCGCGCGGAGTACGCCGGTCTCGAACTGCTCGCCCTCGATCCCGCCGATGCGTCGTCAGTGGCGGACTTCGTTCCGGTGCTCGAGGAGCTCACCGATTCGCTCGATCTGCTGGTGATTGCCCCCGCCGAGCCGGGGCCGAACGACAAACTCGCTGACATCGAACGCGATCAGGCGCTCTCCACGCTGTCAGGCACCGGCACGGTGGAGCATTACCGCCGCTATGCCGTAGCACCGCTGCTGCTGGTGCGTACGTTGCTGCCGTGGCTCGCCCGAAGCGATGGCGCCCGCATCCTCGTGGTGAGCAGTTGGTTGGGTTCCATCGCAGGGAAGACGCAGGGTGGAGATTATGCGACGTGCGCGAGCGCGGCAGCCCTGCACATGCTCACCCGCACGCTCGCGAACGATCTACTCGAGGAGCGCGTGTTGGTGTGCCTTGGCAACCCCGGCAATTACGCGACCACTCCCGACGGCCCGTCGTTCAAAGTACCCATCGACGAGTCGGCGCAGGGGTTGCTTGCCGTCACCGATCAGCTTACGCGCGAGCGCTCGGGGGGCTTCGTGGATTGGACGGGCGCCGAGCGCGAGTGGTAGCCGTCGTGAGGCAGCGAGGTGGTGCGCTCACGGCCGGCATGCTGTTGCTCACGTTGATAACGGGGTGCGGCGGGAGCACGGTGCCGCCGCAGAATCCCGCGCCAGCGATCGCGCCCGTGGTCGATGATTACAGCACGTTGGCGGTGGTGCCCGTTCGCGTCACATATGTGCTGCAATCGCTCCGACCGTCACTCGACTCGCTCTTTCCGATGCGCGATTCGCTGAACGCGGCGCGGTGCAGCGCCGTGGCCGGATTGGTCTGTCATCAATATGTGTATCAACGCGATTCGCTGCAGCTCCGCAGCGAGGGAAGTCGCCTGTTGCTGAACACGCGGCTGGCGTATCGGGCGCAGTTGGGTACCGTCGGAGTAAGGCGGCTTGCCAGCTGCGGCTACGCCCCTGAAAGCATGCGCCGGGCATCGCTGTCGATGGGTACCACGCTGTACTGGCGCAAGGATTGGCGGATCGGCGCGAGCAACAGCACACTGTCCGCTTCCCTGATCGACGCCTGTCGCGTCACGGTGCTTGGCGTGGACGCCACGAATACGTTACGCGACCTGCTCAATCGGCAGCTGGCAGCCTTCTCCGCCGATGCCGACACGGTGATTCCGCGTGTCGCGGACCTCAAGCCGCTGGCCGACTCGCTCTGGCGCAGCTTCACCGAGCCGTCGGCGCTGGACTCCACGAATACGCTCTGGTTGACGTTGGAACCGGAGGCGGTACGGGTGACGCCGTTTGCGGGAAATGGGTCAAGCTTCACAACGTCGATGGTGTTGTACGCGCGGCCGAAGGTCACGGCGGGCGAGAAGCCGAAGGTGCAGTTGCGACCGTTGCCGTCGCTGACTCTCGGCGACGCGCCACCGGCATTCGTCGTTCCCGTGACCATTGAATTGCCCTTTGTCGAACTCGAGCGACGCGCGCGTATCGCGTTGGCCGAAGAGACGGCGGCCAGCAGTGTGAAGGTGGACAGCATCGCGTTGAGAGGATTCCGGGATAGCGTGCGCGTGGATCTCACGGTGTCCGGTTCCCTGCGCGGGCGGCTCTCGCTCGTGTCGCGTGTGCGGTGGGACGCGGCCACGCGTGAGTTGCTGCTGGAGGATCTGGACTGGTCACTCGAAAGTCGCGGAGCGCTGTCGCGCGTGAAAGCGTCGCTCGGGGCGCCGCTCATTTCGCGTGCCATCCGGCGAGCCACGAACAACGGGCGCATTCCGCTGGGGGCGCAACTCGACTCGGTGCGCGTGGAGCTGATGCGGAAGTTGAACGGTCCCGTCGCCCCGGGGGTAGTGATGGGCAGCAGTGTACGAGACGTCGTGATTCATGACGTCACCGCGAGCGCCACGGCATTCGTGGTGCGGGCGCGACTCACCGGACAGGCGGGGGTATGGTTTCAGTAAAGCAACGGCTGCGGACGCTGGTCGGGTCGGTCTTGGTGCTGATTACGGCAACGGTGTGCGGGGGACAACCGGCCGTTGGGCGGCAGGAACGACCGGAGGATGACACGGCCCGTATGATGTCGCGCCTCTCGGCCCTCTCGGCCGATTCGATGGAAGGGCGTCGCGCGGGCACCGCCGGGAGCGCCCGTGCGCGCCGATGGATCATCGGCGAGCTTACCGCGATCGGCGTACCGCCCGCATCTGCAGCCGGCTTCGAGCAGCGTGTCTCGTTGCGCCCCAGGCCGGATGACCCGGATACGGTGGGGGCCAACATCGTCGCACGCGTACCCGGACGGAACGCCAACGGCCGCACCATCGTGCTGAGCGCTCACTATGATCATCTCGGTGTGCGGGACGGGCAGGTGTTCAACGGTGCGGACGACGATGCGTCCGGATGCGTCGCACTGTTGACCATCGCCGAGCGTCTGATGCGGGAGCCGCCGGCGCACGACGTCATTTTGGCGTTCTTCGATGCGGAGGAAGCCGGGCTGATGGGATCGAAGGCGTTCGTGAAGACGCCCCCGCTTTCGCTGTCGCAGATCGTGCTCAACCTCAACCTCGACATGATCGCGCGACAGGATGGCGGCGCGCTCTGGGTGAGCGGCACATCACATTACCCGAGCCTCAAGCCGATCGCCGAGTCGGTGGTGCCCATGTCTGCAGTGCCGATCAAGTTCGGGCACGACACGAAGGACCTCAAGCCAGGCGACGACTGGACCAACTCGTCGGATCATGCTGCATTTCACGCCTGGCGCATTCCATTTCTCTACTTCGGCGTCGAGGATCATGCCGATTATCACAAGCCCGGCGACGACGCCGACAAGGTGGACCCGGTGTTCTTTCGCGGCACGGTGGACTATATTTATCAAGTCCTGCGGGCCGCGGATCGCGCGCCGCGCTGAGAGACGAACGGCCGCCGTGGCAATGCCACAGCGGCCGTTCTGATTCCCTGCCAGCCCGCCTGAACGGCGAACCGGATCAAACCCGTGTTAGCGGGCGTCGATCAGGAGATCGCATGCCCGGAACGAGCTGGCAAAGGGACTGATGCTGGACAAATGATCACCTCCTCGAAAAAAGGGTTCACACTCGCGGCATACTCCCCGCAGCGTGTACAGTAGAATCGGGCACAGCATCAGGCAAGCTCGATCTGCGGTCTGGATCACCACGTGGCGTATTGGTCGGGTGCTGCAGCGGCGACCGGTCCGGGCGAGGCGTCCTACGTCAAGTTCACCTCCGCATCACCATCGACGTGATGCAGGTGGTCCGCTTCGGCTTCGTTGCTCCACACTTCCGCCGGGAGCCGGGGCGCGCGCGTACCGTTGACGAAGCGTTCCGGCAGCGCCCCAGCTACGGCCCGCTCGAAAGCGCGCACGATCTCCCCCGCCGGCTGTACATCGTGGATGGCCTCCACACTCCGCCCCGCCTGCCAGTAGTCCTGATTGGCGCCTGTCACGCTGGACTGCTTGAGCTGCCGCAGCGACCGCAGCGCGTAGAAGGTGCGGATCCAGTGCTTGGTTTTTCGTCCGCGAAACATCCAGCGGGCGAACGGCCCGACGGTCGTGCCAAGTTTTTCCACGTAGGGCGTGCGTAACACCGATACCGGCACGCCCGTCAGTCGCTCCGTCAGCACCACGTCACGCGACGTGGCTCGCACGATCGCCTGTTTGTATGCCGGGTCGGAGTTGCACTCGGTGGTGGCGATGAAGCGCGTGCCGAGTTGCACGCCAACGTAGCCCATGTCGAGCAGCGCACGAAACTGCGACGCTTCACCAACGCCTCCGGCGGCCACGACGGGCAGCCCCAAGTCGGCGATGTCGTCCAGCAGAGCGAGCGGATCGCGCGATCCCGTGTGTCCGCCGGCTTCACGGTTCACGGCCACGAGCCCGTCCACGCCGCCGTCGCGTCCTTTGAGTGCCCATTTGCGTTCGGTCACGTCGTGGTACACCACGCCACCCGCCGCGTGCACGCGGTCGACCACCCAGCGCGGATTGCCAAGTGACGTGAGGAAGAAGCGAACGCCTTCTTCCAGAGCAATCTCCACCCACCGCATCATGCGGTTGTGGTACATCGTCGACGACGCCTCGATCAGCGCATTGAAGCCGATCGGTGCGCCGCCGCTGAGCCGGTTGATCAGGCGCAATCCCTCGCGGTACTCGTGCCCGTGCACGTACGTGAGCGAGATCGGCTGCACGATGCCGAGTCCACCGGCGGCGCTCACGGCGGCCACCAGTTCCGGATTGCTGCACGGATACATCGGGCCGCAGATCAGCGGTACGCGGATATGCGCGTGCGCCGTGAGCGGCGTGGAAACCAGCAGGGGGGAAGCCATCACGCGCGCGTCGTCGCAGCAGAGGACGTGGCTGTCGGCGGCGACAAGCGCCAGTGGACGGTGCAGCGCGCCACGACGTCGCCTGCGGCGTCGGCGATTTCGGCGACGACGTCATGCGTGATCGGCTCGGTTACGGTGGCCGGAGCCATCGCGGTGGTCGTGCACACCAGCGGGCCGCGCGCCTTCTTCAGGTACGCGATCGACAGCCCCGTCACGATGCCGCGCACCTCGGCAGGCAATGCGGTCATGAGGGCGACACCGCTCGTCATCTCCGCGAGATTTACCAGCGCGACGGCGTGAATGGATGCCAGATGGTTCCGCACCGCTTTCCGGTCGCGCAGCTCCACGCGGGCAAAACCCGGTCGAACGTCGGTATAAAGGCCGCCGACCGTTCCCGTGTACGGTGCGGTACGACCGACCGACCAACTGAACAGGCGCTTGCCGAAGGGCAGGGGCGACAGACGCCTCCAGCGGCTCAGCAGCAGGGATCCGGGAGAGGAAATCGCGTGCGCCACGGGGTGCGGTTGAGGGAGGAACGCGCGCGGTGCGGGAACGGGACCCGCCGCAGCCAGCGTAGCGTTAAGAAGCCACCGACGCCAGCCCTGTTCCTGCGCGGGTCTCGTCCCCAGACTCCACTCATGACCGTTCTCGTTACCGGTGCCACCGGCTATATCGGCGGCCGCCTCACCTCGCGGTTGGTCGAGCAGGGACTGCCTGTGCGGCTGCTGGTGCGCGATCCGCGGCGCATCCGCGGGCGCTGGTGGGAGAACGAGTTGGAGATCGTTACCGGCGATCTGTTCGATGCGGCGTCGCTCGAGCGCGCGCTCGATGGGGTCACGGAGGCGTACTACCTCGTGCACTCCATGACGGAGAACGACAACTTCGCCGAACGTGATCGGCTCGCCGCACGCAATTTCGTTCACGCCGGCAAGTCGTTGCGTCACTGTATTTACCTCGGCGGGCTGGTCCCCGAGGTGTCGGCCGACGACGCCGTGAGTCAGCATCTCGCGAGCCGTGGGGAAACAGGGGCCATTCTGCGTGGAGGGCTCCCCACCACCGAGTTCCGCGCCGGGCCGATTGTCGGCAGCGGGTCGGCGTCCTTCGAAATGGTGCGTTACCTGTGCGAGCGGCTCCCCTTCATGATCGCACCAAGCTGGATCATGAATGCCGTGCAACCGATCGCGGTGCGGGACGTGCTCACGTACCTGATGCTGGCGCGTGAACAGCAGGCGGCGGGGATCGTGGAGATCGGCGGCGAGGACGTGCTCTCGTTTCGCGATATGCTGCACGGCTACGCCGAGGTGCGGGGGTTGCGTCGCACGATTATTCCGGTGCGTGTGCTCGCCCCGTCGCTCGCAGCGATGTGGGTCGACAAGATCACTCCGATTCCGCGGCGGCTGGCCGCCCCCCTCATCCAGGGGATCGCGCACCCGGTACTCGCCGACACCCGTAAGGCGCGTGCCCTCTTTCCGGACGTGCGTCCGATGGCCTACCGCACCGCCGTGGGACGCGCGCTGGAGCGGCTCAAGGAGCACGCCGTGGAATCGCGATGGAGCGACGCGCTCAACTCCACCGACTCGTACGAGCTGCGGGATCGCGAAGGGGTGCTGGAAGAGACGCGCACACTCTATGTGGACGCCGTCCCCGATCAGGTGTTTGCGGCATTCTGTCGGCTCGGCGGGGACCAGGGGTGGCTTGCATGGGACTGGCTCTGGAAGATGCGCGGCTTCCTCGATCGGCTGGTCGGTGGCCCTGGGCTGCGCCGCGGGCGCCGAGATCCGGCAACGCTGTATCTCGGCGAGGCCGTGGATTTCTGGCGGGTCGAATCTGTCGAACGCCCCAGATTGTTGCGCCTCCGGGCCGAAATGCGCCTGCCCGGCCAGGCCTGGTTGCAGTTCACGGCGCTCCCCGAAGGTGCCGGTACCCGCCTGATTCAAACGGCGCTGTTCGCGCCGCGCGGCCTCTTCGGTCTTTTTTACTGGTACGCCATGTATCCGGCACATCTGTTCATCTTTGGCGACATGGCTCGTGCCGTCGCGCGTCTCGCGCGCACGCAGCCGCTGTCCCCCGTTCTTCCTCGTCGTGGAGCGTCTGCGTGACTGTTGCCGGTGAATTGTTGCGGATTACCGGATTGCTGCTGCTGGGCGTGCAAGTCCCGTTGTTGCTGCTCCTGCTGTCGAGGCTTCTGCCCGGACGCACCCGTCGTGGACCCATTGCGCCGCGCCTCACGCCGCGCACCGATACAACGGTCACCGTCATCGTGGCGACACTCAACGAGGTCGATCGCATCGGGCCGTGCCTCGAAGGGCTGCTCGCGCAGCGTGAACCGATGCTCGAAGTGCTCGTGGTGGATAGCCGCTCCAACGACGGTACGCGCGAGCTCGTGGAAGCGGCGTCGGCACGCGACCCACGCATTCGTCTCATTACCGACGAGCCGCTCCCGCCGGGGTGGGTCGGCAAGGTGTGGGCACTCGAGACCGGGCTGCGTCAGGCGAAAGGTGCCTGGGTGCTTGGCATTGACGCCGACACCGTACCCGCACCGGGGCTTGTCGGTGCGGTGGTGGATGCGGTCGAGCAGGATGGGTACGACGTCGCGTCGTTCTCACCGCAGTTTCGCGATCAGACGCCCGCCGAGCGCTTTGTGCAGCCGGCCATGCTGGTCACGCTCGTGTATCGCTGTGGCGCGGCGGGCGCGACCCAACCGCCCCCCGATCGCGTGCTGGCCAACGGCCAGTGCTTTGTCGCGCGCCGCGCGCTGCTTGAGCGGCATGGCGGCTATGCGCCGGCGCGCGCCTCGTTCTGTGACGACGTCACCCTGGCGCGTCATCTCGCCGCCAACGGTGCCCGCGTGGGCTTTCTGGACGGCTCGCGGATCATACAGGTGCGCGCGTATGTGTCACTGGGTGAAATGTGGCGCGAATGGGGACGCAGCTTCGATCTCAAGGATGCCACGCCGGGCTGGCGGCGCTGGCTCGACGTGGCGCTCGTGTGGGGCGTGCAGGCGTTACCGTTCCCCTTGCTGCTTCTGCTCGGCGCGCTGGACGCACTGGGTACCATCCGCTTGCTGGCAGAGGCAAACCTGGCACTCATGCAGGGGCTGCTGCTCGTGAACGCGTCCGCGCTGCTCGTGCGCCTGATGATGCTGGTCGCGCTGCGCGGGAGCTACGCCGAACGCGGCGTGAGCTTCTGGCTCTCGTGGCTCGCCGACGTGGCGGCGGCGTGGCGTCTCACGCTGAGCACCGCCCGCACCCCGAAGAGCTGGCGCGGGCGGCAGTACGACGCGCTGGCCGCCGGCTGATCTCTATCCCTCAAGCTTTCTCGCATCATGAAATTGATTGTGGCCATCATCCGCCCCGAGAAACTGGCGGATGTCAAACTCGCGCTATTCGAGGTCGGCGTGACCGGCATGACGCTCACTCGCGTCAGCGGGCATGGCGGAGAACAAGACGTCGTGCAGCGGTATCGCGGAGAATCGGTGGTGCTCGAGTTCCACGAGAAGGTGCGCATCGAGATCGCGTGTTCGGAGCCGTTTGTGGCGCGCATCATCGACGCCATTTGTGAAGGTGCCCGTTCCGGCGACGTGGGTGACGGCAAGATCTTCGTCATGCCGCTCGACCACACGGTGCGCATCCGTACCGGAGAGCGTGACGATTTGGCGCTGACCGCGGTGAATGCGGATGAGATCATGCGGCGCACGCAGACGGAACATCGGGTCCCCACGCCGGAGGAGCGTCAGTGAACATCGTGGACACCGTGAATACCGGTGATACGGCGTGGGTACTTGTGAGTACCGCGATGGTGCTGCTCATGGTGCCCGGACTCGCGTTTTTCTACGGCGGTCTGGTGCGCAGCAAGAGCGCGCTTAACACCATGCTCATGTCGCTCAGCGCACTGGCGGTGGTATCGGTGCAGTGGGTGCTGTTCGGATACAGCCTCGCGTTCGGCCCGGGATCCAGCTGGATCGGTGGCTTCGCGCACCTGGGTTTCACCGGCGTGACGGGCGAGCCGAACCCGACGTATGCGGCGGCGCTCCCGCACCTGCTCTTTGCCGCCTTTCAGGCCATGTTCGCGGGTATCACGGTCGCGCTCTTCTCCGGCGCGATCATCGACCGCATGCGCTTCGCGGCGTACCTGACCTTCGGGCTGTTGTGGACCACGCTCGTTTATGATCCGCTCGCGCACTGGGTGTGGGGTGACGGCGGCTGGCTGCGCGAACTCGGAGCGCTCGACTTCGCCGGCGGCACCGTGGTGCACATCAGCGCGGGCGTCACCGCGTTCGTGCTGGCCGCCGTACTCGGGCCTCGCCGCGACTTCAAGCGGGCCCCGACGGTACCGCACAACGTGCCCTTTACGCTGCTCGGTGCGGGACTGCTCTGGTTCGGCTGGTTCGGTTTCAATGCCGGTTCGGCGCTGGCCGCCGATGGTATCGCCGCCAACGCGTTGGTGACCACGCACACGGCGGCCGCCTCCGCGCTCATCACGTGGGTGCTGCTCGAGGTGCGCAAGGGCGGACGCGCCACGGCGGTCGGTGCGGCCACCGGTGCCGTGGTGGGATTGGTCGCGATCACGCCGGCCGCCGGCTTCGTGACCCCGATGGCCGCGGTGGCGATCGGGGTATTGGTCGCGCCGTGTTCATTTTACGCATTGCACTATCGCGCACGCACCGCGCTTGACGACACGCTCGACGTGTTTGCCTGTCACGGCGTGGCTGGTATAGCCGGCGCACTGCTGACCGGAGTGTTTGCGTCAAAGGCGGTCAATCCCAATGGAGCGGATGGACTCCTGGCCGGTAACGCGTCGCTGGTGGGCATTCAGGCGCTGGCCGTCCTCGCCACGATGGCGTTCGTCGGGATGGCGAGCGTCGGCCTGCTGTACGCGGTGAAGCTCGTGATGCCGCTGCGCATACCCATGGATGCGGAGTTGCAGGGGATCGACCTCACCGAACATGGGGAGGAGGCGTATCACGGCAGCGACCTGAGTGACCTGACGGGCCGGCGAAGCGGACTTGGCGACGCCGTGGTGCTCAGACGCGAAAAGGTCGCCGCACCGAAGGCGCGGCCTGGCACGGTATAGCGCTCGACCTCAGCATTGGCGGTGCCGGACCGAGGCAGCGCCGCGGTGCGATGCAACGCGGGGGGCGATCTCGTATGATCGCCCCCCGCGCGCATTCTGACAGGCCGTCACTCAAGCCTTCTTGCGATCCTGAAGCCAGGTGATCGGGATCATGAACAGCGGCGACAGGAACAGGCCGAGGAGGAGATTGATCCAGATAAGCGCCATATAGTAGGCGGTCATCCCGAGCGAGGCCCAGACAGTTCCGAGTGTTCCGTGTTCTTCCACAGCAAGTCTCCGGTCGCGAAGTACGGCGAGCAGTTGCGCCAAGTGTGACAAACTCTAGTCGCCTTCACGCAAAGAAGGTAGTGGGTGGTTGACGCGAGTGCTCCGCCGCGCAACCGTGCGTGTATGGATGACGAAACGCCTTTTCTGGCGGAACGGGTCCCGACGGCGGATCTGCTGCGCGCGGCTCTGGAGGTCGCGCTGACTCCGGTGAGCGGCAAACTGGTGCTCGCGATCTCCGGCGGCCGTGACTCGATGGCGCTGCTGCACGCCATGAAGCGATGGGCCCCCGAGCGGCTGGCGGTCGTGGCCACCTTCGACCACGGCACTGGCGAGTTCGCTACCGACGCGGCCTCGCTGGTTGCGGCGGAGGCGCGGCGACTTGGGTTGGCGGTCGTTCGGGAGCGGTCGCGCATCCAGGGAAGCTCCGAAGCCGATTGGCGAAAGGCGCGTTGGGAATTTCTCACGCGGGTGGCGCGGGCCTACAAGGCTCGGGTGGCCACTGCGCACACGCGCGATGACCAGCTCGAAACGGTCGTGATGCGCTACCTGCGTGGCTCGGGGGTACGAGGTCTGGCGGCGCTCGCCGCTCCCTCACCCGTCGTACGGCCATGGCTCGGCGTCTCCCGCGCGGAAATCGGACAGTGGGCGGAATCCGAAGGGCTGTCGTTTCTGGAAGATCCGATGAATGCGTCGTCGGTCTTCCTTCGCGGTCGCGTGCGCCACGAGCTGCTTCCCGCACTCGAGCAGGCCCACCCCGGCTTCGGGGAGGAGCTGCTGAAAGTCGCCGACCGCGCGGCGACGTGGCGGCGCGCGGTCGAAGCGCACGTCGATTTGCTGGCGTTGCCATCGGGGTCGGGGGGAAGGTCGGTGCGGGTGCCGGTCCGTGTCGTACGCGAAACGACTCCCGATGGGCGTGCGGTGCTATGGCCGGCGATCTGTGCCCGGGCGGGGGTGACGCTCGACGCCCGAGGAACTCGCGCACTCGTCCGGTTTACCACGGCTGATCGACATGGCGCCTATATCGCGCTTGCCGGAGGCGCATTCGTGCTCCGTGACGGAAACAGTGCGTGCGAGTATTTTGAGGTTCGACGAGGCGGCGCGGCCCGGGCGCCGCAAGCCTGGGAGGGGTGCGCCGACGCGTTGCCCCCGAGAATAGGGCGTTGGCGACTCCGCCGAGCGGCCGACCCGCACGCTGATGTCGATTCGTGGAGCGTAGCGCTCCCGGCCTCTGCACAGATCACTGTCAGGGGCTGGCAGGCCGGAGATCGCATTCGTACCGCCGGAGCCCCAGCAGGGAGACGCGTTGCACGATATTTTGCAGAAGCGCAGGTACCTGCGATTGACCGGAGTGGATGGCCGGTGGTCGTGATGCATCACGAAGTCATTTGGGTACCTGGAGTCTGCCGCAGTCTCGCGGCGCCGTCACGGCCCGGCAGGCCGGATCTGATCTGGTACAGGTGTGAGCGCGAGTTCGACTGAGCATATTCCGCCGCTGGCGGTCGATCCCCGTCTCGATGGCCGTGCGGTCAGGCGCATCGTTTACGATGTCGAGGCAATTCAGGCGCGGGTGCGCTCCCTTGGTGAAGAGATCACCGCCGCCTATCCCTCCGGTGAACTGTTGGTGCTTGGCTTGCTCAAGGGAAGCTTTATCTTCCTGAGCGACCTGGTGCGCAACATCGCACGACCATTGCAAGTGGACTTTCTTGTGGCGTCGTCCTACGGCGATGCCATGGAATCCAGCGGAGTCGTGCGATTGCTCTACGATCCGGAAACGGAATTGGAGGGTAAACACATTCTATTGGTCGAGGACATCGTAGACTCCGGTCGGACACTCAACCGGCTCGTGGAACTGCTGGGGGACCGCAAGCCAAGCTCGTTGGAGATCTGTGCGCTGTTGCACAAGCACATCGCCACCGAATTGCAGCACCCCACACGGTTCATCGGTTTTGACGCTCCGCACGAATTCCTGGTCGGTTACGGACTCGATCATGCCGAGAATTTCCGTCATCTTCCTTACGTCGCCAGTCTGCAGTAGAACGACATCCAAGCCGGACAACTATGGCACCGAACATGACGCCCACCCCGAAGAAGCCGTTCAACTGGGGCCGCTTCTCGAAGTCGCTGTCGTTCTGGATCCTTGTGATCGGGATCCCGACGGCGTTGCTGACGTATGGCAGTGGCCGCGAGCCACAGGCCCCCGAGATCGACTACTTCACGTATCGACGGCAGCTCGAAGCGGGAAACATCAAGTCGGTGGTTTTCCAGACTGACAATGTGCTCAACGGTCAGTTCAACCAGCCGGTGCGAGCAGGCAACCGCGAGGCGCGCAACTTCAGTACGCGTCTGGTGCCTGGCTCCGCGCCCGATGAGCAAAAGCGGCTCTACGATCGCGGCGTCGTCAGCGCGACCAAGGAGCCGCGCCCGAACTTCGCGAGCGTGCTCATCACGATGCTGCCGTATCTGCTGCTCATCGGCTTCTGGATCTTCCTCTTCCGCCAGATGCAGTCGGGGGGGAACAAGGCTTTTTCCTTCGGCAAGAGCAAGGCGAAGCTGCTCAGCGGAGACACGCCCAAGATCACCTTTGCCGACGTCGCCGGTGCCGACGAAGCCAAGGTCGAGCTGCAGGAAATCATCGAGTTCCTGAAGGATCCGCAAAAGTTCACCAAGCTGGGTGGGCGCCT
Organism: Gemmatimonadales bacterium; assembly: GCA_038250435.1. GTDB lineage: Bacteria > Gemmatimonadota > Gemmatimonadetes > Gemmatimonadales > Gemmatimonadaceae > Gemmatimonas. The sequence goes on along the minus strand of JBBSCJ010000016.1, from coordinate 58,939 downwards.
GCCGAAGGGTGCGCTGCTGGTTGGACCTCCCGGCACCGGCAAAACGCTGCTCGCCAAGGCCGTGGCCGGCGAAGCGGGTCGCCCGTTTTTCTCCATGTCGGGCTCCGACTTCGTTGAGATGTTCGTGGGTGTCGGCGCTTCGCGCGTCCGTGATCTGTTCGAGCAGGGGAAGGCGCATGCTCCATGTATCATCTTCATCGACGAAATCGATGCGGTCGGCCGGCACCGCGGCGCCGGCCTTGGTGGCGGGCACGATGAACGTGAGCAGACGCTCAACCAGCTGCTCGTCGAGATGGACGGCTTCGAGTCCAACGACGGCGTGATCCTCATCGCTGCCACCAACCGGCCGGATGTGCTCGATCCGGCGCTGCTGCGCCCGGGGCGCTTTGACCGACAGATCGTGGTAGACGCCCCCGACCTGCGGGGTCGCGAAGGGATCCTCAAGGTGCACCTGCGCAACAAGCCTCAGGCCGAGGATGTGAGCATCACCTCGCTCGCCCGCGGTACTCCGGGCATGGCTGGCGCCGATCTCGCAAATCTCGTCAATGAGGGCGCGCTGCTCGCCGCCCGCAAGGGTCACGACAAGATCTTCATGAGCGACCTCGAAGAGGCCAAGGATCGGGTCATGCTGGGCGCCGAACGGAAGTCGCTCGTCATGAAGGATGAAGAGCGTCGCCTCACGGCGTTCCACGAGGCCGGACATGCAGTGTGTGCGATGATGGTGTACGGCAACGATCCGCTGCACAAAGTGACGATCGTCCCGCGCGGTCGAGCCCTCGGTATCGCCTTTACGTTGCCCGAAGATGATCGCGTGTCCGTAACTCGCGAGCAGCTCGAGGCTAAGCTGGTCATGGCCTACGGTGGTCGTGCCGCCGAAGAGATCGTCTTTGGGCACAACCGCGTGACCACCGGCGCGGCGAGTGACATTCAGCAGGCCACGAGCATTGCGCGTCGCTACGTCACGCAATGGGGGCTGTCCGATGCCATTGGCCCGATCCTGGTTGGCGATAACGAGCAGGAGCTCTTTCTCGGTCGCGAAATCCAGTCGCGCCGGGAAATCTCCGAGCAGACCGCGCAGCTCGTCGATGGCGAAGTGAAACGCGTCGCGTTCGAGGCGCATGCCCGGGCCGTCGCCGTGCTCACCGAGCACCGGTCGCTTCTGGATATCGTGGCCACGCAGCTGCTCGAGCGCGAGACGCTCACGCGAGACGACATCCTGCTGCTCAAGGCCGGGAAAGAACTTCCGCCGCGTCAGCCGCCCGACATGCCCTCGGTGCCGACACCGGCCCCCGTGCTTACGCCGACGGCCCGCCCGGTCGCTCCGCCGATGTTGGGTGGACCGGGAGTCGCCCCTGCCTGAGCCCGGCCAAAGTCTCGAATGACGGGACTGATGTTCGTACGCACGATGCAGTTCACATGGCGCGACGGTCTCGGAATCGGGATCGTCGCGCTGACGTTCTGCTGCATGCGGCGGTTCGCGCGGATCGTCGCCCAGCCGAAACTGCTACGGTACGGTGCGCTCGCGCTGGTGCGCTCAACGATCCAGCTGCGCGCGCGGTGAGTACCTTCGTGACGACGCCACGTTCCGCCGCTCGCGCGCGCTTCGTCATGCCACCACCGGTGATCGCTGCCGTTGCCGCCGGAGTGGTGCTGGTGGCCATTTATTCTGGCACCGCCGCGCGCGACCTTACGGTGTGGGATGCCTCTGAGTTCATGACGGCAGCGCACACCCTCGGCATTCCGCATCCGCCCGGAACGCCGCTGTGGGTGCTCATCGCCAACGTCTGCACCAAGCTGTTCAGCAGCCTCGGGCCGGCGCGCGCCGTGACAACGTTGTCGGTGCTCGCAGCCGCCGCCGCCGGCGGGCTGGGCGCCGCACTCGTGTCGCGCGTCATCGGCGTGCGGGGTGGCATCGCCGCGGCCGTCGCTGCCGGGACGATGTATTCCGTGTGGAACAACGCCACCGAAACGGAGGTGTATGCGCTGTCGTTGCTGGCGAGCCTGTGTTTGCTCGTCGCCGGCGAGTACGCGGGTCGTGACGCGATACGTGAACAGCAACGACGTCGATCACGCGCGCTTCTGGCGTTCATTGTCGGACTCGCTGTACCGCTGCATCTCAGTGTATTGGTCGCGCTCCCGGCAGCGGTGCTGTTCGCATGGCACGGAGCGGTGCCTCGCGCCAGAGACGTGCTGCGCTGGATTGCCCTGATGTTGCTCGGTGTGTCTGCCGTCGCAGTGCTGCCGCTGCTGGCGGCGCAGTCGCCGTCGCTCAACTCGGGCAATCCCGTGAGCCTCGAGGCGCTGATCGCCGTACTGCGCCGCTCACAGTATGCCGTGGCCGGCCTCTGGCCACGCGCTCTGCCGCTGTGGCTGCAACTCGGTAACCTGTTTCAGTGGGCCGACTGGCAGGTGGCGTACGGCGTCCATCCCTTCCCCACGCCGTCGCTATTCCGCACCCTTCTCACGCTATCGTGGACTGCCCTCGGTGCCGTCGGCCTGCGTGCGCTCTGGCGGCGCGACCCGCGCGTGGCGCGTGCGCTCGCAATGCTGCTCGGCAGTGGCACTATTGGTGTGGCCATCTGGCTCAATCTGCGAGCGGGACCCACGTTCGGCGGTGTCTTTCTCCCCGCCGGCGCCATCCACGAGGCTCGCGAGCGCGACTACTTCTTCATGCTCGGCTTCTTTGCCTGGGGGCTGCTGGCCGGTTCGGGACTCTGGGCACTCGGCCAGTATCTGCTCCAGCGTATCAGTCGCAGCAAGCGGCAGAAGGGGCGGGGGTGGGCGTTGTCGCTGGCGACGATGCCGATCGTGCTGGCGATGCTGCCATACGTAGCCAACCGTCAGGTCATGGACCGCACTCGTGAGCCGGCGGCGTCGATGACCCGCACGTACGCGCGACTGTTGCTCGAGGCGGTTCCAGAGGGGGGGGTGCTGATAGCTGCCGGGGACAACGATTCGTTCCCGCTCTGGTATCTGCAGCAGGTGGAGGATATCCGCTCCGATGTGGCCGTGGTGACGATTCCCCTCCTGGGTGCAGCGTGGTATCGCAATGAACTGGGGCGTCGCGGGTTGCTGCCTCCGGAGCACACCGCGCGATGGCGCGGGGCGCCGGCGGTGCTCCGCGCCCTCATGGAGCGCGCTGGCGCGAACCGCCGCGCGGTACGGGTCAGCACCCTGCTGGCGCGTGTCGACCGCGAGCAGCTCGACCCGGGCGCCGGATGGGTACTGGAGGGATTGGTGTACGCGCCGTCTGCAGCGCTCGCGGCGCGTACGGTGGGGCTCGACATCGGTGCCATGCAACGCACAGCGGACATGATGCCGTCAGGGGTGCTCGCTCCGCTGCCGGCGGGGAGTGACGATGCCCTTGCGCAGCTGCAGCGGCTGCTCCGTTGTGCGCAGCGGTCAGGGCTGACCGATTCCTTACTTGTGTCGAGGTGCCGTGGCCTCTAACCTTATATGCTATGCCATTTTCCGACCGCGTCGCGGAGGTGCGCGACCGTATCGCCTCAGCCCGGACGCGGGGCGGACATGAGCAGGAAGTAACGTTGGTGGCGGTCACCAAGACATACGGACCCGAGGCCGTCATCGCCGCCTGGGAGGCTGGGGTGAGCGACGTCGGCGAAAACCGGGTGCAGGAGGCGGAGCGAAAGATGGCCGAGGTGACGCTTCCGGTTCGCTGGCACCTGATCGGGCATTTGCAGCGAAACAAGGCCAGGGCGGCGGCGCACTTCTCATTGATTCACGGTATGGATAGTGAGCGGCTGGCGGTCGCGCTCAATGAAGCGGGAGTGCATCGCGGACAACCGCTGGACGTGCTGGTGCAGGTGAACGTGAGTGGTGAAGGCACCAAGAGCGGTCTCGCTCCCAGCGAACTCCCGGCGTTTGCCGAGCGGCTGCACAAATTGCCCGGTGTGCGGGTACGCGGTGTCATGACCATGGCGCCATTCGATGCGGAGGAGGCGATATTGCGCTCGGTGTTCGGCGGCGCGCGAACGATTCGCACGCAACTGCAGGCCGCAGGGCACCCGGCGGAGTGGCTGAGCATGGGCATGTCCGGCGACTATGAAGTGGCCGTGGAAGAGGGCGCCACGCACGTCCGCTTGGGAACGCTGTTGTTCGGCACTCGCACCTGATTTCTCCGGGACATCGCATGACCGACGACGGCTTTGAGGGGTTTCACCTTACCGCGCTCGACGTTCGCCGTTACGACTTCGGTAACGCCTTGCGTGGCTATGATCGTGCACGCGTTGATCAGTTCCGTGATCAGGTGGCGGAAGAGTTGGAACGGCTCACCCGTCAGAATCAGGAGCTCGATTCGCGGGCGCGAAATTTCCACGAGCAGCTCACGTCGTTTCGCGATCGGGAGAAAGCGCTCAATGAGGCGTTGGTGAGCGCCCAGCAGCTACGTGGCGAGATCCGGGAACAGGCCGATCGTGAGGCGCAACTCATCCTGCGCGAAGCACAGGCGCAGGCCGACCAGCAGGTGCAGGCGACGCGCGAAGAGCTCCGACGGGCCAACGACGAGATCCAGTCGCTCTGGCGCACCCGCCGCATCTTTCTCGCGCAGCTGCGACATCAGCTCGAGCGGCAGCTCACCGAACTCAATTCCGCCGAGGCGGAACCGACGCCGGAGTTCACGAGCCCGCGCCATGCGTCGGCGTTGCGCCCGGATCCCGACCTCGCGCAGGAGTTGCGGGGCAGTCCGGTGCGTCCCGTCGCCCCGACGCCGTCATGGCTCGATGTCATCGTGGAGGAGCCGTGAGCGAATCCACACCGCGCCCCACGCCCACTTCGCGACCGCAGCTGCAGTATACGCAGGAGCACACCGCCGTCTCCCTTGGCCATCCGGCATTGGGACTGCACGCCCGCGAGCGGATCGAAGCCTGTGCGCAGGCGGTGCGCAGCCGCTTCGCCACGCCCGTCGACATCGCCATCATCCTGGGCACCGGCCTCGGCGCGCTAACCGAGGAGATGCACGTCGAGCAGGTGATCGAATACCGCGACCTCCCGAATTTTCCACTCGCCACGGTGGAATCGCACGGTGGGCGCCTCCTCTGCGGCACCCTCGCGGGGAAAACGGTCATCGCGATGCAGGGTCGTTTCCATCGGTACGAAGGATATTCGCTGCAGCAGGTCACCTTCCCGGTACGCGTGTTGCGCGCGCTGGGCGCCGGGGTGCTTGTGGTGAGCAATGCGTGTGGGGGGATGCATCCGTTGTGGGCGCCCGGTGACCTCATGCTGATCGCCGACCACATCAACCTGCTGGGCGACAACCCGCTCATCGGCCCGAACGACGATACGCTCGGCCCGCGATTTCCTGATATGTCCGAGCCGTATGACCGGGAGCTGCGGCGCATCGCGCGCGAGGTGGCGCAGGAGGCGGGAATCACGCTTCGTGAAGGTACGTATGTCGCGGTGCAGGGCCCCAATCTCGAAACGCGTGCAGAGTATCGGTTTTTGCGTGGGATCGGCGCCGATGTGGTAGGGATGTCCACCGTGCCTGAGGTGATCGTGGCGCTGCATGGTGGCATGCGGGTACTCGGCTTGTCCATCATTACCGATCAGTGTCTCCCCGATGCGCTCGAGCCGGCAAGCGTCGCGAAGATCATCGGCGTCGCCCGCCGTGCCGAACCGCAACTCACGACCGTGGTAAAGGGCGTCATCGCCCGCATCTGATCGCGTGCCTGCTTCTCTCCGTCTTCCGATCTCCGTTGTGTCCATGACTGCTCCGCAGGACGCTGTGCGTTTCCCGTTACTTCCCGATGCCGGCGCCGACGCCTTCGAGCGCGAGCTGCTTGCGCTATGGGATGCCGAAGGGTTGTTCGAAGCCGCGCAGGCGGCACGGGCGAATGGAGCACCCTTCGTGTTTTACGAGGGGCCGCCCACGGCGAACGGCCGTCCGGGGATCCATCACGTCTTCGCCCGCACGGTCAAGGATCTCTTCTGCCGCCATCGCGCGATGCAGGGGCGCTTCGTGCCGCGCAAGGCCGGTTGGGATACGCATGGTCTTCCGGTGGAGATCGAAGTCGAGAAGGAGCTGCAGCGCGAAGAAGCGGCGCGTCGGGGCGTGGATCCGAGCGAGATTGCGAAACTTGGCGGCAAGCAACTCATCGAGCAGGTGGGGGTCGCGGAGTTCAACCGCCGCTGTCGCGAGAGCGTATTTCGTTATCGCACGGATTGGGAGAAGCTGTCGCAGCGCACCGCGTACTGGCTGGATTACCACGATCCGTACGTTACGTACTCGCACAATTACGTGGAAAGCGTCTGGTGGGCGCTGCGCACCTTGCACGAGAAGCATCTGCTCGTGCGCGGACACAAGATTTTGCCGTATTGCGCGCGCTGCGGTACCGCACTCTCCAGCCATGAAGTGGCGCAAGGCTACGAAGATGTAGAGGATCCGAGTCTGTACGTGGCGCTCGACCTGCTCGATGCCGAGGGGAACGCACCGGCGCAGCGTCGCCGCATTCTCGTGTGGACCACCACGCCGTGGACGCTCGTCTCCAACGTCGCGCTCGCGGTACATCCCGAGCTCACGTATGTGGAACTGCGCAAGCATACCGGCGCCGACTGGACGATCGTCCTTGCCGACGCACGCGTCGCCGGCGTTCTCGGTGGCGATTGGTCCGATCGGTGGGCATTGGTCGGCAGCATGCGCGGTGCCGAGCTTGCCGGGCGTCGCTATCGCCGTCCACTCGACTGGGTGCCGTACCCCGACGAAGGCAAGCACGAGATCATCGTCGCCGAGGAGTTCGTCTCGGCCGACGATGGCAGTGGCGTCGTGCACATGGCGCCGGCATTCGGCGCGGATGACTACGCAGCCGGGCAACGTCACGGACTGGCGTTCCTGCAGCCGGTGACGGCGCAGGGTGAGTTTGCCGCCGAGGTGCCGGAGGTGGCCGGCCGCTTCGTGAAGGATGCCGATGCGCGCATCGTGGAGGTACTCCGCGAGCGTGACGTGTTGTGGAAGCATTCGTTGTTCACGCACGCGTATCCACACTGCTGGCGGTGCGGGACGCCGCTGCTGTATTACGCCCGTGGATCATGGTTCGTACGCACCACGGCCGTGCGCGATTCGCTGCTGGCGCGTAACGCGCAGGTGGACTGGCATCCCGCAGAAGTCGGGAGCGGCCGCTTCGGCGAATGGCTGTCCAACAACGTGGACTGGGCCATCTCCCGGGACCGGTACTGGGGCACACCGTTGCCGGTGTGGGTAAATGACGAAGATCCTGCGGAAGTGGAGGTTATCGGCAGCTACGCCGATCTCGCACAGCGCACCGGCAAGCCGCTCCCGGACGACTTCGATCCGCACAAGCCGCATATCGACCGGTACACGTGGCCTGCACCGAGTGGCCGCGGTACCATGCGACGCGTACCGGAGGTCATCGATACCTGGTTCGACTCCGGGTCGATGCCTTTCGCGCAGTGGCATTTCCCGTTCGAGCACCGCGAGACGGTGCAGGCGCAGTTCCCGGCGGATTTTATCGCAGAAGGCGTGGATCAGACACGGGGTTGGTTCTACTCGCTGCTCGCCATCGCCACCGGGCTTGGCGACGCGCTCCCCAACAACGGTGACGGGGTGGCGGCGCCGTATCGCACGGTGGTGGTAAACGACCTCGTGCTCGATGCGCACGGACAGAAGATGTCCAAGAGCAAGGGCAACGCCGTCGATCCGTGGTCGGTGCTCGAGCGTCATGGGGCCGACGCCGTTCGCCTCTTTCTCGTGGCGACGAGCCAGGTGTGGGTTCCGCGCCGCTTCGACGAGAACGCGATCCGCGAGACCGCCGGGCGATTCCTGCTGACGTTTCGCAACGTCTACAACGGCATCTTTGCGCAGTATGCGAACTTCGGGTGGATGCCAACCGATCGCGATCCCGCGGTGGCCGATCGTCCGGCGCTCGACCGCTGGATTCTTTCGCGCCTTACCCGTGTGGAGCAGGAAGTCGATGCCGCGCTCACGGAGTACGACGCTACGATGGCGGCACGTCGCGTGATGCAGTTTATCGACGACGATGTATCGAAGTGGTACGTCCGCCAGTCGCGTGCGCGCTTCTACGATGTGGAAAGTGACGACAATCGGGCGGCGTTCGCCACGTTGCACGAAGTGCTGGTGGTTTCCTGCCGGCTGCTCGCGCCGTTCGCGCCGTTCATCACCGATGCCGTGCATCGCGCCCTCACCGGCGGCTCGGTGCACCTCGCGTCGTTTACTCGCGAAGGCGGGGGGCACACCGACGACACGCTCGAACGGGCGATGGAAAGCATTCGCACCCTGGCCGGCCTGGCCCATGCCGCGCGCGATGTGGCCGATGTGCGAGTGCGGCAACCACTCCCCTCGTTGCAGTGCGTGGTGCCGGGCGATCCGGCGGCGGTCGTGGAGCTCGGCGAATTGCTCGCATCGGAGTTGAATGTGAAACGGGTGGAATTCGTCAACAGCACCGACAGTCTCGTGGCGCTGGAGGCCAAGGCCAACTTCCGGGTATTGGGCAAGAAGTTCGGCAAGGAGACGCCGCAGGTGGCGGCCGCCGTGGTGCTGATGCCGGCGGAGCGATTACGGGAGCTGGCGGGCGGGTCGTCAGTCACCATCCACGTCGACGGTACAGCTCGCTTGATTGACCCGGACGACGTCGCCATCATCCGGCGCGCGACCGGGGCTGCCGTGGTGCAGGAGAGTGGCGGATTCGGGGTGGCGCTCGACGCCACGGTGTCGCCGGAGCTGCGCCTCGAAGGGCTGGCCCGGGAAGTGATCAGCCGGGTACAACGGCTAAGGAAGGAAGCACAGCTGGACGTCAGCGATCGCATTACCGTGGCGATTGCTGGTGATGCAGAGCTCGAAAGCGCCGTGGCTGCCCATCGGGGCCACATCGCCATAGAAGTACTCGCCGTGCGCCTGTTGCTTGGCGACGACATTGGCTCCCCGTTCCATGCAGATGGCAACGGTTCCACATGGACTGCGACGCAGTCGGCAGACGTCGAAGGACGGCTGTTGCGGCTGGCGCTCACCAAGGAAGGATCGTGATGGGAACGAATGCAGTACCCAAGGGAGTGCCAAAGGACGGCAAGAAGTCGAAGCCCATGCCCAAAAAGCAGTTGCAGCACTTCGAAAAGCGACTGCTTGAGGAGCGTCGCCGGGTGGTCAAGGAACTCGGCCATCACGGCGATACCTTCGGCCCTAATGGCGAGACCGACGGCGACACCAGCGCCTACTCTTTCCACATGGCCGATCAGGGCACCGATGCCATGGAACGGGAGAAGGCGTTTTTGTTCGCGTCGCAAGAAGGACGTTTTCTGTGGCACATCGACCAGGCGCTGCGCCGCTTGTACAAGACGCCCGAAACGTTCGGCAAGTGTCACCAGTGTGGCGAGGATATCGCGTTCGAACGACTCGATGCCCTTCCGCACGCGCGCTTCTGCATCGTGTGCAAGCAGCGCGAGGAATCGGCAAAAAAGGGATGATGTGAAGGCGATTGTCTCGATACCGATCTTTATCGCCGTTCTGGTTCTCGACCTGATCACGAAGGCGGTGGCGGTGGCGGTGTTGCCACCGTCCGGAGCAGTCAATCCCGTTTGGGGAGAGTGGCTGCGCTTTGCCCTTGTGTACAACCCGGGTGCGGCGTTCGGATTGTCGTTCGGCCCGTATTCCCGTTGGATCTTCATGGTGCTCACCGTTGGCGCCCTCGTCGTTCTGCGACAGTTGTATGTGCAGACGGCGCAGGACGACCTCAAGCGCGCGATGGCGGTGGCGTTGGTGGCCGCCGGAGCCCTTGGCAACGTGATCGATCGGATCCGCTCGGACCTTGGCGTCGTGGACTTCATCGACATCGGCTTTGGTACCACTCGTTGGCCAACCTTCAATGTTGCCGATATGGCCGTGAGTAGCGGCGCGTTTCTTCTGGCGTGGATGTTGTGGAACGAAGGTCGTCAGGAGGCCGAACATCGGGTTGACGCGTCATGACGAAGTCTGCCCAGGAATCCGCCCTCTCGGCCGGTGCGGTGGCGTCACCGGCGGCCGGGTCCGACCGACCGCTGATGCCGCCCGCATATACCACGCGACGCTTCTGGCTCATCAGCGTTGCCATTTTGCTCGTCGACTTCGTGACGAAGGCGTTGGCCGTGGAGCATCTTGCGTTACGCGGTGTCGCGCACCCGGTGATCGGTGACGTGGTGCGGTTCACGCTGGCGTATAATCCGGGAGCGGCGTTCGGCATGAGCCTCGGCCCGGCGTCCCGCTGGATCTTCGCCGTGCTGAGTGTGGTGATCGTCGTGGTGCTGTGGCGCGCGACGTCGGATCTCACCCGGATCTCCCGACTGGCGGCGTTCGGCGTGCCGGTAGTGATCGGCGGCGCGATCGGTAACCTGCTCGATCGCATCCGGTTGCGAGAAGGCGTAGTGGATTTCATCGATATCGGGTTCGGCGATGTCCGATTCTGGACGTTCAACGTGGCCGACTCCGCAGTGACTGTCGGTGCGATCTGCCTTGTGATTGCGCTGTGGAAGCACGACAAGGAGCAGGAGGCGAGCGGTCCGCACGGTGCGACCCTCTCATGAGTCACGATTCTGAGCGCACAGCGCGGTACCATGCATCAATTTGACGTAGTCGAACAGCTGGGCGAACGACTGGACATGATGGTCTCGCGTGCCTGTGAGCTTTCGCGCACGCAGGCGGCCACGCTGATTGCCACCGGGCATGTCCTTGTGAATGGCAAGGCTGAGCGGTCGTCGTACCGTGGTGAGGCGGGTGACCGGATCACCGTCACTATTCCGCCGGCACCTGGACGTGACGTCATTCCGGAGCAGATTCCACTCGATATCGTGTTCGAGGATGAACACCTGTTGGTGGTGGACAAGGCGGCCGGGATGGTGGTGCATCCGGCTCCGGGGAACTGGTCGGGGACGCTTGTCAATGCGCTGCTCGGGCGCGGTGCGCCTCTCGCCGGCGGCGGAAGCGAGGAGCGCGCGGGCCTGGTACACCGGCTCGACAAGGACACCTCGGGGTTGCTGGTGGTGGCCAAAAGTGACGTGGTGCACCGAGACCTCAGCGCGGCCTTGGCGGCGCGACGGATCACGCGTCGGTACGCGGCGGTGTCGTGGGGACACCTCAAGGAGGACCGCATCACGGTGGAGAAGGCCATCGGCCGCGACCCGAACGACCGCACGCGCATGACCATCGTGCCGGAGGGGAAAAGTGCGCGCACCGACTTCGTGCGTCTCGCCCGCTTCGAGTCGGTAGACCTGCTCCGGGCGCATCTCCACACCGGCCGTACGCACCAGATTCGTGTGCACCTCTCGTCGATCGGGCATCCGGTCGTGGGTGACGATACCTATGGCGGCGGCGGGGGACGCCGAGTGGCGGCGCTCCCCTCGAAGCGGCACTTCCTGCACGCGGCGTGGCTGCGCTTTCGTCACCCCGTCACAGGGCTGGTCGTCGATCTCCGGTCACCGTTACCCACGGACCTCCGCTTGTCGCTCGCCACGTTGGGGCACATGCCGGAACTCGCCACCCATCAGGATCCACTCGATGTCTTCGGCTTCTACAACACCGATGAAGTCCTCGCCGATGCCGCGCTCCACGAGCGCGAGCAGGCCGACGGCCACGGAGACGACTGACCACGCGCTCCCGGATGACTGGTTTGCCGATGATGATGAACTGCGTCCGCGGTCGCTTGTCGTGACGGCGGGGGGCGTTGCGTATGGCGTTCCGGTCGCGCAGGTTCGCGAGGTGGTGCTCCCCTTGCTTCTTCGGCCCGTCCCGGGCGCGCCCGAATTGCTTCGCGGAATCGTCAACGTGCGGGGCGCAATCGTGACGGTGCTGGACCTTCAGGCGCTGTTGTCGGGAGCGCGTGCCGTCACGGCAGGGTCAGTCGTCCTGATTGAACACGGCGCACGCCTCGTGGGTCTCGCCGTGGAATCTGTGCGTGATGTGCGCGTTTTGGACGACTCTGCGGAGCTGTCGGGACAGCCCATCATGCCGCTGGACGCCGTGGCGCTATGCGCCCGGCAACTGCTCTCAGCCGAGGAGAGGGAACGGTGAGCCGGACAGTCTTGATTTGCGACGACGCGATTTTCATGCGGACCATGGTGGGCGATATTCTGCAGCAGGCAGGCTTCGAGATCGTCGGCGAGGCGGAAACAGGCGTGCAGGCCGTGGAGAAGTACAAGCATCTCCGTCCCGACCTTGTCACGATGGACATCGTGATGCCGGACATGGGGGGCATCGATGCCGTGCGTGAGATCACGGCGCACGACCCGGCAGCGCGCATCCTGATGTGCAGCGCGATGGGTCAACAGGCGCTCGTGGTGGAGGCCATTCAAGCTGGAGCCAAGGATTTCGTGGTGAAGCCGTTTCAGCCGAGCCGCGTTCTTGAAGCCGTCAATCGCGTGCTCGCCGCCTGAGCGGCGACGCCAGGCAACGGGCCGGTAGCGCCGTGAGGGACACCGCCCGCTACGCGGAGCTGTTTCGTACGGAATCGCGTGAGCTGCTCGCCGAAATGGACGGCGCGCTACTTGCTCTCGAGCGCGCCCCTGTCCGCGCGCACGTCACCACGCTGTTTCGCGGTATGCATACCATCAAGGGGATGGCCGCCGCGATGGGCTACGATCCGGTCGAGCGCGTGGCGAACGCGCTCGAGTCGCGGTGTGAGCCACTGCGCGCGGGCGAAGAGCCGTTGAATGCAGCGGTGATCTCCCTGCTTTTTGATGGCACCGACGTGTTGCGGCAGTGCATCGAAGCGGTGGAATCGGGAGCCACGGAGATCACCGCGCACGTGCACCGCATGATCGAGCGGCTTGCGGTCAGCCTGGACGGGCAGGCACCGGCCGCGCCCGTTGTGTCCGAGGTGCCCGTTGCCGCGTCGTTGCTCGGGTTGCCTTTGCCGGCCGCGCCCGATGCCGCATCGCCGGACGAGCGGGAAGTGGCGGTGCGCCTCACGGCGGACTGTCCGCTTAAAGGGGTCCGTGCCATGCTTGTTCTGGCGAAGTTGCAGCGGCTGGGGAGCATCGGAACTGTTACGCCGCCGCAGCCTTCCTGGCAGGACGACGGGTTCGAAGGGGCGTTCACAGTCACGATCACCTCGAGTACATCGGAGGCGCAGCTCGAAGCGGCGGCGCGAAGTGCGGGTGACGTGGCGCGCGTGGCGGTAAGCGCTGTACTGGCGTCCGGTCAGCGGCGCCTGTCGGCTGCAGTGACGCGCACCGTTCGTATCGATGCGCGCCGACTCGATGCGTTGCTCGAGCTGGCGGGGGAGCTGGTCATCACGCGCGATCGCTTGCTGCGTACGGTGGAGGGCCCCGACTACGCGGTCGACAGTGCACTCGTCCGCGTGGCCCACGACACCGCGCGGCTGGTCCGCGCGTTACAGGATGAGGTGCTCCAGGCTCGGATGCTTCCCGTCGCGCAGGTATTCGATCGATTCCCGCGGCTGGTCCGTGACATCGCGCGGGAGCTGGGAAAGAACGTCGAGTTCCTCACCGAAGGTCGGGAGATCGAACTTGATCGATCGCTGCTTGAGGCCATCGGCGATCCGATCATGCATTTGCTCCGCAATGCGCTCGACCATGGATTCGAGGACGCCGCAACACGACGCCAGACCGGCAAGCCGGTGATGGGACAATTGATTCTGCGAGCGGTTCGCGATCGCGCGTCCGTGGTGATCCAGGTGCAGGATGATGGCCGCGGCATCGATCGCGCGGCGGTGCTCAGGAAGGCCCACGAGCACGGGCTGGTGACACCGACCGTGCACGAGCTCACCGATGCGCATCTATTGGAGGTCGTCTCTCACCCCGGGCTGAGTACGACGCGCGAAGTCACCAGCATCTCCGGCCGGGGCGTAGGCGTCGATGTGGTGAACACGCGGGTTCGTGCCCTGGGTGGCGTGATCGAACTCGAAACGATCGCCGGGGAAGGCACCGTGTTCACCATGCGCCTTCCGGTCACGCTCGCCATTGCCCGCGCCCTGTTGGTGCAGGTCGGCGACGAGACGTATGCGATTCCTGCTGTCCACGTGATCGAGGCCGTCGACTTCGACGCGCACGCGCAACGGCTCGTTGGAGAGCGGCGCGGTATCACCGTACGGGACGAGTTCGTTCCTTTAGTGCCGCTGTCGATGCGCTTCCGCGAGGGGCGTCGCCGCAGCCTCGGTGAGGAATCGCTCGAACCCTTTTTCGGTGAGTATGTGGCGATCGTCGAGTCATCCGGACGACGGGCAGCGCTGCTGGTTGACGCGCTGGTCGCGCAGCAGGACATCGTGGTCAAGCCGTTCGACTCGGTGCGAGGCGCGGCGCCGTGGTTCAGCGGGGCCACCGTACTCGGTGACGGGAGCCCCGCGCTCATCGTCGATGTGAGTAGCGTCGTTTGAATCCGTTGAACCGCGCCACCCTGGCGCCTACTCATGCATATGAAGGTGGAGTGAAGATGGAGGCCATCAGGTCGCTTACGACCATTCAGCTCGACGCACTGCGTGAAACGGCCAACATTGGCGCCGGTCACGCTGCGACCGCCCTGTCGCAGATGACCGGCAACACCATCATGATCAAGGTGCCAGCCATCAGCGTGGCAAGCGTCGAGGCGCTGCCAGCGCAGTTTTCGAGTAGCGAAGAGCCGGTCGCCGCCGTCATGATGCACATGCTTGGTGATCTCAGTGGACGCACACTGCTGGTGTTTCCCAAGCCTACCGTGATGCGTCTCGCCGAGTTGATGCTACGTCGACCGGTTGGCTCTTCGGTGGCGTTCAGTGAACTGGAGACCTCCGCGATCAAGGAGGCCGGCAACATCCTGAGCGGCGCCTACATGAACGCCCTGAGCGACTTTCTCGGCATGCTGCTGCTGCCGTCGCCGCCGACACTCGTGATCGATATGTCGAGCGCCGTACTGACCAGTGCGTTCGCGGAGTTCGCCCCTGAACCGGACGATGTGCTCTGCGTCGAGAGCGAATTTGTGCTGGTGGACATGCAGCAGACGCTGCGCGGTTTCTTCCTGCTCCTTCCCGATCCGGCGTCGTTGCAGGTGATGCTGCGCGCCTTGCGATTGGCCTGAGCGCGAGTACCGGGGTAGCATGCCCGCCACTGTGATGACGGAACGTGAGGCAGACCTGCTGCGCGCGTTGACCGCGCGAATCGACCAGCAGGATCCGGGCGCGTTCAACAACCTCGGTGCCCTCTTTTTCAGCAAGGGGATGGTGCGGGAGGCCGTCGCCGCCTTTCTGCAGGCGCTCGCGCTTGATCCGCGCATGCGCACCGCCGCGCGCAATCTGGAAGTCGCAGCAGCGCGGGATGGCGCTTGTGACGTGCAGTTCGCGGAAATCGGCCAGCGCCTGTCGATCAATCCGGACGACGTTGAGGCGCGCCGGGAACAGGCCCGTCTCAACCGCCTCATCGGCCGGAACACCGAGGCCATCGCGCAACTCGATACACTGATCGCGGAAAATCCCGACGATGCCGCAGCGCTCTTCGAGCGGGGGCTCATCGAGCAGCGCGCGGGCGACTTGAGACGCGCGCAACGCTGGTTCGAGCGCGCCGCCAACGCGCGTGCGATGTCGAACGATGACGACGCGATTCCGCGCCTGCATCTGGCGGAGGTCCTGTACCAGCGCGGCCAGAATGAGCAGGCGCTCACGGGGTTGAACGAGCTCCTGGCCGAGCATCCAGCGGTCGCGGAAGCGCACTTATTGCGGAGCTTCGTGCTCGGCGATATGGGGCAATTTGCAGCGGCGCTCGACGCGTCGCAGCACGCCGTAAGCCTGAATCCGGCGCTGCAATCGCTGAACGCGGATCTCTCGATCGTGGCTGGCGGAGCGCCGGACACCGCGCTTCCGGCCGGGCCGGACACCGGTGAATTCGCGGCGATCATGAGCGAGATCGGAAACACGAAGTCCGGTGCGGGTCTGGCCCGCTACGGACTCGGCCTCGCGTTCCGCCAGCGCGGCTATTTCGACGAATCGCGACGGGAGTTTGAGCGGGCTCTCGCACAAGGCGAAGACGAACAGCTGGTGCAGCACGCGCTCGCCGAGCTCGACCTCGTCGTCGGTCGCTCGGAAGACGCCTGTCGCCGCTACGCATCGCTGCTGAAAACGCAGGACGGGCAGCCACATTTGTGGAACGAGCACGGCGTTGCCCTGCATCAGTCGGGCGATGTGGCCGCTGCGGCAAGCAGCTATCAGCGCGCACTCCGTCTCGATCCGCGCCTCGCGTTGGCGTACAATAATCTTGGCGTCGCGCTGTCGGATATGGGAGACGCGGCGGCGGCGCGTGAATCGCTCAATCGCGCCGCTGAGCTGGAGCCCGCACTGCTGTTGGCACGGCTCAACATGGCGCGCTGGATGCGTGCGAATCAGGATCACGTCGGGGCGCTTGCCGTTCTGCGTGAGATCGTCGCCTTTCAGCCGCAGGCGGTGGACGCTTGGCAGCTCATCGGCGCGGTGCTGTTCGACCTCGCCCGGTATGAAGAGGCGCGCGAGGCGCTGGCGCACGCGATCCAGCTCCGCGCCGACCATGCGGAGGCGCGCTATACGCTTGCGCTCGTGCTGGCGACACTCGGCGACGACGACGGTGCGCTCCGCGAAACGCAGCATGCGCTCCGTCTCGCCACCATGCGCGTCGCATCGCGACTGAAGGTGGGCATCGCGCTGCAGCACGAGTGCCCGGAAGCGATCGGCGCACTCGATTTGCTCGGCACGCAAGGCGGTGAGCCGCTGCGTGGCGTGCAACTGCGCGAAGCAGATATCCACGAGCTGCTCTCGGCGCGAAACGGCGCTTCGGAGCTTGCGCAGCCTGAAGCAGCCGACGCCGCCGGCTGTGCAAGGGCACAAGGACTGCTGATCGAAGCGTCCGGCTTCGCCGGACGCGCGTTACACGGTGAGGCGTGCGAACGCTACCAGCAGGCACGGACGATGCTGGATGCCCCAGGTGTGGCGACTGACGCCGAACGGGCGTCGTTCTGGTACCGTGCGGCACTCGGCGAAGCGCGGTCGCTTTGTTTGCTTGGTCATGCCAGCGAAGCCAGAGGGCTGCTGCGCGCGCTCGGAGCGGTCACCCCGCACGATGCGGAGGTCCTGGCGCTCTTCGCGGCCTCGCTCGTCGATGGCAGCGCGCCGGAGAGCGATGCCAGCACGCAGGCGCGTACCGCACTGCTGCGACTTTTCCGGATCGATGTACCCAGCGCGGCGCTTCTGCACTATGCCGGTGACATCGCCGCGCAACTCGGTGACGAGGCGCTCGCGCTCGCATTCTTCCGCCGCGCGCTCGCCCTCGACCCGTCGCGCCCTACTCCGCGCGTGGCCGTTGCGCAGATGTTACGCGTGCGTGGCGACCTGCTGGCGGCGCGACTGGAGTTGGTGGCTGCTTTGGCTGCGGTACCGGGCTGGCCGGCTGCACTGCGTGAACTGGCCAGCGTACACCTCGATGCGCGCCGGTTCGGCGAAGCCCGGCGATTGCTGGCGGATCATCTCTCGCGAATACCCACTGATCTCGCCGCGCTTTTGCTGATGTCCGAAGTGCTGGTGGAAGAAGCGCGCACCGACGACGCCAAGCTGCTGCTGGGTCGTTTGCTTCGCCACGATCCCGGAAATACCGGCGCACTCTGGTTTCAAGGCTTGTTGTACGCTCGGCAGGCGCGTCATCGGGACGCGATCGCCTGCTGGCAAAAGCTGGTCGCGTTGCCGGAGCCTGATCGATTCGTGGGATTGGCCCGCGAAGCGCTCACGCTGCAGCGGGCGTCATAACATGCGCGCGACGACGTCATGAGTCTCGAGGGCCGCCTGCGGGAACTCGGTCTTCCCGAGGTGTTGCAGCTGCTGACACTGAGTCGGAAGACCGGCATACTGCATCTCGAGGCACCGCTGCTCGGCCGCGCAGCGCGCATCCACCTCTCGGGCGGCGCCGTCACCGACGCCCGGCTGTGGGCCCGAATCCACGAAGTCGAGCCGCCACTCATACCGCGCATGGCAAATGAGGCGCGGGAGGTGGAAGCGATCGTGCTCAATTTGCTGCTCTGGCACGACGGTGCCTTTCGCTTCGTCGCCGGCGAATCGCAGGCATCTGCCAATTTGGCGCTACGCCTCTCGGCGGAGTCCATCCTTGTGCAGGCAGCACAGCGCGCCGAAGTGTGGGAGCGCATCGCAGCGTGGGTGCCTGATGCACGGGTAATCATGGACTTCGCGGATGTCGAGCCGCTGCAATTGCCGCTGCTGCGGCTGGCACCGCAGCAGTGGGAGATTCTCACCCGCGTCGATGGAACGCGCGACCTGACCGCCCTCGCGGAGTCGCTGCAGCGTGACCTGCTGGAGGTGGCCGAGGCGGTGGCGGGACTGGTCGAGGCAGGGGTGCTGCGCATCCGCGAGAACGTCGCCGTGCCACGGCGAAACTCGACGCCGCCAGCCGTATTCGCGATCCCGCTGGTAGCAGGCAGCGACATCGATGATGATCCGCCGGCTCGGCGCGCGCCGACTGTCGCCGACGAGGATCTCTGGATTCCTCACGTGTTTTACGATGAGCCCGATGATCCGGCGCTCCCGGATGACAATTCCCTCTTCGATCCGATGCGTCTGGGCGTGCAGATGCCCGATGGCATGCCTCGCCGCCACACGCCGCTCGCACCCATGCGCGCCGTTGCGTCCCCTACCGGTGAACCGTCCATTTCCCGAGAGTCGTCGCGTTGGCCGGCTCCTGACATGGATGGCGCAACGTTGTGCTCGCTCGGTGACGAAGCGGCCCGTGGTGGTGACCTTGCCGGGGCGCTCGTATTCTGGAACGCGGCGCTCCGGGCTCCCGAGCCGGTCGCCAACACGGAACGCGTTCGTGAGGTGATTGCTCTCGCGACCCGATTACATGGGTTGCTGCGTCCGTAGCAACCAACGATCGGCGTTGATGCGCGGAACACCCGCTGCATCGACGGCGAGGAGAGGAGCGGGCGATGCCCATTGTCGATCACGCCACGCGGCTGATCACCTGCAAACTGGTCTACTATGGTCCTGGCCGATCGGGCAAGACCACGAATCTGACGCACCTCCACTCGGCGTTGCCAGCCGGACAGGTGGGCGCGCTCACCTCTCTCGCGACACGCCGTGATCGTACGCTGTTTTTCGACTATCTCCCTCTCGACCTCGGTATGGTTGGCGCCTACCATGTACGTTTTCAGCTCTACACCGTGCCGGGACAGCCGTATTACCGCGCGATCCGGCAGCTCGTGCTGCAAGGCGCCGATGGTATCGTGTTCGTAGCGGATAGCCAGCGTCATCGATGGGACGACAACATCGAGAGCATGCAGGACATGCACGCCAACCTCGCCGAGCACGGTGTCGACGCGCGCGGTCTTCCCGTGGTGATTCAATACAACAAGCAGGATCTGCCGCCCTCGCTTGCCGCGTCGGTAGCCGAGCTGTCGGTCGCGCTCAACTTTCGCGGAGTACCGGAGGTGGCGGCCGATGCTCTTAACGGTCACGGCGTGATCGAGACGCTGCGCGCCCTCGGGATGCTGGTCCTGCGTCGTCTGGGCGCAGACGAAGGCACCACGGCGGCCAAACGCGCGTCGGATGCGCTGCGACTGCCCGCGAGTACGCCACCCGCGCTCGCCATCGCCGGAGTCGCCGCATGACCGGCGTGCTCAATAGCGCGTACCGCTTTGCCTCATTCGTCGTGGGCTCCTCCAATCGTCTGGCGGCGTCCGCTGCGCGCGCGGTTGCCGAGGCGCCGGGCGACGCGTACAACCCGCTGTTCGTTTACGGGGGATCGGGGCTCGGCAAAACGCATCTCGTGTCGGCGATCGCGTATCACGCCCGCCTCGTGTCGCCCCAGTTGCGGGTGGAATTCTCCTCGGGAGAGGATGTGGCCGAACGGTTGCACCGCGCGATCGGCAGCGGGCAGCCGCAGCATTTTGCCGAGCACTTCCAGCAGGTCGATTTGCTCATTCTCGACGACGTGCAGTTTCTCACCGGTCAACGCGAGACGCAGTCGGAGCTGTTGCGACTGTTCAATGTCATGCAAGGCGACGGTCGCCAGCTGGTGATGACCAGCGATCGGCAGCCGTCGGAGATTCCGGATGTGGATCAGCGTCTGTTGTCCCGGCTCTCGGGTGGACTCGTGGTCGATGTCGGCGCTCCTGATTACGAGATGCGACTGGCCATTCTGCGCAACATGGGTGCTGAACGGCGCACCGCGTTGGCAGACGGTGTACTGGAGGAGGTGGCGCGCCTGGCGTTCGACAACGTCCGTGAGCTCAAGGGCGCGCTCAATAAGCTTGCCGCCTACCAGCAGATCGAGCACCAACCGGTGTCCGCGTCAGATGTGCGCGCGATTCTCGGTGAGCGTGTCGGTGTCGCCATACCTACGGTTCCGGGTCGTCTCTCGGCGATCATCCCCGATGGCACCGTGGAGTACGAAGGGTTTCTCGCCGACGTGCTGCAGGAAGTGGAGACACGCGTGGAGCCCTGGCGCGTGCTCCTTGGCGAGGCGATCACGCAGTGGCGTGGCCATGGATACACGACGCAGGTGCTCGAGCGCGCGCTCGCCTTGCCTTACGCACCGGACGTCGACGCCCTGCTTGCCACCTTCGCCGCCGCCGTGGAGCATCTGCGGAATATCGAAGGACAAGCGGTGGTGTTCGATGCCACGGTGCGGGGACACGCCGCCTTCCGCCACGTCGAACGGATTGCCGACGCACAGGAAATGCTCGATCACGCGATCGCGTCGGCGCTACCGCTTCCGGGGCCCACGCCGACGTTTACGCGCGACGCCTTTGCGCAGCACAGCGGTAGCGAGCTGGCGATTGCCGCCTTCGACGAAGTGATCGCTGCTCCGGGGGTTCGATACAACCCGCTGCTGTTGCAAGGACCAGCCGGGAGTGGCAAGACGCATCTCGCGCACGCGCTCGGGAACGCGATGAGGGAAGCGTATCCCGGAAAAAAGGTGGCGTGTCTCTCGGCATCCGCCTTCGTGGATGAGCTCATCGCGGCGATGCAGGAGGGGGGCGTCGAACGGTGGCGCATTCGCTTCCGGCACGCCGACGTATTCATTCTCGACGACGTGCAGCACTTGGCGGAGAAGGAACGGACGCAGGAAGAGCTCTTTCATCTGTTCAATCATCTATACGAGCGCGGCTGCCAGATCGTGCTCACTTCCGATCGGCCAACGCGGGACGTGCAGGGTCTCGTGGATCGCCTGCGGTCCCGATTCGAGGGCGGCCTGGCGGTAACCCTTCCCACGCGCGCGCGGCAGCGGTTGGAACGGTTCACCGCGCCGGCGCCCGGCGACGTGGACGCGTTCTTCACGGATCGGGAAAAGATGGTATGGCGGTGGCCTGATGTGGGCGGACGACTGATCGAGGAGTACCGCTGATGGCCATTCGCGGCAGTTTGAGCGAAGCCAGCCTGGCCGATGTGCTGCAGCTGCTGGCACTCGGGCAGAAAACCGGGATCCTGAGCGTCGCCCGCGAGGGCAGCTTCGGCACGGTGCGCTTTGTTCAGGGACGCGTGGTAGACGCCGGAATCGTGAACCGGCGCGACCGGCTCGGTGATCGCCTGGTGCGACTGGGCGCGATCGACGCCGATCATCTTGCGCGCCTGTATGCGTCGCTCGACACGCCGGACGACTGGTCGCTCGCCACGCGCCTGCTGGAGCAGGAGTCGATCGATCGGGAGTTGGTGCTTGCCGAGTATCACGCCCAGGTGGAAGAGGCAGTCTATCATCTTTTCAGCTGGCTGCACGGCACCTTCACCTTCGAACCGGCCAGCGACGAGAGCGGTGATGACGCGTTGATGTCCGTCAGCGCCGACTCGTTGCTGCTCGAGGGAGCCCGGCGCGTCGACGAATGGACGCTGATCGTCAAGAAGATTCCGAGTCTCGACCTCATCTTCGAGCTCGACATGCCCCACCTCGCCGGGCGCGAGACGCCGTTGAGCCGGGCGCAGGAGCGCATTCTGCCGTTTCTCGATGGCGTTCTCGATGTGCAAGGCGTGATCGAGCGCTCGGGGCTTGGCGAGTTCGAGACGGGCAAAGCGATCTTCGGACTTCTCGCGGCAGGATATGCGCAGCGCGTTGGGCGCAGTTCCACGCGTCGTCAGCCGCCGCCGGAAAGCCGTGTCGCGGAGCACCGGAATCTCGGTGTGGCCTTCTACCGCACGGGGATGCTCGACGAGGCAATACGCGAGTTCCGCCGTGTACTCGAACTGCGCGACGTCGACGCGGTTGCCCTGTTCCATGTGGGACTCGTGCAATTGAGACAAGGCGAGTGGCCGGACGCCCAGGCGACGTTTGCCGGCGCGGCGGCCGAACCGGACGCCCCCGCTGCGGTGTTTCACAACCTCGCGTTTGCCCTCGAACAGCTCGGTCGACTGGAGGAGGCACGCACGGCGCTCGGTGAGGCGATTCGTCGCTCCAGCAGCCCCGATCCTCGCCATACGTTGTCGATGGCGATCCTGGCGTTGCGCGATGACCAGTTGCCGGACGCGGCCTCGCTCTTGATACAGGCGCGCGTGCAGTGGGGTGCGCGACAGCCATCGGCGGCCTGGTTTCATTGCGCGGGACTGGTGAGCGCGTTGAGCGGGGATCTGGTCGCCGCCGTGTCGCTCCACGAGGAAGCGTTGGCGCTGCATCCGCGTTCGGCGGTGCTCCACAACAATTTTGCCGTGGTGCAGGAGCGGCGCGGCAGCTACGAGGCGGCCGCTCGCACGCTCGAACACGCACTGCTCGAGGACGCGAACAGCGCGCACCTGCACAAGAACCTGGGCGATTATCTCTATCGTGGACAGCGTTACGACGAGGCTTTCGACGCGTTTCTGCGCGTGATCCGACTGTCGCCGGCGCACGGGCCCGACGTGTACCTCAAGCTGGGCAACATTCAGTACCGCCGGGGAGCCCTGCGCGATGCCCGAGAGGCCTGGGAGCAGGCGCTCACCCTCGATGCGGACAATCAGATAGTGCGGGCGAATCTGCAGGCGCTCCCGCAATCGCCCGCGACGTCAGGAACGGCTGCATCCACGCCTGACAACGACACACACCAAGTCATGAACGAAGCTGAGCTTGTGGGAGAGACGGTTTGATGCAGATTATCGTGCCTGTGGCGAGAATTGCCACAGCCCTCGGAGAAACCACGTTGGTGGCCATTGGCCTGGGCTCGTGCGTGGCTATCGCCCTGCATGCCCGTAACGAAGGCATCGGAGCGCTCGCGCACGTGCTGCTGCCGCACTCGGCACATTCCGCGCACGTGACACCGGGAAAAAGTGCCGCGATAGCGGTACCCGCCATGATCGAGGAGATGCGCGGGCAGGGGGCTACCGGCGAAATTCAGGCGCGGCTGATCGGTGGAGCCAGCATGTTCACGGCGTTGTTGCGCGCCGGAGCGGTAAGTCTCGGGACGCGCAACGTGCAGGCGGCGCGCGTGGCCTGCGCCTCGTCAGGGATTCCGATCGTGGCCGAAGACGTCGGTGGTGAGACGGGGCGATCAGTGTACTTCGCCGTGAAATCGGGCCAGGTGACCGTGCGCTCCGTGCGAAAGGCTGATGTCCTCCTCTGAGCGTCCACGCCGAGTGCTGGTCGTGGACGACAGCGCCTTCATGCGTCGGCTGGTGAGCGACCTCGTCTCGTCCACCGGCGAGTTCGAGGTGGCCGGTACGGCGCGCGATGGCATCGATGCGCTGCGGCAGGTGCAGGCACTTGCTCCCGATCTCATCACGCTGGATGTGGACATGCCCATGCTCGACGGGCTGGGGGTGCTGGAGCGTATCATGGCCGACTCCCCGCGCCCGGTCATCATGCTCAGCGCCGGCGGCGCCGACGGCGGGGCCGAGGACATTTTACGTGCGCTCGATCTTGGCGCCGTTGACTTCGTCCGCAAACCGGCGGGGCGCATCAGCCTCGATCTCGACCTCGTACGAGAGCAGCTGCTCGCTGCGCTGCGTGCCGCGTCGCTCGTCAGGCAGGTGCCTGCACCGGTGTACTTGCCGGCGCCGGTGCGCCGCGAGCCCGCCGGCGTCGCCCCGTTGTACGTGGTATGCATCGCTGCGTCCACGGGAGGCCCGGCGGCACTGGGACAGATCATTCCGCGATTGCATTGCGCCGGAGGCGCGGTGCTGGTCGTGCAGCATATGCCGATCGGGTTCACGGCGGGACTGGCAGCGCGGCTCCACAGGGTGTCGCGCATGGCGGTACAGGAAGCGGTGCACGATGAGGCGCTGTACGCCGGACGCGTGTACATCGCTCCGGGTGGATGGCACCTGCAGCTGGGGGGGTCGCGGGAAAGGCCGAGTACGCAGCTCGACCAGCGCGCCTCGATGTGGGGCGTACGACCGGCGGCTGATTTGCTCTTCGCCAGCGCTGCGCGCCTGTTCGACGATGCCACGATGGGCGTTGTACTCACCGGGATGGGACGCGATGGGGCGGACGGCCTTTCTGCCATTCGGCGTGCGGGGGGCTTCGGCGTAGTACAGGACCGGGCGAGTGCGGTCATTCCGGGCATGCCCGAGGCGGCCCTGCGCGTGGCTGGTGCAGACGATGTGGTGCCGCTGCTGCAGGTCGCGGATTCGATTTCGTGGCACGGCGAGCGACTGCAGTCGCGCCTGCGGGAACGGGTAGCCACATGAGTCGCGTGATCTTCAGGTCAACGGTGGCGTTCGCCGCCCGGGCCCGCACGATCTCCCTTGTCGAGCGAGCCAGCTTCGTGGTCTTCACGCTTGGCGGGACGCGCTGCGCGGCGCCGGTGGAAGTCGTGGAGCGGGTACTGCGCGTGGCTCATGACGGTGCCCTGCGCTTTCGCGAGCAGCGGTTGTCGTTGTTGGACCTGGCAACGCCACTCGCACAAGCCTTGAGCACGGACGCGCATCTCAGTAAGCGCATGCCTGAAACTTCCGCGCTGCGTGTCCTCGTCGTGAACATCGACGATACGTGGTACGCCGTGCCCGTCGATGCGGTGCATGAAGTATGTACGATCGACGCGGCGCTCGTCATGCCGATTCCAGCGGACCGTGCGCAGGGAAATCGCGCGGGCATCCGGGCTATCTTTCGCCGGCAGGACCATGACGTATTTGTCCTTGACCTGGTGCGACTTCTCCGATGACTGCGAGCAGGGTCACTCCCGACACCGAGCTGCTCGAACGGTACGACCGCATTCGCGACGCGCTTGCCGCGCAGCCGCCGGAACATGAGCGCGAGCCGCTCAAGCAGCAGATCATTGCGCTCTTCAGGGACGCCGACGCCGCCCTCATCGCTGCGACTGAGCTCAAGGACTCGGTGAAGGTGCTCGTTGAAGTCTGGAAGCGATTGGACGGCAACGCGCTCGCCACCGCTTCTCCGGCCTCTTCGGCATCCGGCGGATCCCCGAACGCCTCGAACGCCGTGGCGCGCGTCGACCATCTCGGCGCGTCCACGTTTGTGGAGAAGGGCTGGTCCAAACTGTCGTTGGGGGACGCGGCAGGGGCGGAAGTCGCCTTCCGTCACGCGCTGGAACTCGCACCCGCGCAGAACGATGCCGAGGCGCTGCTCGGCTGGGCGCAGATGATGCAAGAGCAGTACGACGTGGCGCTGCTCACGTTCCACAATGTGCTCATGCGTGATCCGATGCATGCCCTCGCGCGCACCAACGTCGGGTACATCTGCCTGCGCAAGAAAATCTACGGCGAGGCTATCGAGCACCTCTCGCGGGCAATCCGCCATGGCGGTGACCGTAAGGCTGCATTGTACGCGCATCTATATCTCGGCATGGTGTACCGCGAACGCGAGATGTATGAGGATGCAAACGCCTTCTTCCGCAAGGCGCTCGAGCTCGGACCGAATCTGCTGCAAGCGTGGTATGAACTCGGTCGGTCGCACTGGTCCGCTGGTCGGCCTGATGAAGCGGACACGGCGTGGCGCGCCGGCGCGGGCGCCAACAAGTTCAATCCATGGGGGAAACGCTGCGGCGAGATTCTCGCGCACATCGCACAGGGTGGCGAGCCGCCGCGCTTCGACTGACGCGCGGCACCATGTCGCGTGCGCTGCGACCGCTCGCGCTCGGCGCATCGGTAACGCTGTCCACGGTGCTGCTCCCGCCACTCAACGCGCAGCCATCTTCGAAGCGAGACAGCGAGCGCGAACTCGCACGCGAACGCCAACGCGACCAGACACGCGACAGCGCCCACGTGCGGCTTGATGCGGGCCGGTTTACGGTGGTGGCGGATCGGCGTGACGAAAAGCTGGCGCGTGCGCTCCTTGCGTCCGCGCAAGACCGCGACAGCTTTCCGGGGTTACCACGTCCCGTGGCGGCGGTGCTCATCGGCATTGCGCCGGACGCCGCCACGTTCAGGAGGTGGATCGGGCCGACGGCACCGGAGTGGGGTGCGGCAGTGGCCTTTCCCGACCAACAGCGCATTGTGGTACAGGGGCGCTCGGCGGCGAGCGACGCGGGTGATCCTCGGGTGGTACTGCGACATGAGCTGGCGCACCTCGCCCTGCACGAGTACCTGGGGAGGCTCCCGTCCAGGTGGTTCGACGAAGGGTACGCGAGCGTCGCCGCCGGAGAGTGGTCGCGCGAAACGGCCTTTGAAACCTCCGTCGGTCTGGTGTGGCGCACCATGCCGTCGCTCGACGCACTGGAGGAGGGCTTTTCTGCTGGGGCATCGCAGGCGGAGTGGAGCTACGCGATCGCTCATCGCGTCGTGGCGGAGATGCAGGCGCTTGATCGGGCGCGCGGATTGACGAACTTCTTCCGCCACTGGAAAGCCAGCGGTTCCATGGAGAAAGGCCTTCGCGAGGCGTTCGGCATTACGGGCGAACAGTTCGAGAAGCACTGGCAACGACAGACGCGCCGCCGGTACGGTGCCCTTGCCCTCGTCACCAATCTCTCGGTCACCGTGGGACTGTTTTCTCTGATTCTCGGACCGCTCTTCATTCAACGCCGTCGGCGGGACCGCCGTCGGCTCGACGCCATGCGTGCCGCTGATGCCGCGCAGGAACTCGCCGCCTTCGAAAGTGCGCTTCAGGCCATTCTTGATTCCCGGAATCTCGAAGATTCGGAGGCAGGCGGGCTTCCGCAGCCGCTCTGACCCTTGTCGAAGAGCCCCGCAGAGCTATAACGTATGGAATGAACCTGATCGAAAAACCTCGTTCGCGCGCGCTTCTCTATTGGGGAGCAGCGGCCGTGTCGCTTCTGGCCGGTTATCTGGACCTCGCCCGAGGCGGCGAAACGCTCGCCCCGATCCTGCTGGTATTGGGATACGTTGTGCTCGTTCCGTTGGCAATCTTGAAGGGGTAAGGCGGCCGTACCCCCGCACTCGAGGGGTCAACGTGACAATCCCGTTAATTTTCAACCAAGCCACGAGCGGGATTGCCGTGGCCTTGTAATTTGTTGATCGGCCGCTGCAGCGGGTCGGCGCCCGGGCGAATAGCTCAGTTGGTTAGAGCATCTCGTTTACACCGAGAGGGTCGGGGGTTCGAGTCCCTCTTCGCCCATTCATCATGTTTTTGTGATTCCGTTCGTTGCGGCACCGGTGATCATGCGCACGCTCGTCGCACACCTTTCAGCGCTGAGCGGGTAATACCATAGCGGTCTTCCACAGACCTTGGTTCAATTGCAGTTTCCCCAGTCCATTCTGGCTTACGCACGGCCAGTTGGTTGGTCGACTACCCGGTAGCTCTATCGGGACCCACGGCTCATCGGTGCGGAGGTTACGACTTTGAAGTCACGGCATTTTCAGGCGATCGCCGGGTTCGGTCTCGTCGTCGGTGGCTCCCTCGCGGCGCCATCCGTCGGCTCGGCACAGCAGAATCGTGTCCCCGATCCGAACGCTGCACGGGTTATGGTCGCGGTCTTCCGTGGCGGTGAGAAGGGCTCGGGTGTTCAGGCGGCCGACGCGATCCGGTCGCGACTGTCCAACGAATTTCCGTTCAAACAGGTGTACGTTCTCCCGAAGGGGGACATCAACTCCATGCTTGAGGCCTCCGGATTCCCGATCGCCGAACCGCTGGAGCCACACGATCAGAGCCAGCTGGCCAAACTCCTGCGCGCCACTGAATACATCACCGGAACCATCTCCAAAACGGCAACCGGCGTGAAGCTGGACGCAAACCTCGTGCTCGCCCGGGACAACTCCCTCGTGCAGCCGCTTGGCAGCTTTGAAGGCAAGAACGCGAACGAAGCTTCGGCTGCGTTGTCGAAGGAACTGAAAGAAGCACGCAAGCAGCTCGACGCAGAGGAGAAATGCGTCAGATTGGCCCGCGATGAGAAGTACGCCGACGCGATTGTCGCCGCCAAAGAAGGCATTGCGGCGTATCCGAAGTCCACGCTCGCACGTATCTGCTGGGCGAACGTACTGATCACGCAAAAGGCACCAGCGGCTGAGCAGCTGGTGATCTCGAAGGAGATCGTCGCCATCGACCCGAAGAGTCGTCCGGGGTTGGCCATCCTCGCCGAGGCGTATCAGCAGTCCAACTTGCAGGATTCGGCGGCCGTGACGCTCACGCGCCTTTTGTCGACCGATCCGCGCAACCCACGCTTGCAGCAGGATGTGGTGCGCCGATTGGCGGAAGTCGCCAACCCCAAGGTGGCCCGCCCCGTGATCGACGAGGCCGTTTCGCTGAATCCGGGCGATCCGGACTTGCTCCGCCTCCGCTGGCTCATCTTGTGGTCCACTCGCGATTTCAAGGAGTTTTTCCAGCAAGGGAAGGAGTTGGTCGACCTCGACACTTCCTTCGCCGATACGCTGTACTTCGATCGTACGGCCACGGCGTATGCCACAGACAGCCAATTTCAGAAGGCTGCTGAGACAGCCGCGCTCGGGCTGGCGAAGTTCCCGGGCAATGCCACGCTGGCGTACACACAGATCGTAGCACTGCGCCAAACCGGGCAGAATCAGCAGGCGCTCGAAGCGCTGGAGAAGGCGCAGGCCGCCAGCATTGCTATCGAGAACGGGACGTTTCTCCGGCTGACGCTACTCAAGGATCTGGGACGGAACGACGAAATTCTACCAGCGGTACGTGCACTGGTGACAGCCGGTGATACGTCCGTCGGGCCGCGGGCCATGGTGCTGCAACTCGGCAACGAGCAACGGGTGGCCGCGTCCAAGTCCGGCGCCGTGGCCGACTGGACGAAGACGTTGTCCACCCTACTGTACGCCGATTCCATCGCCACGGGGGGGTCCAAGGCTCAGGCGCAGTTCCTGCTCGGTGCGTCGTACGTCGCGTTCGGGCAGCTGAAGTTGAAAGTGGCGCAGGAAACGAAGCAGTGCGCCCCCGCGAAGGAAGCCAAGGATATGTTTATCGAAGCGCAGATCATGTTGCCGAAGGGCGGATCGTTCGCCGTCGACGCCATGCGCACGTTGATGGGCCAGGTGCTGCAGCTGGATCCGTACGCCGACCAGATCATCAAGGCATTCTGCAAGTAGTCGGTATGTCGCAGGTTACCGGGCCCGCCGTCGCTCCGACGGCGGGCCCGTTTTGTTTTCAGGCTTGACGCGCTTTTGTCGCTGTTGCCGCTGTTGTCGTGCACTGGTCGCTTGACGCTGCTCCACGCTATCCACTAAGATGCCACGCCTACCCCCGACTCCCATCCGCGCGTGAGCCCGGTTCGCACTGCCCCATCCGGGCGCGTTGGCGCTTATCACGTTCCCGTCCTGCTCGCCGAGATCGAGGCGCTGTTCGAAGGCGCCGCGACGATGCTTGATTGCACGCTCGGCGGTGGTGGACATACGGCGGCGCTCCTTGAGCGCAGCGCGCGAGTTACGGGCATCGACCGCGACCCACGTGCCCTGACTGCTGCCCGCGAGCGGCTCGCCGACTATGAACGCATCGGACAGTTTCGGGCACTGCTCGGCAATTATGCGGCGCTTGATGAAGCGGGACTGGCCGACGCGGAGTCCTTCAATGCGATTCTGCTCGATCTGGGCGTCTCCTCCCACCAGTTTGACGATCTTTCCCGCGGCTTCACTTTCCGTGAAGGAGCGCCCCTCGACATGCGAATGGGCACCGACGCGGATATCGATGCGGCAGAGCTGCTGAACACGATCGACGAGGTCGATTTGTCAGCTCTGCTGCGCGCCTACGCGGACGAGCCCCGCGCCGCACGTATGGCTCGCGAGATCATCCGGCGCCGCGAGCGGCGCCCGTTCGCTACCGCCGATGATCTGGTGGATGCCATTCGCGCCGTGCTTGGACCGCGCAGTGGTGCTCCCGACTTTGCCCGAATTTTCCAGGCAATCCGTATCGCGGTGAATGATGAACTCGAGGGCCTCGAGCGAGCCCTGCCGCGACTGCGCGACCGCCTCACTCCCGGCGGCGTGTTGGCCATCATCAGCTATCATTCCGGCGAAGACCGCCTGACAAAAAATGCCTTTCGGGACTGGAGTGCGACCTGCATCTGTCCGCCGCGACAGATGATCTGCACCTGTCGCGGCGCGCCCTTGGGCGAGACACTTACCAAGCGACCGATCAACGCGCAGGATGAGGAAGTCGCGCAGAATACGCGCGCGCGCAGTGCCCGGCTGCGCGCCTGGCGCCGCGCGCGCTGATGGTGACTCGCGCCGCCAGCGCGCGCGCGACGCGTCGCAAGCGCGCGCCGATCCGGGGACGCACGCTGACGGCGATAGCCTTGTTGGCGTTCATCCTGATCGCCAGCGGCGTGGTATGGCGTCGGAGTCTCGGCGATGGTCGCGCGCGGGAGATGCGGACGATGGAGCTGGAGCGCCAATCGCTGGTGTCGGATCAGAAAACGCTCGAACGCGATCTCGAGGAGGCGACGAGTCGTCGGCGTATTGTGGCCGACGCCGAACGTCGCCTCTCGCTGCACGTGGCCACCGACGCGCAGACGCGCGTTCTTCCCACCGCGGCGGATGAACCATGATCGAGCGCGACGCGTCTACGGGCAGCCCGGCTGCCGCCGGCACCGGTGAGGCTGCGCCGCCGATGCCGAGAGGGCGCGCCGTGATCGTGCACGCCGCATTGGTGCTGTTTGCGATCGCGATCATCGCCAAGTCGGTACAACTGCAGATCGTGGATCACGACCGGTGGACACGGGTGGCTGCGTCGCAGCACGTGAGCGAGGAGGAGATCATTCCGCCCCGTGGGCCGATCCTCGACGCCGCCGGTCGCGTGCTCGTGGAGACCCGCGAAGAGATCGCGCTGGTCGTGGAACCGAGGCTGCTTCGGACCGCACGGCGTCGGGGCGCGAAAAAGAACGACCCGCCGGTAGACACGCGCACGGTACTCAGGCAAGGGCTGCGGTCGCTCAACGTTGCCGAGAAATTCATTACGCGCGCCCTCGATACCACCCGCAAGTGGGTGGAGATTCCCGGTTCGTTTCTGCCATCCGACGTGCAGCGGTTCGCCGGTCTGCCTGGCATTCGCCGCACCTCGGTCCCGCGCCGCATCAATTCCGCTCCCGAGGGCATGCGTGGAGTGTTGGGAACGATAAACCGCGAAAACGTTGCCGTCAGCGGCATCGAGCGCGAACTCGATGCGCTGCTCACCGGTCGGGCCGGACGCAACCAGTTCTTGCGCGATCCCCGTGCCGGGGGCGTCGTGGAGTCCCCGGGGCTGGCGGCTGTGCAAGCCCGGCAGGGGCACACGGTGCTGCTCACGATCAACCGCTCGCTGCAGTACATCGCGGAGAGTGAATTGGCGCTGGCCCGAGGGCGCACCGGCGCCACGGGAGGCGATGTGGTGATCATGGATCCGCGTGACGGCGGCATTCTCGCGATGGTCGGCGTGCGCGACGGCAAGGCCAGCGTGGCGGCAACGTCGCTGACGCAGGCGTATCAGCCAGGCTCGGTGGTGAAACCGTTTGTACTCGCGCGGCTGCTCGACCTGCACAAAGCGCGGCTTGATGAGTCGATCGACACCGAGAACGGGAAATACGTGATCGCCAGGCGCACGATCACCGACGTGCACAAGGCCGAATTCCTGACGTTCCGTGACGTGGTCCGGTACTCGAGCAACATCGGCACGGCCAAACTGGCGATGCGACTGTCTCCGCGTGAACATTACGAGTCGATGCGCGATTTCGGGTTCGGTACTTACACCGGCGTGACGTATCCGTCGGAATCCCGCGGATCATTGCCGATGCCGGCGCGATGGGGGGCGATGACGCCGGCGTCGCTGTCGATCGGCTACGAAATGTCCGCCACACCGATGCAGTTGGCAGCGGCGTACGCTGCCATCGCGAACGGCGGCGAGCTGCTGCAGCCCGTGCTCATTCGCGAAGTGCGCGATGCCGACGGCAGGATGGTGTATCGTCATCAGCGTCGTGTGGTCCGGCGTGCCATGTCGGAGACCGCAGCGGCGGTCATGCGCGATCTGTTGAAGTCGGTGGTGGACAGCGGCACGGCCATGGCCGCGAGCCTCACCACGTATGACGTGGCCGGCAAATCGGGAACGGCGAGGCGCGTGGAGGGCAACAGCTACGACGCAAGCTTTGCCGGCATGTTTCCGGCGCAGGCACCACAGTATGTGATCATCGCACGGCTGATCGATCCCCAAGGTACGTACTACGGCGGTGTGGTGGCGGGTGCACTGGTGAATGGTATTCTCCAGAATGCGATCGCGACACGCGATGCGTCGCTGGATCTCGATGCGCTTGCCAAGGTATCGAAGCAGCCGCCGCGGGTGAAGGTCAAGCCGCTGTCGCCGCAGGCGCTGGCCATGGCGAAGCGCGATTCGGTGCGCTTCGACTCGCTTCGTGCACCGATTCCGGCGCGCGCGGAGCCTCCGGCGGTCGCTGACCGCGTGGTAATCGACCTGCCGTTGACTGCAGCGCCGCCGAGTAGTGGCCGGCGGCCGTCACCTGGTGCCGTGAACAGCGCATCGCGAGCGATTCCATCGGTCTACGGCCTCGATCCCCGTCAGGCCGCGCGTACGCTGTTCGATGCCGGGTTTCACGTGAGCATCGTCTATGGCACGGTACTTCGTACCCGGCCGCAGGCGGGCGTCTTGGCGCCCGGTGGCTCTACGGTGCAGCTCGAGCAGCCACTGCTGCGGCTTCGTCGTGCCGATCGAAGCCCTCGTACCGCAGGGCGGCGTTGAGCATGGTACCGGTGGAGCGGCTACTCGACGCGCTACGAGAAGCCGGGCTGCTGGTTGGGGCATCCGGATCGCTGCCGGGCACGATTGCTGACTTGGTGGACGACAGTCGGCGCATCACGCCGGGTGCCGGATTCGTGGCGGTGAGGGGACACGCGCAAAACGGGCACGCCTGGTTGGCGGCGGCACACGCCGCGCACGCCGCCTTGGCGATAGTGGAAGACCGCGATGCCGCGATGCTGGCCGGCATCGAGCATATCGTGGTACGTGACGGTCGGCGCGCGGCAGCGGTATGTGCCGCTGCTTACCACGATTGGCCGGCACGCGCGCTCACGATTGTAGGGGTCACGGGCACCAACGGCAAAACCACCACCGTGGGGTTATTGCGTCATCTGCTCGACACCCCGTCGCGACCGGCCGCGTCGATCGGCACGCTCGGCGTGCTCGTCGGCAGCGCGGGTGAGCCGGTTCCCGGTGGGCAGGGATTGACTACTCCCGGACCGGTCGAGTTGCAACGATTGCTGCGCGCCTTGATCGATCGTGGCGTGATGACGGTGGCGATGGAGGTCTCGTCGCATTCGCTCGATCAGCGGCGCGTCGATGGCATCACATTCGCGGCCGCAGTGTTCACGAACCTCACGCGCGATCACCTCGATTACCATGGCACTTTGGAGGCGTATCGTGCGGCAAAGCTCCGCCTCGCAGGACTGCTGGCTCACGATGGCGTGGCGATACTCAATGCCGATGACGCGGCCTGGCGTGGTGTGACGCACGCGCCGCGCACGCTCACGTTCGGCATCGACGCCCTCGCGCAGGTGGCGGCGCGCGAGGTACGCATCATAAGCACTGGCAGCCACTTCCTCCTCGTCGCGCCGATGGGAGCACATGCGGTATCGCTCCCGCTGATCGGTGACTTCAACGTCGCGAACGCGCTGGCCGCCGCCGCCGCTGCACTGTCGCTGGGCATGAGCGTCGTCGACGTCGCCGAAAAGCTAACGGCGCTGCCACAAGTGCCCGGACGGCTCGAACGACTGCAGTCGTCTCCTACGATATTGCGAGACTATGCGCATACGCCCGACGCACTCGAGCGCGCGCTGCAGGCGGTGAGGCCATTTACCCATGCCGCCGATGAGGCACCGTCGGCCCCCGGACGCCTCATCGTGCTCTTCGGTTGCGGCGGTGACCGGGATCGTGGCAAGCGGCCCGAGATGGGGCGTATCGCCGAGGCCCTCGCCGACGTCGTTATTCTGACGAGCGACAATCCGCGCACCGAAAGTCCCGACGCGATTCTTGACGACATCGAGGCCGGCATGACGAGGCGCGATCATCTGCGCGTGGCGGACCGTCGTGACGCGATTGCGATCGGGATGCGCCTGCTCCGCTCGGCTGACGTCCTCCTGCTGGCCGGAAAGGGACACGAGACGTATCAGATCCGCGGTACGGTGTCGTATCCATTCGATGAACGCGAAATCGTCGCGGAGCTTATCGCCTCCATACCGGAATCATCACAGGAATCATCGTGAGCGCCTTCAGCATGGCGGGGACGGCCTTTTCTGCAGTACCGGCCGTGACACCCGCGTTCGCACATCCTTATTGGACCTTCGAGCGCGTCGCACGGGCCCTTGGCACAGGGCCACGGCTGCGCCACGCACTCGGTGGCGTCTCCACCGACACGCGCGCCCTCCGCCCCGGGGATGTCTTCGTGGCACTGCGCGGGGAGCGTTTCGATGCGCATGATTTCCTCGCGGTCGCGCGCGATGCCGGTGCTGCCGCCGTCGTCGTCGAGCGCGCCGAGTCGGTCATCGGGCTTGGTATCCCCACGTACGTGGTCGCGGATACCCGTGTCGCACTCGGGCAGCTCGCCACCGCGTGGCGTCGCGCGTGGGGGCGCACCGTGATCGCCGTTGCCGGCTCCAACGGCAAGACGAGCACGAAGGAGCTGCTCAGGGCGGCACTGGGGAATACCCTCGCCGTGCACGCCACCGTCGGAAACCTGAACAACCTCATCGGCCTGCCGCTCACTGTGCTCGCCATCCCCTCCGACGCAGAAGTCGCGGTCGTGGAGCTTGGCACGAACGCGCCGGGTGAAGTCGGTGCGCTCCGCGCGATTTGCGAGCCGGATATGGCGGTGCTGACGTCCATCGGCGAGGAGCATCTGGAGGGGCTGGGTGACCTGGCCGGTGTGTTACGCGAAGAGTGTGAGGTGTTTACGAACGTGCCGTGGGCGGTGGTCCCGGCCGCCCATCCTGAGGTCGTCGCCATCGCCCGGGCGCGAAGCACGCGGGTCGTGGTGGCCGGATTGGCGGATGCCGACCTGACGCCGGAGTCGTGGGGACTGGATGAGGAAGGGCGTCCTTGGCTCGATGTCCGGGGGGTGCGCATAGTTTTGCCGTTGCGCGGCGCGCATCAGGCGGCGAACGCCATGCTGGCCCTCGCGGTGGCGCACGCGTGCGGGGTGCCGCTCGCGCAAGCGGCGGCCGGCATGGCCTCGATGCCGGTACCGAGCATGCGTGGCGTGTGGGCGTCGATCGGCAAGGCGGTGCTGATCAACGATGCATATAATGCCAACCCGGCGTCCATGCGGGCCGCGCTGAATCTATTGTCGGGGGTGGGGGCCGGTCGGCAGCGTGTGGCCATCCTTGGCAGCATGCGTGAACTCGGCGTGCACTCGGCTGCGCAGCATCGCGAAGTCGCCCGTGCCGCCTTGGCATCGCCGGCTGAGTTGATCGTGGGCGTTGGCGACTTCGCGATGGCGTTCGCGGAGATCACCCTGAACGACCGCGCGTCCTTGGCGCGCGTCGTGACGGCATCCGATGCCGACGCACTCTGGCCGATCCTCGAGCCTCGACTCACCGCCAACGCCGTGATCCTGCTCAAGGCGTCTCGGGGAATGCGACTTGAGCAACTGGTTCCTCAACTGACCGCCTGGGCGACCGCTTAGTGCTCTATTTCCTGCTGCAACCGCTCGCTCGCGATATCCGCGTGCTCAACCTGCTCAACTACATCACGTTCAGGTCGGCCGCAGCGTTCGTGACGGCGCTCCTCGTCTCGTTCGTGCTCGGGCCGGTGATCATCCGTCGGCTCA
Source organism: Gemmatimonadales bacterium (assembly GCA_038250435.1). GTDB lineage: Bacteria > Gemmatimonadota > Gemmatimonadetes > Gemmatimonadales > Gemmatimonadaceae > Gemmatimonas. Next base: position 22,893 of record JBBSCJ010000016.1, on the reverse strand, counting down.
AGTCGATGTCCGTGAACCAGGTGGTGCGCGCCGGCACGCCGGATTCTCACGCCGGCAAGGGCGCGACGCCCACCATGGGCGGGCTTATCATCCTGGTCGCGACGCTGCTCCCTGCGCTACTCTGGGCGCGACTCGACAACCGCTACGTGTTGCTGGCGGCCGGCGTCATGCTGTGGATGGGCGCCATCGGTTTTCTCGACGACTATCTCAAGCTGAAGCAGAAGCGCGAGGGACTCAAGAACGAAGGCCTCGTGGAGCGCTACAAGCTGGCGGGGCAGGTGAGCTGCGGTCTCGGCCTGGGGCTGATCCTGCTACTGTATCCGCACTCCACACTTCCGGGTGCATCCACCACGCTGCCGTTCTTCAAGTACGTCCTGGTGGTGCCGGCTGCGGCATGGGCGGCGTGGTTATATGTGCCGTTCGTGACGTTCGTGCTCACGGGAACCAGCAACGCCGTCAACCTCACCGACGGACTCGACGGACTCGCCGCCGGACTCATGGCGATTGCCGTCCTTACCCTCGGCCTCTTTGCGTACTTGCTGGGGCGCGTGGATACGAGTGCATACCTTCAGCTGTTTTACCTGCGGGGGGCCGGTGAGCTCACGGTATTCTGCGCCGCCGTCGTGGGGGCGTGCATCGGTTTCCTCTGGTACAACGCACACCCGGCGCAAGTATTCATGGGCGACACGGGTTCGCTGGCGCTGGGCGGCGCGTTAGGAGCGATCGCCATCCTGCTCAAGAGCGAGTTCCTGCTCATCATCGTCGGTGCGGTCTTCGTGGCCGAGACGATTTCCGTGATTCTTCAGCGTTCCGTCTTCAAGTATCGCAAGCGCAAGTACGGACTCGACTACGCGCAGGCGAACCGGGTGTTCCGGCGGGCGCCGCTGCACCATCACTTCGAGCTGAGCGGCTGGCCCGAAACACAGGTCGTCATCCGCTTCTGGATTATCGGGATTTTTTGCGCGATTCTCGCGCTCAGCACCCTCAAGTTGCGATAGGAGCGCTCATGGGCGACACACGGCTGCCGCAGGATCTGGCATCGTTGGTGGCACGCCGACTGGCCGAACGACATGGCGAGTTCGCGGTGGTGGGGCTGGCGCGCAGTGGCGTGGCGGCGGTGCGCCTGCTGCGCGCCGCAGGGCTTTCCGTATACGCGACCGATGCGTCGGCCACCGACGACGTGCGGAAGTCGGCGGCGCTGCTCGATCGCGTAGGAGCCAGCGTGGAACTGGGGCGTCACGATCTGCGACGCCTCGCCCATGCGTCGGTGGTCGTCGCCAGCCCGGGGGTGCCCCCCGATGCGCCCCCGCTCCGTGCGGCCCGCGAAGCGGGGGTGCCAGTGGTGAGTGAGGTGGAGGTCGCGTTGCGGCTGCTACCCGGGCTGCGATACATCGCCGTCACCGGTACCAACGGCAAATCCACCGTCACCGCGATGGTCGGGCATCTGCTGCGCGCGCTCGGACTTGAGGCGGCCGACGTAGGCAATATCGGCACGCCGGTGTCGGAGCTCGCGTTACGCGAAGTCCCTGCGCTGTGGGCGTCGCTCGAAATATCGTCCTTTCAGCTCCACGACACGCCGGGGATCTTGCCCGATGTCGGCGTCCTTACCACGCTCAGTCCGGATCATCTCGATCGTTACGCCAGCGTGAACGAGTATTACGAGGACAAGCGGCGGCTGTTCGCGAATGCGGCGATCCCGTCGCAGTGGGTGGCCACCGCCGACAATGCCCACGTCGAGGCGTTGATTTCCGGCATTCCCGGACAGTGGCACCGTTTCTCCACCATGCGCACCGACCTCACCGACGCCGATGGCTGGTACGATCGTGCGTCAGGAATGTTGCACGTGCTGGGAGTGCCGCTGGTGTCACGGGACCACCTCGCGTTACCGGGCGATCACAACGTGGCGAACGCCCTCGCAGCGTTGCTGGCGGTGATGGTGGCCGATCCCGTGCACGCCACACCATCGTCCCGCGACGCATTGGCCCGCGCCATTTCGACGTTCCCGGCGCTCCCGCATCGCCTCGAGCCTGTGGTAAACGCCAACGGGGTGCTGTGGCTGAACGACTCCAAAGCCACCAATGTGGCGTCCACCGCCGTCGCTGTTGCCGGCATGACGCGCCCCACCGTGCTGCTCCTTGGCGGACGGCACAAGGGGGAGTCATATGCGTCGCTGGTCCCCGAACTGCTGCGCACAGCGAAGGTCGTGCTCGCCTTCGGCGAGGCAGGTGCGCAGATCGTCGAGGATCTTGCCGCACCGCTCGATGCCCGCGTACCCGTGGAACATCTGGCGGGGCGCGCATTCGCCGAGGTGATGCAGCGCGCACGTGAACTCGCGGCGCCGGGAGACGTGGTCCTCCTGTCACCGGCTTGTTCCAGCTTCGACATGTTCGAGAACTACGAAGATCGCGGCCGTCGATTCGCGGCATTGGCGGCGCAATCGGCATGAACACCGCGTCCGCTGCCGTTTCTGGTACGCGCGAACGCTGGCGCATGAGCGTCGAGGCGCGTGCGCTCGTTCTCGTGACCGCCGTCCTGTCGGTGTTCGGCCTGGCAGTGCTGTACAGCGCCAGCGTCATGCAGGCCGGCGTCGCGGGGGTGCCCGGACATTACTACGCACTCAAGCAGGCGACCGGGGTGCTCGTGGGAACGATCGCCTTTGCGTGCTGCGCCAAGATCGACGCGGATCGGTGGCGTCGCGTCGCCTGGCCGGTGATGGGCATCTGTCTGTTGATGATGCTCGTCATCATTCTGCCGGGCACGGAGTTCCTGTCGCCACGGATCGACGGCTCGCGCCGCTACCTGTTCAAAGGATCGCTGCAACCATCCGAGTTCTCGAAGTTCGCCATCCTCGTGTGGACGCCGATGCTGCTGGTGAAGAAGGGCGACGCGGTCAAACAGGTGGCGAAGGGGCTGATGCCGTTCGCCATGGTGATCGGCCTGCTCACGATACTGGCGATGCTTGAGCCCGATCAGTCCATCGCGATGATGTTCTGTCTATTGACGGCGGTGCTGTTGTTCGTGGGCGGCGCGCGCATGCGGCACTTGCTGCTCTTCGGCTCCGTGGCGTTCGTCCTGCTCATTTACACCGCGTCGCAAACAGACTACATCCGTGAACGGTTTCGCAGTTTTGTGGCCGACGAGCAGAGCAGCGAAGGGAAGTCCGGAGGCACCAGCCTGCAGCAGTTCCAGTCCGCCGTCGCGGTGGGTTCCGGTGGCATTGTCGGCGTAGGCTTCGGCGAGGGCAACCAGCAGCGCGGCTGGCTGCCACTCGCCTATAATGATTTCATCGGCTCGATCGTGGGCGAGGAGCTTGGCTTCCTCGGCATCGCCGGAATCACGCTGGCGTTCGCACTCTACGGGTGGCTGGGATTCCGCATCGCCCGGGAAGCGCGAAGTTCGTACTGTAACCTGCTGGCAATCGGGCTCACTTTCACCACCGTTTTCACGGCCTTCGTGCACATGGGTGTGGTGATCGGCCTCCTGCCGAACACCGGGCTCACGTTGCCATTCATCTCGTATGGCCGCTCCAATCTGGTGCTCACGCTCGCGATGACCGGTGTCCTCGTGAACATCGGCAGCGAGCGCGAGCGGGTGTATGGTGTCTCCGCCACCGATCCTCTGGTACGGACAGGCGGGTGAGCCGACGGCGCATCTTTTTTGCCGGTGGTGGGACCGGCGGACATCTCTACCCGGGACTGGCGATCGCCCGCGCCCTCTCCTCGCTCGCGCCGGACATTCAGCCGTTTTTTATCGGTGCCCGCCGCGGCATCGAAAAAACCGTGCTCCCCACTGCGGGTGTCCCGTACATGTTGCTGGAGCTGCATCCCCTGTATCGGCGCACGCCGTGGAATAACTGGCGCACGATTGCCGGTGGCCTGAATGCCTGGCGGGCGCTGTCCCGCGAGGCGGGCCAGGAAAAGCCGCTGGCGGTCGTGGGCACGGGCGGATACGCGGCTGGTGCAGCGCTCGCGTGGGCACGGGCACACGGTGTCCCCACGATGCTGCATGAGCCGGACAGCCACCCCGGTCTCACCACGCGCGCCTTCGCCGGCGGCGCGCGGGCGCTGTTCCTCGGCTTTCCGGAGGCCGCGCCGCGCCTCCGCGCCGGTACGCAGACGCAGATCTTTCCCTTCGGGTGTCCGATCGAGCCTCCCCCCGCCACGCGAGCCTCTCGCGAAGCCACACGCGCGGCGTGGCAGCTTCCGGCCGGTGCCTTCGTGGTGCTTGTGGTTGGCGGCAGTCAGGGTGCCCGCGCGCTGAACGAGGCGGTCGCTTCGTGGACGCGAGCCGGGCTGCCCGACGCGGTGGCCTTGATCTGGGCCACCGGCACCCAGCAGTACGCCGCCTATCAAGACTGCGAATCGCCGATGGTGCGCGTGCGACCGTACCTCGCGCCGATCGCCGAGGCATATGCGGCCGCCGACCTCGCCATCACACGTGCCGGCGCGATGAGTATTGCGGAGCTGTGCGCGTGGGGCATCCCCTCGGTGCTCGTGCCGCTGCCGACTGCGGCGCAGGATCATCAGACGCATAACGCCCGCGCCACGGCCGCAGCGGGGGCTGCGGTATACCTCCCTCAGCAGGAACTGTCCGGCCCGTCCCTCGATGCGCAGGTGCGCACGCTGCGTGAGCGACCCGACCACCTGCAATCGATGCAGCAGGCGGCATTCCGGCGCGCGCGCCCCACCGCAGCACACGATATCGCCCGGACACTCCTCGACATGGTGGGGATCCGCTCAGCGAATCGCCATATTGGGTGAATGCCATCGTTTACTGATTCCAGCGCCTCACCGAACGCGCAGAAAATCGACAGCGCCCTGCTGCACTCCGACGACTTGCGTCCGGTGCATTTTGTGGGAATTGCCGGCGCCGGCATGAGCGCGTTGGCCGAACTGCTGGCCCGGAGAGGGGTGCGCATTCAGGGCACCGATGCAAACCCCGGTGGCGCCCCCGATCTCGCCCGGTACGACATTCCGGTGAGCGCGCATGATGCGACACTCGTTCAGCAGGCGCGTGCGTTAGTGTACTCGTCGGCCATTCCCGCTTCGCATCCGGAGATGGCCGCCGCGCGCGCGCTGGGGATTCCGATCGTGCGACGCGCCGAGGCGCTCGCCAGCGCGGTGAGTGGCGGCACGTTGGTCGGCGTGGCCGGTACGCACGGTAAGACCACCACCACCGTGATGACCACCGAAGCGCTCGCGGCGGCACAGCGGGATCCGACCGGCGTGGCCGGTGGGCGCGTGGGGCTGTGGGGCGGCAACTTGCGACTGGGCGGCACCACGTACGTGGTGGAAGCCGACGAGTACGATCGGTCGTTCCTCGCCCTCAGCCCCGACGTGGCCGTGGTGCTCAACGTCGAGGCGGATCACCTCGACATTTATCGCGATCTCGAAGACATCGTACGCGCGTTTGAGATGTTCATCGCCCCCTCGCGCGTCGTCGTACGCTGCGCCGACGACCTAGGCGCCATGTCCCTGCGCGTCCCCGTCAGTCGCGACGCGATCAGCTATTCTGCTACGCGCGCCGGTGACGCGCACAGCGTACACGCGGCCGAAGCACGCCTGCGCGCACCGGCCGTGCGGCTCGATCCGTCGGGATCGCACTTTGCGGTGCTGTTCGACGGGGCGGAGCTCGGCGACGTAGAATTGCCGGTGCCGGGTCTTCACAATGCGCGCAACGCGCTCGCGGCCATCGGCGTGGGACTCGCCCTGGGGTGCACCCTCCCCGACCTCGCAGAGGGACTGGCGCGCTTTGGCGGCGTGGAGCGTCGATTCCAGCGCTTGGGTACGGTGCGCGGAATCGATGTCGTGGACGACTACGCACACCATCCCACCGAAGTGCGCGCCACGGTCGCTGCCGCTCGCGATGCGTTTCCCGGTCGTCGGTTGGTCATCGTATTTCAGCCGCATCTCTACTCGCGCACGCGCGACCTGCAGCAGGAATTCGCGGAGGCGCTCGCCGGAGCGGATGCGCTCCTGCTGTGTGACATCTACGGTGCACGGGAGACACCTGAGCCGGGAGTCAGCGCCGCACTGATCGGCGATCGCCTTCCGCCGGCGCTGCTGCGCTGGAGCGGCCCGCGCGCGGACGCCGGCGCGGCGCTACAGTCGCTGGTGCGGGAGGGAGACGTGGTGGTCACCATGGGTGCCGGCGACGTCACGCGCACGGGCCCGGAGCTGCTGGCGGCACTTGGCCGCTGATGGCGACCGCCGTGGATGAGAATCGCGCCGCGCCGCCTCGCGCGCGCCGGTCGGCGAAGCCGCCGGGAGCCTTACCGCGCGCGCGATGGCTTCGAATTGTTCGGCTGGCGCTCGCCGTGATCGGCGTCATGGCACTGATCATGATCCCGTGGTGGGGGCCGCCTGCGCTCTCGCAACTCGATTACTTCCACGTGCGGCGCATTGCCTTCGAGGGCGTGCGTCATGCGCGTGCCACCGAACTGGTAGCGCTGTTGCGCGTCGACACCACGCAGTCGGTGTGGCAGGCAATGGCCCCTTTGGCCCGGCGCGTGGCAACACACGTGCTCGTCGCCTCGGCCGCAGTTGAACGTCGGCTCCCCGGAACGCTGGTGGTGCATGTTGTCGAGCGGGAGCCGGTGGCTCTCGTTCAAACGTCGGGACGGTTACAGCCTACTGATGCCCGTGGGCGCGTTCTGCCGATCGATCCGTCGCGTCTCGACCTGCCACTGGTGTCCGTTGCCGATAGCACGTTGCTCAGCTTTCTGGAAGCACTGCGCGTCGACGCCCCCCGGCTTTTTGCCAGAATCTCCGCAGCAGAGCGCGCAAATGATGACGAGCTGCAGTTTCATCTGGGTTCGGTGCTCGTTCGCGCCAACAGTGACGTGACCGTAGCGCGCTTCAAGGACATATTACCGGTGGAAGCGGACTTCGCGCAGAATCGTCTGCGCGCTGTCGAGTTCGACCTGCGCTTCCGAGACCAGGTGATCGCCAGACAGCCATGACATCCGAACCCATTGTCGCCGCCCTCGATATCGGTACCGCCAACACCACCGCACTCGTAGCGGCGGTGCACGGCGACCTGCGACGCGCGCCGCAGCTGCGCGTCCTCGGCGTCGGTCACACGCGCACTATGGGGCTGCGTCGCGGCGTCGTTTCCGATATCGAGGAGGCGACGCACTCCATCCGGAAGGCAGTCGAGGAGGCCAGCCGTATCGCCGGGGTGATGCCGGAAACGCTCTATGTCGGTATTGCCGGGGAACACGTGCGGGCGATGTGCTCCGCCGGGGTCGTGGCCATCAGCGGGCATGAGATTTCACGCCCGGACGTGGAGCGCGTAAACGAAGTGGCGCGTGCCATGGCGATTCCGCAGGATCGCGAACTGCTGCATGCGATCCCACAGGAGTATCGGGTAGACAAGGCCGATGGCATCCGCGATCCGGTCGGAATGATCGGGACGCGGCTCGAGACCGAGATGTATCTGGTCACGATCGGCAGTGCCCCCGCGATGAATCTGCGCAAGAGCATCGAGCGAGCCGGGTATAGCACGAAGGAGCTGGTGCTCGAGCCGCTGGCCAGCGCACTGGCCGTGCTCACCGAAGAGGAGAAGGAGCTGGGGGTGGTGCTCGTCGAACTTGGCGCTGGCACCACGGACCTTGCCATCTTTCACGAAGGCAAGATCCGGCACCTCGGCACGATTCCGCATGGCGGACACAACGTGACCAGCGACCTCATTCAGGGACTCGGCCTCACGCAGAATGATGCCGAACAGCTGAAAGAAGCCTATGGCTGCGCATACGAGCCGATGGTCGATTCCGCGCAGGTTATCGCGATGCCGGCAACCGCCGCTCATGGCGAGCGGCACATCTCCCGCGAACTCATGACGCACATCATCCATCAGCGCATGGATGAGATCTTCGATCGCGTGCAGCGTGAAGTGCAAACGGCGGGGTACGCCGGCAAGCTCAACGCCGGCTTTGTGCTCACCGGCGGCGGGGCCGCTCTCGAAGGCGTCACGGAGCTCGCTGCCGACGTCTTCGGCATCGGTGTCCGTGTAGGGATTCCCGGCAGCAAGGTGGGTGGCCTGATCGAGCAGGTGGCCGAGCCGCGCTTCTCGACGGCGGTAGGGCTGGCCCTGTATGGGGCGAATCGCATCGCGCTGGGTGGAGTAGTGGCCCGTCGGACGTCGCGCTCGGGTGCGGGCGTGGACAAGCTGGCGACCCGCGTGAAAACCTGGCTCCAGGACTTTTTTTAGGGCGCTCGGTAAACAGGCGCTATTCGCCGAGCGACGGGTCCTTTGTACTGGCAGGAGGATGTCACAACTCGTGCAGTCAAATGTCATTGTGGAAAACCTTGGTGGAAAAACCGGGCGGTCCGTCCGTCCTCTCTCGACTGTGAGAGCACACGCCAACTTCAACGTAATTCACGGGTTGCGCTGCGCTAGCGGACGTGTATTCTAGGGAACAAAGGGAACAACGCGCGTTCGCACGACCCCAGAATCTACATGTACACATCGTCTGTCGCGCGGTCTGCCGGTCCGGGTAGAGCTCGCTGCAGCAGGCACTGGTCGCTTCGGCTCGCTGTCGGGGCACCCGCCAATCACCCTGTGCCCGCCTGACTCCCATGGAGCTCCCCCGGATGACCTTCGAGTTCGAAGAGAGCGCCCCCCAGAACGCCCGTATGAAGGTTGTGGGCGTCGGCGGCGGTGGTGGCAACGCCGTCAACCGCATGATCGAGGAGCATCTCGAAGGCGTCGAGTTCATTTCGGTGAACACCGATGCGCAGGCACTGCTCAACTCCAAGGCCGACGTCAAGATCCAGATCGGCAAGAAACTCACGCGTGGGCTTGGCGCCGGCGCCCGTCCTGAAATCGGGCGTCAGGCCATCGAGGAAAACCGCGAGGACACCAAGCGTGTGCTTGGCAACGCCGACCTCGTTTTCGTGACCTGCGGCATGGGTGGCGGTACGGGTACCGGTGCCGCGCCCGTAATCTGCCAACTCGCCCGCGAAGGAGGAGCGCTGACGGTTGGTATCGTCACGCGTCCGTTTCTGTTCGAGGGACGCAAGCGCATGCGCCAGGCCGAGGAAGGCATCGCCGAGATGCGCAAGCACGTAGACACGATGATCATCGTGCCGAACGAGCGGCTGCTCGCGGTGGTCGGGAAGGGCATTCCTTTCCACGAGGCGCTGAAGAAAGCCGACGAAGTCCTGCTGCACGCCACGCAGGGCATTTCACTGCTGATCAGCGAGACCGGGCTCGTCAACGTCGACTTTGCTGACGTCCGCACCGTGATGCAAAACGGTGGCTCGGCGCTCATGGGCACAGGCATTGGTCGCGGGGACAACCGCGCTATGGAAGCCGCCCAACAGGCGATCGCGTCGCCGCTGCTCGACAATGTCTCCATTTCCGGTGCCACGGGCGTGCTCGTAAACATCACCGGCGGCGAAGACCTTACGCTTGGTGAGGTGACGCAGATCAACGACATCGTGCACGACGCCGTTGGCGATGAGGCTGAAATCATCTTCGGTGCGGTCCACGAGCCGGCCATGATGAACGAGATCCGTGTCACGGTGATCGCCACCGGATTCGACCGCCTGCTCACCGGCGCGGCAGGGAACGGTGTTACGCGCGCGGCCCCTCACGCCACATTCGCCCCTTCCGCCGGCCACAGCGGTACGGCATCTTCCGGAAATACGGCGGCGGCCGGGAAACCAGCCCCATCGGTTCTTCCTTTTCCCACGCGCGACCGGCCGGTTCCGAGACCTTCGGCACCTGCTGCTCGTCCTGCCTGGGAAGGGGCGTCCCCACGTGCCCCGCGAGTTCCCCCTGCGGTTTCTCCGGCTGCCAGCAGTGAGCTGGATGACATGGAAATCCCGACGTTCATACGGAGACAGATGGATTGACGTCCACGCCTGCCAAACTGCTCGTTGCAACCGGATGTCTGGTCATCGGAGCAGCTGTCATTGCCGTGGGACGTCCTGTCCACGTGCGCCCTGCGGCGAGAGTGTTCGACGCAGGGCCACGCGTTTCTGCCGTAGCGCTCTGGACGACTCAGGTCGACACCGTCAGGCGTGGTGAACCGCTCGGTGTCGTGCTCGAGCGAGTTGGCGTCCCTCGTGACGAAGCGGCCAAAGCCTTGCTCGCCGCGAGCGCCATCGATACGCGTCGCATCCTCCCAGGCACGACAATCACCACGCGCACCAATCCGGACTCGGGCGCGTCGGAAATCGTCTTTCAGCTATCCATCGATCGCCTGGTGCGGCTGAGCCGGACCGCTGCGTCCACCTGGGCGGAAAAGGAAGAAAAGCTTCCGTGGACGACGGACACGGTCGTGGTTGGTGGCGTAGTCAGTTCTTCGCTCACGGCGGCGCTCGCTGAGGGCGCCGAAGCGTTTCCGCACAAGGTCCGCGCCGAGGTGGCCTATGCCCTCGCCGATATCCTCGAGTATCGCGTAGACCTCAGCCGCGATCTCCGTCAGGGCGACAGCATTCGTGTTCTCGTCGAACGGGAACGCGCACCCAATGGCGCGGTGCGCCCCGGCAACATCATTGCCGCGCGTCTGATGGTCGATGGGCGCAAGGTCGAGACCCTGCGTTTTGCGCAGGGCGAGCGGACTTTGTATTTCGATGGCGAAGGCAAGTCCATGCGTGCAGCGTTCCTGCGCGCGCCGCTCGCGTTCCGGCGAATCTCCAGCGTCTTCGGCCTTCGTAGGCATCCGATCCTTGGCGTCACCCGTGCGCATCAGGGGATGGATTACGCGGCAGCCTCAGGCTCGCCGGTTCGCGCGCTGGGCGATGGACGCGTCGTCTTTGCCGGCCGGAGAGGCGGATACGGCAACGTGGTGGAAATCCGTCACCACAACGGCTTCGTCACGCGCTACGCGCACCTCAAGGGCTTTGCAAAGGGGATCCGCGCCGGCGCTTCAGTGGCGATCTCGCGAACCATCGGCTACGTAGGAACGACCGGCCTCTCCACCGCACCACACCTTCACTTCGAAGTCCTCGTGGGTGGTAAGCATCGCGACCCGCGGGTCGCGCTGCGCAACGTGACCGGCGAACCGCTGGCGAAGGCCCAGCAAACAGCGTTTGCACGCCTCAAGGCTGAGCTGTTCGCGCGCTTGGACGAGCCGAGTGCGCCGGTGCTTCGCGCGGCTAGCTACGAGCCACGGACATCGAACGGAGACTGAGCAGGCGGCGCGGGTGATTCGTTGGTCTCTGGCCCTCACCGTCGGCATCGCTGTCGCATGGCTCGCTTATCGGCGGGCCAGCGCCGCTCCTCGTGCCAGCATCGCACTGCTCACCGTGCTGCGGGCCGCCGCAGTCACCGTCGTCGTGGCATTGCTCATTGGTGCCCCGTCCTCTCCCGCCGCCCCGGTCGCACCCTTGCTGGCCATCGATGCGTCGGCATCATGGCTTCGCGCCATGGGCGACGAAACCCGGGCAGTGGAGGCGCTCCGCACGCGCATCGACTCCATCGCCGATGGCCCAAGCGGCGTGCTGCTCGTCGGCGACTCGCTGCGGGACATCGAGATGGCCGACCTCCAAAGCTTTACACCCGCTGACGGCGCGTCGCGTGCGCGTGAGGCCGTAGACCGCGCCGCCTCCATGGGGCGCTCGCTGGTGCTTGTCACCGATGGCGAGTTGGAAGACCCCGACGCGCTGGCGGACGCGCCGCCGGGATCCCGGATTCACGTTCTTTCTGCGGCAGCTCGACGAGATGCCGCACTGGCGGATCTGGCCGTGCCCGCTGCGGCTTCGGGAGGCGACACCATCACCGCGACCCTTTCCGTCACCGCCGGTGGGGCCGGGTCGACGGACGGCACGGTTCGGCTCTTTCTCGATGGAACGTCGCTCGCGTCCGCCCCGTTGCCGGCGCTTGGCCCGTACGCCACCACACGCGTACGTCTGCCGGCGATCGTGCCGCGCGGCACGCGCATCGCACTGCTGCAGGCGGTGCTTCAGGTCGCCGGTGACGTCGAGCCGCGCAACGACACGCTCTCGACCGCGCTGCAGGTGGGTGATCGCCCCACCGCGGTGTTCGTGTCCACCGCCCCTGATCTCGACGTTCGCGAAGCGCTCGCGGTGTTGCGCGGCGCGCTCAGCGTGCCAACCCGCGCTTATCTGCGCATCGCACCCGACGTATGGCGAGTGGAGGGCTCGCTGGCACCGATCGCGGAGCGTGAGGTGCTGGCGCAGGCCTCCGCTGCCGGGCTGCTCATCGTTCACGGTGACAGCGCATGGGCAACACGCGCGCGCGGCAGCAACGGTGCCCGCTCGCGCGCGCTCTGGACGCCGGCACCGCCAACCTCGGTGGCACGCGCCGGAGAGACGTCACGGGCGGCCGAGTGGTTTGTGTCGAGCGCACCGGTCTCTCCGGTGTCGGCAGCACTCGCCGGGCTGCCATTCGATTCGTTGCCGCCGCTCACCCTCGCCGGACCGGCGCGCGGCGAGTTTTCGGTCTTGGGCGCACAGCTCGGCAAGCGTGGCAACGTCGTGTCGGCGATGGCGGGCACCGAAACGCGCGGTACGCGTACCCTCGTGATCTCCGGCTCGGGCTACGCAGGTTGGTCGCTTCGCGGAGGTCGATCGGCCCAGGCGTTCACGGCGCTCTGGGGTGCGCTCTTCGACTGGCTTGCGGCCGGTCGCGGCGACCTGCGCGCGGCGCGCCCCAACGAGAATATCCTGCGAGCGGGGGAGCCGGTCCGGTGGCGTCGCGGAGGCGCTGATTCTGTGGTAGTGGTGCAGCTGTCTCGGCGAGGCGGGTCGCCATCAAACGGGACGATTCCCGATTCGCTGGAGTTGCGCTTCCCGGCCGCCGGACACGAGACGACCAGCGCGTCGCTCCCGGCCGGTATATACGACGTGGAGGCAGCCGGCGGACGCACGGTGCTGGTGGTGAATGCCACAAAGGAGCTGGTGCCGCGGGCGCCAACGGTGCGCGACGGCGTGCTCAGTCGCGGATCGAACGCCTCTGACGCACCGCGCCTTGCGGATGCCGGTTGGCCCTTCGCGCTTGCCCTCGTGCTGCTCTGCGCCGAATGGATTGTCCGGCGGGCGAGCGGCTATCGCTAGCTTATGGGCAGTCTGCAGCAACCGTTCGTTTTTCCAGTCAGGTAAGACATGCCCCGATTATTCCGTCGCAAGGATGAGGTCCCCAAACGCTCGCTGTGGGACCGGTTCAAGGATGTGATGCGCGCCGATGTCGGCGTCATCTTCAGTGGCGTCGACGAAGGATCGCTGGAGGCATTGGAAACGCTCCTCATCGAGTCGGATTTCGGGGTGACCACCTCATTGGCGCTGGTCGCGGAAGTCGAGCGTCTCGCCAAACGCGGCGACATCACCACCGAAGCGGAGTTCCGGAAGGCGCTCTCGAATGGCGTCGAGGCCGCGCTCCGCAAGGGAAACGCCGATCCCGCAATCGCCATGGCGGCCACCGGTCCAACGGTGCTGTTGGTCATCGGCGTGAATGGCGCCGGAAAAACCACGTTTATCGGCAAGCTGTCCGCTGATCTGCGCAAAGAGGGGAAGCGCGTGCTGCTCGGTGCGGCCGATACCTTCCGCGCGGGCGCGATCGATCAGCTCCGGGTGTGGGCGGAACGTGCCGGTGTGGATTTCGTAGGTGGCGCACCTGGCTCCGATCCGGCGTCCGTCGCATTCGACGCCGTGGACGCGGGGATCACTCGCGGCGCCGATGTCATCATCGTAGACACCGCCGGACGGCTGCATACCAGTGATGACCTGATGACGGAGCTGCGCAAGATTCATCGAGTGATCACCAAGCGCATACCTGACGCACCGCACGAAGTGCTGCTCGTGCTCGACGGTACCATCGGCCAGAATGCGCTTTCGCAGGCGCGCACCTTTTCCGCAGCGGTACCGGTGACGGGCATCGTGGTCACGAAGCTCGACGGCACGGCGAAGGGCGGTATCGTCGTGGCCGTGCACGAGGCGCTCGATGTGCCCATCAAGTATGTCGGACTCGGAGAGCAGATCGGCGATCTCGCGAGCTTCGACGCGGCAGAATACGCCAGGGAACTCGTCGAGACGTGATGCGCACCGACGGCGAATCTGGCGCACAGGATCGTCGTCGCCGCCCCGCGGCCCGGCCGACACCGGGACTGACGCTCGATATGCCGGTTACGTACCTCAAAGGAGTCGGGCCGGCGCGAGGGGAGCTGCTGGCACGGATCGGCATCACCATGGCGGGCGATCTGCTCCGTCACGTGCCGCATCGCTATGAAGACGCCACCACGGTCACCGCCATCGCCAGTGCCCAGGTGGGGGCGGATATCACGGTGCTCGGCGAAGTGATCGCCAAGGGCGTGCTCCCCACGCGTAAAGGGCTGCGCGTCTTTCAGGCGGTGGTGAGGGACGCCACGGGAATGATCGAGGTGGCGTGGCCCGGGCAGCCCTTTCTCGACCGGACCGTCAATAAAGGGGACTGGCTGCTGTGTACCGGATCGGTGCGCTTCTTCCACGGCCGTAGGCTGCAGCCGCGCGAATTCGTAAACCTGGGTTCGGAGGAAGAGGGGACCACCGGGGGGCGCGTGCTCGCTGTGTATCCGAGCACCGAAGGGCTGTCGGTGCGGATACTGCGGGCGTTGGTGCAGCAGCACCTCGAAGCGTTGTTGCCGCTGGTGCAGGAGCTGTTGCCGCGCGAGATCCTGCAGGAAGCCGGCGTACCGGCGCTTCCCGATGCGTTGCGCATGGTGCATCGCCCGACCTCGGTGGCGGAGGCGATGCAGGGGCGCGCGCGGCTCGCGTTCGAGGAGCTGCTGTGTGTGCAGCTGCTGCACCGCCGCGCCAATCAACTGGCGCGCGAAGCGCGGGGCGGAACGGCATTCCTCAACAGGCGCGATCTGACTACGCGTCTACGCGCTGTGCTGCCGTTTACGCTTACCGGTGCCCAGGTCCGCGCCATCCGCGAGATTGTCGCCGATATGGGCAGTCCGCGACGCATGCATCGCTTGCTGCAGGGCGACGTCGGGGCGGGGAAAACCGTCGTGGCTGTCTTCTCGGCGTTACTCGCGATGGAGAACGGGGCGCAGGTGGCCCTGATGGCACCCACAGAGCTGCTTGCCGAGCAGCATGTGCGCAGCATCGGCGCGATGCTGGAGCCGTTGGGTATCGAACCGGTGCTGCTCACCGGGCGACTCGGCGCGAAAGAGCGCCGGCAGGCCCTCGCGCACGTGGCGTCGGATGCACCGGTGCTCGCCGTCGGGACCCACGCCCTGCTGCAGGCGCAGGTGGAGTTTGCCAATCTCGGTCTTGCGATCATCGACGAGCAGCATCGATTCGGCGTCGAGCAGCGCGCCACGCTGGGTAGCAAGGGCGTGGCGCCCGACGTACTGCTGATGAGCGCGACCCCCATCCCGCGGTCGTTGGCGCTCACGTTGTATGGCGATCTCGATGTCAGCGTACTCGACGAGCGTCCGCCCGGGCGACAGCCCGTGACCACAGTGATGCGTCCGGAATCGGCGCGCGCGAAGGTCTTTGAGTTCTGCAACGCACAGCTGGAGGCGGGACGGCAGGCGTACGTAGTGTATCCGCTCATCGAGACATCGGAGAAAATCGAACTGCGTGCGGCGACCAGCATGTACGAGGCGCTTGTGGCCGGACCGTTCGCCGCCCGTCGCGTCGCGCTGCTGCACGGTCGTCTACCTGCCGACGAGCGGGATGCCATCATGCGGCAATTCCGCGACGGCAACATCGATGTGCTGGTCGCGACCACGGTGATCGAGGTCGGTATCGACGTGGCCAATGCTACCGTGATGGTCATCGAACATCCCGAGCGGTTCGGCCTGTCGCAGCTGCATCAACTACGCGGTCGTGTGGGACGCGGCGCGGAGCAATCGTATTGCGTATTGCTCGGCGACGTGGGCGTGGAGGCGGGAGAGCGTCTGTCGCTGTTCACCGCCACGGACGATGGTTTTGCGATCGCTCGCGCCGACTTGCAGCTGCGCGGGATGGGCGATCTGTTCGGAGCGAAGCAGCATGGCATTCCGGGATTCCGTATCGCCGATCCGCTGCGCGACGAGGGGCTCAACGACGCAGCGCGCGGGATCGCCGATCGCCTGCTGGCGCACGATCCGGAATTGCAATTGCCCCCGCATCGGCCCATCCGTCAGCTGTTGACGATCGGCTACGCGCGGGCGCTGGAGCTATTTCGGGTAGGTTGACCTTGCGAAGCGCCGGGCCACTTTCCGCCCCGGAGTTTCCCTGACGGCCATTCCTCCTCCGTCTCAGGACACGCCATGCGCCCCGGCACGGCTGCCGGCGAGTGGCCACGCGCTCTTGGAAGGGGCGCGTCCGCCGGTGTAGCTTGACGGCTCTCCCTCAACTCGCCGGCCGATGAACAACGCAACTACCCGTATTGCCGATCTGCGGCACCATGTTGGTGCCGTCGTCACTGTTCGTGCCTGGGTCACCCATTTGCGCTCGAAGGGCAAGGTGGCGTTTGTCGTGGCCCGCGATGGCACCGGCATCCTGCAGGCCGTGCTGGTGAAGTCCGAGGTGCCGGAGCCGTCGTGGGAGACGTTCTCGGCGCTTACGCAGGAAGCGTCCATCGCGCTCACGGGAGAGATCCGGGCCGACGCGCGTGCTCCGGGCGGCTTCGAGATGGGGGTGCAGGCGCTCGAGCTGATCGGGGCGAGTCCTACGGACTATCCCATTCAGCCCAAGGAACACGGCATCGATTTTCTGCTCGACAACCGGGCCTTCTGGCTCCGCAGCCAGCGTCAGGTGGCGATCATGCGGGTGCGGCATGAGCTCGAACAGGCGGTGCACGACTTCTTCTACGCGCGTGATTTTATTCGCTGCGATACGCCGATTCTCACCGCCGCCATCGGCGAGCGTGCCGGCTTGTTCAGTACCGACTACTTCGACGAGGGCACCGCCTACCTCGCGCAGACCGGACAGCTGTATGGCGAAGCACTCGCTGCGGCGCTGGGAAAGATCTACACGTTCGGGCCGACGTTTCGCGCGGAGAAATCCAAGACGCGCCGTCATCTCACCGAGTTCTGGATGATCGAACCGGAGATGGCGTGGTACGATCAGGACGACAATATGGATCTGCAGGAAGCGTTCGTGCGCTATCTCGTGGAGCGGGTGTTGGAGCGCCGTCCGGAAGAGCTCAAGGTGCTCGAGCGCGACACCAGCAAACTCGATTGCGTGTCGCAGCCATTCGTGCGTCTCGATTACGGCGACGCCGTGAAGTTGGCGCAGAGCAAGGGGAGTGACATCGTGTGGGGCGATGACCTCGGCGCCCCCGATGAAGCGCTGATCGTGGACGCGCATCAACGCCCCGTCTTCGTGGTGAATTATCCCAGGGAAGCCAAGGCGTTTTACATGAAGGAGAACCCGCTTGATCCGCGCACCGTGCGCTGCGCCGATCTGCTGGCGCCGGAGGGACGCGGCGAGATCATCGGCGGCTCGCAGCGTGAAGACGACTACGACAAGATCCTGGCGCGCCTCACGCACGAAGGGTTGCCCGTGGAGGCGTACGGCTGGTATCTCGACCTGCGGAAGTACGGCACGTTCACGCACTCGGGGTTTGGCCTTGGCCTCGAGCGCACGATCGCGTGGATCTGCGGCATCGAGCACATCCGCGAAGTCATTGCCTTCCCGCGCATGATGGGGCGACTGGCGCCTTAAGGCGTTGCGTCGCGTTGCTCCTCGCGCCTCTCCTCGCGCTTCACGGCGTCCCAGTAGCGGTCCTGCTCATCGAGCGACAGCGCGGTCAACTCCACGCCGTCGGCCTGCGCGAGCGCCTCCATGGCCGCGTAGCGCCGCACGAATTTCGCGTTCGTCCGGTCAAGGGCGAGCGCGCCATGCACACCCGTTTTGCGCGCCAGGTTTACCACCGCAAAGAGCAGGTCGCCCAACTCCGCTTCGAAGAGCGCCTGATCCGCGACGGTGCCCTCCGGGCCCACATGCGCAGCCAACTCCTCGATCTCCTCACGCACTTTTTCCAGCGGGCCGAGGGCATTGGGCCAGTCGAAGCCCACGCCGGCAGCGCGATCCTGCAGGCGATGGGCGCGGTGCAGCGACGGCAGCCCGGCGGGAAGACCTTCCTCGAGCGTGGACCGCTTGGCCTTCGCCGCCTTCATCGATTCCCACGGGCGCTTCACCCCGTCGCCGTACAGATGCGGATGCCGCGCGCGCATCTTCGATACCATCGCGCGCGCCACATCATTTATGGTGAACGCGCCGCGCTCTTCGGCCACCACCGAGTGAAAGAGCACCTGCAGGAACAGGTCGCCCAGTTCGTCGCGCAGCACGCCGTCGTCACCCTGTGCGATCGCGTCATCGACTTCGTGCGCTTCCTCGATGAGGTAGGGGCGGAGTGACGTGTGGGTTTGCGCACGGTCCCAATCGCAGCGTGCACGGAGATCGCGCATGAGCGCGAGCGCGTCGTCGAGCGGGCCGGAGGAAGAAGGAACGGAAGACATGAGCTCGGTGTGTGAAGGCGTAAGCTTCCCCTTAAGCGGGACAGTTGAATATTAGACTTCGGGGGCCATCACCGGAGCACGGATGCGGAAGGCGCAGTACACCGAAACACAGATCGTGGCGATCCTGCGAGAAGCCGATGCCGGCGTGCCGGTGGCCGAGCTGCTGCGCACGCATGGCATCAGTCGACCGACGTTCTATCTCTGGAAGAAGAAGTACGGCGGCGTCGGCGTCCCGGAGTTGCACCGGTTTAAGGTGCTGGAGCGCGAGAATGGCCGATTGAAGCGCATGTATGCTGATCAGGCGCTGGAGCTGTCCGCGATCAAGGATGTGCTGACCCGAAAGCTGTGACGCGGTCCGCCAGGCGAGCGGTGGTGACGATCTTGACGGACGAGCATGCCCTTCCAGTGCAGCGCGCCTGTCAGATCGCCCGATACTCGCGGACCGCGTTCTATCGCGCTCAAGCCGCCGCGGTCGGCGCATCACCGGCCGACATCGATGCCCCCGTCATCGCGGCGTTGCAGGCGGTGGTCGCCAAGCATGGGCGGTGGGGATTCTGGAAGTGCTTCAGTCGGCTGCGCGCGCAATGCCATCCGTGGAATCACCAGCGCGTGTATCGCGTGTGCTGTGCGCTGCGCCTGAATCAGGTGCGTCGCACGAAGAAGCGCCTGCCGAAGCGCGAGCGTGTGCCCTTGGTGGCGCCGCCGCGGCTCAATGAAACCTGGGCGATGGACTTCATGGGCGACTCCCTTTACAGCGGCCGTTCGTATCGCGTCTCAAACGTCTTGGACGAGGGGAATCGCGAAGTGCTGGCCATCGAGGTGGATTTCTCGTTGCCCAGTGCCCGCGTGGTCGCCGTCCTCGACGAGCTGATCGCGGTGCACGGCGCCCCGCGCCAATTACGCAGTGACAACGGGCCGGAGTTCATCGCGGAGACCCTGCGGGCGTGGAGCGAGCAGCGCGGCATCGGCCTCGCGTTCGAGCGGGGCAAGCCGAATCAGAACGCCTACTTCGAACGCTTCAACCGCAGCTTCCGACACGAGATCCTCGACGCGTGGGTGTTTGCGTCCCTCGATGAAGTGCGGGTGGTCAGCGAGGATTGGCGACAGAGCTATAACACGGAGCGGGGGCACGATAGTCTCGGCGACCTGCCTCCGCTCGTCTTCCTGCCGAGACCCACAACCGCCACCGAGTCCACTTTCAAACTGTGCGCTTGACGGGGAAGCTTACGAAGGCAGTGGGTCTCCAGTACCTCCAACTCCGCCAGCTCCGCCAGCTCCGACCTCGCCGTGCGATTCATGCGGCCGCCTCCGCGCTCGTCGACGCGGCGAAACGTGCGTAGATCTCCAGGTCGCGGGCCGACGTACCGCGGATCATGTGGCGGCGGCAGCGCCGCGAGGGGCGTCTGATCGACGCGCAGGAGCCCCGCGTAGTGCGCCGGCACCATGACCACCTGCCGCCACCCCTGCTGCGCATGCGTGGCCACGAGCGTGTCACGCTCCGAGATCGTGAAGTCCGTCGTGTGCTCATGCACGATCACGGTGGTGCCCGCGAGATGCGCTGGCACGCTGTAGCGGAACCCCCCGATGCTCACCAGCGCATCCGGCGCGACCACGCACGTGCGCACGTGCGCCATGGCGTACGGCGGGCGGCTATCGAGCGGTGTGAGCGCTTCGCGGGCGAAGCGCACGGCGGGCGGCTTGTGCGTCGTGCCGTGCACGCGCTGATCGGCGACGGTGGTGGCCCATTCCAGCAGCCACGCCTTGAGGTGCGCCCACGAGCGAAAGCGCATGCCGGCGAGCGCATTCCGCGAGACGTATTTCACGCCCGATTCCACGTTGCCTTTGGTTTGGGGTCGGTACGGGGCGCACGCCCACGGAACGAAGCCGTAGGAGCCCGCGAAATCGGCATACGTGGGATGCCAGCGCACCGCATCGCGCGCGTGCTCGAGCACCATCGCTTTGGCGTTATCGACGACGCGATCGGTCACGCCGCCAAAATGCTGTAAGGCCAGCTCGTGGCCGCTGAGCCACTCGCGCAGGCGAAGTCGGGGAGTGGCGACCGCAACGCCGCGCCGCGAAAAGCCGAAAGTCATCGCGAAGATCTGGGCGGCGACCTGCACGTCGTCGATCCACACCCGGACATGCCCGAAGTCGACCTGCGCTTGCTCGCCCGGACCGCTTTCAAAACGCACCGTCGCCTTCGGCGTCGCGCCCGCCCGCAGCGGCACGACCGCCCGGCGTACGATAATCACGGAACCCGTCAATCCCTTTTCACCCAGCTCGCGGTGCAGAACGGTCGCGTTGTAGTCGACCTCCGGCGCGCGCTGCGCGATCCACGCCCGATACGGATCGAGCGGCGACACCACCGGACGTCCGGCGCGCTCGACGTAAAGCCCCCGCCGACGCCACGCCCGGAACGTCTTGCGGTCGAGGCCGTACGCACGCGCGATCGCCGACACGCCCTCGCCGCGGGCCAAGGCCTGGACCACCTGCTCCACCACCGTTTCCGTCACCATCGTCTCCCCTCCGGGCCAAGGCTGCCCGAAAGATGCCGCCGGAGACCACGCCATCACGCTGTCCAACGCCCCACGTCCAGCTGTCATCGCCCAGCTCCCGAAAAAGGGGTGGGGAATTTCACACGATCGCTACCTGGGGAATCCACGCGATCGCTACTGGGGAATTTCACGCGATCGGTGACAATCAAAGGACAGAAGTACGTGCTGCTCTCGCATCGCGCCAACCTGAGTGCGGAGAAACGGCGCGCCTTACCAACGCTCTTGGCGGCGAATAAGCGACTCAAGACCGCCTACGTGCTGAAGGAGCAGTTTGCGCAGCTCTGGGAATATCGGAGCGAAGCGTAGGCCTGGAAGTTTTTCGAGAACTGGCGAAAGGCACTTCGCTGGCAACGACTCGAGCCGTTCGAGAAGTTCGCCGCGCTGATCGAACTTCAATGGGAGGGCATCGCAGCCTACTGCCCGCCGGACAACAAGGTCGCGCTCGGATTTGTCGAAGGGCTGAACAACAAGATCCGCGTGATCCAACGCCGCTGCTACGGCATTCGCGATGAGGAGTACCTGCGCCTCAAGGTGCTCACGACTACGTTGCCACCACTGCCATGGGACCATACTTCGTGAAATCCACCCACACGATTCCGCGAAGATCCGAGAAAAATACTGCGGTTATCTCTCAGCCTTCAGCTGCAATACCCCTTGCGCAGGTACTCGCCTGCACCATGGCCCCATGGTCGCAATGATGATCGTGCCAAAGACCACTGCCATCGCCAGTGAGGATCCACCGACGAAGGTCGATCTGATCACGGCCACATTCACCGTGGTGTGGATCATAATCGCTATGCCAACTCCTCCCGCCCGCGCTAAACCCTGATACAATAGGCCAAGAGCAAACAGGCGGAGTAGTGTGTCGCTCGCCTGATCGGGCATCTGAAAATCGACGCCGCGCCCGGCGAAATGGGCGAATGAGAAGGTCATGGAAGAAACGAGTCCAGACAATGAACGCGCACCCTGAGACGAATATTGCGCTCGTCTCAGCCATCCCCGGATGCGTTGCCAAAGAACGACTCTGAAGACTAGTTCTTCCGCTGTGGCCGCAACCAGGATCGACAGGCAGCCAGCGAGCGAACGGCCGGTCGGCACCGCTTTCAGGAACAGCATCGTGCAAGTAAAGAGTGCAAGACACATCGTCACCTCCAAGAGGCAACTCTTGCGTTTTAACAGTCGGACGGCCCTCCGTACGCATTGAATATCGAGCAACACTACGGTGGTGAATAGCATGATGCACGCGGCGAGCATTACGAACGTCGGACCGTCCCCAGCGATTTTTCGTGCGGCTGACGCGGCGGAAAAAACCGCACCAAGCACGACGAGTGGAGAAAACACTACTACGCCGAACGCACAGACACGCTGGACCGGCAAGAAAAGTCGATCGTCTTTGCGCGACGAGACGTGGCTGACGGTTGCTTCTACAACGTTCGAGCGCGTTGAGTTCAGAACGACACCCACGAGTAGCCAAAACGCGCTCCGATCGTTCGACGTGCCGGTACGACAGCTGATGGCGTGGCCCCCGAAGAGCCTTGGTCGTAGGCCACGAACACTTCCGGGCGAACATACCCGGAACGAAAAGGCAGGCGTGCTCCGAATCCGGCATGGAATCCCCACAGCAGACGGCGAGACGCTGCGGAGTTGCGCTCGGCGACCTGTGACGCCGACACAACCGTAAATCCAGCCAGGGAGTAGGGCCCCGCGACACTTCTGGACAGACGAGTGCGGCTGCCAAACCTGTACGTGATTTGCGTTGACGAAGCGATGTGCGGTCGTCCATCGCGAACTCGTTCATCGAACATGCTGAGGCGCGCTTCTGCGCCGAACGGATGCGTCATGCCGATGCCACCGAAGCGCACGCTTACGGGAACCGACGTCCGGGAAGTACGCTCTGTACCGCGGTTCCGAGTTGCCCCGACTTCAAAGCCG